>OZ242290.1:0-1905000 GCA_965207725.1 Leptonemataceae bacterium | reverse complement strand
GCCCCTAAGACAACGCTAAGTGATAAAGGAAGTGAGAAGACTTAGACAACCAGGAGGTTGGCTTAGAAGCAGCAATCCTTGAAAGAGTGCGTAATAGCTCACTGGTCAAGTTTTCATGCGCCGAAAATGTACGGGACTAAGCGTTGCGCCGAAGATATGGACTTGTTTAATACGAGTGGTAGAGGAGCGTTGTAATCAGCAGTGAAGGTGTATCGGAAGAAGCACTGGAGCGTTTACAAGTGAAAATGCCGGCATTAGTAGCGATAAAGGGGGTGAGACTCCCCCTCGCCGAAAGCCCAAGGTTTCCCCGGCAAGGTCAATCCGCCGGGGGTTAGTCGGTCCCTAAGGTAAAGCCGAAAGGTGTAGCTGATGGGAAGCGGGTTAATATTCCTGCACCGCCATGGGTTTGTTTGAGTGATGGAGTAACACAACAGGGTAGATGATCGGAGTGATGGTTATCTTCGTATTTGGTATTAGGCGTTGAAGTGCATAAGAAAATCTGGCACTGAGCTGAGGGCTGAATCGAGTGATTCTACGGATGATCGAAGTCATTGATCCCAAATTGTCGGGAAAAACTTCTAAACGAAAACTTATGGTGACCGTACCCCAAACGGACACACGTGGGCAAGGAGAATATCCTAAGGCGCGTGAGATAACTCTTGCTAAGGAACTCGGCAAAATAGCCCCGTAACTTCGGGAGAAGGGGTGCCTTTTTGTGTGGAGCATCCGCTCATAAGCACGAAAAGGTGACACTGAAGAGGGGGAAGCGACTGTTTACCAAAAACACAGGTCTCTGCGAAGTCGTAAGACAATGTATAGGGACTGACACCTGCCCGGTGCCGGAAGGTTAAGAGGATGGGTTAGCTTTCGAGCGAAGCTCAGAATTGAAGCCCCGGTAAACGGCGGCCGTAACTATGACGGTCCTAAGGTAGCGAAATTCCTTGTCGGGTAAGTTCCGACCCGCACGAATGGTGTAACGATTTCCCCACTGTCTCGGCAAGAGTCTCAGCGAAATTGTAGTGTCGGTGAAGATGCCGACTACCTGCAGTTGGACGGAAAGACCCCGTGAACCTTTACTGTAACCTGACATTGAGTTTAAGTTTAGTATGTGTAGGATAGGTGGGAGACTTTGAAGTTTGGACGTCAGTTCAGATGGAGTCAACCTTGAAATACCACCCTTACTTAATTTGGATTCTAACCGGATAATCATATCCAGGACATTGTTAGGTGGGCAGTTTGACTGGGGCGGTCACCTCCTAAAAAGTAACGGAGGTGCCCAATGGTTCCCTCAGCGCGGCCAGAAATCGCGCATAGAGTGCAAAGGCATAAGGGAGCTTAACTGCGAGACTTACAAGTCGAGCAGATGCGAAAGCAGGGCTTAGTGATCCGGTGGTTCTTCGTGGAAGGGCCATCGCTCAACGGATAAAAGGTACTCCGGGGATAACAGGCTTATCGGGCCCAAGAGTTCAAATCGACGGCTCGGTTTGGCACCTCGATGTCGACTCGTCGCATCCTGGGGCTGGAGAAGGTCCCAAGGGTTTGGCTGTTCGCCAATTAAAGCGGCACGTGAGTTGGGTTCAGAACGTCGTGAGACAGTTCGGTCCCTATCCTCTGTAGGCGTTGGAGATTTGAAGGAAGCTGTCCCTAGTACGAGAGGACCGGGATGGACGAACCTCTAGTGTACCTGTTGTCACGCCAGTGGCATCGCAGGGTAGCCATGTTCGGAAAGGATAACCGCTGAAAGCATCTAAGTGGGAAGCCTCGCCTAAGATAAAATCTCCCTGGACTTCGGTCCCTGAAGACACCTAGAAGACTACTAGGTTGATAGGTCACAGATGTAAGTTTTGTAAGGAATTTAGTCGAGTGATACTAATATGTCGTGAGATTTGACCATATTACTTTGCTTTGGAAGTATATATCTATGTTTGTATTCGCTCAATTTAATGAGAATTAGAAGGAGTGAATATAAAAGAAGAGAGCTCATTGACTATAGTCAGTGGGCTCTTTTTTTGTCTAGATTTCGCAAGGGCAGAATCTAGCAGCAAAACTATTGCGGGAATGCATGGAATGCATATTAAGTAAGCAGTAGCTAGGAAAAGTGTTATCACCAGCTCTAGTGAGATTTCTCGAAATACAAATGATCAGCTTTTTGAAAAAGAGATGAGGGAAAAAACGAATATTATTATAGTGGTGATACTTTTGAAAAATGAAAAGTTTACGTTTAACTGGCTTTGGTAAAGGACTAGAATGGCAGGAATTAGCGCGTCCCAAGGTTCAGGATACGGAAGTATTGTTATCTGTCCTCAGCTGTGGCGTTTGTCATTCAGATCTGCATATTTGGCAGGGATATTATGATTTAGCCGAGGGTAAGCGTCTTTATGCTAAAGATCGTGGGCTTACACTCCCCATTACCATGGGACATGAAATAATGGGGCAGGTCGTCGAATTTGGGGATAAGGTGACTAATCTTGCTATCGGTGATTCATATTTAGTCTATCCATGGCAAGGTTGTGGGAAATGCTATTATTGTCTGAACCTTGGTGAAAATCATTGTCTGAATATGCGCTCGCTGGGCATGTATCAGGATGGTGGATATAGTGAATTTGTTCGGATATCACATCCGCGTTATCTGGTTGATATTGGTAAACTACCAGCAGATACTGCTGGCCCGTATTCTTGCGCTGGGCTAACCGCCTACAGTGCTCTAAAAAAAGTTTTGCCGATTCCACCCAGTGAGAGCTTGCTTATTATTGGAGCCGGTGGCGTTGGGCTAATGGGCTTACAGATATTGCCGCATTTATGTTCAAACCAGGTCATTGTAGTCGACATTGACGATGAACATTTACGAGTTGCAAAGAAGTTTGCACCGTACATCACTATCAATTCAAAAAAAGCTGATGCACAGGCAGAAATCATGGAGCTTTGCTCAGGGGGGGTAGCAGCTGTTGTTGATTTTGTCGGGCTCGGTATGACTGCAAAACTAGGCTTTCAAAGCTTGAAAAAAAATGGTCAATACATTAACGTTGGTATGTTCGGAGGGAGTTTTCCGTTGCCGATCGCGATGTTGGCTATGAAGAATATAACTTTGCGAGGTAGTTATACGGGATCGCTGAGTGAACTAAAAGAGCTTATCAATTTGTTAAATAAGGTAAAACCACTGCCGATCCCGTTTAACCACTACCCACTTTCTGCGACAAATGAGATCCTAGAAAAATTAGAAAAAGGAGAAATTATAGGACGTTGTATCGTTGGCATGAGTGATTCATCAGGGGCCTGATTGTCGATGACAACTTTGGTTATAGGGATTCGCTAGATGGGATTGGAGAAAAAATGAAAATTATTTTTTTAGAACATATTGCAAAATTTCGACCAAGATTTTTTATGTCCTTATTAGACTGAACGTCTATTACTAGGAGGAAAAACCTATTATGAAAAATTTGGTTAGGAGTGTAAAAAATATTTTTACACCATTTAGAAAATCTTCATCAATGATTGTCATTGGTGTTGTTGTCGTTGCGATAGTAATAATCTATTCGCTGAGCGACACCCATAGTTTGTATGGGAAAGGTGAAGGAATTGGTGCGGCGAGAGAGCTCACCCCAGAAAAAATTGTAGAAGCGGGAGCATTGATCAAGAAAGGTAAGGTGTATGATATGCAGCTCACTTTAGTTTCAGATGCGCCAGCGTTTCCCCCACGTTACTACAAATTTCAATTGATGTACAACAATATACATCCTAGCCGAAAATTGGGTAAGAATGACTTTAGATGGTCAGATGAGATAATCGCTGGTAATCTGGGAACATTTACTCAGATTGATTGCCTAGGACACGCGGGTATTGGCGAAAACTTCTATAATGGTAGAAAGTGGGGAGATATTGCTACTGGGGCAGGTTTAACCGAGCTCGGTTGCGAAAATATCCCAATGAGTTTTTCGCGTGGTGTCTTGATTGATGTTGCAGCTTATAAAGGCGTTGCTGTCATGGAAGGCGGCTACGAAATTACTGTAGATGATTTGCGTGGTGCATTGAAAAAACAGAATCTTGAAATTTTGCCAAGTGATATTATTATCTTGAATACCGGCTGGATTGCCGCTTACTGGATGAAAGACAATGACAAATACATTAGCTCTGAGCCTGGGATTAGTACTAGTGCGGCACGGTGGTTAGCCAAGAAAAACCCCCTTGCTGTGGGCGCCGATACCTGGGGTCTGGATAATTATCCGTCGGGTGATACAGCATTTACGGCACACCAAGAATTGATTACCAAACGTGGAATTTACATCTTGGAAAATTTGGTTACTGAAGAGTTAGTTAAAGACAAGGTATACGAATTTGCTTTTGTAATGAGTTTCCTGAAAACGAAAGGAGCTGGTCAAACGTGGGGTACGTTTATTGCTATAAACTAGCAGGGTAAACTGATCTCTTTTTTTCTATTCTTTGTCAGAAATTACTTTGATTAGTTGTCCAACTATTGAAAGTTTTTTCTGGCATTGAAAATTGAAAATTGAGAATTTATTCTGTCAATATTGCAGAGGAATAGAGTATTGCGATGAATGTTTTGATTTTAGCAAGTATCATTGTTGTCTCGACTTGGATATTGATAATTACCTTCGTGGTAAAAAAGCTTTAGCCATTATTCTCGAACCATACAGATGGATGCAGAAGTAAAGATGTTTATGAGAGCCCTTTGATAGACGCATTTTCTGATTAATGTAAAAGTAGAGATCATGTTATTTTGGAGTTGGTTTTGGCTGGTACTTTTTATTGCTGTTTTTATCAGCATTGCTTTTTATGGCTTGCGCCGGACCAAAACCGCAGAAGATTTTGCGGTCGCGCGCTCGTCGTATGGCCCAGTGACGATTGCCTTTGCAATTGCGGCCACGACGGCTAGTGGTTCTACTTTTCTGGGCATGCCTGGTTTGGCTTACAAGTTGGGATTCCCCGCGATTTGGTATCCAGCACTGTATCCCTTAGCTACGTACGTTGGCTTAATACTCTGCGTTTTCTTTTTAAAGAAAATGGGTGATAAGTTCCGCTCAAACTCTCTTCCTGAATTCATTGGGCAGCGTTATAAGAGCGATACTCTGCGTATTCTCTTTTCTCTGATTTCATTGCTGCTTATCTATTATATTGTAGCCCAGCTTGTTGCCGCCGCTACTATCTTTCAGATTATTTTGGATGTTGATTACATTTACGGTCTACTGATCACCGTATTTGTTGTTGGTTTTTATATATCAGTTGGTGGTAGTCATTCAGATATTATGACCGACTTTGTACAGGGGATTTTGATGGTCTTGATTGCCTTGTTGATTGGTTTTACCTTTTTTAGCGGGTCAGGGTTAGCAGACGGCGGGGGTGCCGTTGAAATCAATCGACTTATACAAATCCAAGATCCTAGTCTATCTTGGGATAATTATTTTTCAGAAGGTCATCCCATCTTTGGTAGTGCATTGCTCATTATTCTTATGGTCATTGCCCATTTACCTTTTGCTCTCAATCCGCATATTGGCAATAAGATTTTCGCGTTACGTTCTGACAAAGATATTAAAAAGCTCATCATTTTACTTGTACCTCTGGGTTCGATACTTGGTATGACAGTCTTTGGCGGGATTCATGCCCGTGCTCTTTTAGGTCCGGGCATTGAACCTGATGCAGCTATTCCTAGCTTATTTACAAGCATCTTCCCGCCATTTATAGCCTCTTTTTTAGGGGTTGCTATACTATCAGCGATTCTATCTACCTCTGATGGTCTCTTTGTTACTCTTTCTGTCATTTTTAGTAACGATATTTATCGCAAAACATTGGCACCCATATTCCATAAAAATAAAAGTAGTGCTCAGATCGATAAAATTGCTCTTTGGATCTCCCGCATTGCGATTCTTGTCATTTGTCTTGTCACCACCTTAATGGCATTAAATAGACCTAAATTCTTATCAATCTTGTTGTGGATTGGAGTTGGTGGTATCATGTCTGCTACAGCAGGGCCGCTGCTGATTGGAGCACTTTGGAAACGCGCTACTCGGATTGGAGCACTCGTATCATTTTTTACAGGTGTTAGTTTGTATATCATCCTCTATGTAATTGTAGGCTGGAATAATCCCTTCGGAGTCGCAGGAGTCGGTGTATTAGCTGGTGCATCAACGATGATTGTTGTGAGTTTATTAACCAATGATACCTCAAAAAAAATAACAAAAGTAGGGCGTTAAAAAAGCTCTCTCAATTTTTTTCAATTTCTGCAGAAACTTTAAGGCTATCAATTCAAAAAAGGAGCATATTTACTATGGCATATGAGCACCTATTTATTTAGCTAGCCGAAGGGTTTTCATTTACTCAAGGGCACCCATCGAATCAATACTCTCAGAAAATTGTATTTTGAGTGCAGAAAAGCTTTTCCCGAGAACCTGAATCAGAGGAGCAGATATGAAAGCTATCAACTGGAGAACGATCATATGCAGAGACAACGGACCTTACTGGGCAAAGCCTGCAGGCAATGAATCCGGTTGGTCCCACTTGGTCTTGGAAAATATCTATAGATATCTGTGAATGCTTCTCAAATTAACCCAAAAGATATGTTTGACCGAACAGCAGAAGCCGAGATAGAATCAATCGCTTCATTGATCTATCGCCCCTGTTCTCTTTGCCAGATTCAGCGCTTCTGGGCTCGGAGGCTTAGAGAATCGTTGAAAATAAGAGTGTTGTCCGCTAGCGCAAAAAAAATATTATTTTTCTCTACAATGATAAGTCATGGGGGTAAAAGAATATCTGGCGATTAATTCCTTGCCCGTAAAAGTGTGCAATTTCCTTTCCTTGTGGTTTGTCGCATGAGTAACCAAGCAGAGTAGAAAATCGGTGTCTGACATCGCAGCATCATATTCATTTTTGGTGAGATGAAAGGAAGTATCGCCGGTACTTCGCCCTTTGACCTCCAAGTGGAGTTCTTCATGAGCTTTTTTCCCTTTGCCTCGGCACAATAGATCGTAGCCATGCCCTCTTTCAGCTTCAACACTTTTCACTTGCCAGTTTTTTCTTCTATAATGCTGGCTAACATATTCAATGGCTTTTTTTTCCACTTCTGCCTTTTCCTGAACATTTAAATTATTTTTTTGATCATTTTTCTTTATTTCTCTATCTATTTTTTCTCCTTTTTTTAGCTCAATGTTCTCTATTTTCTCATCGCTTATTGGTTCATTTTTCTTTTTCAACAACTCAATACAATGATCATAAACTTTTGGCTCAATCTTAAAGGCTCTGTGTTGGAAGTTCCCTTTGAATGCAGAACATTCACTGAGAATTTTATCTGATTTGAGTTGCTGTAGATTCAATCCTTTTTTATATGGTTCCACCAATTCAATCTCGCAAATAAATGGATATTCACCCCCTTTATCTTTACCGGCGTCACTGGTCGCACGAACAATCTTACTAATCCCTTGGTAATCGGTATTCCCTGCAAAATAAAAAAGAACCAGATCACCGCTTTTTGTGTCACGGTGACAAGACCATGGACCTTTTTCGTTCTTAAAGTCTCTTAATGTTCCGTCCTCTAATAAATAATATTCGGGCCTGGTGACCCAAATATAATGCTGTGGTTTTCGTTCATTCATATTTTCTGTACCCCCTGTAAAATCCTCTTACTTATCGATTATCATGTTCGAGTCCCATTTTTTTTATCCAACAAATGAATACAGTGTTTATATACTTTGGGCTCAATCTTAAAAGCTTTTCTTTGAAAATTTCCTTTCACTGCAGAACATTCCTTGAGAATTCTGTCTGATTTCAGTTGCTGTAGAGTCATTTTTTTTGTATATTGTTTTTTCAATTCAATGTCGCAAACATCTGAAAATTGATCATCCCCATCATAGGAGTCACTGGTTGCACGAACAATGGTACTGATCCCTTGGAAATCGGTTTTTCCAGCAAAATAAAAAAGAACCAGATCACCGCTTTTTGTGTCACGGTGACAAGACCATGTATATTCTTCGCTCGCAAAGTCTCTTAATGTTCCATCCTCCAATAAATAATATTCAGGTCTGGTGACCCAAATATAATGCTGTGGCTTTCGTTCGTTCATATTTTCTGTCCTCTCCCATAAAATCCTCTTACTTATCAATTATAGTGATGAAGCCGCTTTGTTTGCCGACAAGAATATTCTGAATTTGCCTTACAAATATTTGATAATGCTCTACAAAGACTACTAGCAGCATATTTTGTCATAGGATTTTCTTTTGTGAATTTTCTAGAATCAAATGCTGTAGCCAAGCGGATCAATGGCAAAATCTGATCTAATGGTTTTCCGTTAATTTTATCCCTGTCATTCTCTATTTGAAAAAAAGTGTTGGTATGACAGTATCTTGAAATTTTGCCTAGGGGATAGTAATGGATGATTTCAGGATAACAGAGACAAGCATTTTAAAGATTCCTTTTTTAGGTTTAGGGCATTATAAAGATAAAATTGAAGAGTATCTCAACCTCCGGCGAGAATAGCTACTTTTACCAGATTGTCTTTTCCTGAGAAAGACAATTAATTTCTCTATATTTTTATATGTTCTCCATTGGCTTTTAAGAATCTTAAAATAAAGATGTCTCTGATATGCTAATGACGATAGTCAATCTTTTTGTTTATTCTTCAACCCAACCGCTCCAATCAATCCGTCCCTGAGAGTTTCTAGCATCAGCTCCGATTTTCAAATTCAATAAGGAAAACATAAAAAAATAAGAAACATGCTAAGCCTTCAAATTTTGTAGATTTATCTAGGCAACAAAAAACTAGTGGTTATTCAGTAGTTCTTGAGAGATTCTTGGCTTGACGCTTGGAAGAGCAAAGTCGGTTTACTTGACTCGGTATTCAAGAAATATTTATTGGACCTATGTTTTTTCGAAGAATGAGCAAAACGATTGCAATCATTCATGTACTCCTGATTCTCCAATTTAGTCTATCTGCCGCCCGATCTGATAATATCGTCAAGGGAAAATACGGTCTAGAAATGGAAAAATCCATTGCAGAGCAACCAGCCAATGATTATAGATTATCGAAACAGGGGAAAACCCTCTTGCAACAGTACAATTTAGGTAAAGATTTACAAGTGGCGGGAGGTGTCGGTCTTTTCCTAATTTTGGGAATTTACGTTGGTTCGATGTTTACAGCTGTTGGACTACTTCCGGGTTTGTTGATTGTAGCATTACTTCCGTTGGTATGCTCAGGGGCTATGTTTGGTTATGGAACGAAATATGTAAACGATGCGCTTGAAGAAAAAGAAGAAAGGCTAGAGAAACTTCGCAAGAATAAAGGATTTTCTAAATAACTATTAGTAATCGCAAGGCATAACTCGATTAAGTCAGTCAATGCATGAAATTGCTTAGAATATATTTTTTTTTGGTGGGAGTTATCCTTCTCATTCCCAACAGCGTTCGAGCTCTGCCAATCGGCTATTTTTACTGGCATGTACCAGCTATTCGAATCAATGCAAATACTGAGATTCTGCAGCGGGGGCAGTCAGTGGGGACCGGCTTCCATGTGACGGCTGGAAGTGACAAACGACCCAATCATTTTGCAGATATCGGATTATTTGAATATAATGCGAGAGCACCTTTCTTTTTTCCAGTAGGTTACGGCCCGATTAGAGAACTGACTTTTGGTTATGCTTACCATTATCGTAGTAGTGAGGATGCTAGGCAGCGTTCACACAACATTCAGGTAGGCACCGGCGGGTTATTATTTCGTTGGGCGGTAGTTACTGATGGGATGGTCGGCAATGGAACACGTATAGGATTTTCACAAACGGAAACTGTTTATGTAGATTCGTATGGGGCTTCGGGAGTGTATTTGCGGTTGGCTTATTTTTATGCGATTCCCCGCAGTAAAAAGCATAAATTTTTAGTCGGACTAAATCTAAGCTTAAAATCTTATTTAGATTCTAATTTTACCGCCTTAACTTCAAATCAGAATCAATTGAGGATAGACGTCGCTACTGGTAATATCACTGCTTCTTCTTTTAACAGTATGGACCTGTCATTGATTATGGGTACTGATTTCTAAATTTCTAGTTGCAATGCCTAGTAAACTGTGGCTGTTTCTTCATTTCCAATTAAAATAACTACTATCTATCAGCATCTGGATTAGACTAAAAAATTTCAGTCAGCATTTCTTTCATGCTCTCCCAAGAAGCCTTGTCGGCGGCTTCATTGTACGCCGATCCACTGGCATTGTCGGATCCAGCGTCCCAGCGAGTAAATGAATGGACGGCCCCAGGATGTTCGACAAAATCATAGGTTACACGAGCATCACTCAATGTCTTTTTAATTGCTGCGACATCTTTTCTTGAAACATAGCTGTCGTCTGCACCGTGATGAATCAGAATTCTACCCCTGATTGCCTTGGTTTGCGCTACTGTCGGGACGGTAAGTGTCCCATGAAAACTTACCACTCCAGCAAGGTCAGCGTTAGAATACGCAAGCTCCATTACCGCTCTACCACCAAAACAGTACCCAATGGCAACTTGTCCCTTTTCAGCTGCCACCTGAGGATGTTCTTGTAAAAATTTCAGAGATATCATCATGCGGGAAAGCATCTTTTTTGGATTTTGCAATTGCCCTAACATCAAGGTTCGAGCCTCTTCATGATTCTGTGCTCTTTTCCCTTTACCATACATATCCATAGCAAAGGCGACATATCCAAGTTTGGCCACCATATCGGCTCTTGCCCGAGCATAGTCATCCAATCCCGACCAATCATGAATTATCAGAATTCCCGGAGCTTTTCTTGGCAGGTCTTTGCTATAGGATAGATAGCCTTCCAATGTTTCTCCGTCTTTGCCGTCATAATCGATATTTTCTCTCAAAAGGTTTTCGTAGGTTGTTGATCTTTTACAATGAGGAAAAAGAAAAAGAATCGAGCAGAGTATAGCTATCAATATCTTTTTCTTATTTTCTGATTTTTTTAAAGTGAGGTTTGTATTTAATAAATTCATTTTTTCTCCTTAGGTAAGGCTATCCTATTTTTATCTGTTTTTTTATACAAACCTTTTTATTGATACTTGCAAGAAACTCAAAATTCTCCCCATTATCCACGCACATGTCGAGACTTTCCTAACATATATATTTAATGCTGGTTATATATCCGCGATTTTCTTATCTGCTCCAATCCCGAACTAAGCCACAGCAAGTGCGCATAGTTTTTCGAGCAACTCTTAACAAATATACAGTGAAAATTCGGCTTCAACTTTGCTGCAGATTCCCATTTGCTATCGTTTTTTGTCATCGTTAAGCTTGATTTTCTGATCTAGGATCCAAGGAAAAAAAATCAAGAAGTTTTGTTCTTTTGATAAGAATTACTGACGAGAAATAAAAAAAAGTCGCCCACCGTGACACCATTTTCCCAAACATTCAAGCCACAATCATTGTATTTAAAACCATAGAGAATTTTCAATAATTGTTGAGGAGAATGACTGGAAATCCTGCTTTATTACAATCAGTTCAAATGGGATGCTCTCTTGAGATTGTAATCTAGATTGTATAGAATCAAAAATAATTCAAGTATCTCAATCAATTAGCCTCGAATTGTATTGTCCCTGATTTACCTGTTGGCTTTCTCAAGCATGAGCTCTAGCCAGTTGACGGATAAAAAAATGCTATGATTACTCAGGACAATTTTTCCTTGAGCAAGAATTGCAAAAATTAACTATAGTAAGCCAAGGAATCCCTTCTTTACTTGCCATTTTCTGGCAAACATGCCTCCGCACATTATTGCCAATATTGTCTTTTTCTAAAAAATTTCTATTTTTAGATTGTGGAAAGATTTTCTGGAAATTAATAGATCATCTTGTTCTGATAATCTGTGTGGAGACTTTCTCTTACACTTGAAATTCCACAATTGGCTATGCCAATCGTGGAATTTCTCTTTGTCTTAACAGTTTTGCAGTTTTCTTTTATTTGCGTACTGCAGTCCAGACTTTCTCATTGAGAGCAATGGCTTCTGGGCTACAACTTTCAGCAAAAATAATTTGCTGGTCTTTTGGTACCGCGAGAATCTCCGAATTTGCGATATCTTCTCGCATAAATTCTTCTGTTCCTGCAATCGCGTTATTGTACCCTTGCTTATTGCTAATCATGGCCATATGTTCTGGTTCGAGAATATAGTTCATGAAAACCTTTGCAGCTGGTACATTTGCAGCATCCGTGGGGACTGTTACATTATCATACCAAGTAAGTAATCCTTCCTTTGGATACGCATAAATGAGATCACTCATACCTTCTTCATTTTTTGCACGAAATGAATTACCATCCCAATTATTACTCATGACAACATCTTTGCGCTTTAATCTGCCGTTTACATCCTCTGACGAGTAAACTTTCACACATTTCTTTTGCTCAAGCAATAAATCCTGTACTTTTTGCAATTCCTCTGGATCAGTAGAGCAGACTTTATATCCCAAGTAAATTTGAGCTAAAGCAATTACGTCATCGGGCGAATTAAAGACAGATAATTTGCCACAAACTTCTTCATTTGGCTCAAAAAACTCCTTCAGACTCTTCCCTTCCGCATCGCCAGCTAGAGTACTCCTAATTGCGAAACTTGTTGATCCATATTGCCAAGGGACACTATATTCATGTTTTGGATCCCATTCGGGATTGCGCCATCTCTTTGCGATATTCTTAAAGTTAGGGAAGGTATTGACACCAACTTTCTGAATCAACCCTTCGTTCACAAAAATTTCTACAAAATTATGTGTCGGTACAATTAAATCATACTGAGATCCACCTGCTTTGATTTTTGCTAACAGCGTTTCATTACTATCAAAGTAATCGGTGATTACTTGGATTTCGGTATCTTTTTCAAATTTTTCAATTAGAGCTGGTGGAGTATAGTCCGTCCAGTTATAAAAAATCAGTTCCCCTGAAGCTTCCTCCAATTTCTTAGTTTTGTCGCATCCGATGATACTTAAGAATGTGACTCCCATAAATATTACTAGAAACTTCGTTAATCCACTTGTTTCTAGTTTACTTCTATTAAACATATTCATCCTCCTTTCGATGTTTATGACCATTGCGTTTAATTGCAATAATTTGTCAACACTATGCAATGATCTTTTGGACAACTATTAAAGAAAATTGGTAAAAATATCGTAAAGGTTATTCCTAAAGAAGCCTAGATTTTAATGAGACGATATCAAGGGCGAGGTGTTCTTCACGGAAAAATCTGTACGTCATTCTTGTAACTCTCTTGGTCAGTATAGCATTGAGGTGATTAAACCCCACCATTGATTTTGTCTCTCGTGAGGTTTGTTGCTGTTTTCTCAAAAGCTATTGTGTTTTTTCTTTGTGAACTGTAGCCCAGATTTCCTCCCTAAGAGCATTGGCTTTTGGGCTACAACTCTTAGCAAAGACAATTATCTGATTGTCCAGGACGACGAAAATTTCGGATTGCTGAATTTCTTTTTTTAGGAACTTTGCTGATCCGATTACCATATTATGGTATCCCTGTCTATTGCTAAATATTGCTGCATGCTCGGGTTCAAGAATATAGTTCATGAACACCCTTGCAGCTGCTACATTTTGTGCATTTGTGAGGACTATCAAGTGATCAGACCAAGTGAGCAATCCTTCTTTTGGATAGGCATAAACAAGATCTTTCATCCCTTCCGTAGTTTTCCCGCGAAATGTATGACCATCCCAATTGTTACTCATGATAACTTGTTTACTTTTTAATAGCTCATTTATATTAGTAGACGAGTAGAATTTTACGCACTTCTTTTGATTGAGTAATAATTCCTGTACTTTTTGCAGCTTTTGCGGATCGGTGGAACAAAGGCCATACCCCAAGTAAATCTCTGCCAAAGCAACGACTTCATCGGGCGAATCAAAGACAGCCAACTTTCCACATACTTCTTCATTCGGCTCAAAAAACTCCTTAAGGCTCTTTCCTTTCGCATCGCCTGCAAATGTACTACGAAATGAAAAACTAGTTGACCCATATATCAAGGGGACACTATATTCATGTTTTGGGTCCCATTCGGGATTGCGCCATCTCTTTTGAATGTTCTTAAAGTTGGGGAATGTATTTACCCCTCTCTGAATGTGCGCAACTTTATGGGAGAATGTTGGCTAAACGAGATTCTTTCTCTTTTATGTTGCTAAACAAATTCAACCAACATTCTCCAGCACCAAAATTTTAGCGCCAGATGTGCCCTCTACGCTAGGTAGCTGATACTAACTACGCTACTCTTTTTCGCCAACAAAGAATGTTGTGATTCCATCAATTATTAAGCCAGCGATACCAGCATGTACAATGTACAGCCAAGGACTTACTTCACGAACAAAATCTGGTATCAGAGCGAACTCTGAATTCACTATAACACTCTTCAAATCGTCATGCACCAATAGAATGATGAACAGCCCCCAGACGGCTCCCATCAAACTTCCCCGAATCCACCATGGTAGTTTTATGTGTAGGTTCAAAGGTCCTTTATCATACGCAGTATACATTGGGCCGAGTAGGGCAATGATTGCACCTAAATATACTCCTGATAGCAACATTCCAAAGCAAAATAGAGGTCCTGCCTCGTGCGTGCTCGTGTAGCACAGAAAAAACAACGTCAGACCATAAATTGATCCTAGGGTTTTACCTATAGCCACTCTTTTTAACCAAGGTGTACCCCAAAAAGATTTCTCACTCATTTCAATCCTCCTTATCAATTATTTATAGTAAAATTCATTCTCTGGGAATGTCAAGAATATTCACTTTTTTGTTCTTCTCTCGAACTTCACTCTTTAGAGGTTCCTTCTATTCTTGTGGAGCTATTATCTACTTGCTGTTCCCATTATTGGTGAGCAAGAGGAACAATCGTCTTGTCAAGGTTTTCGGCGAGTTCCACAAGGATTTTCTGAGTTCTTTCCAGATTTTCATTTTTACCAACTATAAATTATTTTGCTGGGAGCTGGAATTTAATCGAGACTTTCAGTCAGATTCAAAGATCATCTTTTTTTGGCTTATTCTTTTTACAAGATCATCGAACAGAGGGTTGAGTATCTAGCTATTCTATTCATTGCCAAATCTGCTCATTTTTCTTTGAAGAGCACCGCTATTGATTGCTTGATAGACGTATTCTTTGCGAGCTATTTGTCTACAATTTCGTGAGGCATTTTTTTTCCAGACCTATAAAGTTGGCAAAAGTCGATTTGCATTGGTTTGATTATGCAGAATAATGCAAACGGTCTGTGTGGTAGCGTTAAATTATTTTTTGTCTTTGGATGAGTTTGCGAGACAAGAGCGTGTAGCCAGTAACGAATATAATTGAAACGCTCAGAAGCATGGTCGAGACCGCGTTTACTTCGGGAGTCACACCAAACCGCAGCATACTGAAGATATAGACCGGCAGGGTTGTCGCTCCTGCCGAAGCGACCATAAGTGTAATAACAAAATCGTCGAGTGAAATAACAAATGCCAGCATAAGTCCTGAAAGAATTCCGGGAAATAATAATGGAAAAGTAATTTTTTTAAAGGCTTGCCATTCGTTTGCATAGAGATCTTGTGCTACCAGCTCTAGCGATGGATCCATTGCTTCTAGTGCCGCACGAATTGGCATAAATGCAAATGGGATGCAAAACACGGTATGTGCGATAATTACATTTAATAATCCTAATTGCAATGACAAAAAAGAAAAGAAAGCCAAGGTTGCAATCGCAGTTACGATTTCTGGTATCATGAGCGGTAGAGTAATAAGTGCATTCAACCAAATCTGTCCGCGAAAATTTACACCTCTTACCATGACCAGAGCGGCTAATGTGGCAATGGTGGTTGCTACCGGGGCAACTACTCCGGCAATGATCAATGAGTTAACGATCGCCTTTTGGATCCCTCGGCTGTTCCACGCCACGCTATACCATTCTAGGGAAAAACCTTCCCAAATCGTTGACAATCGACTGGCATTGAAACTGTAAAAAATGACGACGAAGATTGGCAAATAAAGAAAAATAAAGAAGAACCAAGCTGAGGGTATCAAACCAGGAAAGACAAATATGGATTTTGTGTTTTTCATTGTTGTGTATCTATGTTTTATATTCTACTTTCTTTTTTACGTAAGTATCGTGCTTGAATAATCAGAGTCAGTAAAATCGTAATTAATAGAATAATCGATAATGCTGCACCAAACGGCCAATTGCGCGAACTAGAGAATTGTAGCTGAATTAAGCTACCCAGCATAAGGTTTTTTCCTCCTCCTAAAAGTGTCGGTGCAATGAATGCCCCCAGGCTTGGAATAAATACCAATAGGGCGCCACCTATGATTCCTGGTTGAGTTAATGGAATAATGATTTTGCGGATCAAAGTCCAAGTATTCGAGTATAGATCGCTACCGGCTTCCAATAATCGTCTATCCAATTTTTCCATACTCGCATAAATGGGTAAAACCATGAGCGGAAGATAGCTATAGAGCAAACCGATACCGACTGCATAATCAGTGTACATGAGATTAAGACTGTCTTCTCCTTGAACAATGTTAAGCCAGCGAAACGGTTTTTCAATTACTCCATTCTTACCTAAAATAATAATCCAAGCGTAGGTTCGAATCAGGAGATTTGTCCAAAAGGGAATGGTTACCATCATAATCAGCAGATTCCGAGTTTTTTCTCGTTGCAGTGAAATAAAATATGCAACTGGAAACCCAAGGAGAAAACAGCCGAGTGTAGTGAGAATAGCCATGATGAGCGAGCGAAAAATAATCACGAGATAAGAACTATCAAATGAATACTTTCCAAAAAGATCGGTACTATAAATAATCTGCTGGTATCCTTTGAACGAAAGTTCAAAAAGGACACCGCCGTACGGGTTTTGTCCCAGAAAGGATGTCAAAGAAATGATTATCAAAGGGCCAATCATAAAGATACCCAAGAAAAAAAATAAAGGTGTCAGCGCTATTCGCTGATGTAAAGATTTCCTCATATTGGTTCCTCTATTCGGCTAGTAACCGTACTTCAGAGTCTATGAACTTTGGAGTCACCTTATCGCCGATCTGGTATTGAGTATCATCCTTATTCGTTATCTGTGCCAAAAGGTGCTGTCCTTGCTTATCAGCGATGGTGATTTCCACAAATGATCCTTGAAATTCTTTTTCCCTAATTGTCCATACTCCTTTTGGGTTTAGTCGAACATTTTCTGGCCGACAAAAAAGGATGAAATTCTTTTTCTTTCCCAGTAGCTGTGAATCCGCAAACTGCTCTTTGGGAATATTGATAGTATCAAGATTCCCAATTTTTATACTATCATTCCGTTTATCTTTTTTGATGACTTCGCATTTGAGTAGATTTGCAGAACCGATAAAATCGGCAACGAAACTATCCACTGGATTTTGATATACAGTCGCTGGATCACCAATTTGATGAATGACGCCATGATTCATAACGGCCATTTCATCTGACATACTCATCGCTTCTTCTTGGTCGTGAGTGACAAAAACAAAGGTAATATGGGTCTCCTTTTGAATCTCTTTGAGTTCTAAGCGCATTGCTCGCCGCAGTTTTAGATCTAATGCCGAGAGAGGTTCGTCTAAGAGCAAGACTTTTGGTTTGGAAACCAGCGCGCGCGCAAGGGCAATTCTTTGTTGTTGTCCCCCTGAAAGTTGCCTTGGTCGGCGACTAGCAAAAGATGACATTTGTACTAGTTCCAATACTTTCCCTACTTCTTTTTTGCAGATATCGTTAGCTCTGCCCAATTGTTCCAGTGGGAATGAAATATTTTCTTCTACCGTCATGTGCGGGAATAGTGCATAATTTTGAAAAACGGTATTTACTGGCCTTTTTTGCGGTGGCAGGTCTTTCATTACCTGTTGAAAGATCGTTATATTGCCGTCGTTGGAAATTTTCTCAAAGCCTGCGATCAATCGAAGCAAAGTTGTCTTACCGCAGCCAGAAGGGCCCAATAAAGTAAAGAAAGCGCCATTTTTTATTTTCAAATTAATATTTTTTAAGGCTTCAACTCCGCCATAGAGCTTCTGAACGTTGTTAATTTCGATTGCTATATTATTTTTCATGCATAACTCATTCTTTTTCTACTTGCTACAGCCAAAAAAATCTATCCAAGATTCAATCAATGACTGCTGATGTGGCTGCAGTTTTTGCCCTGCCATCTGCATAAGATCATCCAAAAATGGATCGTCGACGTTGGGAGATTTAAAGCCTGATAATTCTTCAATTATACGAAGCGCACAGTAGGGTACATATTGTGGAGAATAGCCGCCTTCGTGTAAAAAAATGACGCGGTTTTGACAGTGTCGTTTCGCTAAGTCCATAGTAAATTTAGTCATCTGCGCATAGGTTTCACTAGTGCACATTTGTCGAGCGAGTGGATCAACGGCAGAGGCATCCAAACCACAGCTCACAAAAATCAATTCAGGGGCAAATTGGTCGACTAGGGGCATCACAATTTTTTTGAATGTTTCGATATAAGCACCGTGACCACTACCCGCTGGCAAGGGTAAATTGACATTACTTTTGCCGTCGTTGCCACGTTCTTCAATCAAACCTCCAGTCAATGGATAGCAACCATCCTGATGGATGGATATTGTGAGCACGCTGTCATCTTGGTAAAGGAGCGATTGAGTCCCGTTACCATGATGGACATCCCAATCAATAATCGCAATTTTCTTTACTTGATATTTATCTTGTGCATGACGAATCGCTACGGTGCCATTGTTAAAAATGCAAAAACCTTTGCCAATGTCGTATTCTGCATGGTGTCCCGGTGGACGGACCAAGGCGTACACATTTTCAACTCGGTCGTTCATTACCGCATCCACAGCTGTCATAGCGCCCCCTGCCGAAAGTAGAGCAATTTCGTAACTACCGCTGCCAAATGGCACATCGGTGCCAGCATTGCCATGACCGGCTTGGCTTTGTTTGGCTATTTTCTGGATATAATCTGAGGCGTGCACTCGTTCAATGGCTTGAATCGGGGCCGCTACAGGTTTAATAGCGATTAATTGCTCCAAAACACCACTTACATCGAGCAGGTTTCGCACTCGTCTTTTCCCTTCGGGATTCTCAATGTGTAAGTCTGGTTGAACAGTAAGACTTGGAGGTACTTCAAGCGCAGCAAAGCCCGTGGTATGCCACAGGTATAGTTCATGAAAAATAAAGCCAGTTTTTCCGTTCATTCCATCAGTATCAGATATGTACTATAATTTAATGATATTCAGTGAGTCCATACATTTGAGCATCGTAGTACAAAATATTATTTTCTTGCCAGACAATCTATCTTTCCCCACTGAGCGTTAATAGATTTTTGTATAAATCAGGGCGCCGATCACGAAATAGTCCCCATTCAGCCCTTTTCTGTCTTGCTCGCTCTAAATCAAGCTCAACGATCGCATAGCCTTGCTCTTGCTCCATTTTGGTAAGGATTTCGCCTTCACACCCAGCGATAAAGGATTTGCCGTAAAATTGCATCGATATCCCGTTATCCCAATTTTCTTGCCCGATCCGATTACTTGCGCCAACAAAACAGATGTTAGCAACGGCATGCCCTTGCATCACCCGTTGCCATGCCGCACTGGAGTCTACTTCCGGTTTTTGAGGTTCATTGCCAATTGCAGTGGGGTAGAGTAGTATTTCAGCTCCCTGCAGAGCCATTGCCCGTGAAACTTCGGGGAACCATTGATCCCAGCAAATCGCGGTGCCAATTTTACCAATGTTACAATCCCAAACCTTAAATCCACTATCGCCGGGAGAAAAGTAATATTTTTCTTGATAACCGCTCCCGTCGGGGATATGTGATTTGCGATAGACACCCATGATTTCTCCTTGATCGTCGATCATTGCCAGCGAATTAAAGAAGCTATTATTCTTGCGTTCAAAAAAGCTGATCGGGAGGAAGACTTTTTTTTCTTGCGCGACTTTGCGAAAATGTTTGACTACCGGGCTATCGCCAACACTAAACGCCTCCTCAAACCACTTAGGATTTTGTTCAGGGCCAAAGTATTGGTGAGCAAACAGTTCTTGCAACAGAATTAATTGGGCACCATCTTGGGCACATTTTTCGACAATTTCTGTTGCGTAGGCAATGTTGTCGCTGGTGTTGGCAACACAGGGCATTTGTGATATAGCCAGCTTAACGATTTTATTTGCAGTTTTCTTCATCAATTATTACTATAATGACAGAATTTATTTTAGAAAAAAAAATGCAATTAAAAAAGTGTGATTTTTGAACACGTAGTGCGATATTCTACGAACTACGCTTTCTTTTCTTTTCTTTTTCCCCGTGTTTCTTTAGGATAAGAAATTTGTCAATGGATAGCTGGCTGGTATTATTTAAGATTGGTATTTTCTTGCGATCGTAGCTTTCCTCTGACGAGTCAGTAGCGTTTTAGGATCATCCAGTGATGCATTTCTGTCGAAAGTTTTCGCCCAGGAAAGTCGAACTTTGTGTTATTCTCTCGTATTTTATTCTTTTATTTGTGGTTGTAATTTATCTGTTTTTTTTTTATTTTTGAAGTTACTATATGAGTGGGTTTCAGAAAACTAAAATTGAACTTGGCAGTAAATCATTCTCAATTTAAAAGATCAATTGTGGGTAATCATTTCAGATCATTCTAAATGAAGCTTCTATTGCAATGTAGCCTTCAACCGCCAATACCATTTGCTATCAAAGGATACACTGACCAAATTACACTTGAAAAAGAGGGTCTTGATATAAACATTGGTACTTTATAATGAAAGTAGTTAAGGAATATATGGAGCGTATTAATGCGCAACAGTTATATCCCAAAAAATATATAGTTTTAGAAAAAAAGCAAAATCGATATAAAATTGAAGATAGTGCTACGGGAGATTCTTACTCGGTACTCAGTTTTTGTTCAAATGATTTGCTAGGAATGGCGCAGAACCCGCACGTAAAACAGGCGGCAATCGATGCCATCCTCCGGTTTGGCACCTCAAATAGCTCGTGTGAAGCACTCAGTGGTCGGATTGAAATTCATCGACTTTTGGAAAATGCGATTTCAGAATTTAAGGGCTTGCCTCATACTCACTTATTTTTAAATGCTTGGATGGCTTTACAAGCCTTGATGGATTCATTTGTTCATTTGGCAATTCCCGTGCCTAATTTCAAGAATACTCGAGAAACGATTATCTTTAGCGACATTTATAATCATGGCTGTATTATTTCTGCGATTACTCAGGCGAATAAGCGATCTGGACGAATATTCAATCAGAGTCCCCGAGTTCGCGTAAAATATTATAAGCACAATGATATGGCAGATTTGTCCCGAAAGATGAAGCATTATGTGCATAAAAACGATCGAATCATGATTATCGCAGATGCAGTGTTTTCGATGGATGCCGATATTACTCCTTTGCCAGCTATGGTAGATGTGGTTGCCAAATATCCGAATGCGGTCATTGTTATGGATGAAGCCCATTCCAGTGGCATCTTAGGAAATACCGGTCGGGGAATTTACGAATACTTTCAAATGACACCGGAGCAAATTACGAAGCGTGGGGTCATTCCGATTATCATGACAACATTTTCAAAATTCGCAGGTTCTGCGGGGGCAGCTCTGAGTACATCTTCTAAAGATATTACCGATCTGTTATCTGCGGCACCGACCAGTATTCAGACGATTTCCTTGCCTGCATCAGCGACTGCCGCTACCCTAGCGAGCATTGAACAGTTGCGAGAGAACCCACAAATTCCCACGAGTATTTTAGCGAAAAGCGAATATGCGCGGAATCAGTTAAGAGAGAACGATTTTGAGGTTCTCGGTGAGACTAACATATTACCAATTATGCCGTCGAAGAATTTTTTTCCTAAAGATTTTGCAGACCACTTGATCAAAGAACATGGTATATGGGTGAGCCCAATCTGGTTTGTTGCAAAACCACGCTTAAGATTAACGATCAACGCCTTACACAGTATGCAGGACATTGATCAATTGGTCAAAGCTTTAGTCGCTACTCGTGAGGCTCTGGGGCAAATCGCGGTTTCCAAATCGGCATAGTTAACAGATAAGATCAATGATGCGCGTCAAGCAAGTCAAAACTGCAGAGGATTGGCGAGCATTTTTGAATTTATCGCAGAAAATCTATGCAGATGACCCCTATTATGTCGCCCCGCTGACCAAGGACATCAAGAAACAACTCGATCCCCAAGGATTTAAAAGTGAATACGTAGATTTTGCGCCCTTTATTGTGGTCGATGGAAAAAATCAAACCCTTGGCCGCATCGTTCCTGCAATAAATCGACGGCTCAATGAAAAGGAGAAAAAGCAAATTGGTCTCTTTGGTTATTTTGAAAGCATTCATAATCATGAGGTAGTACATTCTCTGATAAAAACTGCAATTGACTGGGTCAAAAAACGAGGAGCAATGGAGATACGTGGGCCCATTAATCTGACGACCCACAATCAATCAATGTTTCTACGCAAGACCAGAGATCATTATCTGCCCACACCGACAATTCTGATGCCATATAATCCATCTCGTTATTGCGATTATATGCAAAGGGAGGGCTTTCAGCTGGCAAAGACAGCGTATGCCTATGATTTTCCGATAAATCCCCTAACAGATCTTTTTTTACGTTCTTATCGAATTGCCCGTAAATCAGGGATTGTTTTTCGTCCAGTGCATCTTACTCAGCCAAAGTTTTCTCGTGATCTACGCCAAATCTATCGAATTTTTCGTCAGGTATTTAGCGAGAGCTGGAGTTCTTCTTGGCAATCTGAGGAAGAGTTCTTTGAAAATGCAGCTTCACTGCGAGGACTGATCGATCCTTCGGTATTTCCAGTAGCTGAGTATCAGGGGCAAATGGTGGGGTTTTTTTTGACTTTGCCTGATTATAATTTTGTCTTGCACAAATTATCTGGCAAAATCAATCTGCTTAGTGCGCTCAAGTTTGTTTGGTACCGTCGCAAAATCAGCGGCCTGCGCGCGATTGCGATTTGTGTTCTTCCAGAATTCCAAAGAAAAATGGTTGCAATGGGTTTGATCCATTGTCTTTATCGAGACGGTATTGGGAGTTATCAGTCTGCAGAGTTATCTTGGGTTTGGCAGGATAACAAAGTTTCGCGGAGAATTATTCAGGCGGCACAAGCAAAGATTTCTAAAGAATATGGGATTTTTTCTCGGCAGCTAGAAACGAGCTAGCGACAAGTGAAAGGACTGAACGATTATGAAGACTGCACTGATTACTGGCGTTAGTTCAGGCATTGGGTTAGCGACTGCTCAATATTTTTTACAGAGAAAATTTTTAGTTTTTGGTAGTGTGAGAAAGCGGTCAGACATCCAAGCTTTGGGAAAATTAAAGAATGACCGTTTAGTTTTACTACGTTTTGATATCACCGATCAAAGGGCATTGAATCTGGCATACAAGAAAGTTAAAAAAACCCTAGCGATTTATCAGAAAAAGAAAATCGATTATTTGATTAATAATGCGGGAATCATTATTCGTGCTCCTCTTTTACTTGAGAGGCCTAAAGATTTTTTAAAGCAGATTCATGTAAACCTCTGTGGCACTTATATGGTCTCAAAAACATTTTTACCCTTATTACTGGGAATAAAACAAGGATCGTCTCCCCAAAAAAAAGCAAAGAAATGCGACGGCAGAGTCATTATTGTAAACTCGATTAACGGAAAAATTGCGCTACCATTACATGGTGCCTATTGCGCTAGTAAATTTGCTTTGATTGGTTTGGCCGAAAGCTGGGATCTGGAATTGAGAACCTATGGTCTGCGAGTTATCTCGATTCTCCCCGGGCTAACCGATACTCGGATACGAGAAAAAGTGAATTGGCAAGATATTGAGCGATTTCGTCAGTCTGTCTATGGTCCAAAAGTGAATATATTGGTGCGCCATGCCCTTGAACACGCCCGAAATCGGATGAACCCAGAAAAAGCCGCAGCAACAATCTATCGCGCGTGCACTCGCCGTTTCCCAGCGTCCTCCTACGTTATTACCCCTCATCCTCTTTTCTATTGGTGGCTGCCTCGTTTGCTTCCTAAGGCATTGAGAAATTATATACTTAAAATCTAAATTTCTATTTGGTTGTTTCTTTTTGCTCTTTTAATGAAAATATTCGATACGCGTATTAAAATTCTTGTTCCGTTTAGTTTTATTGAAGTTTGTGGGGCCAGTATACATGAGTAAAGAACCGTCGCTCTTGGCAACGACGATTTCAATTGAAGGAACCAAAAGTCGAAAAAAAGAGTTGGTGGGTATCAGAGCAAATTGATAGGCCGCCTTTTCACGAAATAGCATTTCTTTTTGAAATTCGATTTTTAAATTCAAAAATCTTTGCAATTTAGCATCAGCGAAGGAAATAATTACTGGCTCTTTCAGGATTTTTCGGTAATGATCTTTAACAAAGAGATAAATTCCGTCATAGATAATGGGTTTCTTTTTTGGGGTAGCCAATTTGACTGATTTTTTCGCATCTTTTTTACGGAGATACGAAAACTCATATTTACCAGAGGGTAAGCGACGAACCGTCTTTTCTTGCCCGATTCGATGATCGAAAAGGGAAAAATCTGGATCATATGGATGTTGTGAAAAATTAATTTTGCGAGTGACAATCAATTGATTTTGCTTATCGAAAATTTCGATGTGTGAAGAGAGCATTTTTTTCTTGTCCCAAGTTTGTTTGTGTTTTTCTGTATACTGATACTCAGAGTCTTTGATATCGATCCCTTTGGCAAATACTCGGATATTTTTCTTTTCTTTATTCTTAGCAAGATATCCGAACTGGAGAGTTCCACTGCTTGGATTTATGGGGCCTTGTGGTAAGTGAAAAAATAGAAAAACTGCGAGAAAAATTATGCAAAAAAGAAGCCTTGAATAAGTACTCTGATTTCCTTTTGGTGCTCCCATTGAATTCAAAATCTATAATTCCTGATTAAAAAGACAACTCAAATTTCTTGCTCAACCTTGTCATTTGTCAAATATCCAATGTGATTGAAAGTTTCTAAAAAGAACATGAGAATAAAACTGCTGAACTTGCCTCTCGCCAGAACTATGAATCTTCCACTCGCTCAACGAACAAGGCTATCAAACAGAAACTCTCGCACTTGCCAAATTGACCCACGGTTGTAAGATGATTGAGAAAGACTATAAGCCGACAGTGTCTTGTCTGTCAAAGAGCTTGTAAACAGGGCAGGTCTTATTAACTGTAAGATCAGTGCAATTTTCAAGGAATCGTCGGTGTCTCTAGCTTGTTGAGTGCTTGCCTGAGATCTTTTTGCGATAGTTCATGATCTGCTAATTTTCCATCATGATAGTCTTGGTATGCCGACATATCGAGATATCCATGCCCACAGAGATTAAATAAAATCACCTTTTCCTTGCCTTCTTCTTTGGCTATTTGTGCTTCTCGAATTACTTTTGCAATAGCATGGTTTGCTTCCGGTGCTGGCAAGATTCCTTCGCTTCGCATAAAGCTGACTCCTGCAGCAAAACACTCAATTTGGTGGATTGCTTCTGCTTCCACCAAATTATCTCGCAACAAATGACTCACGAGCGAACTCGCACCATGGTAGCGCAGACCTCCTGCGTGGATAGCTTCGGGAATAAAAGTATGTCCCAAAGTATACATCGGTAACAGTGGAGTCATCCCAATGGTATCGCCAAAATCATAACGAAATTCTCCTTTAGTCAACTTCGGACAAGATGCTGGCTCTACTGCAATCGCTCGCAAATTTTCGTTTTTTTTCGAGATCTTATCTTTAATAAATGGGAAGGCGATTCCAGCAAAGTTTGACCCACCTCCGAGTGGTGCAATAATAATATCTGGATTTTTACCAGCTGCTTCCATTTGTAGCTTTGCTTCTTGCCCAATTATGGTCTGATGCAAAAGGACATGATTGAGGACACTACCCAATGAATATTTGATTTGACTATCGCTTTTGGCAGCTATTTCTATTGCCTCAGAAATGGCAATTCCAAGGCTTCCAGGTGAATCTGGATCGGCTCCTAGAATTTTTTTCCCAGCATCTGTCCTTTGACTGGGAGACGGGTGCACTTGTGCATTCCATATGTTCATCAATAACTTGCGAAATGGTTTTTGTTGATAGCTGATGCGTACCATATAAGTTTCTATATCTACCCCAAGGGCCTGTCCGGCAAAGGCTAACGCACTCCCCCATTGCCCAGCGCCAGTTTCTGTAGTGAGTTTCTTTATTCCTTCTTGCTGATTGTAGTAAACTTGGGCGAGGGCGGTGTTCAGTTTATGTGAGCCGGCTGGGCTACCTCCCTCGTATTTATAAAATATTTTTGCAGGAGTATCCAAGAATTTTTCAAAGCGATGCGCACGAAAAAGTGGTGTTGGTCGCCATAATTTGTACATTTCTCGCACTGGCTCTGGAATAGCAATGTACCTTTCTTGTGAGACTTCTTGTTTAATCAACTCCATCGGGAAAAGTGCGGATAAATCTTGCGGTCCCACTGGTTGTTTCGTTGCTGGGTGCAATGGGGGTAACAATGGCCTAGGTAAATCTGCCTGTATATTATACCAGTTTTTGGGTATTTCTTTCTCGCTTAAATGAAATTTGTATCTTTTGTTTCCCATATTCTTCCTCTTATTTCTTGATATTCGTATCGGTTATGCTTATTAGCTATTTTTTTTTTTAGAATCGATAAGTCATCCTCTTTTTATAATGGATCGCAAGGCAAAAAAAACCAATGGTTAACTTAAAAATAGGAGCAAACTTCCGCGAAAGGGCAGTTGTCGAATTATCAGCTTGCCAATATTTGAAACGCCTAAAACACGATGGATGTTGTCATTGGTATTTTAAAAAATGACTTGTCCTGAGGAACATGATAAAAGAGATTGAATTAGTACAGATTGTTATCTGAGGAGGGGCTGATAGCACATCGTGATATCGGTGTGAATATTGAGGCTCTGGATAGAAAAAAATGGCAAAAATCAAAAAAAGTAGCAAGAAATCAGAAAACCAAAAATTCAGCGACTTGATGGAAGATTCTCTCGGGCAATTGCGTATTGCAGTCCGAGCTACAGCGATCACTTTGGTATTAGGAATTATCCTTGCACTGGGTATCCCGAATATTCGTGCCGCCTTCTTTGCGTCGGCACCAAAACGAATCGCTCAGCAAGAATATTCTTATTTTTCTTCTAGTGGAAAAATCGAGATTCGCATTGGTTTTGCAGAGCCAGCAGAAGATCAAGAAATTGCAGATTTACAACAAAGGGGTTGGTTACTGGCTAAGCGGTTTACCCGAGGAAATTTCACAATGCTTGCCCTGCCGCGCCTGCGCAATCAAAAATTTATCCAAGTTCTTACCGAAAACTCAGACCAAATATTGATTCACTTCGCGAAAATACCGCAGAACGGCTCAAAGCATGTTTTTTTTCTGATTTTGGAAGTCAAAAAAAATGCGAGAAATTCAAAAATCATCAAACAGGCTTTGTTGGATTACGGAAATTATTTAGAAAAGAATTGGATCTGGTCTTTTGAAAGCTGATCTATTGCGATTTTTTTCTCTTGGTATTTTTTGATTTAGTTCACGGGTATTGGACTATTCTGTGCTTCATCCCAATTTCTTCCCCAGCCACAGTTGACCACAAGGGGAACTGCTAGCGTAGTCGCACTTTCCATTTGCTTTTTTACTATGGCGAACACATCGTCTTTTTCATCATCTGCGACTTGAAAAAGAAGCTCATCGTGGACCTGTAAGATCATCTTGCTCTGAAACTGTCGATGAGTGGCTTCTCCCTTAAAGATTTTTTGAATATGAATCATTGCTACTTTGATAATATCGGCGCTTGTTCCTTGGATGGGGGCGTTTATGGCCATTCTTTGGGCAGCTTGTCGGACAAACAGTTGATCTGCGTCAATATCCGGGATTGGGCGTCGTCGTCCCATGAGAGTCGCCACGTAGCCATTTTTTTTTGCGCTGGCAATTGTTTTGTCCATGTATTCTTTTACTTTGGGGTAGGTCACAAAAAATCTTTCAATGAAAATCCTCGCCTCGTCAATTTCAATACTGAGGCTCTTGGCTAGACCATATTCAGTAACCCCATAAATAATTGAAAAATTAATCGTTTTCCCAATGTTTCTTTGTTTTTTATTGATCTGGTTTACTGGGAGATTAAAGATTGCTGCCGCGGTTTGCGCATGAATATCGATTGATTTGTCGGTATATGACTGAATCAATGTTTTATCACCGCTACAGTGAGCCATGATTCGGAGTTCAATTTGCGAATAATCGGCTACTAGCAAAGAGTGGTTTTTTTCTGCAATAAAAGCTCGCCGAATCGATCGGCCACTGGTGTCTTGCCGAGGAATATTCTGCAAGTTTGGCTTAAAAGAGGAGAGACGTCCGGTTGCAGCAATGGTTTGTGAATAGGTGGTGTGGACTCTTTGGTCCTGATCCGCAAGTTTAATCAAACTATCGACGTAGGTGGACAAAAGCTTGCTATATTTGCGATGTTCTAGAATATCTTCGATGACTGGATGTTGTCCCCTTAAGCTTTCAAGAACCTGTTGATCGGTACTATAGCCGGTCTTGATCTTTCTTTTCTTGGGCAGACCTAGGGTTTCAAACAGAGCTTGTTGGACTTCACGAGTCGAGAAAACATTAAAAGAATGGCCGACCAGTTTATAGATTTCTTTTTCATGATGATCAATTTTCCCTTGATACTCAAGTGAGAGTTCCTTAAGATATTTGGTGTCAATGGTTACCCCGACAGCTTCCATTTGTAAGAGAACGGTGATAAGGGGCATTTCAATCTCGTAGAGAATTTTTTGCATTTTTTTTTCTGTTATTTGTTGATCAAGTAGCTGAAAGAGCTGATAGGTGACATCGGCGTCCTCGCACGCGTATTGGGCAATCATACTCGGGGGCACCTGACTCAAATCAATCTGTTTGCTATTTTTTTTGTTGTCCAAATCTTTATATTCAAGTTTGTCTTGCTTCAAGAGCTCCCGGGTCATATCTGTCAGATTATGGCGACGAACGTTGGGACGACACAAATAGGAAGCGATCATAGTATCAAAGTAAGGGGAAAGCGGAGCAAAGCCATGGTTTCGTAAAATTTCTAAATCGTATCTAATATTCTGCCCGATAAATCGAATATTCTTTTGTCCAAAAAAATTGGTAAGAATTTTTCGGGCAGGCTCATATTCAAGATATTCTTCAACAAAGGGTAACTCTTCATCTTCGTTTGTTTGATTTTCTTTTGAGAGAAGCTTTTTTTCTAGTCTTTTTGAGCGCAGTGGTAGATAGTACGCTTCATCTGTGCGAGTGCATAGAGAAATTCCCACTAGATCTGCAGTTTTTGTGTTGAGTCCAGTGGTCTCGGTATCGATTGCCCAGTATTGAAATTCTGATTGCCGTGAATTTTTTTTATCAACGGCAAAGACTTTTTTCAGTTCTGCAAGTGAAGATATCATCTGGTATTTTTTATTTTCTTGCAAATATTCTCGATGCTGCGCTAGGCGTTGCTCTTCGAAAGTCTGAAAACTTGCCTTTTTACCATCGCTTTGCCATGCGGCCAATTGTCCAGAAATTTGAGGGAAGTTGTTTTCTTTGAGAGCACGGATACCTTTTTCTTGAATTTTTTTAGGGACTTTGAGAGATGCTGCATCGATCTTTTTGATCATTGCCATGTCAGTTTTGATATCAACCAGTTTTCGCGAAAGATAGGCTGATTCTTTACCTTCTCGCAGTTTATTTTGGATACCGGTTTGGGCGACATCTTGTAAATTGGCGTAGATTTGATCCAATGACGAAAATTTTTCGAGCAAATTGGCAGCAGATTTTTTGCCGATTCCTTTTACCCCGGGAATATTATCCGAGGAATCACCCATGAGTGCCATGTAGTCGCAAATTTGGGCGACCGTCACCCCAATTTCTTGTCGTACCCATTTTTCATCAATAATCAGAAAGTCGCTGACTCCCTTTTGCGGGCGTAGCAGGTTAATATTTGAGTCAATAAGCTGGAAACAATCTTTATCGCTGCTAATAATGAGCACCGGCATTTGTGAACTAAAATCTGTAGATAAGGTCCCGATAATGTCGTCAGCTTCATAGCCCACTGCCTCTGAATTTAAAAAGCCGCATTGGTGGACAAAGTCTTTGATTTTTTTTACTTGCTCAATTAAATCTGGTGGGGTGGGTTTACGGGTGCTCTTGTATTGTGGGAAGAGAGCTTTGCGGAATGTTGGTTGCGGGGTATCCCAAGCGATCGCCAAATGTGACGGCCGAAAGTCCTTTAAGAGTTTAATGAACATCTTAAAGAAACCATGGATTGCCTGTGTTGGGGCACCACTGATTGGATCACGAAGATTTTGTCTTTCCAATGCGTAGTACGCACGATAAGTAAGACCATGTCCATCAATGATCATGGCCAATTCTCCTCCTTTTATTGCAGTTTCCTTTGGTATACTCATAACTATAACCGTGATGAGTCAGGCGTTTATACCGACAACTTTGATTTTATTTTTGTAGAGCAGATGATTTTCATTTTCTCTTTGTCGATGGATCTTAGTTTTAGGGCGAAGGTTGCGCCTAGATAGACGCGCTTGCCCGTCATTGGCGAAAAAAAACTCATCGTTTGTCCACTATTATTTTGGTGGCGAAATTTTCCTTTCTGACGATGCAGGCCAAGTGCCTCACTGGCTACTTCAGCCTGGATTGCTGGATAATCAAGCAACATAAAAAATAAGAGGTCCTTTTTGATGGTGGTGAGAATTCCATGAAAATGGCGAATTCTATTTTTTTTGATAAAGTCAATTGTTTCTAATTTCAAAAAAGTTCGTTCAGCGTCCATTGCTTCGCGTTCTTTTTCGGAACATTGTCCAGCTAATTTTTCTAATTCATTATTGAGGTTAAAATCCTTTTTTTTGTAATTGGTTTGAGAATGCTCATTACTGTTGCTCTTCTTTTTCTTTTTTAGCCGATCGTTCATTGGTTGGTGCGATGGCTGAATGACTTGGAGTAGAGCTCGATGGATTTGTAAATCTGGATAGCGGCGAATGGGTGAGGTGAAGTGGCAGTAATTGGCTAAACCCAGTCCCCAGTGCCCTAGTGGTTTGGTAGAGTATCTCGCTGGTTCCAATGTACGGATCAATTGAATCTGTAAAAAATTGCGCAGTTCTGCAGTCTTTACTTTTTTCGCTAGAGATTGCAAAAAGGTATTGATTTTCTTTTGCACAAACGCCTGCGGAGGATTCAAACGATAGATCCGGCAAATGTCCTGATAGATTTTCACTTTCTTTTCTTGTATCTTTGGATGTATCCGATAAAAGGCTGGGATTTTCTTCTCTCGCAAGAATCGGGCTACTGCTTCATTCGCTATCACCATGCAAGTTTCAATAATTTGACTGGATCGACTATTGACTGCTAATTTCTGCTGCGGAAACGACGCTTGATTCTTTGTTACTAATTTTTCCAGTTGAATGAACAGTTTATCATTTTCTAAATCGGCTTGCTGACGTCGCATAACCATAGCATCTAATAGCTGGAGATTGGCGGTCAGTAGCTGATTTCTTTTTGTTTTGCTTATTCTTGCTCGCGACTGAGTTTGCGTATCTCTTTTTTTGTGGTTTTTAAGAGTAGCACTGTTTAGATGTTTAGGCAAATCATTGACTGTTAACTTTCCCTTTGTCTTGGGCACTGGATTTTTTTGTAATATGGCATTGGCTTGATTATACGTGAGCCTTTTATCTATTCTAATCAGCGATCGATAGAATTTTGTAGAGAGTGTTTTCCCGGTATTAAGATCAATGTTGATTTCTGTGGTAACGGTTCTTCGCTCTTTGTTTTCTTGAAGTGAACATAAATCTTCAGAGAGAGCTGGCGGGAGCATTGGAATAACATAGGGCTCCAAATAGTAGGAGGTTCCCCGTTCGCGTGCTTCCAAGTCAAGGGCACTGTTTGCTGGCACAAATGCGCTGACATCGGCGATATGGGCATATAGTGTGACTTGCGGATTTCCCCTGCCCTTCGTCGCTGCTACGATGGAAAGCGCATCGTCAAAGTCTTTGGTTGTTTCTCCGTCAATGGTGAACGCAAATAATGATCGAAGATCTCGACGATGTAAATCACTATTGGCAAGGTTTTTTTGATAATTGTTTGGTTGAGAACTAGTTGGATATTCTTTTTGCAGATTAAGACGCAATAATACTCGGTTTAGATTCTGTTCAGATGGTGATTCACTCGTAGATGTTTTTTCGTGTTGCAAATAAATGAAGCGGATTGGCTGGTTCAATTGATATCTAGTATGGGAATTCATGTTGCCAAGGACGATATCGTTCAATTTGAGCGATTTTTGCCGCGGTGATCCATCCGTTGTTTTTGTCTGAGAGAGCAATCGTTTGCCCCATATTTTGAGAGCAGAGAGCACCGAAAAAGGTTCTTTGTCAGTGGACGAATTTTTTCTTGATGTTGCCAGAGTAGCCAACGGGGCATGGGGTTGATCCAAAATTTCAACCTGCCATTTTCCATTTTTCTTTTTTTCGATTAATTTTAAGCGGTAGGTCTCTTGTTGTCTCTTGACGATTTTGATGACTTCTCCGCTGAGTGATTGCCCATAAGTCTTACGAATACGTAGTTTAACTCGATCCATTTGTAGCGCACCTTTGGTTTGATTCGCTGGAATCGTTATTGCTCGATTGTTTCTTCCATAGTCATTGAGACTCTGAGCTCTTATAAAAGCAATGCCAGAGGCGTTAAAAGAACATTGCCCTACATATTGTTCTTGGTGATGTCCATTTGATGCACTCTTTTTCTTGGCGGTATTACTACCTTTGATCTTCTGGCGATCAATTGGGCGAATCAGATGTTTTTTTCTTGATTTCTGTTGTCGAGCGGGAATATTCTCTGTCTTCCCAAGTTTTTTGGGATTTTCTATTCTTTTGACTGCTCTTTTTCCTGAATTCTTACGGGTTAAATTAAGGGTTTGCTGTGTTTCAGATTGAGAAGTATGTTTTTTGAGGTGCATATAAAGGGGCGCAATTCTGCCAGTTACTAGCCGGTTCTTGATGCGCCAAATCCCAGAGGTGTTTCAATGAAGGGAAGTCCATAACAATAATTGAATGTATATTTCCAATGTACGATCTTATTATATCAGCTGTGGCTGTACTGTCTACCACAATCTGCATATGTTGATCTATTTTGTGCTTTTTACAAAGTTCCTCGATAATTCCGCTTTCTATTTTTTCTGATTGATCTCCCCCTTTCACAGTTTTATCAGAAGGCAAATGGATATAGGCTTGCTGGCCGTGGCGGAAAACAAAGAGTAGAGTGTACGGGTTTTGAATTTGCTCGCAGGCCGCTTGATAATAAAATGATAAAGCTGGTGCGCGATAAATCGGTAGATCGTAACATTGTGCGAGTGTTCGCGCGGTATTGTGGCTAATACGATTACTGGTGAAGGAGCCGTATTTGCTTGCGACCACAATTTCATGAATCGGTGAACGTTGGCGACTCGCTGTTTTACCAGCGATTGTGTCTAAGATTTCATCGATCCACGAAGTGAGCAGATTGAAGCTTTTCTTCTGTTCAAAGCCTCTTTTTATAGCAATTTCTCGGAGTGGCCAAGTAGCATAAGGGTTTTGCTGTTTTTGCTCGCTCTTATATTGCCGATATCGCCGAAAGTTCTCTACCGTTAAATCGGGTGAATAGCCCAGCAATCCGACTTGAATCCAAGTATTCATGCAGTCAAAGATCAATGAATAGCGTTCTTCTTTGCTTGATATCATGTTCTGCGGGTGGTCATTGAGTTGCTCGTAAACTCATTGTACCCATCTACTGGGGAGCTACTGATCAATCGGCTGTAAAAATGGTATTCTCGCCGATTGGCGATGGCGGAAGATTTTTTAGAAGTCTTGGGCATTTGCAAGAAGATCGACCAGATTTCTCGGCCTGGGTACAGGGCAATTTGAGCGAGTGAGGGGATTATTAACTGTGGCCATTCAATGAGACAAATTGTTTGTCGATCTTGGCTTAGGTGCTTCTCCCAATCTTCAAGCAAGCCGAGCTCATTCAATTCTCCTTCACTTTTCAAGCGATAAAAATCACAATGGAATATTTGATAATACTGGAGCTGATGGTCATGGATCAGATCAAAAGTGGGGCTACTGATTTCTTGGCGGGGAACACCAAGGAGATGAGCCAGCTGACCGGCGAGGGTTGTCTTTCCACTACCGATATTGCCGTGAAGTAAGAGATAACAGAGATTCGCTTGTAAATGACGATTTACAAATTTTTTCAAGAAAATCAGGAGCTGCTCTTGATTTGCGGTTAAATTGTAGACAGCTTCTCTTTTTTTTTCTTTTTTCATGAGGATTATTTGACTGAAGAAATTGCAAGTCTTATAGCTTTAATAAATAATGGCAAAATAAACTTTTTTGCAACCATTATTTGACTAGATTGTCTAAAAAAATAGAGGCGAGGCATAAATTTCTTAGATCTGGACAAAAAGTTCGAAAATAGAACAAGAGTTTGTAGCCTGAAAGCCAAAAATGCATAAAAAAATGTGAGGAAAAAAAATGACAAAAACTAAAGAGAAAAGCCAAAAAATAACAAGCGTAGCAGTAGAAGAAGAAAATGAAAAGAAAAATTGGGTGGATGCCTTTTTTACAAAGAAACTATTTTATTTACAAAATGTACCGGTAAGGACAGAAAATATTCCTTTTTTTCTTATCCATCTTTCGCCCTTGTTACTATTTTACGTAGATTTTCAATGGAGTTATGTATTTATGGCGATAGGCTTGTATTTTTTAAGAATGTTTTTTATTACCGGATTCTATCATCGGTATTTTAGTCATCGAGGATACCGAGTTCCTAGCCGGATTACTCAATTTATCATGGCCTTTTGTGGTTGTACGGCTGGGCAGCAAGGACCACTCTGGTGGGCATCTCATCATCGCCATCATCATCGCCATTCAGATACGGAAAGAGATCTTCACTCTCCTACTTTGAAAGGTTTTTGGTATTCACATGTACTCTGGATTATCGATAATCGCAATCATCCAGAATTTAGAGATCGTCGAGCCAAATACCCTAAAGATTTAGTGATATTTCCTGAGTTGTTGTTTCTCGAACGCTATTGGCTATTTTGTCCAATCTTTTTAGGAGTTATTGTCTATCTATTCCTCGGTTGGGGTGGGGTCGTTTGGTATTTGATTAGTACTGTTGTCTGTTACCATGGAACTTTTACGATTAATTCACTTTCACATATTTATGGTAAACGTCGTTTTGATACCTCAGATACCAGTACCAATAGTTTATTGCTGGCATTTGTAACCCTTGGAGAGGGTTGGCACAACAATCATCATGCCTACGCTGGTGGTGCCAAGGCTGGATTTTTTTGGTATGAGATTGACATTACTTATTACATGCTTTGGTTACTCAGCAAGCTGGGTCTCATTACTGATTTGGGAGCACCTCCTAAAGGCGTATTAGAATGGGGAAAAACATCGGATAAGCTACGTTCGGAAGCTTTTGAAAAGTTGAAAATCAAAACTAAAATCCTCAAATCTCTCAATTCAGAAGAGTTGACAGTTCTGTTAAAAAAGATAGCTCATAAGATAGATCATGCCAATTTGAGAACATTGGATCTTCCAGATCTAAAAAAGTTAATCAAGGAATTTAGAGAAGGGTTGAGTACGCAAGAAGTAAATATGTTGCCGTCGATTCGTTGAATTGAAAAAAAAGAACGAAAATGGAAACTGCCTAGAGAGATCCTTTGGTGGACGGAATCTGATCTGCCTGTTGCGGATCGATTCGAACAGCCATCTGTAAACACTTGCCTAAGGTCTTAAACACAATTTCGTGCATGTGATGCAGATTGCCTCCGCGATGAAGAATGATGTGCAGATTCATATTGACGGCACCTGCCAATTTTTGTAAAAATTCACAGGTAAGTTCTGCATTATAACTGCCGATTGAGCCGCATGAGAAAGGTTTTTGCACCGAATTCTCTTGAGTGAACGAGAAGTAGGAGCGGCCGCCCAGGTCGATACTTACAGTTGCCAACGCTTCGTCCATGGGTAGAGTTGCGTAGCCATAACGAAAAATACCTCGTTTATCTTGCAAAGCTTGATTGAGGGCTTGTCCAAGAACCAGAGCACAGTCTTCCGTCGAATGATGGTCATCAATTGCTAAGTCACCTTGCATCTGCAACTGAATATCAATGAGGCTGTGCCTCGCTAGTTGATGCAGAAGGTGTTCTAAAAAAGGAATTTGCTCATTTCCTTGAAATTTTCCTTGCCCATCAAGGTTTACTTGGATCGTTATATCTGTTTCATGAGTCTTACGACAAACCTTTGCCTTTCTTTGATTTCTTTCCTTGATATCATCAAGTTTCCCGACTTGATGAGCTGGTGTTTCTTCTCTCGCTAGGATTTTTTCTCCATCATCATCAGCAGCATCATTGGGTTCAAATTTATTTACCATATTTATCGTTGGTGATTTATCGTTGGTGTACTTGATCAGTCAAATAAAAAGTGTTATTCATCGAAAGTTGTCTTTACCAGATTATCGGACGAAAGAGGCAACAAATTCATCCAAAATGGTAATTGATATTTGATTGCTGATTGTCTGTCATGCTACTGTCAAGCCATCATATAATACTGTATTTTTTCTTTGACTAAAAAAATGGAATAAAAATAATGTTATCATATTTGCGAATAAACGTAAATTATCCTTGATTGGAGGTAAAAAAAGAAATGAAAAGTAAACTAAAAATCGCTTTGATTATGCTCACAGTGCTCAGCATAGCGTTGTTGGGGTGTAAGAAAAAGCTAGATTTAGATGTAGTTCGAGTTGGAACAGAAGGTGCATATCCACCATTTAACTCGTACAATGAATCCGGTGAATTGGTTGGATTTGATATCGATATTGCCAAGGCCTTGTGTGAAGAGATGCAGGTTACTTGTGAATTTATTGCTCAGGATTGGGACGGAATTATTCCCGCCTTGCTTTCTGGAAATTACGATGTGATTATCGCATCAATGTATATTACAGAAGAGAGAAAAGAACAAGTAGCATTTACCGACCCTTACTACAAAGCCGGCATGACTCATGTTGTACCTAAAAATAGTGATATTACTGAGTTGACAGATGCAATTCTTGCTGGGAAGAAAATAGGTGTTCAAGCGGCGACAACACAGGCTGACTATGCAACGGCAACTTATCCGAGTGCGGATATTCGCCAGTACCGGACGCAAGATGAGGTTAATCTCGATCTTGCCAATGGTCGTTTGGATCTTCAAGTAGGAGATTTGTTCCCTATGTTGGACTGGATAGAAAAAGGTGAGGGCAAAGATTGTTGCAAAATGATTGGTGAATCGATTACCGACGCTGACTTTGTCGGTGGAGGTGCAGGAATGGCCTTAAGAAAAGAGGATGAAGCTCTTCGTGAAGCATTAAATGATGCTCTCAAGGCAATCATCAAGAACGGGAAGTATCAAGAAATCAATGATAAATACTTCTCTGTCAATGTTCTCTAGAGAATATTGATAAGATTTATTGCTCAATTGATGGAATAGCGTTTCACCCTAGCCAAAAGAGATTTTATGGAATTACTATCTATAGGTCCGGCAGGTTGGGGTGACGAGCTACTCAAAGGCCTCAGTGTTACTCTTAGATTGGCGGTAACAGTACTGCCATTTGGTCTGCTACTTGGATTTATCTTTGCTAGCATGAGCTTATCCAAGAGTAAAATAATCAAAAACATTGCAGTAACGTATACCACCGCAATGAGGGGTATCCCCGAATTACTGACTCTATTTATTATCTATAATGGGATATCATTGATAATGAGTAAGGTCTTTCGCTTAGTCTGGCCAGAAGCCCCATTTATCCAACTGCGGCCTTTCTTAGCTGGCGTCATTGCTTTGGGACTGGTATTTGGTGCGTTTTCGGCAGAGGTACTACGCGGTGCTTTTCAATCCTTAGACAAGGGACAAATTGAAGCAGCGGAAGCAATCGGTATGTCGCCACGGACCATTTTTACTAAAATTAAGCTCCCGCAACTTTGGAAATACGCTCTACCAGGGTTGGGAAATCTGTGGATTATCTTGCTGAAAGATACCGCCCTTGTATCAATTATTGCTCTCGATGATTTGATGCGCATGACTGCAATTGCGGTGAGTGTGACTAAAAAGCCATTTACCTTTTATCTGGTTGCCTGTCTGCTGTATTGGCTCTTTAGTTTGCTGTCTGAATTCATTTTGTCACGGATGGAAAAAAATGCGGCGAAGGGGATGAAGGCACTCTCATAATTATTCTATGAATTTATTTGCAATTTTATTCGAGTATTATCCGCGATTGATTGACGGTTCCTTACTGACGCTTAAATTAACATTTTCTGCATTTTTCATCGCGACATTCATTGTTCTTCCTTTGGCAATTGTGCGAACGCGAGTATCGCCTTATTTACAATTTCCATTGCGAGTATATATATCTTTTATGCGGGGCACGCCATTAATCGCTCAATTATTCTTAGTTTACTATGGGTCAGCACAATTTCGCGAGGCCTTGCAAGCTGTGGGGATATGGGATTTTTTTTCCGAGCCATACACATGCGCTCTTTTTACCTTTACTTTGAATACCATTGCCTATCAAACGGAAATAATAAGAGGAGGATTGCAGACCGTCTCGAATAAGGAAATTGAAGCGGGGAAGGCTATTGGCATGTCACCGCTCGTGTTGTATCGAAGAATTATTATTCCCCATGCCTATCGGATTGGTTTCCCGGCCTTGGGAAATGAAGCTATTATTTTGCTCAAGGCTAGTGCAATTGTTGGGGTGGTGACCATCTACGATCTCTTGGGAACAACCCGAGAAATCTTTGCCCGAACTTTTGATTTTTCTGTCTACATTTGGGCGGCAATCACCTATATTATTATGACCAGCGTATTTGTTTATTTATGGCGCTACGCGGAAATCAGGCTAAGTCCACATATTTTTGCTAAAAAAAAGAAGATGATATTGGGAGGAAATCTATAAATGAATCAAGAAAAAAAGAAAGAGTCAGTAAATACTTCTGGGAGTAATTACACATTAGAGGTAAAGGACATTTATAAGGCTTTTGATGATAAGCAGATATTAAATGGCATTACAGTTCAAGCGAACAATCACGATGTGATTGCGATTATTGGGGCGAGTGGTTCTGGAAAGAGTACTTTTTTGCGCTGCATCAACCTATTAGAAATACCAGATAAAGGGAGCATTAGCTTAAATGGAGAGGAAATTGGCTTATCTTTCGGCAAACATGGGCGATACCCGATCGACAAAAAACAAGTTCAACGGATTAGATCTCAATTGGGTATGGTGTTTCAAAGTTTTAATTTGTGGTCGCATTTTACTGTCATTCAAAATGTGATGGAAGGGCCAATTCAAGTGCTCAATAAGACAAAAGCAGAGGCTCGAGAAAAAGCAGAAGAAATGCTTCTACGAGTAAATTTGAAAGAGCATAGTGAGAAATATCCATATCAGCTATCCGGAGGGCAACAGCAGAGGGTGGCAATTGCTCGCTCACTGGCCATGGACCCTGAAGTCATGTTATTTGATGAACCGACATCGGCATTGGATCCAGAGTTGGTCGGCGAAGTGTTACAGGTGATGCGATCTCTGGCCGAGGAAGGGCGAACAATGATTGTCGTTACTCATGAGATGGCCTTTGCCAAGAATTTATCCTCTCGGACGATTTTTCTTTATCAGGGTGAAATTGAAGAAGAGGGAGAGCCTCAAGAATTATTTAATCGACCTAAATCAAAGAAATTTCAACAATTCTTAACAGGTTTAAGTAAGCACGATCGCTAGCAAGTGGATAAAACGTAGCGAATAATTTATTTTGTAATTGTTTCTTCCCATATAGGATGCCAAAACGGGCAAGAAACAGTATTTCTACCATTATTCTTATAATTTGACATGAATAAACCGAGTCTCTTGATTGATTGCAGTAAATTGCTTAACAATGCAAAAAAAATAAGACAGCTCGCTGACAAGAGAGGGGTGAAAATTTTTGGTGTGACTAAATCCTTTTCTGCGGCAAAGGAAATTGCTGAGATTTTTTTACAAGCAGGATTTCATGGCCTAGCTGACGCACGCTGGCAGAATTTAGAGCGTTTGCAGCGTGCAAATTTTCATTGTCCCCTCATGATGATTCGTTTACCAGCGATGGGAGAAATTGAAGAAGTAATCCGCTATAGTGATATGAGCCTAGTCACTGAAATTGATACCGTGCGAGCGTTGGCGCAAACTGCCTTAAAAAATGGACGTGTTTATCAAGTGATTATCATGGTAGAAATGGGTGATCGGCGAGAAGGTGTGCCGATGGGACAAGTGGCAGATTTTTGTCAGCAGATAACGAGATGCTCTGGTATCGAGTTGATCGGCTTGGGGGCAAACTATGGTTGTATTAATGGTGTCCAACCGTCGATGGCTAATATGTTTGATCTGGCTGATCTGGCAGTGAAACTGGAAAAGAAATTTAATCTGTCACTACCACATTTGTCTAGTGGTAATTCATCTGCGATTTCTTTGTTACGGGAAGAAAATATTCCTCAGCGCATCAATTTTATGCGATTGGGACATGATATTTTAATGGGAATTGATGGCAGCAATTATAATCCTATTCCAGATCTAGAACAAAATATTTTTACTGTGCGTGGACAAATTTTAGAGCTACAAAGAAAACCGAGCCTGCCAGAGGGTCGATTGGGATTGGATGCGTGGGGGAATCCTCCGCAGCCTATAGTCGATTGCGGCGAACAGCTGCGTGGTTTAGTCAACTTGGGGCGGATTGATGTCAATCCTGACAGTTTACTTGTAAAAGATAAAAGAATTAATATTATTGGAGCCTCATCGGATCTCATGGTCTTGGATATGACAAAAACAAGGGAATATCGAGTTGGTGATGAGATTGAGTTTATTCCGAATTATCCTGCGATGGTACAGGCTTGGCTGTCTCCGTATCTAGAGAAAATATTTGTTTATAGTGATGGTTACCGTGCCAACTTAAAAAGCGTCTGATGATTGCAGGAATTAATTTCAATGATGTAGATTAACTCGAATCTTGTTAGATTACGATTCTGCTAGTTGTTGTTCGGTCATTCTTTTTTGATAATACTCTGGGGCGATAGAAAAAAATAATCTTTGATACTTTTCTTTTTCCATTGGTTTTTTCTGGTAGTAATGATAATCATATATAATGTTTAAGATATAAAAGCATAGAATTGCATTGGTTCTTTCCTGATATTGTTTAGCAATTTTTTGGATGTTTAAACGATGAATTTCTGCAACTAAATACTGAAATTCCTTTTCGGACAATGCGCGTAGCGGATAGGCAAATGCTTCAATTTGAAATCGTGCTGGAAACCAATAGCAAGGATCTAGGTCATTGTCATAAAGTTGTTGTAATTCGTGATAGAGCTTTTTAGTAAATACTGACAAAAACCAATCAATCTTGACAGCTAATGGGTTTTGTAATAAAGCGTTGCGGATCATATTGATACCGCGGTCAACTTTTACAGGATCTTGGCTAAAGCAGAGTGTTTCGCCCAGAAAAAAATCAACTTTATTCTTGAGCTTACCTTGAATCATTGATTTTCTTACCAACAACAAGATTTGATAGGCCTCTTTGGGACTATTGAGTTTTAATAAATTATAGCCAAGATCAAGAACGATTTGCCCTGGTAAACTCACTGCACTTTCTTGCTGACTACCGACATAGTAATTCTTTGCAGCTTGTCGTAAAATAAACAGGGTGATTATTTGAAAGCTTTGCGTCTGAGCACTTTCTCTTTCTTCGGCAATTTTCTTTGATATGTTCCATTGTTCTAAAAGATAGGATGCTAAAGTAGTTCCCTTACTTTTTTTTCTTAAAATTTCTGTTCGATTATTCCACCATCCAGAGAAATAAAAACCAGTTTGATATTCTCTACTTGTTGGAGTTTGCTGAAGCAAATGCTCAAATACTTGATGAGCAGATGGAAAATCTCCTTCTGAAAGAAGATCCAAAGCGGTCTGCAAGTTCATCGAAAATTTTCAATGGATATGGCAAACCCTAAATCTTGGTTCTTTATATTCGTAATAATTTCTTGCAGTTCATTTTTACTCTTACTACTAACTCGCAACGCATCTCCTTGGGTTCGAGTCTTTGCTTTTGTTTTTAGTAATTTTATCAGCTCATTTATTTTTTTACATTGTTCCTTATTTAATCCTTGTTGGATCTGAGTGACACAGTGATAATTTCCACTGACATTAGATTTTAGTTCACCAAAAGTAAATGCTCGGACATCCAAATCACGTTTGATTATTTTTTCTTTAACAATGTCAATCAATTGATCTATTTTCATTTTATTTTCAGCTTGCAGATGAAGCGTATCCTTATCTATTTTAATTTCAAAAGAAATATTCTTAAAATCAAAGCGGTTGGCAATTTCTTTGTGAACACTATCAATAGCATTCTTTAGTTCTTGTTTATCGATGGTGCAGGTTACATCAAAGGAATATTCTGCCATAGGACTAATTTTAATATTACTCTTTTTTTTTCCAAAGATTTTCTTATGCTGAAAAGCTTAGCAATGCAAAAAAATTAAATATTTCGCATAAGTTCCTCTGTAATTTGTTGTTCGGCAAATTTCATTGCCTTATCCAAATTTGCGAGTCGTTTACCTCCAATTTGGACCATTGTCGCATGGCCGCCGCCATTGCCTTCAAGAATCTCAGTAATGGGCTTAATGATGTTAGATAAATTGATCTCATATTCCTGAATCACTTTTTTATCGGCGACTATGAGCATAATCGGCATTCCTTCTTTTTGGCTGGCCAAGATGAACACAGCTGGAGAAATTTTCTTTCGCGCAATATCTGTGTATCTCCGCAACTCTGCAATCTTTAGATTTTCAAATTTCTTGCGATAAATATAAATATTGGAAACTTTTTTTACTTGATTTTTTTCAATACGCGCAATGCTTCGATCCATTTCTCTTTGTGCGTTTTTCTCGACAATTTCATTGATAATTTTGCGAATCTTGGATATTCTCTCTTGCCATAGAGTAAATTGCTTTCTAAATTCAACGATATTGCTACACTCTTTTGTTAAGTGATTTCGTAGTTTTTCAATGTCAAGGATTTGATTCTCCTGATAATAGGGGAGCATGTTTTCTCCTTCAAAATATTTTTTGAGCTCATCAACATCTATTTGGATCTGAGTTAATTTTTCATTTATTGGTCTAACCGACTGTTGGAGAAAACTCTCCCATCGTTGTGCTATAGTTTTTTGCACCAAATAATCGCCAGTAATTGCAATAATTCTCCGAATTCCTGCCCCGCTACTTGTTTCACTGACTAGGAAAAAAGATTCGATTTCTCCTAAATTCTTCACATGTGTCCCGCCGCACAGTTCTTGCGAAAATTCACCATTCTTTCCCATAGCAACCACTCGCACAATATCTCCGTATTTTTCACCAAAAGTAGCGATTGCCCCGGTGCGTTTAGCTTCAGCTAATTTCATTGATTTAATGGTTACAGCTTCTCGGGGAAAATCTTTAATGAGGGTATTAATTCTCTGTTCAATGTTCGATAACTGAGATGCAGTTAGTGGTTGTGGATGAGTGAAGTCAAAGCGCAAGTGTTCAGTCGTCAGATCTGATCCGGATTGAAGTACCTGCTCTCCTAATAACTGTCGTAATTGATGGTTGAGTAAATGGGTGGCACTATGATTTCTCGCATGAGTCTTGCGAACCTCATGATCAATCTTTACAGACGGGAGATGATCGCCTACTTTTAGAGCAGCCAAGGCAACGCCAAGATGTATGATGGTCTCTCCTTGCTTGATAGTATCTTTTACCAAAAAACATGCGTCCCCATTCGCAGCTTCCTCTGTTAAAAAAAATCCGTGATCGCCGTTTTGCCCTCCGCCACGGGGATAAAACGGTGTTTTATCTAAAATGACTGCATACATTTTCCCACTCTGATTTATTTTGTGATTTTCAATTTCCCTCATCGTCACCTTTTTTTCTAGATCAAAAATAGTGAGTACTGTTGCATGGCTATTCTCATGTTCATAGCCAATAAATTTAGTTTTCTTTTCCTGAAGATGGCTTAAGTCAAAGACTTCTTCGATAAACTCATCGTTGCTGGATCGCATTTTTTGTTCACTCATCTCTTGTTCAAAACCTTTGGTATCTACCGAGAGATTATGCTGGGCGGCAAGTTCTCGCGTCAATTCTATGGGGAAACCGTATGTATCGTAGAGGATGAATGCATTCTCCCCCGAAAAGATTCTTTTCGTTTTGCTACACATTTTATCCCAGATTTTTAGTCCTTTGGATAACGTGACCAAAAATTGCATTTCTTCTTTCTTGATAATATCGGCTATTGAAGATTTCTGTAACTCTGGATATGCCTTGTCATATGTTCTTTGAATCACTCCAACCAGATCGTGGAGAAAAATTTTCGTAATATTGAGCTTTTGACTATACATTAAAGCTCTACGGATCAAGCGGCGAATGATGTAGCCACGCCCCACGTTACTCGGATAAATCCCATCAGCGATACTAAAGACAGTAGTCCGTAAATGATCAGCGATGATACGGTAGGCGAGTAGATTTTCTTGATAGGGCACAAAAGTTGTTGCTCTTTTTTTGGCAAGCCTCTGGATTCCCTTGATAATACCCTGAAACTCTAGGGTATCAAACACAGTGTCTTGTCCATTTAATATCATCAATAATCTTTCTGCACCCGATCCAGTATCAATGCCTGGTGACTTGAGTGGAGTTCGTTTTTTCTCCTTGTTCTCAAAATATTGGACGAAAACTAAATTCCAATATTCAATAAATCGATCTCCTTCACCTCCCGGTTTACAGTTTTTTTTATCGTTACAATCGCAATTCTCACAAAATTCTTTGCCTCGATCATAGTATAATTCAGAGCAAGGGCCGCATACTCCGCTTGGCCCTACCGGTCCCCACCAATTTTCTGTCGCTGGTAGGCGATGAATTCTTTTGGCAGGAATTTTAATTTTCTCTTCCCAGAGTTGATACGCTTCATCATCATCTAAGTAGACTGAAATATGAATCAAGGATGGATCGAATTGTAGTCTTTTGAGAGAAAACTCCCATGCGTATTCAATGGCTTGTTCTTTGAAATAGGAGCCAAAGCTAAAGTTACCAAGCATCTCAAAAAAAGTAAGATGACGTTTTGTTTTGCCGACTTCTTCAAGATCAGTGGTGCGGACACACTTTTGCACTGAACAGATACTTGGGGAGGGTGGTTTAAAATTTCCGGAATAATAATCTTTATATGGCACCATCCCAGCGGATGTAAAAAGGAGGGTAGGGTCATTGGCTGGTAATAAACTTGCAGAGGTTTCGTATAGATGCTTATCCCCTTCAAAAAAATCCCGCCATTCATTTCTGAGTCTATCGATTGTCCAAGTCATTATGGCTAGTAAAATTTATTTGATTGCAAAATCTATTGCATAAACATATTGTGGTTTCATTGAATAGATTCATTTTTTTATTATGAATCTAGTATGGCTAGGAAAAAAAATACAAATCAGAATAGCCGCAGGTAGAAATTAAAATAGAAATGAACGAGCAAGAAGTCCCAAAGACATCAGAAGAAATCTCAGAAAAAGAAAATGAGAACGCAGATAAGATAGAAAATGCCAGCATGACTAATGAGACAGAAAAGAGACCAGAAGAACCCACGATAAAAGAATCTGCTTCTTCACCACCAATAATCGATGAAAAGCCTACAGTAGTAAGTGATAAATCAGATAAATCAGATAAATCAGATAAATCAGATAAATCAGATAAATCAGATAAATCAGATAAAGAAGTAAATTCTGTCAGTGAGGAAAAACCAGCGGGAGAAGAATCAGTAGAAAAAAAACCAACAGTGGTAACTCCCACTCCAACGATAAAAGATGATAAAGAATCCCCCAAGAAAAAAAAGATAAATAAAATGAATTTAAAAGAGCTCAATACTGCGATAGAAAAAACTAAGAAACACATGCAAGGTCTAACCAGCAGATATGGTCGTGAGTTACTGAAACAAAAAGAGATTCTCGAAAAAGAATAGCGTCTCTTAAATGGCAGCTTTCCCCCTAAAATGCACTACTCGCTAAGCGGGAATACATGTCCAAAAACAAAGGCTGTTTGTTTGCTTTCTGATTTGACAATCAATCTTCAAGATTAATTGCAGTCGGCTTATTGATAGATAATCATGATTTCCAGATATGTCTCTTGATCGAATCTGCATTCCACTTAAAAATGGCGATTGAAAGTGAGATAATTCGACAAAAAAAAAATGGAAAAAAAAGATAAGAGTTTATTGATTTCAATTTCTGGAATTCGTGGTACTGTCCATGATGGGTTGGACGTTCAAAAAATCACCAGTTTTATTGAAGCATTTTGCTTGATCACCGGTAAAAAAATCATTATTGGACATGATGGTAGAGGTGGATCTTCGGCGTGGATGAAGCATCTTTGTTTGGGGGTATTGCTCTCTCATGGGAAAAGAGTATTAGACGCCGATGTAGCGCCAACCCCCAGCATAAAATGTGCAGCCAGCATGCTCAAGGCCGATGCTGGAATTATAATTACTGCCAGCCATAATCCGATTATCTGGAATGGCTTTAAGTTTATTACGCGCAAAGGTTTCTTCTTTAGCGTGAAGGAGTGGGGTCTCTGGCGCAACGCATTGGAAATCGGTATCTTTAATCAAAAAAGAAGAAAACAGTTTATGAAAGGTTCGATTGAGAAGGTAGATGCTGTGCAAATCCATATCGATAAAATCATTCACGCCATCCCGGAATTTTTGCAGATAAAAAAACATCAATTTACTGTAGCGATCGACCCTGTCTGTGGTGCTGGCTGCTATGCTTTGCCAAGACTGTTGAGCACCCTGTCCTGTAAGGTAATTGCGATTCATAATTATGAGAACCAAGAGAAAGATTATCCGCGCGATCCAGAACCAAACCAAGCATCTTTGGAGAAACTCGGTCGTCTAGTAAAGAAAACCAAAGCGACCGTTGGTTTTGGTGTAGATCCAGATTGCGATCGATTGATTGTGACTTCACCAAAACGAGGAGTCATTAGTGAAGAATATACTTTGCCGTTGGCTCTTGCTGGATTTTTGAAGATAAGTGCCGATCGTTCTCATCAGCCACGATTATCGGCGAGCAAAAATAGTGAAATTGTGATTAACTATTCGACATCCAATGTCTGCGAACGAATTATTCTGGAGGAGAGTTATCCGATTTCTCTAAGGACAATTAGGGCGCCGGTGGGTGAGCCAAATGTTGTCGCCAAGATGCAAGAGAAAAAAATACTCTTTGGCGGTGAAGGAAACGGTGGAGTCATATTTTCTGAGGTTCCTTCTTTTGGGCGTGATCCGCTAGTTGGGATTACTCTTATTTTATTTGCGATCTCTGCTGATCTGCTACAGCAAATCGATTCGATAATTGATCGTATTGCTCCGATTCATATGAAGAAGGAAAAGATGAAAATAAATTTAAAGATATCAGAAGAGAAATTTCTAAAGAATTTTGAAAAAAAAGTCAAAGGCATGAATCCTGCGATCAAAACCGATCATAGTGATGGTTTGTTTATTGATTTTCTCGATGACAGTTGGCTCCATATCCGTTCCAGCAATACCGAACCAGTCATCCGCATGATTGGCGAGGCAAGGAGCGAGAAACTTCTAGACGCCTTGATGCGCCAAGCAAATTCATTCGTTCGCCAGTGTAATCATTTGTCGTAAGTGAATCGGTCACTGAGTATTTCCATTGTCGCCTTTGAAGCGATTAATATAATAATTCGCTAGTGAAGAATAAAAAGGCGGAGCAAAAATCCGAGCGATGAAATTTGCAAGCACTGCACTTGCCATCAGCCCAAGAATTAATTCATAGCCATTGATCAATTCCATAACGATAAAAAAGCTCGTAATGGGTGCTTGAGTGACAGCAGCAAGAAAAGTCACCATACCGATAGCCATCAGAGATTTTGCATCGGTGACACCGATCAAATCGGCCAAATTACTGCCGATACCAGCTCCAAGTGTGATGCTTGGTGAAAAAATTCCTCCGGGTATTCCGGATATATTCGATAACCAAATCGCAAAGTATTTGAAGATCAAATACGATGTTTCTACTTTTTCACTGCCATCCACAATTTTCTGGGTATAGGTATAATCATCAATTAATGTCCTGCCGTCGCTTATATAGCCAAGCAAGGCAACGGAGAGACTGCAGAAAAGACCTGCTAAGTAGGGATGTTTCTTGAACCATCTCATAAATAAATTTCCCCAGCCATGAAAACGAGAAATCAAGATGATTGACAATAATCCACCAAAGATACCACCGATAATAGCGAGCAGCAGAACGCCTAAGATAAAGTTTGTCTCTAAAGCAAGAGTTTTTCTACTAGTCATATCGAGATATGATTTATCGTCGTGAATAATAATTGCAGCCAGACCAGCAAGGACAATAGAAACTATCACCATTGGTGAATTTTTCTCACCTAGGCGCTGGCTCATTTCTTCCACGGCAAAGATAATCCCTGCCAAAGGTGTATTGAAGGCAGCGGCTATTCCAGATGCCCCGCCAGCAACTAAAAGACTATCGTGAGAAATATCAATTTCCTTTTTTTGAAACCATTTTTTTGTGGAGATTTTCTTAAACCACCTTTTGGATTCTAAAATAATACCGGCCGCAATTTGTACCGATGGTCCTTGTCTTCCTACCGATAGGCCAGATAGCGCAGAGAGTGAGGTGAAGAGTATTTTTAAGATCGATATTTTTAGTGACACGAGTCTTTGATAGTTTCTCTTTTCCATACTTTTATGACCAGCAGCAATGACTTGTGGAATTCCAGAGCCGATGGTACCCGGCGCATAGGTTCTAACCAACCAGATGGTAATCAATGTGATTGTGGGCATCCAGACAAAAATGAAAGCATCGCCTAAAATCGTCTCTTTACTCCGCATAACATCAAAAAAATCATGCGCTAATTTGGTAGTATAGGTCAAGAGAGATACTGCTAGCCCCGCAACGATTGCGTAGAAAAAAATAATCCAACGAGCAATCAGTGCCTTTACATTTGGAACGGTTAGATAGAGGAATTTAAATTGGTTATTTGTATCTTTTTTCTCTTTTAATGAGAGGATGTATTTCCATAATAAGTTTGAAACTTTCTTTTTATTCATAGAAATGCATTTATCGCGCCGATGCTAGTAGAATATTCTCTGTCCCTTAATCGATTCTAGTTGTTCTACTGTATCGTCAATGCAGAATTCAGTCATTTTAAGCTATCTAGGTAATAATTGATTATTTTGAGTTTCTGTTTCTTTCTTTGAGAAATAGAAAATTCTCTTTTCTTATTAGCAAGACAGAAGTTGGTTTTATCTTTTTTTAGTGATTTTCGGTAACGGATCTGTTGCCTAGTTGTGTATCATTGAGTAATTTGGGAAAAGAACTTAATTATCAAGAGAATAAAGATAGGCGATTGAGCGGATTAACATACAGTCAACTTTTATTGCGTCATTTTTATGTTTGTTGATGTAATTTTCGGCGTTGGTATTAGCCCCAACCTTTTTCTTTATTTGGGAAAGAAACTGTTTCCTTTTTTTGCTTATGGTTGGTTGATTGAGGCTTGGTAAATGTTCCCACATGTCTTCTTCACGAAAACTTGGTGGGAAGGATCGATCGATTTCATCAGAAATAAAAATATCAGGAGAGACACCTGATACCTGTACCGTATATCCTTTTGGTGCATAGTAGCGAGCGGTAGTCAGTTTTAAGATGACCTTATCCAGTGGTTGAATCCCCTGCACAGTGGCTTTGCCAAAGCTCCTGTCGCCGACCACTAATGCTTGGTCATAGTCAATCATTGCAGAAGCAAGAATTTCACTAGCGGAGGCTGAGTTTGCATTGATTAAGATGATAATGGGAATATCTCTGATCTCTGCTTTGTCACGGGTTTTCAATGTACTTGCACTATTGCGAGATTTAATCTGTACCACTTTTTTGCCTTTCGGTAAAAATAAATCAGCTACTGATACCGCCTCTTCAAGATATCCTCCCGGATTATTGCGTAAGTCTAAAATAAGATAGTTTAATTGACCTTGTCCAGTGAGCTTTCGATACTCGTCTCTAACTAATTTTGAAGTATTTTCTCGGGCATACAAAAAAGAGTTTATTTTGATATAACCGATACGACTCTTTCTCTTAATGAGAACATCATATTTTTCTTTGCTCAGCAACTTGCTGGTTACTGCTTTTTGTTCGATTATGTTTCGCTTAATGGGAATAGTAAGACGCTTTAATTCTAATTCTCTCTCAATTTCTAAACGAACAATTGTATTTTTTGGCCCGCGTATTCGTTTGACTACTTGATCTAAGGATAATTGATCAATCGATTCTCCGTCTACCTTCACAATAACATCACCAGCACGAATTCCTGACTTGAGCGCTGGTGACCCCGGTAGCGGTGTTTCAATAATTACTTTGTTTAAACCTCCACCTCTTAGCATTGCTCCAATTCCCTCAAAGGTAGAATCTTCAGCGTTGACTAAGGCTTTTTTCCAAGATCTTTTGGGGATGATCGCCGAATGTGGATCAAGTGCTCGCAAAGCACCATTGGAGGCGGAAAAAAATATTTTATTCATCTCTAACCGAGGAGATTTTTTTTTCTTCTTCCCGTTCACTGTTACCGGATATGTCAAATACCCTTCCCCGTTTTCTCTGATCCAATCAATAATCCTCAGAAAATCCTTTTTGTCAAATTGTATGTTCTTTATTGTTGTATCGTTATATTTCTGCAATTGACGTTGTTCTTCACGAACACTCAGTACATATTTTTTACGATCTTTCTGGGACATTTTCTTATTTCTTCGTTCTCTTGCTTTTTGCATTTTTTGTAGACTTTGGTAATCTGGGACAAAGATGATGTATGGGTCCATCTTGGTGATTTCAATCGCTTTTCCCGGGCTGATTCCTTCCAGTTTAAGATATTTTCGCCGATTTTTATAAAAGTCTTTGGTCATGAGCGACAAAGAATAAGGCAACGCTTCCAGAGCCGCATTGGCGCTGGAGAAAAAAATCCGTTTCATGTTTACTCTTTTAGGATCAAGGTAATTTTCTACTGCAACTTGGAGAACCTTCTGGTAATCCGCATATTTGAAATTTATTGGGGTAGTAATCTCTCTGTTGGTGTTCTGACTAATATTACACTGTAGTTCGCGAGGAAGCTCGCCATTATTGATGAAGTATTGCCCACCTTGCCACAAGATCGCGCCGACAAACAATGCTGCTAAGGGGCGCCTGCCGGTCAGCCACTTTGAACGCTTTATTTTTTCCTTCAAATTTTCTTTTAAAAAAACCATAACTCGATTTTTCTATCTATAAATACCTCCGTCTTTTTTTTAGGATTGGCTGCTCGGTTATCTTAATATGATATTGTATTTTAGAGTGAATACTTTAATTTTTTAATTCTTTTCTACAATTAATGAGTAGAAGTTTCTATTTGTTTCCTGAGAAATTCTACCATACATGATTACTTATTTCAAGTCTTTCTTCTTCCATAAAAATGGCAACCCTTTTTTTGGACCAGAGCACGTTTTTTTAAATCGTTAGCGAGGACGATAAAAGCCTCTTCAATTTCCTTCTTTTTACTGATGAACTCAGGCGATATTTTCTGCTGGTTTTTTTCTGTATCAATATTCTTGTGGATTTTTCCTGATTGAATTTTTATGAGGACATTTTTCCGTTGCTCTGGCTCCATATTTCTCAATAACGAGCTAAAAAGCCGGTCATCGATCATTGAAAAGGCATTCACTAACAATTCTACGGGTGAATGATTGACCACATAATGTAATGCAAGGTCATCAAAAAAAAGAAGGTCATTAATTTTGCTAATTTCTTGCTTGGTCATCTGAATAATAGGGTTTTTTTTGCGCGTTTAGGCTAAAATTTTCATAATAGCAAAATACGCCAATAATATTTACGTACGGTTGTATTAGTTAATACTAGCGATAATTAATTACTTGAGCAGCCCCAAAAAAATGCTTGACTTTAGGATCCACTGTCATATCTTCCTGATTGAGCTATTATTCTGGCTAAAAAGTCAAATAAAGTGTTTATATAGTAAAAAAGAGAGGTTGTACTACGAATATGAATAAAATAAAAAAAGTAGAAAAAACAAAACAAATAACTGATAGTTTGCTTCAAGTAAGCAAGTCAGTAAAAACAGAGAATTTAGGAGAGCGAGTAATCGAGAAAAAAGATTCTCTTGGGTTACCGAGCTATGTCGCGGTGTATGGCATCATTGCTCTGTTGTGTGTTGCTTTGTTGGGCTGTCCGCCGAGCTCAAATTCCACTGATTCCACTGATCCTGTTGTCGACATGTTCCCCTATATTTGCCCTAACGGTACTGCGAAGCCGGGTATGACTACGACGGATAATAGTATATCCTGTACTGCTTGTACATCTCCTGCGGTGGGGACAGAATGTATGCTTCCTGTTGTCGACATGTTTCCGTATATTTGCCCTAACGGTACTGCGAAGCCGGGTATGACTACGACGGATAATAATATATCCTGTACTGCTTGTAATGCTTCTTATACAGAGGTGGGGACAGAATGTATTCGCATGTTTTCTTATACTTGCCCCAACGGTAGTGCGAAAAGCGGAATGACTACAATGGAAAATCAAATCTCTTGCGTGTCGTGTGACGATGACGAGGGTTTTCATTTAAAGAGCGAGCAATGCCTGACTTTTGATGGCACTTTTACTCGAGTGGGAAGCCAGACTTCATTCGGTGTCGGTGAGGTAACGCCCGTCGGTCTCGCGAGTATCGATGATACTCTTTATATGGTAGGTTCTACACATGACTTCCTTTATAGACTGGTATTGGAAGGCACCAATGCTGGAGAGGCAATTAGGATCGGATCAACTTTTACTTCAAGCGAGAGGCGTCCTCAGGGTCTTGCGAGTATTACTGACAACGATGGCACTACCACCCTTTATATGGTGGGTATGATTACGCCTGCCCTTTTCACAGTGGACATAACTGCTGGAACTATAGCTCGAGTAGCTGGGGGTGTTACTAGCTTTGGCGACGTTGCGGAAACAATGCCCCGGGGTCTTGCGAGTATCGGGGGTATTCTCTATATGATTGGAGATAACGATAATAACGAGACCCTTTATAAAATAGAGGATCCCAGTAGTGGAATAGCTGTATCGGTATCGGATCCTCCTCCACCTGCTAGTTTTGGTGCGGTCAATGAGGGAATGCCTTATGGTCTAGCAAGTATCGATAACACACTTTATATGGTAGGGCAAGCCAATAGAGCCCTTTATCGCGTAAACACGAGTACTGGTGTAGCAACTCAGGTGGGATCAGCAACGAACTTTGGCATTGCTGGTTCTAACGCTATACCCACCGGGCTTGCCAGTATCGGCCAGACTCTCTATATGGTAGATGATAGGGCGGGGGTTGACGGGAATGTCCTCTTAAAAGCTGAATTACCTGATCCTCCTACCCCGTAGTCAAGTTTGTCTAGCCAGAAGGCGAACTCAGGCAGATGAATCAGGTGGATATTGCTGAGCACTTGTATTGATAATTGATTACTTGAGCAGCCCCAAAAGTAGTTGACGATCTCTTGTGCTTTTTTCCCAAGCAGAGCTTTCGGTCGGCATCCTCAAGAATTTGCCTGTTAGATGTTGCTCGCAAAAAAAATAAATTCCACAGACGTTTAGATGGAGCTGCTCATCTATCGGCAACCGCTGCATACTCTTGGATTTTTGATAAGAACAATTGCAGAGAATTTTTCCAATTATGTGAGCACACCAAAAGGTTGGCCAGACTCTCGAAGATATTTAACTCATATTGCTTTCTGATATAAATCCAGTGGTTATGAAGTCTGTTTCCTAAAAAATTGGCAAATTTTCTAAAAAAATGCTTGACTTTAGGATCCACTGTCATATCTTCTTGACTGAGCTATTATTCTGGCTAAAAAGTCAAATAAAGTGTTTAATAGTAAAAAAGAGAGGTTGTACTACGAATATGAATAAAATCAAAAAAGTAGAAAAAACAAAACAAATAACTGATAGTTTGCTTCAAGTAAGCAAGTCAGTAAAAACAGAGAATTTAGGAGAGCGAGTAATCGAGAAAAAAGATTCTCTTGGGTCACCGAGCTATCTAGCAGTGTATGGCATCATTGCTCTGTTGTGTGTTGCTTTGTTGGGCTGTCCGCCGAGCTCAAATTCCACTGATCCTGATCCTGTTGCTGGCATGTTCCCCTATATTTGCCCTAACGGTACTGCAAAACCGGGTATGACAACAACGGAGGATAGTGTATCCTGTACTGCTTGTACACTTCCTGCTACTTTGGTGGGGACAGAATGTATGCTTCCTGCTGTCGCTAGCATGTTTCCCTATACTTGCCCTAACGGTACTGCGCAAACGGGTATGACAACAACGGAGGATAGTGTATCCTGTACTGCTTGTAACTCTTCTTATACAGAGGTGGAGGCAGAATGTATTCTTACTTCCAGCTTGATGTTTCCCTATGCTTGCCCTAACGGTACTGCGCAAACGGGTATGACTACAACGGAGGATAGTGTATCCTGTACTGCTTGTAACTCTTCTTATACACAGGTGGGGACAGAATGTATTCTTACTGCCAGCTTGGTTCCCTTTGTTTGTCCTAACGGTACTGCGAAAAGCGGAATGACCACAATGCAAAATCAAATCTCTTGCGCGTCGTGTGACGATGACGAGGGCTTTCATTTAAAGAGCGAGCAATGCCTGAGTTTTGATGGCACTTTTACTCAAGTGGGATCAGCAGCTAACTTTGGTGCGGTCAATGAGCAATCTCCCAGTGGTCTAGCAAGTATCGGCGACATTCTTTATATGGTAAACTTTTCAACCGTAAGCACCGGTGGTGCCCTTTATAGCTTGGGATTGGCAGGCGCTACTGCTGGAGTGGCAAATCTGATAAGAACGTTTACTGCAAGGGTGGATGCCCGGGGTCTTGCGAGTATCGGCAACACCCTCTATCTGGTGGGTAGCTTTCATGATGACCTTTTTACACTGGACCCAAGTTCTGGAAATCCAGTTCAAGTAGATTCGGGAAATAACTTTGCAGGTAGTGAAAATTATCCCCGGGGTCTTGCGAGTATTACTGCCAACGATGGCACTACCACCCTTTATATGGTGGGAGGCAGAGGGGATATTCCTGCGAATAGATACCTTTATATAGTGAGCACAAGTGATGGAAGTATAACTCGAGTCGGAGCAGCAACAAGCTTTGGCGTTGGTGAAACAGCCCCCTATGGTTTAGCAAGTATCGATAACACTCTTTATATGGTAGGGCAAACCAATGACGCCCTTTATCGCTTAAACACGAGTACTGGTGTAGCAACTCAGGTGGGATCAGCAGTGGACTTTGGCATTGGTGGTGCTGACACTCATCAACCCGCCGGGCTTGCCAGTATCGGCCAGACTCTCTATATGGTGGATGATAGTGCCAGAAATGCGCTTTTCAAAGCTGAATTACCTACCCCGTAGTTAAGTTTGCTACAAGAAAGAATCGCTTTAAATGAGCTTATTAACTTATTAGTTAATAAGCTCATAAGTGTTAGGTGCAGTTTTAGTGATCAATTATAGTTGATCGGATTTATATAAAAAAAGCTTGGCAAAATAAGTAGCATCACCATTGTGGTAGTGTTGGTGCCGATAGAGAAGGGGGTACACCTGTTCCCATCCCGAACACAGAAGTTAAGTCCTTCATCGCCGATGGTACTGCGTGGGTGACTACGTGGGAGAGTAGGACGGTGCCTACAATGCTATCATAAGTAAAGATTATCTCCATTCTTGCCTTAAAAGCGAGTGTTACATTTATTTTGCTAACGGCAACTTTCTAGCGTTGTCTGCTAGAAAGCCGAGGATACTTGATCTGTGAGTAGTGATCTTTTTTTGATCGTCAAGGCTGTTGCGTTTGGTTGGTAATTGTCTTCAACTGGATGTGATATCCGTTCTTTTGCCAAATTGTGCGTTTTAACGTGGATGTACGCCAATCAGTACCATAGATATTTTTTTGGAAGGAAAGAAAAGTTCTATAATAAAAGGAATTTTTGAATATTATGGCGATTCTTATGAAATATTCAAATCATTCCAAGGGATTGAGCTTTCGATTGTTACGCGTGATGATTGTTCGCCCAATCTTTTTGCTTGCTAGTTGGCTCGTCGGTAAAATTTCGCAGCTGTGGATTCCCCCATCGATGCGTTCTTTCATCTATGGTACTTTTGCCAAAACCTACCAGATAGATCAGCAGGAAATGGCAGAGCCTTTTTCAGCGTATCCAAATTTTCAGAGTTTTTTCACGAGAAAAATAAAAAGGGAGGCACGCTCCTTTGATCATCCATCACATCAGATTTTATGTCCAGCTGATGGCATGTTGACTGCTCAGGGAAAAATGAACGGCAATAAAGTAGTTCACTGCAAGGGAGTAGAGTATTCTCTTGCGGATCTAAGCGGGGAAGGCGTTTACCAGAATTTTGTAGGTGGAGTTTTTTTTGTCATATATCTTGCTCCCAAAAACTATCATCGTTTTCATTTGCCAGTAACGGCAAAACTCAGTGGGGCAACGTTAATACCGGGGAATCTATTATCGGTCGCTCCAAGTTACGTTCATAAGAATCCGCAGGTATATATCGAGAATCGGCGGGTGGTCTGTTCGTTTGCCATGAAGAAAATTCAAAAACCAATGTTAATGATCATGGTCGGGGCATTGAACGTTGGATCGATTCTATTACGGAGAAAAAATAAAAGTTATCTGACGGTAAAAGATAAGCAGGTAAAATCAGAGCTGTTGGGGTCCGATTATGAGAGAGGTGAGGAGCTTGGAATGTTTTCTTTGGGGTCTACGATTATTTTGTTTTTCCCTGAGAAAGTAATTGACGATAATTCACTAGTGCCACTCCAAAAAGAATCGCGGATTGTTCAAGTTGGCCAACCACTTGCCCAATTTTAGCAAAATAGATAAATAAATATTGTGCAAAAAAAAAGAAAAGCTTCCAAAAGCAAGCCACATATTTCTAGGGAAAAATCGGCGTGTGTCTACATTTTAGCGTGCGAGAATGGGCATTTCTATACTGGCGCGACCATTGATCTTTGGCAAAGGATTGCCCTTCATAAACGAGGGAGAGGCGCGCGATATACCCGAAGCTTCCCCCCGCAGGCTTTAGTCTATCATGAAGATTTTCCCAACCTATCACAGGCCTACCTACGGGAACGGCAGATCAAAACACTCACTCACCAAGAGAAAAGTGATCTGCTAAAAAAAGCCGCACAAAAAACGATCTACTTATCCAATTCTTCTTCCTGATCTTGTGTCGATTTTGCTCGTCGTTCGAGTAGAGCGTGAGCTAAGGCTAAATCTTTGGCATAAGTAATTTTTATATTTTCTGATTCGGTCAGGATAAATTCGCTACTCAGAGAATGACGAAGCCCCCAGCTGATGAGATCTGGATAATCGTTATTTTCTGTCACTTCTTGGTTGAGGGATAGGTTGGTTGCCGTCATGAGTGTACGGAGCCGCAGTGCCTGAGGTGTTTGGATTTGAAAGAGTTGTTCTCGCTTTGCAATTTGGTCTATATTTTTTTGATTTTTGGAATAGGCTACGGTGTCGGTCATCGGTGCTGCTAAACTGACTATTTGACTCCTGTTCTTACTCAATTGTTTGTACAATAAATCTAATTGCTCAGTTTTGACGAGCGGACGTGCCGCATCGTGGACAAACAGATAATCTTGCGGAATCTCTTGCAAGAGTGTCTGGTAACCGTAGCGAAACGACTGATGGCGAGTTGCGCCGCCAACAACGATGTATATCGGGATTTCTTTTTTTTTATGTTGTTCTCGTCGTCGATTTTCGGCTCGTTGAACTAAATAATTTTTTTGGTGCAGATATTCACTGATCGTTTTATGTAGATTTTTTGCGACTACCAAATGGATAGATCGAGTTTTTTTCCATGATAAAAAACAATCTAAACTATGAGCAAAGACCGGTTTCCCTTGTAAGCCTGCCATCACTTTGGGCACTGTCCCTGAAAATCGTTGCCCCTTTCCGCTGGCTAACAAGATTATTTGTACTTTTATGTCCTGCGAATGAGTGGCATCTGGATTCATATTTGCAACTTTACCCATACCAGCTATATTAATAGAGAGAGGCAAAAGATCAATAATTGTTGCACTTTTGTCTTTGTTTGAGTCGTCATCTGTTCGATAAAAAAAAATCACGTTTAAGATCTGGATTATTTGGACAATGTCGTAAAAGATTGGCAGCTGTTTGGAAATAGATTTGACTCTACTTGGTTTTTTTCTAGTATGAACCTTGTTGAAGACAGAGAAATCAGAGATACGAACACGCTTTGCCCCTTCTCCGACGGGTTCCATTCATTTAGGAGCGATTAGGACCGCATTATTTAATTACTATTACGCAAAGCGCCATCAAGGAAGCTTCATTTTAAGGATTGAAGACACCGATTTAGCACGTCATGTTGCACAATCTGAAACAGAAATATATAAAACATTAGAATGGCTGGGCTTACTCCCTGATGAGGGACCACAAGTGGGAGGCGAGTATGGGCCCTATCGTCAATCCGAACGTCTGAGCAAATATAAGGAAGTAATTGCCCAATTAATCGCTGATAAAAAGGCCTACCCTTGTTTTTGTGACGATCAAGAATTAAAACTCAAACAACGTCAAGCTGCGGCGGCAGGCATACCGTATATCTATGATGGCAAATGTCGGGGGTTAGCCGAACACGAGGTACGAAAGTACAAAGAATCAAAACATCCGTATTCGGTTCGTTTTTGCGTGCCCAACCAAAAAGTGAAAATCAAGGATTTGGTACAAGGGCTTGTTATTTTTGACAGTCGGCTCATCGGTGATTTTATTATTTTTAAATCCAATGGTTTCCCATCTTACAATTTTGCGGTCGTAGTGGATGATCATGCGATGAAAATTTCTCATATTGTTCGCGGGGTGGGGCACCTATCGAATACTCCCCGACAGATATTACTCTATCAGGAATTGGGGTATCCATTGCCGGAATTTGCTCATATCTCCGAGATTGTTGGACCCGATAGAAAGAAATTGTCCAAGAGGCGTGGAGCGATCCCAGTCCTCAGTTTTGAAAAATTGGGTTATTTACCAGAGGCATTAAAAAATTATCTGGGGCTCTTGGGTTGGTATCCAAAAGATGGGGTTGAACTATTTAGCCAAGCAGTACCACCAGACTTTGATTTGCGTGATTGTGCGAAAAGTCCAGCTTTGCTCGATATTTTTTTGAAGGAGGAGATAAATAGAGTGCAAAAAAAGACTGAAGAATTGAAGCGCAGCGATGAGCTACCTTGGTATGAATTGGAAAAACAACTCTATCCCAAGTCTAAACTCAATCATCTAAATAACCTCTATCTCTTACAGGAAGAACCGAGTGATATCTATCAGCGGATAAAAAAATTGTTCAAAGATGAAAAATCAGCAGAGATTCAAGAATTGTTGGCAGATAAGCGCAAAGCACGAATGGAATTGGCGATCGGTTACTTGGCTGGTTATGTGTCACGGATAACCGAATTTCCCAAATATTTAAATGAGATTTTTTTCCCCGACTGGGGAGCAGTGAGTGCGGAAAGTCGAAAAATTTTGTATGATGCACATGGATTACAGGTTATCGGACAATTGGTTAAGGAATTGCGAAAACTGGAGAACCCAGACAAGCAGAGAAAAAACCCACAAGAGATATATCGGCAGGCTCTCAAAGATTGTGGAAAAGCAATGGATTGCAGTGGGAGAAGACTCTATCTGCCGATTCGCTTGGCAATGACTGGGAAAACCGAGGGACTAGAAATTCCTCTCATATTCGTAATATTGGGGCGCGATGAAACGTTGATTCGTTTGAAAAAATCACTCGGTCAATAAATAGTTGCAGGTATGATTGCTGATTATAACAGATTCAAGGCTAGCCAGCAGCAAATAAAAATAAAATTGGGTTGGATTGGATCGGGCAAAAAGGCAAAGAATCTTTTTCTAATAACCTTTCTGTTCTCTTTTCTCTATTGCGGGCTCAATACCGATGGTGCGGTTACCGTTGATCCAGCGTATTATCCTTATGCGAACACCCCAGTAATTTTTGGTCTGCAACGACAGGTAGCGAGTGATGGAGGGTATCAGTTTCAACTGAATTATTTTGTTACCAACACCGAGGTTAATTTTACTGGCTATAACGTTTATATCGCGAACTATCCACAAACCGCAGAGAGCATTATTGGTAGTCAGAATAATGATAATTTATATATGCCGCGAGGCGTTTCGCCGAGTTTTATTCATGCAAATACAGGAGAATCCAACGGATCAATGTTAACGACAGATATGATTTCTCAAGTGGTCAATTATCATCACCCGCCGCCAGCGGCGACTCCCTTTTATCCTTGCCAGAGGTATTACTTCCGAATGACAGCCTATTTGAGTAACCAATTGGAATCGTTGCCCAGTGCGCAGGTATCAAGTTGTGCAACTCTGAGTGGTGAGGTTGATGCTAGTTGTCCAGCGGGAACCTCTTGTGCCCCTTTTTGAAGTACCGTTACAATTAAGGGAGCAGCCAACGTTGCCCCGCCATTCGGGTTTGTTTATCATAGGCACGCCAATCGGCAATCGCGAAGATATAACCTTGCGTGCGTTAAGAATTCTTTCAGAAGTTGACTTTATAATTTGTGAAAACACTCGAAAATCTCAGAACTTATTGGGCTACTATAAAATAAAAAAACCACTCCGCAGTTACTGCGGATATCGAAAGAACGAAGAGGATTGGGCAGTGGATAAACTAAAACTGGGAATCAATCTAGCCTTGATCACCGATTCAGGAATGCCCGGAATTCAAGACCCTGCTGCCAGTTTGATTCGTCGAGTGAGAGAGTTGGATATTTGTTCGCTCACCCCGATTCCTGGACCTTCGGCGCTGAGTACCGCTGTGAGTATGAGCGGAATGCAGAGCAATCCATGTCTTTTCCTTGGTTTTTTGAAGTCGCGCCGTGGTATTCGACAAAGGACATTGGCACTGTATAAAGATTTTCCAGGATTGGTGGTTATTTATGAAAACTCTCGTCGTCTTCTCGAATTAGTTACAGATTTGGCACAAGTATATTTTACGCGAGAAATTCTGATCGCAAGAGAAATGACAAAATTACACGAGGAATTTCATTTATTTCGCTTAGATCAGGAACTTGCTCCTCTTATGCAGGAGAAAATCATGGGGATGGATAGAGGTGAGTTTACGATAGTAATCGGGCCAATACGCAGTAAGGGGATAAAGAACAACATGTTCGAGGAATGACGGATTTGTTCCAAAGATATTTGAGTTTTTTTTTGCAAAAAAAAATAGAAAATTATCAAAAAAATAAAAAAAGTAATGTAGATTTATTGAGATTGTTTCGACTATGGAGACAGAGAGAGGTGTCTAATTATGATGATAGATAAAATAGGGGGAATTAACCCTAATCAGATTACTAAAAAGACAGGTGTAAAATCCGTAGATTCGTTAGCTCCAAGTCAACCGATAAATGACTATAAAGTTAACATATCTGCTGAGGCAAACCAAGCAAAACTAAAGGCAGAGGGTGATAAACTTGCTGAGCTATTAAAATCGCAAAAGGATCCAGAGCGGGAAGAGCTCGTCCATGATGTTAAGGAAAAAGTTGATCGTAATCAATACAATCAATTGAGCAATGAGCAATTGGATAAAATAGCTGAATCTTTGCAAAGTAGATTGTTGAGCAACTGATGAGTTAATCAATCAGCCCGTTAAAATAATCGATTTGCGGCTTTTGCTGACTTTTCTGGTCACTGTAATAAAAGTCTAAGTTAAGATAAATACTGGTTGCTGAAACAAGAGATCCACTGTCGTGTAAGATACTTGGTGCCGGCCAAAAGACTCCCAGCCCGATTCCGAAACGAACTGCCTCAAACCATTGTTGATATTGTAGGGTTAATTCACTCCCTAAATACGAAGCATTCTGTGAGTTCCAAAGAGAAAGGAGATTGAAAGTAAAATTACCAGACTGTTGAGAAAATTTTATAATTTCGCTAATCTTCAAAAACATTTTTGCTGAACTTTCGATGCGCAGAGGATTTGTCCCAGTCCCAACAAAATGATAGGCTCCAATATATGGCGAAGGCGTAAATAGAGTTGCACCATAAAGTATCGATTCTCCCAAAGGGCTGCCTCGAAAACCAACATATCCGTTGCCAAATACGCCGATTACGAATCGCTGCTCAAGCTTTGCCCTTTCTTGCGAAAATTGAATCATTCCCGCCCAGCCGTGCCACAGTTGTCCTTGTTCAATTTCTTTTTTCTTGTCACGGGCATTGCTATGGGCGAGAGTAAAATCAATGGAACTGGTTTTATCCCCATCTATTTTCCGATTAGAGATTCTCATGCCACCTAACAGAAACGAATCACCATCGCTCTTATTGCGCGCGAGTAAACCGTTTCTTGCGAGATCTGCCCCGCCGCGAGTATTGGCAGCATAGCGGACTCCGTAAATAAACGTTCTGAAGCTGAGTTCCCGACTGGCTTCATTGTAGAGAGAGAACTTGAAGTTGCCGCCAATTCTTGCACTGATAGTATCGCCACGAAAGTCATCGATTGCCTCCTCATCTTTTGCGACGAAAGAATATAAACCTAATTCTTGGTTGTTGATACTGTTGGACAAAATATCAGTCGACAAAAGATACTGATTCTTTTTTTGATCATTCAATCGAAAAACGATACCATCGATGATATCTGAAAAGAAATAATCTTCTGAATGACCTCCAATCTCGATTCTTTGTCTACCCACAGTTATTTGATGTTGCTTTACATTTGCTTGGATATAGAGCTCCCTAAAGTACAGGGAGTTGCCAAGGCTACTTTGTAAATTATCCCCGCCCCAAAAACCGCTGCGAAATAATTGAAAGTAAAATTCAGTTTTTTTTAAGGTCACCCGATGGGCTAGCCCAAAACTACTACTACCCCACTGGTAAGTATCGTCGCTATTGGTGTCTGGATTGGCGCGTTGCTCGATAAACGTCGCCGCATCGTATCCAGTAAAATCAAGATTATCCAAATATTGATAGCGATTGTAGAAAAAAAGTTCAGTTACGGCATGAATATCTGTCGGTTTAAAAATCAAGAGAATTTGACTAAGAATCAGCATCAAATACGCAGATCGATAATTTTTTAATAGAAGTGTCATTGATTACATGCTTCCCCTGGAGTTTGCCTATTTGATGTTTGCCAAGGTTCTGCAGCGGTCAAAGCCCCTCCTTGGTGGGGCTTGCAGCGTATCAACGCTTGTCCGCTGGGGAATGTATCACTCAAGATCGAATGGTTGCTATCACCGGCTGTGCCAATAGAAACAAAATCAAAAATATGGGGGTCGTGAGCGTTACGAATACTGGCAGTGGTTGCAGTCAATGCCAAACAGTAGGATTGTCCGTTTAGACTGAATCGCTTGGAAAGAGTCTCGGGTAGAGACAGTCCATTCCCTTGTTCTCCAAAGGCTAGATACGAGCGAGGTAAAATGACTCCCTCAAGCAGGTGTTTACCAGTGATTTTTCCATCTGCAATCTTGCACCCAGAATCTCGTTGAAGAACCGCTTGACTGAGAGTTAAATTTACGCAGCGATCATTGCTGTTGTAGAGTTCTATGTAATCGTCTGGATTGCGATTATCACCAATTTCTGAGAGGAAAACACCGTCTAATGAAGTCAGACAATCATCAAAATCTAGCGGAATATTCTCTTGGTAACTCTTATCGGCTGAGCACCAGGATTTTTTAATGTTCTGATCGCTGGCAATGTCCAAAGGCATTTCACTTAATCTCTCAATTTTTTCTATCAGAGGAGAAATATCACCGCGCAATAAAAAAACGATTCCGTCACGATGATTGAGCAATGGGCGCGCGTTGTGTGGATTCCCTGGCTGGAAGGAAAAAAAGAATACAAAATCTGCGGTTAACATTTCTTGTTCGAGAAATTCCAAATCTTGTCCGTCTAACAAGGCAGATGTCGTCATTAAATCTCTACCAATGAAAATTGGGAAGGGGAGCATCGGATCCTTTTGGTTGTTAACAATCCAATGGCTATGAAAATCAGAAGTTTGGGTGACTACTTGCACTTGGTGTCCATTCTTTACTTTTTTTGCTAGATCAGCGAATAGCTGTTCGTTTTGAAAATGTGGAATGGAAATATAGATATCTTGGGCCGCATCCAAGAGGCGCCACAGATCGGGGCGAGGATAATCGATCGTATTTGCCTGCTTGATTTTGTAGCGATAGCTAGAGAGTGCACTGAGTGAAAAATTAAGTTCATTAGGAATAAAATAGATTTCCATCCAATAATCTTCCCAAGATTGAAGGATCGGCAGTGCACTCCAAGATTTCTCTTTGCGCATCACTCCTCTGGCAATTTTCTCATATTCACGAGAAAGTTTATCGATCCATAGTTGGACTTTTAGCTGAAGGAAATAGAAAGGATCTGAGTTTAAGACGATGAGCACCTGATTTTCATCGCTCAGAAAAAATTCATGGAAATGATCAGTTGGCAAAAAGCGGGCGAGACTTTGTTGGGGATTGCAGGTGAATTCTGATCGCTGCGGGAGGATACCAAAGCTATTGGTTAATTCTGCGCTTACTTCAAGGAAACGAGAAACCCCGCTCAATATTTCTACTGGTAGTGGTGGCGCGTCGATTTCCTGCGAGGTACAGCCGAGCGTCAGCAATAGAAGTGCCAAAACCAATGAGAAGAAACTTACCGGTAAAATCTCTCGAACCTTTTCCCTTAAAAAAACCATTGAATGTTCTGTCTTTCTGCTATATTTCTGAAAGTCGATACGATTGCCGTTGAATTCGTTGAATTTCTTTTTCAATCGGTGCAACTAGATGAGGCGCGTTCTCAAGGACAATGAAATTTTCGTCATTGATAGTCACCGCACTTTGACTATAATTGAGCGACCCAAGAATCAAAAGATCTTGATCCACTAAAATCAGTTTATGATGCATGAGCCCTCGATCGAATCTTCTGGTGATGTAGATAGAAATATCATGGTCTTGTAACGCCTGAAAAGTTTCTTGTAGACTATTACCAGCCGCGCGATACTGCGAGTAATCGATGTATAGCGATACGGAGATTCCCCTGCGCTTTGCTCGAATTAAACGATCGAGGAATACTTTTTCACGTAAAGAAAAGGCGAGTACCCCAATCCGTTGTTTTGCACCTGCTAAATGCGGCAGTATAACATTGTAGGCGTTACGATAGGCTTGGCAAAACTCTTGTCCTTGTTTTTCGTGATTTTGATAGCGATAAATTATTGATTGTTCATCAGTTGAATAGCAGGCGTCTTGTGGACATTCCTCACAATAATTTTTCTTGGCTGATTGGATACATGATGCACTACATTCGCTTGTGGTAAGGCTGTTCTCAGCTTTGTATTGGGGATGACTGTGGCGATAGGGGGTAAAATATGCGCTAGCAAGAGTTTGTTGCAGAGGCACCTTCTTGATAAATAAGCTGCTGGCAGTGTCATTGTCAAAGAGCTGGTCAACTCCAAGATCTTTGGTCGATCCATAATATCCGCGGCTTTGTATAATAAAATCATCGATGTACTGCTCAGCAATCTGCTGACTGTTGATAATCACGGTATGATTGAAATGTTTTGGGAAATCGACAGAAAAGTTTGCCGAACCGGTAATGACGATTGATCGATCAATGACCATATATTTATTGTGCATCAGTCCATTTTGGTTGCCAGCGAAAATCCTGAGTCGTCCTTGCCTTTTTAAGTACTGCCATGCTTGGGAGTGTTCATTGTCATAACTGGTGCTGATTTGTAGAGCGACTCGTCTACTGGCCAGTAGTAGTTCTTCTGCAATTTCCATGTCGGCGAAGCTATACCAAGAAATGTAAATACTTGAGTTTGCTGCTTGAATGCTCTGAATGATTTTTCTTTTAACTGTCGGCGGATCAAAGCCAATCCAGTTGATATGATTTTGTTGATCACTGCCATTCCCTTGATATGCAGCGCAATGAACTGTATAAAGAGAAATGAAAAATGGAAGATATACTAATATTCTGATCAATCGACTCATAAATCCTTTTGCATACCTTCTGATCTTCTAGATTGAGAACATTGACTCGTTGTTTCAAAAAATCTTGTGATTTTGTTGTGATAGTAAAAAAAACTCAAATAATCGAATTCTGATTTATTGGCAGAAACATTTTGCTCGTCGAAATGCTGTATTTTTTTGTCTGGAGTGGAAATTCAAAAAACCCGATTCCGAACTCTCATGATCGGTAGGCAAAAAAATAGATAGGTGTTGACTTTTAGGGGTTGAATTTATGATTGAGAATAAGATGCAATCGCAAAACCGATTTTTTATTATTACCGTTTTTTTTATCGGTATACTCGTGATTTTTTTTCTACTGAGTAAAAATCCGATTAGGCAAGATACGATTCTTGCTGTAGATACCGCAAAAGTTGCGCAGAATCCTCAGGGATACTTTGATCGTCATATCAGATTACGAGGATTTGTGAAACCGACAAGCTTGATTCGCTTTACGAATCAAGCAACCTTTGAAATTGAACAAAATGGGCTCGTGATCCCAGTATATTTTAACGGATCTACCGTATTGCCTGATACATTTACTGATGGTGCTGCGGTACGAGCAGAAGGGTTATTACGATCCACCGATGGGGTATTTGAAGCAAGTGTCATAGAGGCAAAATGTACTTCCAAATACCAAGTAAAAGATGACCGTTCATATGAGAGTAGCCCACTCTAGTTGATTGATCTTTGGATTTAAACTTTATTAATTTACACCAGTTGGGAGCTATTAGCTTAGTATTTTCTGCGGGAATACTGAGTTATGGTCTATTGACGACTTTTCTTGCCATGCCGACACGCGGGCATTTTTTGATCTTTCAGTCATCCCTCATTTTTGCTCTTGATAGCTCACGGCGCCTGTTTCAGTCAAATGCGGTCAAAAAAAAGACAAAAAAGAAAAAGAAGGCAAACAATCTGCAGAGTATTTGGCTCCGATTTTCTCTGGGCATAGTTGGGCCATTGCAAAAATTAATGTTGCGAATTTTTAATTTTCAAGATCGACGCCAATTTATCAGCCTCGCCTATTTTAGTTTTTATGCGCAATTAATTGTGACGACTGCCGCAGTCGCAATTCTTTTGATTCTATTGGCGCAGAACACTTTGCTCAATCGCTATGTGGTTTCCAATAGTACAGCCGAACTGAGTATATTCTATCGATTGAGTGCATTGTGGGCCGGCTCTGCTGGGAGTTTATTATTATGGTATTGGCTATTGAGCGTATTCTCTTTTATTGCGGTTCGTCAGGCTATGAAAAGATATCCGCAAAGGCTATGGGGTTTGATGTTTATTTTAATTTGTGCGCAAATGATCTTTGCTGCCCTTTTATTATTTGCTGAGGGTGCCCAACCCTTTCGTATTTACCCGCAGGAAATGTTATCGGGGAGGGGTATCAACCCGCTGCTCTTACATTGGGCGATGATTATTCATCCACCAATTTTATATTTAGGCTATATCAGCACGTTGATTCCTTTTGCAATTTTGATGAGCGGTATCTTGACCAACGATACTTCTAATTATATCGAAGATATTGTGAGAAAATGGATTCTCTTTAGTTGGTTTTTCCTTGGATTTGGTATTTTACTGGGTAGCAAATGGGCATATGAAGAATTGGGTTGGGGAGGGTACTGGGCATGGGATCCTGTAGAAAATTCAAGCTTGATGCCTTGGCTCATAGGTACGGCCCTTGTCCATTCGCTCATTGTTCGGCAACGATGTCGGCAGCTATCATTATGGACTTTGGTTTTGGCAATCCTTTTTTATCATTTTTCCTTGTTGGGCACTTGGATTACTCGTAGTGGAATCTTGGAGGGACCACATACCTTTGCCGAATCGTCGATCGGTGCTCCTCTGATTACCTACACTCTCATCAGTTTATTTTTTTACAGTGGGCTCCTCTTTTTTAATCGTGGTAAAGTGAGGGCAAAAAAACCTGTCGAGTACATTACATCTAAAGAAGGGAGTATGCTATTGAATAATATTCTGATGGTCTTTATGGTGGCGATTATTCTCTTAGGTATTTTTTCGCCACTGTTACCCATAGAATGCGGTTTTTCTGAGGGGACTTTTAGCTGTCAGGCGACTGAATGGAAGCAGAGTGCCTATAATCGAATTCTTATTCCAATTGCAGTTTTTACACTCTTTTTGATGGGAGCATCACCCTTACTCACTTGGAAAAAAAAGGGAAGCAAATTTTGGTGGAAGACCTATCGTTGGCCACTAGCGGTTGGGGCGCTTTTCTTTTTTTCCTATCTATTCTTTTATCTTTTCCTCTCATCATCGTGGCTTCATGCGCAGGATTATGGTGAGCCCTTATGGCGATATTCTGAGTTGTCTTTAGCGATGGGAGCTCTGACTTTGGCGGTTGCTGGCTTTGCGGTTGCTGGCATTGCTCAGGAATACTACTATGGCATCCGATCGCGAATGATCCGTTTTCAAGAGAATCCTTTGCTCGCTTGGTTAAAACTTTTAGCGCGCAATAAACAGCGTTATGTGGGTTATCTGTTTCATATTTCGATTATTTTTTTATTTATTGGCTACTCTGGGGGGATTTTCAAGAAAACGAGCAAAGTATCTTTTTTGTATAGTTTAGTTGATTCTCCCAACGAAGAAGAGGTGTTGTATATTAGCCGAGATCGCGCCTATGTCGATTCTTATCAGATTTCTGCACGGTATCTAAAATTTAAGCCGCAGTTTCGTTCTCCAAGTGCAACTGAGACGAGAAATTTCATTATTTCACAAAGTGCAAACTATGAACTACAATCACAAAATCAAAACTATTCAGTAACAACTGAGCGCCACTTTTTTCCGCAGGTGGATGTCGTCAGTGCACGAGTAATTCGAGATCAACAGTTGCAGGCGATTCAGACGGCGACGAGCGAACCAGATATTGTTAGCTTTTTGCGAGAAGATGTCTATCTGCAACTTGGGGCGATCTATGATCCAACAACCCAGGGAACAAACTTGAATCATCTTTATGAGAGTTACTATTTTATTTTTGATCGAGAGGCGACTTCACGTGATTCTCTATTCCCACCATTTTTGATCGCTGACCTCCAGATTTGGATCAATCCACTTGTGCAATTTATTTGGATTGGTTCCTTGATTTTCTTTTTTGCCGGTATTTTTATCTTGATTCCATGGGGGGAACCTCGATATAAAAAAAAGAGTAAAATTTCATGAGCAAAGAGAAATGAAGATCAGTTATCTATGTTTTTATTGCCTGTCTTTGTTTTTGGGGTATTTGATTCCCTTGGATCAAATATCGGCGCAACAAGTCTATACTCTATTGCAAGAAAAAAAACAAATTCAATCATTCACTCGGGTGTCCGAAAATCTTATATGCCAATGTGGTTGTGCCATGGCTCTCAATGTCTGTCCTCATGTAGAATGTCATTGGGGAATCCCCGCCCGTAGACTGATCGAAGCAGAAATTCTCGCCAATGCAAACAGTGATTTGGAAGGTCAAGAAGAGAAAATTATTGGATCTTTTGTTTCCGGTTTCCCCTCGGCGCGCATCGATAACTTGAGCAACAGCATTGATTTTTCTCCTGAATTTCAAGATAAACTGAAACAAGGTTATAGCTCATCAATATTGGCAAAAAAAAATCCATTGCCATTGTTTCTCTTCTTGACTACTCTTTTTATTCTGGCATTATTTTTTATTTTGCAACATTGGAAAAAATCTTCTCTGGTGGCGCACCCTGCCAAAAACAAGGCGACGGGTACCGCAAGTAAAAAAAATCGAAAACTATTGGAGGATTATCGAAATTTAGATCAATAATGACAACATGTTGAATATTTTCCTCTTCCTCTTTCTTGTATTGCTTTTTTTAGCATTCTTTGTTCTCTTTATTCCTATTGTGAGAGATAAAAAGAAGCCATTCTTGCGGAGAATTAAAATATCACAAACAAGAGCTAATTTACAGAATATTCAAGAGGTCTTTCAAGAAAAAGATTCTGGAAAAATTACCTCCCAAGAGGCAGCACAGATGATCGATGAATATGTTGATAAGAGCAATCTTCAGTCTGCAAAAAAGAACAATCGCGTTAAAGAAGCTTCAAAGAGAAAGAATCAGGGGCAATAAGAAGTTTTTTTAAAAAAATGATATTGCCAATGATATTAATAAAGGATCAGAAGTTCTTTGTACTGTTTGCTCTTTTTTTTATTCTCTATTCACTTGATATACATTCACAAAGCCTATCAACAGAGAAAAAATCATCAGCGAATCTTTTGAGTATTCAAGGTGAGATCTACAATGCAACGACAAAGAGATTGACTCGGGTCGATGAAGTAAAACTCATAGAACTTTCTCAGACGATGATTCCGGTGGCAAGCCTTGCAAACGCTGGCCCCATCTTTTCTTTTAAGGGAATTCAATTTCATGGAAAACCCTTTTTACTGCAAGCGGTCTTTGAGGGAGGAAATTATAACAAAATGATTGTACCACTGCAGTCAGAGACAGAAAAAAAACATCGTATTGTAGTTTACTCTTCTGGTGCAGTGAAACAGCGAGTAAAAATATCTGCGTTACTCTGGCTTACTAAAAGGAAGGAGACGATGCAATTGGAGAATATCTATTTAATCGATAATCAATCAGAGCCACCCCGTTCTTACAATCTGCGCCAAGAATATTTTTTTGTGCATGAAAAAAAAGAGAATCTGAGGGTGACGATTAAAAATGCAGCTGTGCCAATTCCAGTTCAACTACAATGTCCCGACAAAGAAAATATTAATCTTTGTTTCGTAGACCGGATGATTCCACCTGGCTTAAATGAATTGCGGATCCAGTACGATATTACAAGTCAGCAATTCAAAGATCGGATGATTACTGCTACCGCTACCACCGATCCCTATAAGATTGTATTCTATAAGCCGATTACTGCCAAGCCAAAAATAACTGGAGCGAAAAAAGTAGAAGAATTAGATTTAAAAGTCTTGGGAAAGGCTCTGCGTGTTATATATCCGTCATTTGCTAATTCGTCTGCCGGTGACGTCAGATTTGATCTTACAGAAGGGGATTATTTGATTGAGAATATTTTAGATAATCATAGAAATCCTATTTTCGATTCTCCGATCAAGACGCTGATTGGCACCATCATCTTTTTACTGACCGTACTATTCCTCGTTTCAATCATTCGCAATAGATAAATTTTTTTTGTTCATAGGAGCGGAGATACTCGATCGACTCATATTGAAGATATAATGGAAATCATCCCCAAAAAATGTGTCGACTTTCGTCTGCGAAACATTTGTCACTCCTATGGATACCGGCAAATTCTCAAGAATATTTCTCTGCAAATTTTGGGAGGACAAATTGTTGTTCTGTGCGGTGCCAATGGTTCTGGTAAAAGTACCCTTTTGCACATAATTACGAGGATTGCTCTGCCACAGCATGGAGATATTTTTTGGCAGGATCGATGGTTACAGCAGCAAAGTGAAAAGCAAAAATTTCTTAGTGCATGCGCATATTTAGCCACAGAAAATCTACTATTCCCCGAACTATCGTTGGAGCAGAATATTCGTTTTATTTTGAAAATACGAGGGCAGCCCAGCAAACCTTGGGCAGATTCTGTGAGAAGAATCTTAAAAGACTTTCAGATGTACCCATACCTCAGGCAGAATCTGCAAACAGTCTCGAGCGGAATGATGCGCAGAGCTTATCTGAGTGTCGTCTTTTCCCAGGATACAGAGATGATTATTATGGATGAACCATTTCTTTATTTGGATCGGGCTGGTAGGTCTGCCTTATTAAAGACTATGGCACGCCATAAAAAAATGGGTAAAATCATCTTGTTTACGGCGCAGGAGGCACCTGTTGACCAAGACATTGATCGTATTTTTGAAATTAAGGATAAGGAGATTAGGCTTCTGCCTCTAGTAGCACGCTGTTAGAGGTAGCTGGAATTTTTGCATCAGAATCGCTATCGCCGCTGGTGTAGGTGGTATCCTTGCTCTCATGGAGATGGCGTTTTTTAATATTAATGAGTAAATCTTGAATGATATTTTGGCTTCGGTCGAGAATCTTCTGATTGTACTGCATTTGTTCTCCGACTCGACGAATTGTATCACGATATCGTATCTTGATATTCTCTAAAAATTTGAGGTTTTTATTTCGTTTCGTATTTTTTATCGCCTCCACGATATCTTCAAGATTTTCTGGAATTTTCATATCATTGGTTTTGTCATTCAAGTGAAGGTTTTTTTTGACAAATTTTTGCCTTTTCTGTTGTAGATCAGCCAGCCGAACAGCTATCGTCTCCGATGCTGTGATTTGCTGTTTCAGTTTTTTAATATTCGCAGTGCTAATGGCAAGGCTCTTATTTTTTTCAATGTCCAACAATTGGGATGACAAGGAAATTTCCTTTTCTAAGAGGGCAAGAATTACATCTGTCATAATTATAATTACGGCGCAATTTAAAAAAAATCCTACAAAAAAATTCTCATTCTTTAAAAAATTGATAAAATTTATATGTATAAATTTTATCAATTTTTTTTTTGAACCTATGGTAGATATTCACGGTAACAGATTTCTAGAATTAAACAGCAACAGAGAGAATCCATACCGAAAAATGGGGTTGTTTTTTCGTTTCATTTTTATTTTTTTTTATTTAATAATTTTTAGTTTCCCAATTCTTCAGGGGCAAGAACGAAAAAAAACTCCTGACAGTGCGATCATAAAGATTGACGGACATGAATTACAGGTAGCGGTAGCCAATACTGGGGAAACGCGCAGGCGAGGTCTGATGTTTGTCAAAAAGCTGAATAAAAATCATGGAATGATATTTATATTTCCTCGATCAGAGAAAGTAGTTTTTTGGATGAAAGATACTCTCATCCCCTTGGACATTGCTTACTTTGATAGATATAAGAAATTACGTGAGATCCGCACAATGCAACCAGATAATGGAAGGAAAATATTCCCGTCTAAAAAGAAAATCCGTTTTGTATTAGAGACCAACGCAGGTTGGTTTGCCAAAAAAAAAATAAAGATTGGTAGCAAAATTACTATCCCACAGAATATTAGAGGGTATCCTTAAAACCATCATCTTCCTCATAGCGAATAATGGCAAAGATATCGATTATTTTCCCCTCTCTATTATTAATTTTTTTAATTGATCTATGTCTTTTATATAAACTCTCTCGCTCGCATAGTGGATAATATTCTTTAGAGAAAGAGCCCTTATAATTCTTTCAACTTCACTGGTGGATAACCCACACCATTTGGAAATATCTTCAAAACTTAATTTAAGAAAAAAATCTTTCCCTTGGCTTTCAAGGTCAGAACTCCTTTCGATCAAACGTAAAAGAGTATCAAGGATTCGTAAAGTTGGATCTGTCAGCGCTAAGGATTGTAATCGGCGATTTGCATCTTGGATGCGATGACTTAAAATTGCAAGTAATTCGTAGGGTAATTCTGGATAATTTTGGATTAGATTAGAAAAGTCATTTTTGTTAAATCGCAAGGCTAAAACAAGATCTTTGGCGATGGCAGTGGCACTACGTGGTAGATTTTCAAAAATCGACATTTCACCAAAAAAATTTCCCGGCTCAATGATGTCTAAGATTCTCTGTTTACCAATTAATTTGACAATTTGAACTGTACCATTTTGTAGAAAATAACAAGCATCCCCTTTTTCAAATTCACAGAATATAATATCTCCAGCTTTGTACTGGACGCCATAGCGTTTGACGAGTGATTCAGCGAGGATAATACTCATTTCAATTGTTCTATTCGCATCTTTGCTTTTTTGTAAATTTTATCGTGAGCAAATTTTTGCCCATTCGGTGTCTTTAGAATTCTCTCGTAAAAATATTGAGCCTTTGTTGGATTTTCTTTTTTTTCTAACAACATCCCAAGTTGTAACATGCTATGTCTTGAATAGATTCCATGAGGATAGGTCATGAGATAATGACTCAGAGTAATAATTGATTGATCATATTTTTTTAGATGCCATTCGGCAATACCCTTATACATGTATGCCTCTTGGATAATTCTATCACTATACCTTTGCCCTGATCGATGCAAGATTTTTTCCAGCAAAAAAACTGCGCTCTCGTACTGATGATTATTAAAAGCGCGTCTCGCTACCAGCATGGTTTGTTCTACGGGTGTCGATAGTCTTTCTGAGTGATGTACTGATAGAATCTCAGAGGGCACCGATATCTTTTCAACGGGATTTTCTGGTCTAAGAGGGGGTAGATCTGCCGTTCGATACGGCACGCTTGTTCTAATATTTTTTAGTAATTTTTTTACGCGCTCCTTATTTTGACCGTTTGGATACTGATTTAAGTACGTTTCAAAGACGTACTGTGCTTGCTTGAATTCAGAGCTCTGATATAATTCTTCACCAATTTGTAGCAGTCCCTGTAGAGGGTTTTCCTGATTGATTTCCCCCGTCAATTTGCGGGTATAGGTATGCAAATTTCTGAGCTTCCCTGAAAGCGATTGCAAAGCGCTCACCATGGATTTACGATCGTTCAGCAATAATTCCTTGAATTCATCTATATCGTAAATCGTGACAATGGATTCGTTAATGACTCGTGCCGTTTCTTGAGGTAGATTTCCGAGGATACTGCTTTCTATCGCAAAAAAGCTTGCAGGCATGATTTGTTTACGATAAGCATTATCTTTTTTCAATTCTAAGACCAATTCCACCAGACCTTTTTCCAGCCGATAAATCTGTTTAATTTTATCTTTTGGTGAGTAAATAATCGATCTCGGTAGGTAAGTCTCTCTTTTAGCCATTCTATATTTCGAGGAAGTGCAATTTTTTTTTCTTATGTGCAGTTTTCTGTATCGTACTTGTGAAACTGTGCTGTCGATTGTTTTCTTTGCCAAGATGAATAATCTTTAGTGAGTTGCTGCCAGGAACGCCTTCATACTTTATTTGTAGGTTTTTAAAGATAGGGGAAAAGGTGACATCTGCAAAGATGGGAACACCAGCAATGCATAACAGTTGAATATCTGAAGATGTTGCCTTGAGGAGATTTTCATATGGATCAGTATGTTTTTTTTTAAGTAAAAAGAAATCCGCCATCAGGTCTTGCCTGATTTGTCCACGATCGGGGAGACCAAACACTCGGGATGCATTTTTAGTGACCATCTTAAATACCATCTGTGCTACATTATCGATTTTTAGCTGCTTTTTACTTTTTGAAAGAATTTTTGCAGCCAATTGCATGGTTGAAAAGAGATTCTTTGCACCATTCATTGTCGCTCCGCTGCCAAGACAAATGGAGATTCCTGCTTGTAAACATTTTTCGATAGGGGTGGAGCTACCGTAAAGAAATTGCTGGCTTTCGGGCACCCAAACAATATGAGCTTGATGTTCAGCAATCCTTTTTATGTCTTTGTCGGATATATTGAGTGTATGGATCATTACGGTATTTTTTCCGAGGATTCCCAATTCTTCCAGTCTGTGAACATCGGTTGCACTATATTGATCGGTTCCTTCTGCCACTCGTAAAATGAATGGTAGTTGTTTGTTGATAGCATAACTGTACTCTTGCTGGACGGAATGACCCCACTGCAAATGATAACTGCTAATACTGTGGGCAATGCCAAAGTCATCGAGCAATTGAGGGAAAACGATAGGATTGAAGGCTCGGTGAATTCTATGAGGGATATGATCGACTACGGTAGTGGTAGCACTAAAGATCGAGCGAAAGGAGCCTAGCAAGTAGAGAGTCTCACTAGGAATCAACATTTTCTCTCGAAACAAATCAGATGATTTTAAATCATTATCGTGCTCCAACCAATTTCGATAGGGTCGTTCCGCTGAATCAAATAGATAATAACAAGCAAGAAAATTGTCAAAGCCATTGATCAAGCCGGGATAGAGATAAAAATCATCGCCTTCAACCGGATCCCGATAATAAACTTTCTTGCCATCGGTTTTGTCTGTCTGTTCGTCCGAGATTTTCTCTGATGTTCTTTTTACTGTGGTCGTACTAATTTCTTTGATCTTCCCCTGGGAAATTGTGATTGTTCGATTATCGCGTATATCATCATCATCAACAATAGTCACATTTTGAATGCGCCATGAAGAATTTGAAGAATTTGAAGAATTGGGGGAATGTGGAGATTGGAAGAATATTGGATCAGAGTTTTCAATCATTATTATTATCTTATATTTTAACTTTTGTACGAGTGCTTGCTATTTCTTATCGGCAACTTGTATAGACAAAAGAAATCATGAAATCGGTTCAATCCACTTGATTTATCGAATCATATTGCATTATTGCCCTCGTGCAAGAAAGAATTACTATCTATCGTAGGATGAAATCAGGTTACAGTGAGGCTGAAATCTGATTTGCCATAAATCTGAATTCTCATCGTGTTGGGATATATTTTTTTTGCGACGATTTACTCAAAACTTGATGTCCCGGTAAATAACCGTGTGCCAGAAGGTCTAGGGTGGCACCGCCGCCAGTAGAAATATGGGATACTTTATTTGCAAGGCCGGTTCGTTCTAAAGCAGTCACCGAATCGCCGCCACCGACAATCGTCAGAATCTTTCGCTCACATTGGGCGAGCATTGTAGCGATTGCATGAGTACCATGGGCTGATTTGGAGTTTTCAAAAATCCCCATCGGACCATTCCATAAAATGAGCTGTGCCTGGGAAATATACTTCTGAAATAATGCACATGTTTTTTCACCAATATCAACACAAAAATAACTAGGACGGATACTTTCAAACGAACATTTGCGAATGGCGCCAATGTAGGGGAACAAAAATTCCGTACTGCCCAGAAAATCCAGCGGTAGTATAATTCGATCCTTATATTTATTGTACAATTGCCTTGCCTCTACTAAATAATTTTCTTCAATCGGAGATCTGCCAATTGAATAATTCAAGGCAGCTAAAAAAGTAAATACCATGGCCCCACCAAGTAAAAGCTGATCCACCTTCGGGAGAAGATGAGTGAGTAAGCGAATTTTACTACTGATTTTCGCACCGCCAATAATTGCGACAAAGGGTCGTTTTGGTTGAACTAGTTGATCATGGAGGTAATTGATTTCTCGAGCAAAAAGAAAGCCCATCGCACTCTTGTTTACAAACTTAGGTAGTTGCACAATAGAAGCGTGCCGCCGATGGGAAACACTAAACGCTTCATTGACATAAAAGTCGACTTGATCGGTCAATTGCTCGCAGAATATTCTTTGACGTTCATCGTATTCTTGTTGTTCTTCTTCTGGGTAAAAACGAATATTCTCGAGAAGGAGGATATGTCCATTTTGAATATTCTGAATACTCTTTTTTGCTTTTTCTAGGCGGAAATCTTCTGCCTCAAAAGAGATTGGTAAAATACTTTTTAGATATTCGTAAATAATCTTTAGCTGCAAGGATTCTGTAAATACACCCTTTGGTTGTCCTAAATGCGTGATAAGAATAATCTTGGCTTTTTTTTTTATGAGGTATTGAATGCTTGGCAAGCTTAAGCGAATACGGCTATCACTCAGGATTTTATCCTTGAGAATAGGAACGTTAAAATCACAACGTAGAATAACTCTTTTACCAGCAGGTTCAATTTCTTTTAATTTCGTCTTATTGTTGAACACTGCTATTATTGCTATCTTTTTTACAGATTTGTAGGGTCATGATATCTTGGAGTTTACATATTCAAGTAGATCAAGAATTTTACTTGAATAACCGGTTTCATTATCGTACCAAGAGATGATTTTATAAAAATGTGGATTTACACCCAGTCCGGCCTGAGCATCAAAAATGGAAGTCCGCGTGTCGCCTAGTATATCTGTCGAAACAAGTGGTTCATCGCAGTAGCCGATAATCCCTTCCCACCTATCTTCTCTGGAGGCCGCTTTGATCTTCGCCTTGATTTCCTCGTAGGTTGTAGCCTTTTTCACTCGAACTGTCAAATCCATGATTGATACGTTAGGGGTCGGAATTCGAAATGAGATACCAGTTAATTTACCATCCAGCTCTGGTATGATTTTGCCAACAGCTTTTGCGGCGCCAGTAGAGGTTGGGATAATATTTTGCAGGGCCGATCGTCCGCCCCGCCAATCCCTTTCAGACGGCGCATCAAGCACTTTTTGCATCGATGTAGAGGCATGGACTGTTGTCATTAATCCTTCTGTGATTTCCCATTCATCATGTAATAGTTTTGCTAGTGGGGTAATGCAGTTGGTTGTACAGCTTGCATTAGAGACAAGAAAATCATTTTTTTCGTCAAAATTTGTATGATTCACTCCCATGACAAACATAGGAATATCTGGCGAGGGCGCCGAAATGATTACTCGTTGAGCACCAGCATTGAGATGCAGAGTTGCTTGTTCTCGTTTGGTAAAAAATCCTGTTGATTCAATAACAATAGGCGCGGGTTCTTTCTCTTGTTTCCAAGGAATATCTTTCGGATTTTTTTCTTGAGAAAGTCTAATTTGATGGCCATTGACTCTCAACCGGTTATCTTCTATTTGAATATCCCCAGAGAATCGTCCATGGGTAGAATCGTATTTTAGCAAGTAGGCGAGATAATCTAAACTAATGAGATCATTAATGGCAATGACTCGGATGTTGGGGCGTTCCATTGCTAAGCGAAAGATGGTTCTGCCAATCCTACCAAAACCATTAATAGCAATATTCGTCAACATTCTACTTGCAATTTTTAACTTGCAAATAAGACGTCAATGTTTATTACTGATAAATTGATAAATAATTTCAGTTATTAGAATTTTTTGGGAATCACAGGAAGTAAACTTGTTAAAAAAGAGGTCTTAAAGGGTTCGGAAGTAATTAATCCTTTTTTATAGCTAACCTTTCGACAAAGGAAAAATCACGTAAATCGATACGGATTAGGTTCTTTTCTCGAATATGCAGGGGAACCATGACTTCTGCTCCCGTTTCTAAGACGACTCGCTTTCGCGCGGTGCCAGCGGTGTTTCCCTTCAATCCTTCAGGAGCACTCGTCACGAGTAAATCTGCATAGGTTGGTGGGGTAACGCTGATCGGTTTATCCCCATGAAAATTGACCTGACAAAGCATTTCTTCGATGAGAAAAGCAACCCAAGGTTCAAGCATTTTTTTTGGAATGGAAATTTGTTCAAAATCGGAGCTTGCCATAAACATGAATTCATCATGATCACGATACAAATACTGCATCTCTTTTTTTTCTAATTCAATTTGGTCTAGTTTTTCAGAAGATTTAAATGTTTTTTCGATGACTCGTCCATCTGTAATATGCTTTAATTTGGTGCGAACAAAGGCACTTCCCTTGCCGGGGTTTACAAATTGGGCATAGGTAACCAAATAAAAATCTTCTTGATAGAGAATGACTGCACCTTTTTGAATCGACGTTGCATTAATCATGAGTAGTCTTCAATATAAAGAACATATTTTCTCATGATTCTTGTCAAGAGACTTTCTCTTTTGCGCGACAATAATTATTTATCTGACCATACTGCCATTTCATTTTCGCTGGGCTCGAAAAAGTGGAAGCGGCGACCACCTGGAAAATTAAAAATTGGTTTTGCTAATTTGCCACCAGCGTCAAGAATTTTTTGCAAGGTCGCTTCTAAATCATTGCTATAGAAAACCAAGAGAGCACTACCATTTTTCGTCTGCGCTGCTTGATCAGATTCAAAAAAACCACCCTCCAGGCCGGCATCAGAAAAAGCAGTGTAGTCTTTCGAGAAATCCTGGAATGTCCACCCAAAAACCGAACTAAAAAAAGCTTTACTGGCATCAAGATCTTTGGCCGGGAACTCAATGTATTGGATTTTTTCGTGGTTCACGAGTGTTTATTACTCAGGACAGTACAATTTTTTGGACAAACCCAGCTCTCGTTGGCTAAAAATGGGCGCCGATTGCAAAATTTAATGATGTCGAATGAAACAGTGAATCTCCTCGATGCGAATATACAGGATCATCGCCCGCCAGTGTGTGGTATCCTTCAAGAGTGAGACTCATGACAAAATATTTGCGAGAAAGGAAATAGTATCCCGTCCTCAAATAGATACCGTAGGGGTTATATATCTGGTCTCTTATGTAAAGCGTTTGATATTGCCGTCCATTTGCATCTACTCGATTGATGTAGCCACTCAATGTGTAGCTCCGCACCGCCCAACCTACTCCAACCATTAATGCATGTTTTTTATATGTTTTTTTGCCAAAGCGAAAGTACTTGCCAAACCCAATGATTGCCATGCTCACAGTCCGGTTTTCTCTACCAAAATAAGAATCTCTAGGGGAATTTGAATTATTTCCGTTTTCCGAGTATTCATCGCCATTGTAGTGAGTATTGCGCAAAATTTCTTGAGAATACCTAAAACCAATATGTGCCATTAATCCAGAGAAACGACCAATCTCAATGTCTATGCCCCCATCGTAGTAATCATCGTCATTGGATATTCGAGACGGATAATTATGCAATGAATACTGAAAACTATGCGTAACAATTGGAAAGGTTATCATAATATTGAATTTATCATCGTCCTTGCCATTTTGTTCTGCAGGCGAAGCATTCGAATCATTTTTATTTGATGTCTGTTCCAGCGAGTCAATAGAATCAATTGGTTCAATTGCCTCGGGTTCATTATCTATATTTTGTGCGACTATTGAAGCGGTAAAAGTGTAAAGGAACGCTATAAGAATCCCAACGGAAGCAAGGACAATAAGCGAATTTTTATGATCCATCGCACGGGAATTCTCTAATCTACCGCTTGAGTAAAGCAGGTTTTCTCTATTGACAGTGACTTTGGATTGAATGTTCTTCATTTTTTTCCTCCATTATATATATATAAACATATATATATATATAATGATTTTTTAATCTTATTTACAAACTTTCTTTATTCGCTACCACAAATTATAGCTTGTTTCTGGAGATTGTCAATTTCTTTTAAAAATTTCTTCGAAAGCTTAGAAAAAACAACAGTTTTTTCGATATATCCAATGAGTCGAAATTTGATCAAACATGCGATGAATCACATGCTTGATCAAATAATCTTTAAGGAGGACGCGGATTCCTCAATTTAAGTGATTTTCTCCCTAAAAATGAGCACCGATTGCAAGATTTAATGAGCTTGAATCTAATAGCGAATTTTTTCGTCCCGCATGATGGAGAGGATTATTGCCAGAGATTGCATGATGTCCTTCAAAAAGCAGACTCAAGGCAAAATATCTCTTTGAAAAAAAGTAGTATCCCGCGCGAAAATAGAGTCCGTAGGGATTATATAATTGCTCTTTTATGAGAACGGAGTGATATTGCCGCCCATTTGTGTCTACGCGATCGACGTGCTCACTCAGAGTATAGCTCCGCACTGCCCAACCTACACCAAGCATGAATGCATGTTTTTTGTATGCTTTTTTGCCAAAGCGAAAGTACTTGCCAAACCCAATCATTGCCGTACCGACCGTTTGTCTTCCTTCGCCAGAACCAGAAAAAGAATCTCCACGATCTGTATGACCACTCAATTGTGGGTAATCATCGTCTTGGTGTCGAGTATTGTGTGCAACCTCATGAAAATATCGAAAGCCAATATGTGCCATGAGTCCAGAAAAACGACCAATTTCAAGGTCTACTCCTCCACCATAATAGTCATTGCTATCGGATACTGGAGAAGGATAATTATTCAATGAGTGCCGAAAACTATACATATAGACTGGAAAGGTTATAATAATACTGAGCTTATCATCGTCCTTGCCATTTTGTTCTATGGTTGCCGCGTTTGAATCATTTTGAATGACAGTCTGTTCTAGCGAGTCAATAGAATCAATTGATTCGATTGACTCGGGTGTATTCTCTACATTTTGCGCGCCTATCGAATCGGTAAAAGTGCAGAGGAACACCGTAAGAATCCCAACGACGGCAGGCAAAATCAACGAATTCTTATAAATCATCGCATGTCAATTTTCCAATCTTTCCCTCCTAGTTCTATAATCCATTTTACAGACCGCTGCTTCTCAGCCTTATTTATCTTGCCTTGTCAACCTTTTCCCTAAAGATTTTTTATAATTCACAAAAAAAATACAATATTCCGATATCTATACGGGTTGACTCTTGATCGAATTACTTATGGTATTTATTCTTAAAAATATTTTCTTTTTAATGAATGATTATTCGTATTTTTAATGATACGATAATATGTCTCTTTCTCACGAGCATTGTCTAAGCGATCCTATTTATTTTTTACCTGTTCCTGCTCTATGCGAAAAATTATTAGCATGGAGTTTACTTGATCAATCTCTACTAGTCTGTTTTTCTTGCAACATATTGGTTTTTTTAAAAACTTGGGATAATAAGGGTCGTTGGCTGATCTTGTATCGTTGATTTGTCAAATGATCTAGAATGATGGATTGGAAAAAGAGAAGAAAAGTAATTCTTGGTCGTTTATTTACTATGAATGGTCGCCGCAATCGCAGTTCCTTTCTCATAGTGATTTTCTCGTTGAAGGCTTTGTTTTATATGAGCTATGTGATATCGCGTGAATTCATGCCACAGATCGGTGTGCTGTCGTTTTTTTCTTGGCTACAATCTTTGTTAAACGTCAGTTTCTTTGATTTTTTGCCGTATGCATTATTGGCTGGTTTAGTCTTTTTCACGTTTTTGATTCGTCTGTATTTAAGTTTGATCGTTCAGCGGTTGCACGATATTGGTTTGAGTGGTTTTTATATTCTGCTCTTGTTTTTACCAATGATTAATCTGATCTTCTTAGTTTCACTGGCCCTACTACCTGGCAGTAAGAAACGCAATCGTTTTGGTCCTGTTCCTGCCAAGTTTGATTTTATTACTGAATGATTGGCTTTAATCAAAAATAAGACTGTTATTGAAGATTGCGAATCAGTAGGGAGTTGAGGGAAAATTGAACACTTTATCTCGTCAGCAGAAAATTTTTTCACTACCGTTACTGGTGGCAGCGGCCGGTTATTTTGTAGATATCTATGATCTTTTAATTTTTGGTATTATTCGCGTGGTCAGTTTGACTGACCTTGGCTTTGACGACACCCAAATTACTATTGTTGGTGAAAGGATTATTCAGTTTCAAATGCTGGGTTTTTTGATCGGTGGAGTTTTGTGGGGAGTTCTCGGCGATAAGAAAGGACGATTGAAAGTTCTCTACGCTTCAATTATTCTTTATTCGCTTGCAAATATTGCAAATGCTTATGTGCAAACCGAGATGCAGTACATTGTCATTCGCTTTATTGCTGGCGTTGGTTTGGCGGGTGAGCTCGGTGCTGGTGTGACCTTGGTAGCAGAAATTCTTCCTAAGGGAAAACGCGGGATTGCGACTAGTCTGCTCACGAGCTTTGGAATTCTTGGCGCATGCTTTGCTTTTTTGATCAAAGAATACTTTGATTGGCGAACTTGCTATTTGATCGGCGGCGGGATGGGTTTCATGCTCTTGATTTCCCGCGCATCAATTTTCGAGAGTCATCTATTTTCTGGAATGACAAAAAGCAATATCAAGAAGGGAGCCTTTCTTATGCTTTTTAATAATTGGGATCGTTGTCAGCGCTATTTGCTGAGTATCGCCATTGGCTTGCCAACGTGGTGTTTAGTGGGAATCTATATGACTTTTTCTCGTGAACTTGGGGTAGCATTGAATATTGATGGAGAAATTGACCCGGCTCGTTCAATTTTATTTGGCTATGCCGCACTCTCCTTGGGAGATCTGAGTAATGGTCTCTTGAGTCAATGGCTCAAGAGTCGCAAGAAAGCACTCTTGATCTTTTACATATTAGCGGGGACGGTAATTTTACTATTTCACACAACACTAGAAAATGGCAGCGTGAGCCAGTTTTATTGGTTCATGGCCGCCTTGGGCTTTAGCGTGGGGTTTTGGGCGGTCTTTGTTACCGTGGGTGCCGAACAATTTGGCACTAATCTGCGGGCGACCGCGGCAACGAGTATCCCAAACATGGTGCGCGGTGCTCTGTTTTTCCCGATTATTCCAGTGTATCGAGATTTATTACAAAATACGCTCCACTTGCCGATATTGTCAGCTGCTGCAATTTCTGCAGCCTTGTGGCTGGGTGTGGCATGTTTTAGTCTTTTTTTCCTGAAAGAAAGTTTTCATTACGATTTAGACTACCTAGAAAAATAAGTATGAGAATCGATTGCTCAGTAGCCTTCACACAGAATCGAGACGTGCCGTTTGCCTCTCTTTTTTTTTCTTGCAATGAATCGGTTTATTACAACATTGGAGGGGGAAGGATCGTTGCCTATCCGTGCTTCATTGATCTAATACGATAGAAATGACGAAAAAAAGAAAAAAATTAGATATCGGTCGCTTCTATTCTATGGAAGGCCGTCGCAATCGCAAGTCTCTTCTATTAATTTGGCTCAGTCTTTTTTTATTGAGTACTTTTTTTTATATTATTTTATATACGATTTTGGCAGTATTGAATGAGATGACTCCACAGCAGATTGAATCTTTGCTATCGGGGATTGATAACCCTTTAGTTATTTTGTTTCATGTAGTCTTTACGATCCCCATTTCTTTAAGTGCGGTCGTTCAAAGACTACACGATATTGGTTCGAGTGGCTATTGGGCTCTTTTTTTACTCGTGCCATTGGGAAATGTAATCTTCGTAAGTTTTGTAGTCCTGCTCCCTGGTACTAAGGAACACAATCGTTTTGGCCCTGTCCCCAGTTAGATAGATTTTATTACCTGTACAATTAGCTTTGAATTGTAAATTGGGCGGCCATCTCAAGAAGTGAGAGGACTCATAGTAAATACTGTATTCTTTCAGTAGAAAATTTTTTTATTATTATCCAAACCAATTTTTCACCGATTTAGTCTGATAAAAATCGCCTTTATGAGAGTGAGGCATAATTGGCAGGTGTTCATTTGGCGGCTTGCGCACCAGCGTTCATTGAACAAGCGGCTGCTGGTATGAGCGATCACTTGGCGTTAGCTCTCGGGCAATCATCGGGGATGATAGTTTTGACAGAAATATATCGTAAAGCCAATGACTTTTTTCCCTTGCCAAGTATAGTCTGGTTGTAGCTGCACGCGACAGAGGTCGAATTGTTCCAGTAGAGCATCGTTTTTTGCATTTTTTTGATCAAGAGTGGGGATAACGAGATAACCACTTTGTTTATTTTCTGGGCTGCCAAACCAGAGATCGAATTGATCAATGCGTTGATCTAAGACGATTACCGGATAGGGGCGAATATACCAGGCGATCTGAGCAGCGTATGACCAATTGCTCACAAAAATATGTAATCGTTCGCCATGCACTTGCTCAGTATTTGATTTATGTCTGCTGATCCTTTTGTGCAGTTGTTCACTCATAGCTTTCCAACCGTAAAGATTCTCCAAAGGATGATGGTTATTCACTAAAAATGGTAGATAACCTAGGGTCATGCTGCGGATAAAAAAAGTGAGTCCGAGTGATACTACGAGCAGCGAATAAAATGACCACGTAACAAACTTTTTTTTAGATATTCTTTGCGATACGAGGATACTTGTCGGGACAATGCAAATAAAAAAAGAAAAGCCGAGCCAATGTGGTAAAAATCTTCCAAAAGCTGGTGCAATAAAAAACAGAATCAATGGGGGGAGAGCAAAGAAAAAATAAATCAGCAAAGGATTTTCATATCGAGTGGATTTTTTATGTGAGAGTTCACCGAGATAAAGGCAAATTCCCCACCAGCTAAAAATATAAAGAGCAAAGCCATAGCCGATTAACTGAGAAATCTGAGCAACGATGATATTTATCAAGGTAAAATCGGAACGGCCAAAGCCATGGTCGAGTTGGTAGGCAAAAGAAATAAAATCGTTTTGCACATTCCAAATGATAACTGGAATAAATATCAAAAAAGCAGTGCATGCTCCCAGCCACGCCGCCAAGGAGAACATAATCCGCCAGCTACAGCGATAAATTAAATATCCCACTGCCGAAATTCCTAATAAGACGCCAGTGTATTTGGCGAGGCAGGCAAGTCCGATCCAAATACCCAAATAAATAAAATCGCGAATTGTGCCGGTTTCACTAGCTTTTTTTGTAGAAAAGATGATCGGGAAAACCAAAACAAGTAAGAGGCTATCTGGTACCAGACCCGTCATTAATAAGAAAAAAATCGGAGTAGATAAAAACAACCAGCCTGCCAATTTTCGCGCCGATTTACCGGGAATTGCTCGCCACAACAAGCAATAGGCAATCAAGCCACCGAGAGCCGCTGGCAGTCGTAGCATCCAATCCTCATGACCGATGATTTTGAGCGTCAAAAACTGTAGCCAGCCGATAAGTGGAGGATGGTCAAAATAAGACAGAGCAGGAAATGTTCCGTAAAGCGCGTAATGCGCTTCATCCGGTGCCAGATGAATTGGGACAAAACTGAGAAAAAATGGCCCGCCCAAAATGAGAAAGACAGTTGGCAAAAAAATGGTTAAGGGTTGCCACTGGGCTACTTGCCGAGCAAACGTACCCTTGAGCTTTGTTTTTGAGTAGTGTATCATTGAGATGATTACTTAATTCTATTTTATCTTACGTTTCTTAAAATTGTAAGAAAAAAATATTTGAATCTTAATTTCTTTTGTTAATCAAGAGCATTTGCTGCCGCAGATTTTCGAGAGGGAAAGAGATTGACAAAACCCTCATAAGTAATAATGCATATTACTTATGGAAAATTTAGATCGCTATGAAAGATGGAGATACTTGATATACTGTTAGGGGGGAGAAAGCGTCGCTTTAATCAGATTTTTTTTTCGGATAGGTAATTGGCAACGCAGAATTATTTACTTGCCCTTGTGCGTTTTGCAAGTAAATTCTTATTATGCCAGAGTTGCCAGAAGTCGAAGTAACACGGCGAGCACTGTGTTTGGCATTGAGAAATCATTCATTTCCTAGAGTATGGGATTACGTTCGTAGCTGTTTGCATGTCTCACCATCGTCTCATTTTTTTTTCAATTCTCCAGAGATAAAAAAAATCTTTTACTCGGGGAAGAAGCTCCGGGGATCGATTAGTCAAGCCAAGCTCAATCAGCTAAGAAATCAGCCGCTTATCGCAATCTATCGGCGCGGCAAGTACTTGATCTGGGTTTTTCAAAAATACTGGTTGGTCCTCCATTTGGGAATGTCAGGTTATCTGGAATTCAAGAAATTAGTATACCAAAAATCCCAAGTAGAAAATCGTCAAAAAAAAAAGATCAAAGCACCGATATCAAGCAGGGTGCAAAATTGGTATCCATTAACTCCTGAGCTTATGAACTCGATAAAAACCAATCGAATCAAACATACTCATTTTGAATGGATTTTCTCATCAGCAATGCAAGTGATTTATGTAGACCCGCGACGTTTTGGTTCGTTGCGAGTTTTTTCTGCGCTTGAAGTAGAACGTGCCAATCCAGATGTTTTTTTGCGAAAAAAATTTCAGCAGAATTGGCAAAAAACACAGCCACCTTCCAGCTACAAGCAAGTAACAGGCAACAACAAGAGTGTCCACCGCTGGTACCGGCGCATGTTGGCAAGAGTATCGTCTGGCTCCTGCCGATCTGCAATGTGGCGACAAAAGCATATGCAACACTGGCCTATTCTGCAAATCCCCAATTCTTCTCGTCTGGGAATCGAGCCACTAGAAATGAGCATGCGACTACTGACCAAATGGTTGGTTGCTACCTTTAATCAGTTCGCCGAGAAAAAAAAATCAGGGGCAATTACTTCTAGCAGTATTAAGAGTTTTCTCATGGATCAAAAAAAGATTGCTGGCTTGGGCAATATTTACGTCAATGAAATCCTTTTTTCTGCGGGTATTCATCCAATGCGCCAGATCCATACCTTTGCACCTCAAAAAAATGATACGAGCTCCTCTCTCGCTCCAGATATTCATTTATTAGCACGAGCGATTCAAAGAATTCTGAAGCGAGCAATTCGCTTTAATGGGAGCACAATAAAAGATTTCCGTTCAAACGGGGAAGGTTCGTTTCAAGATTCACATCAAGCTTATCAACGGCAGGGAAAGCCTTGCTATCGCTGCCATAGCAAGATTCAGATGATCCAGTTGAATCAGCGAGCAACGTATTTTTGTGAGTCATGTCAATTGCTCCCTCATTCTTGAGTGGGGAATAGCACGCAGCTGATCGGCAGTTTGTGTATCCGATGTTCAGGGAACTGTTTAAATAAACTCGTGTCTTACTGAATAATAGCCCGACCCGAGTTGTGAAAAATCAAAGAATTGCAAATAATTCCAAATTGGAAAATTTTTTACTTGTCAGTTCTGCCACCCTGGCCTATATTGTTGCGGTGATCTTAGATGAGATTGTAGTACCATTGGTATACTAAAAAAAGAAAAAATCAAATAGAGAGAGGAATTATGACAAAAAAATGGATTAAAGCACTAGAAAGTGCAGAAGAATTAAAAGAAGGACGAGTAATGAGCGTTGCATGTGGGCGCAAGACTCTCTGTCTTACTCATTATAACGGAAAATTCGCGGCTTTGGATAATGCATGTCCACATCAGGGGGGACCGCTGGGAGAAGGATCGATCGAAAACGGTTATTTGCGCTGCCCTTGGCATGGATGGGATTTTGATCCGCTCACTGGTCGATCACCAGGAGAATATGATGACGGAGTCGCAACCTATCCTTTGCAAGTACGCGATGACGGTATTTTTGTGGAGATTGACGAAGAAGACCAATACGTACCGACGGTATCTGATCTTATGTGTGAGACCATGGTAAATTGGGGAGTCAAGCATGTTTGGGGAATGGTTGGGCACTCCAATCTGGGTTTGGCTGATGCAATTCGGCGACAGACCGAAAAAAAGAAAGTTACTTACTATGGCATCCGCCACGAAGCATCTGCTTCCTTTGCTTGTTCTGCTTATGGCAAGCTCACTGGGCGTCCTGCAGCATGTCTGGCAATTGCGGGTCCCGGCTCGACCAACCTATTGACTGGGCTATGGGATGCCCACGTTGATCGCTCCCCAGTATTGGCCCTTTCTGGGCAAGTAGAAACACAATTTATGGGGCCGGGACGATTTCAAGAGATTGATCTCAAAGAAGCTTTTGGTGGTGTGCCATTTTTCTCGCAGCATGTATTACCAAAAAGCAAGCACGCAGAATTAATGAATTTGGCTTTAAAAACTGCAATTTTGGAAAGAGGTGTTTCGCATCTCATTTTCCCAGACGAAGTGCAACGCCACCCAATTGCTGATCAAGGAGGGAATGCTGGTTCACCGCAAGGGCGACTCTGTTCCCTCGATATTCGTCCACCCGAGCAAAGCCTAGAGAAAGCTATTCAGCTACTACAAACCGCCAAACGGCCGGTGATGATCCTTGGCCACGGCGCACGTTTTCATCGCAATCCGTTGCTTACTTTAGCTGAGAAAATTTCGACGCCTATCTTAACCACCTTTAAAGGCAAGGGAGTAGTCGGCGATCATCATCCGCTTGCGTGCGGAGTCTTGGGGCGAAGCGGGACACCAATCGCGAGTTGGTTTATGAATGAAGCCGATTGTCTTCTCGTCTTTGGTGCGAGTTTTAGCGATCACACTGGCATCACCCCTAAAAAGCCGATTATTCAAATTGATTATGATCCGATGATATTAGGAAAATTCCATGCGGTAGAAGTTCCAGTATGGGGAGAAATTGGAGAGACTGCGCGTCTACTCTATGAAGCTTTAACTGTGGCTAGCGGGGTGGAGAAAGTAAATCCTCGTGGAGAAATTAGCGAACGTTGGGATATCTGGCGTCGTGAAAAGGCGAATAGAGTAGGTGATAGCCATAGCGGAGGAATTAGTTCGGCTGCACTATTTGAAGCGCTCAATCAGACAGCGCCAGAAAACGCGATCTTTCCGGTGGATGTTGGCAACAACACCTACGCCTTTGGTCGATATTTTGAGACCAAGGATCATGCAGTTTTGATGTCGGGATATTTAGGTTCGATTGGTTTTGCCTTGCCAGCAGCCTTTGGTGCATGGGCTGCTACTCAAGAAAGAGATACTCCATTTTTTGCTCGCAAGGTAATCTCTATTTCAGGTGATGGTGGTCTTGGGCAGTATTTGGCCGATTTAACTACCCCGATCAAATACGAAATGAATATTACTCACATTGTTATGCACAATCGGGAATTGGGAAAAATTTCCAAAGAACAACGGGCAGCTCAGTTAGATGTCTGGCAAACTTCGCTTCTCAATCCTAGTTTTGCGGAATTAGTCGAAAAATGTGGTGGTTTAGGCATTCGTGTCACTGAGGCAGCTGATTTGGTTACCAGCTTTGAAAAAGCTTTTGCGCATTCGCATTTTTCATTAGTCGAAGTCATGACCGACGCACTACTAACTTGACAATAGCTATCGGTTTTTCTCCAGCGTTTGCTTTGATCAAGATTTCCTGCTAGCGGTTAGCCTACTGAACAAATAATCTTTAATATAATTGAACCTTGATTTATGGGAGGGTTGGCTCAATTTTTTTATAAAAACTTCATCATTGAGCGCAATTTGGCACCCACTTCTTCAATCTGATGATTAGCAGCATTTTTTCGCATTTCATTAAATTCAACGTAACCATCGTTTGCTTCTTTGACCCAACGTTTGGCAAAGTTGCCACCTTTCGCTTTTTGGATATCGGCGAGCACTGCTTTCATATTTGCTTTGACTCTTTCCGTAATTATTTTTGGTCCGCTTATATAATCGCCATATTCGGCAGTATCAGAAATAGATTTCCTCATATGAGCAAGCCCACCCTCATAGATCAAATCAACAATCAATTTGACTTCGTGTAGACATTCAAAGTATGCAATTTCTGGATCATAACCTGCTTCCACTAAAGTTTCAAAGCCAGCGACAATCAACGAGGTTAGTCCGCCGCATAAAACACATTGTTCCCCAAATAGATCGGTCTCTGTTTCATCACGAAAGGTGGTTTCCAAAATTCCGGCACGACCACCGCCAACTCCTTTGGCATGTGCCAGTGCTTTGTTTTTGGCCTGACCACTTGCATCCTGAAAGACCGCAATCAAACAGGGTACTCCTCCACTTTTTTGGTAGACTCTTCGCACTAAATGCCCAGGCCCTTTGGGAGCAATCATAAAGACATCGATATTCTTTGCCGGGACAATCAGTTCGTAATGAATATTAAAACCATGTGAAAAAACCAAAGAATTGCCCTCCACTAAATGTGGGGCAATCGATTCTTCATATAACTGGGCTTGATTTTGATCTGGTGTGAGTATCTGAATGACGTTTGCTTTTTGTGCTACGGTTGCTGGATTGTCGACAACAAATCCATCGGCTTTCGCTTTCTCTTTGCTTTTTGATTCATCATGTAAGCCGATGATGACATGATAGCCTGAGTCCTTGAGGTTTTGCGCCTGAGCATGTCCCTGTGACCCGTAGCCGATTACCGCGATTGTTTGGTCTTTGAGCACACTGCTATCGATATCACCATCATAATATACTTCTGCCATAGTTTTCTCCTAGAATAATTTCAATTTTCGTATGTCGTCTTTCATAAACAAGCATAAGTTTATTGAGCCTGTGAGACTTGCAATATTTTTAATTATTATCGCTCAATTTTTTCATTAATCTTGCTTGTCTTGTTTTTAGACTCCGATAAATTGGTATCAATGTGCGGAATTGTGGCCTATTTAGGTCCGAAGTCTGTAGAATCTGTGTTGCTTGTCGGTTTGACTCGATTGGAATATCGAGGTTATGACTCCGCCGGGATGGCGGTATTAATCGAAAAAGAAATCGAGCTGAGGAAATCTATTGGCAAAATTAGAAAATTAGCGGAAGTCTTAGCAAAAAGCCCACTGTATGGAAAAATCGGCATCGCGCACACTCGCTGGGCGACACACGGCGAAGTGAACTGGACAAATGCCCATCCGCATACCGATACCGATAATAAAATTGCGGTTGTCCATAATGGGATTATTGAAAATCACAGTGAGTTGCGTAAGGAGCTTCTGAGGCAAAATCATATTTTTCGGTCAGAGACTGACACAGAAGTCATTCCTCATTTGATGGCCCAGTATATTCGTGAAGGAATCGATACGGTTCAAGCCTTTTATAAAGTAATTTCTCGGTTAAAGGGTTCCTACTCGATAGTTATGCTCACCGAGCATTATCCAGATGCAATTTTCTTTGCCCGTGATGGAGCTTCCTTAGTAGTAGGGCAGGGTAAAGAGGAAAATGGTGAACAAGAATATTTTTTGGCTAGCGATAAGCCAGCAATGACTTCGCTCGCCGATGGATCCTTTATCGTTGAAAATCGCAGTTGGGGCTACGTCAGTCAGCGGGAAGGTTTGCAGTTATTTGACTATCAGTGCAAACCACTAACTTTTGAATTTAAGAAAATCGTTCTTTCCGATAATCATTATTTTGGCAAGGGAGAATATGATCATTATATGCTCAAAGAAATTCACGAACAAGTACAGATCGTCCAAAAAATTATTGATATGCGACTGCAAGATGACGATAGCATTCACTTTGATGAGTTGCATATGCCAGATGAACATCTGATTAACTTAAAGCGAGTGATTACCATTAGTGCGGGAACTTCTTGGCATGCGGCTCTCATTGGCAAAATGTATATGGAACATTTTGCGCGCATATTTGTGGAAGTAGATTTGGCCTCTGAGTTTCGCTATAACAATCCAATACTCATGGGCGACACACAAGTGCTTGCTCTCTCTCAAAGTGGTGAGACAGCTGACACTCTTGCAGGTGTTTATTTAGCAAAGAGCAAATTCTTACCAGTACTGACTTTTGTTAATAATCTTGAATCAACCATCGCCCGTGAATCAGATTGGGCGATTGATCTGCACGCTGGACTAGAAATAGGTGTAGCCTCGACAAAAGCCTATACTGCGCAGCTCGTCAACCTGCTATTGTACGCGCTCTACGTAGCTGGTAAAAAACAAATAATCGATTTCAGGACGGTAAAACCGTTGATTGATGGGTTGCGAGGTTTGCCTGCTGCGATTTCCCAGATACTCGCCCGCAAAGAAGAGATTCGTCAAGTAGCAGAGCAACTGGCAAGGGCAAAAGATGTGATTTTTCTAGCTCGTGCATGGAATCATCCTACTGCCTTGGAAGGAGCACTCAAATTAAAAGAGATTTCTTATATCCACGCATCTGGCTACGCGGCTGGTGAGTTCAAACATGGACCCATCGCCTTGATTAGCGAGGGTATGCCGGTAATCTGCATCGCAAATCATGAGGACAGTGTGTATACAAAAATGATTTCTAATATTGAAGAAGTACGTTCTAGGAAAGGTAAGATTATTGCTATTGTCAGCGAGGGTGATGAAAAAATCACGCAGATGGTTGACTTGTATTTCGCGATTCCCCGATGTCCAGCAGCAATCAGTCCAATCTTAAACATTATTCCCCTCCAATTGTTTGCCTACTATGTTGCAATTGCCCGTGGATGTGAACCCGATCAACCGCGCAACCTTGCAAAATCTGTTACTGTCGAGTAGGTCCATTCGATAATCCAAAACCATTATATGGGAAATCATATTTGCAGATGATGGCGAGAACTGCCTCATTGAGTATTTCATTGAATAAGAGAATCTATTTGAATAATTGCTGATTGATATAAGGGACGTAAACATTGAGCTATTTATTCCTTAGAATAAAATTGGTGGTAACTGTGTAGATATTCTCATATTTTTTAGCTTCTATCTTTTTATTTTGGGGTGGATGAATATAGTATACCTTTTTAGTCTACTTTCCTGAATTCAAAAAATTTTATCTGAAAAAAAATTACATTTATATCGTTCTTATAAGAACCGTTGATGGAGAATACAACAAAAATTCTGAAATCTTTAAATATTCGACTCGAGATCGTCAGGACTCGGCGGGGAAAATCGGTCCTCATTGAGGTGCATCCAGAATCTGTCAGAATTCGTGCCCCCCACTTTTTACCGATAACGGAAATTCATGAAATCTTGCGACGAAGAGAGGATTGGATTAAGGAGAAAGTGCATCTGCAATCGCAAAGAAAATTAATATTTGAGAAAAAATATCAAGACGAAGAAATTTTTAGCTATTTGGGCAGGAGCTATCGCTTGCAACTGATTGCTCGTGAAATCCCTCAGCCCAGTGTCAGCTTACAAGGAAAATTTATCGTGGTTGCCTATCCGCAAAATGCGACCAACGTAGCGAAAAAGATGATGGTGAAAAAATCCTTGGAATCTTGGTACTGTCAGCGTGGGAAAATCTTTATCGAGAAACGAACCCATTATTTTGCGAAGAAAATCAATGTTATCCCAAAATCGATAAAAGTGCGTACCTATAAATCTCGTTGGGGCTCGTGTTCGTCGACCGGCGATATTTGCTTTAACTGGCGGATTATGATTGCGCCGCCACTGATTATCAATTATGTGATTATTCATGAGCTTTGTCATATTTTGGAACATAACCACTCATCTCGATTTTGGCAGTACGTTGCTCAGTATATGCCTGCCTATCGTGAGCATCGCACTTGGCTAAAAAAAAATGGTATGACTCTAAGCGTTTGATTATGGCGAATCGCTAAGATATCTCAGGGGATTCTGCCTTGACATCGCTATATTTCCAATCTGGAGAAATCTTGACATTCAGCTGGCAAGAATTGTCTAGTGTTTAGTATCGTGAGTAGTGGTTTTTTTTCATCTCGAAAATCTGTTACAGATTATCTCAAAATGTGTGATCAAGAAAAAGCAGACTATCGCTCATTTATAGCCTTACAGATTGCTGGTTATTTGGTGGCTGGTATGACAATGCTGGAATTGGGGTCTGGCGGGGGACACGATCTGCAGCTATTGCAGTCTCGTTATCGGCTAACAGCTTCTGATAATTCCTTAGAATTTTTGCGGATTCTAAAAAGAAGATTTCCAAAAATCCCGCGAATACTCTTAGACATTCGATCTTTTCATCAGAATAGGCAAATCCAGTCCTTTAAGAAAAATTCACTCGACGCTATTTACTCGAACAAAGTACTGATTTATTTCACTGAACGAGAGATTGTCCTGTCATTGCGTCGGCAGTCCGCCCTAATAAAAAATAGAGGTTTCCTCTTTCATACCTTTTGGCAAGAAATTCCAGCCACGCCGCTACAAAAGGAACAATTTATGCGAACGCTACTCAATGTCACTCAAAAGCCAAAAATTGATCGGACAAGCGAATCGCTTGCTAAAAAAACTGTAGGATTGGCGACTGGTGAATCTGAGCAATCAGAGGAATCCTTGAGTGCACCGCAGCAGCAAAACTGCAAAGAATCGCTTTACTATCATACTCGCGATCGACTAGCTAGTTTGATTGAACACGAATTGGGTGAACTTCTTGAAGTTCGTTTGACCCTTTCCTATCGGGAACAAAATGCCAACGATTCTTTATTAGTAGTTTTACAAAAAAAATAGCAGATTTTTCTCTATGAAATGATGATCATTGATTTGCTCTGGAGAGTTCATGAGGCATAGCAAATAGCTTTCAACAAGTCAATGTCATCTGATTCGCTTGATGCTCCGTAAACAAGCGCTGCGGGCTCGCGGATTATTGTCGATTTCTGCTTGGCATGGGCGTTGGGGTTTTTTTTCCAAACGTCGAAAATCTCCCGTTTTTTCAAGGTTCTTAAAGTGGGTCTTGACTAATCGATCTTCAAGGGAATGAAAAGAAATAAAACTAAGTAAACCATTGAGAGCGAGTAGCTTGGGCACAATCTCCAGTGTCTTTTCTAATTGTTCTAATTCTTGATTGATAAAGATGCGGATTGCTTGTAGGCTTCGTGTCGCTAGATGGTGTCGTCTCTTCGATTTTTGTGATCGAGCTTTTCCGAGGGCGTGATAAATTTTTCGAGAAATTAGAGTTGCCAGTTGGCTCGAGCTGTAAAATGGTCGCTCTTGGATGATGCTCCGCGCAATCAATCTTGCGAATCTTTTTTCACCGTAGGCAAAGAGGATATCTTCTAATTGTTTTTGATTGCATTGTTCATTCAACCAAACTTGAGCACTGTTCACTGTTTTTGGATTCAATCGCATATCAAGCGAATCATCGGAGAAACTAAAACCCCGATTTGCTTGATCAAAGTGATACGATGACAATCCCAAATCAAAGAGTATAAAAGAAAACTGCCAGCCCAGATCGTACAGATGAGCAGTAAAACTTTGATAGTCACTGTGAAATATATGTAGACGTTGCGGATTTTCTTGAAGAAATTTACCAACCGATTCAAGCGCACTCAAATCTTGGTACTCCTGAACTTCTTTCTGGCTCACGCATTGTGCGATTCGCTGTTTGGCCCGGCTAATCATTTCTGGATCGCTGTCACATGTCAAATAACTTAGTTGAGGGAAAGCGCTGAGGAGGGCGAGCGTATGGCCACCATCACCCAATGTTCCTTCTAAAATTCCAGGCTGGAGATTACTTTGAGGTTGCCTCCCATCAATCTCTAATTCTTGTTTACAGGTTTGTAGAATTCTTTCGAGGAAGACCGAGAGGTGGTAGTGGTTCTCTGCTTTATATTTCATGTGTTATCCATCGCTTCTAGAAGAAACTCGACGAGAAGTCGACAGTGCAAGAGCACATTCAATATTTCTCGCTGACTTCCCCTAGTTTCAAGAGAAAGATATCAAATTGTTAACCGGGGAAAAATGCAGGTTTTTTAATTTTTGCTCTAATTTTTGGGGAATTAATCGTTTTCCCTGATTTTCGTGTATTTTGTTATTACCCGTTTTTTTCTTATCATGTATATAAGTAAAACAGAAGGCTCGTGCAACTGGTGTTAATTTTTTTTTGGCAATCAGCTGCCAGCCCAAAAAATTTGTTACGGTAGTTGTTTGTTGAGTATCAGAAAAACAGAAGTCGCGATATTTTTGAAAGGGTGCCTTGGCAAATAAATCAAATTGCACATTGCCGCTTGCATGCTGATTAATACAGGTGACAAAAATATGATGGGCGTGCGGTAAAAAAAAATGAAAAAGATCCACCCCGCCCACGATCATCAATTCTGAGCTGCTGGGGACAAAATCAAGAGCACTGGCCACTGTTGGAAAAAAATGGACATGAGCATCTGAAGATTTTTCAATTTTTTGTTTTGTGAGTACTAAACAGATTCGATGTTTGAGTGGATGATCAAAGCCTTCGTAGGTGATCCGCCCCATAAGCAAGGTATGATGGAGGGTCAATTCTTTGAAAAACCGCATATCTTCGCGAATGTTCCATACTAAGCGGCCATCATGCCCAATGACTCCATTTACTGATTGAGCAAAGACCAGTGAGATGGTGATTGCTCTGCTATCAATATCAAGGGCAGGCAAGCGAGGCATGGTTAGACTGCTATTTTTGCATCCAGAGCAGGATGATGTTTGTAGTCATGTAATTGGAAATCTGCAAATTCAAAATCGTCGATATGTTTTTTATCTATATTGAGTGATACGGTGGGAAAAGGATAGGGTTTACGGAGAATTTGAATTTTCGTTTGTTTCATTTGGTTGTGATAGAGATGGAGATCGCCACCGACAAAGTAGAGGCGATGAGTTTTTAGTCCGCAAAGTTGGGCTAACATTTTTGTCAGCAAGGTATAAGAAATCAAATTAAAAGGTAACCCTAAAAAAGTATCGACACTTCGTTGATAGAATTGGCAGCTTAAAGTTTTATTCTTGCCAACAAAAAATTGAGCCAATACGTGACACGGTGCTAAATTCATTTCATCCAATTCACCAGGATTCCAAGCGACCAATAAGTGACGTCTGGAAAAAGGATCGTTCTTCAGTGACTCGATCAGATTCGCGATCTGATCGATTTTTTGCTGTTTGCGATTTTCCCAGCTGCGCCATTGCACCCCGTAGACTCGTCCTATTTTGCGATGTTCGTCTGACCATGGTTTCCAAATGTTAACCTTATTCTCTAGCAGATAATCAATGTTCTCTTTGCCAGATAAAAACCAAAGGAGTTCGTGGACAATACCGGCAAACCAAATTCTTTTTGTTGTGAGTAAGGGAATAGTCTTAGAAATATCAAAATTCATGTGATGAGAAAAGATCGCTCGAGTTTTTACCTCGGTCCGATTATCTCGATCTTCACCTTCGCTCAGGATTTTCTTGAGTAAGGATAGATATTTCTCTTCTTCAAAATACTCTGGGCGATCAAGGTCTGATTTTTTGTTTTTTGCAAAATCTTTTTCCATAATGGCAATTGAGTTAATTAGACTATTCTACAGTGAAAAACTAAATAGCAAGGCAAAAACCAAAACATTGATATCAGCGACTAAGACAAGACCTCCATTCTATTCGCATACAACTGGTTAATCTGGGCGCTGCAAATGCATTGCGCCGGCAATACCTCCGTGAGCGCAAGCCGTGATGAGCGCATCTTTACATTCTGTTGCTTGTTCAAACTGCAGAGCTACGTTCATGAGCAAGCGTAATCCAGTGGCTCCAAAGGGGTGTCCCAACGCAATTGAACCGCCAAAGGCATTGATATTGCCAGCTGTAAACTTTCTTTGCCAATCGAATTTAGTGGGTGCGCTCATTTCTGTGAGAGCACCGATGGCGGTTGCCGCAAATGCTTCATGGATTTCAATGTAATCAATGTCTGCTAACGATAAATTGCCTTGTTCGAGCAAAGCAAGGCTTGCCTCAGCCTGCCCTAAACCCATGTAGTTTGGATCGACTCCTTTAAATTGATAACCGTCGATCCACGCCTTCACGGGTAAGCCAAGTTCATTCGCTCGAGCAGCGGTGGTAATCAATGCACCGCTTGCGCCATCAGAACGTGGGCACGAATTAAAAATCGATACTGTGGGATGATGATGATTTTCTGGTTGATATTTCTCGATAAACTGATCAAAGCTAAATTGTGGATTATCAAAGAGGAGCATGGCCTTTTTTAAGCGGTCTGGATTTTCTACCAACCCTCTTCGTAGCGTTATCGCCTCATCTATCTTGAGACTTCCTTCACCGCTTTTCATAGGGATGAGATACGGTTGGTAGAGCTGCTTATTTGTCGCCTTGCTCGCTCGGACATAGCTCTGCAGTGCAAAATTATCCGAGGTCTCCCGGTCAATACCTATTTTTTGTGCTACTAATTCTGCGGTGATGTGCATGCCAAAGCTTGTCTCGCTATCACCTAAGCCCTCATCTAAGGTATCGCGTACTTGTACTCCTGGCGGCAAATCAGCGTGTAAAGCTTTTTTCAATTTCTCTAGGGTATTTACCTTTTTATTCTGTCGTGCGCCACTAATGATAAATGGCATACCGCTGAGAGACTCCTCACCAAGACAGAGATAACAGTTGCCTTCTTTGAGTTCAATTCGGCGAATTGCCTCTGCGACCGCCTCCAAAGAGGAAACACAATTGTTATTTACCGTGATTGCTGGTTTGTCAAAGGGTACTTTTAATAGATTGCTGATGACTCGCGCTGGATTGGGTTGCTGGGGAAAGCCTTCACCGACAATAATCCCATCAAGTGCTTGCGGTTCAATTTGTTCATAAATTTTTTTTGCAACGGCATAGCCTAATTCATACGATTGGTGCTGTGCCAATCCTTTGCCAATCTGGGCAAAGGGTGTGCGATAGGGCAAACAGAGTGCAATTTTCTGCTGGGGAATCATCAAAGGCATTGTTAAAAGAATCGATAGATTGTCAATAGAGAAAAACGCTACGTTATAATTTATTGGGCTTACGGTGATCAACTCTGGTATCGGCCATGCTGTGTAATAAATGACGGATCGATTTTTTGTTTGAGAACGGTAGATCCAATCGGGGTAGATTGGTAATGGTGGGGCATTTACTTTTGTATAGCGATTGGGTTACTATTTTCAGCGGGATTTGAACGGTTTGCAGTAATCCCATGGGGTGCGAGATTTTTCAAGAAAAACGTGTAAACCAGAGATCCGCAGCAAGGGAAACGTGCCAGATCATCATATGGAGGAGCGCAAGAAAAAACACCTGTAAGATTTTTATTTTTTTATTGTGCAGTAGGCTATAGGCTGCCGCAATCACAATGGTGCCACTCAGCAGGCTTGGAATGAGGAAAATGAGAGATGTCAGCCCCAGATTAAATGAGAGTGCCATCACGATGAGGAGAATTGTGTAATAGAAAATAATTTGACCGATACATCTTTTTTTACTGACGATGACTGGGAGAATCGGAATTTTTATGGCTTGGTAATCTTTCAGATAGTGAAGTCCCAATAACCAGAAGTGTGGTGGTTGCCATAAAAATAGAAATATGAACATCATGAATCCGAGTTCAGTAATCGTTCCATTAACCGAAGAATCACTGACAAGAGGTCCAACGGAGCCAGCAATCCCCCCCCAGAAGGTATTCCAATGAGTTCTTGGTTTTAGCCAAATCGTATACACAAATATATAATAAAGAAGTGATGCTAAAGCGATGCCACTCGTTAACCAGCCACCGTTGGTAAATAAAATCACCAGACCAATCCCCAAACAAGTGCTTGCAATAAAATGTGCCTGAAGAATCGAAATCTTCCCAATTACCAAAGGCCGTGATTGAGTACGTTTCATGAGTCGATCAATTTTTTGTTCATAGATTTGATTGTAGACAAAACTTGCAGATGCTACCAAAAAAAGGCCGACTAGAATATTTATAATGAAGCCGCCACTTGGCACAGTAAAACCAGTTAAAAAACCGGGGAGCGCACTGATGACTATGCCAATACCCAATCCGGGTTTGATAAGGGCGAGCGAGGATTGGACCGGAATGATTCTACTCATAATTCAATTGACTTCGATAGCGTACCTAGAGTGGATTTTTTTTTGTTTATCATGAGGAAAATTTGTTAGATTCTGTGAAACCCTTCTTTGCACTGTCATTGCAAAGAATTGCTCCTAATGCAGATAGATGAATAAAATAAGCAAATAGCGAATGAAAGACCGTAATATAGATTGGTATTCTCAGCCAGACATTTGTTGCACCCAAGAGAATCTGTAATGCATACAGTATCGTCAATCCTGTCAAAAAATTTCGTCTTTGGAGCGACCACTGCTGATCTCGCTTTCGAGAATAAAAAAATAAGCCAACCAGAAAGGCGAAGATGAGAACTCCTCCCCAGCGATGGGTAAAATGAATTTCGTATGCCCGTATGTTGAGGTCAGGAATATAAACTGGGGTCGTCTTTGTCGCATCATCTGTTTGCACATAATAACAGGCTGGGAAAGAATCGCAGATCAGACCAGCTTGATTACTACTCATCCGACCGCCGGTAACGATCTGAAAAAAAATGGCGATAAAGATCAATCCTAAGGAAAAGGGTGGACGAATTGTTTTTGCTTTTGCTAACTCAGGATTTTTTCTTTGCCACCAAATAACAAACAAGAGCGAGAGAAAAATAAGTGCAGTCGTTAGATGCAGATTGACAATCGTTGGTTGGAGTTCAAAAATAACAGTCATTCCTCCGAGGACAATTTGTATTGCCAGTACCAATCCTGCAAATAACACGAGCTTTCTCTCTTTTTTGGTGCCATCTTTGGCAAAGATGCAAAAAAACAAATAAATGAAAAGAACAGTAGTGATGAGCGCAACCAATCGATGTATCCATTCGAGAAAAACTTGATAATCAAAAAGTGATGGGGGAATCCATGCGCCATAGCATTTCGGCCAATCTGGACAGGCAAGCCCTGCATCAGCAGCTCGTACCCATGGTCCTAAGAACATGAGGAATATGGTTACCACAATGAGTAAACCGCTGATGAAGCGAATATTTAAAAAGATTTTCTTTTTCATGATGGCTGGTTAGATTTTAATAAAAGTGATGTTTTATGACGACAATCAACTATTGATTCTTTGCTTTTCTTCTCTTTATTTGCATTGATTGCATGATCTAAAAACTTCTTTCCTAATTCCATAATTTAAGCAATTTGACTATACATCAGGATAGAGCTAATAACGATTTCTAATTAAAGTATGCGTTCAATTTTTCAAGATATATTTCGTCAAAGATCGCTACGATTGCTTTTGGCACTCATGTTTACCGTCATGTGTGGTTTGAGTTTAGGAAAGGCGGCCAGTGAATCATACTTTATCGGATATGTAAATACTATATCCTTTCCTGTCCTCTTGATTGTCAACGGAATTCTCCTGTTGGTGATTACTCATTTCTATGCTCTTTTTCAACAACGTGTCGATCGATTTCGTTTAATGACGTATTTGCTAGCGATTTTCGTAATTACCTTGCTGGCTTTTCAAATCATATTAATTGAGTATTCGGGACGGGAGAATTCCAATAGCCCTTCAGGAAGTAATTTTTCTTTTTTGCCCTATTTTATTTTTGCGCTCTATGAGATCATTCTCCTAGTCTTTCAAATACATTTTTGGACTTGTGCAAATGAAATTTTTGGCCCAGCAGAAGGAAAGAAATATTTTCCACTGATTGGTGCTTGTGGTTTAATTGGTATCGTCATTGGGGGAGTGATTGCTGGTACTTTTGCAAATCTGACCGGACATTTCTCTTTGTTTAGTATTTGGATGGTATTTTTTAGCGTAGCGACTGTGATCGCATTTCGGCTAAAAAAACAAAATCTCTCAAGTCGCGCGCGAGAGATTATTGATCGTCCATTTATTCGTATGGCGGATTGGCAGAACTATCCATTACTTCGTTTTTTGGCTGGGATTAGTATCCCGCTTTGGGTAGTCATTCATTCAATTGATTGGCTATTCTATCATGCAATCAACGAAGTTTATCCGGGGGATCTGGAGAAGACTTCAGCACTGATTGGTTATTTGAGTAGCGTTACTACTTTTTTGGCGTTAGTACTGCAAATCGGCGTTACCAGCTGGGTGTTAAAGCGACTCGGAGTTGGATTTGCTTACAGTTCACAAGCAATTGGCGTGTTGTTTGCCTCCATGGCTTTGGTTGCTCGTATGTTTACTGCGCGTTCTTCAAATTTATTTAGTCCCCGTAATATTTTTGCGATTTTTGTCCGCATTTTTGACGAGCCATTCCTCTATTCGTTTTATGATGCTTCTAGTCAATTGCTCTTTGGGGCAATTCCAGAAAAAATTAGAGGTCAGGCTCGTACTTTTATTTTTGGAATTATTGAGCCTCTCATGACTCTCTTGACTGGAATTTTCTTTCTCGTCCTCGAGAGAAATGGAATTCCGTTAAATTATTTAGCTTTTTTCGCGATCATTTTATCTGTGGTTTGGCTGATCCTTTCGCTACAAGTAAAAACCAAATATTTGCATACATTGACAACTTCTCTGCGTGAGCAGGGTGATAAATATAAAAAATTGAATCTACTCGATATAAAAAAAACTGGTAAAAATGAAAAAATAGGCGAAGAATTATTGGCTTCTCTTAGCAAGATGGACGATCAAATCGCTTTACTGGCTTTAGAATATATCTCAGGCGTTTATCCCGGTAATCGTTTTTCCATCGTCTACGATAAAATGCAAGAAATGTCACTGGTGGTTTTGGCGGAAACTCTGCGGATTATTAGGGAACGTAAACTTTTCAATGCAAAATCTATTTTACTGAGCTTTGTCGATATTGGCGGTAAACGAAGTGCGTTGGTGCTCCGTACTTTAGCTGAGTTGGATTCTGAAGGGATGCAGCCCTTGTTTTTTAAATATTTGGCAAGCAAAGACCGTCACCTCTTTGGTGAGGCTATCCACTATTTTCTAGAGAAAACCCACGATGAGCGACGTGAGGGATACATTCAAATCTTTAAGAGGCTTCTTTTTTCAACCGACTCTGAGGATCGATTAATTGCTCTAGAAATAAATGCAGATTTGCGGCAACCAGTGCTGATACAAGATATACTTCGCATCGTGCAAATTGGTAGCGATAACGAGATTCGCTTGGCGATAAAAGTTTTGGAAAATGCACATTCTCTTGAAAGCACTCTGGCCATTCTTGATCTCTTGAAGAAAAAAGAGATTCGTTTTTTTGCCATTCAAGCATTAAAAAAAATTGTTAACGATAAACCATGGATTCGTGACAAGCTCATGTTACAGTATCAGAAATTGATGCTCACCAATCAAGAAGAACCTTACTATGGAAATAGCGAAAGAAATTTACCTAGACTTGAACAAACACAATTGCGGGCAATTCAAGAAGGGATTATTTATGCGCTGCAGGCAATAGGTGATAAGTCGTCGGTCAAATATCTGGCAAGAATTTTACATGCAAGGGCACAGACACTAGAAACTTCGATGCGGGATTCGATTTTGACTGCACTCAATGAAATTCATTTGCGAATGGCAAAAAAACAAAAAATTTCTCAAGAGATCATTGATTTACTCAGAGTTCATTTTACCGAAGGTTTTGAGCGATTGAAACAATACCGACGCCTTTATCTATGGTCAATGTTGAATAGCCAAGAGATGGGAAAAAATACAAAGGCCAGTATCCATAAACATTTGCTTCCTGCACTTGCGACGGAAATTGATCACGAGTTTCAGCTCAGCTTAAAAACTCTTCAACTTTGTTTCCCTCGCTCAGATTTAGACTTTTTATTTCCCATGCTCCAGAGTGATAATGTTCGTCAGAGATCGGAGGCATTGGAGATCCTGCAGAATATAGAAAAAAAGGATCATGACAAAAATCGGCATCCCAAGAGAGAAATTATTGGCAATAAAAGAATTCAGGCGATAGTGATTCATGACTATGAAACTGGATCTATGTCGGTCCATGACAGACAAAATCAAGCTGTGTCCAAAGATACGGAATATCAAAAATTTGAGCGATATTTTAAAGAATTTATTAAATTGATCGAGACAAGTCTATTGCCTGCTGTTTCGGCGCAGGCTTCGCAACAAAATTTCAACAAGGAAAAACATCTGGCATTTGAGCAAAGAACTGTCTATTTTCTGATCGAAAAAAGCAATAATACTTGGCTTTCAATGTTGGGATTATTTTTGATTGGTGAGAGAGAGTTGACAAGATCACGATCAATTTTGATAAGATACAGTAGCCATGAACAACCGTTATTCAGATACGCTGCTCTCTGGTCGTTAATTAAGTTAGGCTTTGTCCACAGTTATCAAGAGAAGATCAATCAAATGAGCTTAAAAATAGAATTAATTCTATTCTTAAAAACAGTTCCCATTTTTGCCGAGGTTGTGGCGGAGGATATATTTCTGTTGAGTGAGATCTCGAAGGTTATCGAATGTCGTAGCAATACTGAGCTATTTAAGGAGGGTGACCCCGGCAAGGAGTTCTTTGTGGTCAAACGAGGGACAATCGGTATCTACAAAAATCAAGTGCTGATCGCCGAAGTAGAAGAGAAGGATTGTTTCGGTGAGATGGCGATTGTCGAACATCGGGCACGATCTGCCACTGCAAAAACTCAAGAACCCTCAGAATTAATTATTTTTGATCGATCCGACTTTCTAAAACTTATGATGTCTCAACCGAGGATTACCTACTCCCTTTTTGTGAACGCCAATCGTCGCCTACGCAATTTACACGAGAAAATGTTGAAATCATCGCTGGTTTGAAATGCATTGAATTTTTTTTTAGCCAAATTTTCTCAGTAACTTTTTTATTGCCGAGCGGGTTGATCAGAGGAGGCTATGTTAAAATCTTTTTCTTTGGTAATGTTTTGCAATGCTTGAGATAGATTTTTGTGACGGAATCTTGGGGGTTGTTCTTTAGAATTTCCGTAAAAATTTTCGTTGCACTGGCTATATTTCTTTCTAGATGGAAGAGGTGGATCCCCTCTTCAAATTTTGCTTTTGTTTTTGATTTTAAGGAAATTTGCTGAGAAGTATCATTATTAAATACTTCATGCACCTTCATTTTCTTCTTTTTTCCTTTTATTTGTAGATTTCCTAGATAGCGGCTGTAGATTACCTTTTCTGTAGTATTGACATCGGAGATGACAACTTCACTACAAATGATTCTCACATCAAATCTCTTGGCTAATCCTTCTAATCGACTAGCGACGTTCACTGCATCAGAAATCACAGTACTATCCATTCGATTCATATTGCCAATAGTTCCCATAATCAAACGACCAAAATGAATTCCAATGGTACTTCTGATGAGTGGAATATATTTCTTTTTTCTTTCGATATTTAAGTCATTTATTTTTTCCTGGATATCGATTGAACTGTATAAGGCATCTCGTTGGTTTTGCGGGAAGAGTGCCATAATAATAAATCCGAGAAACTTATCGATAAAACCTTTGTGCTGCCGAATGATTGGCCCAGATATCTGTAAGAATGAATTCAAAAAATCGATTCGATTAGTAGGAGAAATAAGATCTTGTCTAATCGTATCAAATCCAATATTTGAGAACATAACTGACATTTCTCTTTCTACTTGGTCTCCAATCGTAATGTCAAGGATATCCTTTTTATCGATCTCAAAAAGGAATTCTTTGGGTACGAACTTCTCAAACGCCACATTTAATTTTTGCAGATGTTGGGAAAAGTCTTTGATTTCCCCAATCATTGTGTTAAATGCGAGCGCCAAATCTCCCATTTCGTCTTTTGAGTCTATTTTAATTTGGGTATCAAAATTCCTATTGGTAACTTCATTGGCCCCTTTAATCAGGATTGCCAATGGACGATTGATCCAACCGCGAATAAACGCAGTAATGAGCAAGGATAAAAAGAGTGAGCTGATGCCAGCAATCAAACAAATATTTCGTAAAACCTTTAATTTATTTGCCTCTCCTTTTACATTGTAATCGATACCCATTACGCTGATAACGTTTCGATCTTTATCTAAGATGGGTGTATAACCCGACAATTGGACGTCTCCCCATTCATCTGCTTCAGGGAATTCTTTTTCTGCAATGGCAATTGGCTCGTTAAATGAGTCGCCCATCTCTTGGGTGACCGGATAAAAAATATTGCCGATCGGGTTACCTTCATAGGGTTCGCCGGTACCATCGTCCTCCACTGGTAAATAGTCTGCATCCACTAGATAAGCAAGAATTTTATTTTTTGGGAGAGGAGAATTCTCTCCATCGCTTTTGGTATCTGCTACTTGACTCATCAAATATACATAGTTAATGGTCGGTAAGTCTGAAGATGACTTACGAATAATATCGAGTGATCCTAACTCTTCCTGCCCAGCGTAGATGTTATTTCTTGTACCCGAGCGGATTCTTCGTAATACCTGTACCACTCGCTGAAATTGCTCAGATTCCATAATCTCATTGGCTTTTTTTTCTGGTATTGAATAAAAAGTTTCATCATCGTCTGTCTGAGGGATACTATCTGCACCATTCAAGATTTCCTCAATGCGGTCGCTTTGGTAAGTAGAGGCATCCCTAAACGATTTATTGAGATATTTGATGTCGTCGATAATTTGTGGAGTGTACAGCAGGGTTCCTGCTCGACCAATATCTTTCAGTCGGTCTCCCATTTGTTGTAAGATAATTCCCTTTGATTGGAAATAAATGAGAAAGGAGATACCTGCTGTAGTGAGACAAAAGGGAATTGAAATGAGCAACGCCACTTTAACTGCAAAGGGCATTTGTTTTTTTTGTTTTGGGTGCAAAACATCTTTTGTCATTTCTTGTTGCATGGAAATACTTTAAGAACCTTTAGATAACTTTTTACAACGATCAATATAGAATTGGGCGACTGTATCGGCTGGATTGATTTTATAGATTTCCTTAAACAGGATGAGACTGTTCTGGAGGTTTTTTTTGCTTCTTTGCATGAGAGTAATAGCCTCTGTCAATCTTTCTTGAGTCTTTTCCTTCAATTCTATTTCTTGTGGACTATCCAATCCATAAACTTCGTAAAAACTCATTGTCTGTTCTGGTGTGTCTTTACCTAAATTCAATACTCCAATCATACGGAAATGATTTTCTTTGGTATACTTTTGCGTCTTTTTTAATATGGTCTCACTTGCAATTATTTTGACTCTGAATTTTTTTGTTAAGGATTCCAAGTCTGAAGATATCTTTACTGCATCGGAAATAACAGTGCTATTCATTCGATTTTTTTCACCAATTGTCCCGAGTACCAAACGTCCACTATGCAAGCCGATGCCGATTTCGATGGGTTTTAAATTCTCATTCATCCTTTTCCTATTTGATTCTTTTAAGGCCGTATGAATAGAGATTGAGGTAGTAAAGATATCGGATTCGGGCTTGGGGAACAGTGCAACAATCGCATCACCAATGAAGCGTTCAATAAAGCCATCATTTTTCTGAATTAAAGGTGTAATATTATTGAGATGATCGTTTAAGAATTGAAAATTCTCGTCCGGTGTCATCGATTCTGAAAGTGCAGTAAAAGAACGGATATCTGAAAATAAAACGCTCATTTCTTTTTCAACCTGGTCTCCTAGGTTTACTTCGGTGATGTCATTTTTATCGAGCTGCAGAAGAAATTCTTTGGGAACAAAGCGTTCGTAAGCCTTGTTCAGATTGGTGAGATATTTAGAATAAGTATCAATTTCTTCCACCATGAGATTAAAACTCTGAGCAAGTCTGCCCATTTCATCTTGCGATTCGATGGAGAGTTTGGTGGAAAAATCGCGTTGTGTGACCTTCCATGCCCCTTCGGCGAGAATTTTGATGGGTCGATTAACCCAAGTAGCGATAAAATAGGTGATGATCAAAGAAATAATGAGGGAAAAAAACACCGCAGAAATACAAATTTGTAACATTTGATTGAGACGCTTTTGCTGAACCCGAACGTTAAAGCTCATTGCTAAGAGGAGTGATGCATCTTCGCCAACACCAGAAAGAACCGGGGTATATGCAAATAAATTGCTTTGTCCGAATTCATCCTTACGGAAAAATTTGTCGGCAAAAGGCTTCCCAGTAAGAAATGCTTGATGAATCGATGGTGAAGGGGTGTGGCTAATCCTTCCTATCGGATTGCCCGGATAACGGTTCCCCCGCCCATCGTTATAAGCTGGTAGATAGTCTGCGTCCACCAAGCTGGAAATCAAGTCATCGGTGCCGTAAAAAAGTTGGGCATCGTCTTTAATAGCTTCTGTTTTTTCTCCAACAGGATGGAGTGGTACCTTAGAAATAATATAGATTTTTTCGATTGTCGGTATATCTTGGGCTGCCGTTCTAAGAATATTCAATGGTTGTAAGTTAGCGTCGTTTGGGAAGAGGGCTTGAGTGGAGCTCATGCGAATTTTTCTTAAAATATTCACGATATCAAGATAATCCATACTGTTCATAATCTCGACAGCACTCTGTTCGGGGATCGAGCTATATGCGACATCGTCGCTTGTATTCGCAATTCGATCTTCACCAACTAAAGTGAACTCAAAATTTTTAGTGAAGGTCGTTTCTTCGTGGAATCTTGCGTCTAGTTGCCTTAATTTTCTTTTTGCATCCTCATCAAAGAGATTAATTGCGACTCGACCAACGTCTTTTAACTTATCACGAATCCCAGTGACAATGATATTTCGTGCTTCACGATAAATGATATAGGCACTGCCAGCAGAAAGAATGAGTATCCCCAGAGAAATAACCAGACCTATCTTACCAGTAAAAGATAAAAGATTTTTTCTTAGATTTCCCATAGTTACGCTCTTGCCTTACGATTCTTGCTAGAATATCTAATTTCAGAATAGACTAAATAGATATTTCTTCTCAACACAATTAAAAATAAAACATCATCTTCTCAGAGATTACCGAATGAATATCGCTGAATGTATCATTTTTATCGGGAAAGTATCGCCAATTTTTCAGCTGTTCCTTCATTTTTTTTATTTAGCACTAAGGCCCCTACCATATTTTTCTGAGTGTTCTTTGTCAAGAAAAATCTTTGACAAAGAATCATTGAAAGAGGCAACTGGTATGAGTGATTAATGAGTCTAGAATCATACATCTGATTTCATTTAATCGATTCCAATTATCAAAAAATCTATAATGTTCTGATTCATTGGAGTTTGCAAGTATATGGAAAATAGCAATGAAATAGTTAAACATATTCTATCTATTATTGTACGCCATCAAGCTGGAGTCATGAGTCATGTCTCTGGTCTGTTTACTCGGCGCGGCTTTAACATAGAAAGCGTTGCAGTCGGGGAAACTCATGATCCTCGGCAGGCGGTGATTACCATCGTTATGTTGGGTTCATTGAAGGATGCTGAACAATTCCATCAGCAATTACTTAAATTAGCAGACGTCCTTGCCGTTAGGCGCTTGCCGTATCATGATTCACTCTTACGTGAGTTGTTATTAATCCGAGTCAAATCTAAAAAGGAGGAACGTTCGAGTATTTTTGGCATTGTTGAGGTATTTGGTGGTAAAATTGTAGAAGTGTCTCTGGATAATATGCTGATCGAAGTTCATGGAAACCCCCGCCGGATATCTGGATTTATTTCCATGATGAAGGATTTTGGTATACTAGAAATTGCTCGGACTGGGCAGGTTGCGCTCTCTTATAGCTATGATTTTAAAAAAAATGAACCCTAAAATGAATTCTAAAGAACAACCCGATCTTTCTGTTTATGCGATTGGCAACGCGCTGGTAGACAATATTGCTTTGGTGGAGAATGAGCTCTTGTCCCACTTGGAGCTAATGGTGGGAAGAATGAATCTTGCAACGCGGGAAAAACAAGAGAAGATCTTACACTTTTTAGAGAATGAAGGATTAATCAGCGACAAAAAACCTGGTGGTTCGGCGGCCAATACCGTATGGACGGTGGCTTGCTTTGCATCTGCGCAAAAAAGTGTATTTATTGGGCAGCTGGCCCATGATCCACTCGGTGATTTTTTTATCAAAGAGATGAAAAAAAAATGGATTGAGCTACCAGTTCTCCCTCTGCAGAGTACAAACGGGATGACTGGGACTTCAATTGTCTTGACTACTCCAGACGCTGAAAGGACAATGAGCACCCATCTCGGTATCAATAATCAATTAACCCTTACTCATATTTCTGAGGAAACCTTGGCCCGTGCCAAATTTTGTTATTTAGAAGGTTATTTGTGGACCGATAAAAAGCATCGAGATATTGGCGTTTCAATCTTTGAGATAGCTCAGAGAAAAAAAGTACCAGTGGCCCTCAGTTTTTCTGATCCCGGAGTAGTCGAACAATTTCTTAAAAAAGATCAATCTTTGATTGATTCCTATGTCGATGTCATTTTCACTAATGCTGAAGAAGCACTCTTTTTTAGTGGTGAAAGTACCGTAGAAAAGGCAATGCAAAAACTATTAAATGGCTCGCGAAAACGGCGAGTTTTTCTTACACTTGGGGCTGATGGCTGTCTGATCGGACAAAGTGGGCAAAAAAGCGAGCATATTCCTGGGTTTCAGGTCAAGGCCATTGATACCACTGGTGCTGGTGATGCATTTGCTGGTGGAGCACTTGCAACTCTACTGAAAGAGGATCCGCTTTCGGGCGATCTCATGGGCAATATGCGTGATGCTGCTTATGTGGGTAACTACATAGCAAGTGAAGTGGTTACCTTACACGGCTCAAGGGTGTATGGAAACTATAAAATAGCGGAAATTCTGGCGGGTCGTGTTGGCGTAGAGCGGCAATAGAAAAAAGAGGAACATGAAAAAAAAATATGTATTTTGGGATATCGATGGAACAGTTTTTTCGAGCTGCGATATTCTCGTCTCTACCTATCGAGAGGCGATAGAGCAACTCAATCAAAAGTATGCAATCCAACTACCGGTACCCACATTAGCAAGCATTCTTTCTTGCGTGGGACAAGTTCCCGCAACTATTTTTCGCACACTCTTTCCCGACTGGACCCATCTCAATCAGATTCAGCAAAAAGAGCTCAGTGATTCGATTTTAGATCTTTTGGTTTGTAAAATTACTGCTGGTGAGGGTGAACACTATCCATTTGTGAACGAAGTATTTGCGAGTTTACACCAGAGGGGACACGTTTTTTTTGCGGCAAGCAATGGCCGACTACCGTATGTAAAAGCAATTCTGCAAAAAAATCAAACAATTCAATATTTTTTTGAAATATCCGGGGTTGGAGAAAAAAAAACCGACTTTAAGGATAAAACAGAATTACTGCTGACAACGCTCAAAAAATATCAGATCGCTACCGACGATGCCGTGATGATTGGCGACAGAGAAAGTGATGGTCTTGCTGCAAGGCAAGCCCAAGTTGCCTTTATTGCCTGCGAGTACGGGCATGGGACACCAGTTGAATGGGAGGGTGCGATTCATCGGATTACCGACATAAAAGAGTTGTTGCCCCTGATTTGATGGTTATTCACCGACAGCTACCTCCCCAAAAAACCGAGTTATGTCCCTTATATTTTCTCAGAATATCATCCGCTTCTGTTGAGGAGAAGTTTATAAGAATCGATGATACTTTGTGTCGCTAGATGTTGCGCTCTCTGACTTTTTTTTTGACTTTCTAGGTTTTCTCGTAGGTCTTTTTGTTTGACTTGCTGCAGGGTAGCCTGATGAAGATCAGGATGATACTTTTTTAATGCACGGTAATACGATTCTTTGAGGGTTTGTGGATTGGGCAGTTGATCTGTGGGTAAGCCAAGGAGAAAAAGTGCTCTCCTCGTCTGTTCATCGATTGTGACCCCTTTTGTTTTTTTTCTTCTCCGAGAAAATGTTCTAGAAAATTCTTCTACTCTAGCGAGGAGGGCTTGACAAAGCAATTGATCCCACGCACCATTGGGATTTTCTTTTGCTATGCGTCCCTTAAAGGAGTTTCTCGCACCATTGGAAAAGTATCGTTCATAGAGTATTTGAGTACAGTATTTTTTGCTAAACCCATGGACCCGAATTCTTTTTTCTCGCAAGAATTGGCATGCTATCTGAAAGATTTGTTTGGTGAGCGGGAATGTGACCCGCCCATAAAAGATAATCGCTTGTCTCATATCGGTGGAGCTCAGGATGATCGATTTTAAGAGAGCTTCATCAAGATCGTCTTCAGTGAGTTTTTGCGTGACTTGTTGGTTGAAAAATGTATTTAATTTTTCTTTTTGAGATTCTGAAAAATAGTATCCAGTTTTTTGAAAAAAATACTGGCAGTGCACCATTCCTTTTTTTTTTAGAAAATCCAAAAAAATGGCAAAGTTTTCACAATCAAGAGAGACATTCCCGAGAGATGAAGAATTAGAAAAACAGTTCCAATGTTCATCGTGTTGGTTTTGATAGCAATGAGTTACAAAGTCTTCTAACGAGTAATCCACGAATGCGAGCGCATGATTGACGGAGATCGACCAATATCCATCTACTTCAATGCTGCGAATTTCGCGAGAGAGTGCCATGAGCTTATTCTTCTCCTTTTGCGGTATTTTTGAGAGAAAACTCATAATCATTATAAAGAGAAAGCGCCAACGGCTGATTGATCGAATGGGTAGAGCATTTGGCGGAGTAATAGAATCACTAACCGATTAAGATTCATGGATTCAATTGTGATTCGAGTAGTTTTCTTTCAATTTTTTTTAACAGATGATCAAGACCAACGTTTTTTTTTGCAGAAATATATACGTCGTCTTGTTTATTTTGCCAATGATTTTTTTGTTCTAGTTGGTCAATTTTATTATAGACACGAATTTGTGGTTGGCTATTGATTCCTAACGATTCGATTATTTTCTCAATAGCAATGGTTTTTTTCTGATGATGAGGATCGCTCAGATCAATCAAATGGAGCAATAAATCTGCTTCTTTAATTTCTTCAAGAATCGCGCGAAAGGCACCGCTTAACACTGGTGGAAGTTCACGGGTAAAACCAACTGTATCAATGATAATCACCTCTCGGTTATCGGGGAAACGGAGTCGCCGACTACTCGGGTCAAGGGTGACAAACAGAGCACTGCCGGTTTTCACTGAAGACAGAGTCAGTGCATTTAGGAGAGTTGATTTTCCAGCGTTGGTATAGCCAACAACCGCTACTGAGGGTAGATTATTTGATCTTACTTGTCGATTGAGTCGCCGCCTTTTACTGATTTGGTTGAGCTCTTTGTCCAATCGATGAATTTTCTCTTGAATTCGCCGGCGCCCGATCTCCATGCTGGTCTCACCGGGACCGCGTGTGCCAATTCTTCCCACCAAGCGCGACCGTCGATCGTCTCTTTCGTTGAGGCGTTGCTTTGCGTACTGGAGTTGTGCTAATTCGACTTGAATCTTGCCATCCTTACTGCGGGCATGCTTTTGAAAGATATCGAGTATGATCTGAGTCCGATCGATGATTTTCAGGTCGGAAATTTCTGCAATGCGTTTAGCCTGTGCTGAATTAATTTCCAAATCGAAAATAATCATTTCTGCACCGAGGGTGACGGCTTGCCAAGCCATTTCTTTGACCTTGCCTTTCCCCAACAGATAGATCGGGTCTAATTGTGATCGATGTTGCGTTAAGGACCCAACGACATGGATACCCGCAGTTTCGGTGAGTTCTTTGAGCTCTGCTAAAGATTCTTCGATACTACTGTTTCTTTGGCTGAGGAGCTCTTTGGTATAGACTCCAACCAAGAGAGCACGATTGTCGTGAATTTGAATCTGGCGCATCTTTTTACTATTTTTTCGTTTATGCAAGGCCAATGTTTCTTGAAAGTCATCCAGATGAATCTGTTCAAATTTTAACTTGGGTTGTAGAATATAGCCATTTGGACTCTCGCTGGCAAGAATTGCCGATTGAAACTCTCTTGGTTTGCCATTGGAATCAAAGGTAACCACGGTTGTCGCATCCATTTGGAGGAGGACGAGATCATAGAGATCCTCTTGATCCAGAGGTTCTTGTTTTAAATGAGTATGAATAAAGCGATAATTACGGAGCCGATCTTTGCCGTTTAACTTTGGCAGTAAGATCGATTGGTGATCGCCGAGAAGAACTGATACTATTTTGCCGCGCAAATCTACTAAAATCCCGATCTGTTTTTTTAATTGGTGAGAGAGGTTACACAGCTTTTGGGCGTATGCGTAGCTGACAGCAGATTCGGCAGGAATGGCTCTGTTTTTGCCGGCAAGCCGCAATAATTGGTTTTTTTCCCGTTGCTTTAGGTTTTGGATATTTTTCAATGCAATCTAATGGCTTATGGATTTTAGACTAAAGTAATTATAGATATTTTGGAGGAAAATGTCAACTGTTTATCAAAAAATCAGAAAGCACTTTTTGATAAACACGTACTTGTGACATGTCGGCTCCTCAAAAAATCTTGCTCGGATTTTTATGCGATAATCCGATAATATAAGAAATGAATGACCCTCATCGGTGAGTAATGTATGTCTGATAGAGATTTTTCCCAATCCTTGATGCGATATCAAAAGAGACATCGGCACTCATTCAATGATCAAGGATTTGCTTCCAAAGCCACCCAGATGAATCGGCAGAAAAGTGGTCGGTCTGGTAGCTCGTTGCGCTCCAAAGGGTTATTGCTCGCTGCAATTTTTCTTTTTTTTGCTGGGATATTAGTTGGTTTCCCCATCGGTCAGTTTACTTCACTTGAGAAGGATTTGATTCGCTATCCTGATAAAGAGAAAGATAAAGAGACTCTATCGTTTCGCAATAATGTCGAAAAACCCTCAATTGCTGCAGTTCAGCAGACTCCAGCGAATGTAGCACAGACAGAAGGCTTATATATTATCAAAGTGGGAGAATATTCTCCGCAACAACTGGCGGTTATCAAAACAAGCCTTGCCAGTCTATTTCCAGCAAGCGAATTGCATAGTTGTGAAAATCTGCTACAAAATCAATCTGCTTCGCCCATCATTGTGACCGGCGACCCGTCATTAGAAAAACGGCAAATTTATCTAGGATGTTTTGATAAAATCGCGCCAGCCAAACAAGCTCTTGCAAAAATACAGGTATTGTTTACTGGAGCTAAAATCTTTCAGCTCGGGAATTGACGGGCTGGCTATCGATCCTAGTCTGCTTGAGCGATGACTGGTTGCTCAGGAAATGACCGGTTGCTTGCCAGAGCATTGCTGTTCTAAACCGAACATACGGTCGATTGGCAACGAAAAGCTAGATTCTGATGATAGTGCAAAAAACTTTGATAAAAGTTATCAAAAAAATAAAAATGTTAGAGAAACCAGTTGACATTGACACTCCCTGCTACGATATAGTATACGATAAAAAACCAAGGATGGTAAAATGAAGAAGATACAAAACATTGAAGTAAGGATACGACAAAATAGCAAAAATAGCAGTAGCAGAGAACGGATGTGCAAAAAAGACAAGCACAATGAGGGTGTAGGGCAAAAAAATCGCCTGTTAGGCTGGTTAACCATGCCTCTTTTGATAGTTGTCAGTAGTTCTGTTGTGAGCGCTCAGCCGTATATTGAGAATATTGGTGCTTCCAAAGGGGGTTCCTTGGGGAAAGAAGAGTTAATTCAGGTAGAAAGAGAAGGAACCTATTTTACTCGTTGGGATGCGAGACTCAATTCTGAAGAGTATGACAAACAATTACGAAAAAGTATGCGCACCCTCTATTTGATTGTAAAAAATTATGGTGGTAGTCTAGAAAATGCACCCGCTCGATTTGAAGAAGTCTCACGTCTTTTTAAGGTCGCCAAGTACTACCAGAACCGTCGCTTCTATTTAGCATCAGAAAATGAATATGCAGTAGCGAGTGAAAAAATGAATATGCTCATCCAAGATTATGAGAGAGTTTATCGTAACCGATTGATTGAGATTTTGTCAATCAGTGCTGATCGGCTCACTGATGTCGATTTAGAGCTGTCTAATCGCTACGAATCGGCCAAAAAATCTCCACCAAAATATATTGAAAAAAATGACAACAAGCTAAAAATTGCCAACTATCATTTAGATGAAGGTGCTCGTCATAATTTTTATGGCAGATACCTTTTGGCAATCGATCATTATCGAGTAGGTAAGGTTTTTGCAATTGCAGTACTTGAAGGATTAGAATTAGATCTGGAAAAAAGAAAGCAGTTACGAAAACAATATAACAGCGATCTGCGAGATGCAAGAAAGCTACTGGTGAATCGAACTCCAGTTAGTCAATAGTCGCTATTATTGATGCGTTACGGGTTGGGATGGCGAGAGGTGAGAGACCTCTTTCCCCAGCGGGTTGTGCAGCGAAATTTCAAAGAATTTTATTTATTGTTACATAGGTTTTTTGAGCAAAAGACCAAGCAAGCAATCTTCTTGGTGATATTTGCGATTTGTGGCGGTTATCTGTACAATTTTTTTTTTTGAATGATCCTGCGACTAAAGTAATACGAGTAATTATTGATCCGGGGCACGGTGGTATCAATCCACGTGATACTCACGGCGTTATCAAGAGTGATCGTTGGGATGACCTTACCCAACAGTACCGTTCTTATTTTGGTGAAGGGATGCAAGCGGGGCCTTATCGCGAGGCAGAGGTGGTCTTCCCATTGGCGCTGCGAGTTTCACAGATTTTGAATTGGACGCAGCATCCAATCGGTTGGTATCGTTTTCGCAGGCTGTTAGCTGCTGTGAGTCCGCAACAATCATTTCCTCGCGTCCTGTTTCACTCGCGTTTGACGCGAGAAGAAGGGGTGACTCCAGATCGTTTCTCTCATTTTTCCCTTTGGCAGAGCGGGAATCTTCCCGCAAAAAAACAAAACGCGAGTATTAACGATGAATATCGAATATACGATTATCGAGATATGCGGGGACGTCTTGCGCCGGGTCGTTTGAGTAAGATCAATCAATTTGCCCCGTCTCTTGTTCTTTCATTACATTTGACGCCGGGTGGAAGCGGGACCGGTGGGATGGCTGCCGTCCTATCGCCAGGTTTTGCGACGATGGATCTGGTACGAAAAATTCACCTAGGAGAAGAGAGTCTAAAAGTGTGGCAAAAAACAGCTTGGCAAGATTTAATCTTACGAACGAGGAGGGATGCCCATTTAACCACCTTTGAAGTTTTTCGTGCGGATATTTGGGGATATTTTCATGGTTATCGTTCGCAAAATGATGGTAGTCAATTGAGTTTCAGTGATTATCGCGGATTGCGGCACAATTTAACCGATTGGTCGTATCGAGATCATAATTGGCCCGATGGCTACGATCCGCAAAAAAAAGAATATTCTTTTTCGTATCGAGATTTTCGCCCGGTTGAACAGCCGTTTTGGCAGCGCGAGAAAAGTAAATACGAGAGTTTACGACGAGAGGGCGGTAGACTTGGATTTGGCGGCGATAATCATTATGCGGCCAATGAACTGCTCCACTACGTAAAATTACTTGGTTTAATGGATCTACCCGGAAATTTGCGCAAAGAAAAACAGAACAAAAAGAATGATTCAATTGGACAACGGCAATTTGGTGAGGTTTATAAACCATATGTGAGCACCTACACGCTCCCTATCTACACCAATGCAATCGTGGCTCTTTTGGAGCTTGGCTCTCTCGATATTAAGCGGGATCGTCTTTTGATTCTTGAGAATCAAGAAAGCATCGCTCGTGCGTTGGCGATCGGTGTCTATTCGCTCTATCGAGGTTTGCAGTTGCGAGATGATCTGCTGTGCACAGTAGATCGCTCGCAAAAAAAAGCAGGAGAGGTCCGTCGATGTCAGCCGAGTGGGAATCCCCTTGATTTTGCACAATACACGCTAGAACAAGGTCAAAGTTATTTTGAAGAGGCGCGACCGCACAGATAGAAATTGCAACCAAAAGTGTCAGATTAACTGGCGCGGCTACAGTTTATTAGGGACACGGGTAGGTGTAGATTTCATGGACTTTCTCAATTTCTTGTAAAATCTCTTCGTTTAATACGACCTTGTTGCTTGTTATGTTTTCTTTGAGTTGCTCTAGGGTGGTAGCTCCGATAATATTGCTGGTAACAAAACTCTGTTGATTAATAAAAGCCAATGCCAATTGTGTTGGACTCATCCCATGTTTTTGCGCAATATCAACGTAAGCCTGTGTCGCTTTTTTTGCTTGTTCACTGGTATAGCGCCCAAATCTCTTGAACAGAGTTAATCTGCTCTGAGAGAGATCGGCTGATGAGTCTAGATACTTGCCGGTCAACATTCCAAAAGCTAAGGGAGAATAGGCTAATAATCCTACTTTTTCGCGAAAATGGAATTCGGCTAAACCAACCTCATAGCTGCGATTCAATAAATTATATGGATTTTGAATGCTCACTACTCGGGGTAGATTTTTTTCTCGCGCTAGTCTGAGACATTCGCTGACTCCCCATGGAGTTTCATTTGAAATTCCTATATGATGAATTTTTCCAGTCTGGATCAACTTGTCCAAGGCTTCGAGACTGTCTTGTAAGGTAGCTCGGGAGTTTTGGTATTTTTCTTCTTTTTCTTTATCTGGCGCGGTAAAACCCAAGCTACTAAAAAAGTTGGTATTTCTTTCTGGCCAATGCAATTGATAAAGGTCAATATAATCGGTATCTAAATACTTTAAGCTTTGATCGACTGCTTGGAAGATTTGATCTTTGGTGAGACTTGAGCCGCCGCGAAAGTATTGGAGACTGGGTCCTGCTACCTTGCTGGCAATGATCAGCTCCTGTCGATTCTGTTTTTTTAACCAGCTACCAATATATTTCTCGGTGCGTCCTTGAGTTTCGGGGCGTGGTGGAACCGGATACAGTTCTGCGGTATCTATAAAATTGATCTTGTGTTCTAATGCTACATCCAATTGTGCGTGTGCTTCTCGTTCGCTGTTTTGCTCGCCCCAAGTCATCGTCCCCAAGCAAATCTCGCTCACTACAATATTGGTATTCCCTAATTTTCGATAATTCATTGCTCTCTCCAGTTAAATTCTTGAATATATTTTGTCATTATTTTTCTTGTTCTTACTGGCGTTCTTAATATTTTATTATTTTGGGTGCTTTTTCTGGCGAAGCCCATTCCAATAAGCGAGTCGTTTACTGATTTCCCGTTCAAAACCACGGGGATTGGGCTGGTAGTACTGTTTTCGTGGTAATTCATTGGGAAAACAATTTTGCCCGCTAAAGGCATTTTCATGGTCATGGTCGTATTGATAATCTTTGCCATGGCCTAATTGCTTGCTCAGTTTGGTCGGTGCATTTAAAATATGCTTAGGCGGGGTGAGTGATGCTGATGATCGAGCGTCTGCTCGTGCTGCCTTGAAGGCTTTATAGACCGCATTAGATTTGGGGGCGGTAGCCAGATAGATGACTAGCTGGGCACAGCTCAATTCTCCTTCGGGGCTACCAAGGCGTTTATAGTACTCCCACGCATGCAGAGCTTGCACCGTGGCATTGGGATCGGCAAGTCCAATATCTTCATAAGCAAAACGATACAGGCGACGTAAAATATACAGCGGGTCTTCACCTCCAATCAACATTCGGGCCAGCCAATAGAGGGCTGCATCGCAATCACTCGCCCGTAAGCTCTTATGGAGGGCACTGATCAAATGATAATGATTGTCGCCTTTTTTATCGTATAAAGGTGAACGTCTTTGGAGAAAATCGCCCAATTCCTTAATAGAGAGGGGCTTGTTGGGTTTGAGTGCGTAGAGGCTCTCTACCATATTCAATAAATATCGTCCATCGCCTGCACTCATTTTTCGCAAATTCGCCCGAGCCAAGTCGACGATTGGCAATGGCTGATCAATGTAAGCTTCGGCGCGCTGTAACAATAATTCCAGATCATCGTCATTCAACCGTTGTAAAACAAAAACCTGACAGCGCGATAACAACGCTGAATTTAACTCAAAACTGGGATTTTCAGTGGTGGCACCCAATAAAATAATACTGCCATCTTCAAGATAAGGCAAAAAAGAATCCTGCTGACTCTTATTAAAATGATGTATCTCGTCGATCAGCAAACAAGTATTTTTGCCGTTGTCTTGGGCACGCTTGGCATCGGCAAAGATTTTACGCAATTCGGCAACATTGCTCATGGTCGCCGATATGGAGACAAAAAAGCTCTTTGATTGCTGAGCGAGCAGACGTGCCAAAGTGGTCTTACCTGAGCCAGCTGGCCCCCATAGAATCATGCTGGAGAATTTCTTGGCATCGACCAACTGGCGAATGGCACCTCCACAATGGAGTAGCTGTTTTTGTCCAACAATATCATCGATTTTTTGCGGGCGGAGCAGTTCGGCTAGTGGAGTATATGCCGATGAGGTGGTAGTATTACTGGGGAAGCTGGGCATAGTAGTAGATTATTACTAAAACTATAACAATACCAGTTAAATTGTCAATATGACTTGTCATTATTGGTAAAAAAAGTAAATTTTGAGGGTGGGATGGGTGGCCGAGTGGTCGAAGGCGTCGGTCTCGAAAACCGATAGGTGAGCAATCGCCTCGTGGGTTCGAATCCCACCCCATCCGTTTATCAATTGAGTAGCGGTGCAGGGAATTGCTAAAGCTCGCGGGGGGAGTGGTGGTGTGACGAGGTGATGGGGGTTTAAAGTAAAAGAATTAAATTGTTTGAGAAACTAGGAGTTTTCAATATCATCCAATAGTTTGCTTATTCTTCCTTTTTCAGATTTTTTATTGAGATAATCTTTATAAGCATTCTCTGCGTCATTGATGAGTTGTTGATAGGTGACAACTCGAATACCTTTTGCTTTGAGTGCTTCCTGCCAGTTTAGATCGGTTGGCAATTTACCGACTAGACAGATTGCCTCAATATCTGGCTTTCCTGTAATGTTTTCGGCATTTTTCACTAGTTTTGTAAGTGCTGTAATATATTTTTCTACCTGTTTTGATAAATCTTGGCTATTTAACCCGACACTGCTCCTTTTGAGTTCAATGATTATGTGTTTGCCAGATGTCTTTTTATATTGGATATCTATTCTGCCGTTAGCCTCTTCTTTAGTTAATTTTTTAGAAATTATATCAAAGCTACTTTTAACAGTTTGCTCCATAGAGGGAGTCTCGGTTGCTCTATCCCATGTGGGGTCAAGCAACCAAAGGTGATTATAGATATGTTTCTGAATAATTTTTTCTACTACATCCTGCTTAACGTTCTCTTGAAGTTTTCTAATCATTTTTAACCTGCCCTCAGTTATTTGATAGTACCACGAAGCTTCAATATCATCAATTTCAGAGAAGAGTTGAACGGCGATCTCAAGATTGTTAATATCTAAATTCTCTAGCTGATTTAATTGCTTTTTGTACTGTAAGTGTTCAAAAGCTAAAACCCCATGCTTATACAAAGTTTTTCGGTGTTCCTCATCAGTTGCAATCTGGTTGATACGACCAAAGAGATTCTTGGCCGCCTTTTTAGTATCACCTTGAAGGCTGTTGTACCAGTCTTTAATGGCTGGATTCTCTTTTGCTTTCTCCTCTGCTTGCTGCTCTTTATATTCACTCCTTTTCTTCTCAACAAATTTTAGTTCGTTTTGTATAAATGTTTTGAGAGCAACAAACCTCTCGTCATTCTGAAGAAAGTCTTGCCTACTTGAAGTCGCGATGTCTTCTGATTCGGTTGAATCTAGAAAGTCTGCTTCAATTTCTCCAATTAAGTATTTTGTATAAAGCCCTCCCAATCTAAAATGGTCAAGTATATTCTCTAAAGCGACTTTACCCCGCACTAAAATCGTTAATTTGTTGAGATGATCTGTCTCATTTTGTAAGGAGCTAGATTCTTTTGCTAACCCGATCCAGCCTTTTATTTCATGCTTTGGAGGTATATCAATTATATTATTTCTTTCTTCAATGTATTCTCTATCATGCCTAAAGTTTGTGCGATCATATTCTCCATAGACAGTGGTATACTCAAGTTTATCAAAGTAATCTCTGTCTTGAATACTAACAAGTTCATTATTAACGTTAACTTTAAAGTCGTCAGACCAAATACTAAAACGCCGTGCAATACGTTTTTTAAGATTCTCATCAAGAGAAGCAGAAATTCTCTTTTTTAATTCTGTCAAAACAATAATGGTTCCAGAATCTGATTCTATCTTAAATTCACTTGGTATTGCTTCAATGGCACGAGGGTGGTACTCTTTTTTGTTTGCAATCGCTTCCTTAATCTTTTCTACATCTAACTCTAACCCGATGGTTTTGTTATCTTTTTTTTTAGTAAATATCTGAACATGCTTTGCTATTGAAAAAATCGATAATTTTCCAATTCCTTTGCGCCCCATCACTTTACGGTTTTTCATTGGAGTTTGATCATTTTGCACATTCTTTCTACGTTCATAACCGACAGTTAGAAATTTATTATTCATATCGTCCTGATCCATGCCACAACCATCATCGTGAACGATAATCTTTTCTCTTTGTTCAACTGTTATAAGAACTTTTGCTGCTTCAGCATCCCATGAATTGGCGATTAATTCGGACAAAACTGCAGGTATATTACTATACAAATTTATTCCCAAATGATTGAGGCTATTCAAATCAATTTTTAGAATGTATTTGTTTTTCATGAACTATCTCCAAATGAGAACGTATAGACTTCCCGATTGCCTCTGCCAACAATGGGGGTACCGCATTGCCGATATGTCGCCCTATTCTTGTAAAAATTACCTCTTCATTGGGCTCGCTAAAAAGATAACTCTCAGGGAAAGTTTGTAAAAGAGCTCCTTCTCTGAGACTCAATGCTCTATCTTGTTCAGGATGTCCAAAGCGACCTGTCCCATAACTGTAGAACTGTGTTGTTAGGGTTGGGGCAGGTTTATTCCAACTCATGCGACCGTAAACTGCTGAATAAGTTTTCCCACTTTCTTTTTTATAACACTCTGGGAGTAGTACCTTTGGCCAATCTCTCCAGCTACCACCGGGAATAGAAGCATTGATTCTCTTTTGATTTAATTCAGATAATCTCCAACAACAATGAAGAGGGTCAGATAGACTCACCTCCCCATGAGATAGTTTGGGAAGATGCCCTATTGCTTCCTTTGCAGTAATCATTTTAGCGACCTTTCGTTGAGATAAAGTTATTTTGCCATGTAAAGAGGCAAGTAAAACTAATCGCCGACGACTTTGTGGAACACCATAATCTTGACAATGAACGATCTTTTCACTTAGGAAATATCCTTCGTTCTGTAAGGATGCTTTAAATTCTTTATAAATTTTTTGCTTTGTTAATTGAGGTACATTTTCCATAGAAATGACATCAGGCTTCCCATCTCTAACTATTCTTAAAAACTCATTGATCAGATTCCATCTTAAGTCTCTCCTTTTGCTTTTTGATTTAAACGTATGTGAGGAGAACGGCTGGCAGGGAGCACAACCTACAATTATTTTGTAGTCTGCATTTTCAAGAAATGAAGAAATATCTGAATAATCAATACTCGTGATATCGGAGTTAACAAACTTCGCCTTGTTATTCTGTTCGTAAGCATATTGGCAAGAAGAATCGATATCTAAGCCTGCTTCAACACGAATGCCTGCTTTATTAAGCCCATAAGTGAGCCCTCCTACGCTACAAAAGACATCAAATGCTTTGATAGATAATCGTGACTTATGCTTATAACCCATACAACACAACCTCAACTTGCTCTGAAATAACAGATGGTTTTGGTATGGGTTCACCATCTTGAAGTATCCCTTCAAGATGAAACTCAATCGCCTCTTTCATGTTTTGGGCTACTTCTTCTCGCGTATCACCAATTGCCACACACCCTAGGAGATCAGGTACATACGCTGAATAATTACCATCGCCCGACTCAATAATTATAGTATACTTCATGCTCCTCTTAGTTTATAGCTAGTCTTCAAGAAGTCCAGTTTGTTTTAAAATACTTTTTAATGTTTTTGAATGTAGATCACCCGAGGCTTTGCTTGGGGGGCTGGAATATAGATGGGGAGTTTTTTCTGGTATATGAGTGAAGCAAGCGAGTCGTGATTAAGGGCGTGAGGGGATTGAAAAATACTATTTAATTTCTGATGAAATATCAAATCCCATGTATCTCATGCTTACTTGGGTACGTTCATTATAAGTTGGTATTTCATCAGAATTAACCCAGCCATACAGTTCTTTTATCGCTGAATTAGAAACTTGCTTCAATCTCAGTTCATCATCATGCAAGCATTTAGCAACTCGAGTAATAAAATGTTCTTTTGTATCAAAAAAAAGATAAGCTAAAGTTTTTTTAATTCGCTGCAAGCCATTACTTAATATTTCCTCAAATAATGCATCATAGCCACCACGGAAAAACCTCGATCTATCTCGTATAGAGTGCACACAATTTAATCCCTCTTTGAGTTCATCCTGAGTAAGAGATAGAACTTTTTCCTTAGAAGAAAATATTTTTTTAATTAAAGGATAGTTTTCATCTACAACCTTATTAAAGTAGGGCATATCTGTATCGATATATTCATTTACTAAGCTAATAATGTTGTCTTTTAGATTTTTACCAGTTCTTATCGGTTGCTCTTTATAGCTCTCACCTTGAGCTTTATATTCTCTCACAAAATTATGCAACTGGTCAATCTCGATATGCAAAGGCAACTTATCTTCAGAAATTTTTCTTCTGCCATTATTCAGATATACAGTTTTTAAATCTTTGTACAAATTTAGATAAGTTTGATACTCTTTTTTTGTATCTTCAATAGTCTCAGACATTTCCCCTTTTTCTTTTTTAGAAAAATTGGTGTCAGAAAATTCACATTTCCCAATTTCTGATTCTATTTTTTGATTGAATGAAGCTTGTATTTTAAATAAATTATTTTCTTCAGAATTATGTATAGCAGAATATTTGCCTAATACTTCTCGGTCAAGAACATTGGCTTCCTTCCAATATAACTGAAATATCTCTTTTAACTCCTTATAGCATGAATGAGTTTCGGGTAAAGAAATATTCACTTCGTTATTACTCACTAAGCCACTATCCGTCAGATTTGAAGAGCCTAGAAATGCAATATGTTCAAATATATAAAATTTGGGATGAAACTTTGAACCTGTGAAGTATCTAATATTGATATTCTTAAAGTCAATAATTTCATCTAATTTAGAAGGGCTTGTTGCTGAAGATAGTCGAATAATGAGACGTACTTCACAAGCATTGTCTAAAAATCTTTTTATTATATTTGCTTCACTAAAAAAAGCAGAGGTGATATCAATTTTAGATGATCTGTCATGTGTTTCAAGTTCAAGCCTCAAAATATCCTTACGATAATTTGTATTTGTAAATAATTGTATATCTGATATATCCATACTATCCTTCACATACCATACAATTCAGCTATCATCTCATCAATCTTTTTTTTGAGAAAATCGGCGTCGGCGTTCTTGCCAGATTGTTTGAATCTGGCAGAAAGTAATAATTCTTTATTCTTCATATTGTAAGGATTATTTGAATGTTTCTTCATAAATTCGTTCAATCAAGTTTGGTGTTATTTTTGTTTTCACCCATCCTCCTTCATGATCTTAATTTCTTCTGGCGCTAACTTGTATAGCTCATAAACTAGAATGTGGTTTGTAGCACCACTAGTAAACACCTACAGTAGCGCACTCGCACCAATGAGTAAAGACTGCGTATGAATAACGACTTTGTATATAAAATATAAAGAATGAAAGAATTAAGAGAAGGAATGTATTCCTCAAGAAATTATTTTTGCATCGCTTTTCTTTGTAAGCAAAGTAGCGATACAGGTATTTTTTTATTTATTCTTTGATTTGGTAAAAGACTGCTCGTCCGTTTTGGTATTTAGTGGGGGAGGGAGGATCTTCAAGTTAAAAAGATAGTTAAAGAGTTAATGCTTGTAATTAGAAATTATACTTATTTTCTCTTTTCTTAAATGCTTCCTTACCTCCCTCTAGTATATCACATATATGTTCTTTAATACCTTGTTGGTATAATATACCTTTCTGAGAATCATCTCTATAGGAATTTTCTATAGCACCGTTTATATATTCAAATTTATATTTTTCATTATCTTTAGCTGCTTCTTGACCTGATTGATTAGCAACAATCACATTTTCGCTATCTGTAGAAACTACTAAATTAGGATTATGCGAAACTAAAATTATTTGTCTCTCTTTTTTCTTATTTTTAATAAATTTACTAATCTCTTCATAGATTGTTCGGTTATCCAGATTGTCCTCAGGCTGATCAATAAGAATTGGATATTGTGAGGTATTCGTTTTTAAGAAAAGAATTAGCAATACAGTACCCTTCTTGCCAGGTGACATTTTTAATATTTTATCGCCTTTATATTCTAGATCATAATCTAGCATGAATGTATCTTTTGCAAAGCCTTCATAGATAGATTCAAAAGAAAAATTATTTTTCAATAAAATTTCTTCTATTTGATTTTCAGCTACTCTAGCATAAGCCTTTCTATCTCCTTGCAAGAGTATTATTTTGAACAAATTCAATATCTTATCAAATTCAATATATTTTTCCTCATTAAATATATTTTTATACCAATCTAAATTTGAAACTTTACTTTTATTGATCTGTGCAAACAAAGGAAAAGTTTCTTTATCAATCAGAGCTTGAGCTTGTAATGAAATTGCTTCGTCAACACTGCCAATTGTTGAATTAATTTTATTTATAATTTCATCATAAATTGCTTTCCGGCTTATTAAACCCTTCCTTATTTTCTCTTTTATTTGTTTATAATTTTCTCTCATTATCTTTTGTTTCTTTTCAAATTCTTCTATTTTGACTTTTTTACTATACTCGTTATCATATTTTTTAATAATAGTCTGTAAGTTTTTTTCATTGTCTATTCTTCTCAAAAATGGTTTTATTTTGTCATCGATCTCTTTCAAGCTATTTTTTTGAGCTTCTATACTTTTATTTATTTCAGTAGTATTTAAGAATTCTTGAAATGATCTATCCACAAGACTTTTCAAATTTTCTTGAAAGCTACTCACTTTTTCTTTCAAGTCGTCATAATCATTTGGATATTGATTCAATAATTCTATTAATTCTCCGTGAGAATTCTGATCACTACATAGATCTATTACCACTTTATTTATCCGTCTTTTAATTTCCTCTACTAATTCGATTTTAGTGCACAAGCTTGTAATAGTAGCATTGATTTTCTTTTTCTTTGCTTCTAATTGAGACCAAGTTTTTCTTTGCTCTGGAGACAACTTACTAGATTCCTCCAGTCTCTTTTTTTTGTTTTCTAGTTTCTCAATTTCTTTTTTTACTGCATCTTGATCGCCTAGCTCTTCTTTCTCTTGTTTGATCTTTAGACCTTGTTGATAACAATCTATAAATTTTTTAACATTATCACTGATTTCGTGAGTAATGTCACTAATCTGCAGCTTTTTGTTGTCCATGAAATCCTTAAAGCTTTCATCCTGTACTAAAATTTTCTCTATAAGCTCATTTAATTCATCTTTACTGTCTTTTTCTGCAAGATGATTTAAATACAACTGTGGTAAATAGGTGACTCTCCTTCTATTAGAATTATTTTCTGATTTTTCCAAGTTAAAATCATCCATGTTCGGATTTTTCAAATTATTATTTATACCATCCTTCCAAGTTATCTCAAAATCTATGTCTTCATAGGGTTCTAGTCTTAAATTTTCAAAGTTCTTCTTAACTTGCTCAGGATCAATACTTTTTGCTATAGCATTCAATAGAAGAGATTTTCCTGAAGACTTACCTCCGATAATGGAATTTAGGTTTGGATTTAAATATATTTCTTGTTGACCAAAAATTGAATTAGCACTATCAGTAAATTTTAGTTTATCAATAACAAAATAATTAGATTTTTCATCTGGCTTATTTGCTTGTATCTTCACTCTATCTTCTGGCTCATAAATAACTTGTCTAAGACCTTCAAAGGTGGGATCAGCTTTTATCCAACAAAATTGTTGATCATTTCGAATAAATAAACTTTCATAACTATGAGAATCTGAAGTACAAATAGATGGTTTTAATGTTTTAAATTCCTGAATAAATTTATCAGGAGAGTCGTGGTTTTTTCCTAATGCCCAATTAATAGTTTTTTTATTGGCAGTAAGGAAACCATCTGACTTCTGAATAATAGCTTTTCTTGCTAAATGATCCTGACCATTCCAATTTATTTTGCTTAAATCTTCATCTGATGGAACAAAAATAAGATATTTACTTTTGAAATTTCTATTATTATTAAGTATCTTCATGATTTGACCATCGTCAACTGTCACATTTTTCATACCTGTAAATAAAATGTCCTCATTCCTAAATTCTTCATGTTCGTTTTGTAATTTTTCTCCAAGTTCTATAAGGTTGTCTTTTTTTAGTTTTCTTTTTTCTTCTGTATCTTGAGGATGACCTTGATAGACAAAATCTAACTCGTGTAAAAAGCTTTCCTCTATATCTTGAATTGAAATTTCATTTGATAAAATAATATGAAAATTTATTCTATTATTCTCTACAAATTTATTAAGTCTAAACTCAATATTTGGTAAAATTAAAATACTTAAAATTTTTTCAATTTGATCATTACTAAAATTTAAATTTGATAATTTGTTCGGATTTAGATATTCACTTTTTATTTTTTTGTATCCTTCTATACAGAAGTAATCGGTTATACCGATAGCGCAAATATCATATTCTAATGCTTTTTCAAAAACGCTTCTGACATATTTATCAAAATCATCTCCAAATTGATTATTCAAAGTAGAATAAGGAGTATGTACCTGTAAATCCCATTTACGCCATTCTGAACCTCACTATTCATACCCCGACTCTCAGACTACAATTTCGACTTGTTCTGAAATAATTGAAGGCTTGGGTATCGGTTCGCCGTCTTCGATTAATCCCTCAATGTGAAACTTAATTGCTTCTTTAATATTTCTAATGACTTCTTCCCTTGTTTCACCGGTAGTCACACACCCTAGGAGATCAGGTACATACGCTGAGTAATTACCTTCGCCTGACTCAATAATTATGGTATACTTCATACTCCTTCTAGTTTATAGCTAGTCTTCAAGAAGTCCAGTTTGTTTTAAAATACTTTTTAATGTTTTTGAATGTAGATTACCCGAGGCTTTGCTTGGGATAGTACATCGACCTTTTTTTGCGGATGTTTGTACTGCCTGTGACTTCCTTTCTGTGCTACTAAATACCAACCATCTCTTTCCAAAATCTTGATAACTTCTTTTACTTGCACTGAATCTAGAAGCTTAAAACATAATTTTCAAGTTTTGAAAAGTTTTCATAATTTAGTATTCACACCCCATACAACTCTGCTACCATTTCGTCAATTTTCTTTTCGAGGAAATTGGCGTCGGCGTCTTTGCCAGATTGTTTGCAGGCGAGAATATCTTTGGCGTATTTTTCTATTTTTTGCGTAAGTTCATATTTACTTTTGTCTTGTAGGTCGGGTATGTAAATGGGGAGTTGGGAAAGGTATTGTTTATTGCAAGAATAAAAACCCCCTCTGAACGGCGTACTAATTCTTTCTAAAATAAAGGTTAGGAAGCTTGAATTTAGTAAACCCATAATATAATGATACAGATTTTTATATTCTTCCTTCAGTATTACTCCCCCCACATCTACGTTATCTAAACAGTAATCACCATTTTCATCAAAAATACACTGAATTTTTTGAACTAGGCGAGGTACGCACAACTTAACTGTGTGCTGTTTATCTATGTTTTGACTTCTACCAAATTGATACCATTTTGAACCTTTGAACTTTCCCCTCTCTCTGTTTTCTAAAATCTTTTTGTTATCTAATAGATATTCCCAAAGACTAGGGTTGCTAATTTCAATTTCTCTTTTACTCAAAAGGGTGCTTGAAGCATCTGTAACTTCATAGGGGTAAATAACAAATTGTCTTTTAGATGGTTCTTGATACTTTTTCACATCGACACCACTGATAATATGACGAAGATAGTTTTTACCGAGTTCAACTTTCTTGTTCAGGCTTTTCGATAATAAGATCAATGTGTTCTGTTTTCTCTCCACTAAGTCAAGAATAAAGACTTTATCTGCACTAGTTTGAATACCTACAAAAATATTATCACAGAGGCTTTCAAGCTTTGGTAGATTTTTTATTTTTGACATAATTTTTTCATCCTCTGCTGAATAGAAATTCCAAGGTTTCTCTGATAGTTTTGAGATATTAATTTCAGAAAATTTCAGAACAGAGGGCTCTATATCTGAGTCTGCATATTGAAAACTTTTATTCTCACTTTTGCTAAGTAGAGTGATGCAGGTATAAGTGGTAGCACCTGAAAAAACTTGAGAATGCTTGAAATTAACTATTTGCTTCAAGTTCTTTCCGAGAGTAATTAGTTTTCTCAAATTTTCGCCGTATTCTTGTTGTAGATATTTATTGGGAGTGATATACCCCCCGATACCATTTTCATTCAATATGCTAAATACTTTTTCAAGAAATAATATATAGATATCGTAATTCTTTTGGCCTCCCGATTTATAAAACTGTTTATAAATCTCCACGGTTTTAGGTTTCCATTTTTGCATTTCTTGTATGCGAATATATGGTGGGTTCCCAATGATGGTATCAAATCCTCCTTGTTCTTTAAAAACTTTACCAAATCCGTTTTTTTCATCTTGCCAATCAAATGGTAGAATATCTTCATCACCGAACATATTTGTCTCAAAAAGCATATTGCGATCAATCAAACTATTCCCACACTTTATATTCTCCACCATGTCGGGTAACAAAAACCCCCTACCCATGATTTCGGCCTGCCCTTTGTCGTAGCCTTCTTCTAGTAGTTTGAGATACAGGCTCATGATGGCGACCTCAGTGGCCTCCCGGTCGATATCCACCCCAAAGATATTATTTTTTAAAATCTCGCCTTTCTTTTTGATTCGAAGGCGGATCTGCTCTTCATCATCAAGATAAAAGTCATTTTTATATTGCTTGTTGTAGCTCGCCGACTTTTTGTTTTTTTCATACCATTGCGCGTGGTAGTCTATGAGATAGGCAAAAGCCCCCAATAAAAAAGAACCCGAACCACAAGCCGGGTCAAGAATTTTGATCTGTTTGATTTCTTCGGGGTTTTTACCCTCTACAAGTTTACCAACTGTATTTTCAACAATATAGTGGACGACCCATTCAGGAGTGTAATATACACCACCAGCATGGCGAACCTCTGGTTTCTCTTCTATCTTGGCACGATGAGAGGCGGTGAGTCTAATTTTAGAACCTAAAAACTTTTCATAAATACGACCCAATAATTCGGGCTCAATAATATCAAATCGATACGGTGAAATGTTTGGATAAAGGCGCCTGATAATATCTTTAAGCACTTTATCATCAACTGTAATTTCTTCACTAAGATGTTTCTTAAAAATCAACCCATTGTATTGTGAGTCCATCTGGCGAAATATAGGCAATAGCTTTGGGTAAATATCTTCTGTGGATTTAGTGAGAGTGCGAAGAAGTTCTTCTTCTTCAATTTCCCTGTCTTCAAGGTTGCGTATAAAAACAAGTCTATCAAGAATTCTTTGTACACATTCGTTAATTTGATCAACGGTGAGCTTTTCGTTGTCAATCGCAACCCTTTTGGCGAGAACCTCTCGCCAGTTGGTCAAGTCAGCTAAAAACTCTCTGTCGAGGGTTTTCGCGTTCCTATGAATTCTGCCGATGAGTTTTGCAATGCTTCCTTCACTCACAGCTTCTTTTGAAAAGTTTTCGTGGAGGCTATCCCAATGGTCTAAATATTGTTTATATTTGAGATCAAATTTTTGAATAAGCCCATATGAAGGATTATCAAAAATAGGTCTTTCCAAGGCATTGAATACCCGAAACTCTTCAAAATCGGTGAGGATGACAATCGGGGCTTTCCCATTGGAGTTAAAAGCATATAATTTGGCCTGAAAGACAGGCTCTTTGTCAATAAGATTGACATGAGGTGCTTTAGCCTCGACAAAAAATTTCTCCTTACCTTTGTATCGAAAAGCATAATCAGGTTTCTTTGTTTTTTTAGAGCGATCTTTTTGAGCATATTCCCTATGAACATCCCAAAATTGGCGGGCGATGTTGGTTTGGTCAAAATCCCACCCTAACGCTCTAAAAAATGGATCAATAAAGCGGTCTCTGTTTTCAGTTTCACCAAAAGATTTATCTTGTATATATTGCGTTTCGTTTTGAGAAAAATCGTCAACTTTTTGAGCAAGTAATTCTTTACCTTCTTGTTTATTCATACTAGTTTGTGAAAATAAAAATTTAAGAATATACTTACAAGCAATTTAACTTTTCAGCTATGCTTTGACCAGCATGAAAATCAGATAAACTATTCTTTTTAACTTGAAGATACCTACCCCCATTCCCCACTAGAGCCAAGCTGGATGGGCAGGCAGTCTTTTGTTAAGGCTAAGAATAAATAAAAAATAGAACAAGATTTTTTTGTAAATCTACTCCAGCTCCTAACTTTCTTATTTGGGGCAGAAAAGCTGGCACAGGCGACTCAAACAAGGCTATTCTGGAGGACAATAAAATAGATATTCATCAATAATTTGAAGAAGAATCACTAAACGGATCTTGTGGCTCAGGAACGATAAAAAAAAATATTGAACGGTCATTTTGAGCTTTCAAGTGACATGGTGGTTCGTGATTTCGTTGGAGCTAGCAGGATGGAGCCAGAAAACACAGAAGCCCCCTTTTGAACAGAGTCCTTTAATCATTCAGCTGTTGCTTCCTGATAGAAGTTCAAAAAAAGTGAGCAACCTGTTTTATTGTGTAACTAAAAAAAAAATTTCATTTAAGGATCAATCTTATGATTCGGGTCAACAATCAGAAGATAAATTTTATTTGAACCTTCTTTATCCTCAAATGCCATAAATATTCTCGCTTTTCTATCAATTATAATTTTAAGGGTTTCCCCGAATTTTATATTTTTGGGATAAATTTTTCCTAATTTCTTGTGGCTTTGAATTTGATTTGGAGACATTCTTTTAATATTATTATTGTTAATTGAACCTTTTTGGATTTTCAGGATGTGTTTTGATAACTTTTTTAGTGCAATTTCTTTTAATTTATCCAGTTCGGCCCATTTGCTATGAAGATATTTTAGACTTATTTCATAGTTTTTATTTGTTGCTTCATGGAGTGTAGCAGCGTTTTCTTCAGCAACGGCCGTTCCTTTTAATTGATGATGCCTATCCTGATTAAACATCAGACACTAGTTTGGTAGGCAAATCAGTAGTATCGTTTTTGACTGCTTTTCTGTATTCTTCTAGGATCTTGCTATCTTGATTTTTTAATGCCAAACCTATCATATACAAATAAATTTTTTTCAGAGTACTATACCCTTTTGATAAAACTTTGTTTTCTTTTGTGTTCCATACTAAACCAGATAAAGGGGGTTGATGCATATCAAATGGAAGTTGACAGCATAATTCAACACATTCTTCAATAGTCTTATCAGATTTTTTGGCATGTTTATAGTAAGCACATAGCGTTTGAATAAAATACTTCAATCCCATGGGTCTAAAGAGACTTTGTCGCTTGTTGTTTTTTTCAATAAATTTCATCAATTTATCTTGCTGGTTATTTTTTATATTAAAATAACTCTTCATTTCTGGAACAGAGTTTCTGACTTCTGTGAATATGTTATATATCAAGTCAGAATATTTAGTAACTTTATCCAACGAAGCAGGTTGTTTGGTAAGATCTTTCTTTGATATGCCTTCTGTTGTAGAAATTAAATCAATTATGCAGTCATAAAATACCCCAATTGTCGTAAAACACGTTGTTTTATCATTTGCATGGAATTGATTAGCAGGTGATTCATGTATTCGCTTTTTTAGTTCAAATAAATCAGCGTATTGTTCAGTTTCGACTAAGTTTCGAACCACAAGTGCGCCAACATCGTCTTCATCAAGGTATATAATATCTCTCTTTGCTGGCTTTTGTGCATATTTATTTAAAACAGTAAAAAGACGGCGTGACTCTGCTAATCCTGTTTGCACTCGGTTTTCGTCGTGATGTACCATCAAGATACTAATCATATCATCTTTTATTTCATCTACTCCTTCATCATCTATCGCTTTCTGAATGCCCTGTAATCGGTGCTGACCATCTAGTGCGTACATTTTTTCTTTACCAGACAATGACAAAAACCCCAGGGCATCTTTATGTTTATCTTGGTTAATACCTTCTCCAGATAGTTCACTAAAACTACGCCATTTCGCATCGTCTCCACAAATAGCAACTACAAAAGCGTTAAAAAATCGATCCTCTTTTTTCAAATACTTGACTATATCACTGATTCGTCTTTCGTCAACATCGCGTTGTAATCTTTGGGATGGCTTGGCATTGGGATTGGTTATTTCAACTGCCAACATAACTCGTTTAGCAACTTCCTCTGCAGGCATTAAACACAAAATATATTCTCGGTTACCCATTTTCCCCTTAACAGCAGGAAGTAAAAGCTTTCCAGGTTCCTTATTGTTGCCTCCGTTTCCTAGTTTCATTGTATCTCTTCTCCTTAACTGAATTCAAAACACCCATCGTCTAGTACTATTCAAAATTTCAGTTTGGTGGTATTTTTAAAAAAATAGAGTTTACTTGTCAAGCTGAATTCATAATGGGAATATGCACAAATAATCATGAATACATTAATTTTTGATGAACCAAAAGCTAATCAAGTTTTATCACAGATCCTAGTCTTGAAAAAAACCATACAAGAAGAGATACAAGAACTATATCTTGATAACTCGACACCATGGGTAATTGGTTTTTCGGGAGGTAAAGACAGCACTGCGGTTTTACAACTTATCTTTGATGCCTTATCCCAACTTCCTGCTTCACAGCTAACGAAAGAATTACATGTATTATCTAATGATACTCTGGTTGAAAACCCAAATGTTGTAAAGTTTTTAGACACACAATTATTTCTTATTAAAGAGTATGGAAAAAACAAGCTTTTCGCCCATGAACCAAACCTCTTTCATGTCGCCAAATCAACTCCGAAGCTTGGAGATACCTTTTGGCTCAATCTAATTGGTAAAGGGTATCCCTCACCAAATCAATGGTTTCGTTGGTGTACAGAGAGAATGAAAATTAAGCCTACAAGTGCCTATATCGTCGATGTGGTAAATGATCAAGGAGAAGCTATTATTGTTTTGGGTACGAGAAAGGCCGAATCAAGTAATAGGGCGAAGTCTATTCAAAAGTATGAAATACCCGGCTTAAAGCTGCGTAGACACACTTTGCCAAATGCCTATGTTTATGCCCCAATTGTTGAAATGAGCAATCAAGAAGTTTGGGCATATCTAATGAATCATCCAAACTCATGGGGGGCAGATAACAAAGAACTACTCTCATTATATAGAAGTGCTTCTGACATTATGGAATGTCCCTTAGTGGTGGATGATACAACGCCGAGTTGTGGCAACTCTAGGTTTGGATGTTGGGTTTGTACCGTTGTTCAAAAAGATCGATCTATGTCGCATATGATTGAAAATGGTGAAGAATGGATGGGACCAATGCTGATATTTAGAAATTGGTTATATGATATTCGTAACGATAAAACGAAACGACAACAAAAACGTCGCAATGGAGAAAAAGGCTTAGGCCCTTTTAGTATAGAGACCAGAAAAGAAATTCTAGAACGCTTACTTGGCGTCGAACAAGAAGTGGAGATGCCACTAATCAGCAAAGATGAATTGATCGCTATTCAATATCAATGGAATTATGATGGCTATTTTGATGCTTCTGTTGCGGAAATATATTCTAGGGTGAAAGGAGGTAATGATATGTCCCCTAAAGAAAAAGATAAGACAAAACAAGAAGAGTTAATGCTCTTAGAGGAGTCATGTGCTAAATATGATGTAAAAGCAGGTCATATTCAAGAGCTTATGGAACTAGAAAAAGCTCAAAGAGTTCATTTGCGAAGACATAATATACATAGAGACATTAAAGAGAAAATAGAAAAGTTTATACGTCAAGACAACTAGATTCTTACTACCTTACAACTAGATTCTTACTACCTTTACTAAAGGCAAAAGATGAAACCAAGCTAGCAAAATGAAAATAGACAAAATCTCTGTATTTAACTACAAAGCCTTTAAAGGTGAATGTACGATTGCAGAACTTACTAAAAATTTAAACCGTGACAAAAACATTATTTTATTTGGAGGACTTAATGGGGCTGGTAAAACTTCTATTTTTGAAGCAATTCTCCTCTGTCTTTATGGAGAGAAAAATAAGACATTATGGCCTTCCAGAGGTGCAAGACATGAAAATTATAAAAGCTATATCAGTTCTATCATAAATAACCAAATTAAAGACTCGCTACCATCTCCCAACATGTGGATTGAAATATCCCTCAAAGATTTTGAGAAAATGAGTGATCTGGATGACAATTCAATATCGATTAAACGCTCATGGGAAATTATGGGAGATGACCGAATAGACCACCAGTTTGAACTTTTTAATGCTCAAGGTCAACTTTTAGAAACCATCCCCGAGCCATCTTGGGAAAATTACATAGAAGAAATCATTCCCTATGAGATTCATCAGTTTTTCTTTTTTGATGGTGAAAAGATTCAAGATTTTATTAAAGACGAAGGTGAAGACCTGAGGGACTCTTTGTCCACTGTACTTGGTATAAATCTGTATAAAAATTTAAAACAAGACCTTGAAAAAGCCAGAAGAGATATTATCGATGAGGTTACAAAAGAGAAGAAATTGGGTGTAGAGATTAGTGAAAAACGTACTGAGTTAGAAAAAATTGTATTAAGAATTGAAGATCAAAAAAATGCGATTAATGATAAAGAAGAAAAAATTAATACAATTGATGAAGAAATTGAAAACATTAGCCGTGAGACAAGTAGAGTAAACCCAAACACCAAAGGAAGTGATAGAAAATCTTTTTCTGATGAGAAAGGCGAATTAGAACAAAAGAAAAATGAATTAAAAGATGAAGTATCTCGATTTATTGATTCAGATTTAATTTTTTTGCTTATGGGACGGATATCATCAAGCTTGATTAAACAGCTTACTGACGAGAAAAAGAAATTAGAATTTGATGCTAAGCATCAAACAATTAAACCAAAAATACACTCTATATTAAATAAACTCTTTAGCGGTGGGGAATCAAGACCTCCATTACAAACTGGTCAAAGAATTTTTTATACAGATAAGTTAACGAATATACTCAAAGATATTCTTGTCGAAGATGAAAGTGAATCAGATAAGATCAATATTATTCATGGTTTATCACAACAAGAGTCAAATGATATCATTTCTAAAATTAGAAACCTTACAGTGAACATTGAACCGGTCACAAAAATTGTAAAAGATTTAAATCAAATAAATGCTCAGTTAGTCCAAATTAACAAAGAAAGTGGAGACTTGTCAAATCCCGCTGTTTCAGAACTTTTTGAAAAAAAAGGGAGCTTAGAACAAGAAAAAAGACAACTAGAAAGAGACATTGAAGATATGAAGGTTGCCATTGACACAGATAAGCATAGCCTAACTTCTCTAAAAAGAGAAATAACTACTAGAGAAGACAAAGTAGAATTAACTCCCCAAAAAGAACAACAAAAAGAATACATTGAACGAATTATAAAGACAATCAATGATTTCTCAGATAAATTTCGTGGTACTAGAGTGGCTCAACTTGAGGAATTATCCTATCAGATGTGGCATCAATTAGCACATAAGAAAGATATGGTAAATAAAATTGAGATCAATAAAAGCAATTTTTCTATCCAATTAAAAAATAGTAAAGATCAATCATTAGACAAAACAAAGATTTCTGCAGGAGAAAAAGAAATATTAGCCCTTTCTTTAATATGGGCATTAGGAAGGCTCACTGACCTTGATCTTCCTGTTATCATTGATACACCTCTTGGTAGGTTAGATCGTCAACATAGAGAAAGCATCGCCCAAAATTATTTTTCTCATGTGAGTAAGCAAGTATTTTTATTATCCACGAATGAGGAGATTATACGGCAAGAATACGAAGCAGTAAAAGATTTTCTCAGCAGAGAATATATTATAGAACATGACCCCGACTCACAGACCTCAAAAATTAGAGAAGGTTATTTCAAATAAAGATGGCTAAAAAGATTAAACTTACTCGACAGGCCACTAATTGGATGAGACGTGTAAAAGAAAGACTTGATTTAAAAAATAAAGATGAACTTTGGACACTTAGAATTGCTTTCGCTAAGTCTTTACAATTTTTGTATCCTGATAAAAGAATTAATGAGATACCTAATAATGGTGATTCTCCTAGATCCGGGAAAGAAATTGAGGTATCAACACTAGAACAAAAAGATCGAGTGATTTTAAGAGCTTTACTCCAGCAATTTTATCAATCAAAATTAAATGACGAGGAATATGTAGGGTGTTTGGAGAGACATATTGAACACGGTCTTTATATACTCAACATAGAAACAGAAAAAATGAGAGGATATGAATATTTACTTGAGCATACCAAATTAGGTCTGAAGCACCTAGAGCAAATCAACTCAAACACTTCGACAACAGAGGGATATAGTGATGTGTTATCTATTTCTATTGGTAAGAGAATAGACAAACAAGAAAATTATAACATTTGTTTTAATGATACAAAAAAGCACAGTAATAATTACATGGGAATTATGGGTAAGCCAGGAAGTGGGAAGACCTATTTTATCAAAGATTTTTTAGTGAAACTACGCGAGGCTTCTAACTTTAAAACTCATTTCATTATTTTTGACTATGCAAAGGGAGATATCGCACAAGATGTTAATTTCATTAAAAAATCTCAAGCAAAACTCGTTGATGTTGATAAAGATAAAATGCCTTTGAATTTTTTTAAGATGTCAAAAAAAGAATCTAAAGAGAAGGTTGCTGAAAGTTTACTTGATATTTTTCAAAGTTTAGATAGTAAAATTGGAAATGTTCAAGCCCAAAATCTTTATAATTGTGTGATTAGTCTTTATGAAAATTTAAAAAACGATTCTAAACCATATCCTGATTTTGATATGGTTAAAAGTCAATTAGATAAGATTACTGAAAGACCAGATTCTCTAAGTGCATTTTTTCGCCCACTTGTCGAACAAGAAATATTTGCTCAACGAGATGAAAAAATTTTAGACACTTTACTCTCGGAAACTCTCATCGTAGATATTCATTTGCTTGGTAACGATAAATTAAAAAACCTCTGTGTTTTTTTAACTCTGAGTCAATTATACCGTGAGTTGATGTCACTCCCTGACTCTATTGAAAAAGATGGTATCCGTGAAATGCGTATCGTTCTCGTAGTCGATGAGGCTCATCATCTTTTAGAAGATAAAAGTAAATCTAAAATTTTGGAAAGACTAATTAGAGAAATCCGTTCAAAAGGGGCTTCTGTTATTTTGTTGTCTCAGTCTCCCAGCGATTATGATCAATCAAGTTTTGACTACTTAGAGTTGCTTGAATTTATTTTTGTTTTGGGCTGTAATCCTTCATCTGATAAATTTCTTAAGCAAGCTTTTGGTCTCTCTGCCGATCAAGCTAAAAGTATTAGACGAGATTTAAATAACCTGAAAACAGGGGAAGCCTATACGCGAGGGGCAGGGAATGAAATTGTAAAATTAAAGTTGTGTGAGTAATTAAGGTCGTATATAGAACATAAATTTCAAGAAATATGTTTCACTGAATTGAAACTTGGTAAACAAAATTATGTATTACCAGTAAAATTGCTTTTCTCGTGTTTGCCTTTCCCCCGTTTCTGTTATACTCTTTTTCAAATATCCCAAATCAAAAAAATGAGGTTAAGCACTCAAAAACTTATTGAACTCATCTAACAGGCTGTGAAAATCTCTCTCTAAATCATAGTCTTTGGGGTCGGGATCATATATTAATTGGTTATTATATATTCTAAAGTTAGAACTCCAATCAAATTGCTCGAATTTTTCTTGCCAAGTTGGGTCTGAGTTTATCATCCATACTGAGTAAAAAGGGTAATCTAGCTTTGATGCATACCAATTTACAGCAATAGTAATCTCTGCATCTTTCTTTTGAAATTCCCCCTTTAACTTGGCATTGAGTAGTGGATATTCCGACCAATAAGTAGTGCTTTTGGCTCTTGCTTTATTCTTCTTCGTGAAGTTTCCCCACGTATCTCGATTCTCTAAAATATCTATAAGCATCTTTTCAATACGTTTACCAAAATAAACCATTACCTTACTTGCCTCTTTATATCTCTTGAGCCCTTCCTCAAAAAATTCTTTTTGTTCTACATTACTCATAATTCTATTTCCTTTTCAAGCCCTCAGCTAATATTTCAATTTTAGTGTCAATGCTTTGTTCAGGTTTCGTCTTGAGAGCATACCCGGAAAACCCAATAAGCTTTTGTTCGATAGCCCCAAGAAAACTCCAACTCCAAATTTTCCATACTATGGTTTCTCTACCTAGTAAAGCTCGCCGCAAAGCTACAGCAACATCCTGCCAACTTAAAAGAATAATTGTATCATGAAGCTCTTCGTTCAGTCTTTCCGAATTTAATTGTTCAGGCAAGACCAAGATAAAATCAGTCCATTCTTTTTCTTTTATTCCAAATTTTTTCCTCATTGCTTGTCCTGTTCCATAGGTTTTACTAAAATTTTCATCACCGATCTTTACCTCAATATGTGAATAAAAATCATTTTTCCATTCAATAATAATATCTGCCCTATAATTACGAGAACTAAGCTCCCTGTGAACCTTTTGGGGTTCAGAAAAATCAAAACCATCATTAAGGTTAAAAAGAAACTTACAGAAGTCACCTGTTTTTGAGGTCGCTATCAAATGAGCAAGCCAATCCGACCAGTCTTCTTCTCTGGTGAGCCTTAATGGTCTAAATGCAGACCAATCATAATGTGTAGGGTCACCATTGAGCTCTTTCAGCTGATCATCCCAGTTTTCAAGTAGTTTAGTAAGGTCTTCGTGTTTCTCATTAATGAATTCTTTATAATATCCTGCAAACTCATCAAATATATTCCATTGAATTTTTTCTTGAGGAGGTAACCAACCGGTAAAGACATTCCACCCTATATCTTTTTTTACTTTCTGCATCCTTTTACCTAAAGAGTATATTTCTGATGATACGCAAAGTGTTTTTTATTTGTGTCGACAGTCGCCTGTGGTCTTTTGGCTGTTTGGGTGCAATGCTCCAGACTATGTAAAATATTTGGAGACTGATTTGAAATAAAAATATAAGGTTCGGCGAGTATGACTTGAACGCCATGCACTTTATTATGTATACCTCCCGTTTTTAATCTACATTAGATAGAGATTACATAACCCAACAAATAAAACTTAACGAATACCTATAATGTACTTGCTATAGTATCTAAGATTTTTATTGTTTGAAACTTGAGAAAATAAGAAGGTAAAGAGCGGCCAGAGGAAAAATCTTGATGATATCCTTTGATGTAAATAGAGGCAAAAAAATTCTATCCATTAGGGAGACTTAAGATTGACTCAAAGCTTACCTCAGAACCTTGATCAGAGAGGAGAAAACGATGAATACAAATTACATCAAATGCCCAAAATGTAATCATAAAATACCCCTGAATGAAGCTATGACAGCCCAAGTGCAAGAGGAACAGGAAAAGATCTATGAGACAAAATTGGCTCAGGAGTTAAAAAAACATAAGGATAAACTCGAGGCTCGGAGAGAAAAAGAACAGGAAGAAGAATATCAAAGGATGAGAAAAGATTTGATTAAAAAAGCAAAGCGGGAGTATGATAGTCAACTAAAAGAACATGAAGTAGAACTTGCCGAGCGTGACAAAGAAATATCTAAAATTCGTAAGGAGGAAAAAGTATTTCAGTTACAAAAAATGGAATGGGAAAAAAAGCAACATCAAGACGAAATAAAGTATCTAAAAAAATTAGAGACTGAAAGAACTAAGATTCATTCTGAGGTTGAGACAGAGACTAAAGAGAAATACAGTTTAGAACTACGAGAAAAAGAAAAAGTGATTAGTGATCTTAAAAAACAAATGGAAGAAGCGACCAAGAAAGCAGATCAGGGGTCTATGCAGTTACAAGGAGAGGTCTTAGAGCGAGAACTTGAAGATTTATTGAAAACACATTTTCCTGAAGATGAAATTATTCCAGTAAAAACGGGGCAACGGGGTGGTGATATTATTCAAGTTGTGAAGACTCGCAATGGCAATGTTGTCGGTAAAATACTCTGGGAAGCCAAGCGAACAAAACATTGGAGCTCAAGTTGGGTGAAAAAATTGAAGGAAGATATGCAGCGTGATAAATGTGACTTGGGCTCCATTGTTTCAGAGGCTTTGCCCGAAGGAATCACTGATTTTGCAATGTTTGAAGGAGTATGGGTTACTCATCGTCGACTTGCCATGGGCTTGGCAGTAGCTTTACGTCAAAATTTACAAAATTCTTATACTCTTAAGGTAGCCATTGAAAGCCAATCAGGAAAAAAGGAACTTGTCTATAATTATCTTACTGGGAATCAATTTAAAGGAAGAATAGAGGCAATTGTAGAAACGTTTCGTGACATGAGAGATGATCTGGACGCCGAGAAGCGTACTTTTGAAAGAATATGGGGAAAGCGAGATAAGCAAATTGAAATATTTGTCAAAAATATATCAGGCATGTACGGTGACTTACAAGGTCTTGGGGCTAGCTTAGAAACTGTTAAGCTCTTAGAGTTACCACAAATTGAAGAATGAGTTGTGTGGTAGGGGTACATATAAGATAAGAAAGAGCAAAGGCTTGCTCAGCTTGTCGACGCGCCCAATCATACGATAATCAACAGAGTAGCAAGAAAACAGTAGAATCCGACGTCTGACGGCTGGCACTATTAAAAAATCGCAAAGATATTCAATATTCCAATTTAGGACTTAATCAAATAAACCAATGAAAGATCAAGTATTCAAACAGCTGGCACCCAGAAATAGAACGATCACCTTGAGCGATAACGATATTTCAAATTATAAGAAACGGCTAATAAAAATTAATCAATCTGTTTCTCTTGAAAAAATTGAGAATAAAACTATCCATCAAGATATCTTTGAGACGCTGGATTATTTGCCAGATAACTTTGTTGACTTGGTCTTTGTTGATCCCCCCTATAATCTCAACAAAACCTTCCATTTAACTTCATACAAAGAAATGGAGTCAGAAAAATACGAGCAATGGCTTGATTCTTGGGTCTCTCAACTTATTCGAATATTAAAGCCAGAGGCCTCTGTTTATATTTGCGGTGATTGGAAATCGTCAGGGGCAATTTTTAATGTCGCGAGAAAATATTTCAAGATACAAAACCGCATCACTTTTGAGCGAGAAAAAGGACGAGGTGCAAAAAGCAATTGGAAAAATTGCTCCGAAGATATTTGGTTCTGTAGCCTTTCTGATAAATACTATTTTAACGTTGACGCCGTAAAAATAAAACGCAAAGTAATAGCACCATACAAAGATAAAAACGGCAAACCCAAAGATTGGCAAGATGGCAGCAACGGCAAGTATCGAATTACCCACCCGTCGAATGTATGGACCGATGTTACCATTCCATTTTGGTCAATGCCAGAAAACACTAACCACCCAACCCAAAAACCAGAAAAATTGATCGCAAAAGTTATACTAGCCAGTTCACAACCCAACGATATGGTGTTTGATCCATTCCTTGGTTCAGGTACAACTTCGGTTGTCGCAAAAAAACTTGGTCGCAGATATGTTGGGATAGAAATCGATGAGCATTATTGTTGTCTTGCTGAAAAACGGTTAGATATGTCAGAAAATGAAAAGAATATACAAGGATATTCAGACGGAATATTTTGGGAACGCAATACACTGAACGAGCAAATGAATAGAAACAAAAGCCAAGAGGAAGCGACTTCAAATTTGTTTGATAGCAAATTATCGTTATGACAAAGAAAAGTTCAATTTTTTACACAAATAAATACAAAGAGATTGCGAGGAAAATAAAGGTTTTTTTGAATAACCAAAAAGATTTTCTTTCCAAAAGAACACAAAATAGTCCTCGTGCGGTTGGTGACGCCATTGAAAATATTATCGCAGAAAATTTCAAGGAGATACTTGGCAATGCAGTAGGCAAATATTCATCATCTTTTGCTCGGCGGGCAATGGCTGATCTCGCTTTTACTGATAAAGACGGCTTTTACTATATTGTTGATGTAAAAACACATAGATTAGACACAAAATTCAACATGCCAAATTTAACTTCTGTTGCGCGATTATCAAGGTTTTATGAGGATGATGTGAATTATTTTTCACTTTTGAAAATTAATTATCAAATTGAAGATACAAAAGTCGTTATTCAACATGTTGTTTTCGCACCAATAGAATTCTTTGATTGGAACTGTTTAACAATAGGTGCGCTCGGTTGGGGGCAGATTCAAATCGCTAACGCAAATGTAGTAAATCTGGTTCCCAAAAATAGTCGCCAAAAATGGATGTTGGACTTATGCGATATGCTTTTGGAATTTTATCCAAAAGAGATTAGGAAAATTGGTGAACGGATTGATCACTTCAAGCAAATTAGAAAGTTTTGGAAAGAGAAGAAAGATTAAATATAGGGAATAAGCCTAAACATTAGAGGTTATCGAAACCGCCAACTAAATAAACCAGATAAAAGAATTTAAGGCAGCGCGTCACCGTATGTTGGCATGCAAAATGTTAGCGGCGGGAAAAAAGCAAAGATAGCAAGAGTGGACAAAAGAAGAGGGAAAAGCATTTTTTCATCTATGCTTCCCTCTTCTTCTTTGGGTTATACCCATATTTTATCTAAGGCATGGCCGATCATACTGGCCCATGCGGCGGTGCCTTTATTGGGGCTCGTTGATACGGTGGTTATCGGGTATTTCGGCACAACTAGTGAGTTGGCAGCCCTGGCAGTGGTTGTCTTGATATTTAACTTTATGTTCTGGGGTCTCGGTTTTTTGCGTATGGGTACCAGTGGATTTGTTGCACGCTCAGAAGGGGAGGGCGATTATCATCGTTTGCTAATTATCCTGGTACAGGCTGCAATCTTGGCATCGCTGCTAGCTCTGCTCTTGTTGATTTTCCAAGTTCCTGTATTAAATTTAAGCTTGCTTTTTCTTGCTCCTCCAGCTGCGGTAGAGCCTTTGATTGCTGATTATTATTCTTTGAGAATTTTAGCGGCACCAGCGACTCTATTAAATATGGTAGCAATGGGGGTGTTTGTCGGCCGCGGACAAGGAAAGATTTTGCTGGTATTGCAATTGATCTTGAATATGAGCAATGGGGTACTTGATGTATTCTTTACCGGGATGCTTGGAATGGGATTGCAGGGCGTGGCACTTGGCACTTGCATTGCGCAATATTTGACCCTTGCGTCGGTTTGTTTTGTCCTTGTTCGACAGTTTAAGTGGGTTGATTTTTTTCGCCGTGTCACGGTTGCCCAACTGCGCGAAAACTATGCGGCGCTACTCAACGTAAATCGGGATTTATTTTTACGGACTTTCTTCTTGTTGTTTGGCTTTGCTTTTTTTACCCGCATTAGCGGTTCTTTTGGTGAGGTTACGTTGGCTGCAAATTATATCTTGCTTCAGTTTTTGGCTTTTGCTGCATTTTTCTTGGACGGCTATGCCCTTGTATTGGAGGCTTTGGCAGGGAAGGCGCTGGGTGCTAAAAAATTACGTCAGCTGGATGACTCCTTAGTCAAGACGAGCATCGTTGCTTTTTTGAATGCCGTTGTATTAGCCTCGATTGTATTTTTTTATGGAGATACAATCATTCTGTGGGTCACTCAATTAGAAGAAGTACAGGCTGCTGCTCTGGATTATTCAAGTTTTGCTGCCGTTTATATCTTAGTTTCCTTTGCGGCCTTTCAGCTTGATGGTTTGTTTGTGGGTGCTTCCTACGGCAGAGCAATGCGCAATGCTTCTATTTTCTCTAGTATATTTTTTGTGCTGGGCTGGGTGGTCTTGCAAAACTCTGGGAATAGTGGATTATGGATTGCTTTTATTGCGTATGTCGTGGTTCGGGCACTGAGCTTGATATTTTTTGTGCCGACACTGCGACGCCGAGCTGCTCCATAAGCTGACTTAGACTTGCTCCCTGCATCACTCATTCACGGAACTTACTTCTCCATACAATTGTTCTTCGGTATACAGGGTTCTTGCAGAAGCATCGATATGTCTTTTAAGTGGGGGATAGTTCACGTGGTTATAGGCCGCAATGTCAACCTTATAGGGCAACAAGCTTTCCAAGAAACAGGTGTATAAGCGATCGCTTACCTGTTCACTGACATCGCCATATAGCACCAAATCGATGTCCGACGTTTCGCTGTAATTTCCCGTAGCTCTTGAACCAAACAGACCCACCGACTCAATACTGCGACAATTCTCGCGCAGAATGTCACGGATGCTTTCTAAATGCCGTGGCTTGAGACCGTGGTTCATTTTTCTTGCTCCATAACTTCCACTGCTAATTTTTCATATAACTCACTAAAGCATTGAATATGGCTTGCGGATATTCGCGCATTCACTTTTTCAAATGTTTTAAAGTCGTAGGTATGGCTCACCTTGTTGCGATCATCCAAGGCACTCATCCAAGCTTCGGCATCACTAATAAATTTGGCGGCGTAGGCTTCTCTGATAATAGCTCTAGGAAATCTCTGGGCAAACACAAAATTTTGATATTCCATGTAGTCTTCGATGGTTTTCCATGCGAGCTCCATACAAAATTCAAAACGTTGTATCATGCCTTCTTTGGCAATTTGTTCAAGTTCTTCCTGTTGGTATCTATCGCAAATTTCCTGTAGCAACATATAAGCTCGCTTGAAATTATCAAAACGATACTGCCATCTCGGTTTATTTTCCATTGTTTAATCCTCCATCATTCATAATTTGCTACTATATGATTACAAGTTACCATTCTAGCACCATAATTTTCAAATGTTCTTTTTTTTACATGGACAGAGTGGTTGGCTGCTCCGTCGGTCAATCACTCTGAACAATATTATGAATAAGAAAACAGTCAATCACAACAGACCAGAGGGCACAATGTATACCTGCCCGATGCACCTTGAAGTTAAACAGACTGGTCCGGGGAGCTGCCCTCAATGCGGCATGGCGTTAGAGCCTAAGAGTGGTGCTGGCGACGAATCTAAAACCGAGCTTGTTGATATGACCAGACGATTCTGGATATGTGCCGTATTGTCAGCTCCGACTCTGCTATTTGTCATGCTAGACGATCTACCAAGTAGGGCTCTATCTTGCACCAAAAACTGCCCGCATATTGCGCGAGGATGCGACAGAAGAAGACGCCGAAGCCCAACGGAGCCGTGCCCCAATTCAGAAAGTGCCCGATATTGTGGCAGGATATTTTGTACCAATTGTGGTTGCAATATCTGTTATGACAGCAATTGTTTGGGGTTTGTTTGGCCCCCAACCAGCCTTATCTTATGCCGTCATCAATGCGGTGGCAGTGTTGATTATTGCTTGTCCATGTGCCATAGGGTTGGCAACGCCGATGTCTATCATGGTAGGCACGGGGCGAGGTGCGCAAGCTGGCATCTTAATTAAAAACGCCGAAAGCCTTGAACTGATGGAGAAAATCAACATTGACGAAATTGAAGCTGGAGTTTTACCAAGCCGCAAAAGTGCCATTGTTAAACGTCTCAAAGCGGAAGGCTACAAGGTCGCCATGGCAGGGGATGGCGTCAACGATGCCCCCGCGCTCGCGCAAGCTGATGTTGGTATCGCTATGGGAACAGGGGCAGATATTGCCATGAAAAGCGCAGAAGTTACGTTAGTCAAAGGCGACTTAACAGGAATTATGCGGGCAAGAAAGTTAAGTCAAGCAACAATGGCCAATATACGGCAGAACCTTTTCTTTGCCTTTGTCTATAACGCCACGGGCATACCCATCGCCGCAGGCGTTCTCTATCCTTTCTTTGGCATCTTGCTGAATCCGATCATTGCCAGCATTGCTATGGTATTTAGTTCACTGTCTGTAATAGTAAATGCCATGAGGTTGAAGAAGGTCGAGTTATGAAATCGAGATAACTTCAATAATATTTTGCACAGTTAGCTAGTGAAATTATAGCATATGATAAACGTATTAAAATGACGATGAACAAAACCGTAGGCCAGACAATTCACGTCTCTCCGCTGCTGCTACCGTCGTGTTAGGTCGTAGTAGCAATGGTCGCATAGAGTGGAAAGTCAAAGGCTCAGCAACGAAAACATATCATGACTGGCAAGAAACCCCCAACAGCCAAGCGGATAGACAGCTTGTGAGTTGTGAAAATCTGTGATTCTAAATCAAGCACCCCACAGGGACTGACCACTCATTTTCTACAACCTAGAGGGGTATGCGCACTTCACTAATGGCGATATCATCTTTGTAAAAAATCGTATCGTGCATGTATGGAAAATAGTAAAGTAGCAGTAGCGAAAGCTCTGACCAATCGCTTGACTTTACTGTAACGCCTTTGTAAAAAACACCTTTAAAAAAAATGCGGATACGGTATCAGCTGCCTAAAATTACTCAAAGAAGATTTTACATTTTTGTGGCACTATAAAACATTTGTTTTATAGTAGGACTCGTTGCAGAGAAATTCTGCTTCATTATTTTATTGACCAGACAGATTGACCTTCATGCAAACCTCTGAGTCGCAAAAGAAACATCAGGGCTTTGCGCTGTTTCAGCTTGGCTTTCGGCCTTTTTTTCTGGGCGCAACTATATTCAGTATAGTTGCTCTGGTCAGATGGCTGTTCATACTCAGAGGGGTAATTCCTTTTTCACCGTTCGGTGGTAGTCCTTGGTGGCACATTCATGAAATGCTGTTTGGTTTTGCAGCGGCAATCGTTGCGGGATTTTTTCTTACTGCGGTACAAAACTGGACTGGGGTCAGAGGGGTACGAGGAGCGCCACTGATTGCACTGTTTTGTCTTTGGACAGCAGGTCGAGTCTTGTTGTCAGTTTCCTCATTATTACCTGCATGGGGTATTGTTCTCACCGCAATTATTGATTTAAGCTTTTTACCTACGGTGGCATTTATATTGGCAAAACCGATCATCGCGAAGAAACAATATCATAATTTATTTTTTGTACCGCTCTTGTTATTGTTTACTCTTGCTAATTTGGAAATGTATTTGGCAGTTTTTTATCCTGCTTATTTTGATATGAAGCTATCTGGTTATGTCAGCGTACTGCTGTTTACATTTTTAATATCTGTTATGGCCGGACGTATTGTACCCATGTTTACCGCCAACGCTACCAAGACAGAAAAAGTTCCTGCACTGCTCTGGTTAGAAATTTTAAGTAATGGTACCCTGGCCGTCGCAATGTTTCAGTTATTACTGCATCCTTTCATCGATTTTAATCCACGATTTTTTGGCGTTTCACTCATCGTCGCAGGTTTTTCTCAATTTTTCAGATGGATGCGCTGGCATCCTTGGCGGATTTTGTCGCTACCATTACTCTGGTCGCTCTATGGTGCACTGAAATTTATATGGCTTGGCTTAATCCTGTTAGGTATGAGTTATTTTTTTACTGAAATACCGCGTAGTCATGCATGGCATCTACTTACCGTCGGTGGTATAGGAGGACTCATTTTAGCGATGATATCACGAGTTTCACTGGGGCATACCGGTCGAGCATTGATACCACCAAAATCTATGAGCATTGCCTATATTTTCATGAGTATCGCTGCTTTGGTTCGTACTTTTGGTCCGTGGGGCAGTTCTGCAAACAGTGCATTGTTTATTGAGATCAGTGGACTGTTCTGGCTGATGGCGTTTGGCATGTTCATCTATAACTACGCGCCTATGTTGTTAAAAGCTCGTCAAGATGGCAAGCCGGGTTAAAGCCTGTAGAATACCCATTGAACATTCCTGCTAATTGAAAGATACTTTTTTGATTATCATAAAGAAGCTCGCTCAAAATATCTTGTAGAGCAGATGTCCAACCGATGAAAAAATAAAGAAATTGTTAAAATAGTATAAAAATACAGATAATTACTTGTAAGATAAAATGGTGTTCAAGGTGACGATTTCGGGTAGCCCATGTTTTTAAACTAAAAAAGATCCAATCCACTAGGACTGCGCGCAATTCCCATTGAAATTGCTTTTAAAAAATCATAGAGGAGTATTTTATCACCAACGTTAAATCAAGAATTTTTTAGGCATTTTTTTTGCCAATTTATAGGTTTCGCTCATCAATGTTATCTAGGAATTATTCATCGTTTCTGGTCTCTATTACCTGCCTCAATCATTTACAAATAAGGATAATCGGAATAGTAAAAACAAACTATTTAATACGACAGCTATCCAAGGAATCCAAGCTGAGATGCGCATGGCGTTGGCGGGCAGTACTTTCTCTTGCCTTAAAATGACAAGTAATGAAATATTAACCAGTAAGAATACGGCAATAACCACAAGACTGGTGAATTCTGCGAGCGCCGTTAAAGAAAAATTAACGGCCAATAGCCAGGTAATCAATCCAATCAGCATGGTTGCGCTCACTGGTGTCTTAAAATTCCGATGAACTTGCCCCAACCACACCGGTGCTAATTGTTGATAACCCATACCGTATAAAACTCGAGAGCCCATAATAATCTGTACCAACGCACCATTAATAATGGCGATCAAGCTGATTAAACTTATGCCGGTATAAGCCTGATGTCCGTGGAGACTCATAATATCAGCCATCGGTGCGTGACTCTGCTCTAAAACAGCTAAGGGTAACGCTAAAACTGCAAGCACAGCAATAAGGATATATATAAATGCACTGACAAACAAAACAGTGATAATAGCTCTGGGCATATTTTTTTCGGGTTGTTGGGTTTCTTCTGACATATTAACCATATCTTCAAAACCAATGAATGCATAAAAAGCGATGAAAGAACCCATAAAAATACCCGACCAAGCGCCAACCCCTTCTAACAAAGGTAACAATTCGGGAAGATATTCAGGTAGTTTAGACAACTCACTGCCAGTAGTAAGAATAACCCATAACAAACCACCAACTTCAATGAGCGTAATAATCGCCGCTACCAAAACAGATTGGCTAACACCCCAGATCGCCAATAAACAAATTGTTAAAATCAATGCGCTCATCACCCAAAAGGCCGATGCATCAATAAAAATATGAAGATAACCAACAAAACCATTTACCAGAGTTGCGGCACTGACAATACCGGTTAGAACAACCAGTATGCCAACAAGGATAGAAAGCGGTCTCAGGTTAAAGGCTGTATGCACATAATTAACCTCTCCAGCACTTTTGGGATAACGAGAGCTTAAGGCCGCGTATGAATACCCGCTAAAGCTGGCAAGAATGGCAGCTAGTAGAAATGCAACAGGGGCGTACAACCCAGCGCTGCCCGCCACTTTGCCAATCAGCACGTAAATACCGGCACCCAGAATGGTACCCAATCCATACAAGCATAACAATGGATAGGTGATGCTGCGTTTCAAAATAGCAGGGGAATGGGTCGTTGTCTTTTTCATTCCTGAGGATAATACGTGAGGCCTATGCTCATCTAAAAGATAAAAATGTTCGGTGAATGCATACAAGCCCTGAAAGAAAGGCATTTATATATTGCAGAATTAGTTCTTTTTTTATTTTTACTCTTATCACCTATAATTTCTTTCCCTCGCCATCTGTCGAGAAGCTGTATCAGCACTATCTTTTTTCATCGATCTTTCCATCTGATTTTTTTCACACTGCTAAAGATAACCGTTTTGATATGCTCAAAGCACCAAAATCATCAATTAAGTAATCAGACTTGCAGCATGAAAATAAGACAAATAATTGAGTAGGGAGGTCTTCATTCAATCCTAAAATGTTTCAATACTCGGAGTGCCCGAAGTGTATTCCAGCGGCTTGGTTTCCCCGCCTTCTCCATCTCAAAATAGGTTCGACCAGAATGCGGAGCGTTTAACTTCCATAATCCATCTTTGGTTTTTTTCTTTAACAACAGATCGATAGCTGGTTGCATCCGCTCATCCCATTCTTTGCGAGCATATTGAAAGTAATCCAGGGCACGTAAAAAATTATAGAACCAACGACTTGGATTGGGCATTCTCAAGAACCTTTCACTAATTACCTTTCCTGTCCGGTCAGATAAATACAACTGATGCAAAAGGATAAATTCGTCGGAAGTTTGTTTTGCATGCATTAATTCCTGCAAACGGTAGGTATAACCATTGTATTTGTATTCAACAATGCCTTCCAACACAGAAAGCGTACTGTGCAAAGAACTGTGAACAGGGTGGGTTCAATTAGAAAAACAATTGAAGCCTTTGTCTGGCATTTTTTGTTCCAGTAGGAAATCAACAATAGACTTCATGTGTTTTTGATCTGTTTTAAAATAAGAAGCATAATTCAAGAACATGCCATTCACACAAACATCACTGAGTTTTGCCGCTCGGGAACAGGCAACCCCACCGTCTGCCCCTTTCTCTTTATGTACGATATGGTCGATAGATTGCCGAATCAATGGGTTGTTGGTAGAGATGCAAAGGTTCCTGAGCTCCAGTAAGGTGTAATGCGAACTGATCCATTTTGGTTGGTAAAAACTCTTGCCCCAGTACCCGTTAGGCTTTCGTTCTGCCAAATATCGGGCGCCCCAGCCTTCCAGCTCAATTCGTTTTCTTACGTTAGTTTTTTTTTCCAACAATAGATCGCGATGTACTTGATAGCGAATGGATACATCACCTTGCAACAGCCAAGCTATGATCTCATCTGGCGTCATTTTTATTTATCTATCGTATATTTGGATCCAATGAATATCACATTTTAAAACGAGCAAGCTAAGCTGACAGGGCTTTATGAAGTAAGCCTGTCTTTTTTAATAGGGGAATTTGTACCTGAAATGTCAAAGCAAATCGGATGACGAATGAATTGGTGATATCTATAAAAAAAGCCGCAACAAGAGGAAAAATAAGAATCGCGAGCGGGGGAGGGCTATGTGATTTGATCACCGCTGTCATGTTGGCGATGGCTGTAGGAGTTGCCCCAAAGCAAAATCGCCAAATTTTTGAAATTATAACAACTTTTATTACTCGCCGCTCTGAGATGATGCGCTCTGGTTCTCATGCTCCAGTGTTGGCAGTGTTGAGCTAGGGTGTGCGTTCCCACGCAGGAGTGTAGGAACGAGAGGTTACTAGACGTTGCCAGAGCATGCCACCAATGGAATATCGAATGATTCTAACAGAGCCAATAGCGGATGTTCTCTCTATCATCTTGCTACTGCTCATACACTCCCGTGCCACAATTTTGAGCGGCACGGGAATTGTCCCAAGATCAGCCCAGATCGAAACGATCAGCGTTCATGACCTTCGTCCATGTTGCCACGAAGTCCTGAACAAACTTCTCTCGGTTATCATCCTGCGCATAAAGTTCGGCATAGGCACGAAGGATTGAGTTGGAACCAAAGACCAGGTCAACTCGTGTCGCTGTCCATTTGACTCGATCAGACTTGCGGTCGCTTATTTCATACAGGTTATTGCTAGTCGGCTTCCACGTATACCTCATGTCTGTCAGATTGATGAAAAAGTCATTGGTCAGCGCTCCTTCACGATCAGTAAAGACACCATGCTTGCTACCGCCGTGGTTGGTGCCAAGTACCCGCAAGCCGCCAACCATCACTGTCATCTCTCGGGCAGTCAACCCCATCAACTGTGTGCGGTCAAGCATCAGTTCTTCTGCACTGACAATATAGTCCTTCTTGAGCCAGTTTCGATAGGCATCATGGATGGGTTCTAGCGCTTCAAAGGATTCCACATCGGTCATCTCCTCCGTTGCATCGCCGCGGCCAGGTGTAAAGGGGACAGTAATCTCAAAACCGGCAGCTTTGGCCGCCTGCTCAATGCCAATGTTACCTGCCAGCACGATTACATCCGCTACACTGGCACTACTCTCAGCAGCAATATCTTGAAGTGTACCAAGAACCTTAGCCAGACGCGCAGGTTCGTTACCTTCCCAGTCCTTCTGCGGGGCAAGGCGGATCCGTGCACCGTTGGCACCGCCACGCATGTCCGAACCACGGAAAGTTCTGGCACTATCCCAGGCGGTAGCAACCATCTCGCCAACACTCAGATCGCAGGCAGCAATTTTGTCCTTAACAACCTGAACATCGTAATTGGTGCTCCCGGCGGGAATGGTATCTTGCCAAATCAGATCTTCTTTTGGCACATCGGGGCCGAAATAACGTGCCTTTGGTCCCATATCACGATGCGTCAGTTTGAACCATGCTCGCGCAAATACTTGAGAGAAGTATTCAGGGTCTTTGTAGAACCGCTCGGATATCTTGCGATACTCAGGGTCCATCTTCATGGCCATATCGGCATCAGTCATGATCAGTTTGCCGCGGAGCGATGCATCTTCGACATCAACCGGTTTGTCTTCTTCCTTGATATTAATAGGTTCCCACTGCCAAGCACCAGCAAGGCTCTTCTTTGATTCCCATTCATTGTTTAATAGCATGTGGAAGTAATCGTTATCCCATTTGGTAGGATGCGTTGTCCATGCACCTTCGAGACCACTTGTTACCGTGTTGCGGCCAATACCGCGCTTGGTCTTGTTAAGCCAACCAAAGCCTTGATCTTCTAAACCAGAACCTTCGGGCTCTGGTCCCACCAGCGTCGCATCGCCATTGCCGTGGGTTTTGCCAACAGTATGACCACCGGCAGTCAGGGCAACAGTTTCCTCATCATTCATCGCCATGCGTGCAAATGTCAGGCGCACATCATGCGCGGTCTTAATTGGATCTGGCTGGCTGTTCACACCTTCGGGGTTTACGTAGATCAGTCCCATCTGCACTGCGGCCAATGGGTTCTCCAGAGACTCACGGTTTTCACTATCCTCATAGCGAGTAGAACCGAGCCATTCTTTTTCCGAACCCCAGTAGATATCTTTTTCCGGATGCCAGATATCTTCACGACCAAAACCAAAACCAAATGTTTTCAGCCCCATGGATTCATAGGCAATGGTGCCCGCATAGGCAATCAAGTCAGCCCAACTGAGCTTGTTGCCGTATTTCTTTTTCATTGGCCAGAGGAGACGACGCGCTTTATCTAGGTTCGCATTGTCCGGCCAGGAGTTAATTGGTGCAAAACGCTGGTTACCAGTACCGGCACCACCTCGCCCGTCAGCGGTACGATAGGTACCTGCTGCATGCCACGACATACGAATCATGAGACCACCGTAGTGGCCCCAGTCCGCCGGCCACCAGTCCTGGCTATCGGTCATCAGCGCGTACATGTCTTTTTTGAGTGCGGCCACATCAAGTTTCTTGACCTCTTCCCTATAGTTAAAGCCCGTACCCATCGGATTGGTCTTGCTGTCGTGTTGATGCAAAATATCAAGGTTAAGCGCCTTGGGCCACCATTCCATGGTATCTATGCTACTCTCTGTTGCACCACCGTGCATCACTGGGCACTTGCCACCTGTGTTTGTTACATTTCTTTTCATATTGATTTTTCTCCTCGTGAATTGATATACATGTACTTTTATTCATCGTACATGACACCATATGGTATTACAAACAGTCTTTTACAAAAAAACAACTGTCAGTACAATTTCAACATATCATAAATTGCAGATAAATGTAAATATTTATTTATTATTATTGTGGTCACTTACTTTTTAGAGAGGCGTTTTTTTGGTCTGTTGCTCTTCAATATCTACGGCTTCTGTAGCGGGTGGAAGATCAAAGAGGATCACGGTCTTTGTATGTTGCTTGGCTTGATTCTGGGCAGTTGGGCTGTTTTCTAGTGCGTATTACGATACCTTCGCCATCACCATGATCTTGTTGAAATTGGATGGTGGACTCGAAGGGGCTCGAGATAACAGCATCTATTGATTTAGCAATGACTCATAGACCAGCTTTATCATGCTCTGTAGCAAGTGACTCTTGGTGTCACGGCTCCTTGAGCCAAGCCAATATGTTGTTTTAGTTTGTCTCGTGATAGATCTGATATGTCAGCATGAGATCAGTCTCAGTTTTTTAGCTTGTTTTGCGCAAAATCGTTTGCAATATACCCATATAAGAAATTTTCTGCTATGGGAGGAATAGCATTGCCAATGAGTATGGTGGGAAGGCGCAAAATTATATTCAAGATAAAAATCGGAGATGCAACATCTCATATTACACGCAACTTATATCTCATGCAATGTAAATTTGACTGTTTTTGGGAGTCTTACAATTTCTTGACTTTGAAGAAAAGGGTGTCTATACTTTCTAAACTCACACCTACATTGTCCTGTCTGGTGTTTGGCTGTTTCGTCCAATATATAGTTTTACAATCAGGCTTTGATTTTGATTCGAGCGTTCTTTTATTTCAATCTTGAGGGATACACTAATGGAATTTATTGTTGGTCTAGTCGTTGCTTATGTGATCTACCGAGCTATCAAAGGGCTTTTCCCCACTAAAAGAAATCAAATGATTCCTAAAATCATTGAAGATGAGAATTATAAACGACCATGCGGGGAACCAGCCAAATGGTATGGGTGCGATAATAGCGTAACGGTTAAAGGTTATAAAATTTCTGGTGGATTAGTTTACTTTGGCGAGATGCTGTTGGATGCTGGTGGGTATGCTAACGATGCGTGCCTCATAAACCCGAAGTTGGAAGTCTCATCCGCTGAGCCTTGGGAGGCCAAGGATGAAATGGGGTATTGGCCGCATTATGAGAGCATTCCTGCAAAATGTCGTGGAGCCTACCTTAAATGGTTGGCTGATGGTAGAGCTGAACCTGAAGCATACATCGGTTACGTGTTCCTATTTTTTTACGGACTTGAGCGACGGCTGCTGATAGATGGGCAAAAAGATGAGATCTCGGATAAGGAGCGGCTTGAGATCGTTGATGAGGTGAGACGGTTGCTCAATGTCTATGGTGATAATCGGTCGTTTCGGGGTTATGCAAGTAATTTTCTGGCGATGGAGTGGGTACTTTACCAGAATGATAAACCGATTCCCGATTATATCGATTTCAATGATCGATACTGCTTGGAACCATTTCGAGTAGTTTTAGCTCAACATGTTGTGGAGAGGAAACCACTTCCCATGGATGTTGCGTTTCAGTGGATAACCTTGCACCCAGACTTCAGATTGCGCACACCAGCAAGGCGCTGTGCAAAGGAGTTTCGCGAGCTGTTTGTGTATCGCTATATCGATAAATTTGGTGAAGGACTAGTGATAAAGCCCAACAAGAAACCATTAAAGCTAGAGTACCAGTCTGCTAGCCCTTCCATACCGATTCTAGAAGTAAAACTACCCGACCTGTCTGATTTATTTAACCTTACTGACCCCGTAAAAAAATTGCATGCTTTGGCTGAAGAATGCACGATTGAACTAGACGCTTACAGTCGCCACCTTGGGCACAAAGACAAAACCCCAAATTCAATGGCCGCATTGGCATTGCTACCCAAGGAACTTATAAGTTGTTCACCCTGTGTAAAACAAGTAAAGAATCTGCTGGCGGACATATGTGCCAGTGGTCTTGGGGCGGTTACAATGGATGCACTGTATGGCAGTCTGGGTGAGTCGCCACCATCCCAGATTGGAAAGAAAGGGTGTGAAAGCTTAGCAATGCTGATAGAGGGGTTGGGGTTCGGCATGGCTCCTGATATGCGTTACCACAATATTAAGCCTGACCCAGACGGCAAGGTTGTTATTTTCCCACTAGGCCATGGTGTTGATTTCAGGACATCCAAAGAATTCCGCATTATTGGTACTATTTTGCGTCTCGGCGCCATGGTTAGTCAGATTGATGAGGATATTTCTCCCTCCGAGGAAGTCATTCTTCAGAGTTTGGTAAAAGATAACAGGGAGTTGACATCGATAGAAAAAGATTCCTTGTTAGCCTTTTTATATTGGTGCCTCAAGACACCACAGAGTACTACAGGACTAAAGCAACAACTTTCTAAAATGAGTGCAGTCGAGAAGATAGCTATCAGTCATATTTTGATTTCTGTCGTTCATGCGGATGGACACATTGATCCACGGGAGATCAAACAAATGGAGAAGTTTTATACGACACTGGGGCTGGATAAGAAGCAAGTAGCTAGTGACATTCATGTTCTTGCGGCTGCGAGTGAGCCCGTTACAGTGGGTCTGCGTGATCCAGAAACCAGTTTCACTATTCCCAAGCCAATCCCCGAACCTGCTACTGAGAAGGGCTTCAGCTTAAACGATGAATTGATCAGAATTCGTGAAGAAGAAACCCGGCAGGTCAAAGGTGTTCTTGAAGGCATCTTCTCCGACCAGTCAGAGGAGGAAGCAGGTGCTGCACCCGACTCCACACTGGCCCAGCATCCAAGTGCTCCACTAAACTCCCTAGATGAGATGCATCAGAATCTGTTCCACCAACTGATTACACAAGAGACTTGGAAACGACCTGCTATACATGAAATGTGTAAAGAATTGGACTTGATGGTAGATGGGGCGATGGAAGTTCTCAACGAATGGGCTTTTGCTAATGCTAATGCTCCCCTGATAGACGATGGTGATCCGATATATGTAGATGTCAATCTAGCTAAGGAGATTATGGATGCTTAATGAAAACCAAAAACCACTTCGCCCGCGTGATCGGGATGCTATTATTCGATCGTTGCGTGCAGGTGTGACGCCACGTGCTGGGCTACAACACATTCAGGTTGGTCGCGTCAAGGAGGTAGAGGCTCTACTCCAAGATATAGAGTGCATCTCGGACGGTAGCTCTGCCTTTAGGCTCATAATCGGTGATTTTGGTTCTGGAAAGAGTTTTTTCTTGCAGTTGATTCGGACCATTGCGCTTGAGAAGGGGTTGGTAACCATTCACGCGGATCTTTCTCCAGACCGTAGGTTGCATGCGACAGGTGGGCAAGCGAGAAATCTCTACGCGGAGTTGATGCGCAATCTCTCCACTCGAACCAAGCCAGGTGGGAATGCGGTACCCAGTGTTGTAGAGCGTTTTATTACGGAGGCGCAAAAACAAGCGAAGGCAACGGATACAACGGTTGATGTTGTGATTGAGGATCAGCTAAGCCATCTGTCTGAACTCGTGGGTGGGTACGATTTCGCTAAAGTGATATCGTCCTATTGGCAGGGGTGCGAACGCGACAATGAACAACTCAAGTCCGATGCCGTGCGCTGGCTACGCGGAGAGTTTTCGACAAAGACTGATGCCCGCAAGGCGTTGGGCGTGCGTGCTATTGTCGATGATGCCAGCGTCTATGATCATTTGAAATTATTGAGTTTATTTGTTCGCCAAGCTGGGTATGTTGGCTTGTTGGTTAATCTTGATGAGATGGTTAATCTCTATAAATTGTCGAGCCAGAAAGCGCGCGTTTCAAATTACGAACAGATATTGCGAATATTGAACGATTGCTTGCAGGGTAGTGCTAAACACATTGGGTTTCTATTGGGTGGCACGCCAGATTTCCTGTTTGACTCTCGCAAAGGGCTATACAGTTACGAAGCACTTCATTCTCGTCTTGCGGAAAATTCATTCGCTCGTACAGCAGGGGTTGCTGACTACGGCGCGACGACATTGCATTTGGCTAATCTTGCGCCTGAGGAGTTATTTATTCTCTTGCGCCACCTGCGGCATGTGTTCGCTGGTGGTGATACCGCAAAATACCTTGTCCCCGATGAGACCCTAAGCGCATTTTTAGCGCACTGCTCAAAGAAAATTGGTGACGCTTACTTCAAGACACCACGAAACACGATAAAGGCGTTCGTTGATTTACTTGCGGTGCTAGAGCAGAATCCACAAATGCAATGGACGCAATTGCTTGAGAAGACCGATATAAAAGAGGAACAGAACACGGACATGCCAGCTATTGACGCAGATGAAACCGATCAAGGCGGATTGTCGACGTTTCGAGTCTAATCATCATTATGAGTGAATCACATGGATTTGATCGATTGCATGAGGGGGTGCGGCGCTGGGTTTGGAAGCAGAAGTGGAATGCCCTTAGAAAAATCCAGGAAAAAGCAATCGATCCGATTCTGAAGGCAGATTGTGATGTTATCATAAGCGCATCAACGGCAGCTGGAAAAACAGAGGCTGCCTTTCTACCAGCCTGTTCGCGTATTGCCAATGATGCCCCGAAGGGTATCGGGATACTTTATATAAGCCCCCTCAAAACGCTGATTAATGATCAGCACCGCAGGCTGCAGAGTCTGGGTGAAATCCTAGATATTCCCGTGACTCCTTGGCATGGTGATGTTCTTCAGTCCGTTAAAAACAAGCAGAGAAAAAATCCATATGGCATCTTACTAATCACGCCTGAGTCACTTGAGGCACTCTTCTTGAATCAGGCGGGATGGTGCACACAAGCCTTTGTGGGGCTAAGCTATATTATTGTGGATGAATTTCATGCTTTTCTTGGTACTGAGCGAGGTTGTCAATTACGGTCTCTAATGCATCGCCTAGAGTTTTTACTCAAGCGAACTATTCCCCGAATTGCGCTTAGCGCCACTCTCGGTGAAATGCAACCCATTGCACATTACCTGCGACCGAATAAGGAACTCCCCAGTGTAATCATTGATTCAGTTGCATCTCACTCTGATCTTAAAATTCAATTGAGGGGTTATTTAGATCCCGCCAGTATGGACGCACAAATGTCACCGGCTCTTGATGCCATCATGGATGATCTGTATGAGATTTTACGAGGGAAGTCTCATTTGATTTTTGCCAATAGTCGTAGACGTACGGAAGAAATTACCGCTGGACTCTCTGATCGTTGTGATCTTAATGGTGCGCCGAATGAGTTTTTTGCTCACCATGGGAATCTTTCCAAAGATATTCGCGAGAGCTTGGAGGTAAGACTGCAGGGTGAAAAGTTACCCACGACTGCTGTTTGTACCATGACTCTGGAGTTAGGTATTGACATTGGCAACGTTGATTCCATTGCTCAGGTGACAGCCACTCATTCTGTTGCCAGCCTGCGACAACGTCTCGGGCGCTCTGGTCGTAGAGGCGAAGCTGCCGTTTTACGCATGTTTATTGCGGAATCTGAGCTTACAGTCAATAGTCATCTTTTAGATAGGCTGCGTCTACAAACCATTCAATGTATAGCCATGGTTAATTTGTTGTTGAAAAAATGGTATGAGCCAGCACCCGAAAAGCAATATCACCTTTCAACTTTAGTGCAACAAACTTTGTCTGTGATCGGGCAATATGGTGGCGTTCGTGCAAATCAACTATGGCAGCTGTTGTGTGGTGCAGGAGGGCCATTTGCATTAGTTGATGAAAAGCTCTATGCTACTTTTCTTAGAGCGCTTGGCAAGCAAGAGGTGATCACGCAATTAGAAGATGGTCAAATTACTCTTGGTCGCAGAGGCGAGAAAATGGTTGAGCATTATACTTTCTATGCGGCGTTCAATACCCCTGAGGAATATCGTCTTGAATGTGATGGGCGTGTCTTGGGTACTGTTCCAATAGACAAGCCTCTGTGGACTGGGCAGATTGTTATTTTTGGAGGCAAACACTGGGAAGTTCTAAACGTCATTGCCGAGAAGAAACTAGTTCTGCTAAGACGGGCTACGGGAGGAAATCCTCCAATATTTGGGGGAGACGGTCAAGCGGTGCATGACATTGTCAGACAAGAAATGCTACGTGTCTATCGACAGGGGGATGCCCCTATTTACTTGGACAAAGCAGCGCGATTGATATTCGATGAGGGCATTGAGGGTTTCCAGACTTTGGAGCTTGATAAAAGAAGGGTGCTTCAAATTGGGCATACAGTTCATATCCTCCCATGGATGGGTGATCGAATTGTAACCACTATCGCTGCCCTCCTTCGTCGTGAAGGATTGAGTGCCGATTGTTTTGCCGGAGTCATAGACATCAGGAATTGTTCAGTCGATTCGTTTCACCAAGCTGCGGATGTCATTCTCCAGGGAAAGAAACCATCGCCTTTGGATCTAGCGAGTAGCGTGCAGGATACCATTGTTGAAAAGCATGATCCTATTTTGCCAAAGGAACTGCGTGACCTAGGATATGGGGTTAAATTCTTTGATATCAATGGTGCTTGGCAATGGCTTTCTAACTATCAAGATAAATAAAATTATTGAAATGGTAATTGCCAGTAAGTTTTTGATGGTAATGTTCTAGCCCGTTAAAATTCAAGCGTTTGCCCGGCCAGTTAAGCTGGTAGCGTTCCTGCTGTCCTTCTACGATGTTGGTACTTAGTTCCTGCTTGAGCAAATCCCAATCGATTGCTTTTGTTACCACTACTTTTCCTCGTCCCTTTGCGTCTTTCTCGGTTTGTTTTTTTTCTGTTACACAGTTGGGGAATAGCTCGGCTAGCTTTGCGATATTCTCATCGGTAAAATCAGGACTGTGCATTTTTAATTTTTTCATCTTTAAGTCTCCTGTTGAGAGAAAAATGGCGAACTATGCCAGCCAGCCTTTTTTCTCGGTAATTATATTGATGTGAAATCAAGTTCTCCAAATTGTTCTATTATACCTAGAATATCAAAGCAAATCGGCTGACGAATGATTTGGTGATATCTGCAAAAAAACGCCGCAACAAGAGGCAAAACAAGAAACGTGAGCGGGCAGGGCCCTGTTATTTAGTCACAGCTAAATATTTTTGCATACAAACCCCTAGGAATTAACAATATCCATCAGTTTGCTAAAGCTGTCCACCACATCGTATTTTACATTTTTTTCATTGGCTGGCTTGTTATTGCGGTTGATTTTATCGAAGAACTTACGGGCACATTTGATCTTTGTTTCTTCAATTTTCCGCAGTTCCATGCTGGTCATAGAGCCTTTGGTTTCTGCGATAAAATAGATATGCTTTACTGAACCTTTCTTGAAAGAGATGCCCCAGTCGGGATTGTAACCGCCAACCGGTGTGGGAATTGAAAAGCCTTTAGGAAACTTGACGTATACAACCACTTCGCTACTGGTATCGAGTTCCTGAACAAAGGTGCGCTCGGTCTTGGAGTCGGTCATCACGTAATCGTAAATATGACGTTTGAGTTTCTTACCGGCTTTGCTGAAGTCCTGTTTACTTTGTTCTTGGGTAAAGATGTCAGTGTCATACGTTTCGGCTATCGTATCGTAGCTGAGGTGCTCAATAATGGCAGTCGCTTTTTGCTCTTGAATCAGGCGCCTTGCTTCGGAGATAAAATTTTCCGGGTTGATTTTGAATTGTTTAAATATGGCCTTTTCAATTCCAGTCAAGATTTGGGTGACGGTTTTTCGGGTGAGTTGAACGTTTTCTGCTACCTTGCCAATTAGATCATATTTCACCGCAGAGTGGATCGAGTGAGCGTTGTATTCTGTGGATGTTTCTTTCATCTTAAAAGCATCAGATTCCTTCATTTGATCATAGCTGATGTCTTTTATTTGTTCCCCCCGTTGAATAGTATACTGGAGGGGCGTTACTTGCAGCTCCTTATTGAGTGTTTGGATGCACTTCCCAACCAGCTCCGCTGAATCAAAATGCACGCTGTAGGCGGCTTTGTGGTTAATCCGATCCCAGAGCTCCTTGAATGCCTTCTTCTTATAATTGTCATTCAACGGATTCATCTTTGCTCGGCGATCATCTTCTATCTGCGGCAGCTTGGCATCGCTGTAGAGCCCTTCGATTAGCTGAAATATCTGCTCTTTGTATGGTTCCAAATCTTCGGGCAGTTTGGCAAGCTCCCTGTTTTTTAATGCGTCGTGATACTTCTGGATGATATTTCTTTCGCGGTCAACATATCCATTCTGAATTAGATAATACTCAATGCTTACTGCTATTTTCTGCGTTACTTTAACAGCGATACCTTCCGCTGTCTTCATTATCTTGCCGGTGAAGTATGCTACATCTGCCGCGCGTGGTCGTTCAGAAAGAGACTCGCTGATATCCTGCTGCAGGGTGCTCACAAAGTCTTTGTAACTCTCGCTGGCAACGACCGTTAGCACATTGGTTTGATGAACGGTCGCTGGATCATCCTGCCGATCACCCAGCTGATTGACCGCAATGCGAAGACCTCGGCCAACTTCCTGCCGACGGGATATCGTGTTGTCACTGTGTTTCAAGGTGCAAATGACAAATATATTGGGGTTGTCCCAGCCTTCCCGCAGAGCGGAGTGCGAGAAAATAAAGCGAGTAGGTTCATCAAATGAGAGTAGGCGCTCTTTGTCTTTAAGAATCAAATCATAGGCATTGACATCATCTGTTTCGGTTGATGTTCTCTTGGTGGCCGGGTCGATCATTCGTTTGCTTTTTTTGTCTATGGAAAAATAACCGTTGTGAGTCCGATCGACCGGTATGCTAGCCAAATATTTTTTGTAATCTTTGGGCATGAACAGGTCTTGTTTAAGCTCATTTAAAGCATTTTTGTATTCTTCTTCAAAAATTTTGGCGTATTCGCCGCCTGTTTCGCCGGCATCGGTGTAGACTCGGTATTTGGCTACCTTGTCGATAAAGAAGAGAGTCAGTACTTTTATGTTCTGATGATAAAGGAGCTGCTCTCTTGCAAAATGGGCACGAATGGCTTCGCGTATCTGAATTCTTCGCAGAGCAGTTTCGTTTACATCTCCAGTTGCCTCTCCAGCTTGTAGCTGCTGACCATTGGTAAATTCGACGGTATCTGTAACAGCATTGATGTCGGCGATAACAAAACTTTTGTATTGGTCTAGCTCCGCCGATAGCTCGTAAAGATTGTCTCCTTTTTTGAGTTTGCGGATTACCCGCTTAATTCCGCTATGCTGTTTTACCTCAATTTCAAGGCGAGCAATGGGGGCCTGCTTGGAGATTTCGATTGATTCGAGATAGAGATAGGCGTTGGTGCCGGCAAGACCCTTCACCGATATACCGCGGACGGCGATCTTCTTTACCAGCCTTTGGTTATACGCATCTAAGGCATCCAGTCTGTGTACCTTATTGTGCTGGGTTTTATGTGTAGCCGAGTAGCGCAGCATAAATAGCGGATTGAATTCCTTGAGGGAATCGAGTGTTTTTGCTCCCTCCATTTTTTGTGGTTCATCTAAGATTAAAATTGGCCGATTGGCCTTGATCACATCAATAGGGCGGCGGCTCTGGAAATCATCGAGCTCTTCGTAGATGCGGCGGTTGTCTCTGCCACGGGCATTGAATGCCTGAACATTGATGACCATGACATTGATGTTAGCTTCGGAAGAGAAGCCTTCAAGATTATGGAGCTGCTTTGAGCTGTAGATAAAAAACTTTGCTTTCTTACTATAGCTTTCCTGAAAATGCTCGGCTGTTATTTCCAACGATTTATAGACACCTTCACGAATTGCAATGCTGGGCACCACAATGATGAATTTTCCCCAACCGTAGCGTTTGTGCATTTCAAAGATGGTCTTGATGTAGCAATAGGTTTTGCCGGTGCCAGTTTCCATTTCTACATCTAGATTCAAAGAAGAAATATTGGTTGCTATCAAGCTATTGGATTGTGACAGATTCTGCTCGCGCTGAACTTTCTGAATATTTTCAAGAATCTGTTGTTCGGTTAGAAAAAGGGCGGCATTTCTAAAGCCGGTACCTTCCATTGGGAGAAGTCCCCCAGCGGTTGTGCCCGGATCTATGCGGTAACCAATTTCTGTTGTGTTTGGTTGTCCCTCAAAACAATCCACCACCGCTTCCACTGCGCGTGTCTGGTAGTCTTGTTGCTTGAACTTGAGTTTCACTGCGGTTTTCTTTTTTTGTCGGTAGATGCGAATTGTTTTACGACTTCATTTTTTTTAATCCAGTCCTGCATATACATGGATATACGGCGCAGGGCCTGCTCTACAGAAAATATCTATTACACTTGCATTATACTATCTCATTACCCCGTATGAGTTCACCGTAACCGGATCGCCAATGAGGCAATTCCGCAGAGCATTTTCAATAGTGTTCATCTCATTGAAGCTCATCAACCACCGCTCCTTCTTAGAAGGGTAACTTTTAAGTAGTCTTCGGTTGCCTCAAAGATGGGCTCGCAGCCATTATGGGCACGCATCAGTGGAATTAGCTTAGTCCTAATTCCCATGCCACGAGAGTCTGCGTATTTGAAATCCTTCATAATTTCAACTATAGTAGGATTTCTTGGAAAACGTTGACCAGCTTTCATTTTTTCAATGGTCATTGAATTATGCAATTTCCCTGGGCTTTTTACCTCAATACGGTCTGAGAAATTACAAATCTCAATCTCAACACTACGCGTCCAGTCCCTGTGAACAAGAGCATTGACAACAGCTTCACGAATCGCCTCCCAAGGATAATGCCATTTCTTTTCCTGCACCATGTTTTCATTTATGGAGCCAGATTCCTCAGTAATAAACGGATGAAGTATTTGTGATAATTTTTCAATAATTCCATCATCCACAATCTCTTGGCTACCTCCTTTTGTTTTACGATACCTAGCGACCATCGGCCCTTTAATAACAGTATCTAGTTCGGCTTTATAACTAAGGTCTGTTCCATTAAAAGACATCACTCGGATCCCAGATTGACGAAAGAGTGACCGTGGATTAAAACCAAAACAAACTAATCCAGCGACAGTGCACGCTTCACTGTTCTGATTATCTTTAGCCATAAGCCCCAAACCCAAAAGACGTTCACTCCATCCACTGGTATCCTCAAGCTCAGGAACCTCGGGATCCCCAATTACTGATTTGAGATAGAAGGATATCCTCTCCAGATCGAGGTCAGCAATACTTGTTCCCGAAATTGGTAGAGCTTCCACATGTAATAGTGCGCCACTCTCAAAAAGACGAAGTTGTTGTTCTCTTGATGCTAATTCAGACCTAGAGCCCATTCTAATATAGGTATCCTCACGATTATTGTGGCGAACGACATATGGCTTCGATAGAGCCCTTGAAATAGAAACAACAGCAACCAACTTGTCATCATCAATTTTTATTTCTTCATAAAAAGGGATGAGTTGCGGATGAATTTTATCTCGAAATACATTGAGTACCCATTGCTCTAAATTATCTCTTTGTGTACCAATAATTTCTCCGCTGTCCTCCACGCCGATCAAAACCCTACCACCATCTACATTGGCCAAAGCCACAACCTCCCTGGCTAGCTGTTCTGGGCGGATAGCATCCCGTTTGAACTCCACCCCAGAGTTTTCACCATTGGCAATAATCTCAAGTAATTCTGTTTTTAGCATAATGAACCTCAATAACCGTATTTTAATTTACGTTGATTGAAGGCCACGCGACCACCTTCTAGGATGTTCGCAGCTTTTTCTCGCACTGCTTCCACATCAATGGCACCTTGTGATTCTGGAGGCATGCCGCCTTGGCCATCCATGGACTCAAAAACACCAATCCACTCAGCATCCCCAAAAACAGGTATGTTGGCATTGTGAGTAGCAAAGATAAATTGACGATTAATTTTTGCGTCACGCAATTCGGCCACAATGCGATCTGCAATAAAAGCATTATCTAGGTTGTCCTCGGGCTGGTCCATAATCAGCGGATCTTTGTTTTGTAATAGTAAAAGATGAAGTATAGCTGTGCACTGCTGACCCGTTGAGAGTTTCGTCAACGAACGATAATTAGCCGCTCCCTGATGCGCCACGTTCAATTTAATTTCGATGATATCGGGTAATTCCAGCTCCTGAAGTTCTAGAATTTTTGATGAAGGTAATTTAACCAATGCACTTACTACTGTTGGGGTAATGTCCCAATCGGATCCCATTAAAGCATCCGCACCTTTTTGAATCAATTCAGCAAGCTTAACTGGAGAAAAATCGTCGCTAGCTTTAATCCACGAAAGGCGCCTTTCCCCAATACCTTCTAAGTCGCATCCCAGGAGAAAATCAACTATTGGTTGCCTATTGGCTTCTGGTTTTACAGTAAGTTCTAATTTATCTCTAAGCTTCTTATTTAATTTCTTCAGCGAAGACTCAAATTTTGCCGTTCTTTCAGATCGATATTCCGAAAGTTCTGCCAAAAGTGAATATCTTTGTTTTTGAAGCTCACCAATCAACGTATTCTGATTATTGATTGCAGCTTGCTTAGGTTTAATCCTTTCTATCTCTTGCAAAAGTTGCTTATATTCAATGCCGATTTCACATCCACTTTTTCCTTCTCTAGAGGGAAGCTCGTTAAATCTTTCTTCGAGTGAGGCTTCTTCTGCACGGATGCATTCTTGCAATTTAGTGGTTAATTGAGCGATTGTTGATTTGCTCGTTGCGAAAATTTTATCCCATTGATTGAGTGTGTTTTCAGTATCTACTTTAAGCCGATCCAAACTTATTTTTATTTTTTGCAAAATTTCTGTATGCGGTAGATTTTCAAGCACCGTATTACTCAAAAACACAGTATCTGGCAAGGCATCTTTGATGTGAGCAAAAGTTTGTTCTAAATTGTTTAGTTCCTCTTCCTCAACACGTTGCTTCAGTCTCTTTTCTGTTTCTAAATGTGGAATTGCTTTAAGCTTATCCTCAATACCAAGAGACTTGAATTGTTGCACACGTTCCTGCAATTTTGGTAATTTGCTTAATTCATCTTCAATGGATGCTTTGCTATCTAGAGCCTCGTGCAATTTGCCCCGATTCTCTTTGAGAGCCATCAGTATTTCTTGAATTTTAGCTTCATAAACCTTGTGATCTATATCTAGAAAGCGATCAAGTAATTTTTTCTGAGCTTGGTTGCCATCTTGGGCAATTTCATAAATCTCGTTCTGTCCATAGATTTCTATTTCTGGTAGAATTTCTCGCGGAGTGAATGTTGAGATAGAACCAGTTTCATCCTTTACGCTGGCATCCTCACCGTGACGCCGAGCAATGGTGTATTTTTTGCCATTCATCTTTGATGAACGAGCTACTAGCTCAATCCGAGCTTTTAGCTTACCGATATTTTCTTTGATGATTTCCTGATGTTGTTTTTGTGCATTTTTGCCAATAGGTTCTAGTTCCAGCGCATAACGAATACATTCCAATAGCGTGGATTTACCCGTGCCACGACCACCAATAACTGCATTTAGGTGTTCAGAAAAATCAATAGCTACGCCATCCAAATAACCCCCAGTAATAGATAATGACTCAATGCGAGAATAAAATTTTTCCGCCACATCGCTGTTTAGGCGCACTCGCGACTCAGGGTCTTGAAAGGCTAATTTAAATGCCTCAAACGAAGGCTTAGTCATTTTAATCAAGCAGGAGGCTTCTGGCTTCTTAAGCGTTTCAGGCTTTTCCACATCCTTGGCATTTAGTATGGCAATTTCCTTTTCTCGTTTGTAAGCAGTATTTTTATTGAGGATTACTTTGCGGTAAAAATCGTCTTTAACTCCCTTGATATCCTCAACAGATCCATCTATCTGGCAGGCAAGAAGTTTCTCATTTTTCCAGATGTGATTATACTTTCCTTTCAACAACCCGCTATCATTGGTGCAGTGAGCGGCATAGCAAAAGCCACCAAGCTCTTCAACTTTTGATAATAAATCATTGCCACCAAGATCAGATGGCCAAACGCCATCTTCTGAATTCGTAAGTCCGAGTGCCCCCAAATAACGGTTCAACTTATCTTTACTTTCTTCTTCCGGGAACAAACACACAAAATGCACTTTTTCTGTCGTCGCAATTTCAAAACCAGGGAATACAACGATGCCATCTGGCTGCATTGCTGCACGAATCGCATCAATACCATCCACACTACCATGATTGGCAATGCCCAGAACTTTGATATTTTCTTCTTTGCAAACCTTTAGAAGCTGCTGATTATATTCAGCCTCTGGAAGTTCTTGCTTCTGACCACGATACTCAAGGTAGTTATATGGGTTCACCTGTAAGGCGCACTTCCAAAATTTGGCTTTTGTATACACTTCATTCATAACTTGACTCCTGAGTTTAAATCTTTATTTTCTGCAATATACACGGCAATTTCTTCAGCCGATGTTCTGGTTTGTACTGTAACTGGCTCGCCGATAGGACAATCCTGCAAAGCATTTTTGATAGTGTGCATTTAATTGCAACTCATTAAAAGCTCTTGGTTCAGCTTAGGAATGTCAAATTTCACAGGAAGCTTCCTCCCTCATATACACTTCACGTCGGTGTGTGGGCTCAGTAGCTTGAAAATTTGCTCTACATTGATTTTCACACTGTCATCTTTGAAGCCGGAGTCGCGGAAGACCACCCGTAGCGGTCCGCGCCGCGCAAGTTCCTTGCAAAAGTCTTCGGTGATCTGTCCGTCTTTTACAAAGCAGGCAGCCAAGGCATTACCGTCGACAAAGAAAACCTCATGGCCTTTGATGCTCTCCTTGGTAATCGGCAAGGTAAGGTCGACACCCCAGTCGAGCAAGACATGGAAAAGCAGGTCTTCGGTACTGCGGTCGCCTTTAATATTTTCGGTCTGGAGAGCGAGCTTGCCCTGTTCGATGGCATCTGGTGGGTAATAGATGTCGGCCATGTTCGATGAGTCTACTTTGAGGACGCGAAAGCCGATGTCCAAGTTGGATGCGGTATTTTCTTCTTTGATTTTTTTGCCTGCACGACGAATACGCTCTTTGCTGATCTCGGCGATGGTTTTGTAGCCAGCTTTGAAGGCTTCGGTCTTTTCGTCACAAACTTCAGGGAGCTGCACCATGATGAATTTGCGCTTGCCATCGTCTTCGGCGTTGAGCTGCATAACCGCGTGGGCAGTGGTTGCTGATCCAGCAAAGAAATCAAGAATAATGTCTCCCCCTTTACAAATCGGGAGAATTAATTTTTTTGAAACATCCACGACTTTAGGAGTATCAAACCAAACCCCCAATCTGGTTAACAAGGCATCATCACTCCCCCCAAAATACAAGAGAGAGGGGATATTTTCATTTAAATTTTCTTTTAGTAAATATTTCCTTCTAGGTTGGGTGGTCTCATCTTTACCAAACAAAATTTGGTTATTTCTCAATAATTTTTCCATAGTTTTCAAGGGGTATCTCCAACCTCTCTCGGGCATTGGGCATTTCTTTCCTGTTGCTGGATGCATGAGAGGAACCCTATAATCATCGGGTGAAATTTTTTTGTTTGGCCAAGCCATTGATACTGACTGAAATATATCACCATTATTATCTATAAGTGAATAGCCCTTGTCGCCACCAGAAAAATTTTTTCTATTCAACCATTCTTTATATTTCTTCCTTACTAGGTTATTTATTTCCCCTTTTTCAGCTGTGATTAAGTTAGCAACTTTTTTTAACATAACAGAGGCATGATCCTTTACTTTTTTGAAATCAATATTCTTTCTGAAAGTCGTAAAATTTTTACAATAAAAACTAATCAATTCGTGTTGTTGTGAAATTCCAACTGCATCACCTTTTGGATTCCTTTTGTCCCAAACAACAGTGCCGAGATTATTTTCATCACCGAAAATTTCAGTCAGGAGTTTTTCTAAATTTGGATATTCGTGTTCGTCAATATGGATAACGATAACCCCATCATCGGTGAGGAGATTTCTTGCGAGCTTTAATCGTGGGTACATCATGCTGAGCCAATCTGAATGAAACCGCCCGTTGGACTCGGTGTTGGCGACAAGGCGGTTGCCTTCTTCGTCTCTTTGCTCCGAATCCGACAGGTACTCTCCAGTGGACTTGGCAAAGTTATCGGCATAGATGAAGTCATTGCCGGTGTTGTAGGGTGGGTCGATATAGATCATCTTGACTTTACCGAGGTAGGTCTCTTGCAGGAGCTTTAGTGCATCCAGATTATCGCCTTCGATAAAGAGGTTTTCCGTGGTATCGAAATTTACGCTTTCCTCACGGCAGGGGCGGAGGGTTTTTGCAATAGGAGCGTTGGCGGTAAGCAGGGCTTCGCGTTTACCCGGCCAGTTGAGGTGGTAGCGTTCCTGCGGTCCTTCTACAATGTTATTGCTCAGTTCCTGCTTGAGCAAATCCCAATCGATTGCTTTTGTTACCACTACTTTTTCGCCTCCCTTTGCGTCTTTTATGGTTTCTTTCTTTTCTGTTACGCAATTAGGGAATAACTCGGCCAGCTTGGCGATATTCTTATCAGTAAAATCAGGGCTGTGCATTTTCAATTTCTTCATCTCTAAATTTCCTGTTTACAAGGGTAAAACGTACACAACATACAAAAACCCCAGCTTTGTGGACACTGAAACGCAAAATACGAGCAACAAAGTAGTTTGTGGATATTCTGTAAGCCACAAAACAGTTTGTGTATCGTGAAACGAGAATAAGGATACACAAAGTCATTGGAAGATGCTGGACGATACACAAAACCTATCAGAATACCCTTCTTCCTTCGACAATGTTGAGAAGCTCGGGGAAGTGAAGAATGGCTGCACGGCGTCCACTTCCATGGCGCAAATCTTTAAGAATTTCTTTTGCCTTGAGTTGGCGCAATAATCCCAATGCGGTGGGCTTATGAATACCTGTTCGCTTCACAAAGTCTGTGGTTTCAAAAATCGCCCGGTCAAAAATAGCATCCAGCAGGTTAATAGTGTATCGCGAATGGGTAATTTCTTGGATTCTTTGTTTCATTTCCTCGTAGAGTTCCATGATATTTTTTACCTTCCTGTTATTGCTCTGTGCCTGTTTTGTAATGGCCGTGAGGAAGAAGGCAATCCAGCCGTTCCAGTCGCCTTCGCCTGAGATATTTTGCAGGCGGGCATAGTATTCGTCACGATTAGCCTCCAAATACGCACTTAAATAAAACATGGGCTGGGATAGTTTCTTTTTTTTGTAAAGAAAAAGAGGAATTAAAATCCGCCCAATACGACCATTGCCGTCTATGAATGGGTGAAGTAATTCAAACTGGGCATGGACCACCGCAGTTTGCAGCAAGAGGTCGCTATCATTAAATACGAGATATTTTTGCCAGGCTTCTAAGTAATCTTGAAGTTGCAAAGGATTTGGCGGAACAAAAGAAGCTTCTTCTATCGCACAACCATATTTCCCTATCCAATTCTGATCTTTGCGAAACTCGCCCGGTGTTTTACCCTGACCACGCACACTGTTAAGCAGGATTTTGTGAAGTTCGCGAACAAGGGCAAGGGTGATTGGCCGCTCCTTCAAGTAACTATGTGCCGAATGCAAGGCTATCCGATAATTGATGATCTCCTGAATATCTTTGTATTTTTCACCCTCTTTGATCATGCCAGCTTCCTGCTCCAATACTTCAGTTATCGTGGCCTGCGTACCTTCAATTTTAGAAGAAAGTACGGCTTCTTCATTGGTCAATGGAGACAGCATGATTTTGGGGTTCACGATGCCCTGCAAAAGCCCGTCGTAGCGTGCCAAGGCGGCATTGGCATCACCGACCAAAGCAAATAAACGCTGATAATCCAATCCCTCTAAAGGCAATGTATTTGGTTTGTATGGCTTCATCGCTCAAGCTTTCCTGTTCATTCTATATTGTTCCTCATCAGCGATGCGTTTAAGTAAGGCATTGGTAGGAATGGTCGCAATTGTAGAAATAGGGTAGGTAGCTTTTACTATTGGCGACAACATTAATATTGCCGGAGCCGCCTAAGTTAACCAAGGCTTTTATCAAAGGGAGCATGAGTTGCTCACAAGTTACTATTACCATTTGTTTTCTTCTCTAAAACTTGAATGAGATCAGGTTTAAAAATCGCCAGATAATCTAAAAATCTGTATAAGTTTTTCCGCTACCAGTGGCCATCGCCAATAAGATGCAATCTTTACCTCGCATGATTCCGCTGTAACCGGCCTGCCAACGAGCTAATCCTACAGAGCATTTTTGATAGTGTGCATTTCATTGGGGGTTCATGATGCTTCTATTTGAGCAACGTAACATCTGACTGATTTTTTTAGCATTTCTTTAAGTGTATTCGGTATTTTGAACCTAGAAGAGATATTAGAGATGGCGTTAGAATGTGAGAAATTGGTAGAGTTTTTAGGCTGGCTAGTGATGCGTATGATCTGCATTTGCAAGCAGTCTCTATGAATCGATAAACAAAACTCTGTAAAAAACCATAGTAGATATTTGCCCCTTATAAATTTCCTATGCCTATTTTTGCGGTAGAATTCGAAACTTCCTTTTGTTGGCTCATAATTTATATCGACAGGCACTTTACACTGCGCATGTATATACTCAGATATATCTTGGTGCTGTTTCGGATGGGGTCTTTTTTCCAAAACACCGTCTTTAATTCTAAATAAATGTTTCATATAAATGTCATTTAAGCAGGCCTTGCAGCCATTACTATGCCAGTGTACTATCCAAGACATTACTGGAATCATTTTCTCTATGAATTTTGTTAGCTCATGATCAAAAAGCCTCTTGATTTGTTTTTTTTCCTCAATAGTTAAGCTATTAAATCCGAGAATTTCTGTCAATACACGCTCGCATGTGTTGTTGTTTACTGCATCATTCTCAATAGAATAGTTGTCAGTAATGTATATATTCTCTTTATTTGGAAGTGTAACTCCAGTAAACTCAGTCAAATCCCTGTCAATAAAGAAAATAATTTGTTTCTTATTATAAGTCCTCCAATCAAACTTATTGTATAGTGCTAATACATTGTCTATACCACCGACATCCCATGGTTGGTCGTCCCAGCCCTCCTTTAATACATTCCGAATGGGCCCTCTATAGAATAAAATGTCATCCTTTCCTTCACAAAACCAAAATATCATCTTGCTATCCTTTTTATAAGCGGATTGGAATTCATGAAATCGAGTTTGAGGCAAATCTTCCCTAGCTTCTTTATGAGTTTTAAGCATGCTCATTTTCCCTTACCTTTGGTCATAAATTCACCCAGTCCGTGAGCATATTTTTCCAGTTCATTATCGTAAATAAATGGAGAATGTGTGACGGATATAAAGCCTGAACATAAGTCGCTATCAGATATATCCTGTAAAAATTTTCTTTGCCATGGAACTGAAAGTGACAATTCCGGTTCATCAATCATTACAAAGAAGTTTATATCACCAGACAAATATAAATGGCTAAACAAAGATATAATTTGCTTCTCACCAGAGGAAAGCTGACTGAGTTCAATGTCTTCATTATTATTCTTACTGGAAACTTTGAAGCCAAATGAGGAGCTCGTATATTCAAGGTGTTTCTCACTCATATAGGTATTGCAAACCTCGCAGAATTTACGGATTCCCTGCTCTTCTTTTTTTAATTTATTCTGAAAACCAAGTAATTTTAAAAAGTAATGGCAAATAACTTTTTGATGGTCATCAATGACTGCTCTGTCATTTTTTACATCTTGAATTATTGCCTCAAGTTGGCTTTTGCTGCTCTTTGTTAAAATACTTGAATCAATTCTGTCCAAAATATTCTTAACCGTATCGTCCCCTACCTCCTTAATTTTTCCGAGATCAACAGTGTTATACTTCTTATCAACAACATCGCCCAAATACTCTAATGTTAATGAATTAAGCTTTCCTCTTGTAAATTCTTTGAGATCTTCAAGCTTTCGGCCAATTGCTTCTTTGACATCATTCATGCCAAATTCTACAAGTTCGGTATATACTTGCCGATCTCTTCTATGGAGTGGCATTCGCCTTCGACTTCTTTTGAATTCATCTACATCTGCATCGGCAAGGATGTCTTTTAGTTCCTGTTCAATTCTTCGATAGGTTGGCAGGTACAATATTTGGATATTATTAATACGCCCCTTTAAGATTTCCTTTTGTTTTTGCCATCCTTCATCCGAAAAGCTTTCTTCAAATAAACTTCCATCTGATTCCAGATCATGCATGATCATACTAAATGGAATTCTATATTCATTACAAAGAAACTTCAGTTCGTCTAAGTCAACACTGCCTTTTTGAGCAAGCATCATTTCTACTCGGCGTCTAATGTGAGAAGGAAGTCGTCTCAGTCTAGGATGTAGGGATGAAAAAATCTTATGCATATCAGCCTTAGGAACGGTTATTGTTTTGCTATTTAAAGTTACAGAAGCAGATTCAAAATTGTACTTGGACAAACGAGTCCATTGGCCACTGAGAAGTAGAAACAGTATTCTTAAGACCGTTGTTTTACCTGCACCATTCTCACCAACAAGAATTAGCCTGTTGTCATTGAACTTCAAACTATAATCTTGGTAGCCATGAAGCTGCTTGATTTCAAATTTCGTTAATTTCATAGTATTCATAGTATTCTCCTTACTTTGTTAAGTTTGCCTCTTCGCTATCTACAATACATTCTGCCACTGCTTCAACCACCATTCAATTTTGTACTGTAACTGTATGGCCTATAGAACGATCCTGTAGAGCATTTTTGATAGTGTCCATTGCATTACAACTCATTAAGAGCACTTGCTTCAGCTTAAATTCAAATTTTACAGGAGGGCTCGCTCATGTACACTTCACGTCGGTGTGTGGGTTCAGTAGCTTGAAGGCTTTGCTCTTTTTATCACAAACTTTGGAAAAAATAACCGCAGCATTTCCTGCGCATTAAAGTGGGCGGCTGATATGCAACAAAATAGTGGTAGTCAAAACTTCATGATAATGACTATTCGTTGGCTATCTTTTCAATCAATCGCTAGTGCGCTCCGCCAGAACCGCGCGGTAATAAATCTCCCCCCTCATCGCAATCACACACGCAATACACCTAAGGATTTTCAGCAGACAATTCATCTATTTGTTTAAGTAAACTATTATACTCGGACGTATTTGTGGGTGCATAGTTAAAGTTCTTAAACAACCCAGTAAGTCTCACAAAATAATCTCTGGCTACTTCCTTGTCAGCAAAAGCATAGCTGCGAGTCACTAACTGATAAACTTTGTTGAATGATAATCTTTGCCGTTCAAGCGAAGCAGAAGCATCGACTTTATCAAACGCATCCTGTTGTAAGTAAACCATATCTACAAAGAGCGCCTGCTGATACACAATGAAATCATCCAATGTGACTCCTTCTTCACCGGTGACCTGCATCATTTTCAAAACACTGTCTCCTTTCGCAAGCAGCACTTGTATCTCTTTCACTTTATTGCTCCAGTTGGTTTCCAAATGTTTATCAAACCAACCTTCCATTTGGTCGTGATATCTAGACCATGCAATTAATGGATCAATCGCCGGGTAAAAGCGTTTATAGGCTCTCTCGGCAGAAAGTCCTAAAAAGCACTTCACTGTCGCAAGTGTGTATTGGGTTACCGGCTCATCAAAGTTGCCACCAGAGGGGGAGACGGTGCCTATGATGGTTAAGCTACCGAATGATCCATCGTTGGTTTCAATCAGACCAGCTCGTTCATATAAACCTTTTATTGAGGATTCTAAATAAGCTGGGAATCCTTCCTCCCCAGGAATTTCTTCAAGTCGTCCAGAGGTTTCTCGCATGGCTTGTGCCCAACGCGAGGTGGAATCTGCAATCAACAGGACATCGTAACCCATTTGGCGATAGTACTCGCCCAAGGCTACCCCAGTGAAAATTGAGGCCTCTCGTGCTGCTACCGGCATAGAAGATGTATTGCAAACAATGATAGTGCGATCCATCAATGTTCCGCCAGTTTTTGGATCAGATACTTGTGGAAATTCGTTGATAGTTTCGGCTATTTCACCGGCACGCTCTCCGCAGGCGACAACAATCACCACATCGATCGATGAATGACGGGATATCAAATTTTGTAATACGGTTTTCCCGGCACCAAATGGTCCAGGGATACATGCGGTACCCCCTCTGGCAATCGGATAAAAGGTGTCGATAAGCCGTTGGGTTGTGATCACAGGTTCGTGTGGATAATGGCGTTGTGATAGCCCACGTTTTAATAATGGGCGAGTCAGCGAATGTCTAACCGGCCATTTTTGCGAGAGGGTAACCGCAAGATTTTTACCCGCCTTGTTTTTTAAGCGGGCAACGGTCTGCTTGACCGTAAAACTACCTTCCTTAATCCAATCGACGCTATAGGTCCCTTTCCAGCTAAAAGGTACCATGATCTTGTGCGTTATCCTGCCTTCCTGCACTGTACCTATGACATCGCCAGCGGTAACTTTGTCGGCGTTTTTAATCGTCGGGATAAATGACCATTTGAGGTGTTGTTCCAGTGGTGGGACTTGAGCGCCTCTGGGTAAGAAGATGCCGTATTTAAAGGCCACTTTGGGGAGCGGCAATTGTAGCCCATCATAAACTTGTCCCAGCAAACCCGGCCCTAGTTCGACCGATAATAAATCATTACTTTGCTCAACCGGATCACCAATGCCGACACCTTGGGTATTTTCATACACCTGTACATCAGCGCAATTACCCCGCACCCGCAACACCTCCGCTTTTAATTTTTCTGGTTCACCCAAGATATTGGTTGACTGTGGGCAAATATAGACCACCTCATTTTTGACCAGCCGATATGGCTTACCCTGACTGTCCAGCTGACTTTCGATTTCGACTAGATCGTCTTGTACCGCCACCACTCGAGCGGTAACCGGCCGCCGATTAAGGGACTTGCCCGACTTGCCTAGCGGCTTTGATTTGTCAGCTCGATTGCTGGCACTCATAGGTCATCTTAAAATAGGGAATCAGCAAACTCGCCTAAGCCTTGGTCAACCAATTGAGTAAAGCGTCTTTTGCTAGTTTCAAAGTTAGAGCGTGAGGCACGATCTTGGAGGTTCCATTTGAGTACGTAAATAACCACTGCTTCAAAATCAAAAAAATGCTGCCCCGCTAACCGGAGTAATCGCTTGAATGTATCCGTAAGAATCAAGCGCTCCAGTGCTTCGGCATCTCGTTTGTTGATGAGTTGCCGCGCTTTGCCCAGCCAAGGAAAAACAGTGCCCAAGCTAAAATCGGTTTCATTCCAGTTACGATTGATATGATCAACCCACCGCCCAAATCCCCAGTTTGTATGGTTAGGTGCGGCTTGCCCGAGCGCTTTACGTCGTAATGCAGCAATACAGGTTCTGAGTTCCAGCTTGTCACGTACTATAGTTCTGAGGGTTTCACTTTGTAATTGCTGATATATTTTTTTTGCTTGCTTACTGATGACCTCGTCGGTGTTTTCTATTGTAGATGACAAACGCCAATTCCAAATAGATTCTACTTGTTGTAACCTACGATAATCTTGCTCATCCAACATATTCTTTAATCTTGGTTCCAGTTTGAGGCGAGACAGAGGCGGTAGCTTGTCTAAGAACAGACGTCCCGCACTCGGTAATCTACACATCAAGCTCACGTATTCATCTCGCTTCGACATAGTTGCCTATCTCACTACGCCTTCAAGGATCGCGCGAAAACGCGGTTGTAAATGCTCTAACAACATTGTCCCTACTGCTTGTTCAGTAAAATCTAAAACTACGTCACGATCTTTGAGTCTCACCTGCATGCCATTGGTAAGCTCATCAGAAACACTGAAACTGACGCCTTTTTTTATCATTTCCCGAGTTATTCCTAACACCAGCCCGGTAAACGGACTATCCTCGAGTATTCCCGGGGAGGCTTGCAGTTCTTCTAGGCTAACTACATGTTTTGGTAGTATCAGCTCTAGCTCGGTCTTTTCATCGATTTTTACTGCTTTACTGACTCTACCGGCGACTTCAAGTATCAAGGCTTTGAGAGTGTCTGGTTGTTTTAGTTCACGTTCAATCAGACGTCGAACATCTTCTTTGAAAACCTCGGTCAAATCAGTCTTCATTGCCAGAATCATATCTCGCATGGCGGTTTTTAGCGCCTCCCGTCCACCATTGAGCAGGGAGTCTGCTTCTTTTCTTGCTTCATCTATCCGTTGCTGAGCCTGCTGGTTGGCTTTATCGATGATCTTCTTTGCTTTGCTCTTCGTGTCTTCAAGAATTCTTTTTGCCTCTGAATTGCCTGCTTCAACCCCTTCCTGTCGAAGACGATCAATCAGCTCATTAACTCCCTGAGAAAGCAGGTTATCACCCGCCGGTTGATTCATCATGCGCCCCCAGGGATATTGCCAGATATCACCAGTGCAAACACGAATGCAAAGACAGCAAAACCTTCGATAATTACCGTCGGTACCAGCGATATACCAAAAATTTCTGGTTTTTCTCGAGCGGCATTGATAGCCGATGCTGTGACTCGACCTTGCCAAATACCGCAGTAAAGAAGCGCAAGCCCAGACAACAAGCCGACGGCGAAAAGGCCACCTGCATTTTCAATAGTAACAGTTCGATCTAAGGTAAACATGATCACGATGCCATAAATGACAAAAGTAGAAGGGAACGTCGATAGACCAATGTATCGTCCATAACCCCTTTCCATTTCCAGCATCGCCCCTATGCTTGCCTGACCTGCTATCGCACAACCTATCGCGCTGGCAATTGCACCTAGCGCCATCGGGGCAAATATTCCTACCCAACCCAACATTTCAACAAATTCGTTCATGGTTTAGTCTCCTTACGGGAAAACCTCTGGAAGGGTATTCCTTCTTCTGTTTGTCCCCAGTTATAAAATTCTATGTAATTCAATCTCAGAGAATGAACTACGCCACTCATCAACGACATAATGAAGTTCAGTCCATGGCCGATGAGTAAAATTAAGATAGCAAGCAGTAATCCACCACCTGCAATGGATGCATACACATCTTTTGCAAGGTTGTTGAATGTGAGAGCTAATGATGCGGATGCCAAACCCAGCGCAAAGAGCCGCATGTAACTGAGCACATCGCCAAAGGCATTGAGTAAACCCTTGAGACTAAAGACTCCGTCTATGATCCTTCGCAGAAAGCCAAATGGTTTTGCAATTTTCCGCTCACTGCTAAACAGGACAACAGCAAAGATACCGCTCGCAAAAAGACCATAACTGATATACTGAGCGGTAAGGTTGTCACTAGCCAACCAGTAAATCAACCCAGCAAAAAGGATTGCCAGCCAGCCTAATTTGGATAGCGCGATAGTCCGATGGCGGTTCACATAGGCCATGATAAGATTGGCAATACCAACATGCATAACCCCGATTACGATCGAGAGCTTCATCATCACAGCAAAATCTTGAACACTTAATTGATGGATACTGTCAAGAAACGATCCCGGCGACGGAGTCAAACCAAAATAACTGCCGACAAGCGCCCCATAAGCGATCGTAGAACCTGTTAATGATAGTCCCAGCAATCTATAAGATTTGCCCTTCTTGAAGCTCCCCAGTTTTTTCCAGAAGACAAGCAGGCCGATCAATAATAACAACCCATATCCAGCGTCTGCCAGTATCATCGCAAAAAACAGCGAGAACGAGAGAACCAACAACCAACTTGGATCCCAACTATAATACCCGGGAACCTGATAAAACATCGCTAGATCAGTTGCAGCTGCCATTTGTTTCGGTTGATCAAGCAGAGTCGGTGGAATTTCACCTTTGGCTGGTTTTTCAATCAGACAGGCAAGTCCTGTCTCGACAGCAAATTTGGTCACTTGTTGTTGATCACTTGCTGGTACCCAGCCTTGAACGGCCACCAAATTATCGCTATCCAAGGTTTTTTGCGAAGCATTTACCAGAGCTGCTTGATTATCTGCTTCAGCGAGATTGACACTGAGCAAGTAAACATAACGGGTCAAAGCATGTCGTTTTGCCATGAGTTCATCCATCAGCACTTCTGTTTGTTCTAATTCATCGAGCACTGCAGATTTCGGTTTGGCGCCAACATGAATACGCACAACCGGCATTAAATCTTTTTCAGGTTCTGTTTGGGATAAAACGATTGTGTAAGCAAACGAGTTGTCTAGACGGACGATTTGCCAGGGTAGCTTGATTTTCTTTAGTTGAGGGCGTTTTTTTAAGGGCACAATAAAGTACCAAAGTCGATAATCAGCTAGGGCTGCTTTTGGCGGATAAGTGATATCTCCCCAACGTTCAAGGTCTGTAATACGCTTTACTAATAACTCTTTTTTGTCAGCGGTTTGACGGATTTTGAGTTGTACTTCTAAAGTACTTTCTACCAAAGCTTCAATGTCTAAGTCTTGATCATGGGTAACCTGATGACGTTTAGATTTTACATCGGATAAAAAACGGAGTGCTTTGTAAGCGTTTTCAGCTTTTGGTGTTGCCACTTTTTCAATTTTCTGTGGTGGTGGCACTAAAGGCAATAAATGCATACAGCCTAAAGATTGTAAATTCTTGAGTAGGGCAGGTTTATCTTTTGCCAAGCCCAAAAGGGTGATTTTCTCTTGCTTGACGATGCTCATCAGGCTACCTCTCTTGTTGTTTACGTTTGGCTATCTTGGAACGCACTACCGATGCCATCAGCTCGTCGGACAAATATGTTTTGATGCGCTTAATATTTGTTTTAGTTCGGGGAATGAGCACTTTGTCAAATAAATTAACTCGTTGGGTAATGGTTTTGGTAGCGGCATCAAGCAAACTCAACCTTTGTTCATTAACTTTTAGCAAAGCCTGTAATTCGAGCATCTTTTTGAGCACTGCAACTACGTTGTCTACCCAGTGGGGTAGAGCCATGAAGGAATACGGTTTTACCGCCAATTCAGTTTGACTTAATACCGGTAAAGGAGTACCGACCAGATTCTCAGATCCTAAGTGTACTTTGGTCAGACGGACAAGGCCAATGAGATCAACTTCTTCATTTGCGAGCATCGGAAGTTTATCGGCAGCTTCTCGTTTGAGTTGAGTAATCTGATTGCGGGTTTGTTCTACTATCATCGTTGCCTTGTTTCGTTCTGCTATCAATCGCTGGCGCTTTAAATCCAGCGACGGCAAAAAATATTTATAGGTAGCTAGACTCTTGCCTTGGTTTGTCAAAGATGATTTATTAAGCTGAAGCCTTGCCATTATTCTTATCCTTTGTTTGGCTATTGTTTTGATGGAAGTATTTATTTATTAAATCTTGTTTCATCAATAGTTGTTCAGGGCGAAAACATTCCGCGAGGGTTTGCCAGCATAGATCCAACGCATCCTCCAAACTGATAGACACATTAATATCCATGAATCGTTCCCGGAAAAGACCACCAAATTTGAGTAACTGTTGATCAAATTTGGAGAGCTCAAAGGCCATCGCCATTTTTTGTTTGGCTTCTTTTGCTTCTGAATAAAAACGTATCATAGTATTCATAATTTGACTGTGATCTTCACGAGTAACCGTGTCAATCACATTTTGTTTGAGGCGAGACACCGAACCAAAGGGATCGATAACACCGTCATGCAAATAAAATTGACCTTCAGTGATGTAGCCGGTATTGTCGGGCACTGGGTGAGTGACATCATCCCCCGGCATAGTGGTCACCGACAAGATGGTCACGGATCCACCTTTGGCGTAGTTGCAAGCTTTTTCGTAGCGTCGGGCAAGCTGAGAATATAAATCACACATATAACCACGGTTGGCTGGTACCCGTTCCATCGATAATCCAACTTCTTTGAGTGCATCGGCGTATGCGGTCATATCTGTGAGCAGCACCAGAACACGTTTACCTTCTTCAACCGCAAATCGTTCAGCGATTGCCAAAGTCATATCAGGTACAAGAAGACGTTCAACCACAGGATCAGAAGCTTGATTGATCATCATGACTGTCCGCGAAAAAACACCGGCATCTTCAAAGCTCTTGCGAAAAAGATAGTAGTCATCAAAAATTATTCCCATGCCACCAAACACTACAATATCAGCATCTGCCTGTATGCCAATTCTGGCTAAAAACGCGTTATAGGGTTCACCCGATACAGAAAAAATCGGGATTTTTTGACTTTCAACGATGCAGTTAAACACGTCGATCATCGGAACATCTGTTCTAATCATTTTTTTTGATACGATTCGTTCACAGGGATTGACCGACGGCCCGCCGATTTCTACCTGAGGATCATCGCTTAAATCGGGGCCATTATCAATCGGCTTACCAGTGCCATCAAAAACTCGACCCAATACATTTTTTGAATAGGTCACCCGCATTGGATAGCCAAGGAATCGTACGCTAGAATCGGTAGCAACCCCTTTTGTTCCAGCAAATACCTGTAACGAAACCTCTTCACGATTAAGGCCAATGACCTGCGCAACCGAGGATTCTTTTTGGCTGTTTTCCAGTACTGCAAGATCGCCCAATTTGACGACAGCATTCTGATTTTTAGCATTAGCCGTAACCCGTATTTTGACTATATCACCAACAATTTCTAATACATTGGTGTAGCGAAAAAGTGCTTTCACTGTTTCTTGACTTCTCTGTTTGGATTTTCACCAATACTAGTCATAGCAGTTAATTTCTTTACAATTTTTAGTAATAATAGTTCCAGCTTCTGATGCAGCAATTTTGCCAAGATCATCAAGTGAACCAATAGCCGCATCATGCCCGGTACGTTTAACAAACTGGCAGGCTGCTTTAACCTTAGGCCCCATTGAACCCGCTGCAAAACTCAGCTTACTGAGTGCATCTGGGTGGGCTGTTTTAATTTGCCTCTGAGTGGGCAACGACCAATCGAGACAAATACCAGGCGCGTCTGTAGCCATAATAAACAAATCTGCATCCAGATCGCGGGCAAGTAATTCGGTGGCAAAGTCTTTATCAATCACCGCTTCGACACCCGATAACTGATTGTCGTTACTATATGCAGTCGGGATTCCACCACCGCCCGCACAAATAACAATAGTGTTTTTTTCTAACAACCATTTAATGGCCTGCAATTCAAAGATACGTTTGGGCAAAGGAGACGGAACAACTCTGCGCCATTTATCTCCGTCTGGTTTAATTGACCATTGATTCTCCGATGCAAGCTTCTTGCCCTGTTCCTTGGAATAAACCGGGCCGATAAATTTTGTTGGATTCAAAAATGCTGGATCATCAAGGGCTACTTCAATCATCGTGAGCAAGGTAGCCAAGGGACGCTCGAAGGGCATAATATTGCCGAGTTCCTGCTCGATCATATAACCAATCATGCCTTCTGTTTCAGCACCCAAGACATCCAACGGATAAAGCTCATCGGGATTATAAGCATTGCCTTGCAGTGCCAGCAAGCCAACTTGAGGGCCATTACCATGGGTGATAACCAATTCATTGTCTTTGGCAATATCTGCCAGAGCAGTACAGGCAACCTTGATGTTTTCTCGTTGGGTCTTTTCGGTCATAGGCTGACCACGTTTAAGCAGGGCGTTGCCGCCCAACGCAACCACTACACGCATGGATCAGTTCCCCAACGTTGCAACTAATACAGCTTTAATCGTGTGCATTCTGTTTTCAGCTTGCTCAAATTGAATACCTGCTGGTGATTCAAATACTTCTTCTGATACTTCCATCTCAGAAATACCGAATTTTTCGAAAATATCTTTACCAATTTTTGTTTCTGTATTATGGCAAGCAGGCAAACAGTGCATAAATTTGGTGGAGGGCTTACCCGTAGCTTTCATCAATTTACTATCGACCCGATAGGGCGACAGGTTTTTGATCCGTTCTTTCCATATTTCAGCGGGCTCTCCCATAGAAACCCATACATCAGTGTGGATAAAGTCCACGCCTTTAACAGCCTCAAGCGGATCTTCTGTCAGCGTCAGGGTAGCTCCATATTTTTCTGCAAGTGCCTTAGCTGGCTCTAAATATTCGTCAGTTGGCCAATTTGATTTTGGTGCCCCTATTTGTACATTCATACCCATGAGGCAGCCTGCTATCATGAGTGAGTGTCCCATATTTGAGCTGGCATCACCCACATAGGCGTACGATATCTGGCTCAAGGGCCTATCACTATTTTCTTTCATTGTCAGTAGATCGGCTAGCATTTGTGTGGGATGAAACTCATCAGTCAGGCCGTTGTAGACTGGGACACCAGCGTACTCGGCTAGTTCAGCGACAATATCCTGCCCATAGCCTCTATATTCAATTGCATCGTACATGCGCCCCAAAACCCGTGCCGTATCTTTCATAGATTCTTTGTGACCTATTTGTGATCCTGACGGTCCTAAATAGGTGACTTGAGCACCCTGATCAAACGCTGCCACTTCAAAAGCACACATGGTACGGGTTGAGGATTTCTCAAAAATAAGGCAAATGTTTTTGCCTACCAAGTGCTGTTGCTCACTGCCACTGTATTTGGCACGCTTCAAATCTTGAGCTAGATCCAGCAAGTAGCGCATTTCCCGTTGATTAAAATCCATAATCTTGAGGAAGTTTCTGTTGCGAAGATTAAAAGCCATGTTGTTACTCCATAAATAGTTTCGTTAAATATTTTTATACTAAAAAATTAATAGTCGACGGGGTCACGCCAAATAGGACAGGTCATACAGTGACCACCACCACGCCCTCTACCTAACTCCGAGCCACGTATAGTGATTACTTCAATCCCCGCTTTACGCAACAGAGTGTTCGTATATGTATTACGGTCGTAGGCAACGACCACTCCAGGTTCTAATGCGACAACGTTATTACCATCATCCCACTGCTCTCGTTCCTGATTGTATGCATCTCCACCGGTTTGCACAATATTGATTTTTTTGATCCCAAGGCATTCTGCAGCAACCTCAAACAGATGCTTCTTCTCTTTGCAAAAGTCTATTTGATCTGGGTTATCACCAGGTCGTAGGCTGTAACACTGAATCTCGTCACACACGTCCAGAAAAGCTGTCGCCACGTCTCGATCACAATGACTAAATACAGTATCAAGGTGCATTGTGGCTCTGGAGCGGGGCATTTGGCAGGCTACTACACGAGTCGCTGCGTTATTTTTAAATAACGATTTGGCAAGAAGAGCAACGCCCTGCGGAGAGGTTCTTTCGCCCATTCCAATTAACACGTTGCCATTGCCCCAAGGCATAACATCGCCACCCTCGATAGTTGCGGGTCCATGGTCTTTATCAGGATCTCCCCACCAGACTTTAAAGTCACCGTCTGCAAAGTCTGGATGGAATTTATAGATTGCGGTAATGAGCAAGGTTTCAGGTCTGCGAGCTGGCCAGTACATGGGGTTTACTGTTACGCCATTGTAGATCCAACAACTGTTGTCGCGAGGAAACTGAGTGTTGGGGATCGGCGGAATGATAAAGCCATGGATACCCAGATAACTTCCAAACATACCAGCCGGCTTAAAAGGAAGGTCACCAGTGGTAATACCCCCTATTAAAAATACAGCGAGATCCAGAGATGATAGTTCATTTAACCAGCTACGGAGTTCATCCAGCATGCCGATTCCTACCTGCTGCTCGGTAATGCGCCGGTCTAAAATCCAATCGCGGGCTTGTTTATTCTCTACTGTGGTTTTGAGGAGCTCGTGAAATTCAAGTACTTGTGCCCCACGACTTTCCACTTTCATTCGGAAATCTGCATGGTCAGAGCGCGCTTGTTGTACCCACAACACATCGTCGTAGAGTAAAGCTGCAGCGTTGGCTGGGGTGAGGCGAGCATGGGCCAAACCGGGTTGACACACCAAGACTTTGCGTAATTTGCCAATTTCAGAATGTACACCAAATTCAGTCATTTTTTATCTTCCTGTACATGTTATTTTTTTGGATTGTTTCATTTAAGTTTTGATCGTTTTTGATTGATTCCTCTGAACAGACCACCTTATACCTACGTGAAATGGAACGCCTGCCAGAAGCAATATAAATCCGTAAAAAACCACATTGCTACCAGCCCCATAAATGGCCCAGAGTGAATAACAAAATGCAATACCGGAAAGTAAAAGTGTCATTGCTTTAGGTTTTTTATCGCTTTCTCCACCTTGACGTAACCAGATCATGATCTCTGCTAGCGCACAGAAAATATAAGGTACTAATGTAGTCAGCGTTGCTAACAGGATGATGAAGGTGAATTGCTCAACGAGCCCTTTACTAAAATTCATGGCGATTAAAACACTCGCTAAGATATTTGAAACGATTAGTGAACGTGCAGGAGTACCTTGTGGTGTGACTTTGCTGAACCACTGCGGAAAAATATTGTCTCTTGCTGCACCCAGTGGCACTTGTCCAGATAATAAGGTAAAACCGTTCAATGTACCAAATGTTGCAATACACGCTCCGACGGCAACAAAAAAACCACCCCATTCTCCAGCTACTTTACTGGCGGCGTCAGCCAGTGGAGCTGTTGATTGCATTAACTCGTAACGTGGTATCAGACCAAATATTGCTAGCGTAACCAAAATATAAATAACCGAAGCAAAGACAACGCCGCAAATAGTGGCTAAAGGAATAGTGCGCGATGGGTTGGCGACATTATCAGCCGGTACGGTTGCCGATTCTAGCCCCAGAAATGCCCATAACGTCAAAGCTGCAGACGCCACAATACCAGCGCCTATGCTTTCGTTTGTCGGATTAAAAGGTGTAAGGTTTCCTGGATTGAATTCAAGAGTCGCAAGAAAAACAATAAACAGAAGCGGCAGTACTTTTAGTACAGTCGTTAGGAGCTGCAGAATGCCCGCGCTACGAACACCTCGGATATTGATGTAGGTGACCGCCCAGATAGCACTGAGTGCTACAAAAAACCCTAATAACTTGTTGTCAGCAACAGCTGGGAAAAAATAGGCAATGTATCCAGAAAAAGCCACGACTACCGCAGCATTACCAGCCCAAATAGCGATCCAATAACCCCATGCAACCAGAAATCCAGTAAATTCACCGTAGCCATCTCGGGTCCAAGCGTAAGGACCGCCAGTGCGGGTTGATTGCCGCGCCAAGCTGCCAAACACGAGGGCCAAAACAATTGCCCCAACAGAGGTAAACACCCAACCTATGATTGCAAGTGATCCAAAAGCCGCTAGTGTCGAAGGCAACAGAAATACGCCAGACCCGATCATGTTGCCAACTACCAAGGCTGAGCAACTCCAAAACCCAATTTTCTTTACGATATGGGTTGGGTTTTTTCTCACCCAAATAATGCCACGTCAATACTCATGGATCCTACAATGAGTACCGTTAATATCAAAAGTAGCGGCCAAATAAATTTCAACCAGCGCTCATACGGCACCTTGCCTATAGATAACGCACCCATAACAACCGCAAAGGTTGGATTAAACAGGTTGACTAAGCCATTGGCAGATTGGTACGCAGTGACTACCAAGGCTCTCTCGACACCAGAAAAATCAGCCAGCGGCGCCATAACCGGCATGGTGAGTACAGCTAACCCAGAGGAAGATGGCACAAAAAACGACATGATTACTTCCAAAGCAAACATGATGTTAATAAAAGCAATGGAAGATGATCCGCTCAGAGCTTCTTCGCCGAGATGCAATATGGTGTCGGTCATATTGCCCGCATCCATCACCACCACAATACCTCTTGCGATTCCGATAACCAGCGCAACACCCAGCAAATCTCTGGCGCCATTAACAAAAGCATCGGTAAACCCTTTTTCGCCCATTTTGGCGACGAATCCAATCAGAATTGCAGCAGCTAAAAACAGAGCTGACATTCTGGCCATCCACCAACCCTGACTTGCAACACCCCAAATCATGACAGCAAAGGTGAGTCCAAAGATAACAAGCACAATAGATTGCGAGGTAGTGAGTCTTACATCGCTTTGCAACTTGGATTGTGTAGCAAACTGATCGTCTATTTCCTTGCGTTTGTCATATACAACTGAAGCCGAAGGGTCGTTTTTGACCTTCTTTGCGTAACGCATTACATACCACGAACAAATTGCCCAACCAGCAATAAGAATAAACAGCCTCAAATAAAGGCCATCGGTAAAGGGAATTCCTGCTGCATTAGAGGCGATGGTTGTGGCAAAAGGATTGATCGTTGAACCTAACACGCCAATACCTGCTCCCAACAAAATGGTGGCTACAGCGACTACAGAATCGTATTTTGCTGCTAACATAACTGGGATTAACAGCGAATAAAACGCCAATGATTCTTCTGCCATACCGTAGGTGGTGCCACCTGCTGCAAACAACGCCATCAAGATCGGTATCATTATATTTTCGTGGCCTTTCAACTTCGACATGGTGCGTTTGATACCAATATCAATAGATCGAGTTCTCTTGATTACACCTAAAAACCCACCAATAATAAGGACAAACATTGCCACATCAATTGCCTGTGCTTCATAACTATCAGGGTTGTAGAAGCCTGCAATCGGAGCGATAAAGACATCAATGACACCTTGTGGGGTGGACTCAATCGTTTGATAAGTACCCGGTACCGGGACATCTTTGCCGAGTGCTTCATTGGCTACTCTTTCGTATCTTCCTGCCGGTAGAACCCACGTTCCAATCGCCACTAAGGCAATTAACAGGAATAAAATGGTGTAAGCAGTTGGAAAGCTAAAGCGCTTTTTTTTCTTTGCTACGGGTTTTTTGGAAATTGTTTTTCTTTTATTCATATTCTTTTTCTCCTCATCGTTATAGCTTGCAAAAGCTATAAAATCGTTTGATTGTTGTGAAACGTTTGCCAAAAAAGACAGACAAAGCATGACTTATCAAATGTGAAATTCGATTAAGTATACAATTTCGCCCAATCTATTGACGAAGATAATTGAATTGGAATGTCAATACAAACAAAAAAAAATCAATTTCATTTTTTTGTAGGGTTTAACATCGACAATTGATAGTCGATCTTTGTTTCTTCTAGTTGATTGGGGCGGGGAAGGGGGTTGGTGTTAATTGAGGCAATTTACATTTGTTGGTCGGGATGAACAACTTTTTTCCCCATTGCTACTTCAATTAGCTTGCAAAGTCTTTTACTTCTGTCAGCAATGAATGCCTCAAAATTGTCCTTCCTCAGCAAGTGTGGATCTAGCGCATGACTCTTTAGCAGTTCGTTCATGGCATCATCATCCAAATTAACTGTTTGTTCGTTCTGGATTTTATTTAGATAAATAGAAGGAGCCACACCTCCAAATTTTCGGTTCGCTTTGTAAGAAAGATGCGTTTTGTTCAAAATGCAATCTGAAATTTTGTCGGGAATACCTTTAGCTTTACACCACTTTCTGGGGAAAATGTGGTGAATATCAAGATTAATTGCATCTACTTCCAATTCCTTAATTCCGGCTTTCCAACACCAATCCCGAGCACCTTCCCGAAGCACAAGAACATTAATACCTTTGTATGCTGCACTCACACGACCCCGAAGTGTGAGAAATCGTTCTGCCTGGAAATTGGCATCGGACACCGTCTTTGGGCGTTCATTATCGTTTTTAAACCATTCGAGCAATTGCTCGTAGTCATTAGCAATACGTGTTTCAACAGCTCCGCCGTAGAGTTCCCCCAAGACACCACACCAAAACCATTGCTCAAGTTTGTCGCAAACTTTGGGTTCTCTCCAACTTTCTCCTATTTGAGATAGTACAGCCGCCAAGGGAACAATCTGGGTTTTATAAGGCAACTCTCTTTCGCAATAGAAACATTGTCTCTTCAAAAATTGCGCAGCCAGAATGAATCCCGATTCGACTTTATCCGCAAGATCTTTCCAGCTCTGCAGGGGAAGTTCTAACACATCAGCACGTTTTGCGCTCACCGGTCGAACTTGTTTGCCACTCTTGCCATCTTTAATATCTTGTTTTTTTCTTGCATGGGTATGCAGTAAAGTAACAGCTTGTAAAAATTCATCCGCTTTCGTTTTAGATAGTAATTCAGATTCTTCTTTCAGTTTTTTCTGTCTAGATTTAGTATTACCATCTTTTGAGCCGTACCAATCATCTCTAAGATTATAGCCATCAGCGGCATAAATTGCGGTTATCAACTCAAAAATATTCAGTGATACCCCACCAGTATTTACTTTTTCAAAGACAAGGCAAACAGCTTCTTTATTAGTGTCCTTAGATAGCTTGATAACAGGTAGATGATAGTTACGAAAAGAACCTAAAATTTCATTCTGGAACTGTAAATAAAGTCCTATTTTATCAGGTGCAATCTTATATAACATCTGTTGCCACTCATCAGAATTTATTATGCAGTCACAAGGAAAATGAAGCTCCTCGCATTCCTTTTCTTGGGTAGATAAATCTAAAACGACATCTCTATCAAAATTTTTCAGAAGCTGTTTATTCTCATTGACTCCTACTATGGCACTCAATAAGTCGGTATGGGAGTCAATAGCAGCCTGCATATCAAAATAGTAATGTCGGTAAATTTCCTTCCTTTTATTAGAGTGAGTTTTAACGGGCTCTTTAATGGACAAAGCCTGGGTAAGTGTAGTCAAACGCTGTTGACCATCCAGAATTAAATTTTCTGGTTTTACATCAGGAGATGTATGTGATTCAACGCCTTCAATCAGTCTTTGTTGAAACTTCACTTCACCGCCAGTTTCAAGCAACATTACGGCACCCACAGGAAAAGAACGGGCAACACTAACCAAAAGATCTCTAATATGATCATCATCCCAAACCCAGCCGCGCTGAAAATCAGGCAGTTGAATTTTTCCTTCAACAATATCTCTCAATATACTAGGTAGTGCGGTCTTGGTGCTGTCAAAAGTTGTCATCCTACCTCCTCCTACTTTGAGCAATTCGCATTGTTTTTTCGATGATCTGATCCATTCGCTCAAGGCTCAAATCCAGATTAAATTTAGTTTTGACTTTGTCATACAAAAAATCATCAATGTCGTTGATAACAGAGTTCTGAGCATCTTCATCTGCCCAAAAATCAACTTTCCAGTGTTTATCAAGAATACGCTGAATAGCCAAAGACGTCGCTTCGGCAAGATCGGTGGCCGAGCGGTCAGACTTATTAGCGATTGAGTGGTCAAGTGCAGAGCCCACACGAGCAGCGGGGCTTGCTTTAACAACGACTTTCAGAGTTGGTCGCTTGATAAAATATGGACGGATAACGCCGTAGTAAGCGCACGCTTCATCGTTGCCGGAAATACCCTCGGGAACATCGTCATGGCGATTTGCGATTACTTTCTCTCTGATACCCTCGACTTTATTAAGATAATCTAAGTCAGATATTCGCCGTGCTCTAAAATCATCGATGGCTTGCTGGATAAGCGTTGAGAATTTCGTATAAAAAGCTGGGTCTTCCTCCATTTTTTCATGAATAGCTTTCTTGGTGGCATAGGCAATCGTATCTGCTTTTGCCGCTATCGATTGTGCAGATGGGATGCCTTGCCCTTTTTTGACTGCCTCAAAGCTTTGCTCATCAAAGATATTGACTGGCTCGTGGAGCTGGATGACTTCATTACCCTGAATATGGGTATCCAGTAATTTTTTGATTTTTGGATCGTAGTCGCGATAATCGATAGCTTCAGCGTATCTAAGCTTCACCGCCGTCCTGAGGCGTTGGAAGCGCTGCAGATCGTCCTTATACGTTTTGAGCTTAGCCTCGTCGGTCTCCATAATGAACTTGTCAGTCGAGAGGGCAATCGCCAGCGTCTTGCTGTATGCACTGAGCCGCCGATAGAAATCTTCACGGAGATTATCGTCTGCCAAAAGTCTTTCAAATTCTTCCTCATTTTGCTTGTTCTTTACTTCACGAAACACGTTCCACAAATCGGCATGTCTTTGCGCGAGCATTTTCACTTCTTCGTTCACAGAAGTCAGTGTGCCTGCAAGATCTTCTGCATCAAACCCGGCAAGTGCATCATACATTGTCAGCGCTTTATCTAATTCCCCCAACACGTGAGCATAGTCGATGATATACCCAAAGTCCTTGCCTTCATGCAGACGGTTCACCCGGGCAATTGCCTGCAAAAGCGTATGTTCTTTGAGGCTGCGGCATAGATAAAGAACCGTGTTCCTTGGGGCATCAAAGCCAGTTAACAGCTTGTCTACTACAATCAATATTTCTGGTTCTTCGCCATGTTGTTTGAACTGCCCGATGATTTGTTTGGTGTATTCTTCTTCGGAACCATAGCGTTTCATCATGGTGTTCCAGAATTTTCCGACTTCATCGCTTGGTCCTGCGTCAACCTCCTCATGATTTACACGAGTGTCTGGCGGCGAGATAATGACCGCCGATGTGACGCTTCCTATCTGGTTTAAATATTCATGGTATTTAAGAGCTGCTGCCTTACTTGGAGCGACAAGCTGGGCTTTGAAGCCAGTGCCTTGCCAGTTGGCGCGGTAGTGTTCGCTGATATCAAAAACCCGCATATAGATGATTTGATCGGTTTTATTCAGCATTTCAGCCCGAGCATATTTTTTCTTTAGATCGGCTTTTTGTTTTTTTGTGAGGGCAGAGGTATGTCGTTCAAACCAAAGATCGATGCCAGTTTGGTTTTGCTCCATTTCGACGTGGCGTCCTTCGTACAGCAGCGGCAGTATCGATTTATCTTTGACCGCTCTTTTGATGGAGTAATGTGGATCAATCAGTCCTCCAAATTTTGTAAAACTGTGTTTCTCTTTTTTTAAAAGTGGTGTGCCGGTAAAGCCTAGGTAGCAGGAATTTGGTAGCATTTGTCGCATTCTCGTGGCCAGTAAACCAAAGTTCGTGCGATGACTTTCATCGACTAAAACAAAAATGTCAGATGATGGGTCGATAAATTTTTCAGAGCCCCAGCCCTTATCAAATTTATGTATCAGGGTGGTGATGATGCCAACTTTGTTTTTTAGGTGCTGCACCAGGTTTCGTCCAGAGGTTGCTCGCTTTTTACTGAGCCCGCATGCTGTAAATGTGTTGCCGAGCTGTTTATCTAAATCATCTCGATCCGTCACTAAAATAATGCGCGGGTTGGTCATGTCTGTGTTCAGTGCTAAAGCTCGCGTGAGCATGACCATGGTCAATGATTTGCCAGACCCTTGGGTGTGCCAGATGATACCACCCCTTCTTTTGCCTTGCTCATCAAGGCGTTTGATTCGTGCCAGCGTCGATTTGACTACAAAGTATTGCTGATAGCGGGCAATTTTTTTTTCTCGCCACTCAAAAAGGGTAAAGCGGTATGTCAGCTCCAACAAACGTTCAGGGCGGCACAGGCTATAGATTGCTTTGTCTTGTTCTGTAACCATGCGATCGCCTTCGCTCTCAAAAGTATCAAAGTGTTTTTGCTCGACTGCAGACTCACCAGAAAACAGATCAGCCTTTTGCTCATCTGTGAGAAGTGTATTTACAGCTTGCGCGATTTTTTCTTGTTTATCTTTAAGCTCTTGCCACACACTCCAAAACTTTGCAGATGTACCAGCCGTTGCATATTTGGCGCTATTCTTATTTACCGCCATGACCAATTGCACATAAGTAAACAGCTTTGGAATATATCTGTCGCCCTGATTGCGGATGTTTTGGGAAACGGCCTGTTCGATTTTAGTACTGGGTGACTTACATTCGATCACTGCCAAGGGGAGACCGTTAACGAACAACACAATATCCGGGCGGACTGTATCTAAAGACCGCGAGCATTCGACGACATATTCGGGAACGACATGAAATACGTTGTTTGTCGGGTTTTTCCAGTCGATGTAGTTGAGGTTATAGCTTTTAGAGTTACCGTCTATGGTTTGCTCCAAAGCAGTGCCGAGGGTGATCAGGTCATAAATAACCTCATTGGTTTTTTGTAAGCCGTCGTATTTGATATTTTTTAATTTTTGAATGGCCTCTTGAATATTGGCTTCAGAGAAAAGATAATCCTTGCCCTTGTAATGGATACGGTTGAGTTTGGCAAGCTGCTCACGTAAAATATTTTCTAGCAAGACATTACTGGTTTTGCCATCACGCATGGCAAGGGCGCGAGAGGGTGGCAGATATGTATAGCCAAGCGAGATTAGTAGTTGCAGGGCAGGAATTTGGGAGAAATATTTTTCGGTGGAGTGGGGGGTAGTCATGGATAAATTGCCAAGAATTGACTTCCATTATTCAAAAAATTTTCTTCTGAAATTTCTTTACTACTTAGAAGTGTGAAATCAATAGGAATATATGGAGTTGGATTAAGAGCCAAGCATATCTTTTGTCTTTCCATGAAAATATTTTCCGAAAAATCCTGATATATTAAAAGAATATCGATGTCGTTGGGATATTTATTTGTAAGCACCGAGCCGAATAGATAGGCTTTTTTAAAAAAAGAAAATACATTCTTTTTCTCAACAATAGATACAACGTAATTATTGTTTGCGCAGTTCATTGTGGCAAAAAGAGTAAAAAGCCTGCGCTGTAAAGATCTTTACTTTCATACTTTCCCCTAATTTGTAAGCGTCGGCAGATATGCATTCCTCGCCATTAAAAAAGTGTAAATTAATAATAAGTAACCCTTTTTTGGGAGATAGTTCACGAATGCGTGCTGCTGAAAGACAGTATTCAAAGACTATTTTGATATTGTGCCCAGTATTAATCTTTATATGGGACAAGTCTGTCTCGTCAAGAAAAACTGGCTCAAAATTATTCTTCGCCAGCCATTGAATAAAAAACTCTACGTTCTCTAGGCGGAGAGTAGAGTTTTTTTGCCTATAAGAATATGTGTCCCAAAATATTTGTTGAACATTGGGAGTATCATCTAGAAACAATGTCTGTAATTTCTTATCTTCTGAATAATACTGTAGAAAGGAATCATCTGAGATGAGATCTAGTTTTAAAAAACGGTTTTCTTTTTTTAGCTTTTTAATCAGATTTTGGAGCGGAGAAACATTAACCGGTTTACGACCATTAATAGGACATATACCAAAAATAGAATTTATTTTCTCAGGGAAAAGAACGGTTCTTATTTTTTCTTTATTCCCTCTGGTTTTTTCGAATTCTTCAGTATGCAAAATAAATCTTTGAGCAGAGAAGTCGTTGTCATCTGGATAACCTTTATTTCCTTGAAAGAGATGCAAATTATTCTCAAATAATAAACGTAAATATTTATTGTTACCAAGTACCTGAGGTTCAAATTTTTTCCAAAGTGATTGAGATTTTTCATGAAGACAGTATTTTTCAAATATTAGTTTGTTCTTTTCAAGAATAGGCTTAGCGACTTTTGACAAGTCTTTAATATTTTTGAATTTTTTATTGCGAAATTTATCGTTTCGTTCTTGTTGGGTTTTTTTCCACGATTTCAACTCTTTATTGTTGCCTTTTTTATCAACTGCAGTGTGACAATTAGAGCAAAGTAACAATAAGTTGGTAACGTCATTATTCTTTGATGTAGAATAAGCTTGTATATGTGCCATTTCGCCAATTGATCTTCCTTTCTCATTAAGCAAGTTGGCTCCGCATTGTGGATTTGCACATAACCCACCACTATCAGCCCAAAGTTGTCTCTGAATATCCGTAGGAATGCTTTTTCTATTCATAATTGCGCCCTCCATTTCCCAGAAAGTAATTTTTGCATAAGGCCGCGCTTTTGCGTGCGGTATTGGTTGACCAGTTCTCCAATTACGTTAATTTCTTTTTTGGCTGTATTAAGTATTTCTGCAATGTGCTTTTGTTGTGTTCTTGAGGGGGGAACAATAATTTTGCACAATTCAAAAACATCAGCCTTAACAGCCATTCTTTCAATCAGGGTTCCTTCTGTCTTAGTTGCAAAAACTCCAATTTGCCGCTTGCATGTTAAAGCAAAAGTTAGAAAATCACTATCTATTTTGTTTTCTAGAATTCTAAACACCTCATAGATTGGTGATAGCACAACTTTATGTGGCATTTCTGAACGAGCAATAGCACCCCATCTTAGGTTGGCTGGGTTAAAAACAATATCTTTCGGGTGAACAACTTTATATGTCTTATTGCCCTTGTCTTTAACCAGAAACTCTCTGTTGTAACGCTCTGTTTTTGTTGTCACACCATCTTTAATTGTAAGTGAGCATAGGGGGGCATCTTCTGACGGAGCAGCTTTTTCTTTTCTTTGATTTACAAAATTACCAATTATATGGTGTTCCCACGAAGACGTTATAGCACTGTTAGGAGTAAAATATCGCTGGCATAACCACCCAAATTGTTTTTCTTTGGCGGCAATCAGCGCTTCGGTTTTTTCAATGGCTGTGTCCCATGTTTGGAGTATATTAGCGATTGCTTTTTGTTCTGGGAGTGGGGGAACCGCTATCGTGACTTCTTTAAGAATATTATTGTAAAGTCTAGAGATAGTCGCTCCTTCAGCTGTTCTCCATCTCACAATTTCATAAAAATAATATAAAAATCTATTCAATACTTTACTTTCATTATTATCCAGCCAAACTATGTTCGAATCTTGAAAATATGCAGGTGTCCCATCATATACTACGCGCCGACCAATCGTACCCGAAGCTGATATCAGCACATCGCCTTTCTTGGGGAAGGAAAATTTTTTGCAATATTTTTCATATAATTCATTAGAAATAAAAGCATCTGGTTCTTTTCCAAATGTGCCAATTTTATAAAAAGGAATATCACCTGTAATTGAAGTTTGCTTCTTGAATACTCTTTTACACATGGAAACTCTTCCTATTTTTTCTAGGGTCTCAACTTTCCATCCATCAGGTAAGTTCGCTTTATTCATCCCCGCCCCCGTCGCCTTTCTCGGCAATCCGCCGCTCAATGGCTTTGACTTGTTTATCAAAGTCAGATTCAAACAGGTGGTCTTGGATGATGCGGTATTTCTCAAATTCACTTTCGGCATGTGTTTTGGCTATTTCTGCGCTGACTTTGCCAGCGTCTTGCAATATTTCTCTCTCCCATAGTTTCAAAAATCCACTTAGTCTTTTTTCCCAGTCTTCCATAGTCATTGGTATTTTTCGCATGGCCTGGACTTCTGCCATATCAAGGTAGGCTGAAACAATCCGCTGCATTTGTGCTAGTTCATATTCTGAGAGATAGTTTTTAGCGATGGAGACATCGTATTTGTGAATCTTTCCTTTTGGTGCTTCATCCCAGCCGGTTAATCCCATGTGTTCTTTCTTGTGATTTGCTCTATCAGTGATAACCTCTGCTGCTGTATTGCCGTGGATGGCATAGTGCATCTTGTTTTGAATAGCTGCAAAAAAGCGTTTTGTTGCTGTTGCTGATGAGTCGTAGTCTAACGAAGTCGCATAGATATCGGTGACTTTCTGATAGAACTTGCGTTCAGACAGCCGAATCTCCCTAACTTTCTCAAGCTGGCGTTCAAAATATTCATCGGTCAGAACGCCACCTTGTTTTAGTCGCTTGACATCCATTGCCCAACCTTGAATGGTATAGTCCTTGACGATTTGATTGGCCCATTTGCGAAATTGAACGGCACGTTCGTTTTCTATCTTGAAGCCCACAGCAATAATTGCCTGCAAGTTGCAATGCTCCACCTTGCGCTGAACTTGCCTGTCGCCCTCAGTTTGAACTATTAAGTATTTCTTAATAGTTGCCTCTCGTTCCAGCTCATTATCGGTAAAAATACGTTTAAGATGCTGATTAATGGCTGCTACTGAAACATCATAAAGGGTTGCCATCATCTTTTGCGTTAGCCAGATGTTTTCATTCTCATAGCGCATTTCCACACTGGTTTTCGAGCCTCCTCCAGCAGCAATAAATGTCAGATATTCAGCCGAAGAAGAGCGGATGGTCGGGCTTTGCGATTTCTTTTTACTCATGCTCCCACCTCTTTCAAAAGGGCGGCCATTTTCTTGCGCACTTTTGCGAGCTCATTTTCAAGGGTGTCGATTTCTTTTTGCACGGCCTTTATATCGATCTCTGCTTCTTCTTCAAATGTGTCGACATAGCGAGGGATGTTCAGGTTAAAATCATTTTCTTTGATCTCAGCCAAGTTTGCTCGGTGAGCATATTTTTTTACATTCTTACGCTTCTTATAAGCGGTAAGAATTTTTTCTATATGCTCATCCAATAGGGCATTCTGATTTTTGCCGGGCTGATAATCTTTGCTGGCATCAATAAACATAACATCCTTGCGGTTTTCATTGGCACCACCTTTTTCACGTGACCTGTCAAAAATTAAAATTGCTACCGGGATAGAGGTTGTGGGGAATAGGTTGCCCGGCAAACCAATAACCGCATCCAGTACATTGTCTTGGATCAGTTTTTCTCTTATCCGTCCTTCTGCCGCACCACGAAACAACACGCCATGCGGGACGACTACTGCGACCCGACCTTCTTTTTCGCTGGCCGATTCGATCATGTGGCTAATAAATGCATAGTCGCCTTTTGACTTTGGCGGCACACCTCGCCAAAAGCGTTTATAAGGATCGGCTTGTGCTTCGTCGGCACCCCATTTGTCTAATGAAAATGGCGGATTTGCAACAATATTGTCAAACTTCATCAAACGGTCGTTCTCAACTAGGGCGGGTGAAATCAGCGTATTACACCACTCAATCCGCGCCGCGCCAGCGTCGTGCAAGAACATGTTCATGCGGCACAAAGCCCAAGTGCTGCCGTTTACTTCCATGCCGTACAGCGAGTAATCACGGCTACCAACAGCTTTGGCTGCTTGGAGCAGAAGTCCGCCTGAACCACAAGCGGGGTCACAAATCCGTGCGCCAACTTTTGGCTGACACAGTTTTGCGACCAGCTCTGATACCTTATAAGGCGTGTAGAACTCTCCCGCCTTTTTGCCGGCATCCGAGGCGAAGCGTTCGATCAGGTAAATATAGACGTTGCCAATAATATCTTCGGAAATACGCGAAGGTTGCATATCGAGCTTTGGTTTATGAAAATCCTCAAGTAACGTTTTTAAGCGTCGGTTACGGTCTTTTGTTTTGCCGAGATTGGCTTCTGAGTTAAAATCAATGTTGCGAAATACACCTTCCAGCTTGACTTTGTTCGCGGTTTCAATCGCCTCTAGGGCAGTATTAATGATCTCGCCGATATTGGCCGCGCTACGTTGCTCATAAAGGTCATAAAAACTGGTACCTTTGGGGAGGATGAAACGTTCGCGAGCCATCGTCCGCTTGATGCGTTCATCATCACCTTTATATTTATCGCTGTATTTCTTATAGTGGTCTTGCCATACATCCGAGATGTATTTGAGGAAGAGCATCACCAGAATATAGTCTTTATATCCGGCTGCATCCATTACGCCGCGAAAGGTGTCACAGGCAGCCCATGCCGCGTTATTTACGTCTTGTTGTCTAATAGTTTTATTTGTCATTTGGTATACTCCTTATAGTTTACTTTTTTTTTATCTTTGGGTGGGCAGGGGTCGTTGCCGTAGCTATTGCTGATTTTTTTCTGTTTTTTTCATCGTGTTAACTCCTTGCCTTTACATGAATTTGATCTGGATGAGATGTGGCAGTATCCAAGCCAAATGTTTTATTTTGCACAGTACACTGAGATTTTGCTACAAGCTCCATCAAAATTCCTTGTGCATAGCGTGCCTTTTGTTTTTTTATTTTTTCCAGCAGGTGTTGCTCTTGGGTAGCTAGGTCAAAGAATGCAGCGATTTTGCGCTGCTGATGCAAGGGTGGCAGGGTTACTGCAAGGTCTTGCAAATCCTGCTTGCTCACCATCTTCACCATCGTTCCTTCTGCTCGCATGCTCAGATAAGCCTGCGAAGTGGGGTGATTGATCCACCACAGCAGATACTCTGAGACAATTTTTTTGCTGTTTGGCCGAACTCGTAGCAAAGGAGCCGCAACAATGGCATCTTTTACCTCTTCTCTTAGGAGCGCCGCAGTATTTTTTTGCCCGCGTGACCGGAAGATTATGTCGCCAATCTTGGCAAATTGACCTTTTTTTGGCTTTTTGAGATCGACCTTGATAGCCCGATCGAGATGAACTGTGTTATCCTCGCCAAGATCTTTCATTTGAATGATCCTGATGGCAGCCGACTGCGAAGGCTCAATCCGCGAACGAAAAGTGATTCCGGATGAAACTGTTGCTATATTTTTTAACCTTAAAATCATCTTATAAATCTCTGTAATGACATTACTACTATATACCAATGTTTCATTACTCTGTGTTTTGTCAATAAAAAATACAATAACGCTATTCGTGCATATTGTTATATTTATTTAGATTTTTTGTCAATAAAAAATAATGGCGTTTTTGTGTTTTTTTTATTATATCGCTTTATACTATATAAAATAGTACTCTGCAACAAGGAATGTAAATTTCATCTGATTTTAAAAAGTACTGCAATTTTTCTCATGCTGGCTTGCCTCATTAATAGCCAAGCTCAGCGAGCGACGACGGGCGCCGCATGCATGCAATACGATATAGCGGGGCGTTGGCAATCTGGTGATCCAAAAATATTTGAAAACTGTAAAGTACTGCAATTTTTCCCGCGTTGGTTGTCCCCTTCGGCAAGGCTCAGGAGCGGCGACGGGCGTCGCATGCATGCAATACGATAGGGCGGTGCGTTGGCAATCTGCTAGCTGCGGTTGCTGAGCCTATAAAAGCAGCCAAAGCCACTCATCGCTGCTCCAAAAATGAGCTCAAAAAGAGCGAAAATAATTTATCTAAATTTACAAAAAAAAGTGAAAAAACCTTGCTTTCATGCTCTCGTTTTTCAAATTCTAGTAATCAGCGGAGCTTTTAAAAGTAAAAATAAAAAACACACATCAAAATGATTACAAAATCAAAAAAATATCTAAAAAACAGCACATTACTGCTGGTTATCGGCGTATCGTTGCTACTGGGATGTCCAGCGAGCGGCGGTGACCAGACGACTGTTTTTCCTATCACCTCTAGTATACCTGCTAGTGGCGCGACAAATTTTAGCGCTGACGGCAATATTATTTTGACCTACAATCAAGCGGTCATAAAGGGAGAAGGAGTCATTACTCTGCTGACGTATCTGCCATCAGTCGGCAAGAGGGTGACCATTGCCATTGATGACGCTCAGGTGAGTATTGTCGGTAATGTGGTGACGATCGATCCACCGATAGATCTTGATATGGGCATCTCGTATATTTTGACTATCCCAGCCGGTGTATTTCTCAGTGCTGCAGGTGGCAACGCAATACCAGCGGACACTCTGTTTTTTAGCACAGCACCAGCTATTGATATTACTGCTCCAGCGATCAGTGCAGCTATGTCTGTCGGTGGTGCAACAGATTTGAGCGCAAACGCCGATATCATTGTGACCTTTGACGAACCTGTGGTCAAAGGTTCTGGTGAGATTATTCTTACGCCGACAGTTGGCGCGCCGATCACGATTGCGGTTACTGACCCGCGAGTGACTATTGTCGGTGGTGTGGTGACGATTGACCCAATGGCAGATTTAGCGGTGGGCACCTCCTATACTTTAACCATCCCAGCGGGTGCTTTTATAGATGCCAGTGGCAATTCATCACCACCCGACACTCAATCCTTTATGACAGCACCAGCTCTCGATACCACTCCGCCGATGCTAAGCTCTAGTGTACCTGCTAATAATGCTACCGGTGTTGCCGTCGGTGCGAACATTGTGCTGACCTACGACGAAGCGGTGCAAAAGGGCAGCGGCAGTATTACTCTCCAGCCATTGGGTGGCACGGTGGTGACTATCCCGATTTCTACTGCGCAAGTGAGCGTTGCTGGTTCTGTAGTCACTATTAACCCAACGACAGATTTACTGGCTGGAACCAGCTATACCTTGATGGTTCCTGCTGGGGTGATAGATGACCTCGCTGGTAATAGTGCTGGCTCTTTCATTCTGAACTTTGCTACAGCAGCAGCTGCCGATATCACTCCCCCGACGATAAATTCCAGCGCACCTACCAGTGGCGCTACTATTAACGCTTTTGATAATATTGTGCTGATGTATAGCGAAGCGGTGCAAAAAGGCAGCGGTAGTATTACCCTCCAGCCATTGGGCGGCACGTTGGTGACTATTCCGATTTCTGCTGCGCAAGTGAGCGTGGTGGCTGGTGTGGTCGCGATTGATCCGACAGCAGACCTACTGGCTGGGACTAGCTATACCTTATCTTTTCCTGCTGGCGCGTTCCAAGACCTCGCTGGTAATAATGCTGGCTCTTTCACGCTGAACTTTAACACGGCAGTACCTTTCGATACCACTGCGCCGACGATAAGCTCTCGTGTGCCTGCCAATAATGCGATGAATGTTAATATTGGCGCAAACGTTGTGCTGACCTACAGCGAAGCAGTGCAAAAAGGCAGCGGCAATATTACTCTTAGTTCGGCATTCGGCAATATCTCGGTTCCTGTTAGTAATAGTCTAGTCAGTATTGCTGGTGCTGTGGTGACTATTAATCCGACCGCAGATTTACTCGCTGGAACTGCTTATACCTTATCTTTTCCTGCTGGGGCGTTCCAAGACCTCGCTGGTAATAATGCTGGCTCTTTTACGCTGAATTTTAACACGGCAGCGGCGCTCGATACCACCCCTCCGACGATAGCTTCAAGCGTGCCTGCTAATGGTGCTACCGGTGTTGCCGTCGGTGCGAACATTGTGCTGACTTACAGCGAAGCGGTGCAAAAGGGCAGCGGTAGTATGACGATTTCATCGGCAGGCGGCATGGTGACGATCTCGGTATCTTCTGCGCTAGTGAGTATTGCTGGTGCTGTGGTCACTATTAATCCGACCGCAGATTTACTGGATGGTACTGCCTATACCTTATCTTTCCCTGCAGGGGTGTTCCAGGACCTCGCTGGTAATAACGCTGGTTCTCTCACGCGGAGCTTTACTACAGCAGTAGCTCTCGATAGCACTCCGCCGACGATTATGTCAACTTTACCTGCTATGAACGGCACTATCAATTCACCTGATAATATTGTACTGACCTACAACGAACCTGTGCAAAAGGGCAGCGGCAATATAACGATTGGTGCGATTACTATCCCCGTCGCTTCTACGCAAGTGAGTATTGCTGGTGCTGTGGTCACTATTAATCCATCGGCCGATCTACTGACTGGGACGAGTTATACCTTATCTTTTCCTGCTGGAGTGTTCCAAGACCTTGCTGGTAATAATGCTGGCTCTCTGACGCTGAACTTTAACACGGCAGCAGCGCTCGATAGCACTCCCCCGACGATAAGCTCTAGCGTGCCTGCTGATAGTGCTACCGGTGTTGCCGTCGGTGCGAACATTGTGCTGACTTACAGCGAGGCGGTGCAAAAGGGCAGCGGTAGTATGACGATTTCATCGGCAGGCGGAATGGTGACGATCTCGGTATCTTCTGCGCTAGTGAGTGTTTCTGGTGCTGTGGTCACTATTAACCCAACGGCAGATTTACTGGATGGTACTGCCTATACCTTATCTTTCCCTGCAGGGGTGTTTCAAGACCTCGCTGGTAATAACGCTGGCTCCTTCACTCTGAACTTTAGCACGGCGGTGGCACTCGATACCACTGTGCCGACGGTAATTTCTAGTGTGCCTGTTGCAGGCGGAACGCTGGAAATTACGGCGAATATTGTGTTGACCTACAACGAAGCGGTGCAAGTGGGCAGCGGTAATATTACTATTACGGCATCGGGCGGCACAACGGTTACGATTGCGGTTACAGATGCTACGCAAGTGAGCGTCGCAGGTGCTGTGGTCACTATCAACCCGACCGAAGCTCTAACGTTAACTACCTATGTCTTGACTGTTCCTGCTGGCGCGTTCCAAGACCTCGCTGGTAATAGTGCTGGTGAGTATACGCTGAGTTTCGTTACCCAAGAAACAATTATGATTCAAACGATAGCAGATCTCGATAATGTCCGTAATAATTTGGCCGGCGACTATGTCCTTGCTGCAAACATTGACCTCTCCAGTATAGATAACTGGCAGCCCATAGGTGATGAAGCGAATCCATTTACCGGCAGTTTTGACGGGCAAGATTACCAGATAAGCGGGCTCAATAGTTCGGGCTACCAATATGCTGGTCTATTTGGTTATGTGGATGGTGGCAGCATAAGCAATCTTGGGGTGTTGGTTGGCACGATATCTTTCACTTCTTCTTCTTCTTCTGGTGAATCTTCTGCAGGCGGCTTGGTTGGCAGGGCTAATAATAGTCCGATCAGCGATTCTTATGTAATAGTTGGGGGTAATATATCTTCTTCTTCTTCTTTTTCTACTTATGCAGGCGGCTTGGTTGGCAGGGCTAATAATAGTCCGATCAGCGATTCTTATGTAATAGTTGGGGGTAATATATCTTCTTCTTCTTATGCAGGCGGCTTGGTTGGTTTTGCTCACTTTAGTAGTTCAATCAGCAATTCTTATGTAGTAGTTGCGGGTAGTATAGTTGCTGATACTTATGCAGGCGGCTTGGTTGGCTTGGTTATACTGGCTCCGATCAGCAATTCTTATGCAGTAGTTGGGGGTAATATATCTTCTTCTTCTTCTTCTGCAGGCGGCTTGGTTGGCAATTTGGTTGGCAATACCGTTTCTATTTCGATCAGCAATTCTTATGCAGTAGTTGGGGGTGATATATCTTCTCCTTCTGCTTTTTCTACTTATGCAGGCGGCTTGGTTGGCAGGGGTCAGATGATTATTTCGATCAGCAATTCTTATGCAGTAGTTGGTGGTAATATATCTTCTTCTTCTTCTTCTGGTAATTCTAATGCAGGCGGCTTGGTTGCCAATCTTCTGGCTGCTAGTTCGATCAGCAATTCTTATGCAGTAGTTGAGGGTAATATATCTGCTTCTTCTTCTGATCCTGATGCTGATTCTTTTGCGGGCGGCTTGGTCGGCAGGGCTCGCGATACTCCTCCTTTGATCAGCAATTCTTATTACAGCGCCAGCCGTCAATCTTCGGAAGGAAGTTTTGATAACACGGAAGGCACTTCCCAAACAGTTGCGCAATTGCGCTCCTTCACTGCTACAGGGACCGGCTGGATGGCGTTTTATGATGCCAGTTCTGCCCCCGCCCATGCCTTGATCACTGATACCAGCGTAACCTTTGCCACTGGCGATCGCCGTCTGTGGCATTTTGGTGATAATGCGCAACTACCGATCATCAATCCCTCACCGACACAGGTTACCGTTAGTGATCTGTCACTCTATCGTGCCCGTCAGCATTTTGTTGCCACCGCCAGCAGCACAACCCAAATCAATCTGTCGTGGTCATCGGCAGGCGCTACTTATACTTTTTATGAAGTCCATCGGCATACGACCAATGACAGCAGCGGAGCTACTCGTGTGGGTAGTCCTCAGGTATCGGCAGTCGGCAGGACTTATACGGACACAGATTTGACGACTGGAACAACCTATTATTACTGGCTTAAGGCCTGTGCGGGTAGCGTGTGCTCGGATTTCTTTGCCAATACGCAGACCACAACACCGTGATTGCCTCATAATAGCCAAGCTCAACGAGCGACGACGGGCGCCTCATGCATGCAATACCGATGGGTGTGCGAGGGCGTTGGCAATCTGGTGATACAAAAAATATTCTAAGAACTGTGAAGTACTGCAATTTTTCCCGCGCTGGTTTGCCCCTAGTGTGAGCAACAATAGTTATTTTACTATAATTATCTCTTTTAGATTGCTTCAAGAACCAAAATTGATGATTGGCGTAAATCAGTGAAATCCTTCAAGCACATTCTTACCAATGACCTTGCCGCTTTCTTGCTGCGAATGGGCAATTTTGAGTGTGTCGGCAGCAATTTTTCCAAGATTATTGGTCACAGTCGAGATCAGTATGCGAGTATCGATTAGCTCTGCCACCCGATTCAGCAATTCATGCTGTTTCTCGATATCGTGTGTTTGATACATTGAACGGGTAAACATAAACTCCCAAGTAAAACTGAGAGCCTTGGTTTTGCCCAATTTGATATCCAGCTCCTGCGGATCATCGATCAGTGCAATCTGCCCGCGAGGCTGAATCAGCTCGATCACGGCTGGGAAATGCTCGTCTGTAGCCGTCAGACAGGCAACATAGCCCGGTTCAATTGCCAGAGTCTTGAGTTGATCAACCAGAGATTCACGATGATTGATGACATGGTCGGCACCCATTTTTTTCACCCACTCTGTGGATTCAACCCGAGAGGCAGTGGCGATCACTGTCAGATTGGTGAGTTTTTTGGCGAGCTGAATGAGGATTGACCCCACGCCACCGGCGCCACCGATAATCAACAGGCTTTCATCTTTGCCGTCCCTTTCCCTGAGCTGAAGAGAATCAAACAGCAGTTCCCAAGCGGTAATAGCAGTCAGTGGCAAACCGGCAGCTTCGGCAAAGCTCAAGAATTTTGGTTTTTTGCCGACGATCCGTTCGTCGACCGCATGGAGTTCTGCGTTGGTGCCCGGGCGAGTGATATCACCGGCGTAGTAGACTTCATCAGCAACTTTAAATTTTGTCACCTCGCTACCAACTTGCCGAACGACACCGGCAGCATCGTAGCCAATGATCTTGTTTTCTTTATTTGGTGCTACGTTGGCGCGCACTTTTGTATCCACTGGATTGACCGAAATTCCCCGAACTTCGACCAATAGGTCGCGCGGTCGTAACTCTGGCGGCTTTGCGGTAAATTCAATCAATGAGTCTGGCGCGCTGATTGGTCCTGCTTTGTTATAGCCGATTGCTTTCATATTTGTGTTTTCTTTGGTTTATACTGGTGGTTTATACCGGCAAGTCTTTGCCTATTGGTTCATTACCGTCTAGGCGAAAAATACGTCAAGTCAATGCAATCGACCTGTATAAAAATTGATGTATTAGAAAATTCTTAGAAGAGGGGGCACAGTTTACCGCGATAATCAAACCAATGCGTAAATCTTGTAATAGTTTTAAAGTCATTTGATTGGGATAATAAATCTTGCAGCTGGAAAGACTAAAGCAAGGAGTATTCAAAGAAAAAACCAGCGGCTAAATATGCGATTGAAGAGGTTTTCTTTTGGAATATTACGAGGAGTTCGTAGTAGCTTATCGACAGATCAGCTTTTTTATTTTTGGGGTAAAGGTAAAATTTAAGGATACTTTTTTGTGAGTATATCAACTATGGTTAAAAAGCAAATTCAAGGATACTGTTTATGCGAAAAATATTCTACATAATTTTTTTGAGTACAATAGTAGGGTGTGCGACTCTGAGTGATAAAGGTAAGTTAGTTCACTACGCTACTAAAAGTGAAGCGCCCAAGGTATGTCAGCTTTTAGGTGAAATAACTATTGGGGAGGATTTGGGGAGAATAAATGTTTCCCAGCTAAAGATAGAAATGCGTAATGCAGTAGGGGAAATGGGAGGTAACTTTCTGGTTATTGATACAATACACTATTCTTTATTTGACGATTTCGCGGGCACCGGTCGTGCTTATAAATGCCCTCAGTAAAAAAAATTGCAAGATACTCATTGCACCTGACGGTTAAGCAGAGCTGGAATTATTTTTGAGTATTCAAATTATATAAACTACTTTGCCATCAATACACCATCTACCCACGTTTCACGCTTATTCACGCTACCATCTGCGTTGAAGGTTGTCCATACTCCATCTTTATTTCCTGCTGGATGATTGCAGGGGCCGTTTCTCTTTAAGCCCATAGAATCTAGTTCTGTCTTCCATCTTTCAGTCTTAAGTGGCTCGCTACCGCCGTCTGGCCTCAATGTTGTCCATATTCCGGTTCTAAGGCCTTCTTGATCGTAGAAGCCTACTGTCTCTAAGCCCGCAAAATTTCGTATGTGCCACTCTCCCACTTGTTTGCCCTTATTGTACATACCGTATGTTGAGCGATTGCTGTCACTGTTTCCATTGCCGTCATAGTTAGCGAATGGTCCATGAAATACACCATTTTCGTAGCTTGCTCTCAATATAAAAAAACAATTCGAATCATAGATCGTACAAATACCATGTTCACGATCATCGCGGTAAGTGCATTCCCGCTCTACGTTTCCATTACTGTCACGAGTTATTTGCAGGCCTTGCCGTCGCCCTTGGCTATCCAGCATCTCATCGGCGGTGGCAGCCCTCGCTTCAGGAGATCCGTGACAAGTGGCATTGGCTGATGCAACGCATTTATCTGAGCTCAGCGTAAAACCCGTGTTGCAAGCGGTGCATTTTTCTGTGTTGGCGGTAGTTGTTGTGCCATCTGCTTTTGTTCCGTCGGGGCAAATAAAGTCAAAGGTCGTGGGAGGGGTAGTGGTATTACCACCTCCACCGCCGCTACAAGATGCTAAAAAAGAAATAAGTAGCAAAAATAAGCCTATTTTTCTGTGAAAATTTTTGTAAAGTTTGTCGTTCATAAAGATACCTTCCTAATTAAATATAAGACACCTATAACGAGATATCTCATTGTAGAGATTTATAACAGTAGACATTTACTGTCAATTACCTTTTTTTTAGAAAAATTTTTTCCATACCGACAGTTTCGTATTTCCACCCCGCCAGCTAAAGCGGTCGGTATAGGTCGCGTCGGCTCTGGTACTTGCGTCGTTGGCTGTATTTCCACCCCGCCAACTCTGTGTATCCACCCCGACAGCTAAAGCAGTCGGTATGGTATGCGTTGGTCGTGTGTGCACCCCGCCAGCTTCGTGTATCCACCCCGACAGCTAAAGCAGTCGGTATGGTTGCGTCGGCTCTGGTACTTGCGTCGTTGGCTGTATTTCCACCCCGCCAGCTAAAGCAGTCGGTGTGTATGCGTTGTCGCTGGTACTTGCGTCGTTGGCTGTATTTCCACCCCGCCAGCTAAAGCAGTCGGTGTGCACGTGTATTGGTGATTCGTATAAACAGCCGACTCCGTATAAACAACTGATTGCTTCAGCTGTCAGTTGTGGTGCTTCAGCTGTCAGTTGTAGTACTTGCGTCGGCTCTGTGTATCCACCCCGACAGCTAAAGCAATCGGTATGGTTGCGTCGTCGCTGGTACTTGCGTCGTTGGCTGTATTTCCATACCGACAGCTAAAGCAATCGGTATGGTTGCGTCGGCTCTGGTGCCTGCGTCGACAGCTTCGTATTTGCACCCCGCCAGCTAAAGCAGTCGGTATGGTTGCGTCGTCGGCTTCGTATTTGCACCCCGACAGCTGAAGCAGTCGGTGTGCGCGTGTGGTTGCATCTTCGGCTTCGTATTTCCACCCCGCCAGCTAAAGCAGTCGGTGTGATTGCGGTGTCGATATTTTCCGTATTAATAGCCGATTGCTTTAGCTGTCGGCTGTAGTGCTTTAGCTGTCGGCTGCAATGCTTCAGCTGTCAGCTATTAGGTTCTCTAGCTGTCGGCAGTTAGGTGCTTGCGCTATCGGCTGGGGGGATGTTTTATTGCTTCTTCAAATAGATTTACTGAAGGACTTACATTGAGGTTTTTACTTTCTTGAATTAAGCCTGTATTTGGATCATTAAAAATAATATTGGCTATTGCCAAGCGCAATTTGTTTTTGGCGTCTTCGTTTTCAGAACTTATTTGAGATTCAAATAAACCAAATTGAGCTAAAACTGCAGAACGATTTTTGTAGGTTACCTCAAGATGTCTTTCAATATTATATTTACTGAGACATACCCTGATGGCTACTCCTAAGGTTGTTATAAGGAGCAGTTTTTTAAAAATAGTAAGAATTACCATAGCTATCTTTGTAATTTCGGGTGTCTCCCAAAACAATACGGTGTAAATGACAGTTACTAAAAGTAAAGATGCGCTGACCCCAAAACCACCAAGCCACCAATTACCACGTTTTTTATGCTCTTTTATGTGATCACTAAAAGCACTACTTGCTTTGCCTTTGCTTACATCACTAACAGAATCTCTTACATTGCTACTAGCCTGCTCAATCTTCATCATCAGCTGTTTGCTTTTTTTGTAGTTTCTATTTATTTCTTTTACCTTGTTTCCAGTTGCTGGCCCTAGCATGGATTTCATTGTAAATAATTCATTAAAAATAATTTGGATTCTTAAGATTTCTGTTATGAAATGTGAATCATCTTTATAAAGTTGAATTATTCGGTTTCTTTCTTTCTTCAATTGTGATCCTATAGATTGTTCCTGGTTGTTCGGATCTGAAAATTTTGCTATTTCAACAGCAAAATTTCTCAATTGAATGAAATAATGGTCAAGATCACTGGCGATACGGGGATGCAGATAGTGATATTTCTTTTGATCAATGATGTCCTGAACATCAGAAATGATTCTTTGAAGGTATTCGCATCTTTTTATTTTTAATATTTGTGCCTCCTGTAGATCAAGAGTTGTTCCTAGTTCTTTATGTGAGATATCTTCTTCTATAAGCTCTGTTAAGCTAGCTATTTGATTTCTTTCATCACCTTTTAGAACTAAGTTTATTTGTTTTTGTAATTTTTCAATGTCCATCACCCATCCCCCTCCACGATCTTAATTTCCTCTGGCGTTAACTTGTATAGCTGATAAACCAGCCGGTCGATTTGTTTGTCGAGAATTTCAGTGTCTTGCTGGTATTGTTTCTTTGTAACAGGTGAGGTTACCTTGTGGAGATTTTTTTGTGTGTCAAGCATTTGATCGACGAGCGAGACCATTTGGTCGTGTTGGGATTTTTGCTCGGGATTGGAGAGGTCAAGGTTGGGGATAGGGAAAGGCTTGAGATATTCTGTTTTAAAACGCAAAAAGCCTCCTCTCAGTATATTACCTGTCGATCTAAGAAAAAACCAAAAAACTTTTGAATTCATTATTCCTATGTAAAATTCGCGATGACATTGTATATCATCACGGAACGAAAAACTGTAAATAGTCGTTGTATGATAAATAGTTCCCAGAGAGTCAAGAGTCATTTTAGGGGAAGAAGCGATTTCTGGTGTCATTAATTTGGTGGTTGCAAATTCATTAAGATTTTGAGGTCTACTAAATTGCCACCATGTCGATTTGAAACGTCCATTTTCTCTTTCCCCAAGTGCTTTTTTATTTTCCATTAAATACTCCCATCCCCTTGGAAAATTCTTTTTAATATATTCAAGTGACATTAAATTTGCACCATCCTCTCGTAACTGATAGGGAAAAATGACTACATTCTTTGGCTGAGGTTCTTGATAACGTTTAACATCTTTACCCATTAAAAAAGGCTTTATCAAATCTGTTTCAATTTTGATTTCTTTATCCAAAGCCTTTGAATAGCAGGTAATTAGATTTTTATTATTTTTAATTATTTCTAAAACGTAAATTTTATCTGAACCTGTTGGAATACCTTGAAAAATTTTCCTCACCATATCACCAAGCCGCTTGGGTTGCGAGTAAAGTTTTTGTAAAATTTTTTCTTTTGCAGGTTCCATAAAATGCCATTTTGAATTTTCCGCGGGCTGTTTTAGAAGAAAACCTTTTGCAGTATTTAAATGATGAATAGGGTTTTCATTGATCTTAACGAAATGAAAATTTTTACAGTTTCCTTTCGTTAAGAATAATAAACAGGTGTAAGTTGTCGCATCACTAAAAATTTGTTCAGCTCCAAAGTGAACCATCTTTTGTAAGCCATTTTTCTGACTGACAAAATTACGAATACCAACGCCAAAGTCAGCATGCATAAACTTATGTGGTTGAATAAAACCTAAAACTCCATTTTCTTGCAGTAGCTTATAACCTCTCTCATTAAATAAAACATAAATATCAAAATTACCAACAGAAGCTGATTTATATTTTTCTTTGTAAGCAGTAACTGAGTTGGGTTGACTTTCTTGCAGTGACTGAATACGAGCATACGGCGGATTGCCAATCACACAATCAAAACCACCTGCTTGCTCTGCCGGCTTGTATGCTCGTTCATACGAGACAACCGACTGCTTTAACTTTCGGTTGTCGATCTCTGCTATATCGTGTTTTTGATGATTGTACCATACGTACTCTATGACGTTATGTACGTGCTTTTCATCTTTGAGTTCTTGTTGATGAGAACCTTTTGCCCACAGTTTAACTTGCTCGCCATCCCCCACAACCGACAGCTGAAGCAATCGGTTGTGGGTATGCGCGGAAAACCCTTTGAGATTTTGAACTATATTAGATATATCTTCTTTTATGCAGACAAGCACGCAATGGACATGGTCGGCAAGCACATTGCAAGCAAGAACTCTGTATTTCTCTACCTTGATTTTTTTAGCTAAAGCATCAGCAATAATTTGTCTACTCTTGATAGATAATGAAACGGGGTTCTTTGATACTGTTCCATACTTTATCATTTTTTCACTAATTCTACTTCCATGGGTTACCCAAGTCAAATGATATGTTTCCCAGTCTTGCTCTACTTCTTTGTATTTCATAATCTCAGGGAAGCCATCAGGTCCATCCCAGTCAAAGGCATTGACCTTTATTTTCTCTGTCGTGCCAAAGAGGGACAGATTCTTCCCCTCATAAAAATCACTGCCAATCAAACTATTGCCACATTTTATATTCTGCGACAGATCAGGGAGTAACCTTGCTTGGTCAAAACGCAAGAACCCAGCCGATGTCTGCTGTGACTCTCCCTCCATAAGTTTTAGGAGTAAAGATAATCTGGTTACCTCTACCGCTTGCCGATCAATATCTACTCCATAGATGTGGCGAGTCAAAATATCTTGTTTGCTACGGATAGAGAGCTGATAATCCTGATCATTGTTTATTTGATAAATCCGGTGCTCCTTGAGATTCTTATTGACAGATTTTGCTTTGGTATATTGATCTAAATACCATCTGAGTAAGTAGTCATAGGCGCGCACCAAGAAAGAACCAGAGCCACAAGCAGGGTCGAGAACTCTCAAATAGTGAACGTCATTTACTTTTTTTTCAACCATGCCCGCTATCTTTGCTGCTGAATCAAAGTCAGAGGCGATCCTGCCTTTAAGTTTTTTTCCCACCGTGTTTTCTACAATGTAGTCTACAATGTACTGCGGAGTATAATAGACGCCTCCTGCCTTCCGCACTTCTGGCTTTTCTTCTACTTTAGCTTGGTGGGAGGCTGTCAGTCGAATGGTCTTTCCCAGAAATTTCTCATAGATAGATCCCAAAATTTCAATCGGCATGACCGAAAACTCGTAGGGGCATTTGGGATAGTAAAGCTCACTAATGATGGAGTGTAGGATTTTATCGGGAATGACCAAATGAGAAATAAAGTCTTCTGGTTTGAAAAGACTCGAGTTATATTTGGCGTCGGCTCGTTTAAAAAACGTATCAAGCTGTGAATAGATTTGCTCTTTGGTTTCTAAAAATTTTTTGATTGAACCATACTCTTCAATGTTATGATCTTCAGCAAAACGCAGAAAGATAATTCGGTCGATAAGTTTTTGTACCGCATAGTTAATGTCGTATGTTTGCAACGAAGCATTATTTCTGGCGATGGCCTTTGCGAGCTCGACTCTCCACTTGTCAATTGTCTTGAGGAACTCTTTATCGACGGTGGAAGTACCCTTTTGCCGTTTCTTGTCAGATACATATTTATCAAAACTACCTGTTAAAATAGCGTCTTGTGAAAAAGTACCTTTGAGATAATCCCATTCTTTTTCGTAGTCACCATATCTACAATAGAAGATACGCCCTACGGAGGCATCGTCTTTTTCGGCAGTCTTAATGCGGGTGTCATATACGGCAAATTCTTGAAAGTTGGTTAAAATGGAAAGAGGGAGATTGGCTGTGTATGCGTATCTACGAATCTGAAAAGCTGGCGATTTTGCTTGTTTTATGTCAATTGAGGGTTTTTTGGCCTCTACAAAGAATTTACGTACTCCACCAATGCGAAAGGAATAATCAGGATTTTTCGGCTTACCTAGAGTAATGACTTTAGCTTCTCTTACTACCTCTCTGTAATTTTCAGAATAGCCATTCTCATTGCTCACATCCCAACCCAAGATAGTAAAAAATTTATCAATAAAGTCTACACGTACATTGGCCTCATCGTATGAGGTGCTTTTATACTGTGTTAAGTTACGATCAAATTTTTCTATAAGTTGATTGAGTTCGTGCATAGTGTGATATTTTTATAGACCATCAATGAGGCATCGTCTAAAACTCTGTTTCTTGTTGCAAGGCTTTTTTGGTATATCCCCAGAGATATTCCACTCCATACCACCCCGCCAACTCTGTGTATCCACCCCGACAGCTAAAGCAGTCGGTATGGTTGCGTCGGCCGTGTGTGCACCCCGCCCAGCTTCGTATTTGCACCCCGACAGCTAAAGCAGTCGGTATGGGTGCGTTGGTCGTGTGTGCACCCCGCCCAGCTTCGTGTATCCACCCCGACAGCTCCGTATTTCCACCCCGACAGCTAAAGCAGTCGGTGTGCACGTGTATTGGTGATTCGTATGAACAGCCGACTCCGTATAAACAACTGATTGCTTCAGCTGTCAGTTGTGGTGCTTCAGCTGTCGGCGCTGGTACTTGCGTCGTTGGCTGTATTTCCACCCCGCCAGCTAAAGCAGTCGGTGTGCACGTGTATTGGTGATTCGTATAAACAGCCGACTCCGTATAAACAACTGATTGCTTCAGCTGTCAGTTGTGGTGCTTCAGCTGTCGGCGCTGGTACTTGCGTCGTTGGCTGTATTTCCACCCCGCCAGCTAAAGCAGTCGGTGTGCACGTGTATTGGTGATTCGTATGAACAGCCGACTCCGTATAAACAACTGATTGCTTCAGCTGTCAGTTGTGGTGCTTCAGCTGTCAGTTGTGGTGCTTCAGCTGTCAGTTGCAGTGCTTCAGCTGTCGTCGCTGGTACTTGCGTCGTTGGCTGTAGTACTTGCGTTATCGGTCGTGTCCGTGTTTCTTGCTGTTTTTTGACAGATAAAATCTGCGCGGGCAAGTAGGCAAAATTTGAGATTAAACTAAGGAAACATTGCTGTTATATCGACGGCGGTTGCTTGCCCCGTGCCAGCCACAACATTATTACCTAGCCGCCCATTGAGCTGACGCCCCCAACACTTAAAAAGATTATTGTGCACAGCACAAGTGTGAGTTGCCCCTAGGTCAAGGAAGGTGACACCACTGATTAAACCCGTTACCTGTACAGCTGTAGTCTGTGTAATAGCACTCGTGCTCGTCGCTCCATCTCCCCGTTCACCGTAAAAACCATAGCCCCAGCAGAAGGCCGCACCGTTTCGCACAGCACAGGTGGTATCTTCACCACTGATGATGCTGGTCACATTATTATTCGTGAAGATATTCATTACGTCTGATACGTTCACAAATGTGTTTTTATTTTCTGTTTCACCATTACCTAGCCGACCAAAACTCCCTAAGCCCCAGCATTTGGCCACACCATTATGTATGGCACAGGAGTGTCGATTGCCAGCACTAATGTCAGTGACACCACTGCCTAAGCCTGTGACTGCTACAGGAGTGTTTGAGTTTTCTGTGTTACCTCTGCCTAGTTTGCCATCTGCCCCTTGCCCCCAGCAAAAGGCAGCACCATTCTGTATGGCACAGGTATGTCCTCCCCCGGCACTAATACTAATGTGGGTGACACCATTGTTTAAGTCTGTGACTGCTACAGGAATGTTTGAGTTGCCTGTGCTACCTCTGCCTAGTTGGCCATCTCCCCCTCTCCCCCAGCAAAAGGCGGCACCATTCTGTATGGCACAGGCGTGGCGATTTCCAGCACTAATGTGGGTGACACCACTGGTTAAGGCTGTTACGGCTACAGGAATCGATGACGCAGTTGTGCTACCTCTGCCTAGTCGGCCAACATCCCCTAATCCCCAGCAAAAGGCGGCACCATTCTGTATGGCACAGGTGTGTACTGTCCCAGCACTAATTTTGGTTACACCACTGGCTAGCCCAGTGACGGCAGTGGGAATTGCTATATTTGCGGCTGTATCTACACCGTTTCCTAGAAGACCATTGGTCTGCATCCCCCAGCAAAAGGCGGCACCTACTCGAATGGCACAGGTGTGACTATCCCCGGCGCTAATTAAATTGATAGGCGTACATTGTTCTGAGCTCAGCGTATAGTTCGTGTTGCAAGCGGTGCATTTTTCTATATTGGAGGTACTTGTCGTGCCATCTGCTGTTGTTCCGTTGGGGCAAACATAGTCGAAGGTAGGGACAGGGGCTGATGCAATGCATTTATCTGCAGATATGGTAAAACCCGTGTTGCAATCGGTACATTTTTCTATGTTTGCGGTACTTGTTGTGCCATCTGCTGTTGTTCCGTTGGGGCAAACATAGGCAAAAGTGCCAGCATCAGCCGTGCACTTGTCTGCATTTATGGTAAAACCCGTGTTGCAATCGGTGCATTTTTCTATGTTTGCGGTACTTGTTGTGCCACCTGCTATTATTCCGTTGGGGCAAACATAGGCAAAAGTGCCAGGGGCTGATGCAACGCATTTATCTGAGCTCAGCGTAAAATCCGTGTTGCAATCGGTGCATTTTTCTGTGTTGGCGGTAATTGTTGTTCCACCTGCTATTATTCCGTTGGGGCAAACATAGGCAAAAGTGCCAGCATCAGCCGTGCACTTGTCTGCATTTATGGTAAAACCAGCGTTGCATTCGCTGCATTTTTCTCTGTTGGCGGTAGTTGTTGTACCATCTGCTTTTGTTCCGTTTGGGCAAATAAAGTCAAAGGTCGTGGGAGGGGTATTACCACCTCCACCGCCGCTACAAGATGCTAAAAAAGAAATAAGTAGTAAAAATAAACCTATTTTTCTCTCAAAAGTTTTGTGAAGTTTGTCGTTCATAAAGATACCTTCCTAATTAAATATAAGACACCTATAAAGAGGTTTCTCTATCAAGGAATTTATAACAGTAGACATTTACTGTCAATTACTTTTTTAAGGAAAAATTTTTTGCACCCCGCCAGCTCCGTATTTCCACCCCGACAGCTAAAGCAGTCGGTGTGCACGTGTATTGGTGATTCGTATGAACAGCCGACTCCGGATAAACAACTGATTGCTTCAGCTGTCAGTTGTAGTGCTTGCGCTGTCGGCTGTAGTACTTGCGTCGTTGGCTGTATTTCCACCCCGCCAGCTAAAGCAGTCGGTGTGCACGTGTATTGGTGATTCGTATAAACAGCCAACTCCGTATAAACAACTGATTGCTTCAGCTGTCAGTTGTAGTGCTTGCGTTGTCGGCTGTAGTGCTTGCGTCGGCTATAATGCTTGAGCCGTTGGCTCAATAAAAATAGTATGTTTACTGCTTGAAGAAAATGAATGGAAAAGGAAGGTTGTGCTAGATTTTTATTATAGTAAAAAAGGAGACAAAGATATGGAATTTGGATTTACTCGCAGAAAAATTGCCTTGATCGGTGCTGGACAAATTGGTGGTATTTTGGCGCTCTTGAGCGCTCAACGTGATTTAGGAAACATTGTCTTGATCGACAAGTTTGCTGGGGTTGCGCAAGGGAAGGCACTCGATCTGCAACAAATGATGGCAATTATTGGCAAGAATTGTCAAATTACTGGGAGTGGTGATTTTTCCACGATTGAAAATGCGGATATCTGTATAGTGACCGCAGGATTTCCGCGCAAACCGAATATGAGTCGCGATGAGTTAGTGACCAAAAATACTGAAGTGATCAAAGAAGTCGGGGAGGCTATCAAAAGATATGCTCCGCAATGCATAGTGATTGTTATCACCAACCCTTTAGATGCCATGGCTCATGTGATAGCCAATGTTACTGGCTTTGCAAAAAATCGAGTGGTCGGCATGGCCGGTATCTTGGACGCGGGAAGATTTCGCACTTTTTTGAGTATGAGTTCTGGCATTTCTCCGCAAGACATTGACACTCTTGTTTTGGGTGGTCATGGAGATACCATGGTGGCCCTACCATCCTATTCGCAAATTGCTGGATTATCGCTTACAGAGTATCCGCAATTACTCAATGAAGACGATAAGATCGAAAATTTAGTCGCGCGTACCAAAGACGGTGGCGCAGAGATAGTGGGTTTATTGAAGACTGGATCTGCTTTTTTTTCACCGGCTGCGGCAGGTATTGCCATGGCTGAGGCAATTTTGCACGATCAAAAAAGAATCTTCCCCTGTAGTGCCTACTGTCAAGGCGAATACGGAGAAAGTGATGTATATTTAGGTGTGCCAGTCATCCTTGGCGGCAAGGGTGTCGAGCGAATTCTCGAAGTAAAATTATCGAGCGAAGAAAAAACAGCACTTGCTCAATCTGCTCAAGCGGTGCGAAAAGTGATGGCACTTGCCTCGCAAGTGTAATAATAAATAAATAAAGCTTTTATTTATTTAGTTCGGCTTCAATCATTTGCTCAAAGACTTCAATCGGCTGAGCACCAGAGAGAAGACGACCGTTGATAAAGAATGCTGGGATACCATTGACTCCCAGATTGATTCCCGTTTGATGTGAATCAAGAATTCCTTTGGTGATCGCTGGATCTTCTAGGCAGGCGGCAAATTTCTTTTGATCAATTCCCTTGATTTGCGCTACCTGTTCTTTTAAGGCATCCATTTTTAAGTGCTCTCTACCAGATTGGCTAAAAAGAGCGTCATAGAACTGCCAAAAAAGATTTTGGTCTTGTTGGTAAACACAGCGCGATGCGAGATGGGCGGCTATACTATTGGTTTGTAAAGGATAGTCCTTAAACACCCAGCGAATTTTATTCGGATAAATTTCGTTCCTGAGTTTCGCCGTGGTTTTTTGTACCCGCTGGCAATAGGGACATTCAAAACCAGAAAATTCGACAATTTCAATTTTTGCATCAGGGTTGCCACGAAACGGTGCTCCTTCTGTATTGACGGTCAGCACCTCTGGTTCTTTCTCAATGACCACTTCATATTTATACTTTTGTCGCGCGATTCGCAAGTTTTCACTAAGCTTATCTTGTAAGCGATCGTTGCTGATAATCCTTTTGATTTCACCGGCTACTTCGACATAGGGTGGAAGTTCTTGTTGTGGGTTGTTTATTTTGTAGTTGTTGTAATATGCTTGGGTCTCTTGATCTGTCGGTTCTTTTAGGTTTGAACGGATGAATTCTGTGTATTGATCTTCATTTTCCAAGTTATTCTCTTTTGCCATCAAAGTGAGCAAGTAGTCTTCACTCATCTTTGTGACAGCGTCCATAATTTTTTCTTCATATTCTCTGCGAATTCCTTGATAGACTTCGGGGTTTTCTTTCTTTAAGACACTTTCATCGAATACTTTTCCAGCTACTTTGACATAGTCCTTTTTCTCACACGAAATAAAGAAAAGGATAAGAGCAACAATAGCTACAATTCCTTTATTGGCAGATAGTCGATTTTGTTTTTTTGTTTGAATTCTCATCATAATTGTGACAATGTTGGAAGGTTCGCTCGTTTTAGCTATCCTTTTTTTCTGTTTTTTTCATGAAACTGGAATTTCCAATAAATTTCGCACCACGTTCAATTGTCAAAAACGGAGCCACTATATTACCAACAAGATGTCCACTTGCTTTTATTTCTACTTCGCGGTGGGCAACCATACTCCCTTGCAGGTAACCATAGATAACGATTGAACCAGCGACAATGTCAGCTTCGACATGGCCCGCTTCACCTACGGTCAAGGTACCCTTGGTGTCGATTTGACCCTTGAATTGACCGTTGATAAAAACACTTTCAGTAAACGTCAAGCGCCCTTGAAAATGAAGATCTTCTGCGAGAATGGTTTCAGTTTCTTGCATACGGAGATTCTGTATCCAGCTCCCATCTTTTTAGAACCGAGGCTTTGAGCAAGCAGAAATATTCATACTATCATTTCACTTTTTTTTGTAAAATTCTCAAGAGAACACCAATGCCAGCCATTAAAGAAAGATTTATGGATCTTTCTTTAATGCCGATTATTAAGAGTAGCTCTTTTTTTTTATAAAGAAACGCTAACACGTGGTGACCACATGGCAAAATGGTATAAGAGAAACTCTCATCTAAGCGGCTATGACATTGCCCATCGCCTCCAAGATTTCGATGGTAGCCAGATAGAAGTCCATCTCAATCGGGAGCAGCAGATTGCTCGTCTCACTCTTCAAAAAAATTTAAAAGGAAAATCCCACACCTATCTAGCAATTGTCTGTAAGGGGCAAATCCTCGTCCAAGGAGAACTAGAGAGCGGGCGAGTATTGAAGAAGCGGATTGCTCGTGATTTCTCGCCCTATACTCAACACTTTTTTTTACTGCCAGATAAAAACACATTGGAAGCAATCGGTGGTGCATTTCGTATCCCCAGAAAAGTTGGGCAAAAAAAAACATCGCTTACTTCAGAAAAAATGTCTGCTGATGGTGAGGGCAAACCTGGAAAATTGCGCGATCTATCGCAAAGGCTACGATTTTTTTGGGCATCGAGGGTTTTCCGTAAGCAGAAGAAACAAAAAAACAGGTTATCTGAACGACTCTTTGCCGAGATTTTTGATCTGAGTTTTGGTGCGTTTTTGATTTACCTCACGGTAGTGCGTGGTTTTTTTATCGAATACGATTCGGTGCTCTGGTGTGGTGCTTGGGGAATTATCAGTGGGTGGTTGGATATCTATGTTCGCAAACGTCGACCTTTTTTATTGAAAGTATATTTGCTGGTTTTCTTGAGTGCATATTTGATCTACGATATATCGCAAGAGCGACTGTGGTATCCCAGCCAGTAAGCTCTCGTATTTTTTAACGATAGCAAGTTCAACATTATTTTTACTTTACCAATTAGTCTTTTTTTGTAAGAATGGATGAAGGATGTCGAGACGTTAGCTCAGTTGGTAGAGCATCTCCCTTTTAAGGAGGGGGTCCTGGGTTCGAGCCCCAGACGTCTCAAAGATTAGGCCCGTTCGTCTAGTGGTTAGGACACTGGATTTTCATTCCAGCAACAGGGGTTCAATTCCCCTACGGGTCAAAAAGCATGCGTGATAGTCATGAACGATTGTAAAACTACGACAACAATGTCGCAGTGATTATCCGAGTCAATGAATCAGACGATCAGCAATGAGATGGAGATGAAGGATGAGCAAGGGGCGCAATCAATACAGATTGAGTACCAAATTTACGGTAGAGTACAAGGCGTAGGATTTCGCTATTTTACGCTGGCCCGAGCGCGACGGTATGGCTTGAAAGGTCTGGTGAAAAATCAGTCTAATGGTTCGGTGCTCTGTGTGGCGAGTGGGAGCCCCAAAAATTTAGTAAAATTTGCGAGAGAATTAAGGCAAGGTCCCCTAGGTAGCCGAGTCGATCGAATAGAAGAACGCCGATTAATGGCACAATCGTTCGTGGATTTTCAGATTCTATAGCAATACTACTTGAGCTTACTCAATGCATGCAGGTATTCTCTTTAGTAAAGAATACTCCACATGCATTGAGTAAAGTGCACACTATTCAAAACTGTATCAATCAGTTGTTGCGAGTAACAGCTGCCATTGCTGACTGTATTGTCGGCGCTGAGATGATTGTGTAATCACCTGGGCTGGTAAAGCTAACTGTCATAGTGGATTCGGTGTAATCGTAGTTTGTTTGCATAATACTAAAGTCCGGCATGATCATATAGCTTTGATCGGTCACAGTCAAAGGACAGGTAGTTTTACTATAGACCAGAGCATATGGCCCGACCGTGACCCCTGGCATTGGCGGTGCCGGTGGGACATATCGTGGATCATAGTTAAAAGCAATTGTCGTTTGATTGGTTGCGTTTGGTACTTGAACGACTGTCCAGTAATGATTATCCGAGAGGTTTCCATTTACAGAAAAGCCAGCACCATTATTTGGCAAATTGATAACATCATCGGTTTCTATGGTAAATTCCCGACCAAAACCAAAAGTAAGCGAGCATGTACTCTTGTTTCGAGTAACAGTGGCTCCCGTTGGTGGCCGTGTTGCAGGTGCTGAGATAATTGTGTAATCACCTGGGCTGGTAAAGCGAAATGTCATAGTGGATTCGGTGTAAACGTAGTTTATGGGAATAAGACTCATGTCGTTCTGCATGATCATATAGCTTTGATCGGCCGGGGTCAAAGGACAGGTGTCTTTAGTATAAGCCAGAGCATATGGTGTCGGTGGTCCCGCCGGTGGGGCATATCGTGGATCATAGTTAAAAGCAATTGCAGTTCCATCGATTGCTTTTGGTACTTGAACGGCTGTCCAGTAGTAATTATTCGAGAGGTCTCCTGTTACAGTTGAGTTGTCACCATTTTTTGGTAATGCAACAATATCATCGGTTTTTATGGGGTCTTCTTGACCAATAATAGAAGTGAGCGAGCATGTACTCCTAGTTTCACTCGGATTACTGCATGATTGTAAAACTAAAATAGCCAGTAGACATAGAACTGTTAGAGACATTTGTATGCACCAATTCTTGAAATTTACGAAGCTTCTTGGTGAAGCAACATTTCTATTGAGAGGGGGTTTTTGTTTTTTTTCCGTCATAAGACCAAAAATGCATCTCCTTTATCCTTGTCAAGGGTAATTAATATTGGGCTTATTTTCTATGACGTAACCGATTTATTAACTGACTTACCAAATGTATTTGACATATTTTTAAAACCTTCTTGTTTTTCAAACCTCTTATTCATGGGAGGTTATCAATGTATTTCCTCTAAAATTGGCTTCATGATGGAAATAATCTGCTTGATCTACAGGAAAGCCGTGCAAAGGATTGTGGTGAAAACCCTCAGGCAGCAGTATTTACCTGAGAATCGTTCTCACTAGGAAAATCTCGATAAAACTTTGAAGCGATGTAAAAAAATTTTCGTTTGGCTATTGAGCGTAGCATTTTTCCTGCTCATTGCCTGTCGTTTTGATAACGTTGAAGAGTTACGCGAGCAAGCGCAAAGGAATTTGGAGTCTGATAGCGATGGGCTTTGTTTTCTGGATGGCGGGGCAGATATTCTGGCAATTCGTGCGACTTCGTATCAACGACCGACGTATTGTCGCTTGAGTAATTTGGCAACCGTCTTTATCACTGATAATCAGCACTGGGATATTGGTGCGCAAAGATTTAATCTGTATTCAAACAGCGGTGATTCTCACCAAATGGGCAATGTCGGCGGGCAGGGCGGAGTTTGTTTGAGCCCACAGAGCGACTACGATACAGTGGCAATCGGGGATTGCACAAATTTTGTTACAGATCAACAGACAGAAATCATTGGCGTCGGCGGAATTCCGACCATCGTGCAAGGCAGTCCGGCTTTAGCTAGTTGGTATGATTACGATATTAGTCAGCATGTGCTCATGGCAAAAAGTCAAAATTATCTCTTACGAAGCGGTGAAGATGCAAATATTATTTATAAGATCCAATTTCTTGATTATTATAATGACGTCGGCACACCGGGCTATATTCGTGTTCGGTTTGCGCGGCTATAAGAGTATTTTAGATTAGATAGTGCTCTGATGTTTTTTATGCGCCTATCTACATCTACGAATATACCATTTTATTTTCTAATTTTTTTCTTTGCTCTTGTATTCGTTGTATATGGGCAAGAACCTCCACCGAAAAAAAAACCAAACAATGTTCAAAGTATAAAAAAAAGCAAAGATCCTGCCAAGGCATCTCAGGAATCCTCGGAAAATGAAATCTATCGCGCCCGGATTATTGTCGATGGAGAAGTAAGGCGAATTATCTCCCAGTCGGTGGTCAAACAGGAAGTCATCGACGCCAAGACTATTCGCGAGCAAGGGGCGACAAATGCCGCGCAGGCTTTGGAGTTTCAATCAGGTTTAGAATTACAGTCGGAAATTCGCGGGCAGAGCGTCCGTTTGCAAGGACTCAATCCCGAGCATGCGCTGATTCTCATCAATGGTGAGCGATTGATTGGTGCTTTAGCGGGGAATATCAATTTACAGCGCATTAAGAGCGAAGAGATCGAACGGATAGAGATTACCAAAGGGGCAAGTTCTGCCCTCTATGGATCCAGCGCGATTGGCGGTGTGATCAATATCATTACCAAAAAAGCCCAATATCCGCTAGAAGTAACATTTGATGCATCTTTTGGGGTAGTCGGCACTCCATTTCGCTTGGGCGAAATCGATTTCTATCAAGATGCCAATGAAACTCATCAGAATCTTTCGATTAGCACTTCCGAAGAGAAAGTAAAAAACTCTTTTACCTTTGGCGCGCATCAAGCCACGATTATCGATTTGGATGGAGTTTTCCCGAATACCAATATTCCAGAGGCTCAGGATTTGAATTTTAGTCATCGGTTGGTAGGAAATGTTGGAAAACAATGGTATGTACGCAGCGAACTCTCTTATCGCAAACTACTGCAACGACAAATTGATTTTAGTGCTCCGCGGACTATCTTTGATCGCGTCAATAAAACCGATGATTTTGGCTATGCATTGGGAGCAAAAAAATACTTTGGCAAAAATAACCGGGGAGAGTTGGATTTATCTGCCTATTTCGCCCGCTATCACGATGATGTTGCAGTCGACCAACATGGATCAGACGAGTTAGATAGACGAGACTTTAATGAAGAGCGGCTGCAGACCGGCAGAATCGCCGCCAAAATACCGACACTCCCAAATAATACTTTAACTCTCGGCGGAGAATTCCAATTGGAAGAGCTGCTTTCTCTTCGCACCGAAAGTGGATATGTGGATCGAGAAAATTCTGCTCTTTTTCTGCAAAATGAAAGCAACTTTTTGGTAGGACGAGTAAAATGGTATATCGTGCCTGGGCTACGATACGAAGGCGATACTTTCTTTGGGCAGGCGCTGAGTCCCAAACTGGCATTTCGTTGGGCATTCGCCAATTCTTTGAATATTCGTTTGAGTGTTGGCGATGGTTTTCGTCGGCCAACCCTGCGCAACCTTTTTTTACGATTTCAAAATCCTGGAGTGGGTTATCAAGTGATTGGCAACCCTGAGCTCTTGCCAGAAACTTCGACTAGCTACAATTTAGACTTTTCTTTTCGTCCAAATTCTCGTTCAGAAATTTCCTTTAATTTTTACTATAACGATTTAACAAATCTGATCGAATTTGTTCGTCTTCCCGGGTTTACCGATGGCTTCACCACTTATCAGGTTCGCAATCTAGCAAGTACCTATACTCGTGGTTTTGAGTTTTTTGGACAATGGATTCTTGGCAAAAATTTTCGCTTACGTTTTGGCTATAATTATGGCGAGGCCTTTGATCGCACCCAAAATATTTTTCTTGAGGGACGATCTTTACACCATTTCATCTATGGTTTTTCAGTTTTTAAGAAAAGGCATGAATTTCATTTCAATGGGGTGATCTATTCGGCGCAGGCAGTCTATCAACGGAGTGAAGAGGATAATCCTGGCCTAATTGCCTTTGCGAATGTTCTCACGGAAGTCGAGACGGTCCTTTTTCGATATCCTCGTCATATTATCAATCTCCGTTATTCCTATCAGATTTCTCCATTGTATCAAATTTATTTAGGCATGGACAATGTTTTAGATCAGTATGATATTGTTCTCAATCCAGTTCGCCCGCGCTACACCTATCTTGGTCTAAAAATTGAGTACGATAAAAAGCAATAGTGAGCCAGTTTTTTTTAATAAAGAATAACAAAATTGGCACAACAAACGCAAGGATCTTTGAATATTAAATACCTAAAAAATGTTTGCAAAAGAGCGATGCACTCTGTTGTTGTTGGGTAATCACTTTCTTGATAGAGGCTGCCGCACTTGTCATCTTTTTGCGTTGCTCGAGCAAGGAGCAAATTTGTTCAAATAATTCTTGACGATTGTGACAAACCATGAGATATTTTTTTTTGTTTAATTCACGGGCAATTGGGCTAGCAGATATTCGAGGTCCACTGAGAATTATTTTACCATGGATTGCCGCCTCGGCAGTATTGTGGATGCGATGATGAAACCCGCCGCCTACATAGCTCAATAGGCAGTACTGATAGGCAAAGGCCAGCAAACCCAGCTGATCAACAATAATCACCCGATGGTTTGTATCCTTTTTTAGTAGTGAGCTATCTTCTGTAAATAGATTGGCAATGATCTTCTCTTGTTGTAATGTATCTGCAATTTCGTGAATACGTTTTTTTTCGATGTGATGAGGGAATATACAAATATTCAAATGAGTAAATTTTTCAAAGAGAGGATTGATCAGCGGAATAAATATATCCTCGTCAGCTCGATAGGTCGACGCAAAAAAAATCACATTTTTGAGCCGCTGGAACGGAGTTAATAGATTTGCTTGCCGAGCGGACTTTTTTCTGTTTTTGATCGCTTGATAGCGCACATCACCGATCGTTTTGATTTTGGTGGTCGGTCTTGCCAAACGTTGCGCCATTCTCTGATCTTCTTGAGAAACCGTGGCAATGCCTTCAAGATCGCGATATTGGAAACGAAACAAATGAACAGCCCAGCCACCAAGACCGGAATTTTTGAAGCTTTCTGGATCAAAAGCTGCAGAACAAAGATAGGTTTTTACATGATTTTTTTTGAGTGTGCGTAGCAGATTTGGCCAAAGATCCCATGTCATTGCTACAAAATACTTGATTTTTTTATGAGCCAACAGTTTTTGCCATTGCCAAGGTAAGTCTAACGGCAGATAAAAAACGCTATGAAAATTCTCAGAGGCAAAGGGGAGAGTATGAGGCGATTTACCATCGGCCTTTTTTTTGTTATTTGATATTGGTCCTGGAATTGTAACGCTATTACTATAGACACTGAGGATGATTTGCATGTTCCTTTGTTTTTTTTTTACAGTTTGTGCAAGCGCACTCGCCTGTTGGGCTTCACCCACCGATGCTGCATGCAGCCACAGGGTTGGTATTGAATCGGCTGCCATGATCTCTCTTAGTTTTCGCAGCCCCTGAGCACGATTGCCTAGAAATCTGCGGAGAGAACTTGAAAAAGGCGATATCAGATACAACAGACTTGTGGCAGTAAGAATGAAGATTTGATAAAAAAAGAACAAAACAGAAACTTCTTATTAAGAAAACATAATTGCAAGGTTTGATCAAGCATCTTTTTTTTGAACAATGGTTGCTCGTTCTAAAATCTGAAGATTTTTGCAGAGCCATTGCCAGACATTTTTTTGTTACTGATACAGAGTACATGCGATTAAGATTCTTGAGAAACTTGTAAATTTATCATGCAGATTATTTTATTTGATTTAATGAATACCTTACTAGTCGAACCGTATCATCGATTGAATGAACAGTATCATCAGAGACGAGTGTCTCCAGAACTACTCAGGAAACTTATCGAAAAACATGAGTTTAACACAACAACAGATGAATCATCGGATTGGCTTACTCATGGATGTACTCTTTTTGATATTTTCTATTACTATAAAAATAGAGAATGTTTTCATGAATTTGAACGTGGCAATATAAAAGAGGATGAGTTTTTTCTCAACTTTTATCATCCAAAGACACCTCAAAAAGTTTTAGATTTTCTACCGCAACCAAAAATTCTCAAAGAATCGCTCCTCAAACAAATCCAAGCCATACCTGGGATGAAGAGTTTTTTTCTAGAACTGAGCGCCTATCAACGAGAAAAGCCTGATCAGATTGCCCTTGGCATTGCCTCCAATTATTCTCATTGGTCGCAAGCGATCCTCAAACAATGCGAATGGTTGACCGAGGCACAGTATCTTTTTTTTTCTTATCAATTAAAAAAAAGAAAACCCCAGTACGACTACTTCCGCACGATTGAGCAGCAATTAAAACGAAAATTCCCATCGCTGTCAGGGAAGGATATTTTATTTTTTGATGATCGACAAATAAATATTGAGGGGGCACAACGATTGGGTTGGCAGACATGTTTGTTTCAGCCAAGTGCCAATGGAGTAAAGAACAGTGCCTTAGCACATCGTCAAATCTGCAATTTTTTGGGATTTGATTTTCGTCGGTTTAATTGAATTTTGTGCGCAGTTAATAGGTATTGTTAGTGCTCTTTCTCTAATAAGTTGAGGTATACTTGTAAAGGAGGCGGATCGACTTTTGCTTGATTTTGTTGATTCGTTTGTATCAAATGGTGTGCCCATTCACGTTCCCCCTGAATACAAATATTTTCAATGTCTCTACCAGATAGGCTCTGACTTTTCTTTGCTAATATTTCTAAATCGTTATCACTCAGATGATGCGCATAATAGTGAAGAATATTTTTTCGGCTCTCTTCATCTGGTAGATTAAAAAAAATTGTAGTATCAAAACGAGAGAGGAGGGCGGGATCCAGATCCATTTTACGATTTGTTGCACCAATCGTCAGAATATTGTTATTTTTATTGAAACCGTCAAGTTTTGTGAGCAGGACAGAAAGGATGCGCCGAGTAGCTTCAAATAATCTATCTGCCCGTGAAATTCCAAGTGCATCTAATTCATCAATGAACAGAATAACCTTGTCGCATTGAGCTGCTAGGTCAAATATTCGCGTTAGATTGCTCTCAGATTCGCCATAATACTTACTCAGAATTTTTTCGATTGGAATTTGTATTAAAGGAATCCTACTATGCTGAGCCAGATTGCGAGCCACGGTTGTTTTCCCAACTCCCGGTTCCCCTTCAAATAAAATTGCTCGAGGGATGGCCAAGCGCGAAGTATCTGAAGGGCGACGAGTCACTTCGAGTAATTTCTGGAATATCAGCGGGTGAGTTATGGGTAGGATGACATTTTGGTATAAACTCTTTCGAGTCTCTTGATATCCAACAAAACCGGGGAATACTGGTATTTGATAGCTCTTGGTATTGCTCGGTGGCGCAGGAATTGCTCTGGTATTTGGATCATTTTTTGGCCTTTGGATAATTACATCTAATTTTTCTAATTCTTCAAGTGGATCTGAATATTCTTTTTTTGTATCGCTGGCGGTGCTCTCGTAAAAATATTTCAATAGTTGAGCCATGAGATAGATTTCTCTGGAGGTGTAGTTTCCTTTTTTAGACATTTCCATTTCTGATTTTCTTTGGGTTTGCCGAATACGAATGCGTAATCCTTCTAAAGGTTTAAAGGGTTGATATATATTTTCCCCGAGATCACGCACCACCAGGTATTGATTTTCAATATTATCGATTTTTATGTTTGGGATTTGTTTTTTTATGAGAGTCAGTGCGTGAAATAAATTACCATTTTTTAGCGAAGGAATCACTGCAATGCACTGCATTGTCCCTTCTGTGAGAGCAATTTTTGGTTTGGTAATCTGAAGTTGGTCTTTTCTTAAAAGAGAATCTAAAAATCCCTGTACTTCGATTAAGTCTAATTCTTTTTCTTGGAGCATTACTATTGAGGATTTATTGAAGTTGTTTATTTTATATTTTCGGATCGTTAAAAAAATTCAATAGAGAAAATCGCATACAATGGGCAAATAAGTCGGTTCTTGATTATAGCTTTGAAATTTTTAGAAGAAGAGCAATTTATTTTATCTATCAGGGTTTTGTGTTTTATTATCTTTAATATTTTTTCTGGGAAAAAAATATTGAAATTCTTTTTGAAGATACCCTTGGGCGTTATAGCATCTTTCAAAAAAAAAAGCTTCTCTCTGCTTATTTTGTTCCCGCTCGACATAAATAACAGAAGAACAGGTACCGTACTGACGTTCTTTATCGTGTACAAACAGTGCCGACACCTGATGTTCTCTTTTTTGGGGAATTCCTGTATTGGGTAATCGGTCCAATGCAGCGAGTTTTTTATTTTCCAAAAATGAGAAAAAGGGATTTGGCTGATTTTCCGGTTGCGGATATTTTTTGAGTAACATCTTTAGTCGTTCCTTACCATCAGTGATTTTTGGCCACGGAGTATTCAAAAAATGATTGGACAATCCGTGCAGTCCATTCTGGATTTTCTCTGATTTGTTTTTTATGCTGGAAAAATAGATGATGTTTGGTTTGTTGTGAAGACGATCTGCCAACAATAAGTTGAAATCTTGATAATGTTGACTCGTCTCTGTCAGTTTTTGAACAAATGTCGTTGCATTTTTTTCTCCCAGTAAGTAGTCTTTGGCAATTTTTCCTCGGGAAAGTAAGTTTCTCTGCAGGGGATCGTTTGCTTTGCGATAATTGGTTATTAAAATCCATCGTCCTTCGGGAAAATTAAACCCCAACCATGTGCCGTTTTGTACCAAGTCTCTGCCTGCCAGAACATTGCTATCTTCACTCCAAAAATGGGCTGATTGAGTCGGGCGACTATAGAACTCATCTCGGTTCGCAAAAAGATACAACGCATAAGGATTTTCTTGCAGGAATAAAAATGCGGTACACATTAGGGAACTTGGAGTTGATTCGATCGATTGCTAAATTGATACAGATTATTTTCTATACTTACGATGACAAAAAGAGCCAGATGATTTCCAGACTGGAGGCGGGTTGCCATTGCACAGATTTGATTACCATCTGTATTCATTAAAGTAGGGCTGTTCAATACTTCTATTACATAACTAGCCGAAACATTGGGTGTCCGATTAAGATTGATACAATCACAGCAGTTTTGGACACAGGTTGGCACTTGGGAAGGGCATGCTGCGTCTAACACACTTGGAATTTCTGTCGGACTCTGCAACAATCGATAGCCGCTAAATCCGCTCTCGAAATTGTGGAGGGTGGCGTTGATTAAATGTCCGCCTGCATCGCTTCGCACAGCCGTTAAAATTGGAATGTTGATCGGTCTGGTTATTTCATTACTGATACTGCACTGAGAGCTCAAAATAAGAATTGCACTCAGCAGTATCCTGCCCCAATAATTAAATGCATTGAACGTACTCTTTATCATGAGAAATTGGCTAGTCTCTCAGTGATGAGAGCTCAATATTTTACTCAAGTTAACACTATCGAGATTTTTCTCAAATCTATCACACTTTTTTTTAGTCAAGAATATTTTTTATTTGGTAATTTTGAAACAGCCTAAAAACTGGCGGATCAAATGGATTTTATGACGTTTTGCAAATCTATTGTTGGGTTGTAAAAAAAACCACTTATTCTTTTTTCCCAGTGAAATAAAATGGCGATGTTTGGGCTGAGGCGCAATCAGAGTTATCTGAGTGGCTAAGGCGATCAATGGCAGATCATTCGGATGATCGGTATAGGTGAAATTTTTATTGTCTTTTGCTTGGATTTTACTTACTTTGAGATTTTGCATTCGTCTGATTTTTTCTCCACCGATATTATTATTACCAATAATTTTTGGAAACAAAGGATACTTTTGGTACTTTTGTACTCTTGTGGCAAAACAATAATCAAAGCCTAAATATTTGGCCAATCGGTCTGCATAGATGTCGAGGCTTCCAGTATTCAAGACGAGACAATGGGATTGCTTGCGATGAAATTGGATCTTCTCGATGAGTTCTGGAAAAAAAAGAGGAATGATATGTTCGCGTACAAATTGATCGCATTGCTTATCTAGTTCTGGCTGCGGCATTTTCCATAAAATGCTGAGCATACTCCGTTTTAGATTTTTTGCTCGGATCAAAGAGAGTGAGTACAGCAAAAGAGTGGGTATAAAGAAAAGATAAAAATAGTATCGCTTGCGATTATTCTGGAGGATAAAATTAATAAAAAGTAAATGACAATCAAAGGGGAGTAGGGTATAGTCTAGATCAAAGAAAGCAAAGCGTTGGGTTTTGGCTTTTTTTTGATCTTTCATTTTTTGACGAATTGGATAATTATCTGAGTAATAGATTGTCTAAGGCATTTTCGATGTACGGGTAACGCAATTGAAAGCCAGTATGTAACATTTTTTCTACGTTTAACTGTTGATCTGACAAAAAAAGAGAAGCCATAGTTCCCGTGCTCATTTTTATGAGCACGTCTGGGATAGAAATCGTGTAGATTCTTTTTTGACTCTTTTTAGTTTTTTCTCCGCATTGCTCAGTCTCACGTTTTTTTTGCACCAATCGATAAATTTCTTGATGGCTGGTCGGATGGGGCGTCGCTACGTTGTAGATTTGTTGTCCATTTTGCTCAATTTTTGGAATACTTTTTGTTTGGGGATATTTTTCCATTAAAAAGACGATAAAAGCAACGAGGTCATCGATATGAATCCAGCTATACTTTATAGTGGCATCTTGATTTTTTATTTTTGAGTGCTTGAGAGAAAATGCCAGACGATATTTGAGGGGTTGCAATAATCTGCTTAAAAAGCCGTTTACGTCCACTGGGCAAAGAATATGGGAAAAACGAAGAACAATGACGGGCATGGGTAGTCCACCTAAAGAAGTCAGTGCTTTTTCCCACTGGACACATAATTGTGCCAAAAAATCACTGCCAGCAGAGTCACCCTCCTGTAATTTTCGGGTAGGCTCGTTGCCATATCCATAATAGCCACAAGCGCTGGCCGAAATCAAGAGTTTGGGGATAGATCCCTTCTTTTTATAATTTTTTCTGATTGTAGCGGCGAGCAGTTCTGTTGCATTGACTCGACTGTCAATAATCTTTTTCTTGTAGGTGGGCGTCCACGGCAGTCTACCAACCGATGCGCCAGCAAGATGAACAATGATATCTTGCTGCGCGAGAATGTCACCATTCAATTCTTTGGTTTTTGGTCGCCAATAATCTTGTTGGTGGGTATTGTTAATTTTTATCTGTTTTTTTTTTGAGGTGAGAGCGTGGATTTGATAATTGCGGGGGTAAAGAAAACGGCTGATTGCTTGCCCCAAAGTGCCGCTCGCCCCGCTGATTAAAACTCGGGTTTTCTTTGGTGTTGACAATTTTTTTAGGTGCTTATCTCATCGGATAACTACTATTGTTATTAGTTATCCGATGAAAAAGTATATTAGACCTAATTATAGGTCGCGCTAAAGGTAAATCCAAATAAGTCTTCACGGAGGTGGAAAAGACTATTCACTGTTTGTACCTGGCCGGCTACTCCAGTTGGAAAGTTCATAGTGAGAGTCTGCTCGGAATTTATTCGCCAGTAGCGAATTCCGATTCCGTAACCCCAATCTGCATTGACTGGAGCTTCCCAGCCAATATCAAGACCATAGCTATAACCACGAGGTTTAGATCTCGCAGCTTTTATCACTCGTCCATTCGCGTCAACAACCGCAGAATTGGCAGCGTAAAAGTCTGTAGCTACGGTATTTGCAGCTGTTGCGAATCCATCGGCAGATGTTTGGACGGCCGTGGTGGTCGCTGCTAACGCGGTAGGATCCATGACCCCTCCTTGACTGAGGACGCCTTGGATCGCTCTTTGGATCTGGGCGGGGGTAACATTTGGCTGTGCAGCCACGTTTGCACCGGTAATTATTGCAGCTGTAACAGTTTCGTTTATATTCGGTACGGTTCCTATTATGGCTGCCAGCATCGGATCTGCAATAATTTGAGTCGCAGCCCCACCAGCACCGGTAACCAGACCCGAAGACAGAGCAGTTGACCTTGCTAGACTTGCTTGTTGGTCAAAGGCTCCTTGCGAAATTGCTCGATCACTCCGGTCGAGAAGATACAAAAACGTGGGTGAAATGTACCAGTTATTGGGCAAAAAGAATGTAAATCCAATAGGGATTCCGGTAAATTGCTGCAATGCTCCACTTCCTCCATCATGGATGTAGCGTCCCCACAATCCAATATGGAGGGCAAAGTTCTGGGTAAATGAATACCCAAAATCAAAGCGATAGTCGTGAGCTAATGTAGATGTGAAATTCCTTTGGTTTCCATCTGCACTCGTTAGTTCTTGGGAAGCGCCTCCGCCTCCGGCACCGATAAATCGGAATAGAAAGCCGCCGTGTTCTTTATCCTCGGCAAATACGTTTGCCGGGATTGTCAGAAGCACAATGGCTATTGTTATCAAGTTTTTTTTCATTTCTGAAACTCCTTAAAATTCATTTTAATTTCTTATAGCCAATATAGAGCTCAAATTTCACTTCACTCTCTATATTTAACTTGGCTACAATAGTCAGATTAAAAAAGATCAAGCTAATGTCAAACAAAAAGTATCCGAAAGTTGAAATTCTTGGCAAGCATATGAATGGGCTCCATTGATAGTCGATATTCATATTTGCAATTTCAACCAATAGCAAATGACCACGAGCCAGCACCAAAACTCATTGGCTCACACAATTTGCGAGAATTTCAAGTGGGTTGTTCTGCGAGATTGGTTTGGTATATTGTTGAGCCGAGGGGAGATTGCTCTAGATAATTGATGAATAATCAGGGTAATAGTTAGCGATAGCTCACACTCAGGGTGAGAGCACTCAGTATCGTATCCTGCCGGCGATAATTGGCGTAGGTTATATTGTTCAGACGTACGTTATTGGCAGTGGTCTCAAAGCGCCAAAAGCGAAAGCCAATGCCTACCGACCAAAAATCACTCACGCGCTGTTCCCAGCCAAAGGTGAGTCCATAGCTTAAGCCGTGCGGAGAAAGACGATTGCCTGCGATAGAAAGACTCGGAGTGAGAAATAAAATTGGTGAGAAGTACCAGTGATTCTTGGTATAAAAGGTTACCCCAAAAGGAATTGCAGTGATAGTCAGAACATTTGTTTCATTGAAAGATTCTCGGACATGACGGTAATAAATGCCCGCATGAATAGACACTTTCGAATTAAATGCGTAGCCAAATTCAGCGGTAAAATCGTCTAATAGATTACCAGTAGTAATAGTTTCAAAAACCCGCCCTTGTGATGTCTGAGCAGTAGCTGTGCTTGTGGTAATGCCAATCGATAAAAAACGCATCACCAAACCGGGGGTGTTGGGAATATTTTCTCTCGCATAAATTTGCGATGTCATGAGGAATAAAACAAAAGTAAATAGAGAAGCCCTCCTAGTCTGACCGAAACAATGTCGCATTTTCTTTTTTTCTTTATTGTGTGCTGTTTTTTTGAGCGATTGGATCATAAATGAGATGAGATGGATTTTGATTTTACGACTGAGCGGAGCACCTCTTATATCAATCGGTTTTTTTGCCAATAGCTTTACTTTTCTTTTTTTGAATGAGTACTTTCGGCTTTCATATTGCAAGGCATCACCCGTAAATCCAAGTTTTTGAATCTACAGGCGATGAGAACCTTGCGGCGGATGGAGACAGACTACATCATGCCTTCCATACCACCCATGCCACCCATATTTGGCGGCATACCACCTGCAGGGGCTCCTTTATCTTTTTCCGGTAGTTCGACAATGGCTACTTCAGTTGTTAGTACCATGCTACCAATAGAGGCAGCATTTTGCAATGCACTGCGGACAACCTTGGCAGGGTCAACAATGCCAGCCTTCAGTAAATCTTCCCATTCTAGCGTGGAAGCGTTAAAACCAATGTTTGTACCTTCGGTCATTGCTCGTTGGACAACTACACTGCCCTCTAAACCAGCATTGGAAGCGATATTCCTGAGAGGTTCTTCGAGTGCTCGTTTCACTATATTGCATCCGGTTTGCTCATCACCACTCAGTTTAAGTGACTCTAAACTTGCACGGGCTTTGAGTAAGCAGATACCGCCACCAATGACGATCCCTTCCTCTACTGCAGAACGAGTTGCAGATAGTGCATCTTCAACACGTGCCTTTTTTTCTTTCATTTCTACTTCGGTAGCAGCACCGACATTGATGACTGCAACACCACCACTCAATTTTGCGAGGCGCTCTTGCAGCTTTTCTCGATCATAGTCACTGGTTGTCTCTTCGATCTGATGTTTGATCTGGTTGATTCGACCTTTGATATCCGCATCTTGACCATTCCCTTCGATAATAGTTGTATTTTCCTTATCGATGAGTATTTTATTTGCTTCTCCAAGTTGTTCAACAGTTGCATTTTCTAATTTTAGTCCCAGCTCTTCAGAAATCACTTGTCCACCGGTAAGAATTGCAATATCTTCTAGCATTGCTTTGCGACGATCGCCAAAGCCCGGGGCCTTTGTCGCGCAGACTTTGATGGTCTTACGCATATTGTTTACCACCAGAGTAGCTAAGGCTTCTCCCTCTACTTCCTCTGAAATAATAACCAATGAACGACCACCTTGTGCAATTTTTTCTAATAGTGGTAGCAATTCTCTCATATTACTGATCTTTTTATCGTGTATCAAAATATAGGGTTTATCCATGCTGGCAGTCATACTTTCTGCATTAGTCACAAAATAAGGTGACTGATAGCCGCGGTCAAATTGCATCCCTTCTACGATATTCATATCAGTGTCGATCCCCTTTGCTTCTTCTACGGTGATGACACCATCATTTCCGACCTTTTCCATTGCATCTGCGATTAGTTTACCAATTTCTGCATCGTTATTTGCTGAGATACTAGCTACAGCAGCGATGTCTTCTTTACTTGAGCCAATTGCCTTGGCATCTTTCTTTATCTCTCCGATAATTACATCGACAGTTTTATCGATTCCTCTTTTGAGAGACATTGGATTAGCTCCAGCTGTTACATTTTTTAAACCTTCGTTTACGATTGCCTTTGCCAATACCGTTGCAGTTGTCGTTCCGTCACCGGCCACATCGTTGGTTTTAGTAGCGACTTCTTTGGCCATCTGCGCACCTAAATTCTCGTATGCGTCTTCCAACTCAATTTCTTTGGCTACCGTGACTCCATCTTTTGTTATGGTCGGCGAACCAAATTTTTTATCGATTACAACATTACGACCTCTTGGTCCCAATGTTACTTTTACCGCATCTGCTAATTTATTGATTCCTGATTGAACCTTACGACGGGCACTTTCGTCAAATTCTATTTGTTTTCCCATTTTTTTACTTCTCCTCTTAATTCATGATAGCTAGAATATCCGCTTCTTTTACGATTAAATATTCTATCCCTTCATGCTTAATTTCTGTTCCCGAGTACTTACCATATAAAACTCGGTCACCAACTTTTACTTCTGGGGCTATGGTCTTCCCATTTTCTGTCCTACCTGGGCCAACCGCCTCAACGGAACCTTGCAATGGCTTTTCTTTTGCCGTATCAGGTATATAAAGAGAACCTACTTTTTCTTCGCTTTCATCTAATGGGCGAATCATTACGCGGTCTCCCAATGGTTTTATCGTCATCTTTTACTCCTATTTTAGCAGACCTCTGGCACTTAAGCCTTTAGACTGCCAACTTTCTGTGGCCAGTTTTTAAAAAACCCACGAGATGTCAACGCAATATAATTAAATAATGTTGTTCAGATTCTGAGAATGAAAAATTCAACTACCATAAGAATCATCAGATTGTATACAAGCTGCAAAACTGGCGACAAAAGTGACAATATATTGTACTCAACAAATTGATGATTTGGTCGAGCACCAAAATATTTTAATTCCAGCAGATTCTTTGGCAGGTAACGAGTTGATATCTCGTGGCTTGCCGAGCAGATTTGTTTTTTTATCGATTGAGCTCGCTGCTGCAATTTGAGAAATTTCGATGAGGATATTTCTCTGGGATAAATCCGCTGGCAAAAAGAGCGCTGTTCCCGGCGCCAATAAATGCTCGCCCAAAGTTTTTTGTGTATCTGCACAAAAAAAACGTATTTTCCCACGGTGATCGTTCGTCGAAGCACAGAAAAGGATAGTTGTTTCTTTGCAGAGAATTACTTGGGGTTTGTTTTCTGTGAGCGTTCTTGCTAATTGGAATTCTGGGGTTGGAATTGGATATCGCCAAAAAAATTGATCAGGAGTATATTGAAGACGAATTTTCTTTGCTTGGATGACTGGGCTTTCTTTTTGATCGGCAGATAGGTCGCGCATCAACATTGCCAAGAGTGTTTTTGTATCGCAGTGTTTTTGCGTCAATCCCAAGCGAACAGTGTTGTCCGAATTTGTCATACATTCAAAAATTCTGCCGTGAAGGTACGTATGCAGTAAATTTGGTCTAATGAATAGAGCGTCATCGCTTTTGATGCGATAATATCGCATCAAATAGACAAACAAAACACCACGGTCTTTTTTGTCAAAATGGGTAATCATGCGAGTAAACAGTTGATCAGCCTGTCTTTTTTTTTGACCTTTGTTTGTTCTAATAACGTGTAATTTCTGTTGGATGATCGTTGCAATCTCTTTGCTCTTGGCCTGACAGAGTCTCGTTAATCCTGAGTGAAACCAAGAAAGAGAGCTGTCTGTATCTGTACTGCTGGGGGGAGGTGTCCAAAATTGGGACATCCAATGATTTTCGTGTGTTTTCCAAATTTCTGCCAAATGATCCCAAGGTTGAAAGCCAATCAGTGCAGAAAAATTTTCGAGGCATACCGCTATTTCAGGTTTCTGCTGATTGTCATGATAGAGTGAAGGAGCGTTGTTATGGAGTTGCATTGCCATTTCATGATCAGGATGGGCTTGAATAGATAAGGGAATGCTTGCGGCAAGGATTTTACATAAAAAGGGTAGGGTTCTTGAATCTTTTTTTTTACTGGTTATTTCCCCTAAGAAATGATTTGGATTTTGTGCAATTGCATCCTGAAGAGAGATGCTTTGTCTCGAACCATGCATCTGCTGTAGATTTTCTGGATAGAGAATTGTTGCTGATCCATGGGAATGTGCACCAAACCAAAGCTCAGAAAATTTACCAATTGTTCTGGGGTTGGTGTTTTTTTTGTGAGCAATAGTTGGGCATGCCTGCGGAAGCAAGTCTTGTATCATTGATTTTTCAGCACTTTCTCCCCAGTCGTAGTCTTTGACTACGCCGTGCAGCCGATAGTAAACCGGAGTGCTAGGCATTTAAGAATCCAATTTATCTGCAATGATTCCATCGTCGATGAGTGAAATCAATTGAGATGTTCGAGCAGCTAATTGTTTATCCCACAGCCCATTCTCTTGCTGTTGCACGATTTCATCCATCAAATTCATTGCTAACAGAATCAGTGTTTCTTCGCGTTTGAGATTCGGTTTTGTTTCTCTTAGTTCTTGGTATTTTGTTTCAAGGAGGTCACCAATTTTCTCTAGGTGCTTTTTTTGATCGTCGATGGAGTTTTCGGTGGAATCTTGTAATTGCACCGAAATGTTTCGGCCAAAAATGCGGAGTCTCGCTTCAGTCGTCTTGTGAGAGGATAAAGTCATCTTCTTCATCTTCATTTAAATCAAAGAAATCTTGGTGACTACTGTCTGCATCTACATCGGTCTCTTGATCACTGTGATCCTCTTTATTTTCTAATACATCCATAGAAGTTTCGCCTAGTCCTTGCATCATATCGACTGAATCGTCTCCCTCTTCTTTATGGACATTAGAATCACGAGTGGTCGTTGCATCGGTGGTGCTCGCATTCTGGCTTGAATCCTCTGATTTTTCGTCGTCTAAAGCGCCATTCATGCCGCTGGTGTCCACTTCTTGACGTTCTTTTCTGTCGCTCCTTTTTTGCGTGAAGTGGTCTTCTTCTATCTTCTTGGTCGGATCATAAGCCTTTGTCTCCAAAACAATGACACTTTGATCTTCTGTTTGAATCCGCCGATGGGAGTCATCGGTTTCCCGTTTTCCCATTTTCTCCATTTTTTCCATGAGGCTTTTTTGAGTATCTGCTTCTTGTTGAATCTTTATTTTTTCAAAATCTTTTCCAGATTCTACGGTCGCAAAATGAGCCACCCCAACAATGGCGGTGGCACTCTCGCCACTACCCTGTTTTCGCCCAAAAGCTTCCGATTTGGTATCTTTTTTCTTATCGTTTGCCTCTTCCATTTCCAAAGTATTTTTCTCGGTTGTTTTACTCTGAGTCATGGATATATTTGGCGGTGTAAATTCTTCAAATTCAGATTTTTCTGTGCTGAGTGCTTGCGCCCCCTTACTTTTTTTTGTGCTTGAGCTGGGTAACTTTGGTACGCTTTCTAATTGTGTGAGGATGGTATTGATCCGTTCCTGCAAATACTGTTCTTTTGCACGAATCTCATTGATTTCTTTGTCTGTTTGTTCTAGTTTACCTTTGATTGCTTGAATCTCATCTTCTTTATTTTTTAGTTCTTCTTGCAATCCGTGATGCATTTGTCGCAAACTCTCGTTTTCTCCCTGCATCTGATCACGTTCCGCTTCAACGTTACGGTTCATCTGCTCCAGACGAGCGTTATCGTCGCGGAGATCCGCAATTAACTCGAGAGCTCGTAAAATTCTCCCTTCTAGATCGTCTAATTGGTCTAAACTGAGCATTGTTCTCTTTTTAGTAACGGTATCATCACTTATCTTGATGAAGGCTTTTTTTGTTTCTCTCCCAACTTCTTTCAGTCAGATATTAATTTATATACTTTTGGGGTCTTTATAAATTTTTCTACGGAATAAATCTCTTATTTTTTTCCTTGGTTACTCGCTTGAATAGTCTGTTCTGCCAATTTTTGAAATGCACTTTCATCTTCCATGCAAAGAGTTGCTAGACTTTTGCGATTGAGGTCAATTTTTTGTTTTTTTAAGGCATGGATAAACTGAGAGTAGGTCATTTGGTGTTTTCTCAGACTTGCGTTAATCCTCACAATCCACAGCGAACGAAATTCCCTTTTCCTTTGGCGCCGACTGATATACGCGTGATTACCAGCCTTCATCACCGCGTTTTTTGCCACGCGAATTAAATTTTTTCTGCTTCCTCTAAAGCCTTTGGCTTGTTTTAGAACTTTTTTTCGGCGCTTTAAGTGAATGCTACTGGATGTTGTTCTCATACTGGTAATAATCGACAAATTGTTTTTTTGTCAGAGGGATGAACCGTGGTTGTACCTCGCAATTTACGTTTTCTTTTCGTGCTTTTACTGGTCAGATTATGGCGGACACTAGCCTGTGAGCGCATGACTTTACCATTCTTCGTAATTCTAAACCGTTTGGCAACGGCACGATTGTTTTTTTGCTTGGGCATAGCTTTTTTTCTATAGAGGGTATAAATTGGCAAGTCTTTTTATGATTCTACCGCCGGTGAGGCTTCTTTTATCTTTTTTTGAACGGTAGAGGCTTCATTGACTCCAGCGGCGTTTTCTTGCTTCTTATTGACACGATTACTTTTTGGTTTTTTGCGACTACTGCCTTTGGGGCCAAGAACCAGCAATAGTTGGCGCCCTTCACGCTTGAGTGGATTTTCCACTTGGCATGCTTCTTGCATTTCAGTAACCAGCTTGGTCATCAACGCTTCCCCGATTTCTGGATGGACAATCTCTCTTCCACGAAAACGCAGGCTGACTTTGACTTTATTTCCTTCTGCTAGAAAAGCGAGGATATTGCGTTTTTTGAGATCGTAGTCATGCTGGGCTATTTTTGCTCCGATTTTCACTTCCTTGAGTGTAATCACCTGCTGCTTTTTTGTATGCATTTTTTTGATTTTCTTTTGTTCAAAGCGAAATTTGCCATAGTCGGTGATTTTACATACCGGTGGTTTTTGCTCTGGTGATATTTCTACTAAATCTTCTCCTCTTGATCGTGCCATTTCTAGTGCATCTTTTCGTGACATAATTCGGCTATCGTTTTCTCCGATAAGAACCCGCAACTCATGCGCTCTGATTCTTTCATTAATACGAGGTTCTCGTTCCCGTTCTCGGTTTCGATACGATGATTTACTTCTTTTGGGCATAGATTAGTTTTCAATGAAGCTGGCTGTCTTCATTATGGTAAACGATATTGTTTCATGGGGAAAGACTTGCAGATTTCTTTTACGATCCCTGATATCTTTTCTTTTGTCTGCTGACTATCAATGTTCTTGATTAATTCTGCAATGCTCGTTCCGATTTTTTTCATTTCATCTACTCCCAAGCCACGAGTTGTCAAAGCTGCGGTTCCCATCCGAATTCCACTGGTAACAAAGGGAGATTGGCTGTCAAATGGCACCGTATTTTTATTCGTAGTAATTCCTACTTTATCCAATTCTGTGGCTACGACTTTTCCTGTTAGATCTTTCTTCGTGAGATCGATCAATATCAAATGATTATCGGTGCCATTGCTGACTAAATCAATATCCTGAGCGAGTAAAGCATCTGCCAAGGCTTTTGCATTGCCAACAATTTTCTCCGCATATTTACGAAAATTGGGCTTGAGAGCTTCGCCAAACCCAACAGCTTTCGCAGCAATGACGTGCATTAAGGGGCCGCCTTGTAAGCCGGGAAATACGGCTGAATTTATTTTCTTGCTGTCTTCTGCAGTATTGCTCAATATAATCCCTCCCCGTGGTCCTCGTAGAGTTTTATGAGTGGTACTCGTTATCACCTGTGCTTTTTCGATTGGTGATGGATGGACTCCACCGGCGATCAAGCCAGCAATGTGCGCCATATCGACCAAAAGAACTGCATTATATTTCTCACAGATTTCCTGAAAACGATCAAAGTCTATGATTCTTGGATAAGCAGAATAACCGGCGATAATCAATTTTGGCCGATGTTCTTTACAGAGTGCATTTATTTGATCAAAGTCAATCCGATGATCCTCTTTGCGAACTCCGTAGGGAATTGCATTATAATTCTTTCCAGAAACGTTTACTTTAGATCCATGAGACAGGTGTCCGCCATGATTGAGATTCATTCCTAAGAAAGTGTCTCCTACCTGCATATACGCCATAAATGCTGCTTCATTGGCCTGCGCACCGCTATGAGATTGGACATTGGCAAATTTCGCCTTGAATATTGTTTTTAATCGATCTATAGCCAGCTCTTCTACGGCATCAGCGTTCTCACATCCGTGATAATAGCGTTTATGGGGATATCCTTCGGCATACTTATTGGTTAGGGTATTACTGTATGCTTCAAGTACACTTTGACTGACAAAGTTTTCCGAGGCAATTAGTTCCAAACAATTTTCCTGTCGTTGATTCTCATCGTTCAGGATATTGAACACGGTGGGATCTGTATTTTTCAGATATTCCATTTCTTTTTTTCCCTCTCAGCGACTGTCCACATTTAGCGACGTTTCATTTTAAAGACAAGAGTTTTAATTCAATTTCTATAAAATAATATCCTCACCAACAATCCATTTTCGGAGCAGATATCTTTTTTTCGTCCACTGAGTTGCCGCTTGGTAGATAGCCCTGAGTTCTTCCAAGGCCAAGGGCGATGACTGGTAATCTCCAGTTAATTCTTTTAATTGGTTCATAAGCGATCCATAAAAAATTGATAAATTGAAATCGTCTGGTAACGGCATAAGAAATTCACGGTGTGACCGTTTTTTGCGGTATTCTGGTTCTTTGGCTGGGTGCAAGAGATATTGATCAATCAAATCAATCAGCGAGCTTTCTAGAATGATACTGCCATGAAAGACCAAAATTGATCGTTTACGAAATTGTGCATTACCGGCTACTTTACGCACTCTGCCGTCTTCACAGGGTATCGCCAAGTCTGACTGTCCAATCGGGATCACCTTGATTTTTTGCAGGGAAAGTGTTTCTTGCAAAATGCCGAGCAAAATCTGAAACGATTTTTTTACCGAATAAAGATCCGGCAAGGCTTTGGTATTGAGAAAAATACTATAATTAAGCGAGCAAGGGCTGTGCATCACTGTACCTCCTCCAGACAATCGGCGAGCCAAAAAAATAGGACGCGTTGATTGAGTAAAATTTCCGTCGATCATCCTTTGAGAACCCGGGCCAATCCGTAAATTCGCCAGCTGTTTTTCGCGGAGATTGGTTGAAATTGCATCGGTCCGTCCAAGAATAATTGATGTTTCATTGGTCCACAGGCGCGCGCCACCATTGAGTCCTATTTTTTGATGCCATTCATAAAAAAATAGCGCCAAGGCCTCATCAATCGCTAGGTTGAGATACGGATTCCGCGGTTTACAATCCATGAACTCAAAAATCATAGGGTATCGCTGTTAGAAATCGATTGAACATCTTTTGTTTGAGGATTTTTTTTTCTCCTCCCGAAGAAAACCTTAAATAAATAAATAAATATTGGCGAAAAAACAAGTAAAGAACTGGCAAAGACAATCCCCCAGATGGATCTGATCCAGCTGATTCTGACGAACCGAGTCAAATCGCTCTGGAGGGCGATAACGTCCCCTTTCTCATTTCTTTCTACCAACATTTTCCAATGATCCATGCGTGTTTTGCTCTCAATCAAGAAAAGATCTTCAGCAATTTCTGGGAGCGCCCTCAATTCAAAAGCCGTATTTTGATCGAATGCGATGCGCCCGCTTAAAGATGAATTTTTTTCGATGATCAAAATATCGTTAATGAATGAAAGAAATTGATATTTTTTAGACATTTGATTTTGTGGGCGATAAAAACCAGCCAAATCGGTAAAATTCTTGCCTTGATCCAAATTGAGCGTACTATCTCCGTTTGCTTGTGGTGTTTGCCCGATCTTTTTTTGTAATAGCAGGAGTTTTCGTATTTGATAGATGAAAGTCGGGTGATTGGTATTGACGAGTATGGTTGCACCAACGTCATATTTTGGGTTGTAAAAGCTGATCGCAGAGGATCCCGGCAGCCGGCTGTCTATGTAGTAGGTCCGAGAACTTTGGTGTTGCAGATAATAAAGACCGTAAGTTGGGGCACCCAAATGTTTTTTCTCACGTTTCAAAGCGTTTTTCTTGAGCATGACTGTGGCAAATCCTGAAGAACGTAGAATTTTTCTAAGCGCTTGCATGGAGCTGCAGGCATTGCTGTACAATGAGAGTGATGGATAGTTGTTTATTAAGCGTTTGGCTGGCGCCAAATAGTCTTCATTATTACCCAGTAAAGGTTGGGCAACAATCTTTTTGCGAGTGTGGCAGTCGTTATCGCAGCTTTCGACAAACCATTTGTCGATAATATCAGCTTTGCTTATTTGCCTTTTCTCTTGTAGATATTCGAGCAACCAAGCGTACCCCTGCGGGCTGGTAGTTACGCTCTGAACGGTGCCCAATGGGTAAATTATTTGTAATTGTTGGGAAAGCATCGAGTAAAAGTTTACGGCGCTGTCCGTTTCTCTGGTGAATGCCGCCATAATAGAAGGTGGCATTCCCGAGCGAAAGCTCAAAAGGTCAGATAATCGGATTGGTTGATTATTGAGAGTTCGGATCGGCAGGTCCAGCAGCTCGGTGCGGATGTCTCTTTCAAGATTTGCAAGAGTTCTTTCCTGTTCCAAGATTTCTCTTGCTATAAATGGTGTGAGGAGCGCGCCAATTTGGAAAAATGCATCCTCTGTCACCGGAATTATCTTGGAAGGTTGTTCACCTTGGCTGACTTGGTCGGTGTCAGAGAGTGCAAGAGTTCCAAAGACATGGGTCGAAAAACTTTGTTTTTCGCTCACGCAGATTTGACAGCCGGGGATGGAGTTGTCCACCATCAGTTGCATGATCACAGTTTCAAGTGGCTCTTCGCTTGCTACGTCTTGGGCAAGCAAGGATTGACAAACCACTCCGAGCAGACACAGATAATATTTTTTGCAGACTTTCATGAATATTATCAAGCAAGCAACTGTTTTACATGTCTCATATTTTTGATATTCAAGTCAATCATTCAAAATTTGTTCTTCCAGTTGTCAAAGTATACAGAGCGATCAATTTTTTTGTATTACTAATGTTCAAGCAATCGTAAATGTGACCAATTAAACCTTGATTATTTTTCAAGCAACATGAAAAAAGATGATAGGATGAAGAAGGTGAGAAGTGAAAAAGGAGAATCACGATTAGAAAATCTAAATTGTGGTGGTCAAGGGGCGACGCGGCTCAACTTAACTCTAGACCAATTTTTCTCGAGTTCAATCAAGGGTCGATTGTTTCTTGCAATTTCCGTTCATACATTAATGCATTCACTAGCTAATGAAGAAAAGGACAGTGTTCAAGCAATAAGTAACGGCTGATATGCTGACAGTAAAATCGCATTGTTTCATTGAGCTGGCATAAAGACAAATGCAATCTATGGTCTTCTGAGTCTTTTGCCGGATTTATTCTACATATGAGATTGATTGGTTGTAACAAGCAAGGGTTTTTACTACTCGGCCTGTCGATTTTTCTGTTTATTGCTGCAAAGTCTATCGGCCAGCAAGCCCAGATTCTTGCCCAAGAAATAAGCCCCTCTTTGAGCACTAAAAAAAATAAAGAGAATGATCAAGAAAGAGAGAGCAAGTTTCGGATAGAAAATGTAGATCAAGCAAAGTTTCTTCGCGGTTCGCAAACCGGGCAGGGCTTGTTTCGCCTTCATGGAAGAATGAGAATTGTGCTAAAAAACGGAACGATTGAGGCTGATTCGGTCTTGATCGATATTGATCGTGGAGAACTGCTGGCGCAGGGAAACTTGCTCTATTTAGAGGATGATGGGCGAGCAGGGAAAATCAAGTTAAAACGTTTTTCCTATAATATAAAAACTGGCTCTGGCAGTTTATACGATGCGAGCGGCCTGCGCAATAATTTCCGCATCGAAGGAAAAACTCTACAACGGGTGGGAAAAAATAAAAGCAGCAAGTTGATCGCTAAGGATTTCTCCTATTTTCCCTTAAAAGGAGTCCTACCTCACTATGCGTTTAAGATGGAGAAAATCTGGTTTTATCCAGATGGTACATTTTTAGCAAAAAATATTTCTTATGAAGTTGGTGGGGTGCCCATCTTTAAACTCCCGATTTTTTATAGTGGTTATTTAGGGACAGGAATTATCACCCAGATTGGCTTTACTCGCCAACGCGGATACTTCATCCAGAACACCTATCAGTTTACTCGACCAACGGAAAACGATTGGTCTCCCCAATTGTATCGCTTCAAACTGGATTATTATGAGTTCACCGGTGAATTATTTGGTTTTGCAATTGCGCGTGATAAAGATCCTTTGGATTATTTCTTTAGTATTGATATTGCTCGCTATAAGCGCTATCGATTACTCGGTAGTGGTAATAATATAGATGTCACAAATACGGTAGATCTGTGTCAAAGGGATACTGGAAATATTACTTGTTCCTTAGGACAGGACTTTATTCCCACTTATAAGTTTTTGTTTTTGAGTAATTATAAATATAAAAATTTGGAGAAAGATCAAGTTCGTAACATACGATTGGTTATTGAGAATTATAACAATTATCTTTTTGATTATGAATTTGGCAATCGATTGATCCCAGCCGATGGTTATTCGGCTCTCTATAGCTCTTCTTTAGATAGCGATCGTTTACCCTTGAAAACAAATAATCATTGGCTTTTTCATTATTCTGAGACAATCAAAGATTTCAGTGTGTCGTTGCGACTAGAACGTCTCCAGATTTGGCAGAATGAGATTATTTTTCGTGAATCGCGTTATGATCCACTCATAGAAATCTCACCCGAGCTTACGCTTTCTCATCGGACAGAAATCGGCGAAGTCAAAGGTTTTGCATCGCCCATTTATTTCACCAATGATTTTCAAATTCAACGTTCACTCACTTTTGAAAATCGCGAAATTTTTAATCAATTGTTAGATTTTTCTTACGATAGTCAATTTCACTTTTTATTCCCATTTTTGCCCACTATCACTTTGGAGTCAATCTTTGGCTACGGGTTTAACAATTCGGTGGTCGATCTCAATCAGGCCAATGTAAACCCGCTGTCTACCCTCGATAACGCGATTATTCTCCGCGACCTTCGCTTGGAGGCCGATCGTGATAGCTATTTTTATGGTTACACCGAACAAATTCTTACCTTCGGCTCGGCGCAAACCTACCTGCAAACGACTTATCGCTATAAAACACCAACGCAGGCAAGGGAGAAACAAACAATTTTTTTCGATCAAAAGGGTTTTGCCAATAATCAGCACGTAAATGAATTGGACTGGGAATTTGCTACCTTCCCACGCCCTTCTATTTTTATCTCTCTGCGTACGATCTATGACTTAAGAAATTTTCCTACGGTAGTTCCCGCGAATCACCGGTGGTACTATCCGGTCTGGGACATGCAGTTTAAGATTGATTGGCTCAACCCGTTATACCACAGCCGGGAAAATCTTTTGAGTCGAAATCGTCATCAGTTTGTTGAAACTATCATCAGTAATAGCTACGTCTATAATACGATCACCTCGAAAGATCACTCCAATTTATTTGGCATCAATTTTCAAATAGGAGGCTATAACTCCAAATTATTCAAACGGATTCGCCATATTGGCTTGCAATTGTATTGGTATCATTTCTACGCGAATAACGCGCTGGATCAAGTTCGCTTTATATTTAGCATCGATTTACAAATTGCCAAGCGTATATATTGGGAAATGAATGTAGATTCGCGAGTCTTTGCTCCTGAAAATTTACGAAACTTGGGTGATGTAATCACAGATTTTATCGATGGATTGGGAATTAACGGCTTCAATCGGCAGCGTAACACTCATTTTAATGCACGGCTATTAGATACCAATTTGATTTTTGATCTTGAAGATTGGGAGTTGAGGTTTGGCTATGAATTGGCTCAGCAAAATGTCTTAACGAGTACCAATACTGGGTCAAATATCGCGGTTTTCTATGACAGTAAGATCTATATGGCCTTTAATTTTTCCCGAATTGATTTAGATGTAGGTTCTGGCCGGGCAAATCGTTTTATTCTCGATCGGGTTCGTCCCTATTAAATTATTGTTAGAAAGTATTCAGAGAACAAGATTGAGAGTTACTGAATTTGCAAAAGAAAAGACATACAGATTTTTTCGCACAGGTTTTTTATAAAAATAAATGGTATTATTTTGGTGAACCAAAACAGATTCTATCGACACAAGAACCAGAACAAACGCTCGCCATTCTCGATCAAGTGGAAGCTCTTGCTTTTTCTGGCAAAGTCATTCTCGGTTATCTTGCCTTTGAGGCCGCAGCAATCTTTGATCATCCAAATATTGTGACCAAAGATTCGTTTGATTTCTTGCCGCTGGCATTCTTTGCAGTTTATGAACGATGGCCGAGCAAAGAAGGGGCACTGTCATTTTCGTCTTCTTATTCATCCCCCCCTTCTTATTCATCCCCCCCTTTCATTCCCCCCCAAAAAAAAGAAACCTCAATTTTCATTGGACAACATTTGTCAGAGGATCGCTATTCAATCGCTTTTCGCAAGATTCATGCTCAGATTAAGCGAGGGGAAGCCTACCAAGTGAATTTTACCTTTCCGATGGTCGGTTCTTTTGGTAAAGGCAAGCGCGATTTTTTACATGATGGAGAAGAGAGTCAATGTTCTGGATCACAGGATTTCTCAGATTCTGCCTATCGTTTGTTTTATCACCTGCAGAGACATCAACAGGGAAAGTACGCAATGTTTATAAATCATCCTGATTTTTCTATTTGTTCAGCTTCGCCCGAATGTTTCTTTGAGTTAGAGCATGAACAAATAACCTGTTGCCCGATGAAAGGTACCATCGCTCGTGGTGTTGGTTTGAAAGATCAGCAGCAGGCAGAATTTTTGCGTCGTGACAAAAAAAATCTTGCAGAAAATCGGATGATTGTTGATCTTTTTCGCAATGATTTGGGCAGAATTGCAAAAAAAAACTCGCTCCGGGTGTTGCAACTATTTGAACTAGAAGCGTATCCCCATCAATGGCAGATGGTCTCTCGTCTGCAAGCGCAGACTAATGCGAGTATCCGCCAAATATTTGCAGCCCTGTTCCCAAGTGCGTCGATCACTGGGGCACCCAAAATCCGTGCTTGTCAAATCATCAATGAAAATGAAAGCGAGGCACGGGGGGTGTATTGTGGCGCTCTGGGATTCTTTGGACCCGGTCGTCGTGCTCAATTGAGTACGGCGATTCGAACTGCAATCGTTAATAAAAAAACCGGGCAATGGCGTTATTCGGTTGGCAGTGGGATTACCTATGCTTCAGATATGAAAGAAGAATACCAAGAATGTCTACTCAAAGGAAAAGCGATCAAGGGCAGGTTTTAATGATCAATCAACTATTGGAAACGATACGTTTTGAAAAAGATTTCTTTTTTTTATCGGAGCATTTAGATCGACTCGAAAAATCTGCGGCTCAATTGGATTTCAATTGCAATCGAACCAGAATTTACGATCAATTACAAGAGAAAGCCGATCATCACTCAAAACGAAAAGACCCAAGCTCAGTTTTTATTTTTCGTCTGCTCTTGAGTGCCAACGGACAGATTGAGATGCAAATTCAAAAAATGCACAAACCGCTTGCTTTTGCATTTTATCCGCATGAGTTTCAAAAAACTCTCCATGGGGAAATCTATCCGTTTGCGGTTCGTAGTTCTGATCCCCAACTCAGACATAAAAAAGCAAATCGATCCTACTATGAGAGACTTATTGAAGAATTTGATTCGTTGTATAAGAAGCGCGAAGGTAAGCAAGGCAAAGTTGGAGATTCTCGGGAGATTATCTTGCAAAATGAAAAAGGAGAGTTGACTGAAACGATCAACGGCAATTTGATCGTTTCAGATCCGCAGCAAAAAGAACAGTATCTCACTCCGCATCAAGAATCTGGATTGCTTGCTGGAGTTTTTCGTAATCATTTATTAAAGGAGCAGAGCATCCCCATCAAAGAAACTAGAGTAATGCTCGATCATATATGTGGAGCAGGACAGAGAATCTTCTCGGTGAACAGCGTGCGCGGTTTTCAAAGAATGTATTTGGCAGAGAACAAACCATGAAAATTGAAGATGGATGCACACAAAAAATAACTCGATAGACCTACTCACCTCGGAGGTCGCAATTTCTCATCATATAAATCAAGTAGTCTGTAGCTTGGCGGAGATGGTTATCCACATCCACACGCTTTAATTGTTCTTGGTGTCTATTTTTTTCTTGACAAAAATTTTTCCATACAGGGTACTGTTTCATAAGTTCTCTCTGTAAAATGAAAAATAAAGATAAAAAATTTCTCCATAAAATTCTTTGGGGCATAGTTGGCTTATCTGCTCTTGCCCTGACGATATCAATATATCTCTACTGTAAGCATCAAGGTATTTGTCAATCGTCATTTGCCTGCGTCTTGGGTGCCGATGGGGTTGATGGTTGTCAGGTGTTGGGCGAGTCTGATTATTCACGTATTTTTGGGGTGCCAATCGCTTGGTTTGGCGTGCTCTATTATACCTTGCTTTTTAGTCTGAGTGTTTGGGTCGTCAGTGGTCTTTTTTGGCTAAAAAAGCTAGCAGAAGAAAAAGCGCTCCAGTTACTCACAGTTTTAATGGTAATCATTGAAATAGGAATTGTCCTTGATATCATCTTGGCTGCTATTAATTTCTTTGTTTTACCGGTTATTTGCCTGCTCTGCATCTATACATATGTTTGTCAGCTATTTCTCTTGCTGTTCATGATTATTCTCTATAAACGCTTCGCGAAAAAAATGAAAATAAACGTGGCATTGTGTACTGTTTGGTGGCCAGCACTACTCGTAAGTATTGCTTTTGCGATTTTTGTTGCTTTTATTTGGCTGCCAGCGGATAAATCGGTGGCCAAAACGATAGAGAAAAAAAATGATACCATCGATTTGATAGAAAAACAAGAGGTGGATCAGTATATACGCGAGTTGAACGCATTCTTGCCGGTTAATTTTTCGACCAAAAACTTAAAGACTGCCTTGTCTCAAAAAAATGATGGAAAGAAAAACCAGGCCAAGGTGCAGATTGTCGATTTCTCAGATTTTCTGTGTTCATACTGCTATCGCTTTACTTTCGTTGTGGATTTTTTGCGAGAGAGATGGCCGGGGAGAATTCAAAATATCAATCGTTTTTTCCCGCTTGATGGCCAATGTAATGGACAAGTCCAGAGAAAAGGTGATGGTGCTAGTTGCTACGGCGCCATGACCGCCTATTGTGTCGCAGAAAATTACCCGCAAAAATATGACGAGTATTTTGCCAAGCTGTTTGCCCTGCAGAGACAGAGGCTACGCATTTCAAAACCAGTGGTGCGAACACTTCTTACTAATCTGAAAATCGACTTTGAAAAGGTGGACGTATGTACTGCCTCAGATTTTGCCAATAAATTGTTGCGACGTGATCTTATTGATGCAAAGAAAATTGGTGTTACCGGTACTCCGACAATAGTGCTGAATAATCGCCTAATGACTTCTGGTGTCCCCGATATCCGATGGTTGATCGCGGTGGTTGATGCTCTTGTCATTAAGCAAGAGGGACAGGCGGCAATTGATGATTTTTACGCTCGACATTCGCTTCAACCTCAGTAAAAAACTGATGATTTGACAGTGCCCGGAGAATCAACGGATCGTTTGGCAATTGTTTGTAGCCGATGGAATCAGGATATTGTTGCAAAACTACTTGAGGGTGCGCAGCGGGCAATAGCAGAGAGAGTCGAAAATATTAAAAAAAAAATAGATTCTGATGTATATTGGGTAAGCGGTGCTTTTGAAATTCCCGCCTTTGCTCGGAGGATTGCATCTTGTTATAGTGCGGTCATTTGTCTGGGCGTCGTGATCAAAGGGGAGACAGATCACTATCAATACGTTGCTGGCGAAAGTGCACGGCTGATTGCCCAAGCAGCGTATGACACCGGTGTTCCCGTTCTCTACGGGGTACTGGCAGTCCATCATCGTCAGCAGGCGCTCAAAAGAGCCGGGGAGAAAACGGCGAATAAGGGGTATGAACTCGTGGGCGATGCGATTCATACTTTGGCGGCCTATCGGGCATTTCAATCAAAATTTTTTCCCAAGTACCGATAATGATAAAAACGATTGTAGATGATCAGGAAAAGATACAGTGGCAAGCATCCCCATTCGCATGCTCGTGAAATTGCGATGCAATCGCTTTATCAATTTTTCATTAACGATAGAAAAGACGAGGGTCTTTTAGATTTTGCTTGGCTCAATACCAAACCACGGATTGATGTGGAAATATATGCACGGAAATTATTAAAGGAAATCACTGAAAACGAACAGAAAAATAATAGGATTATATTAACCTATTCCGATAAAGATATTACCCAAATTTCGTTATCAGTTCGCGCAATTTTAAATCTTGGTATCACAGAATTGAATTGGCAAGAGCCAAGTATTCTGTTAGATGATTTGCTTGATTTGGTGCGTAAGTACGATGGCGAAGAATCGGTTGCCTTTGTTAATGGGATTTTAGGGAAATATGTGGAAAGCAAATTCTATCAAGAGCGCAAAGAACAGTATGCTAGGGAACACTCCGAATAAAAATAAATTTCGATTTCAAAGTTTGCGAATTTTACCGAATTCGCGATGGAGTGGTGTTCACTGGGCAATAGCCTTTGCCGCTGGCCTCTTTGTACTCTTGATTATTTTTCTCTATTTTCGTGAGGCGAGATCCTTTGGTAATCCGTTTTTGCGAGATGGTGGCGTATCACCTCAAAGTGCGCTACAAAAACTCCAACAAAAGGGGCAAAAAAAATCGCTAGAAAAAAGCTTCAATAGTGGTCGGTTAATTGGCTCGCAAAGCAATCCATTGCGCTACCGTACAGACCTAGCCACTTTGCCAGCTGCTACCTTGAATCAACTCAATCAGCAGATTATTGACCGTTTGGAGCTTGACGGCTGGCAAAATAAAGAGGCACTGCTCGATCTTTCCCTGATTTATCTCCATCAGAATCAACTTGCTGATGCACGGGAGATTATTTTTCAAATGATTGCTGATGATCCGTATCATCGTTTCACTCAATATCTTTTAGGATTACTAGAAAAAAAAACAAAACAATCAGATCGTGCGATTGACATTTGGCAAGATGCGCTTGCTCAAAAAAATTCTGTTAGCACACGCAAACGTGGCAAACAAGAGGAGCGCTTGATTCGTTTGGGTTTAGGAGAGCTCTATCACCTACAGGGAAGATACTACCATGCTTTGGCAGAATATAAAAAGGTACGCAAAATCAATCGGCAGCTTGGCACGACTGATGAGATCTATCTTTTTATACTCGCAGCAAACACGTATCAGGCTTTGCAAGATACTGCTTCTTCTGTTACCCTTTATCGACTAGTTCTCCGCTCACCCACGGCTAGTTTGCCGCAAAAACAAATTGCTGGCAAAATGATTATTAGCGATTTGCTTGCCCGCAATCAGCTGGGTGCCGCTCGTCAATTGACACAAACTATTAAGGCCTGGGATCCTTTGGACCCACAAATTATTTTATTAGAGAGCCGCTTGCGGTTATTGAGCGACTCTAGCCAGTTGCGAGAGCAGGTGATAGAAGAGCTCAATGTTTTGGTCTCTTCTACTGGCCGCACCAAAGAAACTCTGTCGCAGGCGTATAATCTGCTCGGAGTGGCATATCAAAAAAATGGAGAAAATCAGCTTGCGCGAGAAGCGTTCGCCTATGCTCTGGAATTTAATCCGAGTAATAAAGAGGCCTATCAAAATAAGATTTCCCTCGATTCAATCTACTGAGAGGACCAGCTTTGATTGGTGTGAGCTTTTAGAGCAAGAACAGGGACATGGCGATCCATGATTTACACAGTCACCTTTATGGTTGTTTACAACCGCAAGATGTCCAGTGGCTTGCTCAGCGTGTCACCAATTGGGATCGATTCGCTCGCTATCAAAACAAATATCGAGAGATTTTTGGAACAGATGTAAAATTACCCACTAAAGAGGGGCTGACAGATAAAAAAAAACTGAGCAGTCTCTACCAATACCGCCAGAGGCTGACAGATCATTCCGATTTCCAAATCTTTCAAATCCATTTTGATTTATTGATTTCCTTAATTACCTTATCGGTCGATGAGATCGCGCATTTAGTACAGCGGGTTGTGAGCCATGAAACTGCCCAATACGTGGAATATCGTTTCATGTTCCCTCTGAATGCCAATGAAGAATTTGTCACAGAGAAACTGGATGCTCTAGATGAGGCCTTCAAACTGGCAGAAAAAAAATATAAAAAACAAATAAAGGGAATCTTCTCGTTACCGCGCCACGCCAATACCGCGCTTTTTTACTATCAGATTCTAAAAAAACGTCAAGCAAGAGCGGGATTGACCAATCTCGTGGGTATAGATTTTTGCGGTCAAGAAGAAGGCTATCCCCCGCAAATACTACGCCCTATTTTTCAAAAAGTAAAGGAAGATAATCAAAAAAATCCGCAAGATGCGCTGGCAGTGCTCTATCACGTTGGTGAATTTTATAACGATAAATCGATAGAAAGTGCGGTTCGTTGGATTGTCGAAAGTCATGAGTTGGGTTGCCATCGGCTGGGGCATGCAATTGCTTTGGGGATTTCACCAGAGATATATTTGGGGCAGACAAGAGAAGAACGGGCAATCGAAAGAGTAGCCCATCTTGATTTTTTATTAGCTAAACAAGATGTACTGCAAGATTTTGGTTATCGGCTACCAAATCATGTACAGCAGGAGAAAGATCAACTGTTAGCCAAGATCAGAAAAAATAAAAAAGCAACAGTTGTTCACCGTTATGATGAGCAGAGAATCGAAAACCTACGGTGTTTTCAGAACTGGGCACTCGAATTTTTAGCGCAGCGAGGAGCGATTATCGAGTGTTGTTTGACCTCCAATCGCCTGTTGACCGATAGCAAAACGTATGAGCTTCATCCAATCAAGCGTTTCTTGCAGAATAATCTTTCTTGCATTCTAGCCACCGATGATCGCGGAATTTTTTCCACGACCATGCTCAAAGAAATTCAGATCGCCCGCCACAAAGTAGGGTTAACCGAAAAAGAAGTTGAGCAATTGTGCGAAAATGCTCGAACAGTTCAGGCAAAGAAATTAATGAAAGTGTAAATCATGAACTTTCGGGATAGAGAATTTCAATTTCTTCGGGGTTTATATAGAGATAACGCCACCCACTGGTTTTTTTGACTTTCCCTTTGATTTTTACTTCCTCTGCCACAAATTGTAAAATTTGCTGATTGATTTTTGTACCGTCTTTCCCTAACAAGAGGTAGTAGTTGTACTTTACGCTTTTTGCCTTATCGAGCACAGAATTTTTGTTCGATAAGGTGCTACCATTCTCCTTGTTTTTTACCCGAAGTAGCGGTGGTATCCCGCCACTGATACAACGAATTGCACAACTTTTGTGTAAGAGCCCCTCGCCGGGTTTCATCACCCCGAAATAACATTTTGGATCGATAATTTCTCCAATCAATTCTTGTATTGCAAGCTCGTCGGTTTCTCTTACTCTTGTCTCAGTTGAGCCTAATTTTGCCTTAGTTATTTTTGGTAAGAGATTATTTTCTTGGTAGGCTGGATCTAATTCCAGTAACGCTTTTCCATCGCCGTACAGTAGCTTTCCTTTGAACGTGATTGTTCGGTGGTCTAGGCTGGTATTCATCTTTTTTTCGAGATCTTCAATGACGCTTTCCGCTCCCCATTTACCAAAGCCCACCAGAAGGAGATGTGGGTTGATATTGGCTCTCCGGTCTTTTTGTAAGAGCGTCAACGTCGGCAGTGGTTTTTTACGATAGATACCGGTGTATTCCACCGAGTTTAAGAACTCAAACTCATGATCGTTAAAAGGCATTTGTAGCGCAAGAATTGTGATAATCAGCGGCAAAAGCAGAACAAAAATAAAGATAATCTTCCGACGCAAAAAAGAGCGGACTTTTTTGCCTGCCTTGGGCTGCCAACCTACATAAAAATCTTGTTCACCGTTGGTTTCTTCTTTATTTTGGTTATTCATAAAATCACATTATACTCTTGGCATTTTAATAGACGGTCGGCTCGACGTAGATACCGCTCCCTGCCGATTTTGGTTGTAGCCAAATCATTTCATCCAAAATTTTTACCTGATAGGTTTTTATTTTTTCGGTGAATGGTGGCGGGGATTGCCCATTGTGCGGCAAGTACTGATAGCCATGCCATGGGCAGGTGATACAGCCGTCGATAATCTTACCTTCTGCCAAAGGTCCTCCTTGGTGACGGCAATGTCCGTGCACTGCCGATATTTTGCCATCGTATCTAAAAATTGCAATAGGTTCTTTGCCGAGAATCACTTTTCTTGCCCGCTTTTCGGGGATTTCAAAGACGCGACAGATTTTCACGTATCCGTCTTCACTTAATTGTTGCGTTCCTTTTTTGATCAAAATACCTTTCTTTTGATTCTTATAAAACGCAAGCAAATGGAGAGTGACCCAAGTGAGGATACTCGCTGCGATTAATCCTGCATAGATTGGATGGCTTTCTGCTTGAAATATTCCCAAAACTACATGCCCGATTACCAAGGCATAGGCCAGATAAACCAAGCGATGCAATCGTTTCCAATTTTTTGCACCTAAACTCTTGAGCCAAAAATCATGGCTTGTTAGTGCCATAACCATAAATATCATCAAAGCATAAAAACCAAGGACTTGGAAGGGAAAATGATGGAGCTGATTGTAATTCAGATTCGCTAAGAAAATACTGATAAGCGGATGAGTATCCCCGAGTGCATGGAAATGGACAGTAGCCAGAGCCCCGTGTATCAGGGCAAAGCAGAACATTGCCACGCCAGCATGGCGGCGATTGTAGAGCAATGGTAAGAAGCGAGGATTGATCCGGCAAAGTGGGCCAATGTACAAGATAAAATGCAATAATAAGACGGCGGTCAGCGAGGTTGTCCGCAAGATGAGAGTTTCTGCGGTAATTTTTGGGAAAAAAATCAATTGCCCGCCAATAAACAGCAGATTAAAGCCAAGAATACCGCTCCATAAAATCCGATCGTATATTTTCTTTTGCGGATTCCAACCTACACCTTGATACTGGACACTCATTTTTTTCTATTTTTATTTTCCCGTTTTCCCCAGATTATTGTTATTATTTGCAGTTTAATCATGCTGAGGTTTTTTTGCTCGCAACCATATAAAAAAAAGAATCGGCCAAAGAATCACAATGCTCGGGGTAATCATGAGATAAAACCCCCAGCTACTGCCTTTCAATCCGCTGTCAAATTTCTGTCTGGCAAAAATAAAAAAGACGACAGCAAAAAGTCCGCCGACCAGTAGATAGTAGGGGAGCAGAGCTATCTTTACTTCGGCTGTACTGTGAATCCATTCGACCATATAAAACTCCTAAAGGGGTGAGCGCACTCCTGCGTAGGGAATTCCGGTAAGATCAGCCATTTCTCGCTTGAATGCGGTTAAATCTTCTCGATTAAACTTATGAAAACTGTCGTGTCCGCACGCTCGTGCAATTACTTTCATGAGTTCTGTGGTCGCTAACAGATAATTGCTTAACCGCTGGGCAGCGACGTCCACGACGAGCCTACGGCGCAGATGCTCTTTTTGGGTGGCAATTCCCACTGGGCAATTATTGGTGTGACAAGCTCGCATTCCTAGACAGCCGATGGCTTGGAGGGCCGAATTAGAAATGGCGATTGCATCGGCACCGAGCATCATGGCTTTGGCAAAATCTTCAGCGACCCGTAAACCGCCGGTGATGACCAAGGTCAGCGAGCTTTTCAGGGAATCCAGATGGTTTCTTGCGCGGGCAAGGGCAACGATCGTCGGAACATTGATGTGATTGCGTAAGATGTCGGGAGCTGCGCCAGTAGCACCGCCACGACCGTCGAGGATAATATAATCAGCGGTTGCGGCCAGGGCAAAATCGATATCTTTTTCAATATGTGAGGCAGCAATTTTAAAGCCGATCGGAATACCACCGCTGATTTCACGAACTTTTTGCGAAAAATTAGCAAAGTCCTGTGGGTTTTTCATATTCGTAAAACTGGCCGGGCTAATGACCGTCACTCCCTCAGGAACTTGGCGGACGCGGGCAATTTCTCCTTTGACTTTGTTGGCGGGGAGATGGCCGCCCACGCCAGTTTTTGCACCTTGCCCACCCTTAAAATGAAAAGCCTGTACTTTTTTTATCATTTCCCATGAAAAACCAAATTGACCAGACGCCAGTTCATAGAAATAGCGCTCGTTTTCTTGGGCTTCTTGCGGGAGCACTCCACCCTCCCCACTACAAATCCCGGTACCACTGAGTTGTGCTCCCTTAGATAAGGAAACTTTTGCTTCCAAAGAAAGAGCACCAAAACTCATATCAGAGATAAACAGTGGAATGGCGAGCTTGAGTGGTTTTTGCGCATTTTTGCCAATAATCGTACTACTGTCCACTGCAGCATTATCATCGAGCGGTCTTTTCCAGAGTTGGGCGGGCAAGTACTGCAGATCATCCCATTTGGGTAAGGTGTTGCGATCAACTCCCATGGCACTGGTGGGGCCATGATGGCCGATATTTTTTAAGCCATTGGTAGCTAATTCGTTAATGATTTCGGTGTAGGGCTCGGTCGCCTCGGGGTGGGTGTCCTTGTACCAACCCTGATACTCATCCTCATTGAAGCGATGAGGATGTTTTTGCAAATAGTCATTGATTTGTTGTTCATCGACGTATATCCAACCCTTTTGAATCTGTGAATTGAATTTGTAGAGACATTCTTTGTTATTATAACTGGAGACACCGCTATCGATTCGATAATCCCAGTGATGAACCCCACAGACGATATTTTCACCTTCAACATAGCCATCAGCCATTAAAGCTCCGCGATGGAGACATCTGCCGTAGAGGACCGAGACTTTTTCTTGCTGATAGCGAATGACTACTAAGTCTAAGCCATTGATTTTTTGGTGATTCGGAGTTTTTTCCGCTAAGGAGGCCAGCTCAACTAAGCGAATCGGTTGTTCGAGCTTTGGCATATTTTACTTCTCCCTTTATTTTACATCGTCATCTTCTTCGATGTACTTGCCCTTAGCACGTGCGACAATCTTGCCAATGTCGTTTTCAATCTCGGATCTACTCTCGATGGTTCTTCGATTTTTTTTGACAAACCAACCACGCAAATAGAGGGTCTCTTTTACACTTGCCTGGTTGAGGTAACGCACCGTTATTTCGCTGGTATAAGACGCAAAATTCATGGATCGGTTAATTTGCATCATGATTTCATCTAAAATGGTGGCGAGAATTCCCGGATGGACTTTGCCGTCAACATTTTGAAAACGTTCGGGGCAGGTAAACTTGCCGTAAACGCTATGGGTGTCTTCATCGTACGTCAGTTTTATTTGCAAACCGATTTGATTATCGATGCCACTCGCAAAATCTAGTCTAATGTTTTTCCCTTTCAAAGCCATGATCTATTTTGCTCGATACTGATCTTCTTGTTTGTGCTCAATGGGAGTTTTCTTCTCTTGAACATGCTAAATTTTGGTAAAAAAGGTTTTTTGTCAATGAATATCCTAGAAAATAGAGAATTCAAACCAGACAAAATCGCTGGGCACCATTGTTTGAGCCCTCATAATAAATGGATTGGCGACAAGATGAGTCGCCTCGTGCCCGGGTGGCGAAATGCGTAAGGTAAGGCTAATTATTGCTCGTAGAGCTAATCGGCGGAGTTTTGCTGCCAAAGTTGGTATAATCGCGTGATCCTTCGCTGGTAGTTGTAACGACAATCCATTCAGAACTGCTGGCACTGCCAGCCGAACTCAGCCAATTAGTATTCCCCATGGCAATGGAGGGCAGACGACGAAAAACGTCGAGGGTCGCTCGGTTGCTGATGCCAGCGATAGTATAGGGTAGGTCAGGTACTTCGTCTGACCCGAACAAGTCAATAATACACCAGTTTTCAGTCGCACCACCACTGGGGGTAAAACTTACGGTGATTGCGTTAAATAGGCAAGAATTATCGTTGTATGCACTCCTTTTTTTAGCCAAACCGATTGCATCGTTGCCGTCGTACAAAAACCTGCTCCAAAGGTATTGCGGGGAGATCAGATTTGGGTCATAGCTGTCGCGGCTAATGATTTGTGTTTTTTCAGTTGCCAAAGAGCCAGTCAATGATAAGCGATCGCAAAAAAAAGCGGGTACTCCATTGAGGGTGTTTGCACTCCCGCTTGGCACCGAACAATCGCTATCACTCGCACCCCAAGCAAAGCTATTGAACCGCCACAATAAAGCGTAGTCGCTCATGTCGATGCTCGTTTGCGTGGGATTGAGTATTTCCACTGCATAGCTGCGACAAGCAGATTGGCCACCGCCGTTGAGATCGTCACACAGAGCGCTCGGTTGATCGGCTGTTCCTGCAGTAAACTCAGAGATAATCAGATCATCGCTGGTAAAGACGCAGGCGTTGATGAATATCCCGAGAACATAAAAAAGTGGGATTTTTTTCCAGTAGGCGAGATAATTATTGGTTTTCATAATAACTATTCATGAGTATGGCCGAGTACTGCGGAATTTCAAGTATTTTTTTTAGTAGGTTGGAATATTAATTAGCAAAGAATCCACTTGAATCGCTCGGTTTTATCGCGACAGTGACCGGTAGATTGTTGCTATGAATTGAGCTTTTGCTCTGGCATTGGATTTTGCGCGCTTGGGAGGAATGATTGATATTACCACTGGGGCTTCCAAGTTTACTGAGCCACATCAACAAGTGATGCTGGCTTTAGATCAAGGAATATCGAGCGATCAATTGACTTTTAGCAGTGATGGTCACGCTGGGTTAAGTCGGCCGGGCAAGACCGGTGAATCGGTGCTCGATACCACTTATCCTGCACCATTATCGGAGAATCTGACAGAAATGGTTCATTTAATCAAACATGAACGTCTCAGACCAGAAATCAGCCTCAAACTACTGACCGTCAATCCCGCAAGAAACTTAGGATTGAGCGACGTGTGTGGGAGTATTGCGGCGGGGCTGCAGGCAGATTTTTGTATTTTTAATGAGGATTGGCAATTAGAGCAAATAATTAGCCAAGGGAAGCTGCGAGCAATCACTAAAGGCCAGCTACCGCCAAAACAAATATAAAATAATCTTGTCAAAAAATGAATGGTTTTCCATAAGATCGTAACGTATGTCTCATCGCGTAACATTCTCTGAGTTAGTAGATGCAGTTGTCCTCATCAGTGGTGCTGCTCGGGGTATCGGTCTGGCCTGTGCGCAGATTTTTGCTGCTCACGGTTCTAAGATCGGGATGATTGATTTGGATCAGCAGGTTTGTGAAGATTCGGTGAAAGAAATTGCGGCTGCAGGCGGCAGTGCTCTCCCCTTGGTCGGTGATATAACCGATGAAGCGGCTTGTAAAACAATGGTAGAAGAATTGTTTGCAAAATGGGGGCGAATCGACACTCTCATTAATAACGCGGGAATAACTCGCGATTCTCCGTTCGTTCGGCTCAAAAATGCAGATTGGCATGCGGTGCTTCAAGTTAATCTGGATGGAGCCTACTATTTAACCAAAGAAACCGTCAATAAAATGCGGAAGGCTCGTAAAGGTAGTATCATTAATATGTCTTCAATGTCACGAGCTGGAAATATGGGACAAACCAACTATGCTACTGCGAAAGCCGGGATGGTTGGCTTTACCCGCTCGCTGGCCAAAGAACTTGCCCTGTGGAATATCCGCGTCAATGCGATTGCCCCCGGCTTTATCGATACCAGGCTCACCGAAGTGCTTTCTGATAAAGTAAAAGAATCAATTTTAAGCTATGTACCAATGAAGCGCATGGGTACGGTACATGAGGTTGCTGCTGCTGCGCTCTACTTGGCTTCAAATATGTCTACCTATACCAGTGGCTCGGTAATCGATATCAACGGCGGAATTGGAGTAGTGTAGTTGGCTATTATTAAGTTGATCAATTCTTTGTGCGTAAATGAGTAGAGTTATCTTTTATAAAAATGTAGATTGATTATCAGTGAGAGAAGGATTGCTGAGTATGACACTGCAGTAATAGCAGCCATTCGTTTCTCTGATATCTGCGACCGTCAATGATTTTTTTTCTTGTTTTAGCTTTGATATTGATTGGAATTTATGCAATCTATACCGTTGTTATCGCTGTTCTCACGGTTAAAAATTTAGGCGCAAAACGCCCCGCTGATTTTAGTGATCGCTATTATCTGTCGCCGTGGGAGCTGCAGGTTTCTTTTGAAAACATTGAATTTATAACCACTGATAACATTCATTTGCACGGCTGGTTAATGATACCTAAGGAAAAATCAAAAAAAAAGCGGATCATCATTATTTTTTGTGGAAGATTTGGGCGAAAACAGGACTACTTGGGAATTGCTTCTGGGTTGGTGAGAGCCGGGCTATACGTCTTTATTTTTGATTATAGAGGTCGCCAAAGGAAAGACAAGATAAGAATCAGTGTTGGTCATTATGAACGATTTGATGCACAAGCTGCAGTGGACAAAATACGAGAAATCTGTCGAGAAAAAAAGTGGGAGGGGTCAATTGGTTTTTTGGGCTATTCGCTTGGCGGATATCTTGCGATCGCCCTTGCTAGCCAAAACAAAGATGTGCAGGCGGTGGTCACCGATTGTGCTTTTATGAGTCTTCCTGAAACGATTCGCTACCGCTATAGTTTTTTATTCTATTGGCCACCACAATTGCCCTTTTACTTGGCGAATCGGGGTACTCAAATGCTCTACAATTATAGCCTAGAGCAGATTGAAAATTATTCATCTTTGGAAAAGTTCAACAAAAAAACGGCCCTTTATTTTATTCATAATAAAAAGGACAAGTCGGTGCCGCCGGTGCACTCACAGCGAATGTTTGACTTGGCAACTTGTAAAAACAAACAATTGGAGTTAGTCGAAGAAGGTTCCCATTGCTCTTCTTATTTTTATGATCGTCCGACCTATATCGCAAAGGTTTCCCAATTTTTTTCCCGCCACATCGTCTAAGAATCAAGCACTTATTGAGCGTGCCCCGAACGATATTTTATAGCCCACAGTATGAGAAATTTTTTATAAAAAGATAAAAAAAAATAATGTCAGGTATCAAAAAAATCATTGCAAAAATGGGAGTAAGAAAAAAATGTGACTAGTTAGTGCAAGAGAATTGAGCACAGAACGAAAACCTATCAATGACAAATATAATTTAAGTAGTATAGAATAAAACTCATGATAAAAGCAAAAAACCTAAGAAAAGAATATAACGGCTATCCGGCTCTCAATTCGGTGAGCTTTGAAATTTTGCGTGAGCACGGAATTACCGCGTTGTTGGGGCCCAATGGGGCTGGGAAGACAACCTGTCTGCGCTTATTGACCGGTTTTTTGAATCCAACAGCGGGCAGTATTGAAATTGATGGGAATGAACTAACCGACAGCAACCGTAATGAAATCGCGCAAAAATTAGGCTATCTGCCTGAGACTACTCCCCTCTACCCAGAAATGCTGGTAAAAGAATATCTGCATTTCATGGGATTAGCGCACGGATTGCCCACTCAGCTGATTTCAGAAAGAATGGCAGAAATGATCGATGCGATGAAGCTATCAAGTCATTTGCTCGCACCGATTAGTGCTCTCTCCAAAGGATTCCGCCAGAGAGTAGCCCTAGCAGGCACTCTGATTCATCGTCCCAAGTACATTATTTTAGATGAACCAACCTCAGGCTTGGATCCCAATCAAATCAGCGGGATTCGTAGCCTTATTAAAAGTCTGGGTAAGAAATACACCCTCATTCTTTCAACGCATATTTTGCAAGAAGTTGAAGAACTTTGTGATCGAGTGATTATCGTTCATCAAGGATCAGTTGTCGCCGATCAGAACTTGCGCTCGTTGCGTAAAGGCAAGACCTATCGCTTGGTAGCAGCTGGGCAAGATATCATCGAAAAGATTGAGAAGATTAGCGCAGTCAAAGGCTGTCGCTTGGCTGGTGCATCGGGCAATGGTCGCGCTCAGAAAACCGTTAGATCGGGCACTTTTCAGTCATACATCATCGAATATGATGACAAACCAGAAATTTTGTTTGCATCAATTATCAAGAACAAATGGCAGATTAGAGAGTTCCAAGCGGTGACTCGTTCGTTGCAAGATATATTTGCAGAACTAACGAAAAAAGTAGGTAGCAAGTAGTTGAATATATCGGATATAAGAACTACAGCCACCGATTGGTTGCGGCAAATCAATCCACTCAGTGCTGGCTGGCGCTATATCTTTTGGAGGGAGCTTCGCTATTATTTCAATACGCCGATCGGCTACGTATTTTTGGTGGTAGCTCTTTTTGTTAATTTTTTGTTTTTCTTTTTAGGATTTTTTGGTATCGTCCAACCATATTTTTCCTTGCGAACTGCAAGTATTCAAGGCTACATGACGATGCTCCCCGTAACATTTATTTTGCTGGTGCCAGCTATTACAATGAGAATCTGGGCAGAAGAGATAAAATCAGGAACGATTGAAACGATCCGCACGTTGCCGATCAATGACATTTCCTTATGTTTTGCAAAATTTTTGGCAGCAAGTTTGATTGTTATGATTGTGGTGTTTGCCTCGTTGCCTATGGCGATTTTTACTTGGTTGGTCGGTGAAGGCTTTGATTGGGGACAGACATTTTCTATGTATTTTGGGTCTACTCTGATGGTTGGCGCCTATGTGAGTAGTGGGATGGTGTTGTCTGCTTTGACCAAAGAGCAAATAGCTGCATTTATTTTGATTTTTTTGATGAGTGTTTTTATGTTTTTCTCCAATTTTTTTATTATTAATCAGCATCTACCGCAATTTCTAGCGGAATTTGTTGGCTTTTTCTCTTATAGCTACCATTACTTAAATTTTTCCTTAGGGGCGATTAATGTGGCTGATGTAGTGTATTACTTAAGTTTTATTGGCTTTATGCTGTTTTTAAATGTCCATCAACTCAAGAAAATGAAATAGGCGCAATCAATGAATGAAATAATGAGTAGAAATAACAAATTCTGGCAAGGGCGCTGGTTCGTACTGGTAAATTCTATCTTACTTTTCTTCTTGCTTAATGGAGTCTTTTCTCAGAATAGCTGTCAGTTAGATCTGAGTTTAAATCAAGTAAATTCACTTTCTGCGAGTAGCGAAAAAGTATTCAGTCGACTGGATCAGCCGATCTTGATCGAAGCCTACATTTCGCAAAATGTTCCCGGTGAATTACATCGCGGGTTTCGCCCGATACTTGCAAACTTAAGGGCGATGCAAAGGCTGAACAATAAAAACATTATTGTTAAGATTATTGATCCTCGCAACGAACAAACTCAAGCCGAAGCAAAAACGCGGGGGTTACAGGGCGTGCCGATAGAAGAACAAAAAGAGCTTTCTTCCAGTGTTCGCCTGGGTTATTATGGGGTCTATCTGCAGCGAGGCACCGAGCGGAGCTCAATCAATTTGATCGCCAATAATTGGTTTATTGATGATTTTGAATACCAGCTATTACGAGAAATCAAGAAGCTGAGCAGTGAAAAAACGATGAGTGAAATAGGATTGGCATCGGGTAGTGGGTTGTTTGAAGTGAAGAACTGGAATACTGCCGCTGATCAAAGTAAAGATAATCTATATGGTTTTAAGAGCTCGATTGAACAGGATTTAGGAACAATTGAAGAGCTCAAGTTGACGAATGCAATTCCCAACGATGTACAAACTCTACTGATCGTTGGCGGGCCAGAGTTCACCGATCTGGAACGCTATAACGTCGATCAATTCTTGATTAGCGGTGGCAATGTCGTCGCCATGTTACGAGCGTTTGACTTTCCCATTGAATTTCGCAATCCGCAATTTGCACAGTATGGACTAGCCACGCAGGATAAAATCGGCCTTGCCACAATCAATCAAGAAAAATTGGAGCAGGTAAACCAATGGATTGGCAGTTATGGCTTATTTCTGCGCGGCGAAATATTATTTGAACCACAGCTAGCAATGCCTGTTATTGATATTTTTAATAATTTTCCCCGACAAATCAATTATCCTGCCTGGGCAATCTATGGCGAAAATACCGGGAATTTTTCCAAAAGTGAATTTGGTAGGCAGTTAATTTTTCCTTGGTACTCTGGTTTAAGAATTGAAGCGGGGAAACAATCTGAGGTAGAGTTTGAGACTTTGGTCGAAACTTCTCCCAGCGTGGTTTCACGGGATCAGCACAGTCTCGCTTATGCAGATGTCCATGACATTGGGAAAAAAATAGGGTATGATCAATTAGGCAAGAAATTACCGGTCATGATTTTAGCGAAGGGCGATTTTCAAAGCGCATTTACTCGGGCAACCATACCGCCAGAGGTGCCGAGTGCAGAGAAAAAACTTTTCCGCAATAAGACCATTTCTCAAGAGGGCAGCAATTTGGTGCTGGTGAGTACTCCTTACCTAGTGAGCGACATTTTATTAAAAAATCAAAGTAGCATTCAAGTTTTTCAAGTCAACCGCTCATTCCTGATAAACTTAATGGAAACTCTCTCTGGCGATACCGATCTGTTGAATGCACGGAGCAAGCGAGCCGTTATTTCCAAGATACCAACATTTTCTGGATGGATTGAAACCGTGGTTTCTTGGTTTTTTGTTTTGATTTTCCCGTTGACACTTTCAATGCTGGGCACTTTTCGTCTCCTCAGACGAAATCGCTTCGCCGACAAGAGATAAGCCATTATGAAGCAAAATAAGAAAGCAAACTCAAAAATAAAGATGCACAAGCCCCCCTCATTCATTGCGCTCCTAAAGAGCAATTATGGGCTTGTTTTAGTTGCATGCAATGTTTTGTTGATCGGATTATTGGTTTTTCAACAAAATCCTTTTGCAATATTTAAGACTGGCTATGTTGGTGCAAAACAGCTTCTTGATCAACCAACAAAAAAAATAACCGGCATTACTATGCTCCATCCACAGTATGAACAAGGAGTGGAAAGTCTGGAAATTATCCAGAATACCGAAAAAAACCAATGGCAATTAATCGAGAAGGGAGCTGATGCTCAGGTTAACAGAGAGTATCAGGCAGATCAGCAGCGAGTGGATAGCCTACTGTCAAGTATAGACAATAGTCGCAGGTACTATGGTATTGATCGTACTGTAGGGAAAGATCAGGAGTTTGAAATAGAGGTAGCAGAGAATGATTCATCGCGTTTGGGATCTGGATTAACCTTGCAGGTGCGCTATCAAAATGGAAATGAAGAGACATTTTATATCGGAAAAGTGAACAATGATGAAACCTATGTCCGAGTCGCTGGCGAAAATAAATTTTATCTAGTGCAGGAAAATTTATTTGAAAAAAGTGGCGGGCGTGATATCACTTTTTTTCGCAGTCGTGACTTAATTCGCAGTCAGTCGCTGATCAAATCAGTTCAAGCAGAAGATCTGTCGGGTCAGGGAATTGTTAAATGGGATGCAGGGACTGGTCAGTGGAGACAGATTTATCCGTCTTTGAATGGCGGTTCCCAGCTTGACCAAAGCAAAGTCCAAAGTTTCATTGGCGAATTAGCCCAGTTAAAAGTAGAAGCATTTTTTGACGGGTTACCTGATGGCGTCGAGAGACTAGAACCAATGAAAATGATTATTCGCTATTCTGAATCAGACAATGTTGCCGATCAAAAGGAATTAAAATTCACAGCAGTTGCGCAGAATAGAAATAGTAAAGTGATATACATAGAACTGCAACAAGAAGGTGTAAAAAAAGGGCGCACTATTACTTTGGCGAGTATTCCTGCAGATTTGATCACTAAATTTTTAGATTACAAGAGCTTTTTAACCCAATCAAATCCAGCAAATCCAGCAATTAACTAACCAAGAGGTCAGCAAGAACGGTGAGTGAAAGCTCGCTATACGCCTAATTGTTTTTGCGGTATGTACATGGAAAGACCATTGATATCGAGTAATTCATGTACTATGTGATTTTCTTGCTGGAAAAGTCTTTTCAAGTAATTTCTTGCGGGAATTTCAAAAAAAGCAGGATGGGGGAGCGTCAATTTCAGAGTATTCATCAGTACTTTTTCAAAACAAAGGATGTCAATATCGATTTCTCGTGGGCCGTAGCGGTAACGCTCTATGCGACCGATTTGTTTTTCTATTCTTTTGATCCGATTCAATAAGTTGATGGGTTTTTCAGTGGTCTGCATGATCAAAATTTGATTAAGAAAAGATGCCTGCTCATGGATAATTTCTGCTGGACTATCGATAATTTGAGATTGCCACTCTAAGCTGGCAGATTGTTCTTCGGCGATAAGAGAGGTCAAGGCATTTCGTATAAAATGGAAGCGATTACCCACGTTGGATCCCAAGGAAATGAGGACGCGCTCTGGCTTTTCAAGAGACGATGAACATTGATTATTAATCATAGACGACGCCTTTATGTTCAATTCTATAATCTTGACTCTTGATTTGCACTTCACGACACATTTCCCGCAAGCGACTATAAATACGAATATTGCCTTTTTCTTTTAATTCAGTCATTGGGTCATTAGAGGTGATAATTGTACATTTTTTATTTTCATAGCGTGCATCGATCAAATCATACAATACATTTTGTACCCAAGGAGTTTCCTTATCCTTATGAATGCCAAAATCATCAATGACCAATATATCTGTTCTCGCTAACTCTTTTTCAATTTTTAAACCTTCACCATAGGTCGTTGAATTTGGATTATAGGTATAGCGCAGTTTTCCCAATATATCACGCGAGATTTTAGCATAGTTTACTTTACACGCATAGAAACGTAAAAGTTCATTTAAGAGAATACAAGAGAGAAGAGTTTTTCCACAACCAGTTTCGCCGTGCAAGTAGAGACCGTGCGAAGCCCAGTTCAATTGTTTGAACTTGAGGATAGTTTCGTTGGCGAGGTCTACTGCTAAGGTTAGATTTTCATCGTCTTTGGTTTCAAAGTGGTGTAAGAATTTCCCCTGATATTTTAACGGGATGTGAGATCTTTTTAAATAATAACGGATTTTATCTAATCTTTGGCGGGACGGTTTGCATTGGCAAGGGCGCATGATTCGTTCTTTCTCATCATAGTATTCGTATGGTGGTTGAGTTGGACAGGCTCCTTGCTTGGTTGTCGAGCAATTTTTTTTAACACATGGACAGAGTAGGTAGTTGCCGTGTATATGAAAATCTCTTTGCCCAAGGTACTCTTGATTTTCCTGATAGAAATAACCCAGGCCGTGGCAGATAGGGCAAGAGGTGAAGTGTTTGCCAAGGATTTTTTGGCATAAGAATTCATAGGTAGCTTGTTCTTCAGTTTGATGTACCATAATTCTTGAAAATTTATCCGCTTGATCCGAGCACTTATATTTTTTGTTTGCAAATATCTTGATAAAACGATCTTCGTCAAAAGGGGATGTTTTATTCTATCATGAATCACCTAAAATGCATGTCAACAAAAAACTCCATCGCCTTGTTGTATTTTCCACATTAGTCGGCGATAAAAAGATATTTGCACCACTCAACCAAAGATAAACAATGATTTATAATGACAAAGAATAAATGGCGAGGATCCTGGCAACGGCGCGAATTCTTGCGAGGGATAACTTGAAAATCTATATTTATTTGCTGATGAAGCAGCCTGTAGTAAAGAAATGCTTGTGGCTGAGCCTATTATTATTGCCCACTATTTATCATTGTAAAAATCAAGAAAAAACGATCTCACAAAAAGCAATTTCAGAGCTCGCTATTACTATTTTGCCCGCTGATCAAGAGTATGATCCGCTAGTTGACTCGATCAAAAAAAAGGGTGGTACAATTTCCACTTGGGGAGGACCATTTCCCCGATCCTTCAATTATTGGATTGATAGTAGTTTTCAAGCAGCGCAAGTTATTTCGTATCTATTTGAACCGTTAGCGCAATTGCATTCGACTAGTGACCGGCCAATAGGTGTCTTAGCGAATCAATGGTCGCAAAAAAGCGATGGTCGAACGATTATCTTTCGAATCGATCCTCGGGCACAATGGAGCGATGGACGCCCAGTTTTAGCTTCTGATATTGTTTTTTATTACGATACAATCATGAATCCTGAATATCGGACAACCTTAACTCGGGCAACGCTTTCGCGTTTTGAACGCCCCAAAATTTTGGCAGATCGAGTGATTCAGATCCGCGCTAAAAGAAAATACTGGAAGGTTTTTTGGGATGCTGCCAGCTTTATGGCTTTCCCCGAGCATGCTTGGCGAGACAAAGATTTTAATCAGATTCAATTTGAATTTCAGGTCGTGAGTGGCCCCTATTCATTGCATCAAATGCGAAAGAATCGATTTGTCATGCTAAAGAGAAGAAATAATTGGTGGGGGCGTCATAAAGCCTACAATCAAGGAAAATATAATTTTGATTATATTCGATTTCGATATACCAGTGATCGAATTGCTTCCCTTGAATACCTCAAGAAAGAAAAGCTTGATGTCTATGCCATTTATACCTCCTCTATTTGGCAGCAACAGACTCAGTTTGCTGCGACTGAAAAAAATTGGGTGATTAGGCAAGAAATTAAAAATAGACGTCCACTTGGCTTTCAAGGATTTGCGATAAATCTCCGGAAAAGAAAATTTCAAGACCTGAGAGTCAGACGCGCCTTGTGTCATATTTTGCCGCGGAATCTCATGAATGAGAAGTTGATGTTTAATCAGTACTTTATTTTGCATTCTTATTTTCCAGATCTGACAACTGGTAATCAGACATCTCGAGATAAGAAAAACTGCAACTATGATTTGCAGAGGGCTCGCTCATTATTGACTGAGGCAGGCTATCGCGTGAATCGCCAAGGGTTGCGTGAAAAAAATGGGACAGTATTGGAGATTAATTTTATTACTAATTCGACTGATCTACGGCATTTCCAAGTCTTTATGCAAGAACTACAGAAAGTTGGTATTGTTACTTCGCTGCGGCAGAGTACTGCGGCGACACTCGCACAAAAGATTGATCATTTTGAGTTTGATCTCTTCTGGGTCAATGTAGGTGCTTCCCGTCTTTTGGATCCGCAACCTTTGTTTATTTCAGAGACGGCAGATCAAATCGGGTCGATAAATTGGCCGGGGCTCAAAGACACGATTGTTGATCAACTACTCAATCGACTAAAAAAGGAAAAAAAACTGAGTGTGAGGAAGGATTTATTGCGGAGCTTGGATCGCCGCTTATTAGCTATCCATCCCTTTCTTTTGTTATGGCAGGCAGATCACAGTCGCTTGCTCTATTGGAATAAATTTTCTTTCCCGCCTTCGGTTCTGGATAAATATAGTAATGAGGACTCAATTTTTACCTATTGGAGCTTAGATCCAAGCAAGGAGAAATCGCTCCGCCTTGCCCAGCAAAGAAATGACCCGTTGCCTCCAGAACCGGCATCGATCAACTTTCAAGAACCGGTGGTGAATCGCTTATGAGAACGTATATTTTGCGGAGAGTTTTGTTTTTTATTCCTACTCTTCTTGGTATCACCCTTGTCGTTTTTACATTGATCCAGTTCTTACCGGGGGGACCTGTGGAAAATTATCTCTCGGAGATCCGCAAAGTCAGTCAAGAACACGGTGGCGGATCGACTGATCTGTTGCAGGAAATTACCGAGACTGAAATTGAAAATATTAAAAAAACCTTTGGCTACGATAAGCCACCCCTCAGCCGCTATTTACATTGGTTGTCTGGAATTGTGCAAGGAGATTTTGGAATTTCGTTTGCATACCAACAACCAGTTTGGGATGTCATCATTGAGCGAGTACCGTTATCCCTTTTCCTTGGTTTTAGTGCTTTCTTATTATCTTATTTGATTTGCATTCCTTTAGGAATCGCAAAGGCCACTCGTCATGGCTCTGTCTTTGATATGGTCTCGAATATTTTTATTTTTTCACTCTATGTTGTCCCCGGATATGTCATTGCACTTATTTTGATTATTTTTTTGTCTGGCGGAAGTTTTTTGGATCTATTCCCGATTGGCGGTGCAGTCTCCGATGGTTTTGAAGAATTATCTTGGATTGGTCAAGTTGGCGATTTTCTTTATCATATGACTCTACCATTGCTTGCAACTATGGCTGGAGATTTTGCATTTTTAACGTTATTGGTAAAGAACAGTCTGTTGGACGAAGTCAATAAACGCTATATTATTACTGCACGGATGAAAGGCTTGAGCTTTAAACAAGCCGTACGAAAACATGCTCTAGTCAATGCGCTTTTGCCTTTGGCAACTCGGATGAGCGAAATTTTTACTCTGATGTTTGCGAGTTCTTTATTGATAGAAAAAATCTTCAATTTAGACGGGACCGGGCTACTGGTTTATAATTCAATGCTCGCGCGAGACTACAATGTTGTCATGGCAATTATTTTTTTAGCCAGTCTACTGACTCTTGTTGGCAGATTGTTCGCCGATTTGCTCTATCTTATTATTGACCCCCGCGTGAAGTATGATTAAACAAGGAAGCTATATCTATCGTTTTGTTCGGCAAAAAAGAGGCTTTATTGCGTTTTGCCTGCTGTCGTTTCTGTTTGTCCTTTCATTGTTCAGCGAGGCCATTGCCGGTAGCAAGCCGATTGCCATCTACTATCAGGATCGATTCTTTTTTCCTATCTGGCAATTTTATTCAGGAACGACCTTTGGGCAACCACAACAAGAGCAAGCCGATTATCCGCGATTACTTCAGCAGAAAAGTTTTCAAGATGAGGCCTATTGGCTTAGCCCTCTTTATCCATTTGGTCCATATGAATCGCATCTCAATGAGGCAGGTATCCCGCCGCATTTACCCAATAGTCGACATTGGCTCGGTACTGATCGAACAGCTCGCGATATTTTGGCGCGTATCCTCTATGGCTTTCGCATCTGCATGTTGTTTTCCTTATTTCTCACGATTACCGTTTCCTTTTTCGGGACAATCATCGGTGCCTTGCAAGGAATTCTGGCGGGACGATTTGATTTTTTTGGTCAACGAATTATTGAAGTGTGGGCCTCGCTTCCATTTTTATATATAGTTATTTTGCTAGGAAACATCTATGGCAATAATTTCTTTTTGCTCGCTGGCATTATGGCTGCTTTTTCTTGGATTGGACTTTCATACTATGTGCGTGCTGAGTTTTATCGGGTTAAAGAATTGAATTTCATAAAGAATGCTCGTATGCTCAATTATTCTTTCACTCGAATATTTCTTCGGCATTATGTTCCCAATACTCTGACTCCGCTATTGACTTTTTTTCCATTTCTTATTATGGGGGGCATTACATCTCTGACTGCGCTTGATTTTTTAGGATTTGGTCTGCCACCGCCAACCCCATCTTGGGGTGAATTACTTGCGCAAGGGCTTACTGTGATAAAAGAATTCCCTCATCTCATTATTTTTACGACTCTTGCCTTATTTATCATTCTCATGCTCTTTGCTGTGGTTGCAGAAGCCTTACGCAATACGATTGATCCACACTCACGATGAAATTGCTAGAAGTAAAAAATTTAGAAATTAGTAAGCGGGCAACTGCTCAAAATAAAAAAGAAATACCGCTGGTTTTTAATGCAAGCCTGTCGCTTGAGGAAGGAGAAATTATTGCCTTAGTGGGTGAGTCGGGGAGTGGGAAATCGATCTTCGCTTTATCATTGTTGGGTTTATTGCCAAGCAATGAATTGCAACAAAAAGGTGGTGAGATTAGATACTATCCACAGGCAGTGACAAAAAAGCGAGCGGGGCAGCAGCAGTTTGAGAACGCGAATAACCAAGATGCAAGAAACTATCAGGTGTTGTCTTCGGAGGCTGATTTTGCCCGAGTTCGTTCACAAAATATGAGTATGATTTTTCAAGAGCCAGCTAGTTATCTCAATCCATTGATAAAGATCAAGAAGCAACTCCATGAGGTCTATCAGATTCGTGGATTACCAGTCGATGAGAAGCGGATTGCTGATTTATTCAAACAAATGGGTTTAACGGATCAGCGGCGTATCTATGAATCCTATCCACATCAGCTATCAGGCGGTATGCTCCAGCGAGTGTTTTTTGTGATGGCACTGTTGTTACGACCGCGCCTGATTATAGCCGATGAACCAACCACTGCCCTTGATCTTATCAATCAGAAAAGAATTCTCGTGATTTTGCGGGATCTTTGTCGGCGTGAACGGGTTTCGGTTTTGTTAATCAGTCATAATATCCATTTGGTGAGTCAAATCGCGACAAGAATTATTTTGATGGTGTGTGGAAATTTTGTCGAGCAAGGGAATACAAAGAAAGTATTAGAAAATCCTTGTCATCCATACACCCAGGCTCTGTTAGCTGCCGCACCAAAGTTTCAAAAAGGCAGGAGATCTGCCGCCGATTGTAGGTTGATTCCTATTGCTGGTGAAAGCGAATCTCTAGCAGAATACGAAAAATTTTATGGGCAATGTGCTTTTTATGGACGTTGTCGTCTACGGATTGCTCGGTGTAAAGAGGGCAGTCCGCCATGGCAAAATTCGTCAAGCGGGCAAGTACGATGTATTCTCGCTTAAATGAGAAAAATTGCTTAGATAAATTGTGAATTATGCCGTTTGTTAAATGAATGCTTAATTCACTCGATTTTTTCTTTTATTTACGCGCTTTTCTATTTATTTCAAAATTCCTGATCTGGTTTTATGGAATCGTAATATTTACTATCCTCGTCGTCTTGGTCTATCGTTATTCACTAAAAAAAATACTCTCTCATTTAAAAATCACAGGAAAAAAAAATTACCTCCTCATATTGCGAAAATTACGAGTTCCTATTTATACCGGGATTTTCTTTTACCTCCTGATCAATCTGTATCAAATATTCTTTGAGCGGTTAGGTGGGTATAAGATCAATCCAGCGATAATCAATGAAATCAAAAAATGGCTTATTGTTCTGACAATTTTCTGGGTTCTTTTTCGTATTCTTTTGCTCATGGAACAACACTTTAGCAATAATTTAGGTCTCCTGATTGGTAAAGTTACTAGCCGAACTCCGACCAAAGCGTCGGTTTACTCTTCGTTTAAGATCGCGAAGATTTTTTTAGCTCTGGTTGCTTTTTTAATTCTGTTAGATGCTTTAGGATTTTCAGTTTCTACTCTACTTACATTCGGTGGTTTAGGAACGATTGTCATTGGCTTTGCTGGCAAGGATATTCTAGCGAATGTGTTTTCTGGCTTTCTCATCTTAAAAGATCGTCCTCTTTCTATTGGCGAATGGATTAAGGTTGATGCACTTGAGTTGGAGGGGACCGTCCAGCGCATCGGTTGGCGAATGACTGAACTGGTATCTTTTGATCAGCGACCATTGTATGTTCCTAATTCTCTTTTAGTGAACAATATTATCGAAAATCCTCAACGAATGACCCATCGCAGAATTTACGAGACAATTGGCTTGCGCTATGAAGATATGCCAGTTTTTCCAACAATATTAAACGAAATTCGCGAGGCTCTGCGGGCGAACCCAGAGATTGCAGATAATAAAATTCAAATGGTTAACTTCAATGAGTATAGCGATAGTGCTCTGAACTTCTTTATCTATGTGATGACCAAAACCATCGATTGGCAGCATTTTCATGTTGTCAAAGAGAGTGTCCTATTGCAGATCGCAAATATAATTTATAAACACGGCGCAGACTTTGCCTATCCTACCCAAAAAATCTATTATCAATCAGAATCCAACAACAATAACAAGCAGATCAACCCGCCGTTTGAGAGTACGAACTAGCACGGTCTGAGCAGATTTTTTTTTGTATTTTCGAATGAACTTTGCCTTATCAAGGCTCACTGTGGAGATTTTTTAAGATCGACTTGGTCTTGGTGGTTTCTTGGGAAGATGAGTACACGAACCACTAAAGATTTCAGCTGCTTCCATAATAGTTTCACTCAAAGTAGGATGGGGATGAATGGTATCGGCAAGATCTCGGGCGGTTGCAGCCATTTCGATGGCTAATGTTCCTTCACTAATCAGTTCACCTGCACCGTGACCAACGATTCCCATGCCGAGTATGCGGCCATTATCAGGGTCTGCAATGATTTTTGTAAACCCATTGGTATCATCAATGCTGGTGGCGCGTCCCGAGGCTGCCCAAGGGAAAATCATAGTACGATGAGGAATGTTTTTGGCCTTTGCTTCAGTTTCGCTCAAGCCAGTTGTTGCTATTTCTGGGTCGGTATAGATGACGGCTGGAATTGCATAGGGAGCAAAGGCTGTTTTTTTCCCCAATAGATGATCAGCTGCACAAATTCCCTCATGGCTTGCTTTATGCGCGAGCATCAATCCGCCAGCGACATCACCGATTGCACAGATATGTTTCTGCTCGGTTTGTCGTTGCGCATTGACCGGGATAAATTGTCTCTCGGTGTTTATGCCAGCCTTGGTTAGATCTATGGCTTGGCTATTTGCTACTCGACCGACAGAAACGAGTACACGTTCTACCTTGATTTCTTGTTTTTTCTTCTCTTGATCCGAATAGACGACTGTCAAACCTGATTTTTCTTCTTTGATTTCTTCGACTTCACAACCGATTAGAAAATTGATCTGATCCTTGCGCATCTGCATTTCTAACTTTCGTACCAAGTCAGGATCGGTCATACCGCCACCACTCACCAATTGCGGTAATCTTTCGATCACAGTCACTTGACTACCAAATGCCTGATAGACTGAAGCAAGCTCCAAGCCAATATAGCCTCCGCCAATGACCAAGATTGTTTTTGGGAATTTTTTGAAGTCCATTGCCAGTGCTTCGTTTGATGTCCAAAGATTTGGATTTGTAAAGCGATGATCACTTCCCAAGAATGGTTGTAAGAAAGGCAAATTAATGAGAGGATTGGAACCGGTGGCAATAATGGCTTTGGCAAAGCTCAATTCAATTTGTTCGCTCTCCTGAGATACCAGGAGAGTATGCGGATCTAAGAACTTGCCGTGGCCTTGGATATAGCGTATCTTACGACTGCGAGTCAGTTGCCCGGTACCTGCTGTTAATTTTTTGACCACCCGCTCCTTATAGGCACGAATCTTTTCAATGTCTAATTTTGGTTCGCCAAAACGAACGCCAAATTTTTCTGATTCTCTAGCCTTTTTTATTACATGAGCAATGTGCAACAGCGCCTTGGAAGGGATACAGCCTTCATACACGCATACTCCGCCGGGATTCTTTCTGCTTTCTATCAGCGTTACTTCCTCTTCGCTGTGGTCAGCCAGGTGAAATGCTGCAGGGTAACCACCCGGACCAGCACCCAGCACTGCATATTTAGTTTGGATTTTCTGTGTCATTTTTTTAAAGTACTTAGGATAATAAAATATTTATGGGATGCTTCATTGTGTCGCAAATCCAACGCAAGAATTTTGCAGCTTGCGCACCATCAATTGCCCGATGATCATAGCTGATGGATAATGGCATGATGAGACGGGGGAGAAAGCCTTCTTTTTTTTCCTCGTAAATCGGCTGTTGTTTGGCCTGTCCCAATCCGAGAATGGCGACTTGTGGCCAATTGACGATCGGTGTAAAATAACTGGTACCCAATCCGCCTAGATTGGTGATGGTAATGTTCCCACCCTGCATTTGTTTGGGACTTAATTTTTTATTGCGCGCCAATTGTGCCAGCTCACTCATTTCTCGTGCGACCGTTTGAAGATCTTTTTGATCGACATTCTCTATCACTGGTACCAATAAACCTGCTGGGGTGTCTACTGCAATTGCAATATGGACGTATTCTTTGTATATCATTTTCTGATTAGTAAAATCGATGCTCGCATTGAATACCGGCATCCTCTGTAGTGCTACTGCAAGAATTTTACAAATGATTGCGGTGATTGTAATTTTGATCTCCTGCTTTGCCAATAAAATATTTTTTTGTTTGCGGAATTTCTCAAGCTCGGTAATGTCGCAGTCATCAAACTGCGTGACTTGGGGAATCACTTGATTGGCCAGGCTCATATGTTCAGCAGTTTTGCGGCGGATCATATCCAAACCTTCGCGGCGAATTTTGCCCCACCGCGAAAAGTCAGGTAATTGAGGTTCCACTCCTTCACGGTGGTGCACGCTAATATTGCTTGCGGGTCCCAAATTTTGTAACTCGCCCATCATTTTTTTACTATAGGCCTTGATATCTGCTTCGCTAATTCGACCACCTATACTGCTACTCACTTGGCGAATATCGATGCCCAATTCTCTGGCGAAGCGGCGAACTGAGGGTGATGCCGGGATGAGTGCCCCGTTTGCGGCTACTGGTTCGCTTGGCTGGGGTGTTGCCACTCGTTCGCTAGGCGAATCACTTGCGACTGCATCTGTTGGTTCTTGATCTTTACTGCTTGTTTTTTCTGGTGGCGGTTCTGGTTTTTTCTGAGATTCAATGGTTGGGGATTTCTGCAGATCATCCTTTTTTTCTTCTTGATTATCTACTGGGATCAAGCGCAGGATTTCGTCACCAACTTTCATTATCTGCCCGACTTTGACAGCAAGGTGGACAATTTTGCCAGTATAGGGAGTGGGTATCTCCAGTGAGGCCTTTTCACTTTCGACTTCAATTAAATTTTCATTTTCTTGTACCGTGCTATTTTTTTGCACCAAAACAGAGACCACTTTAACTTGGTCGATTCCTTCTCCCAAAACTGGAATCGTAATACTAATCTCTTTATCACTCATTGCCAAATCATTTCAAAGGGGTTTTTCTTATCTTTAAAAAATTGACTTTTCTTTTTCATAAAATTTTTCACGTATTTTTCATCAATTTTTTCTATACTGACGAGTGTTTTTAAGGCAGCCAGAACGATGTAATCGGCATTGACGCAAAAATAATTACGCAATTCTTGGCGGGTCTCGCTTTTACCAAAACCATCAGTTCCCAAAGCAAAGAACTCTTTACGAATTGCCGGGAGGACGCTGTAGGGCAGGCTGCGAACATTATCACTGACTGCAAGAATTGCATCGGCTCTTGATTCATTTTCAATGGACTCTTCCAAGTAGCATTTTTTATTGGTTTTTTTGTCGCTATGTAAATTGCTGTGCTGGGTAGCGAGCAAATTGCGATAGAGTTGATTATAGCTGGTCACGCTCCAAATATCAACCTGTATAGAAAAATCTTCTTCAAGAATCTTGGCTGCTTGGATTGCTTCTATCATGATTGCACCACTTCCCCAAATATCGAGGCAAGCCTGAGGCTTTTTCAAGACAGATCTTTGAAGTGGATAAATTCCTTTAATAATCCTCTCTTTGAGATCAGCAATTTCTGGCGATGCCCACATTGCATAATTTTCATTGCCAGCAGTTAAATAATAGATAATATTCTTCTGTTTTACCAGGATATTATGTAGACCGCGCTCAATGATCGTAGCTATTTCAAAGGCAAAGGCAGGGTCATAAGAATGAATGTGGGGATAAGGGTTTGCCAAGAGTAGGCTGTGCCCATCCTGGTGCTGTAGTCCTTCTCCAGCCAGAGTGGTTTTGCCCGCTGTGCCACCGATCAAAAAACCTCGGCAGCCCATATCACCGGATGCCCACAGGAAATCACCAATTCGTTGGAAGCCAAACATTGAATAAAACAGGAAAAAGGGGATCATGTTGGTGCCGTGCGATGCGTAGGCTGATCCAGCAGCAATAAACGATGAAATCGAGCCCGCTTCAGTAATCCCCTCTTCGAGGATCTGCCCATCGACCGATTCTTTGTAATAGAGCAGGGTATCGCGATCGACCGGTTCATACTTTTGTCCCACATGGGAATAGATGCCCACTTGGCGGAAGAGGGTTTCCATGCCAAATGTTCGTGCTTCATCTGGAACAATCGGGACAATATGTTTACCGATATTTTTGTCCTTTAACAGATTTGCGAGGATACGTACCACCACCATAGTGGTTGACAGTTTTCGTTCGGTTGAACCCCCAAGAAATTCCTGATAAAATGTTTCATCTGGTGGCTGTAATGCCGAGGCCTTGTCGGCTATTCGATGAGGAAGCGGTCCTCCCAATTCTTCTCGTTTTTTGGTTAAATATTTTAAGTCAATCGATTCAAGTTCGGGTTTAAAAAATGGGGCCTCGCTGGCTTGGGCATCAGAAATAGGTACCGAAAAGCGCGAGCGAAAATTGCGCAAATCAGCCTCACTCATCTTTTTTTGCTGATGGGTAATATTGCGCCCTTCTCCAGCTTCGCCCATTCCATATCCTTTGACGGTTTTTGCCAGAATCACCGACGGTCTGCCCGGATAGTCAACTGCAGATTTATAGGCAGCGTAGACTTTTTTGGGATCATGCCCGCCACGGATCAGTTTTTTAAGTTCGTGATCTGAGAGATGCTCTACCAATTTTAAGAGTACTTTACTTTTACCAAAAAAATGTTTGCGAATATATCCGCCATCACTGGCACTGTACTTTTGATAATCGCCATCGACTGCTTCATCCATGCGGGCGATCAGCTCACCCGAGGTATCTTTTTCGAGTAAGGGATCCCAATTGCTCCCCCAGATCACTTTAATCACGTTCCAGCCAGCACCGCGGAAGACAGCCTCAAGCTCCTGAATAATTTTGCCATTGCCTCGCACTGGGCCATCCAGCCGCTGTAGATTACAATTGATGACAAATATGAGGTTTTCTAATTTTTCACGCGATGCTAGATCAATTGCACCAAGGGTTTCTGGTTCATCTGTTTCTCCATCGCCAATAAAAGCCCAAACTTTGCCACTTTTTTTAACAAGACCCCTATCTTCCAGATAGCGGTTGAAGCGCGCCTGATAAATCGCCATAATCGGGCTCAGTCCCATAGAAACTGTAGGAAATTCCCAAAAGTTGGGCATGAGATATGGATGGGGATAGGAACTCAGCCCACCGCCCTCAGCGAGCTCTCGGCGGAAGTTATTGAGTTGCTGTTCACTCAATCTTCCCTCCAGAAACGCGCGAGAATAGATGCCGGGTGCGGCATGTCCTTGAAAATAAACTAAATCTCCACCATCGGCATGATCTTTCCCTCGGAAAAAATGGTTGAAACCGACTTCCAAAAGGGTGGCACACGAGGCATAAGTCGCGATATGGCCGCCGATTCCATCGGCACGTCGATTAGCACCGACGACCATAGCCATGGCATTCCAGCGCACCAAACTGCGAATGTGGCGCTCAATTTCTTCGGTACCCGGATACTGCGGTTGATCTCTTCTGCTGATGGTATTGAGATAAGGGGTGTTTGCGGCGTACGGTAACAGTATCCCGGCTTTTGCGGCGCGATTTTGCAAAGCACGCATCAAGGTTCGTACTTTTTCTTTGCCACCTTGTTTTATTACATAGTCTAGAGATTCAAGCCATTCTTGGCGCTCTACTGCTTCCCAAACTTGATTTTCCTGTTCGCTCATAGTATATATTCTTGGTTATTCTTAGATTGGATCAAGTATCGTAATCACCTAAAGAAAATCAATCTTTTTAGCTCTCTCTCTGTCTCAATTAATCGTGGGTGATTTTTACGTGCTGGATGCTGGTGATTTTTCTTTGTAATGGGAAAGGGGAGAGATTCAGATTTTGCTCCGCTGGGACATCGGTGAGATAGATCGTGAGATTGCCTTTTTTTTTGTCTGATTTTTTTAATTTTTGCTGATCAGCTAGGGCCTTTGTCACATGGCGTGCGGTTTCAATCGCCGAATCTACAATCTTAAAATGTGGAAACTCTTCTTGGATCGTCTGCTTTAATAGAGGAAAGTGAGTGCATGCCAGTAAGAGGCATTGGGCACCGTGCAGTTGGTCCAAATAGTGATGGATGATTTGGCGGGTGATTGAGTTATCCAGCCACCCTTCTTCAACCAAGGGCACAAAGAGCGGGCAGGGATGGGTCATCAGCTGGGAATCGGGACAGAGTTTTGCTAGCTTCTGCTGATATTCTCCAGAAAGGATTGTGGCTCTTGTTGCCGCAATCGCGATAATTTCACGCTCGCTTGGCGGCAGCTGGCTGATTGCTTTTACCCCTGCTTCAATGACGCCAAAGACTGGTAGCGGTGTAAATTTTTGCCAGAGCGCCTGCCCGGCACAAGCTGTTGCGGTATTGCACGCAATGATGATTGCTTTGACAGATTTTTTGCGCAAAAACTCACTGGCCTCTTGGCTATAGCGGACAATGGTCTTTTGGCTGCGAATTCCGTAGGGGACGCGCGCGGTATCTCCCAAATAGACAAAGTCTTCGGCTGGTAGTAGTGCCAATAATTCATTGAGGACGGTGAGCCCACCCAAACCAGAATCAAAGACGCCGATTGGTCGTTGCTCATAGCTAAGCTTGACGGCAACCTCATTATCACGCGAGCGGGGGCGAGTTAACGAGCTGATAGATTCATGATCCATTAATTTTCGTTGGCTTCACCAGTTTTCTTGTTGAGAATCAGCGCATTGTGGACTGCTCGGAGCGCGGTTCCTGCTACTCGATGACTCACCACTACCGAGATTTTTATTTCGGAGGTGCTAATCATTTCTATGTTGATCTTTTTTTTGCCAAGCGCGGTAAACATTGTGGCAGCAATTCCCGGCTGATTGATCATACCGATCCCGATTGCCGAAACGATTCCGATTTCTGGGGTTACTTCCAAGTAGCCGCCATGCCTTTCTATAAATAGCTGGAGAATGTCTTGCCCTCTTGCCAGAGACGAGCGAAGAAGCGTGATGCTGGTGCTATTTTTTGCCTTGATGCCGGTGGTTTGCACGATTAAGTTCACGTTGATATGGGCTTTTCCCAGTTCGTCGAATAATTCTGCTATCAGTCCCGCCTTATCTGGAATGTCATGGAGCGTTAATTGCGATTCGTCAGTCTTTAGAGTGACGCCGGTAACAACAGGATCTTGATTTTTACGTGCAGTGACTTTCAATTTTTTGCTTGATTGTAACTATCTCTGATTTTTGTCCAGTGTTTTCTCGAGCTTATATGCAGCTTCCTCAAACAATGGAAGTAGCTTGGGGTAATTCCACAGCTTCTGACGAGCTCAAAAAAACTTTGATTTTGAGCTCGTCAGAATAGTATGCCCTAAAAATCGGGACGAATTACCCGCACCGGGCGGGAGACAAAGGATGAATCATTTGCCATGCCATCTCCTAGTTCGCCATCTTCGTCATCACCCCAGCAATAGGCCTCATTTTCAGCGAGTGCGCAGGTGTGATTGAAGCCAGCAGAAATTTGGTTGACATTGGCTAGTGATATTCCCGGTTTTTTACTGACTAGAGTCGCGTTTCTCTTGTTATCGACCGTACCATTGCCCAAGCGGCCAAATTCTCCCTTGCCCCAACAGTAGGCGTTGCCGGCCGCAAGAGCACAACTCGATTCATTGCCAAGATCAATGGTGGTGACATTGGTCAGTGGAGTATCTGTAGTAGCTTCCACTATCACTGGTCGCTCTTGGCGACCAGTAATCCGACCGTTCCCTAGGCGCCCGTTTGCTCCCGCCCCCCAGCAATAGGCAGTTCCGTCAGAAATAGCACAAGTGTGTATATTACCAAGACTAATATCGGTGACGTTAGTCAATGGAGTATTGGCAGCTGTTTCTACTACTACTGGACGATTCTTATCTTCCAATAAGCCATTTCCCAATTGTCCATTCGTGCCTCTTCCCCAGCAGTGGGCATTGCCGTCGGCGATCGCACAACTGTGTCGGCTACCAACGGCAATTGCGCTGACGTTAGCCAGCGGGGTATTTGCTGCTGTTTCGACCAATACTGGTCGACTTTGATTGTTGGCCTCACCATTTCCCAAGCGGCCGTCTGTTCCCAGCCCCCAGCAGTAGGCATTGCCGTCAGAAATCGCGCAAGTGTGTGCATTACCCAGGCCAATGTCGGTAACGTTAGCTAGCGGAGTATCTGCGGCGGTTTCGACTACCACTGGTCGACTTTGATTGTTGGCCTCACCGTTCCCCAAGCGGCCGTTCGTTCCTTGACCCCAGCAGTAGGCTTTGCCAGCGGCAATCGTACACACGTGTGCAGTGCCAGTGTCGATTGCAGTAACATTGCCAAGCGGGCTATCGACGCTAACTTTCACGAGCACTGGCTGATTTTGGTTGATAGCCAGACCATTGCCCAAACGATCCTGTGTTCCTAATCCCCAGCAGTAGGCATGACCAACGAGTAGAGCGCAACTAAAAGAACTTCCAGCACTGATTGTCGAAAAAGGGATCGGTGTCGCTGCGGTCATAACGGTGGTAGCTACTTCGTTGGATGTTCCCAATTCCTCATGATTGGTAACGACAGTAATCGTGTAATTGGTAGCATAGTCTAGATCGGTGATTACTTGAGTATTGTCGCTTCGGTTATCAACTCTGACTTCTACTGGCTGACGTGCCACACCATTTGCCGAAATCACGGTAATGGTAACTCCAGAATAATGGTCAAATCCCAGAGATGGCGTCATCCAGCTGACAATGACTTGATCACCGTTGGTACTTGCGGTGAGTCCAGTAACCGATGGTCCAGCTGACGAACGTTTACTAAAGACGATTGGTTCGGCTAAATCTTCGTTGTATTTGGCAGTAATGGTAAAGCTATAATCAGTATTAAAAGCCAGACCTTCAATCATCGCGGTAGTGACCTCACTGCCCGTGATCGTTATACTCGGGACGGCTACCGGAATTTGCGGCATTACATCGATCACCACTCCGCTGTATCCTGGGTTGCTTGGTTTGTCCCAAGTCAAAGTCATTCCCCGTGCTTGAACTACGGGAGCGTTTACATTGTCCACTGGATCAAATCCAGTATTATTTTGTTGATCACCTAAATCAACAGTAACATCCTTGTTTTTCTCCTTATCGACCATCGCCATACACTGGGCACAAACTCCCATGATAGCGAAGGTCAGGATGTACCTAAAAAAGTAAGAACAGCTAAGCGTTCTAATTGCATTTACGTGCATTTTCTCTCCTGTTATCTTCCTAATTTGTCACGATTAGCTTTAGTGCTTCGTTGATCTGCAAATTAGCGAATAGACCAAAGACCACCCCATTCTAAAGTCTAAAAAATGCAAGTTTTTTTAAAAAAAAGTGAATCAGTCTTTATGTCGCTTCACGAAAAAGCACGTTTAAATGGGGGAAAGGCTCATATATTTTGGTTTTTTCGCAATCTATCGTCGATTTTTTAAGATGATTTTTTTTTGCGTACTATTCGTTTGATCGTCATCAGGAATCAAACTCAACGAGATTTTGTAGAGTGTCACGTACTACTTCTAGGGCCTTTTGCCCCAGCCGATGGTCAATGACCACCGAGATTTTTATTTCTGAGGTGCTAATCATTTCTATGTTGATTTTATTCTTGCCAAGTGCAGCAAATACCTTGGCCGCAATTCCAGAATGAGAATTCATTCCGATGCCAATGACAGAAACAACCGCGATTTTTTGAGCTACGTCGAGCGAGCCTTGGTGTTTTGCGACGAAACGTTGTAAAACTTTCGTGCTGGCCGCAAAAATCGAACGGTGGACCGTAATGCTGATACTGTTTCTCTTGTTGCTCCCGGTCGTTTGGATAATCAAGTCGACGTTGATGTTGGCTTTAGTCAATGCAGTAAACATTTCAGCGGCAAGCCCGATTCTATCGGGAATATCATGGACGGTTAACTGGGATTCATCGGTGCGGAGGGCAAGTCCAGTGACGAGCGAACCTTCAATGTTGTAATGAGATTTTTTTGCGACAACAGAATTGTGATTTTTTTGCGCTTTGGTGGTCGCGAGTTTTGCGTTTTTTATGCTACGATCACAGACAAGAGTACCATCTCGTCGATGTTTGCTGGATCGAACGTGGATCTTGACGTTGTTCTTGGCGGCGATCGCAATACACCGGCTATGGAGAACTCCGGCTCCCAAGCGAGCATATTCGATCATTTCTTGATAATCGATGGTCGGTAGCAAAATTGCCTCGCTGATTCGATTGGGATCAGCGGAATAGATGCCGTCTACATCGGTATAAATCTCACAGATCGGACAGTGCAGTGCGGCAGCAAGAGCAACCGCACTGGTATCGCTACCACCTCGACCGAGAGTATAGGTCTCCTGTTTTTGCCCAACGCCTTGATAACCAGTGATAATACACGCTTGCCTGCCCTCTTGAAAATGTCGTTTTATTTTCTTCACATCGATGGATTTGATTATGGCATTGCCGTAGTCTCCTTCCACCTCAACACCTGCTTGTGCTGCGGTCAAACAGACGGCAGAAATTTTTTCCTGAATGAGAGCAATGGCCATGAGGGCAACCGAGATTTGCTCGCCACAAGCCATTAATTGATCCAAGGACCGAGCGTCTGGCTGAGGAGAGATTTGGAGGGCTTGGGCGTAAAACAGATCGGTGGTGTCGCCCATCGCTGAGAGCACTACAATGGGTGCGATATTTTTTTTGCAGTAGCGTTTAATGATTTTGCTGATGCCTTGAATCAGAGCAGTGGTCGCCACCGAAGTCCCACCAAATTTCAGGACTCGAAAACTCAATTCCTTTGTTTCTTTTCTTTTTATGTTTGCTCTCAACTGCATGATTAATTCACTGAAAAGTAAATCGCTGTCAATCTTTTTGCGGTTGAATGGACCTCAACTATGCATTGCTCATCATTTTAGAAAAAAGAATGAAAACATAAAATGGTTGTCAGATTGGCGTGAGAATTCAATATTTTCTAGAGTATGACATCTATCGCATTATCGCCCAAGAATTTGCGCGGAGAAGCACATTGGCCTCGCAGAGAAACTCGGCAGGTAAAAATTGGTTCGGTGATGGTGGGTGGTGATGCACCGATCGCGGTGCAATCGATGCTCATCAGTAGTACGCTCGATATCGCTGCATGTATCCGCGAAGCCAAAGCATTAGCCCAGGCGGGTGCTCACATCGTGCGGCTGACCGCGCGCAGTGTCAAGGAAGCAGAAAATCTGGCGGCGATACGTGATGGTTTACGGCGACTCGATTGTGCGGTGCCACTGGTCGCCGATATTCACTTTTCACCGTTAGCAGCGCTGGTGGCGATCGAGTCTGTCGATAAGGTGAGAATAAATCCGGGGAATTATATCGATCGCAAGCGATTTACAAAGAGAACGTATACCGATAATGAATATCTTGAGGAATTGTCACACATTGAGGATGTGTTCGCCCAGCTCGTAAACAAAGCCATTGAATACGGTAGGGCCTTGCGGATCGGCACCAATCATGGTTCGCTTTCAGATCGGATCACCAACCGATTTGGTGATACTCCGCTCGGCATGGCTGAATCAGCTCTAGAATTTGCGCGAGTCGCGCAAAAGAAAAACTATCATGATATAGTGATTTCCATGAAGGCCTCCAATACCAAAGTGATGATCGCGGCATACCGCTTGTTAGTCAAAAAACTTACCCAAGAACACCTGAACTTTCCCCTTCATTTGGGATTGACTGAGGCAGGCTTAGGTCTTCCTGCGCGAATCAAATCAGCAGTCGGTATTGGTGCGTTGTTGCTCGATGGTATTGGCGATACCATTCGGGTTTCATTGACCGAAGACTCTATCAATGAAATTCCAGTTGCCCGTTCAATCATTGATATGACGAGGAGTCAGATGCTTCTTGCTGGGAAAGAGACTGACCATACCAGCAAAAAAAGGTTTCACCAACAGATCACCTCGTCTTTTCATCGACTGATTGCTCGAGCAAACTATGGGCGCTCTTGCACCATACCGCTCGCTCTCAAATCAGCTGTTCGCACTCAGGGAAAAGAGCAAAGTGGGCAAACGACTTATGCTCATTCTGCCAATCATTGTTTTCAATTGGGTAATCAATCGCCAGTAAAAATTATTTCTCATTTGGAGTATGATCATTTTTCAGAACTCATAAATCAGATGCAGTTTCTTAAAAAACAAGGGAGCGATGCTTTTGTTTTTTCTTTGTCAGACTGTTTGCGCCTGCAAGCAGATTTGCCAGATCAAAGTGTAGAGAGCAAGCGTGCTTTGGCTGACTTTTTATTGGTCTGTCATCTCGATTGGCAAGACAAAAGCAGAGGATGGCGCGATGATTTGCACCGATTGTTTGCACCCGGTAAGGAGTCTTCTGTGCTCGGCAAAGAATCTGCCGATGCAACCCTAAATATTTTACAAATCAAGATGGTTGCACTAGCCTACCGTTTTTATTTGTCGGGTGGTGATGTGGCTTATTCAGATATGAAAAAAAGACAGTCAGAAATGTTAGAATCTTTTTTATCTTTTTTTGTGGGCAGAGATTTGCAGTGTCTGTGGCTGATCGCAAAAACCAAGACTCATGAGTGGAGTTCCTTTGCTGGTTCACCAGAAAATGTGGAACAGTTAAAGGAGCTGCTGCAGCAAGGCAAAATCCTGCAGGGGAAAAAACAACAAACATCTCCTGCTTTTTGCTTTTCTTGGAGAATTGATTCACCCAAAGCATTAAAAACACTGACAAAAAATCGTGTACCAACGTTCTGCTCATCCAAGCGAGCACAGAGCAGTTACGGTGATCGAGCCTACTATTTGCTGTTTAGTTACCGGCTTTTAATTTGGTTGGCGTCAGAAAAAAAACAAGAGCTGGTTCCTCTCATTTTACACGATCAACTACAGTATATTCCCGAGGAAAAGAATAATGGATCGTGGTTTGCCAAACTTCCATATGATACGATTTCTTCTCTCGGTAGTTTATTCGTCGATGGGGTGGGTGATGCTCTCTTTTTTGACACGAGCATTTTCAAAAAAACAATCAAAGAAAGCCAAACCCCTGCATCAATCGCTGGCTCAAAAAAGCAGGTAGAGGAAAAAATCGTATCTTTGCAATTAGAGATTTTGCAGGCTACGAGAGTTCGCTTTAGTAAAACCGAGTACATCGCGTGTCCTTCTTGTGGGCGTACTTTGTTTTCATTGCAGGAGGTCACTCAACGGATTCAACGGGTAACTGATCATTTACCAAACGTAAAAATTGCAATTATGGGTTGTATCGTGAATGGTCCAGGGGAAATGGCTGATGCAGACTTTGGCTACGTTGGTGCTGGCGCTGGCAAGATTCATCTATATCATAAACACCAATTGGTCAAAGCAAATATTCCAGAAAAAAAAGCGGATCAAGAATTAATCGCACTGATCAAGCAGCACAATCTGTGGACAGAACCAGCGGAAGTCACATAAGTTGTTCTAGAGTGAGAATTATCTGAGCGATCACCATCCATATGCAAAAACAAACTCTTTTTAAGCAGGTTCTCGATTTATTTTCTGATTCGCCCCAAGGAAAAACTCATGGTGGCAGGGAAAAAAATAATAAAGTTGCTCTCGTGCTCGGTTCAGGTGGTTCTCGAGGATGGGCACATTTAGGGGCACTCCAAGCGTTGATCGAAAACAATTTGCATTTTGATCTAGTGGTGGGTTCTTCTTTTGGTGCTATTGCCGGTGCTTATTATGCCTCCCATAATATTGACGGTCTTGAAAAATTAGCGAAGAAGTCGAGTTCATTTTTTAAGAATATTAGTTATTTAGATTTTAGTGTCAGTGAGAATGGGATTATTAGTGGTAACAGATTTTTAAAAAGGATGGAGGAGTTTATGCATGTAACCAGATTTCGAGATTTGCAAATACCTTTGGGAATTGTCGCTACTGATCTTCATGGATTAGAGGAAGTGTTTTTCATGAAGGGAAACCTTACTCGAGCGATTCGAGCCTCAATTGGAATTCCTGGGCTACTCGCTCCATTGCGTTGGCGAGGCTATCAATTTGCTGATGGGGGAATTATTAATTCAGTGCCTGTGAACTTGGCGCGCCACATGGGAGCAGATGTAGCGATAGCAATAGATCTGAATGGCAGTCCTGAGAAAAGATACACAGAGTCTTCGCTCGGTAGTTTGAGCCGGGCTTCCGATATTATGTTCAATCGGCTACGTCTGTACAATCGTTGGCAGTTCCCAGCAGAGCTTTATTTGGAACCCAAATTTAAAGGAGGATATAATATTTTAGATTTTCATCGAACAGAGGAAGGAGTTGCCGCTGGGCGTGCGGTCGTCTTGGAGAATCTGGATAAAATTGAGAAGATATTTTCCCAATCGTCAAGAAAAAAAAGGAATCCTTTATCAATGATTGAGAAAATCGAAGGTCTTGATTATCATATAATGAAATTGGCAGCTGGGAAAAAAAAATAATGTTGCCAGTGGGTAATTTCTATTGAGGGCTTTTGCCAATAGTCTGTCCTTGGAAATCTGTCATCTGCGATTGTATCTGTAAATCTGGGCGAGAGATATTTTTTCTATTTAAAAATTCAAGAATTTTTTTGCAGACTAAATCACAGATTCGATTAGGAAATTCATGCAATCCAATTTCTGTGACAATCTCTAAGACTTCGCGGGCGGTATTTGCGTTTCTCATTCGCTCTGCTACAGCTGGTGATGCTCCCAGTTCGGCAGCCAGCTGCGACAAGTGTTCTAGGTCTACTCGGGAACCAGCCTGATGGGTCTGCATGGCTCCCTGTGCCATCTTACTCAATTTGCCAATCATGCCAACTACATGAATCGTTTTTATTTTCGACTTCTTTTTTGCGGTGTAGCTAGCGGCGGTACCGATAAAATCTCCCACTTGAATAAATGCCAGAGCAGGCAGGCGGGCAAAAATTTTCATCGCAAATTCTTCGGAGCGGCCACCAGTGGTGAATACTAATTCGCAGCCAGCCCAGTTTTTTTGCCCGTTTGAAGAATCGCGATGATCAGTGAGCGGGGCTTGACTCGCTATGTCGATTGCTTGAAGAATGCTAAATTTAAAGGCAGACGTCGAGTAGGGGCGCACAATGCCGGTGGTCCCCAAAATAGAAATCCCACCCACCAAGCCGAGTCTGTCGTTGATTGTTTTCTTCGCGAGGGCAAGACCATCGGGGACACTGATCGTTACGAGCAGTGCTTGATTGCCTATCGTGCCACCAAGATCCTTTTTATGGAGTGCGCGTTCTTCGGCGACCATCTCTAAGATATTTTTTTTGGGAACTGGATTAATAGCCCAGCTATCCACTTCCAATCCAAGTCCCGGTTTTGTTACCCGCGCAACGCCCGTGCCGCCAACGATTTCAATGCCTTTATCATTTGCATCCTGCTTAATCGCATTTTTAATAGGTCGCACTTCTCCCACAATTTTGGCCAGGTGGGTACAATCTGGATCGTCGCCAGCATCTTTGATTACGGTGCATCGGCCGTAGCTATTTTTTTTAAATTGACAATCAGCAATCGCAAACTGCTGATGCTGTCGATTTGGCAAGGTGATTGCAATCTTCGAAACGTTGTCTTGTAAATACAAGGCTCTGGTTGCCGCCCGTGCTGCCGCAGCTGCACATGCTCCAGTGGTAAATCCGCTGCGCAAACCTCTTTTTTTGGACTTCAACATGAATTGAATAGTTTCTAAATTTGATGATTGTTTTCTTTTTTTCTTTTTTCTGCGATTAAACTTTTTTCGTTATTAAAGAAAACATCTTTTCTGATCTGTTCTTCTTTTAGTTGCCAATTGATTCTTTCGCCAATAATCTCAACGATAGCGTGATCAATGAGCAAACCATCGCCAGAAAGAAAAATTAGATCGGCTGGCTGTTGTTTGGTAGTAAGAAGTTCTGTGATTTTTGAAGAAATAGTTTTTTTCCGCTGCTCTCTCATTTGAGAATCTGTGGATGGTTCTTCAATACTATAAATCTCTATCTGTGGGAAAATTTTCTGCGCGAGCCAATGAGGGAGGAAATAGTCTGCACTTGGGCAAAACCAGATTACCCGAGCATTGCAATTGTTTTTTTGTAATTGCTCCATTGCAGATGAGCGAAGGAGCCCCAAAGCTGCGCTTACTCCAGTATCAGTTGCAATCACCAAGATTGAAGAAGTTTTGTTGGTATCTGTTGGCAAAAGACGATAGAGTTTTCCGTAGGGGCCACTAAAATGAAAGGGATCGCCAATTTTTAGATTGTGAATAGCATCGCTGGTGTGATTAGTTTTTAATCCTTTTACGGCTAGTTGAAACTGAACTTGATTGTCGTCTGCCGAAATGATTGAATACGCTCGTTTGGCAGGTCTTCCATCGGCATATGTAATTCCCAAGTCTGCCATAACCCACATCCCTCCGCAAAAACCAATAGGCTCTGTTGTCGTGAAAGTAAGGATTCGAGTATCTGGTGGGTAGTCTTTGATTTCAATAACTTTGGCGACTTTTCCTTTTTTACTCATGCGAGGATTCTCTTTTGCAAATAATCAATAATCTTTGTTTCTGAAATTCTTTCTTGGAGTGCGGTATCGCGAAACCGAATAGTAACGCTTTGATCTTGTAGTGTCTCATAGTCAATGGTGATACAATAGGGCGTTCCCAATTCGTCTTGCCGATAATACCGTTTGCCAATGGAACCAATTGTATCCAGCTCGGTGGTGAAGTGTTTTTGTAGTTGCTTAAAAATATTTTCTGATTTTTCGATCAGTGGGGCTTTTCTTTGCAAGGGGAAGATGCCCACTTGTACGGGTGCTATAGCCGGATCCAATTTAAGGATAGTGTGTTTGCTATCTGATAAATCAAGCGCACTGCTGAGAATGGCGAGGAATAGCCGATTGAGACCTAAACTCGGTTCAATCACATAGGGCAAATAGTGTTCTTTGGTGGTTACGTCATAATAGGTTAGATTTTTTTTACTTTTTTTATGATGAACACTCAGATCGTAGTCGGTGCGCGATGCGAGCCCAAAAAGTTCACTCCAACCGAAAGGGTAGTCATACAAAAAATCAACCGTATCCTCGGAATAAAAGCTACGCTCTTTGGCAGAATGTCGATGAATCTTTAAATGCTCGGCCGGGATTCCAATTTTTTGGAACCAATCCATATACTTCTCTTGCCAGTAGGCGAACCATTTTTTTTGCGTGTTTGGCTTACAGAAAAATTCAATTTCTAGTTGCTCAAATTCTCTCGTACGGAAAATAAATTGGCGGGCAATAATCTCGTTGCGAAAGCTCTTGCCAATTTGTGCGATGCCAAAGGGAACTTGCAGGCGACAAGTGTCGATCAGATTCTTGAAGTTGAGAAATATCCCTTGAGCGGTTTCTGGTCGCAAATAAATTTTATCCTTGTCTGCCAATTCTGGATCGTTGGCATCTTCACTCATGACATCGCTTTGGGTAGAAAACATGAGATTGAATTGACGTGGCTTGGTAAAGCTATTCTTCGCCTGGCAATGAGGGCAAATCATATCTGCTGTGTGTTGCAAGAAAATTTCTTGGAGTTCTTTTAAATTTTTCTCACTGCAATCAATGTTCAGATTTTTTTCGGCATAACTATCGAAGCGGATGCGAACCTTGCACTGCCGGCAATCGCAGAGTGGATCATGGAATGAAGCAACGTGACCACTTGATCGCCAAGTTTGCGGATGGAGTAAAATACTACTATCAAGGCCCACGATATCGGCACGTGAATGTACAAAATCCTTCCACCAAATCTTTTTTAAATTCATCAATAGTTCGGTGCCATAAGGACCGTAGTCAAAACTATTTGCTAAACCACCATAAATTTCCGAACAAGGGTACACAAAACCGCGGCGTTTGCAAAAGGATATGATATCTTGTAAGCTGGCTCGCATGTGTGTTTCAGTATATTTTTATGGATACCGTGACCTCATGTCAAACTTATTTTTTTATTGGAATGAGGTTGTTGTTTAGAGCTCTTATAAAGGAGAGTACCAATTGGCTAGAGGGGTAATTCATCTTTTGCGATTGACGGTATACGAGTCTTGAGCTATGTCAGTAAAGGATGAAAGAAGAAATCTTAATCGTTACCGCGATTCGGCAAGAATTATTCGGTCTTTCTCATGAACTATTGCCAAATGTTCGCTGTGAAACTGTCGGAGTGGGAGGTGTTGAAAGTGCGGTGAACTTAGAACGAATTTTGCAAAAATATAAGGCGGGGAAAAAGGATTTTTCTTCTCCTTATGAAATTTTGTTGCTTGGCTCAGCTGGCAAAATGAGAATCAAACCCTCAGGGTTTGTTGGCGGGCAAGAACAATCTGCTCGTCATAAAAAAAAAAGGCCAATATTTTTTTATGCCAATTCTTTTTCCAATATCGATGTCTCGGTTTGCTTGGATAGGGCTCGTCTTGCTCTTCTGCAAAATCATGTAATCACAACAACCCGCGGGAAAAATGCTCAATTTTTATTCGAGAAAATTCAAGCAGAAAAAAAACATTTCCCCTCTCCCCAAAACACCAGATTATTATGCGGGCAAGTAGCTCATATCAATAGCACTAATTCGATTACCAAGTATGATTATGCAATTCAACTCAGAAAAATTCTTTCACAACACCCCCCCAAAAAAAAAGAATTTTCCTTTTGTGAAGGGTGGGGGGAGAATTTAGAGGCCTATGCCCTTGCCTACGTAGCGTTTCGCCATCAGATTCCATTTACTGCTTTTCTGGCAGTTACCAATGACTTAAATGAAGTCGCAAGCACCGATTGGCAGAGGACACATGAGAAAAAAGCAGAACAGTTGAATGCATGGTTATGTCACCAGCTCGCCTCCGCCCATTTTTGATGCCCTTGGTGTCGGTGAGTTCCCCAATTAATAAATCTCAAAAAAACGACAGAGTGAATTCAATATGCTCACTAGCAGAATCGATACTATAAAGAATATGAATGAACAAACTATGTATCGAATAAAATTTAAGATAGCGGTATATTCACAAGATAAAAGCATATATCAACGAGAGATCATGATTCCAACTGTCTATGAAAAGCGTTCACAATGTCGTGAGCACATTCAGTGCGAGATTCAGTCCCGACTACAAAATGCCTTTTTTTTTATATCTCCGCGCATTGACTATGATTTGGTGCGCTATACTCGGGAAGCAAGTCATAATACCTATATTCGCTATCGAATAATCACCGAAAAAATAGTTCAACAACCAATGAAATCTTCAAAGCGAACAGATCAATGGGTGGGTGACAATCGCTCTGGTGGGCAACTTGAGGGAGAGCGAGCGAATGCCAATGAATTTTTTGCTGATTCAAGCGAACATAACTATCAGAGTAGTTTAAACGCTCGTAGAATGTTTGAATTAAGAGCCAAAATATTCCCGCACGGTACAGCCCATCTATTCGATGAATAGCCTCGTGCTTGGCAAGCGCAAGCAAGACTAATTTGTTTTTTTTTATATTCTACAGTAGAAAAGTTAGAAATGTTTGCAATTTAAGCGAGATTTATAATAATTGACTAGCATGACTGCGACAATCGCGTTGCCCTCTTAGCTCAGCTGGTAGAGCGCATCCATGGTAAGGATGAGGTCACCAGTTCGAATCTGGTAGTGGGCAAATGAGACGAAGAAAGTGGTAGAGCAAAAAATGAAAAAAAATGGAAAAAGCCTGCGGGAATTCCTGTTAGAGGCTGGTAGTTCAATGGCTAGAATAGAGGTCTCCAAAACCTCAGATGAGAGTTCGATCCTCTCCCGGCCTGCAACGATTTGATATCACCGATGTTTAATTTTTTAAAGGAAAGTAGAGGAGAAATTCAAAAAGTTCAATGGCCGAAAAGAGAAGAAATTATGAATTCAACGGTCGTGGTATTGGTTGTGATCGCGATTATCTCCATTTTTCTGTTTCTGATTGATAATATCTTCGATCAGATATTTGATTGGATTGTTATTTGAAATGACACTAAAATGGTATGCGTTGCGGACCTATTCTGGACATGAAAAAAAAGTGAAGGCAGGAATCGAAAAGATACTCAAACTGCGTAATTTACAGGATTATGTGGGTGATATTCATATTCCCACGGTAAAGGTAGCGCAAATGCACCATGGTAAAAAGAGAGTAGTAGAAAAGAAATTTATGCCGGGCTATATTCTCACGCAGTTGGATCTAAAAAATGATGATATAATTCTGGCAATCAAAGGGGTGCCTTCGGTATCCGGTTTTGTGGGTAAGCCCGATGTAATTAGTAATGAAGAAATACAGAATCTTTTACAAGAAGATGGTTCGCAAGAAGATAGTCGGGATCGTGCACCAACACGAAGAATGTTCTTTCAAGTAGGTGAACGGGTCAAGATTGTTGATGGACCGTTCATGAACTTTTCTGGGGTTGTCGATGAAATCATGGCTGATAAAGCTAAACTTAAAGTGAAAGTGGAAATCTTTGGACAGTCTACTGCAGTGGAATTAGATTATCTGCAAGTGGCATCGAATGTAGGATAGCAATCAAAGAAAATGGCAGAAAAAAAAGGAAAAAAAATCTTAAGTAAAGTTAAGCTGCAAGTAGAAGCAGGAAAAGCAACTCCAGCTCATCCAATCGGTACTTCCCTTGGTCCGCATGGCTTGAATTTAATGGAATTCTGTAAGCAGTTTAATGATCAAACCAAGGGGCAATCGGGGATAAAAATTCCAGCGATTGTCACTATTTATGCAGATCGCTCCTTTTCTTTTATCACGAAATCTCCGCCAGCAGCACTGTTGATTCTCAAGGAGGTTGGCATTGAAAAAGGCGCAGCTACACCCAATAAAGAGGAAGTGGGGACTATTACCATTAGTCAGTTACAAGAAATAGCTAAAATAAAGATGAAAGACTTGAATGCTCGAGACATGGATATGGCAGTGAGAATTTTAAGCGGAACATGCCGGGCAATGGGAGTAGCAGTCAAACCGTAAACTGTCAGAGAATTTATGGCAAAACAACAACAGGGAAAAAAATGGCGTGAAGCCAAAAAACAAATCGGTGAGAATCGTGCAGAAAAGGTGGAAGCTGCCATTGAACTGTTAAAAAAATGTAGCTATAGTAAATTTGATGGTTCATTGGAAGGGAAAGTTTGTATCAGCTATAAAACACTACAGAATGTACGAGGTATTATTCGTCTTCCACATGGGACCGGAAAAAAGGTGCGAGTTTTAGTGATTACTACGGCAGATAAGTTTGAAGAGGCAAAAGAAGCTGGCGCTGACTATGTCGGCTCGACGGATATCATCGAAAAAATAAAAAAGGAAAACTGGTTAGATTTTGAGGCATGTATTGCGTCTCCTGACATAATGAGACAAATGACAAAGATAGCCCCGATTCTTGGTCGAAAGGGATTAATGCCCAAGCCAAAGGCAGGAACAGTGACTACTCATTTTGCACCAGTGATCAAAAGTTTAAAGCTGGGGCAGTATGAATATCGTTCGGACAAGACTGGCATCATTCATCTCAAATTAGGAAAGATGAGCTATGATTTGAAATCCTTGGAGGAGAATTTTACTTCAGCTCTAGAGGCGATCATTCGTGATAAGCCGAATGAAGCCAAGGGGAACTACATCAAGAGTTTTTATGTGAAGGCAACAATGAGTCCAGCAATCCGAGTGATTTCACATCCGCTTTTGAATTGAATTATAGATTATGGCAAATCAAAAGAAAAAAGACTACGTTCAAGCGCTCTCCGATAGATTGAAAGATCGACTCAATTTTGTCCTCGTTGAAAATGGCGGATTAACCGTCTCACAAATAGATAGTCTGCGTGATAAATTGATTCCACAATCGGTCCATTTACAAGTTATTAAGAATCGTCTATTTTACCTCGCACTCAAGCAAAGTGATACTCATAGCTCAGTCGCCGATCGTATGCAGCAACAACTGAAGGGACCTTTGCTGGTCGCTTTAATTGATAAGAATTTCCCAGAAATTGGTAAAATAGTACTTGATTTTAAGACTGAAAATAAAAGTGTGGTAATCAGATCAGGTTTTTTGGCTGGCGATTATCTCGACTCAACGCAAGTAATTGAGATAGCAAAGTTGCCAAGTCAAGAGCAATTATTGATTATTATTGCAAAAGGGATATCCACACCAGCAACAAGGATTGCTTCTGGAGTGAAGGAAGTTATGCAAAAATTAGCACGGGGTATTGTAGCCTCTGCAAAAAACTAAAAAATTAAGAAGGAATTAAATTAAGATATGGAAAAGATTGACACGATCCTTGATCAAATTGGTAAACTCAGTTTAATTGAAGCAGCTGATTTGGTGAAGAAAATGGAAGAAAAATTTGATATTTCAACTGCTGCACCAGTGGCGGCGGTAGCCGCCCCACAAGCAGACGATAAAGGAGATGCTGCAGCTGATAAGAACTACGATGTGGTGTTGCAGGAAATCGGAGCAAAAAAAATTAATGTAATTAAAGCGGTTCGAGAAACTACTTCTCTTGGCTTGAAAGAAGCTAAGGATTTGGTGGAAAAAGGCGGGCAAACAATAAAAGAAGCCTTGTCCCAAGAAGCTGCACGGGAATTAAAGAAAAAACTGGAAGAAGCTGGAGCTAAAGTAGAATTAAAGGCAGTTTAGATTCAATACACTATTATGCCTGATCTTTTGAAGCGTTTTATTCCTATAAGCGAAAAAAAACAAGATTTCGAAATATATTTACCTGATCTGATTGATGTTCAGCTGCAGTCATTTGATTGGTTCTTACAAGCGGATGTCGCTCCTGATAAGCGAAAGCGACAAGGTTTAGAAAGGGTATTTCAAGAAACTTTTTCTATTGAGAGTCCTAACGAAGATTTTATTTTAGAGTATGTTAGCTATGATCTTGCGGATTCTAAGTGTAGTGTACAAGAATGTCGTGATCGTGGCATAAGTTACGCTCGTCCGCTCAATGCGTTGATTCGCTTGATCAGTGTAAAGACTGGAGAAGTCAGAGAACAAAGCGTATATATTGGCGATATCCCGATCATCAGTGCTGCGGGGAGTTTTGTTGTCAATGGTGCGGAACGAGTCGTTGTTTCTCAACTCCATCGGAGTCCAGGCATCTTTTTCTTTTATAATTCAGAAAAAAGAGTCTACACTGCGCGGCTCATACCTTACCGCGGCTCGTGGTTGGAATTAGAACTCGATTTAAAGGGTGTTTTTATGGCTCGAATTGATCGGAAGAAAAAATTCCCGGTTACTTTGTTGCTCAAAGCGATGGGTGTCGATTCTGATGAGAAAATATTTAAACTATTTTATAAAACAGAGAAAATTAAAATTCAGAGCCTTTCGAGCAGAGAAATGAGTGCATTGGTTGGGCGTCGATTCGCGCAAGGGTTAAGGCTGAGCAAGGATTCGGAGTTTATTGTTCGTCCTGGCGAGCGAGTCAATGAAGATAATCTGGAACAATTGCGAGAGAATAATATTCAAGAAGCGGAATTTCTCATTTTCCCTTCAGATAAAGATGATGTCACTTTGATCAATTCTTTAGAAAAAGATGGGGTCACCAATCAAAAAGAAGCATTGATGAAATTTTATGGGATAATGCGTTCCGGAGATCCGTTTAACGAAGAAGCGGCGAAAGCAGAGTTAGATCGATTGTTTTTTTCCGAGAAAAGTTATGACTTAGGGAGCGTGGGTCGATATAAAATCAATAATAAGTTCAAATATCACTATTCTGAAGATTTTCAGGATGTTGATATACAGTGCTTACGCCGGGAAGATATTTTCGCAACAGTACGTTATTTTATTAATCTTGTAAACGATGTTTCTGATTTTCACTTTGATGATATTGATCATTTGGGAAATCGTCGAGTGCGAAGTGTTGGCGAGTTGTTGATGAATCAGACGAAAATTGGTTTTGCGCGCATGGAGCGCGTGGTAAAAGAACGCATGATTGTCCAAGATGTAGAAATTGTGACACCGCAGATGTTGATTTCTGTAAAACCAATTATGGCAGCGATTAATGAGTTTTTCGGTGCTAGTCAATTGTCGCAGTTCATGGATCAAATAAATCCTTTGGCAGAGCTGACGCATAAACGTCGCTTGAGTGCGTTGGGTCCCGGTGGATTATCGCGTGATCGTGCGGGGTTTGAAGTGCGTGATGTCCATTATTCTCATTATGGAAGAATGTGTCCAATCGAGACCCCAGAGGGGCCAAATATTGGGTTGATTGTTTCGATGAGTGCATTTAGTCGAATTAATGAATACGGATTTTTGGAAACACCGTATAGACGAATACGTGATGGTTTGATTTCTGATGACGTAGAGTATTTGACTGCAGATATTGAAGAGCATTATAACATTGCCCAGGCCAACGTGAGTATTAAAGAAGATCGGAGGTTTGTCGAAAAATTTATTAGCTGTCGGCGCCGAGGAAATTTTCCCTATTGTACCCCCAAGGAAATCAGCTACATGGATTTAGACTCGATGCAGATTGCAAGCGTTTCTACTGTGCTTATTCCATTTCTACAACACGATGATGCGAATCGGGCGTTGATGGGATCCAATATGCAGCGGCAATCAGTTCCGCTGTTAGAAACTGAAGCACCATTTGTGGGGACGGGAATGGAACGGCGGGTTGCCTATGACTCTCGAGCTTGCATGGTTTCGCCTTTAGATGGAGTAGTTGCTGCAATTGATGCGAAACAGATCAAAATCCTTGCAGACAAGGGAAAGGACGGAGAAAGAGAGCACGTTATTGAATTGACGAAATTTCGGCGTTCAAATCAGGGGACGTGTGTGAATCAAATTCCAAAAGTATCGCTCAAGAGAGCTCCAATTTCTGGTACTGTGAAGCAAATCACTTCAGAAAAAATCAGTATTATTAGTGAAGATAAAAAAATAGAAAATGTACTTATGAAAGAAGATGAAGTAGAATATCAATCTTTGGTAAAAGTGAATGAAAAAGTTGTATATGGGGAAAATATCGCGGGTCAGCGAGTGAAAGCAGAAAAAAGAGCAAATGGATTGATCACTCAAATGGGCAGTATCCTCGCAGATGGCCCGGCCATTGATCAAGGGCGATTAGCTTTGGGAAAGAACGTATTGGTGGCATTTATGCCGTGGGAAGGGTATAATTTCGAAGATGCAATCTTAGTGAGTGAACGTTTAATTCGAGAGGATGTATTTACCTCGGTGCACATTGAAGAATATATGATCCAAGCACGAGAAACCAAGCTTGGTTTAGAGAGAATTACCAGAGATGTTCCGTATTTGAGCGACAAAGCATTTCGAGATTTAGATGAAAATGGTGTGATTCGCATAGGTGCGGAAGTGAAATCCGATGATATTTTAGTCGGTATGGTAACCCCAGAAGGTAATGGTGATCTGAGCCCTGAGCATAAATTACTTCACGCAATTTTTGGTGAGAAAGCACGAGAGGTTCGTGATTCCAGCCTCCGAGTTCCTAATGGAGTCGAGGGCGTGGTGATAGATATTAGAAACTACAGTCGTTCCAATGGTGATGAATTACCGGTTGGTATCGAAGAAAAAGTAAAAGTCTATGTGGCGATCAAACGAAAACTACAGGTTGGCGATAAAATGGCCGGTCGCCATGGAAACAAGGGTGTAATCTCCAAAATATTACCAGAGGAGAGCATGCCTTATCTGGAAGATGGTACCCCCATTGAAATTATCTTAAATCCTTTAGGCGTTCCCTCTCGCATGAATATTGGGCAGATTTTTGAAACTCAACTTGGCTTTGCAGCAAAAAAGTTGGGAGTCAACTTCACCATTCCAGTTTTTGAAAAAGGAAGTGCATTACAGGTGGGGAAAAAGCTTAAAGAAGCCGATCTGCCAGCAGATTGTAAATTCAAAATTTTTGATGGTCGTAATGGTAAACCATTTGAGGGTAAAGTCTTCTGTGGATATATATATATGCTGAAGTTAGCCCATTTAGTAGATGATAAGATTCATTCTCGGTCGACCGGGCCTTATTCTTTGGTGACTCAACAGCCATTGGGTGGTAAAGCTCAGTTTGGCGGGCAACGGCTCGGTGAAATGGAAGTATGGGCGCTGGAAGCTTATGGTGCCGCACATACCTTGCAAGAGTTACTGACTGTAAAAGCAGACGATATGATTGGCCGGTCGCGAGTGTATGAAGCAATTTTGCGAGGCATTCATACGATTCAATCAGGAATTCCGGAATCTTTTAATGTATTAATTCAAGAGCTAAGAGGATTGGCCCTTGATGTGACTCTAGCGAACGAAGAGGCAGAAGAGGTTGATCTTGAAGCCGAAAAAACTGAAGATGGACAATTAGTGGAACCAGAGAAAATAAAACTGGAGAGTATCGAAAGAAATGATTGAAAACAAAAAGAAGCCTCATATGAATTTTGGCTTTGAAACGATCTCTATTCGCTTAGCATCCCCAGATACCATACGAGATTGGTCGTACGGTGAGGTGAGAAAAGCAGAAACTGTAAATTATCGAACATTACGCCCAGAAAGAGATGGGCTCTTTTGCGAAAGAATTTTTGGGACAACCAAGGATTGGGAATGTTATTGTGGAAAATTCAAATCGGGGCGCTATAAAGGAGTAATTTGTGACCATTGTGGAGTAGAAGTGACACACAGTCGGGTTCGCCGAGAGAAGATGGGGCACGTTGAACTTGCAACTCCAGTGGCGCATATATGGTACTATCGCAGTATACCCAGTCGGATGGGTTTACTCTTGAATATGACAGTAACCCAATTAAAAAGTATTCTCTATTTTGAAAAATATCTGGTCATTGAGCCTGCTAGTAGTGAGTATCAGGTTGGAGATTTAATTACTGAAGAAGAATGCAATGATTGCATTGATGAATACGGTGATAAATTTATTGGCTTGATTGGTGGTGAGGCAATTTGCGAATTACTGGGTCGCATTGACGTAGATACTGAAATCAAGCAAATCCGGCAGCGAGTACAGGAAAAGGTTCGCATTTCCGATCGACGTCTCTTGAAGCGTTTGGAAATTTTGGAGGCTCTCAAAGAATCTGGCAATCGTCCGGAGTGGATGATGCTAGAGGTGTTGCCGATTATTCCACCAGAACTACGACCGATGGTTCAGTTAGAGGGGGGACGTTTTGCGACATCTGATTTAAATGACCTCTACCGCCGCGTAATCAATCGTAATAATCGCTTAAAGAAATTATTCGCACTACGGGCACCAGAAATTATTATTCGCAATGAGAAACGAATGTTGCAAGAAGCAGTGGATGCCTTATTTGATAATAGTCGTCGCCAGCGCTCAGTGAAGGGCAAAGGCAATCGTCCGCTCAAATCATTATCGGATCTATTGAAAGGAAAATCTGGTCGTTTTCGCCAGAATTTATTAGGGAAAAGGGTTGATTATTCGGGGCGTTCGGTGATTGTTATCGGTTCTGATCTTAAGATTCATCAAATGGGATTACCCAAAAAAATGGCTCTTGAACTATTCAAACCCTTTATTATCAAGCGTTTGCTTGATCTGGAACTGGCACTGAATATTAAGGCTGCACGGATTAAGATCGATAACGAAGATCGAGAAGTCTTTGAAGCTTTAGAAGAAGTGATTCATGATCATCCAGTGATTCTGAATAGGGCACCAACCTTGCATCGTTTGGGAATACAGGCTTTCTTGCCTAAATTGGTGGAGGGTAAGGCTATCAAATTGCATCCGCTAGTTTGCCACGCTTTTAATGCTGATTTTGATGGTGATCAAATGGCAATTTATATCCCACTTTCTCCAAAAGCACAACTTGAATCATGGATGCTTATGCTTTCCGCGCATAACTTTTTAAACCCCGCGAATGGATCTCCGATTGTGGGGCCAACCCAAGATATGGTTTTAGGTTTATTCTTGATCACTTCTCATCTGGAGGGCGATATTGGTGAAGGAAAATCATTTTGCAGCGCTAATGAAGTTTTGTATGCCGTCGATTGCCAAGCAATTGGCTTGCGCACAAGGATTTCTGTGATGTTGGGAGATCGTATTATTCAAACGACGCCGGGACGGGTTTTGTTCAACGATATATTCCCCAAAGGATTTCCATTTGTAAACCATGCAATTAATGAAAAAGAAATGAATAAGATTATCGCCGATGTCTATGATCGCTTTGGCGCATATGAGTTAGTTATGATGCTAGATAAAATGAAAGAATTAGGTTTTTCCTACGCTACTCACTTTGCTCCATCAATTGGGATTTCTGATTTGCGAATATCAGCAAAAAAAGAAGAGTACGTAAAAAAAGCCGACTCTGAAGTAAACCAAGTAGAACAAGCGCATAAGAGCGGTGTCATTACTAATGAAGAAAGATATAAAAAAGTTATTGAAATTTGGACGAAGACCAACGAGCTTATTACTGACTCAATGTTTGAGGAACTGCAAAAGGATCAGGCGGGTTTTAACCCTATCTATACAATGGCAATTTCTGGTGCTCGTGGATCCAAACAACAGATTCGTCAACTTACAGGTATGCGTGGATTAATGACACGGCCATCGGGAGAAATCATTGAATTAGCTATTCGCTCGAATTTTAAGGAAGGACTGGGTGTTTTGGAGTTTTTTATATCAACCCATGGGGCACGAAAAGGACTTGCAGATACTGCGCTTAAGACAGCAGATGCAGGGTATTTGACACGAAGACTGGTAGATATTGCCCAAGATGTGATTGTTACTGAAGATGACTGTGGTGATCGTGAAGGGAGCCTCATGGAAGCACTCATGGATGGCAAGAAGATTATACTGAGTTTAGCTGATCGGATTTATGGTAGATTTTTGGCAAAGAATTTAGATAATCCTCTTACGAAAAAAAAGTTATTGTCAGCAGGAACAATGATTATGCGCAAGGAAATCGATATGATTAACAAACAGGGGGTCGATTCAGTTTATGTTCGATCTGCGCTTTCCTGCAAAACGAGGCAAGGGATTTGTGCTCAATGTTATGGAATTGATCTTGCTCGGTTAAAACGAGTAGAGCTCGGTGAAGCCGTGGGTATTATTGCAGCTCAGTCAATTGGACAACCGGGAACCCAGTTGACAATGCAGACTTTTCACGTCGGAGGCGTTGCTACGAATTTACAAGTACAGGAGAGTTCCCATCGTTTGGACTATGATGTCTATATCCGTGATGTCATTGGGGACACTGTGGTGAATAAAAAAGGAGAAACGATTCTGACTTCACGTGGGACACTCGTTATCCATCGTATTATTCAAGATTTCTATCTGGACAAACTAGAGAATATTATGGTCAAACACGATCAGGAAGTTGTTGCGGGAGAGATGATTGCCAGCCGATATAAGAATGTTGATAAACAAGTGACGGTAGATGAGGATGGAAAAGTATTTATTGAAGAAGATCGTCTTTATATCATCGCGGAAACGCAAACGATACCATTGAAAATAGGTGCTCTTATAAAAGTAAAAAAGGCAGATTTAGTCAAGAAAAATGGAATCTTAGCTACCTTTGATCCGTTCAATGATAGTATAGTCGCCACCAAAGGTGGGGTCGTACAATTCCAAGATATTTATTTAGGTAAGAATTTTCGCAAGGATAATGAAGGAAATTATCGGATCTATGAGTATAAACGGGAAAAACTATCACCCCAATTATTGATTGATCAAACGAGTGTGCATGTTCCAGTGGGTGCGATGGTCATGGTCCGTGACGGGCAACAGATAGACGGTGCCGCTGTTTTGATTAAGATTAGTTCGGCAAAGGAAAAAACACGAGATATTACTGGCGGTTTGCCTCGGGTTGAGGAATTATTTGAAGCTCGTCGGCCAAAGGATGCTTCAACTTTGGCAACTCAATCAGGAGTCATTGAAGATAAGAACGAAGTGATCAAGGAAAAACGCGTTATTTATATTGTTAGTGATAGTAGTGATCCTGGTAGTAATGGTGCTGCTGATAAAGTAAAAGTGAGCATTCCTATGCGCAAACGTCTGCGAGTGCACGATAGTGATGACGTGCAAAAGGGAGATCAGCTGGATGAAGGCGGAATGGATCCACATGAAATTCTAGAAGTACAAGGGCTTGAAGCATTGCATGATTTCTTGATCCATGAGATTCAAGATGTATATCGTTTGCAGGGGGTCTATATAAATGAAAAACATATTGAAATTATTGTTCGCCAAATGTTGCGAAAAGTTGAAGTAACCGATATCGGCGACACAAATTTTGTAGTTCAACAGCAAGTTGATCGATTCCACTTTGAGGACGAAAATGAAAGGGTAAAAGAAGAGGGAGGGGTGCCAGCTCAGGCGAAACAGATACTCCTCGGGGTAACTCGGGCTTCTCTCAATACCGAGTCATTTATTTCTGCTGCATCTTTCCAAGAAACAGCGAAAGTTTTGACTGATGCTGCGATCAAAGGAAAAGAAGATCGATTGGTGGGATTAAAGGAGAATGTTATCGTGGGGCATTTGATCCCAGCTGGAACGGGCTTAAAAAAATACCGTGAAATCGGAGTGTACTATAAAAAATATGGTGATATTCAACGTTTGCAGGCTAAGAAAATGAGAGATTTAGACGAGTATGTCAAAAAAGAAATAAAAGATCCTCAATATAGTGAGAAGTAGTAGAGAAAGAGATAATGTATCCCTGTGTGGACTTGCCAATATTGTATGTCGACGTCTTTGATTCAGTGACCTTATAATTGAAACCAGAGTGGGTCTTTTGACATTGCCTCCAGCCATTCTTCTATCAAAATTTTTCACACTGTACGTGAAAATTATTATCTAGATGGATCTCCAAATTTATCTTCACTCCCTTATATTTTACGAGAAAGAGTTGTCAAATTTATGTAGAGAAAAATAATTGCCTAAAGCATTGTTCAATTTGCTTGAAGATTGCTAATACTGTTTGTAGAGGTTCAGACTGATCTATAAAAAAGTTAGTAATTCGGTAACAGAGAAATTGCTTATGAAAAAATTGGAATATTATGCCAACGATAAATCAGCTGATAAAAAAAAGGCGCAAAGTCGTCAAATCAAGAACTAAGTCACCCGCCTTAAACGCCTGTCCACAGTTACGAGGAGTATGCACTCGTGTTATGACATTTACTCCGAAGAAACCGAACTCAGCTTTACGCAAAGTTGCACGAGTGCGTTTGTCCACCGGAACCGAAGTAACGGCTTACATTCCTGGTGAAGGACATAATTTGCAAGAGCACAATGTTGTGTTGGTGCGTGGTGGACGAGTAAAAGACCTGCCAGGGGTTCGCTATCATATTATACGAGGGGCACTTGATACGGTGGGCGTCGAAAATAAAAGAAGAGGGAGATCCAAATACGGAGCGAAACGTCCAAAAGCGTAGTGTATCTACGTGAATCATAGACTTATTAAAGGATTGTACTCAAGAGTAAATTATGTCACGTCGAAAAAGTTTTCTTCCTAGTAAGCGGTATCGACCTGACCCCATCCATGGTGATCCTTTGTTAGGTCATTTTATTTCGACATTAATGAAAAAAGGGAAGCGAACTTTGGCGCTGCGAATATTTTATGGTGCCCTTGATTTTGTGAAGAATAGATCGGGAGAAGATGGGGTACAAGTTTTTCATAAAGCCATTGCGGCAATTGAACCGCAAGTAGAGGTTCGATCCAAGCGGGTTGGCGGTGCGACATATCAAATACCGATTGATGTTTCACCGAATAGGCGGAGGACTTTGGCGATACGCTGGTTGATACGCGCGGCACGAGAGCGCAAAGAATATGGAATGATTAAAAAATTAGGAATGGAGATCGTGGATATATCGAAAGGCCAGGGCGGTACAGTAAAAAAACTTGAAGAAAACAAGAAGATGGCAGAGGCGAATAAGGCTTTCAGCCACTATAGATAGACATCATGAGTTCAATAGTGCAGACAAAAAGTTCCTTAAAGTATATCCGCAATATTGGTATTATGGCGCACATTGATGCCGGGAAAACAACGACTACTGAGAGAATTCTTTATTATACTGGGAAGACGCATAAAATTGGTGAAGTTCATGAAGGATCGACAGAAATGGATTGGATGGAGCAAGAAAAGGAACGAGGAATTACCATTACTTCGGCAGCGACAACTACATATTGGTCGGGATCCCAAGGAGATTATGAGAAGCATCGGATCAATATTATTGATACACCCGGTCATGTAGACTTCACAATGGAAGTGGAAAGATCTCTTCGAGTTCTTGATGGATCGATCGCAGTTTATGACAGTGTTGCTGGTGTAGAGCCACAGACCGAGACAGTATGGCGGCAGGCAGACACCTATAAGGTGCCACGAATTTGTTTTTTGAATAAAATGGATCGTACAGGAGCAGATTTTTTCTTTAGTTTGAAATCAATTCAAGATCGATTGAGCACCAATGCAATTCCAATTCAATTGCCGATTGGGCGTGAAGATAACTTTATCGGCGTTGTTGATTTGATAAAGAATAAGGCAATTGTTTGGAGTGGCGAGGCGCTTGGAGCAAAATTTTCTTATCAAGAAATACCGGCTGATTTAGTAAAACAGGTGCAAGAGTACCGAGCGACGTTGGTGGAAAAAATTGCTGAATGCGATGATGAGTTATTAGAAAAATATTTACAAGATACCGATCTTACAGAAGAAGAATTGCGGAGGGGCTTAAGAAAAGCGACTTTGTCAATGCAGATTTTTCCAGTTCTATGTGGATCTTCGTTCAAGAATAAAGGTGTCCAACCTCTTTTGGATGCAATTATTGATTATCTGCCGTCGCCAGCGGATATTCCTACAGTCAAAGGAATGAAAGAAGATGGAGGGGATATGACCCTTAGAGCAGATGGTAAAGAGTCTTTTGCAGCACTTGCATTTAAAATTATTTCCGATCCTTTTGTCGGCAAACTAACTTATTTACGAGTATATTCGGGAACCTTAAAAAAAGGATCATATGTTATGAATAGCGCGAAAGGCAAACGGGAACGGATTGGCCGAATTCTCCAAATGCATGCCAATGATAGAGAGGAGTTAGATGAAGTGAGCGCCGGTGATATCGTGGCAGCTGTTGGTCTCCGGATAACGACAACAGGTGACACTCTCTGTGATATTCATAATCCGATATTATTAGAAAAAATGATATTTCCGCAGCCAGTGATTGATTTGGCTATTGAACCGCTTACTCGAGGGGATCAAGAAAAACTCGGGGAAGCACTGAATAAATTATCTGAAGAGGATCCCACCTTTCGCGTAAAAATGAATCATGAAACTGGGCAAACCATTGTTTCTGGCATGGGTGAACTGCATTTAGAGATTATTGTTGATCGTCTCAAGAGAGAATTCAAGGTAGAGGCAAATGTTGGTAAGCCCCAGGTTGCCTATAGAGAAACGATACGTAAAACAGTAGAGGCTGAGGGCAAGTATATTAAGCAAACTGGTGGGCGCGGTCAATACGGACATTGTCATTTGCGTGCTGCGCCGAATGAACTCGGTCAAGGCTATAAGTTTACCAGTCTTATCGTGGGGGGTGCAATTCCGAGGGAATTCATTCCGGCCATTGATAAGGGTGTCCAAGAGAGTATGCTCAATGGTGTGGTCGCTGGCTACCCAATGGTCGACCTGACAATTGAAGTCTTTGATGGGTCATTTCACGACGTCGATTCTTCGGAAATTGCCTTTAAAATCGCTGGGTCTATGGCCTTTAAGGCTGCTTGTAAAAAAGCCAAACCAGTACTATTGGAGCCGGTTATGGAAGTCGAAGTAGTGACTCCAGAGGATTGCATGGGTGAAGTCGTTGGTGATCTCAACAGGCGGCGTGGTCGGATCGGTAGTATGGAAACCCGCCTCAATAGTCGCCTCGTTCATGCGGAAGTTCCACTTTCAGAGATGTTTGGCTATACCACAAATCTCCGTAATGTGACCCAAGGGCGAGCGAGTTATACAATGCATTTTAAACAATATGAAGAGGTCCCCACCAATATTGCTGAGCAGATAGTTGCAAAAGAAAAGATAGGAGGATGAATTTGATCGAAAAAATTTTTTTACACCACTCAAGAATTCGCTCTAATTTATATAATTTATGGAAAACCATAAATAAGGAGGAAATAAATGTCCAAAGAGAAATTTGAAAGAAATAAACCGCATGTAAATGTTGGGACAATTGGTCACGTTGATCACGGTAAGACGACACTCACCGCAGCGATTACTACTGTTCTTGCATCGAGTCAGGCAAGTGGCAAGAATAAAGCGGTAAAGTATGAGGAAATTGATAACGCGCCGGAAGAAAAAGAGCGTGGTATAACAATTGCAACTTCCCATCAAGAATATGAAAGCGAAAATCGCCACTATGCGCATGTGGATTGCCCGGGGCACGCTGATTATGTCAAGAACATGATTACAGGTGCGGCGCAAATGGATGCTGCAGTATTAGTTGTGAGTGCTGTCGATGGTGCGATGCCACAGACTCGAGAACATATTTTGCTTGCACGTCAGGTCGGGGTTCCAAGTATTATTGTCTTCTTAAATAAAGTCGATATGATTAAAGAAGATGAGCGAGAAGAAATGACAGAATTGGTTGCCGAAGAAGTAAAGGATTTGTTGGCCAAATATGATTTTCCCAAGGATGTTCCTTTCGTACAAGGTTCAGCTTTGAAAGCTTTAGAAGGTGATACTTCTGAGCTAGGTATTGGCGCGATCAATAAATTAATAGAGGTAATGGATTCTTATATTCCTGAACCGATTCGAGATGTGGAAAAAGATTTTTTAATGTCCGTTGAAGATGTGTTTACAATCACTGGTCGTGGTACGGTTGCCACAGGTCGAGTGGAAACTGGAAAAATTGCAGTGAATGATGAAATTGAAATCGTTGGTTTGCGAGACACGCAAAAAACTGTAGTTACTGGAATTGAAATGTTCCGCAAATTATTGGATGATGCACAGGCCGGTGATAATGTCGGTGTTCTTTTGCGAGGAATAAAAAGAGAGGATATTGAGCGAGGGCAAGTCATTTCAAAACCAGGAACAATTACGCCACACAAGAAATTTTCTGCTGAGGTATATGTTTTAACCAAAGAAGAGGGGGGGCGTCATACTCCATTTTTTAACAACTACCGTCCACAGTTTTATTTTCGAACTACAGATGTGACGGGGGTGATTACTCTTCCGAAAGGAACTGAGATGATTATGCCAGGTGATAACACTGGTATCGACGTCGAATTGTTGACACCGATTGCCATGGATAAGGGATTAAAATTTGCAATCCGTGAAGGTGGCAGAACCGTTGGTTCAGGAGTTATTAGCAAGGTTATTGAATAGGAGAAGAAATTAGTAACTTTAATAACAGGATTAATATTCACTGAGGATATGAAGAATAGATGGTAACGAAGATTAGGGTCAGATTGAAGTCTTTTGACCATCGACTGTTGGATAAATCAGTCGCGGATATTGTGGCGACAGCTAAGCGAACTGGTGCGGAGGTGTCCGGTCCAGTTCTATTGCCGATGCGAATAGAAAAGTTTAGCGTGTTACGTTCTGTCCATGTGAATAAAAAAGCACAAGAGCAATTTGAAGTGCGGACCCATAAACGACTAGTGGATATTATGAATACCACCCCGAATACGGTTGACGCACTCATGAAGCTGCAATTACCAGCTGGAGTGCAAGTGGAGATTAAGAATTGATGATTGCTGCATTGATCGCTCAGAAGATTGGCATGACGACTTTGATCGATGAGAACCAGCGGGCTCAAGCGGTGACCATGCTCGCTGTCGCAGATAATACTGTAGTGCGAATATTGAAAAATGATCAGCGTGCAAAAGTTCAGCTGGGATATGGGAAAGTTCGCAGCAAGCTACATCCAAAAAGTGTGCGTGGACAGATGCGGTTGAAAGATGCTGAGCAAGTGTATAAAATGTTGGCAGAATTTCCAATAGAGAATGCAGAACAAGTAAAAGTAGATGAAAAAATCACAGCAAAGAATTTCAATATTGGAGATCGTTTAAAGATTAGCGGTGTATCCAAAGGCAAAGGCTTTCAAGGCGGGATAAAACGCCATGGCTTTCAAGGGGGGCGTGCATCACATGGTTCAAGCTTTCATCGAGCTTTGGGTTCCACTGGTAATCGTTCAACTCCCGGACGCGTGTTTAAGGGTCGCAAAATGGCAGGACAGATGGGCAATAAGCGCGTATCGATAAAAAATGTGAAAATCGGCGCGATTGATGAAGAGCATGATTTAATTTTTGTTCTCGGGGCAGTGCCGGGTGCAAGGAAATCTCTAGTACGCATTGAACGAATATCATCAACACTCAACAAGGAAGGGCATAATTAAGAAAATGAAAGCTCCTTTGTTTCACGTTGTTTCGGCTCAGTCCATCGAAAAGAAGGGGGAGCAAGCTTTACCGAAAAATTATTTTCAGGAAACTTTACAAGATCAATTAGTGCAAGAGCTATTGCGAATGGAACGAGCAAATCGAAGACAGGGTAGTCATAAGGTTAAGGTCCGCCATGAAGTTCAAGGAGGGGGAAGAAAACCTTGGAAGCAAAAAGGAACCGGTAATGCTCGGGCAGGTTCAATTCGCGCAGGGCAGTGGCGAGGCGGTGGAGTGATTCATGGACCGATGCCACGAAGCTATCGAATTGGCATGCCGCGTAAGGCCCGACGAAAGGCATACGCTGCGTTACTCAGTCAACATGCAAAAAAGGGCACTATTAAGATCCTCGAAAATTTCCCTGTAGAGCAATTCAAAAAAACTCGCGAATTGAACGATGTTTTACTTGCACTAGGGGTGGCATACCAGCATGACGGGCAGTCACCAGCGACTCTCATTATGAATACGGATCATTCAGAGATTAAAAGGTTACTGGGAAATCTATCACAGATTATTTTTATGAATGTTAAAAGATTGAATGCCCCTGAAATTTGGGCCAGCCAACAAATTTTAATTACTCAAGATGCATTGGAGTATTTTGCATCGCTAAAAATTGGCGGTGAGCGAGCAAAAGAAGAAGGGTTAAAAAATAATAGCCAGGAGACTTGATATCTATATGAATATTTATAAAATTCTTGATTGTCCTTTGATTACGGAAAAGAGTCAAGAACTAATGGGGCAATTGAAGAACCAAGAACGGCATGTCTTTCATGTGAGCCATGGTGCGAACAAAGGGAGTGTAAAACAAGCGATTCAAAAAACATACAATGTGAAAGTAGCTAAAGTAAACATCATTCGAATTCATAGAAAGTCAAAGAAATTTAGGAATCAAGAGGTGTGGCAACCACGCAAAAAAAAGGCCATTGTTACATTAGTAGCGGGGGCAAAAATTGAAATTGTGAAAACCTAGTTATATTATGAGTATTAAAAGCTACAAACCAAAAACAGCAACGCTTCGCTATCAGACTGTCCAAGAAAGAAAGGATTTAGCCAAGGACCCAGGCCCTAAGAGTTTGCGGCATCATCAAGCCTATCGAGCTGGACGTAGCGATTCGGGGAGAATCAGTATGCGGCATCGTGGTGGGAGACACAAACGCCTCTATCGAGTCATTGATTTTAAACGACGGATTGATGGAGTAGAGGGAGTTGTGAAATCCGTGCACTATGATCCCAATCGTTCGGCCAATATTGCCTTGATCTCATATCCTACTGGGCGCTATGATTTTATTTTGGCCCCGGAGGGGATAAAATCTGGTGATAAGGTCGTGAGTAGTCCCCAAGCACCGATTAGAATGGGTAACGCGCTACCGCTGGAAAATATTCCACCGGGAACAAATGTTCATAATATTGAAATGCGCCCAGGTCGTGGAGGGCAAATTGCTCGATCAGCTGGGGCTTATGCGACAGTCATGGGTTTAGATGGTAAGTACGCGTTGCTGAAAATGCCTTCGGGTGAAACTCGGAAGATTTTGGCAGCTTCATACGGAACGATAGGTGTAGTCGGCAATAGTGAACATAATTTAATTACGTATGGTAAAGCAGGAAGGAAAAGATGGCTTGGTAGGCGGCCGCGAGTTCGCGGAGTGGTCATGAATCCGGTGGATCATCCACTTGGAGGTGGTGAAGGAAAATCATCGGGCGGAAGGCATCCCGTATCTAAATGGGGACAACCTGCAAAAGGATATCGAACACGGAAGAAAAGTAAACTTTCTGATTCATTTATTATTACGAGGAGAAAAGGAAGAAACTAGAATATGGCTCGATCTCTTAAAAAAGGACCTTATATAGCCGCAGATTTGTTGGCAAAAGTACAGAAAATATCGGGTGATAAGACAAAAAAGCCGATTAAAACTTGGTCACGTCGGTCGACAATATTCCCAGAAATGGTAGGCTGCACATTTTTAGTGCACAATGGCAATAGGTTTATTCCCGTTAAAGTCAGTGAAAACATGGTTGGTCATAAATTGGGAGAGTTTTCACCGACGCGAACTTATCGTGGCCATACTGGCAATAAGAAGGCTAATTAGTGAGGGGATTGAGATAATTATGGAGGGAAGAGCGGTAGTCAGGTATTTAAAGATTAGTCCGCAGAAGCTTCGATTAATAGCGGATGAAATACGTGGGTTCCCCTACCGTGAGGCACAGGCGCTACTCAAATACATGAATAAAAAAGGTGCACAGCTCATGTTAAATCTCCTGAACTCTGCTTTTGCGAACTTGATTGACAAGAAAAAAATAAAAGATGATAGCGTAGTAGATGAGAAAAGAGTTTTCATAAAAACACTCATTGTCGATCAAGGGCCTATTACTAAAAGATGGATGCCAAGAGCACGAGGTAGATCAACTAGGATTTTAAAACGAGCAAGTAATGCAACGTTGATTTTGATGGAAGAAGAATAAGTGAAATGGAATCAGGCAGAATAACATTAATATGGGACAAAAAGTAAATCCAATTTCAATTCGTTTGGGTATAACGAGAAGCTGGGATTCCATATGGTATTCTGATCGAAACTATCAGAATTATTTAAAGGATGATCTATGGATTCGTGATTTAATTAGCAAGAAGTTCCAAAAGTCTGGGATAGTGCAGGTGTTGATTCAAAGGTTACCAAAGAGCTTGAATATTAGTATTCATACTGTGCGGCCAGGGATGGTGATTGGTCAGCGCGGAGGTAATATTGATGCTCTTAGACAGCAAATCTTAAACAGACCAAAGCTGATGGGAGAGAACACGAATAAAGTAAGCTTACATATTAATATTGTTGAGGTAAAAAAACCAGAAACCATTGCACAAACGATCGCCGATACGGTGGCAGGACAGTTAGAACAGCGTCGACCATTTCGGAGAGTCATGAAACAGGCGATCAGAGGTGCCATGCGAGGTAAAGTGCTCGGGGTGAAAATCGGTGTGGCTGGTCGTTTAAATGGAGCCGATATGGCGAGAACTGAACAGTATAAAGAGGGAAGAGTTCCGTTACATACTCTTCGAGCTAATATCGATTATGCCCAAAGTATCGCGCAGACAACTTATGGCACAATTGGAGTAAAGGTTTGGATTTACAAAGATGAGACAGTGGCAGAGGATAAAAAGAAGACAGATAGTGACTTTTATTTAGTAAAGAGGAAGACAGAATAGTATGCTATCACCAAAGAGAGTACGCTACCGCAAAATGCAAAGGGGCAGGAATAAAGGAAAATCGCAAAGAGGTGCAAGAATATCGTTTGGCGAATATGGTATCAAGGCGGTTACTCCGGGAATGTTGACTGCTCGACAAATTGAGGCGGCACGACGGTCATTATCAAGACATTTAAAGAGAAGTGGTAAATTGTGGATTCGAATTTTCCCAGATATTCCCTATACCAAGAAACCTGCCGAAACCAGAATGGGCAGTGGTAAGGGGAGTCCAGAGTATTGGATAACAAAAATTAAACCAGGACGAATATTATTTGAAATTGGTGGTGTTCAGGAAGAGTCTGCTCGGCATGCCCTTCGTTTGGCAGCATTTAAGCTACCGGTAAAAACAACATTTGTCAAGAAAGAGGCACTATAAGAAATGAAAACAGATAGCGGCTTAGCATCCACGAAGGATTTACAGGAACAATTAGAAAAGAATCGAAAAGAATTAATGCAATTACGTTTTGAGTACGCCAATGCTCGGTCTTTAAGTAATCCTTCAAAAGTAAAGATTGTCCGAAAGAGTATAGCCAGAATATTAACCATTTTAGCAGAGAGGGAAAAAAATAATCGAATAGGTTCAAAAAAATGAATAGTAAAGAATTGAATATAACTGAGAAAAAACAAGAGCGAGTGTCGCCACGTCTTATCAAAGGTCGGGTGGTTTCCGTAAAAATGGCTAAGACTCGGGTTGTTTTAATAGAACTTGTGAAAACTCATCCACTATTAGGAAAAAAACTACGTCGTAGTCGAAGAATAATGATGCATGATGAGAAAGAGCTAGCGAAGGAAGGAGATATGGTGCTTGCCCTATCTTCGTCTCCAATATCAAAAAATAAGCGTTACCGATTGTATAAAGTAGTCTCAGAAGCCAAAACGAGAGGCGGCGAACAATGATTCAAGTAGAGACATTTCTAAATGTGGCAGATAATACCGGAGTTCGATTGGCACAATGCATTAAAGTGTTGGGAGGATCTCAGCGTAGATATGCTGCTGTTGGAGATATTATTGTCGTCGCTGTTAAAGAAACTACACCGGGCTACGGGCTCCGCGATACCAATGGTAAAAAGATTCATGCAAAGGCTGTGCAGCGAGCAGTGGTAGTTAGGACAAAGAAAGAGTATCGTCGCTACGATGGAAGCTATATCTGTTTTAGTGAGAACGCATGCGCAATTATCGATGATAAAAGGAATCCGGTTGGTACCCGGATTTTTGGACCTGTTCCTCGAGAACTGCGCGACAAGGATTTTTTGAAGATTTGTTCGTTGGCACCAGAAGTCCTATAAAATAAGAAGAAGGGGAATCAAATGAAACAAAGAATGATACAAAACTCAAGCCAGAAAGGCAGAGGAAAGATAAATAAAAAAAATAAGACAAAACTACGTCTGGATGATGAAGTAATTGTTACTGTGGGGCGTGACCGAGGTAAACGAGGAAAGATACTTTCTCTGGATCTACGGAAAAAAAGAGCACTTGTCCAGGGAATTCATTTGGCAAAAAAATACTCACGACCAACACAAGAGAATCCTAAGCCGATAGCTATTCAGTTAGAACAACCAATTGCAATTTCAAATCTACTCTATTACGATAAGAAAAATAAAAGAGGAAGAAGATTGACTTATAATCTAAAGGGTGGGGGAATAGCCAAAGCCAATGAAAAACAACGGGCGATGCGCGTTGGCAAAGAACAAGTTATTATCCAATCCAAGGCGCGTGAATCGGAGAAAGGAAAAGGAAAGAAGGGTGAGCGCAATTGACAGCATTACAAGAAAAGTATCGCAATGAGATTGCCAGGAAATTGCAAGAAGAATTAAAATTACGCAACATTATGGAAGTACCTAAATTGAAAAAGATTGTTTTGAACATGGGATTAAAAGAGGCTGTTACCAACTCCAAGATTATTGAGAGTGCCTTTTCTGAGGTTTTTGCCATTAGCGGACAATTGCCGATAAAAACCATTGCAAGAAAATCGATTGCCGCATTTAAACTAAGAGAGGGTATGCCTTTGGGTTGTATGGTAACGTTGCGTAAGTTTCGAATGTATGCGTTTTTGGAAAGATTTATACACATTGCGTTGCCACGAGTGCGAGACTTCCGTGGTTTGGATCCGCATGGGTTTGATGGAAATGGTAACTATAATATGTCAGTAAAAGAGCAAATTATTTTTCCAGAAGTGGATGTCGATAAAATTATCAATTATCATGGTATGAATCTGACCTTTGTTACTAATTGTGATGATAAAAAAAAGGCCTATCTACTATTGAAAAAAATGGGACTACCGTTCAAAGAGTATGACGAAAAAGGAAATTAATTGAGATGGCACGAAAAGCATTAATTGAAAAACAAAAACGCAAACCAAAATATGCAGTGCGAGAATACAATCGTTGTTTTCGTTGTGGGAGATCGCGCGGCTTTTTGCGAAGGTTCTCTCTGTGTCGAATTTGCTTTCGTAAACTGGCAGGGTTTGGCTTGATACCCGGTGTAAGGAAATCTTCATGGTAAACGTAAAGGATAGCTGCTTCGGTGTATATATGAAATATAACAAAATAAAAAATGTAGGGTGGTTCAATTCATTGAATAAAATTGAAAAGCGAGGAATGTATGAGTCTATCTGATCCATTAGCTGATATGTTGACAAGAATTCGCAATGGCGCAAGGGCTGGGCATAAGCATATTGTATGTCGCTGTTCCAAACAAAAGATCGCCATTTTGAAAATTTTGAGAAAGGAAGGGTATATAGAGGATTATCAGATTATTGAAAATGATGTGAAGCAGGAAATAAAGGTGCGGCTACGTTTTTTCAAACAAGAATCGGTCATACGCAAATTGATCAGGATATCTCGCCCAGGCCGCCGCGTTTATGTGAAAGCGGCCGAAATTAAGCCCTTCCATAATAATTTTGGAATTACGATTATTTCAACGCCCAAGGGAATAATGACGGGAATGATGGCGAAGCGAATTGGACTAGGTGGAGAAGTGATCTGCCGGGTGCTGTAAAGATGTCGAGAATAGGAAATTTACCGATCACCATGCCATCAGCAGTCAATATGGAAAATAATCCATCAGATGATGAAAAAAAAGAGGGTTGGCAAAAGATCAAGATTAGCGGGCCAAAGGGCGAAACGGTTTTTTCTTGGGATGGTCGCCGTTTCTCTTTGGAGAGACGAGAAAACTCATTAAAGCAAATGGAAATATTGGTAAAGAGAGTGGATGAGAGAAGATCGACACTTACTTTACACGGTACAATGCGATCATTATTAGCAAATCAGATTCATGGAGTGCACGTAGGATTTCGCCGAGAACTGGAGCTTGTCGGTGTCGGTTACCGTGTGCAAAAGAGTGCTAATAATTTGGTGTTTTCTTTGGGTTATTCCAATAAAATAACTATTCCTTTGCCGGCAAACGTCCAAGTAGAGATTAAAGATCAAACTAAGATTTCTTTGATGTCGGTAGATAAGATAGGTCTGGGAACTTATGTCAGTCGTTTGCAGAAGCTGAGAAAGATTGACCCATATAAGGGGAAGGGAATCTTGGAGGCTGGAAAATCGATTCGTCGTAAAGCAGGGAAATCAGGTAAGGTAGCTCAAAAATAATGGGAAAAAAAACAGCAAAACAAAAAAAACAGATGCGGAGAATTTTACGAATAAAATCTGCTATCAAATCTAAGAAGATTGATACAACTTTAATTTTTCGTTGCTCAAACCGTTATTTACATGCGCAGGTTGTGCGAGTTACCGATGGTCATACTCTGCTTTCTGCTGCAAGTAATGAGGATAGTTTCACAATAAAGGGCAAAAACAAACAAGTAGCAGAAAAATTGGGATCTCTCATTGCTGAGAGATCATTGAAATCAGGTATAGAAAGAGTTTTCTTTGATCGACGAGGAAAAAAATATCATGGGCGAGTGGCTTCTTTTTGTCAGGCGGCGCGTGAAAAAGGATTACAGATTTAAAAATTATGAGTGAAGAAAAAGGACAAAAAGAATTAACAGAGAAGGTGATATCGATTGATCGCGTTTCAAAAGTAGCAAAGGGAGGACGGCGTTTTTCTTTTAGTGCTTTGGCTATTGTCGGTGATCAAGCTGGTAGTGTTTCAGAGGGAATTGGTAAGGCAAACGAAGTACCCGACGCTATTAGAAAAGCTATTGAAGGAGCCAGGAGAACACTCAGGAAAATGAACATTACTCATAAAAATACGTTACCCCACGAAGTGGTCGGGGTGTACAAATCATCAAAGGTATATTTACGTCCAGCTACTAAAGGAACCGGATTAATAGCTGGTGAAGCTGTTCGTGCAGTTTTGGAACAGTTGGGGCTCCATGACGTGATGACGAAGGTAATTGGTTCAAAGAACACGGTCAATGTTGTTCGTGCGACTATCAATGCGCTGACGCAATTAGAAATTCCATTAATTGTGGCGCGGAGGAGAGGTATTTCACTTGATCAGTTATTTAATCGCAATTCATCCGACATGAATGCTGCGAAGAAGGGGAGCATCATACAAGAAAATGGTGGTACGAAGAATGTTAAAACCAATAATGAAAATACTCATGCTGATCAGTTAAAAGAGGAAGCGGATGAGGATGAAAAACCTTGAGTTCTTCTACTAAAATAAAAAGGGTGCGTGTTCAATTGATAAAAAGTTCAATTGGATGCAAGCCAAAACATAGGGCAACAGTGCGAGCAATCGGATTGCGTAAGATTGGACAGGAAAGGGATGTGAAGTTAAATCAAGCCATGAAGGGAATGTTGAAGTCCGTGTCTTACCTAATTGCCATTAAAAAAATAGACAATGATGATGAAGCTTAGATGTGGGGCAATAACATACAATATTGGCGAAAGGGTGAAGAGAAGAGACTATGTATATTCTGGCGATTCTAGAAATTACTTTCTAAGAAAAAGGATGCATTGCGAGTAAGTGGGAAAAAACAGAACGATTTATGACGGGAAATAAAGACAAATGAGTGAGAAGAATAAAATATTATCAGTAGCTAAACCTAAAAAATTAAAGAAGGTAAATGTACCTTCAGCAACAGAGAAAAAAAAAGTAGGAGAATTAGGGGACACCTCAAAAAATTCGATAAGGAAGAAGAAAAAACAAACGAAGAATCTTAAAAATGCAAGAGGTGGTTCTCTAAAAAAATCATTTCCAGATAGCTTGAGGAAAGAATCGTCATCCAAGAGGGCTCTGCTAAATTTAAGTGATCTCTATCAGGAGAAAAAAAATAAAGCAACAATAAACAAGAAAAAAAGAGGGACGGCACCGGATACAATAGAAGAGCAAACCAATGTTTTAACGAAAGTTGTCTTTAAAAAGCGCAAGAGAGTTGGTAGAGGTCGAGCGACTGGTTATGGAAAGACTAGTGGACGGGGGCATAAGGGACAGAAAGCTCGCTCAGGATACAGTGCGAAGAGAGGTTTTGAAGGCGGACAAATGCCGCTTTATCGTCGCTTACCAAAGCGTGGGTTTACTGCACTATCACCGACGAAATATCAGATTGTAAACATTGGTGATTTGATGGTAAAACTGAAAGGAGAGACTAAAATCACGATGAATAGTTTGGTGGTTTCGGGACTTATTAAAAACCAAAAAGGAAAAGTGAAAATTTTAGGTAATTTGCCGTCTCAGCAAAAAAAAATCAATATTTCATATCAACTCATAGCTGACGCCTACTCGCGACGCGCCCAGAAAGTCATTGAAGAAAGCGGTGGTATCTGTGAATTAAGACAGAAAGAGAAAAAGGCTAAAAAAATAACGACAAAAAAAGAAAAATCACTAGGATAGAACTGAAAAACTAAATGAATACATTAATCAATATTTTTAAGGTAACGGAGATTCGCAGTAGAATTTTATTTACATTGGCACTGTTGACCATTTATCGATTTGGAATCTTCATCGCAATACCTGGGGTAAACACTATTGCGGTGGCTAACTCCCGCCCACCTGGACAAGGCTTCTTGGATTTGATTAATATTTTTTCTGGAGGTGCGTTATTTAAACTTTCGGTATTTTCTTTGGGAATTATGCCTTATATCTCTGCGTCAATTATCATTAATCTGATGACCGTTGTAATTCCACCACTTGCTCGTTTGCAAAGAGAGGGGCAGGCTGGTAGGAAAAAAGTGAACCAGTATACTCGGATAGGAACCATATTTTTGTGTGCAATTCAATCGTATTTTATTTTGGCAAATGCAACTAATTCGACGAGTAGGTTTGGCGAACCTTTGGTTTCACCGAGTTTTGATCCTTTTTGGTTTATGATGATCGGTATTATTTCGATTACTACCGGCTCCTTGCTTTTAATGTGGTTGGGAGAGCAGATCACCGAATATGGCATTGGCAATGGAATATCTTTGATTATTTTTACGGGGATTGTTGCACAATTACCGCAGCGATTATGGTATATGATGAAAGATGATACAATTGATATGTTCCCGATTATTATTTTAACGATTTTATTCTTTATTTTGATTGCTCTTACTGTGTTGCTGACAACGGGTGTTCGGAAAATACCGGTGCAGTATGGGAAAAAAATGCAAGGAAGAATGATGGTACAAGCTCAGAGTCAAAGCTTACCTTTTAAACTAAATTCATCAGGAGTCATGCCGATTATTTTTGCATCCTCTCTATTGTTGTTCCCTCAAACTATCTTGGGATTTTTAGGACAAGATGCTTCGGCGTGGACAGGCTGGCGAGTATTGCAAGAATGGCTTAACCCATTTGCTCCATCGGTCATCCAACAAATTCCATACTTTATATTCTATACAATACTCATTATTTTTTTCTCTTATTTCTATACCGCAATTCAAATTAATCCCAAGGAATTGGCAGAAAACTTAAAGAGGTACGGGGGGTTTGTGCCGGGAATTCGACCGGGACTTCATACTCAACAGCATTTGGAATATGTATTAAACCGAATTACACTACCTGGGGCAATTTTTTTGGCAGGACTAGCATTATCTCCTTATTTTATCATAAACTTTCTTGATTTATCTACTAATACGAATGTACAAAGCCTCACGTATACTTTTGGGGGAAGCTCACTCTTAATTATGGTAGGTGTTGCCCTCGATACTCTGAAACAAGTCGAGTCGCAGCTAATAATGCGCAACTACTCTGGATTTATGAGGAAGAGTCGTATTCGAGGTAGATGATTGACCCTTGTAGAATGGCACCCCTTACTTATGAGAATATTGATACTAGGAGCTCCGGGAGCGGGCAAAGGAACGCAGGCGAATCTCCTTGCAAATAGATTGCAGATTGAGCATATATCGACTGGTGAAATATTGCGGGACTCGATTCAGAAGAACACTGCAATCGGTCAGCAAGCAAAACAATATGTTACTGCTGGTGACCTCGTTCCGGACGAGACAATGGTTTCTATGATTGATGAGCGTTTACAGCAGGAGGATGTCCGAGCAGGGTTTATTTTAGACGGCTTCCCGCGTAATCTTGCACAGTTAGAAAAACTGAGAGAAAAAATGGCTTCTCGACGAGAGCAGATTGATTTAATTATTCATATAGATTTGGCTGAGAAAATTCTTTATGAACGATTGTTATTACGGGCCAAGAAAGAAGGGAGGACAGATGATAGCCCATTAATTATTAAAAAAAGAATGAAAACTCATCAGAAGTATACAATTCCCGTGATTGATTTTTATCGTGCCAATACTGATCAGTTCGTAATTTCTGTAGATGGACAATTTTCCCCTAATAAAGTAAATGATACGATTATGGAAAAAATTAAAGAAGCATCTGTGGATAGTACTGGACAAAAAAGAATGGATTTGGATAATCGGAGGCAGTAGGTGGCGAAAGAAGAAGCAATTCAAATCGAAGGCAAGGTAATTGAATCATTACCGAATGCTATGTTCAAAGTTAAGTTAAAAAATGACCAAGAAGTTCTGGCACATATTTCGGGGAAAATGAGAATGCATTATATACGGATTCTGCCGGGTGATCAGGTGACATTGGAATTATCACCGTATGATTTATCGCGAGGACGAATCATTTATCGAAAAAAATAATTAAAAACCAAAATGAAAGTTAGAGCATCACTTAAGAAGCGTTGTCGCGATTGTCGGATTATCAGACGAAAGAATGTCTTGAGAGTAATTTGTAAGAATCCGCGACATAAGCAAAGGCAGGGCTAATTTATGGCACGTATAGCTGGAGTGGAATTACCGAATAACAAGAGAGTGGTTATTGGGCTACAAAAAATTTATGGAATTGGAGTAAGCCAAGCGATAAAGATTCTGCAAGATACTGATATTGATCAATCAATTCGAATCAATCAGCTGAATGATGGAAATATAGAAGCAATTCGGCGAATCATCGAGAAAGAGTATACAGTCGAAGGAGACTTGCGCAGCCAGAAACAATTATCAATTAAGAGATTGATTGATATAAATTCTTATCGAGGTGCACGGCATCGTTATGGATTACCGGTACGAGGACAGAAAACACAGACTAATGCACGAACTCGTAAAGGGAAAAGGAAAACTGTTGCAAATAAGAAGAAAGTAACAGTAAAATAATTATTGGAATAATGGCAAAGAAAAGTACATCGACGGCAAAAAAAGGGAGTAAAACGAAAGTTCGTCGAGGATTAGTATATATTCAGGCATCTTTCAATAATTTATTGATCACCATTACTGACCTAAATGGTGATACAATCGCATGGTCGTCGTCGGGTTTGATGAAATTTCGTGGATCAAGAAGATCCACGCCTTATGCTGCGCAGATGGCCGCTCGCAATGCTGCAGAAAAGGCAAAAGAACGAGGTTTGGAAGAAGTAGAAATTATTGTTAGAGGATCGGGTATGGGACGTGAATCAGCTATTCGAGTTTTTGCCAATATGGGTTATATCATCCATTCAATATCTGATATGACGCCTATTCCACACAATGGCTGCCGAGCTCGAAAAAAGAGGAGAATGTAGAGTAGAGAAAATATGAAAAATTTATTAAAGGGTTTCAAAAAGCCCTCAAAAATTGAGTTTAAACAGGAAATTGAAGGAAACGACTATGGCTGTTTCATGGCGGAACCGTTTGAGCGTGGTTTTGCAACGACAATTGGTAACTGTATCAGACGAACACTCATGTCATCAATTGAAGGGGCTGCAATTACTGCAATTCGCATTGAAGATGTGGCGCATGAATTTTCCACGATTGAGGGCGTGACCGAAGATGTCGCACGAATCATCTTAAATTTGAAACAAGTGCATATTGCATTTGAAACCGATGAAAAAAATGAAGCAAAAGTAATTCATGTAGAAAAGAAAGGTCCGGGATATTTTTTAGCAAGGGATTTGGGAGTAGATCATAGCATTCAAATATTGAACGGTGATCTTAAAATTGCCACATTGAGCGATGGAGCTGTCTTTAAAATGGATTTTCAGATAGAGAAAGGGCGGGGATATGTTGCATCAGAATTATTGAAAAGGAGCATTGTCGATATTGGTACAATTCCCTTGGATGCATTTTTTTCCCCAGTAATAAAAGTGAATTTTCATGTTGAAGAGACCCGAGTAGCTCAGCGAACTGACTACGAAAAGCTCGTACTTGAAGTCTGGACTAATGGATCGTTGAGTGCAGAAGATGCCGTTGCTCATGCAGCCAAGATTTTAAAAGAACACTTTACTGTTTTTATTAACTTTGAGGAAGAGCCTTACAAAGAAGTAGAAGATAAAACTGAAATAGAAGAAATACTTGCTAAGAGTTTGGAGAAACATATAGAAGAATTAGAGCTTTCGGTGCGTTCATTATCGTTGCTGAAAAGTCTCGACATTGAATATGTATCTGATTTGATAAAGAAATTAGAAGAAGAATTAAAAAAATCTGATCATTATTCAGTTTTGTGTGCCGAAGAAATTCGACATAAATTGGCTCAGCATAACCTTGAATTTGGAATGCGTGATATAGGCGCGACAGTTCATGATTTACCACAAAACCTAATGGTCAATTGATGAGTTCAAAAAAATGCAACAGAACACGGTAGCCAAACTTAGTAGAACGGCATCTCACCGTAAAGCCATGTTGAGAAATATGGCGATTAATTTGATTGATCATGAGAGGATGATTACTACTCGTGCAAAGGCAAAGGTATTGCGCCCGTATCTAGAAAAAATTATTACTTTGGGGAAAAGGGCAGAAAAAAAATCTGGGATTGAACGTATGCATTTGGAACGGATATTGTACAAGAGAATTCAGCGTAAAGATGCGGTGCAGAAAATAGTTAAAACGTTAGCTCAACGGTATAGAGAGCGTCAAGGTGGCTATTTGCGAATTATACCATTGCAGAATCGTAAAAGTGATAATGCTCCCGTCGGGGTAATAGAATTCGTCGATAGAACTACGGAGAATAGATTAAAGAACTATAGTAGGACGAAAATGAAAATAGCAGAGAAATCTAAGGCAAACTTAGAGGATGGAAGTAATGATGATGTGGGAACGGCGAAAAAAACATCAAAGCCATTAAAAGAATTTTTTGAAAAAACTACTATAGGTAGAATCACTAAAAGTAAGGATAAGAAAAAGACTACTGATGTAAAAAAGGCCTCAGAAAAAACTAAGGTGAGGCTGGGAAAAAAAGTGACGGTTCAGAAGAAAAAAGAAGAAACACCAGAAGAAATTAGTAGAAAAAAACGAATCGAATTGTTACGTACCCCAACTAAAAAGAAAAAGACATCTAAAAAAATATCCAAACGGAAAACAAAAAAATAATTCCATTGAGTAAAAATCGTTACAGACGAATTTTACTTTACTCAGGTTCTAATACGATAAATTTCTTTTTGCCAATCTTTAGTGGGTAGACATTTGGATAAACTAGCAAAAAATTCTCGTCACTGATAATTTTGAGTGAACTTCCTAGTTTAATTGCTCTATTCTTAAACAGGATTCGCAAAGATGATTTACTACCGCGATCTAAAATTTTAGAAGCGAGCAGAGCATCGATTAATTTACTTTGGTTCGCATAACAAAAATGTAGCGTACCCGGTGGAATGAGCAAAGACTTACGTCCACAAGCACTTTTTTGTATCTCCCATTGTTTAAGAATTGCTTCTCCTTGCTTATTCCCGGCTAATTGACTGGTAATATCTTTTGCGAGAATTTTTTTTGCTTGCAAGGGTGTTTGCATGAGCATCGAGACTTGAGCTTGATTATAATCAGTGAGTGCAAAAAAATAATCTGGCATCATTTTATCGGAGATCGACATAATTTGTGAAAAAATATCAAATTCATTACTATTAATATCAATAGTATTTTTAAAAGTTTTTGACATTTTTTTTTCACCGTCCAAACCTATTAACAATGGGAGTGTAATGATACATTGTGGTTCTTGCCCATAAGCCATTTGAATTTCGCGCCCCAAAAGAAGATTGAATTTTTGATCGGTGCCACCAATTTCAATATCGGCTTTCATCGCAACTGAATCATACGCTTGTAAGAGAGGGTAGATGAATTCGACTAGACTGATGCTATTTCCCTGACGATGGCGATTGGCAAAATCGTCGCGAGCAAGCATTTGAGCAACCGTTGAACAAGTACAGAGACGAATCATCTCCTTGACACTAAAATTATTATACCAAGAAGTATTATGGATGATGTGTAGACTTTTGATATCGAGAATTCTTTTTATCTGTGTTTGGTAGTTTTGTGCATTTTTTGTTGCCTGTTCGGCAGAAATTTGAGTGCGGACTTTGCTTCGCCCGCTTGGGTCACCAATCTGACCGGTAAAATCGCCAATCAAGAAATGGCAGTGATGCCCTAGCCGCTGAAATTGCCCTAATTTGCGCAATAGGACCATATGTCCCAGGTGAAGATTTTCAGCAGTCGGATCGAAGCCTGCTTTTATTACCAAGGGTGTTCCCCTCTTCATTTTTTGATGAAAATCATTGAGCGGAATAATTTCGACACAATTATTCTGGATTTTTTGCCATTGTTCTTCTTTTATTTGTTGATTTTTTGTGCGGTCTTTGATCCTCATTTTTTTTTGCAGAGAATTCGAGATTTTTTTTAGTTCGATCATTTTAGTCATTACTGCCAGCCCAAATCTTGCCGAGAGATACACCGAATTGTCTTAGAATACGATGGCTGATGAAATCTGCCAATTCTTTAATAGTTTGTGGATTATGATAAAATCCTGGATTTGCGGGTAGAATGACTGCTCCGTAGCGAGCTAGCCGAAGCATATTTTCGAGATGAATTGGGCTAAAGGGAGTTTCTCGCAGTACTAAGATCAACTTTCTTTTTTCTTTTAAGCAGACATCTGCTGCACGAGTAATCAGATTGTCACTATAGCCGGTGGAGATCGCGGCAAGCGTTTTCATCGAACATGGGACGATCACCATTCCGTCAAAAGTGGTGCTACCACTAGCAGGATGATCTCCAATGTTTTGATAATCTCTATGGACAAAATGATGGATGGTTGCTGCTTTTTCAATATCGTTAATCGGTGCAAGGATTTCTCTTAAATACTCAGGAGCATCACTCACTTTTGATTTTTGTTCTTCGCGATAGACGCGTAATCCATTTGGACTGATAATCAATTCAGATTTTCCATAGACATTCTCTGCCATTATTTGAATCAGTGATTTGCTATAGATGGCTCCACTAGCGCCGGTAATCGCGAGAATGAGATGGAGGTCTGGAGAATTGCTTTTTACTGTGCCTTGCATAATCTACTATATTAATAACGCCCAATCAAGTAGCCAAAGAAAATAACTTGTCCGCCTACGATATGAAGCAAAGCTATTTGTTTATCGGCGTGACTTTTTTTTTGGATGAGAAAGAACTCAGCGGTAAAAAGAACACCGGCTAAGATCAGGGCAAGAACATAAAACATGTTCAATTGGCTGAGCCTCCCGGCCATTAAAAAGGCTGAGATACTGAGAATATACATGATACTGCCGATTTGTCCAGCTCTTTTGCTGCCAAAACGAGCAGGGATGGAATGCAGATTATTTTTTCGATCAAACCGTTGGTCCAAAATTGCGTAAAAAATATCAAAGCCGCAAATGTATCCAAAAAAACCAATAGACCATAAAATACTAAGAACAGTAGCGTTACCAGTCATTGCGATCCAGACGGCAATTGGTGCTATCCCGATCGAGAAGCCCAACAGGAAATGGCAGGCCATTGTCCAGCGCTTACTATAGGAATAAGCAAAGGTGGTTGCAAGCAGCAGAATCCCCCCCAAAAAACAGAGAAAGTTGATACTATATGCTGACCACAAAAAAAGAATCGATGTTAGCCAGGTAAATATTTTCACTTGGTTGATTTTGATTTTTTTTTGTGGAATCTCTCTGTCTTTTGTGCGTGGATTTTTCGCGTCAAAACTTCGATCTACCAATCGATTAAAAGACATTGCTGCACTTCGTAAAAAAAGGAAGCAGGCAACAATTTTAAGAAAAAGAGATACTGGGAAACTCTGGGGGTAGGTTTCGCTAATTTGGATCATTGCAATCGCAATGAAAGGTAGGGTAAACAAAGCCTGTTGCAGGCGAATCAGTCGCAAATAGCTAAGGAGCATAGCGACTAATTCCTGCCAACTCGGTGATCTTAGTTAGATCTTTTGCATCCATACGGTGAAGCCGAATGACTAGATCAGCTTCATGCTTCTTGCTTTTTGATGAAAGAAATCTAGAGCTTCTAGATCTCGAGCGGTCAATTCATAATGGAGTGTGTTTTTTAGATAGTCTAGTTCTCGCTCATTTGTGGCAATTTTCGAAAGATTTTTTAAACCTTCGCGTAATGAATTATAAAAAATATGCTCTTCAATCGGTGCGCTTCTTGGATAAGCCCACAATGCAAAAACAAACGGCAATCCGGTGCTTTCATGCCACCATTGACCCATATCAATCATCTCAAGGTCGGGCCATTTTTTTCTTTCTAATTGGAAATGAAGAGCAGGGTCACCGATCAAGAGCCCACCGACATCTTCCTTTATATTTTCCGTTATTTGATGAGATATCATCTTGTTAATTGCTGGCATTTTCTTATATTTTTCAGAATAAAGAATTTGCCATAAGGCGAGCGAAGAACGGCTTGTTTTATCAGCTAAAAGATTTTTTACTTGACCATCCTTGTTCTTTTTATGATATATATAAAGAATGGATTTGGCCTCGGTATTGCAACAAATTCCTACTTTTTTGGACCAAGTGAGTTCATCGTGTCTGCGAAAGCATTCTATTGAACTAATTAAAGAGCAATCCAATCGATCGGTAAGAATGAGCTTACATAATTTCTCTGGAGTAGCTTCCATTATCTGGTAGTTCTTATCCCGAGCAAGGCCATAGCCAAGCGGTTTTGCATTTAGATACGATATGATCCCAACTCGCATATATAACCTTTTTTTATCTTTACTACTGGTCGTCAATGTTTTATGCCAAAAACTAGATGTTGCTCCGATAAATTTTCCACCCCAAGTAGTCAAGAATGATAATTGGGTGGGAGATGCCCAACAAAAATCGGTCGTCGTAAAAATTTACAACTCTGCTAAAGAACCGTTGGATGAGGAAAAATGGGCTTATTCCAAGACAATCTATCGTCTTTTTAGTTATTCCATCAAAAATCAAAGTGGTCCCTTGCCGAAACTAATCGGCAAGGCACTCAGTGACTTTTACAGACCTACAGAAATCCTCCTGTATGGCTATGCTGATTTTCCATCTTCAAAAACAAAGACCATAGAAATTGAATTTATTCGCTATCGTTTGACCTGGTTCCCGCCACGAGAATTCATTGTTACTTATCCACCACGATACTATGGACAAATTTTCATCAATTTTGAGATAAAGACATTCATTCACAATGGAGATCGAGAAAATATTGTGTGGCAAGATTATTTTAAGAGACAAGAGACTGTGGTAGCTTATCCAGGAGATGAGATCCAGACTCTTTCGTCGATCACCAATCAGCTCTTATCTGATTGGTTAATCCAGATAAGACCAGGATTACTCTATTGACCGCATCCATTACGATCTGATTGTTGCATATACTCTTTCAGCAGAGTATGGAGAATACCACCGTTTTGGTAATAAATAATGTCCATAGGAGTGTCTAGCCGACAAATCACCTGAAAATCAAACTGACCCTCTTTTTTCTCTGGGATAACAGTGATGGTGATTTTCTGTTGTGGCTTCATTTCTGCGATGGTTGGCAATGGTGGTAGAACGAATTCCTCGCGCCCGGTTAACTTGAGTTGATTCGCGCTTTCACCGGGAAGGAATTGTAAGGGGAGAATACCCATCCCTACTAGATTCGCGCGATGAATTCTTTCAAAGGAAACGGCAATGACCGCAATACACCCCAAGGTAAGCGTCCCCTTGGCAGCCCAATCACGTGAGGAGCCAGTACCGTATTCTTTACCAGCAAGGACAATCAATGGTATTTGTCGTTCGCGATATTTTTGGCTTGCTTCATAGATGGGCATTTCTATTTCGTCAGGCAACAAAAGAGTATAGGGTCCCTCACGAGAAACGTTGCCCAGTTGATTTCTCAAGCGAATATTACCGAAGGTACCTCGCGTCATCACCTCATCGTTTCCTCGTCGAGAACCGTAGGAATTAAAATCTGCCTCGCCAATTCCTTGATCGAGCAAGTATTTTCCCGCAGGAAGATCTGAAGCTATGGCTCCAGCAGGGCTAATATGATCGGTGGTAACAGAATCGCCAACTTTTACTAAACAGCGCGCACGCTTCTCTACTGATAGTTGATTTGCTTGGGTGAGTTGATCCTTCTTAAAGAATGGGACTTCGCGAATATAGGTGGAGGATGAATCCCATTGGTAGAGATCGCCAGTATTAATCTTGATTTCTTCCCAGAGAGAGTTGGATGTATAAATATTGGCATATTTCTTTTTGTAAAGATCGGTAGTTATAAACTGATCGATGAGTTTATCGATAGTCTGAGGACTTGGCCAAAGGTCACGCAGAAAAACATCTACACCTTCTTTATCCTGCCCTAAAGGCTCAGTGAGTAGATTAATATTGATATTACCAGCCAAGGCGTATGCGATTACGAGAGGCGGGCTTGCCAAAAAGTTTGCTTTGACATGTGGTGATATTCTCCCTTCAAAATTTCGATTGCCGCTAAGGACGGAGACTGCAATCAGTTCTTCTTCGCTAATCGTGTTGACAATATGTTCAGCTAGCGGGCCGGAATTACCAATGCAGGTGGTACAGCCGTAGCCGACGGTGTGAAAACCGAGAGCTTCCAGCGATTCCTCCAAGCCAGCATTTCGCAGATAGTCCGTGACGACTTGTGACCCAGGAGCCAAAGAAGTTTTTACATGAGAGGGTACTTGCATACCTCGCGCAGAGGCATTTTTAGCTAACAGACCAGCCGCCATCATGACTCGCGGATTTGATGTATTGGTGCAAGAGGTAACCGCAGCAATGACAATGCTACCGTGTTCAAGTTTTCTTTTCTGACGGCCATTTTGTAAAGATTCGTGCTTCAAAGTACTCTCTTTTAGGCCATAGCCATTGTCAACAACGGGCATTCTCAGAATCTTTCCCCATTTTTCTTTTACTTGGCCTAGCTCAATCCGGTCTTGTGGTCTTTTGGGACCAGCGACGCTCGGTGTTATGTTAGAAAGATCCAATTCAAGGGTTTCAGTGAACTCTGGCACCGGTGAGTTTTGTGAGCGAAATAAGCCTTGCGTTTGAAAATATGTTTTCACTTTGTCGATCAAGGCTTCGCTTCTGCCGGTTTTTCTTAAGTATTCTAAACTAACCTCATCTACCGGGAAGTAGGTGCACGTTGCGCCAAACTCGGGCGACATGTTGGCAATGGTTGCTCGATCGGCAAGTGGAAGGGTATCTAAGCCCTGTCCATAAAACTCAATAAACTTGCCGACGACTCCGTGTTGCCGTAGTATTTCGGTTACTCGTAGAACAAGGTCGGTAGCCGTAGCGCCAGCACTTAAATGATTCTTCAACTCAAAACCGATCACATCTGGCAGAATCATATTTATCGGCTGTCCCAACATCGCAGCTTCAGCTTCAATTCCACCGACTCCCCAACCGAGGACACCCAGTCCATTGATCATCGTGGTGTGGCTATCGGTGCCAACCAGAGTATCTGGATAGATTTCATGCCTATCATTTGCTTGGTTTTCTTGTGACGATTCTAAAGTAACAGTTGCGAGATATTCCAAATTAATCTGATGGATAATCCCGTATCCGGGAGGAATGACGCGAAAATTCTTAAATGCTTGTTCGCCCCATTTCAAAAATTGATATCGTTCTTTATTGCGTGCGAATTCCATGGCAATATTTTTTGCTAAGGCCGTCTTTGTTGCGAAATAATCCACCTGTACACTATGGTCAATCACCAAATCGACCGGAATCTTTGGATTGATTCTTTGAGGATCTTGATTATTCGCCTTCATCGCTGTGCGCATCGAAGCAAGATCAACAATTGCTGGCACTCCAGTAAAATCTTGGAGGACGACACGACCGGGAATAAAGGCAACCTCGGGACGACCACCATTCGTAGATTTTGCCTGCCACTCAAAAATATTGCGAATATCGGCAAGGGTGATCAAATTTCCATCAAAGCCACGAATAGCAGCTTCAAGAAGGATGCGTAGGCTATACGGCAGTAATGCTAATTTTTTTGGATCACCACAGAGTTTTGTTTGTTGCGCCGCGGCTTCCAGACTATAATAGTACAACGGTTCTTTTTTTGCCTGTCCATTACCATTTTGGGTGTCAGGAAGTTTTTTTCTGCATTTTTTTTGTATGAAGTCTGTGTTCATATACTATTCTATAGCCTCAGTTTAATCAATCTTCCCCTAGTAGCCAAGCAATCTAGTACCTAACCATCAGTCTTGCATACTCATTTTTTGCTGTCCATTAAAATTTTTCAGATTTTTTGAAAACCGATCTGAGTATTAAATAGGGAATCTGGCGCACAAAACCATTGAGCTGTAGCAATCTGTTCGCGATGACCAAATCTATGGGAGATCATTTTTACGATCAATTTACAATTAAAGTGAATTTCCACGATTTTGAGCCAACAAAGTATATCAATGATTTCATGAGCAATGAACTCAAAGTTAATATCGCCACTATCAAAAGACTTCTTCCGGTTATGGAGGCGATTTGGAGAAGCAAATAGAATGTCTTCTTTTTTAATTCCTGACCAAAAAAAAGAAATTCCACCTTTCTTTTGCAAAAAGGAAATAAAGCGAAGTATACTTTCTGAGGTAAAAAGATTAGTTCGTGCTCGAGCAACATAATTAAAACACTCTTGGTCCAATAATAATTGAATCCGCTGCTGTCCCACGCTCCTGCCAGGATAATCAATTTGATGGTCAAGCGTGAGCTGATCAGCAGGCAGTAAGAGGAGATAGCCCAGGCTGGTCGCAAACTTTAAGGCAAAAGGCTTGGTGATCGTGTATTTGGTAACCCTCCCTAATTTTTTGAGCGGTTGCTCCTGCAGGATATTGATAAAATTACCCAACATTTCTGTTGATAGGGGAAAAGTACTGTGGCTCAAATGACAGTCCAATTGCAAGTTAAAAATCGACAACAGGCTCAGATAATGTTCACAGAATTGAATATCGCCGACCCGAATGTTGTGCTTGCCGAGAGTGATGTTCTTGCTAAGAATAGCTTGATTTTCTTGAACGTGGGAATTTCCCTCTACGCTGATGATCGGATGCTCTCCTTGTTGTGGTGCCAAGGTAATGCTTAACGGCTGATTCTTCCGAGGAGTACGATCGTAGAAAGTAACCGGCTGAAAGATGGTTGAATAATAATCAGAGAAAAAAGTAGAATGTTTGCGAAAATTTTTGGGAAATGAGTGGATTTTTTTTTGGCGTCCAGCAATCAATCCTGCTAGCTCATGACTATCAATAATTGTCTCTACCACGCCCGTCATTGATTTCCTCGCTTACAATTGCTAAAATCGTCGATAGCCTCTTGCGAATTATCAAAAAAGATCTCAATAATGCATTGAAGTCACGACTTCTCTTAATTATTTTAAGAAAAATGCAGTAGCCAGTCAATCGTTTATTGATCAAACAGCAAATAGCTGTGCCGTAAAGAGGGTAGCTGATTAATTGAGTAAAAAGCTCGTGAAATAGATATCGTTTATTTTACCGTTAATCAAGATATGGTTGATAGCTGCTCTTATTTCTTCCTGTAGAAGAATCCTACTCTCGACGCCTCTTAATTGTTCTTTCGTTTTTGACATCAATATCAAATTGATCAGGTTTCTCATCTGCAGTCTTCTCAATCTCAGTTCAGTTGCAAATTCTGGATTTTCATCTCGATACGCCAGACTGATTTGAGCACGAATAAAATGGCTCGCTTCACTGTTAGCGGTATTTACCCGAAATTCCTCTGAAAATTCAAAGGTCTCGTTTGGCGGCAATGCATCAATTCCTATTATTTCATCTTCCGAGTTGAATTTTTTTTGCACATTTTGTGCCACTCGATAGGCAACGTAGCTCATTCCGATCAAGAGGGCTATGATAAGAATAACAATGGATAAAATGCGGATGATTCTCCGCATCCAGATCTGGGATTCTCCAGTAGCATTGGGGTTGCCTACTTGATTGCTCTCTCCTTCTTTTTCTGCCATAATCTTGCTTTTTTCTTTATCGATATTTTTTTTAATTTGCCATAGGAAAAAAAATGTGCCAGTGCAATAAAACTATGCGGCGAACTATCGATTTATTGTGCATAGCTCAAGGCAAAGGTTTATGAGAGTTGGTAAATCTGATACATCAAAAAAAAATGATCGTGTCTATGGAATATCTGGCACAGAATATTCAGATTGTGGTACCCTTGTATCTGGTAGTCTATTGCTTTTTTTTTCATCTGGGGCGCGATTTGTGTTTTTATGAGTGAGAATCACAATATCTACCCGTCGATGTTGGGCTGCGAATTCTGGAGTACCCTCATCAACCCCAGCTAGATTTTGTAGAGGACGTTGTGAACCATAACTCAATACCTGTAAATTGGGCGAGGGGACCTTCCTTTCCTCCAGATACAGTAAAACTTCAATGGCTCGATTACTTGCCAATTGCCAAGTTGAGTTATAGGGATTTTTTCTGGATGCCGCAGAGAATGGGAATAAGTTTTCTTCATCTTTGCCAGCAAATCCTTCTATGCGAATGAAACGATCAAGAGTGGCAAGAAAAGTTGCTAAATCATCAAGGGCTTTTTTCATGGCTGGGGAGAGTTCACTGCTACCAGCAGAGAAGTAGAGATTGCCAACGAGAGAAATAATCACTCCTCTTTCATCTTCGGTGACTCGAATTTTTTTTGCTTTGATGTATTCTGATAATACTCCGCGCGCGAGCTTTTTAATTTCTGCTAAGCCATCCCCCATTTTTGTACTGGGTAGACTATCGACAGATCCACCATCTAGAGCAAAAGGTGCCTTGTCTACGCTGGCGCCGCTGTCAAAAAAATAAAAACGATTACTAAACACTTCAGCTATTTTTCGCGCCGCCTGATCGGGAGTCTCACTGGCGGTGAGTACGTAGAGCATCACAAATACTGCGAACATCAAAGTGATCATATCCGCATAAGTAACAATCCATGGCGGTGGATGCCGCTCCTTAATAACTCGTCCTTTGCGCATGGCTGTTTACCGGAGGTGTTTCAATAGCATTCTTTGCAACGAAACGTTTCCTATATATTCTATCGGAATTAAATGAAACTTTCTTTTTGAATATTTTCTTTCGAAGATCTGTATTATTTTTAAAGAAGAATTAACGGCATTCTTCTAGTCATGCTTTGAGAATCTGCTCAATTTGGCAACAATTTACTGGTTTTTTTGGCAAATTTGATATGTTGATTGAGCTCTCCTTGATTTTTTTTGATTATCCTCCAAAATTGACTAACAATAGATTTATACTTGGTAAGGATCGGAAACTTGAAACGCAAAAAGAAAAATAAAAAAAAAATATCGGTTAGGTTGTTGTACATCGGTAGCATCGTATTGGTCAGTTTCTGTTTCAATTGCCAGAAATCTTCTGCTATTGGGCACATAACCTCTGATTGGCATGGAACCACCACCGAGGGCAAGGAAATTGCTCTACAGGATTTAACTGGTAATGGCTTTGTTGTCAATTTTTATAGTCCAATTTGTGTTCCCTGCATCAAAGAAATTCCAGCCCTTGAGTTACTCTATAAACAGGCCGAGCAACAAAATACACCTATGAGAATACTAGTTTTTTCCGAACTGCTCGATTCAATGGTCGCAACAAATGTTGATTCTGCGAGTTTACGCCAGAAAAAAATTGAAATTCTTCGAGAAGATGCACAAAGGAGAGGAATTTTGGTGCCAGTGATTCTATTAGCTAAAGAAATAAAGATTGCTGAATCATCGATTGAAGGAACGCCAGAAACAATTTATTTTCAAGGGGTAGGGGAGCGAAGTCCAGTATATAATTTCGTTGGCCCAATTACTTTTCAGCAGGAAGCTACTCAGATTCGTCAAGATGCACGATTTCAATTTGCTCTAGATCAGCTTAAAAAATTAGCGCCATCAATTGCACTCTAAGCAATAATCTAGCCCAAATTCTATAGTGAGCTGCTTTTCGCTAATTTCCCGTGGAAATGGTGGAAATGGTTCAGCTCTTGCTATGCTTTCTAAAGTTGCTTGATTCAGACTGGGATAAATACTTGAATTTATGATTTGCTTCACTAGAGTCTTGCCAGTCGCATCAAGAATCAGTCGAAGGGTAATCAGCGCGGTATGTCCTGCGGATTGGTCTGCTGGTGGATAGTAGCGATTTTCTTCTATTTTTTTCTTGACCATTACCAAATACTCGCTTAGATCCTCGGAAAGATCAGTTGCCCCTGATGGCTTTGTGGAATTTTCTCTTGATTTTATTTTTTGTTCGATTTTCAGCCCATCTATTGAAAGGATATTAACACTAAATGTATTTTTTTTTCTGTTTGAAATTTGATCATCGACTGCTTTTGCAGAATGAGGCACCACTTCTTGTCCAGCATAGATATTCTCATCAAATAAATTTTTTGATTGATGAGGATAGGACACGCTCTCTAGTAACACCCATGCAAAGATCATGCTGACACTATGAAATAGACGGGTAAACAACCGATCCTCGATTGTCAGATTACAAAGATAAAAAATGAGCTGTTGAATTTTTGACATTAGCTAGAAAAAATGCCTCGTTGCATCAGATTTACTTCTTTTTTTAATGGTTCGCTGGCGATGTTTACCTCTTCAAAGCCGATTGTCTTGAAGAGGTCTACCAAGCGAATAAAATCACCAAAACTAACATCTTGATCGGCATAAAGAATAATTTTTCGACTGGGATTTTCCGTAAAAAGATCCTTTAATTTTATTCGTAAACTAAGATAGTTATAATTCTTATTCTGTAATCTGTAGCTATTCTTTTCTTGAATACTTAGATAGAGAGTCTCTCTACGGTACTTGCTTTGATCAATTATCGCAGACTCGGTCTCTGGTAGTTTAAGTGGTAACAACGGATGATTCAATGTTGTACTCACAATGAAGAAAATAACTAGAATCAAAAGAACATCTAAGAAATTTGTTAAGTCGGCAATATTTAGCTGTTGATTTTTTCCATGTTTTGGCATCTGAAAATCAATCATTCTAAACCCTTTTTTTTCTTATAATCGAGTCTAGTTTATAAGTCTTCATATGTCAAGTTTTTCTGAGACCTTGAGTGAATACCAGTTTTTAATTGCGATAATAAAATATTACTGTTGGAGATTCTTGTGCTCAGACTTGAGTCCAACAAATAGTAAATCAGTTGGCAGGGTATGGTAATGAGCAATCCAAATGCGGTTGTCAATAATGCTTCCCAGACACCACCAGCAAAGGCAAAGGCTCCGCTGTTGGCAACAATCATTGATTGGAAGGCACGGATCATGCCGATGACTGTTCCCAAAAGACCAATCAATGGAGCAATCGCCGCTACAGTACGCAGTGCATAGCTTCTTTTTGCAAGCTGTGAAAAAATCATTTTTCCTTTTAGCGACAATTGATCCTTCAGCTTCTGATTGTTTTTCCGTCGATCATAAATTTTGCAGAGCTGCGCGTAAACTGAATATTGGAGACGGATATTCTTTAATGGCAAAAACTTTTCCCATCCAGCTGGATGGTAGGTGAGGCTTACCTTGCTACCCTTTTTCTCCAGTCGAAGGGAACGAAAAGAAACATAAGTGATGAAATAAAGGAGGCTTCGCTCCAAGCTGATTGCAATTGCAAATAATGCGAGAAAAAAAAGAGCCCACATGAGTGGGCCACCCATATCTAGATACTCGATGGCCTGCACAGTTGTTTGTCATTTTTTGTAAACCAACCAAAAGAAAAAGCGTAAATTTTACATTTAAGCCGATTGCTTCCCTTGGTCTCAGTAGCACTTCTATAGTGACGCTTAAAATACGTTCCACTCATAATTTACTTCATAATTCAATGTAAAAAAAGATTTTAGCCGAGCTAGATACCAGATTGAGAGTAAGTGAAAATTCATTGACAGCGAATGAGTCGGAGGCTATTATGTCTCATTATGCGCGGTTTTTTTATAGTTGGATTTTTTTTCTTTAGTTTGCCATTCACTTATCTAACAGCAGAACCACCATCAGAAAACTTGCCGATTAATTCTCCAGCGACCAATGATTCACAGGATGCCGAGGTGGAGACTGATAAATATCTACGTGAGATTGAGAAAACTTGGTTACAAGGAATATCGCAAGAAGCAAAAAAAAAGAATGGAGGCGAAGTAGAGGCTCCGCCCGGGCAAGTATCAGAGGGAAAAAACGGAGAATCAATTTTTCGTAATGAAGCACAACCTCCCAGCAACCTTTCTTCGCCCGATAACAACCAAGAAAGCATCGGTGATCAGAGCCTACTGAGCCTTCTGGTTCGCTTGCTACTGATGATGGCTGTGGTTTTGGGTGGTTTTTATTTGCTCTTTCGATTTTTACGTAAAAAATCCGGTATCAGCTTTGCTGCTAGACATGATCTTCTTACTGTCATTGCCAGCATCAACGTTCCTCATCCGTCAGCAAGTGGGAAAATTCTGCAAATTGTCGATTTAGCTGGAACACTTCTTTTGATTTCTGTTGCCGATGCTGGCATCCGCTTGGTCAGCAAAATCGAAGACAAGCCAACCATAGAAAAGATTAGAATTTGGCAGTCCCAAAATTCGGATAGTCGTCCTCGCACTCATCGAGACAGCACTTTCTCTCTATTTAACCAGTTATTCAAGACCAAAAAGTGGCAACGGCGGCCTTTTTGGGATTTCTTTCACGATAAAGACCATGAAGCTACTGAGTCTCAATCTCTTGATCCGTTTTCTTTGCCATCTTCTCAGCCTGAGCAAACTTTTGCAGATTTAATTCCTGAATTACACGAAACTGTATCTGTTACTGTGGATGAGCAAAAGAAAAATCCAAGCCGACGGCAAGGGAGTAAAAAAACAGAATCTCGGGTAGCAAATCAGGGAAATAGCCCACTTGCTTCGGCTCAGACGTCTTCTCATCAAAGAAAAAACCGCAGGAAGGCAAAAAAAAATGACCCAGATCAATCTTTTATTTCGCCGGCCGATAGCACCGTCATCCCCGGGCGATTAAATGCACTCTTGCTGGAGCAACGTCGGCGATTGAGTGCAATGAGTCGAAAAAGAGATGAATTTCGCGATGAAATTGCCGAAAGGCAGGAAAACTTAAATTTCGAATAAAACTCTTTTTTTAGCATTGGACCCCATTACTTTAAAAAAAATAAAAATCTTGTACTTTTCTTCTATATCATAAACATGGTCCATTATGTCGCATTTTTTATTTCTCCGCCGAGTTCGCCAATGCGCCTTCGCTAGTTGTCCAATAATTTTATTTTTTGTTTGGCAGAGTGTTCTTGGGGCACAGACCCTACCATTGCAGATTCCGGTTTTTGACGGGATTCGTGCAGCCCAAAATGGACAGGAAGCATCAGTATCACTATTCTTGATTCTTATGGTGGCGCTTTTGAGCTTGGCTCCGGCGTTGGTCATGATGTTGACTTCTTTCACCAAAATTGTCATCGTCTTAGATTTTGTCCGTCGGGCATTGGCCTTACATAATCTACCCCCCAATCAAGTACTCTTTGGTTTAGCAATATTTTTGTCAGTTTTTGTAATGGCACCAACATTTAAGGATTTTAATGTTAAGGCACTTCAACCCTATTTAAAAGGGGAAACAACGACCAACGGTTTTATGAGCGATGCCATCGGTCCGTTTCGCAATTTCATGATTCGGCAGATTGGCAAAGATGGCAGTAAGGAGATTTCGTTATTTACCAGCTTATCAGGCAAAAATCCGCAGGAGATAACCAGTTTGGCAGACATCGATTCTTATATTTTGATTCCCGCCTTTATGCTCGCAGAAATCAAGAAGGCGTTTATTATCGGCATCGTAATTTTTATTCCTTTTGTGGTCGTGGATTTTGTGGTTGCATCTACTCTTATGTCTATGGGAATGTTTATGCTGCCGCCGGCTTTGATTTCACTGCCATTTAAGTTAATTTTATTTATTTTGGTCGATGGTTGGAATTTGATTTCTTATAACTTAGTTCAATCTTATTCTCATATTGGTGTAGCACAGTAGATGTTTGAAAGCGATATTATTAGTATCTTACAACAGAGTCTGATTGTGGCTCTTAAGATTTCAGCGCCTATTCTGATTATGAGTATGACGGTAGGGTTATTCATTTCAATTTTGCAAACGACGACCTCGATTCAAGAACAGACGCTCACTTTTGTCCCCAAGTTGTTTGCGATTTTTTTGGCACTTGGACTTTTTTTCACTTACATTGTTCATACTATGACGGATTATACGAAAAATCTCTATGATCTCATTATTCGATTCTAATGACTGAATTAATCCTTTATCTTGGCCTCATTTTTAGCAGAATCTTTGCTCTCTGTTCGGTCTTACCGATTCTTTCGTCTAGACAAATTCCGATTCGCTTACGCGTGATTTTCTCTTTTTTGCTATCAATCATTTTATTACCAGCGATCAAAGCTTTTCTCTCGCCTCTTCCTGAGGGAATGCTACTCTATGCATTGGCCATTCTCGGACAGGCTTTGTTGGGAGCGCTGATAGGTTTTTTAATCACGATTATTATGAGCGCTTTTCAAATTGTGGGTGAATTATTTTCTCTGCAAATGGGAACTTCCTTTGCAGAAATTCTAGATCCACAAGCCAATGTCAGCTTGCCGGTCCTTGGCTTGCTCAAAAATTCAATTGCCATGCTCATTTTTATTTCGTTGCCTTTTCAGATGGGCGGAATGTATATGCCCGCTCTGCATCATACTCTGCGAGTGCTCAGTTTTTCGATAGAAACCACGCCTTATTTTCATTTTTGGACATCGCTCACTGACTTACAGAGTGTTTCATTGGGTGGCATTATTGCTACCTTAGATCAGGGGATGCATAATCTATTTTTAACCGCTATTCAATTAGCTTTGCCGATTATGGGCATACTGTTCATTTCGTCGTTAGTCTTGGGACTATTTGGCCGCACTGCTCCCCAGTTTAATCTAGTGAATATCGGGGGGCAGCTCAATATCGGGTTGGGATTATTGTTTATGATTATTCTATCGCCAGTTTTTATTCCAATAATTCTCGATTCACTAGTATTGAGCATTAACAACATCCAAAAAATGTTCTTTGATTGGTCGGTGTTGGCAAAATGAGGGGTGTTTCTGTTATTCAATATCTTAGTGTTAGCCAGTGAAAAAATGCGATCATCAGGAGATTCAGCGAGAGTGGTATTCATCATGAAAAAAAAGTGGCAATTAGAGCGAACGAAATCGGGCAAAGTTGAGCGCTCCTTGCCGTTTACTGATCGTTGGCAGATCAATCAGCTACAAGAAAAACCTCAAGTTCTTTTTTCTTTGCAGCGATTTGCCGCTGAAGATGAAGGAAGAACTGAAAAACCGAGCGAGCGAATTCGCCGTGAAGAGCGAAAAAAAGGGAATATTGCAAAATCTTCGGAAATAGTTTCAGCGGCGGTGCTATTAGGCAATATCATCGCTTTATTTTTTACCGGTTTATATATGATTTACAGTCTGAGTAATATTTTTCATTCATCATTTTCGGGTAATTTTGCCGAATTAGCAATCAATTTTAGTTCGGAAAGAATATTTGAATTTTTTATACGTACACTGATTGGAGTTGCCAAGTTGCTTGCCCCAATCCTCCTGATGACCGTTTTGATTGCAATCATTGCAAATATTGCGCAAGTTGGGTTTTTATTCACTAGTCACCCGCTCGTTCTCAATTTTCAAAGATTGATCCCTAAATTTGAGCGAGTGTTGCCCAATAAAAAGACAGCCTTTGCATTGTTTCGCACAATTTTCCAAGTTACTTGTATTGGCGTTGTTGCGTATGTGATTCTCACCATAGAGATTTTTGGAATCTTACGAACCACAGATATGGAATTGCGCAGAGTCCTCACCGTTTACTCTGTTGTTGCCATTGAGATTTTATTCGTAGTGGCAATTCTCTTGATTTTTTTGGCGATCCCCGATTATTTTTTCCAAAAACATGTTCATACTGAAAGCCTTAAGATGACCGTGCCAGAAGCTCAACGAGAAACCAAAGAACAGGAAGCGCATCCGCAGATTCGCCAACGGCAACGGGAAAAATCTTACACTTTGTTACGAGACTATCAACAGGTTGTCAAAGAGGTTCCGAAAGCAGATGTGGTCATTACCAACCCCAGTCATTATGCGGTAGCATTGCGCTTTGAACAAAGTTTGGATAACGCACCGGTAGTCCTTGCAAAAGGAGCCGATCATCTTGCCTTGGTCATTCGCAATTTGGCACAGAAAAATGATATTTTAATCGAAGAAAATGTAGAGTTGGCGCGGACTCTCTATCATGAGGTAGAAGTTGGCGATGAGATACCCGAAACACTCTACCGGGTTGTCAGTGTAATTTTCCAGCGTCTTTATCGAATCAGGGGAGAGGAAATCGCTTAGGGGCGGGAGAGCGAGCAGGTAAAGTCCAAGTTTTTATGAGAGTAGGTAATTGAGATGAATTTTTTACGGTTATTGCGCAAGCACGTTCGCAGTAGCGATACGATTCTTGGTATAGGATTACTGTTTATAATGACTTTGATCGTCATTCCGCTACCCGGCTACATTCTTGACGCTTTGATCGTAATTTCTATATTTTCCGCTCTTTTGATTATCCTCACTTCAATGACGGCAAGTAATCCAGCCGATTTCTCGGTTTTCCCGACTCTCTTGTTGATTTCAACGATCTATCGACTTGCTCTCAATATTGCGACTACCCGAATGATTCTGAGCTTTGGTAGCGGAGCAAGTTCAAAGATGATTGAAGTTTTTGGTACATTTGTCGTTGGTGGAAGCAGTGGCGCTGGTTCTTATGTCATTGGGATCATTATTTTTGTTACCCTGACCCTAGTTCAACTCTTGGTTATTACCAAGGGTTCGACTCGAGTGTCAGAAGTAGCTGCTCGCTTTACTTTAGATTCCTTGCCGGGACGACAGTTGGCGATAGATAGCGATGTTGCGGCTGGACATTTGGATCAAAATGAGGCGCGAAAAAAAAGGGAAATTCTACAAACTGAAATGAGCTTTTATGGAGCGATGGATGGTGCCTCAAAGTTTGTGCAGGGTGACGCGCGTTTTAGCATCGTTATGATTGTCATTAATATTCTTGGTGGTCTCATCGTTGGAGTTTCCATTCGCGGTGAATCGTTGTCTGATGCGCTGGCACTGTACACTCGGTTTACCATTGGCGATGGTTTGGTAGCTGCCCTACCATCATTGATGATTTCTACGGCAACCGGTATTATCGTTTCGCGTTCCGTAGGCAGGGAGGCACTGCCTACGGAGATTAAAAAACAGTTGGCTTCGAATCCGACGATTCTCTATGTCATTAGTATGATTTTGATTCTGGCTGGATTCTTGCCCGGTTTCCCCTTTATTGCATTGACTGGGATTGGTTTGCTTTTATTTTTCTTGGCTCTTCAAGTTGACAATCGTAATGAGTTGGCTGTTTCAGCAAAAAAACAAACGGATAGCCAGGAGGTCAAAGATGATCCAGGGGCAAAGACGGAAAACTTTATGCAACAGATGAAGACCGAGACAATTGAGTTGCAAGTGGGCTACAATCTCATTCCTCTAGTCGATAAAAAACAGGGAGGGACATTGTTAGATCAGATTTCAAGATTGCGGCGCAGATTTGCCATGGAGCAGGGTTTGATTATTCCGCCGATTCGGATTCGCGATAATATGGGATTAGAGCCCGATGAATATCTTATTTTATTGTATGGCAATGGCTTGGCTCGATCAAAAGTAGAAGTCGATAGGTTACTTGCTATCAGGGGGCAACGAGTGACTCAAGATTTAAATTATCCGGTGATTCGTGAACCGTCCTTTGGGCTACATGCTTATTGGATCAGCCCTGAAGATAAAAATCTAGCTGAAGGATTAGAGTATGACGTTGTTGATCCCTCAACAGTCATTGCAACAAATTTAAGTAAAATAATATCAGAAAATAGTTCAGAAATTTTAGGACGTCTAGAAGTAAAAAGCATGTTGGATAGTGTGAAAGAGGATAATACGGTCATCATTGATGAACTATTAAAAGAGAAAAAAGTGACCATCGGATTGATTCAGAAAATCTTACAGAATCTATTGAAAGAGGGAGTTGCAATCCGCAATCTGGTGAGAATTCTCGAGACCATTGCTAATCATTGCGAGAGCAGCGGGAAGGATCCGTATTTGCTCACTGAATTTGTGCGGCAAGGGCTACGTCGGCAAATTATCAGTAATTATTTAGATGATAGTAAGACTTTGCGAGTGATTGTCATTGATCCAAAAATGGAGTTAAAGATTCGTGAAGCGATACAAAGAGATCCAGAGGAAGGCTTTATTCTCACTCTAAAACCAGAACTCCTTATCCAGATTCGGGAGGCGTTGCTCAAACAGTACCGCAATGCACTCAATCAAAGTGTCTTCCCCATATTTCTCACCAGTCGTTCGATTCGGGCAGCGATATTTTCGTTGCTGGAAAGAGTGGTATCGGCCAAGAATTTCGCTGTTATTTCGCAAGAGGAAACTATAGCAGACATGAAAATATCGATTTTTGCAACAGCCCAGCTAACCAACCCGTTAAAACAAAAATCGAAAAGTCTTACAGAAGGCTAACTTTCTTCGTTTACGAGAAAACGTTTACCGTATCTTTGTTCTACTTCGGCAACGTCAAAGGTTATAAAAAAATCGGTGGTGTTAAATATTGGATCATAGGCTGGTGCTGGAAAGAATTTGGCTTTTGCTCGAGTATAGCCTTTGATTAATGGAGGAATGAGTTTTCTGCTATTTTTTTTCTCTGCTTGGTTGACAGGTTGGTTTTGCTTGATGATTTCTGACCAATCACTGATTCTATTCTCTTTCCTCGGTTGGACTGAGAATCCAATTTTCTGTTCGTTGATCAGGGCGTTATGCTGGTGTAAATAATGCCAAAGAACATTGAGAGTGGTAGGCTCCTTGCCTTCAATCGAACCACTGCCACATAGATATTTTAAATTAAAATCCTTCATGTACTGCATCAGCCCATACCATAGTTGTCGAATGGCAGTGCCATTGCGATATTCTGGATGGACACAGCTTCTACCAATTTCAGCAATTTCGTCGTTAATATCATAGATACCCGATAGATTAAACTCTGTTTCTGCATAAAAACCGATGTTCTTTTGGGCAACGTCTCTTCGTAAAATTCTGTACGTTCCGACAATCAAGTCATCGCGACTTTGATCACACACAATCAAATGATCACAAAATGAATCGTATGGATCTTTATCGGTAAACTCTCGGCCATTATTTTTAACCCATTCAGATTTAAAAATATTTAAGCGTAACTCAAAAACAGCAGATTTCTCTTGCGCAGTTTTGGCAATACGAAAATCTAACGGATAATTTTCACTATTCATTTTTTTAGGAGAGGTTTTAAGAATATTTCGCTGAAATATTTACTGATCAATCGGTCCGATGATCTTTCTTTTTTTTTGTTCATGGCAAAATATTTAATTCTTGGCAAAAAAAACAACTATTTTTTCATTGCTATTCAAAGAAGATAGAAAATTTGGAATGAAATATCCAGAGAAACCGACTAGATTTTTTTTTGCGGGTGTGGTGTAACGGTAGCACAGCAGCCTTCCAAGCTTCTAGAGAGGGTTCGAGTCCCTTCACCCGCTCATATCGATTGCTCTTTTTCACTTGCAAATGGTTTTTTTTATAGGACAGTACTGTTTGTCAGCAGGAACTTGAACCAAAGTGCTCGTGGCAAAATCTATTGTCGAATCGGTAAAGACCATGGCACTCAGACTACCACCGTATACACAGCCGCTATCTAGGCAAGTGCAGTTATTCGCAAAATAATAGCCTAATTGAGCCCAATGGGCAAAGAAAACTGGTTTTTTCCCATGGTAATTGGTAAACCACGGGAGAGGTACAGACCCAGAAAATTGATCTTTATTGGTTGCTAGCAGTGAGCGATGATTGCTTATTTTTATTGGATCAGGCCAAGTTCGAATCTTGGTAAGCCAGTGAACTGGAGTCTTTTCGACACCGAGCAGCGGAATAAATCCGGCATGAACGGCAATGAAATGCTGATCGTCGATAAAATAGGGGAGCGTTTGTAGCCAGCGTTCGTATTCATCTGGAAGAGCTGAGGCAACGAGCGAATTACAGACAGAATAATCTTGTTTCTTTTTACTTTGCAGATACTCGACTTCATAATTGCCGACGATTGCCTCAAATTTGTGATCGATTAAGAGCGCCATACATTCGAGGCTGGCTGGCCCCTTGCCAATAATATCTCCCAAAAAAATCACTCGATCTTTTTGCTTGATTTCTAATAGGCTAACTAATTCGCGGAGTTCGGCAATGCAGCCGTGAACATCGCCAATAAAGATCACTCGATTTTTTTTCATTTTGCTTGCGTATCCATCATCCATATCCATGACGTCTTTTCTAGAGACCTCTCCAAAAAATATACACGACTGAATGCTTCGTTCATAGATTTACCGCAAGACACCAAGTGGCAGCTCGTATGAGACGATCGTTGAGGATTGCTGCTAGCTCATGTTCCTCAAAGGTACGAATGAGGAGAATTGTACATTTTTTCTTTTCTAGGCGAAAAAAAGAGCTATAGAGTTTTCTCATCGCTGCCACATAATCTTTTTGTTTGCTCAAATAGAGGATTTGTTGAATTCTCAGCGGAGCTAGCTCATGTTCATCGAAAATTCTCTGTATTTTATCTTGCTCGTGCCGATCGATAAACGATAGATAGCCAATTCTTTTGCCCAATTGAGGATGATTATGAAAAAAGTCCTTGAGATTGAAAGAAGGTTGCTTGCCATCTTTAAGCAGACTTTGTTTGATTTCTGTGAACCGTTCGAGTATTTTTTTATTATCTGTGAGAAGCAGTAATGGAATTTTTGGTGCATAGTGTTTGGCAGCATGACCGGGCATTATCGATTGAATTTTCTTGTTGTCAACGAAGGAATTTCGTATTGCTACTGGGAAACCGAGTTCTTTGATCTTTTGGATTGGATAGGCGCCTAGTCGCAAAACTTCTAGCGAATTTTGCTGAACTTTGATGATAGTGGATTCTATTCCCCGGCGACAAGTTCCCCAGACTGCTCCTTCTATATCCCTACCTATCTGGCTAGCAATCATTGCAAGATTGGTTGGGCTTTCGCGTTCACTGAGGTTTGCTGATGGCATCGCTACTGGGAATCTGAGGGCTTGAAGAATTTTTAGACAGATCGGGTGGGAAGGAATGCGAAATGCTAAAAAATCACCACCTTGATTTAAACTGGCAGGCAGATTTTTTCTACTAGGCAGAATCAGCGTGAACGAATCAGGCCAAAGAACAAATAATTTGCGAGCAATGTGATTGACGTAGGCAAATTTCTCAACATCCTCGCAACGCCCCAAATGACAAATGAGTGGATTGGCGAAGGATCTTTTTTTAATTCGATAAATCTTGTGAATCGATTCTTCATGCAATGCGGATCCTGCTAAACCATAGACCGTTTCAGTTGGTAGTGCAACGATTTTTTTATTTCGCAATGCTTGTTGAGCTTCCAGCAGGGATAGAATCTTCATTCAAAGAGATAGCGCCAACCAAATAGTCTGCAGTCAATTATTGTTTACTTTCCTAGCTAGTTTCGGGCAAGAGTTTTGCTTGCATACCCTGGCTGGCAAAGAATTTTTGAGCGCCGGCTAAAATGTCGGCCGTGGTAATTTTTTCTATTTGTTCTAATGCGTTACGAATCGGGTTTTTTGTTTCTCCGCGTAAGATTGACGGTGCAATCATTCTATTGAGGCCGATACAAGTTTGTGCTCCTGTTGCCAACGATGTACGAATCGAAGATTTGGCTCGATTGAGCTCTCGTTCGCTTACCTTATGCTGCTTCAATTTATCCAGTTGCTTGAGTACTTCTTGATGTAATAGTTGTGATTGCTCGGTAGCGATGCCGCAGCTAATCCCCTGTAAATGAAATGGATCGGACCGTAAAATCCAAGAATAGATTCCATAGCATGATAATCCTAATTCTTCGCGAATTCTTTCAAAAAGGATACTCGATTCATTGCCACCAAGGATGTAGTTGACTAAATCTTCACGGAAGCGATCTGGATCATGGGCAGGAAGACTGGGAAATAACAGCATGTAATAGGTTTCTTGAATGCCACTTTTCGTGAGGGTAAGGTCAGTGAAATTCGTTTTGGTATCGATGGCTGATCGGTCTTTTTTCGTGGGCAGATACCCGTGAAAAACTTCAAGGATATCTTTCAGTTGTTTTTTTTTCACATCACCGACCACAGAAATCAAAGAATGATTGCTGCCATAATATTTGTTTTTAAATTGAAACATTTTTTCACTATTTGAATTCTCGATAGTTTTCTTGTAGCCGATGATCGGATGATAATTTTCACCAAAGAATTTTTTGAGAGCCCGCTCATTCAGATAACTCTCAGGATTATCTTCTTGTTCTCTTAGTTCACTTAGTATCGGCGCAAGCTCTTTCTTGTACTCGCTACTCGGGAAGAGGGGGTGGAGGAACATATCAATCAGAATATCTGCCGCCTCGGCAAAATTTTCTCGCAATGAGCTGATGTGATAGCAGGTATGCTCATAGGTGGTATAGGCATTGAGCTTGGCTCCGATGTCGTTAGCACATCTACTGATATCCATTGGCCCTGGCCGTTTTTTTGAGCCCTTAAAAAACATGTGTTCGAGAATATGCGCAGTTCCTCGCTCGTCTGTGGTTTCATTCGCTGAACCGATATGATTGAGTATTCTCAAGTTCACAAGTTCTCCCGGATGATAAAGATAGGCTACGCGGGTATCACCAATAGTGAAAATCTCTAGTTCGTCTCCCCAAATCATGAGTGCGCCAGTCCTATGGATTGCTCGCTTTTTGTAGGTCAGCCGTTAAATCTTGGAGAAAATGTATTATAGGTTTCATATTATAGTTTAGTGTAATACACGCTAGAGAATAGTGTATGTAAGCGTTCAGTTTGCTGACAAAATGAACAGGAAGAGAAAACCGTCAAGTAAATATTATTCTTACAAAGATTACCGGTGGTGCCAGAGTATCGCGCTCGTCAATCGTAGTTTCTTTGCTTATTAAGCAAGCAAGAACAAATCACAAAAAAATCTTGTAAGGCTTATCCCGCATAGCGATTGTCTAACAATAAGAGCAAACTTTTTTTGCAAAAAAAATGCTTAATCTAAGAAACCGCATACTCTCACTTTTTTTTAATGATTGAGCACTTACTTGAAGAAGTATTTGACAAATCACGCAGTTGTAGATATAGATTGAGCATGAATAAAAGAATTAAAAATCTAAAAACGAGCTTATCACTGCTTGTGATGGCTATACTAATGTTATTTAATTGCCCATCAAATGGTAGCAATGGGAATTCTGCGACAGGACTGATACTCCGTTCTAGTGTGCCAGCTGAAGGGGCGATTCATCCGAGTAATTCTCGTATTTCCCTTAGCTACAGTGAAGCGATTGTCAAAGGTACTGGCTTGATTACCCTGAGCACCCCTGGTGCATCATCGCCAATTGACATCAATGTTAGCAGTTCGTAAGTGGATATTGCGGGCATGACAGCTATTATTGATCCAGGTAGCACTTTAACAGTAGGTGCCGCGTATACTCTAACATTTCCTACTGGTGTCTTTAAGGCTGCACTTGGTGGTGAGGTTGCTGCAGCTCACAATTTTACGTTTACCGCTACAACAATGGACAGCAGTGCACCGACGGTGATGAGTATTGTGCCGGTTGCCTCAGCTACGAATGTGAATCCAGACCCTCCTGCGGATATTATTATCACCTTCAATGAAGCGGTGATAAAAGGGACTGGTATGATCACTTTTGATCCAATGGGGGGCACGGCAAATAGCATTGACGTGAGCAGTTCCCAAGTGTCAATCGCTGGTGCTGTGGTGACTATTCGTCTAGAGACTGCGCTAAAACCATCTCAGCAGTATACCCTAACGATTTCTTCTAATACGATTGTAGATTTAGCTGGCAATCCAGCGGTATTTAATCCAATATCTTTTATGACCGGAGCAGACACAGGTGGACCGATGGTACTGAGCACCGTGCCAGCTGATCTAGCTGCGGATGTGAACGCTACAGCAGACATTGTTGTAACTTTTCATGAAGAGGTGCAGAAAGGGACTGGTATGATTACCCTTACTCCACTTTTTGGCAGTGTGATTAATATTGACGTTACTAGTGCACAGGTGACCATCTCCGGTGCTGTGGTGACTATTCGTACAGGTACAGATCTGGGATCAAACTTGCAGTATACCCTGACGATCCCTGCTGGTGCTTTTATGGACGCCAGCGGCAATCAAGCGCTCATCACTGCAAGATCTTTTATTACGGCAGACACGACTGTGCCAGAACTACGCATCCTTCCGGTTGAAGGGTCTACCGGTGTGCCGCGTGATACAGATATTCTGTTATTTTCTAATGAACAGCTGGTGAAAGGAACTGGTGTAATCACCATTGCCCCCCCAGCCCCAGGCGACACGCTTATGGTGGACGTCGCTAGCGCTCAGGTGACTATTCGTCCTGGATTGGTGAGGATTCGCTTAGGCAGCGACCTAGCATCATTGGTGGAATACAGTGTGACGATCCCAGCGGGTTCTTTTGCGGATATTGCTGGTAATCAAGCGGAAGAAGCCACAGCATCCTTTACTACAGGAGAGAATAAAGCTGGGCCGAGGTTATTAAATACCGTGCCAGCTAATCTAGCTACAGATGTGGACCCCGCCGCGAATATTGTTGTAACTTTTGCTGAAGTGGTGCAGAAAGGAATTGGTATGATTACCATTGTACCGTTATTCGGGAATGTAATTATGGTAGACGTTGCCAGTTCGCAGGTGACTATTGCTGGTGCTGTGGTAACCATCAACCCAAGTGTTGATTTGGCGTCGAATTTACCATATACTTTAGTGATTCCTTCTGTTGCCTTTGTGAATTCAGAAGGGGATTCACCATTAGCTACTGTAATATCGTTTACCACCCGCTGATACCATTTTAATAATGGCTACCGGGCGAAAGGAAATTTATGCAATACTCATCTAGTGGGTTATACCCACTAGATGAGTTCTAGACAAAGCGAAGAAAGGGGAAAAAATCAACAAAGAGAGGGAACTATTACTCTTTTATATCAGTACGAAGTAAACAGCACCTCCTATTCTTCTTTTCGCTTTCCGTCAAGAATAAACTTTGCTGTTTTTGGTATATTTTGTTTGCGTAAGGTATGGATCTTTTATTGATGTTCCATGATGGGCTCAAAGATAATGGGAGCTCAATCTAGCTTCCTCCATTATATAACAAACTAGAAATCAGTATTGGGGTGCAGAGACAATCCAAAAAATCTTGTAAGACTTGTACCGCCAGCGCTATTTATTACAATAACAAACGTTATCCCTCCTCGACACAGGAATACCATCCTTTGCATTTGCTTTTTTAACAGATGAGCAACCATTTCCGATTGATTTTATAGTTTATATAGAAAATTGAGCTAGAAATCAACACAAAGAGCAAAATTCTCTTCGCTTAAACACAGTAATTTTTTCATATAAAACCCAAAATGAGGGGGATGTGGGCTTTCCATTGCAAGCCCAATTATAATTACTTTATTCTAACGTGGCCTTATAAAGGATAGCATTGTCTACCCCCACCATATAAAGAGTATTACCGATACTTGCAAGACCAGTAGGTGCGTTTTCTCCAACACCAAAGCTACTGACGTCGGTCGATAGTGGCGTTGCCACTCCCGTCTTGGTATTTACTGCGTAGAGCTGGCCACCCAATCCGCTGTTCATCCTACTCCGTCCCGCCATATAAAGAACATTACCAATACTTGCAAGGCCGTATGGATTACTTTCCTCCACCCCAAATTCTGTTGCAGAGCCCACTCTTGTTGCCATGCCAGCAGTATCGCCACTGGTAGAAATAGTGTAAAGTGCAGGGGAGCGAAACGCAGTCACCATATAAAGGGTATCACCGATACTTGCAAGGCCAGAGGGTCGTTCTACCGTCCTCACTTCAACACCAAAACCCCTTGGAGTTGTACCGACCTGCGTAGCCATGTCTACAGTATCCGGCGTGGTACCCAAAGTATAAAGGCTAATATTAATTTCCCCTACCATGTAGAGGTTATCGTCGTCGTTTCTCGCAAGGCCTGTAGGGACAATCTCGCCAACATTAAAGCCAGACATGATACTATCAGTTATTATTCTTGCTGCTGTGCCAGTGTCTGTGTCCAAAGTGTAAATGGTATTTGGAGCACGACCTAGCAAATAGAGAGTGTCGTCGATACTTGCCAAATCCCCAAGTTGTGATAGCTCGCCCCCTAGCCCAAATCCCTTCGCCGTCATTCCCACTCGGGTAAACTCTCCGTTCAATCTGCGGCATTGTGTGCCTATTAAATGAAAACCTTCATCTTCGTTACAAGCCGAGCAGGCCACAGTCATGGGCATCTCGCCTGTGCCGTTAAAAGGTGTTCCGCCCGGGCAAATAAGCGATAAATCAAGGGGCTCCGGTTTTGACTCCGGCTCCGGTTTCGACTCCGGCTCTGGTTTTGATTCCGGAGCAGCAGCAGGGCAGCTCATATTGAAAAGTACTATTGCACTCGTAAGTGCTATCATCAGCAATTTTTTTGCATTTGTATTCTGTGGGAACCGCATTCCCATATTTTTTATTGGTTTTTTTGTCATTTTTTTCCTTATAAATAAAGGCGTAAACGCGCTCTATGTTCCTCTTTTACTTTAGATTTTCGTCAGCAAGTTCACACCTGACAATGCATTGTATTAAATTTGTAATATTTTGTCAATAATTTTATTTGAGTTCTGATTCCCTTGAATTGATGCCCTCTCCCGTAAATCTGATCTATTCTTTGGCATAGCAATGTGAATGTTCAGAATGCACTGAGGTTAATCTTCTGGCAAATAGAATATCGGCTATGCAGACGATATACTGTGTTTGCTGTTTCTTGCCAAAAGTGCCCGACACATAATAAATAGATCAAAATGGGTCATTTGAGGGTCGCAGAATTTTTTTCCAACTTTCCTGCTAGATAGATTTTTTCTGATAGTTCAAGAAAAACATTTGACTCAGGGGGAAAATAGTATAGGTTAAACCTCGCTTATGCGAATTTATAGACAATTCTGCAACATCTTACTGATTTGTGTCTTTTTTGCTCTTCTTGTTCCTATCGCTTGTGTAAATTCTTCTGAGTCTTCAAAAAAAAGTGATCCATCTATCCAGCCCAGAACAGAGATAATGAAATTTCTTATTTTTCGCGATATCCCGGCTGAGCTTAGCGAGGGCACAACCGTGCAGATCATGATAGAACTTCGTCCCTTAGTGGTGAATAGTTTAAGAGATGGTGAGGATCTGTCGATTAGCCTTCAGACGAGCACAGAATTGGCGAGTGAAGTTAGCCCACAGATCGTGCTGAATCCTAGCATGATAATTCTTAACAAGGAGAACCCATCTCTTTCTGTTAGTTTGACTTTTGAAGACGATGAACTCGATCAAACTCGTGACGTCCTTTTAGGTGAAATTCCGCTTAGTTTTTCTGTTAAGCTGGAAGCAAGTTTTCATTTAGACGGTAACGAAGAAAAAGAGAGCGTAGTGTTTTTAGCAAGGGATAACGATGATCTGCCCAGAACAGAGATAATGGAATTTCTTATTTTTCGCGATATCCCATCCGAGCTTAGCGAGGGCACAACCGTGCAGATCATGATAGAACTTCGTCCCTTAGTGGTGAATAGTTTAAGAGATGGTGAGGATCTGTCGATTAGCCTTCAGACGAGCACAGAATTGGCGAGTGAAGTTAGCCCACAGATCGTGCTGAATCCTAGCATGATAATTCTTAACAAGGAGAACCCATCTCTTTCTGTTAGTTTGACTTTTGAAGACGATGGGCTCGACCAAACTCGCGAGGCCCTTTCAGGTGAAAGTCCGCTTAGTTTTTCTGTTAAGCTGGAAGCAAGTTTTCGTTTAGACGGTACCAAAGAAAAAGAGAGCGTAGCGTTTTTAGCAAAGGATAACGATGATTTGATTTTGGTTGTGACTCCTGATTCTCGCACTTTAGAGCTGGATGAAGCAGATTTGAGTATTACTCGGACTTTTCAGATAAAACTCAAGAGCAAACCCCGTGAGGATGTTACTATTTACATAACAGAAATAAGAAGATCACCAATTACCTTGAGTGTGAGTGGTGAACACACCGAGGCTATTTCTCGACGAGGGAAAATTTACCGATTTTTGTTTACTCCAGAAAATTGGGACACTGCACGAATGGTGAGTGCACAACTCAGAGGCGCCGACACCACTGACAATGGCCTTTCTTATCTGGCTACAGCGCTCATATCAGCAAAGTATGCGTCTGAAAGTAAATTTTCTAGTAACCGGAACAGAAGGGTTAGCTATTCTCTCTTGATTCGCGATAACGACAATCCTCCAGCACCGATTACTTTGGAGGCTTTCGCCTGTAATGCTGGCACTCATTTATATTGGACGAGCAGGTGTTTGACCTCAGAATGCAGATCTGGCGAGGAAACGATTGAACATGAAATTTTTTATTCTACAGCGTCGGCGGCAGACGTGAGCACTGCATCTCCATCTTTTAGGCTGACTCTAGCCCAGTCCCGCGCTTCGGAGCTGAATCTCTTAGATCATATTCAAAGCCATTCTCATACCGGCTTGGCAAATGACACACCGGTATTTTATAAGATGAGAATCGTCAAAATAAATACTAGCACTGGCTTGTCTGAGAATAGTGATCTTTCTGAGGAAGTCACGGCAACACCCACAGCATCTGATGATCACGCGGTTTTTTGTTTAGAAAACGGTGACGGCACTACAGAATCCCCCTTTCGTATCAAGACGGCCGCTCATTTTCAACAGATGGAATACTATCGTTTTGCTTCTTTTCAAATGGAAAACGATATTAGATTAGCAGATGATTTTGTCTCTCTTGGGCAAGATGTTTTCGGTTTTCTTGGTAGGCTCGATGGAGCAGGCTATACTATAAGTAACGTAAAAAGGAATATCTTTCGTGCTATTGCTTCAGTTGGAGGAGAAGTTCGTGATTTACAGATAGAGGCAAATATAGACCGAGAAGTACCCAACACTTACTGTCTTTCTAGTGAGGGCGGGATTCTTGCAGACGATAATGGGGGAACTATAACGAGAGTTACGAGTGTTGGCACTGCGAGCTATACCATCGCTGGGAGTGGTTCCTATGAAGGGTGTGGTATATTAGGTAGGGTCGCTCTTGGAGGCTTAATTGGCAAAAACAGAGGTTCTCTACAACAAAGTTTTTCGACGGTACAAATCAACGTGCAGGGAAAGTTGGGAACTGTTTCAGCGGGGCATGTTACTGTTGGCGGATTAGTTGGTCTTAATCAGAATATGGTATCAAACTCCTTTAGCACCTCAACCATAACTGTTGATGATGCGAGCCTCAATGGGAGCCTTAGTTCTGCGGGTTTAGATTCTCGTTATGTAAGCTATACCGGTGGAGTGACCGGGCTTGATTCTAACGGCGGGGTTACAGATACAGTCTTTCATGCTTTAGGCATACTAGCCGTGCCCAATGTCTCTGGTGGTAGGAATCCCGATGGATTTGCCAGAACGGGTGCTTTTCATACTGCACTAGGAGAAAATGCTCGCCTCAATAGCGCTACGACAGGAGGAACTTGGGGGGATACGACTATCTGGAATCTGGGCAGTGATAGTGAATATCCATGTTTAATTGGCCTGCCAGATATCGCCAATAATCCGAGTGATGCGAGCATTGTGTGTGCTGTTCCATAATTGCATCGAATATTTGAGTATCGCAAAGTTAATCAAGTTTTATAAAGAGAAACAAATTTGGCTTAAAAAAATGATCTATTCAAAACGGAGTACATTATGAGTATTGGGAGACTGTTTTTTCGAATTGTATTTGTATTCTTCGTCTTTGCTCTTGTTAAATTTAGCGGCTGTGTTCAATCGATTAATTCACCTCCAGATGCTGTAGTCATACCAGCCCCAGTAGAGACACCTGCAATTGGTGGTGTAGATAAACCTCCAGATGCTGTAGTCAGCCCAGCCCCAGTAGAGCCTCAAGAAACAAAAGGAAGTGATGACTTTGATTTAGTAATCACATCCAACCCTGCTACTCCAGAATTGGATGAAGCAGATTTGAGCACCACCCACATCTTTCAAATAAGTCTTGATAAAAAACCTTCAGAGAATGTCACCATTTTAATCAAGGGACCGAATCCAAATCCAGCTCAATTGGATTTTAGCATTGAGGGTAACCACAAGGTACATCCTGTAGTGGGTACTCCTTCTCTGCCTCCTTTTTATAGTTTTGATTTTACTCCAGAAAATTGGAATGTTCCACGAACGATTACTGCACAAATCAAAAATGATAACAACGAAGATCAAGGCTCTTCTTATGTTCTTCTAGTATCTATAACAGCGAAGAAAAAATCAGTAGCTGAGTTTAGTGATTCTATCAGGAATAGATTTTTGAAGTATCCCGTCACTATCAGAGATAACGACAGGCCAGGAGCTCCCCAAACCCTCAGGGCCTTTGCCTGCAATGGTAGCAACTATTTGTACTGGCGAGGAAACTGTACTACAGAAGGTTGTTTTGCTGGAGAAACAAGCGAATATGAAATTTTCTACTCGCTTGCTACTGATAGCGTCAGCGAAAGCTCACCTTCGTTCAGACTTACTCTGGATCAACTAAAACCCCCAGCCGTTTCGTCTTTTTTCCAAAATAATAATGATAAAATTTTAACAATTGTTATTGGTTCAAATCCCTCAGATTTTGCCCGTACTATTAGAACTTATTCTCATACGAGCCTCACCAATGGTACTCAAGTTTTCTATAAAATAAGACTCAATCGCATTAATGACAGAGGTAACATAACGGAGAGCAGTATTCTTTCTGATGTAGTAATAGCAAATCCCACAATATCCAATGATCACGCAGTATTTTGTCCTGAAAACGGAGATGGTACAGCTGCCTCTCCCTTCCGTATTAAGACAGGTACACACTTACAGGAAGTACAGTACTATCGATTTGCTTTTTTTCGTTTAGAAAATGATATTACTATGGCGGATAACTTTAGCACTATTGGTACTGATTTTTTTGGGTTTCGAGGACAACTTGACGGGCAGGGCAACACGATTACTCATGTAAAAAGAGCTATATTTGAAAAACTCATTCAACCGGGAGAAGTTCGTAATTTACATCTTGAGGCAAATGTAGATGAAGAGCTGGTAAAGAACTACTGTTCATTGAGGCAGCTAGGAATACTCCTGAATTATAATGTAAGTGGCAAGGTAGAGAGAGTCTATAGCACCGGCTCTGCCACTTATACTGTCGATGGACAAGGTTTTGGTGATGACTGCTTCTTGGCTTCGTATATTCGCCCCGTATCCATCGGTGGCTTAGTTGGTGCAAATTGGGATAAAGGTATTGTACAAGAGAGTTTTTCAACTGTACAAATTACTGTGCAGGGAAAATCAGGAAGCGAACCCATTACTATTCTTAACCTTGGTGGTCTTGTAGGAGAAAATAACGGTATGTTATTGAACTCTTTTAGTACCTCAACTCTGAGCGTTGATGAGGTCAGTCTTAACCCAAATGGCAGAGAAACTAATTATGTCAGTAATGTTGGTGGTGTGCTTGGCTTAAATCCTACTATCGGAATACTGGGATTCGATACCGGACGAGGGGTCATAGACACAGTCTTTCATGCCCTCGGCATGCTCGCTGTGCCTAAGGTCTCAGGTGGCGGAGCTTTTTCTCATACTGCACTAGGAGAAGATGCTCGCCTCAATAGTGCTACGACCGGGGGTAATTGGGGCAATACGACTATCTGGAATCTGGGGAGTGATAGCGAATATCCATGTTTAATTGGCCTGCCAGATATTGCCAATAATCCGAGTGATGCGAGCATTGTGTGTGCTGTTCCCTGATACAGGATAGTAAAGAGTCGTGGAGATACTCAAATTCCCAATTCCCAAATTTTATAAAAAATAAAGTAGTTGACTCAAGGGAGAGATGGTATAGGTTAAGCCTCGCTTATGCAAATTTATAGACAATTCTGCAACATCTTACTGATTTGTGCCTTTTTTTCTCCTATCGCTTGTGTAAATTCTTCTAATTCTCCAAAAAGTGACCCACCCATAACAACCGTAGACCCTACACCAGAAAAACCCAGAACAGAGATAATGGAGTTTCTTATTTTTCGCGATATCCCGTCCGAGCTTACCGAGGCAACAACTGCGCAGATCATGATAGAACTTCGTCCTTTAGTGGTGAAGGCTCTAAAAGATGGCGAAAATCTATCTATTAGCCTGCAAGCGAGCACAGAGTTGGCGAGTGAAGTTGCCCCACAAATCGTACTTGCCCCCAGCACGATAACACTCAGCAAGGATAATCCGTCTTTTTCTGTTCGTTTGACTTTTGAAGACGATGAACTAGACCAAACACGTGACGCCCTTTTAAGTGAAGGTCCGCTCAGTTTTTCCGTTAAGCTTGAAGCAAGTTTTCGTTTAGATGGTAACGAAGAAAAAGAGAGCGTAGCGCTTTTGGCAAGGGATAATGATGATCTGCTCTTGGTTGTGACCCCCGATTCGAGCACTTTAGAGCTGGATGAAGCAGATTTGAGTATCACTCGGACTTTTCAGATAAAACTCAAGAGCAAACCCCGTGAGAATGTTGATATTATCATCAGAGAAGGAAGAAGATCGCCAATTACTTTGAGTGTGAGTGGAGAACACACCGAGACTACTTCTCGAGGAAGGAAAATTTACAGATTTTTGTTTACTCCAGAAAATTGGGACACTGCACGAATGATTAGTACGCAACTTACAGGAGCCGATGCCACTAACAATGGCCTTTCTTATCTGGGTACAGTGACCGTAACCGCGAAGTATGCGTCTGAAACGGTATTTTCTAATAAACGGAGCAGAAACGTCAGCTATTCTGTTTTGATTCGCGATAACGACAATCCTCCAGCACCGACTACTTTGGCGGCCTTCGCTTGCAATGCTGGCATCCAGTTATATTGGACTGGCAGGTGTTTGACAGCAGAATGTAGATCTGGCGAGGAAACGCTTGAACATGAAATTTTTTATTCTACAGTGTCGGCGGCAGACGTGAGCGATGCCTCTCCATCGTTTAGGCTGACGCTATCTCAGTCAAGTACTACAGAATCGGTTTTCTTTAATTATATTCGAAGTCATTCTCATACGGGCTTGGCAAATGACACACCGGTTTTTTATAAGATGAGAACTCATTACAGCAATACCATCAGTGGTTTGTCTGAGAATAGTGATCTTTCTGCGGCAGTCACGGCAACACCCACAACATCTGATGATCACGCAGTTTTTTGTCCAGAAAACGGTGCCGGCACCGAGGACTCCCCCTTTCGCATTAAGACGGCAGCTCATTTTCAACAGATGGAATACTATCGTTTTGCCTCTTTTCAAATGGAGAACGATATTAGCTTAGCAGATGATTTTAAACTTATTGGTGGATACCCACTAGGATTTAGTGGGCAATTGAACGGGCAAGGCCATACGATTCGCAACGTGCAAACAAGTGTATTTCATCGGATCACTGGTACGGGTGTGGTTCGCAACGTACAAATAGAAGCTGACGTTAGCCAAGAACAGGATAGGTACTACTGTTTTGCGATTGATAAGGGGATTCTTGCCGAACAAAATCGTGGAGAAATATCAAGAGTTACGGTTTCTGGCACTGCAAGCTACACTTTTGCCGGCAAGCGTTTTTCTAGTTGTTCGATACCATCTGCTTTACTCATAGGTGGATTGGTTGGTCTTAATCTAGGTAGCATTGACCAGAGTTTTTCAACAGTGCAAATCAGCGTAGAGGGAAAATCAGGAAGTATTTCGGTAGGTCATGTTACTGTTGGTGGGCTAGTTGCTCTCAATCAGGATATGGTATCAAATTCCTTTAGCACCGCAACCATAACTGTTAATCATGCGAGCCTTAATGGGAGTTTTAGTTCTGAGGGTTTAGATCCTCGTTATGAGAGTTACACTGGTGGAGTGATTGGCAGCGATTCTAACGGCGGGATTACCGATACGGCTTTCCACGCTTTAGGTACGCTAGCCGTACCCAATGTCTCTGGCCGTAGGGATCCTGATGGATTTCCCAGAACAGGTGCTTTTCATACCGCACTAGGAGAAAATGCTCGCCTCAATAGTGTTACGACCGGGGGTAATTGGGGTGATACGACTATCTGGAATCTGGGCAGCGATAGTGAATATCCATGTTTAGTGGGCTTGCCAGATATTGCCAATAATCCGAGTGATGTGAGTGTCTTATGTGCTGCTCCATAATTGCACTGAATATTTGGATATCGCAAAGTTAATTGAGTTGTATAAAGAGAAAAAATTTGGCTTAAAAAAATGATCTATTCAAAACGGAGTATATTATGAATATTTCGAGACTATTTTTTCGAATTGTATTTGTATTTTTCGTCTTTGCTTTTGTTGAATTTAGCGGCTGTGTCCAATCAGTTAATCCACCTCCAGATGCTGTAGTCATACCAGCCCCAGTAGAGACACCTGCAATTGGTGGTGTAGATAAACCTCCAGATGTTGTAGTCAGCCCAGCCCCAGTAGAGCCTCAAGAAAAAGGAAGCGATGATTTTGATTTAGTGCTCACACCCAATCCTGCTACTCCAGAATTGGATGAAGCAGATTTGAGCACCACCCACACCTTTCAAATAAGTCTTGATAAAAAACCTTCAGAGAAAGTTAATATTTTAATAAGGGGACCGAACCCAAACCCAGTTCAATTGGATTTTAGCATTGAGGGTAAACACAAGGTACATCCTCTAACAGCTATCTCTGTTACCCCACTGCCTCCTTTTTATAGTTTTGATTTTACTCCAGATAATTGGGATGTTCCACGAACGATTACTGCACAAATCAAAAAAGACAACAGTGAAGATCAAGGTTCTTCTTATACCCTTCGCGTATCTATAATAGCGAAGAAAGAATCAGTAGCTGAATTTATTCACTTTAAAAACAAATTTTCGGAGTATTTTATTACTATCAGAGATAACGACAGACCAAGAGCTCCCCAAACCCTAGAGGCCTTTGCCTGCAACGGCAGTAGTTACCTGTATTGGCGAGGAAATTGTGCGACAGAAGGTTGTTTTGCTGGAGAAACCAGTGAATATGAAATTTTCTACTCGCTTGCTACTGATAGCGTCAGCGAAAGCTCATCTTCGTTCAATCTTACTCTTGAGCAGGCAAAACCGTCAATAATTTCATCTCTTCTTACCAGTCTTGGTGATAAACTTTTAGAGTTTATCACCGGTTCAAACCCCTCATCAGATTTTGCTCGTAACATTCGAGCTTATTCTCATACGAGCCTTACCAATGGTACTCCAGTTTTCTACAAAATAAGGCTCAATCGCCGGAATACCATGGGTAGCATAACAGAGAGCAGTGTTCTTTCTGATGTAGTAACAGCAAATCCCACAATGTCTAATGATCATGCAGTCTTTTGCCCAGAAAACGGAGATGGTACAGCCGCCTCTCCCTTTCGTATCAAGACAGGCACACATTTGCAGCAGATACAGTACTATCGATTTGCTTTTTTTCGTTTAGAAAATGATATTGCTATGGCGGATAATTTTAGCACTATCGGTAGCGATTTATTTGGTTTTCGCGGAGAACTTGACGGGCAGGGCAACACCATTAGTAACGTAAAAAGAGCTATATTTGAAAAACTCATTCAGCCTGGAGAACTTCGTAATTTACATCTTGAGGCAGATGTAGATGAAGAAGTTGTAAAGAACTACTGTTCATTGGGGCGGCTAGGAGTACTTTTGAATTATAATACAAGTGGCAGGGTAGAGAGAGCCTATAGTACGGGTTCTGCCTCTTATACTATTGATGGAGAAGACTTTGGTGTGAGCTGTCGTTTCTTTCCCGCAATAATCCGTGACTTATCTATCGGTGGCTTAGTTGGTGCAAATTTGAATGAAGGTACTGTACAAGAAAGTTTTTCAACGGTACAAATTACTGTGCAGGGAAAAACAGGAAGCGAACCTGTTCCTATTGTCAATGTCGGCGGTCTTGTAGGAGAAAACCAGGGTATGCTATTGAACTCTTTTAGCACCTCAACTCTGAGTGTTGATGATGCAAGTCTCAATCCGAGTGACAGAGCAACGAGGTATGTCAGCAATATTGGCGGTGTGCTTGGCCTCAATTCTGGAAGGGGAGTTGCAGATACAGGATTTCATGCCTTAGGGACACTAGCGGTACCTCAGGTCTCAGGTGGCGGAGCCTTTGCTCATGCTGTCCTCGGAGAAGATGCTCGCCTTAATAGTTCTACCAACGGGGGTACTTGGGGGGATACGACTATCTGGAATCTGGGCAGCGATAGTGAATATCCATGTTTAGTGGGCTTGCCAGATATCGCCAATAATCCGAGTGATGCGAGTGTTTTGTGTGCAGCTCCCTGACTAGGTTTTTTTTCTTTTCTTTGAGCTCTTCTCATAGTGTATCTGTCCTTACCGGTAGCGTGTGATTCGCTGGGTGAGATTTTGCTCATGCAAATTTTTCTTTCCTGAGCTCTGAGCAAGCTCGCAGATCGACGTTGTGACGGAACGGCTACTCACAAAGAGAGAATCAGCTTGATTTTCACAATGATTCTTTAGTAATTTTCTTTGTTAAACAGAACCTGCCCCTCTCTCAAATGAGGTAAAAATTTGCATAAATCTAGAACAAAACAGACAAGGAGCAAGAAATAGAGGGAATAGTAAAGAACGAAATAAACCTAGCATGCTATCCTCTCTTTCGTTCATCCATCATAGGCGCATAGGCACATAGGGTGGGTTTTTAGATAAAATAAAATCAGGGGGAGGCAGTAGTATAGAGAGCAGTACACTAAGAAGCCCCTTAGGAATTTTCCCAAGGGGCTTCTTCTCGTCTAAGTTTTTTTGCTGCTATAATTAGTAGGTGATGCAAACGACATTAAACATACCATCACAGCCAGCTCCAGTAGACAATACGTCATCCCGTGCGGTATTACCCATTCGAGGGAGTTTTGCGACACTGTGGCCCTCACCAACACCAGTAACGGTAGTCACATCCTGCCAAATCTTACCACCAGACTCACAAGTTGCGTCCGGTACATAGCCACCCGCACTCTCTGAATTAGTCATACCAGTCCAAAATCGATTAGGCTCATCAGAGCTTCTTTCTCCTTCTTCGTTTAAACCAGCCTGGTTGAGTGTCCGCAGCAAATCAGTGGTCGGCGAAATAAAATCAGCGTAGCTCTCGGCTACCTTATCACTATTCGTGAGGGTCGTGGTTGCACTGTTTGCCGCGTATACGGGATTAGTTCCAGTATACGCGCTTAATAGAGTACCACTACTCATGTTATCGACAGTAAAACCTGTTGGATTCAGGTGATCAGAAAGACTAGCAGTAGTAACAAGAAAGGGGCGAGTAATCGCTCCCGTTGCTACTGCTGGCTTAGCAGCATTTGGACACAAGGGCGTCGCAATGGGGAAACGAAGGGCATTGCCAACTTGGGCGCTTGTGAAGTCCTCTCTCCCTACCCATAATACTATATTCCGAGTAACGTCTACTGTAGTAAAAAAATAAGCGGTTACTGCAGCATTATTACCAGCGAGGTCTTGTATCGTCCCACTAAGAATATTCAGTGTATACTTAGTACTTGGCATTAGATCTGCGCTTGGATCAATAGTAACCACAACAGCGCCAGCAACACTCACCTGTGTAGTGTCAGTGACAGCAATTGTTAGCGCTGTGCCACCACCCATAGGCGTAAGAGTGATGTTACCAGTGCCCACTTTCACTGCTTCGCTGTAGTTCAGCACGATATCAGTTCCTATAGGAACATCCGTTGCATCAGCAAAAGGCACAGTCGAACTTAGAACCGGGGCAGTATTATCTGCCGCTATTGTAGTGAATGTTAGAGAAGTCATTGCAGCAGGATTATCAGCGAGGTCTTGTATCGCAGCAGCTGGGATAGCTAGCGTATGTTGAGTATTTATCATTAAATTTGCGCTTGGGTTAATAGTAACAACAGCACCAGAAACAGTGACAGTAATTGTTAGCGCTGTGCCACCCATTGGCGTAAGAGTGATGCTACCAGTTCCCACTTCGACTGCTTCGCTGTAGTTTAGAACAATAGCAGAATTAATTGGAAAATTTGCTGCACTAGGAGCAGGTATACTCGATTCTAGTGTCGGGGGAGTCGTATCTGGTGCTGTAGTGAATGTTAGAGGAGTCATTGCAGCAGGATTATCAGCGAGGTCTTGTATGGCAGCAGCTGGAATACTCAGCGTATACCGAGTACCTGGCATTAAATCTGCACTTGGGTTGATAGTAAGTACAGCACCAGAAACACTCACCTGTGCATCAGTGACAGCAATCGTTAGCGCTGTGCCACCCATAGGCGTAAGAGTGATATTGCCAGTGGCCACTTTGACTGCTTTGCTGTAGTTTAGGACAATGTTAGCATCGATACTGACACCTGTTGCACCATTAGCAGGCACAGTTGAACTTATCTGCGGGGGAGCACCATCTGCCGTAGCTGTTGTAGTGAATGTTAGAGGAGTCATTGCAGCAGGATTATCAGCGAGGTCTTGTATGGCAGCAGCTGGAATAAGCAGCGTATATTGAGTATCTGGTATTAAATCTGCACTTGGGTTGATAGTAACAACAGCACCAGAAACACTCACTTGTGCATCAGTGACAGCAATTGTTAGCGCTGTGCCACCCGTCGGCGTAAGAGTGATGTTACCAGTGGCCACTTTGACTGCTTCGCTGTAGCTTAGAACAATGTTAGCATCGATACTGACACCTGTTGCACCATTAGCAGGCACACTTGAACTCAATGTCGGGGCAGTCGTATCAGTGACGCCTCCGTCATTATTATTAGAATTATTGTTGGATGGACATCCGAGCAACATCGACATACTTACCGCAAGAAGCGCTAGGCTCATTGCAAAACTTTTCTTTTTTGTACTTTCTTTTATAATCATTTGATTATCTCCTTTTAATATATGTTTTCACAGATTCTCAAGATTTTGCTAGTAATTTGCAATGTAATGAGAATTCTATCTGGCTAGATTAAATGAGTTTATAATATAATCAAGCATTTTTTTTAGATTTTCTCAAAGCTTAAAGAAAAAAGTGCTAATTAAAGAAAAGTTGGCTAATTTGGAAGAGATCAGCGGCCTGGCGCTATAGGCTAATTTAGCAGTAGAGACACTGACGAGGCTGTGGCTCTACTGAAAATGTGCGATTGCTGGATCTTCGTCGTAATGCTAATAGTACCAGTGCCCTTCTGGACTTCTTCACTGATGATTATTGATCAAGCAGGCTAGCGCACAGACTGGAGGAATCCAATCTATGCGCTTAGTTATAGCTCAGATCACTAGCAGGCAGACTTGAACTTACCTATTGTGCAAGTATTGCCGCCGCAGTGGTAAAGGACCGAGTGAGTTTTGCAGTCTTTTGTCCAGAAAACGGTGATGGTACGGCCGCCTCTCCTTTTCGTATCAAGACAGGTACACATTTGCAGCAGATACAGTACTATCGATTTGCTTTTTTTCGTTTAGAAAATAATATTACTATGGCGGATAATTTTAGCACTATTGGTAGCGATTTTTTTGGATTTCGCGGACAACTTGACGGGCAGGGCAACACGATTGCTAACGTAAAAAGAGCGATATTTGAAAAGCTCATTCCGCCGGGAGAAGTTGGTAATTTACATCTTGAGGCAAATATTGATGAAGAGCTGGTAAAGAATTACTGTTTAGTAGGTCGAGCAGGAATACTCTTGAATTCCAATATAGGTGGCAGGGTAGAGCGAGTATATAGCACGGGGACTGCTCGTTATACGATCGATGGGCAAGGCTTCGGTGTGAGCTGCAGTTTATTTCCTGAAATTATCCGTGATTTATCTGTAGGTGGCTTAGTTGGTCGGAATGCCGGTATTGTCCAAGAAAGTTTTTCAACGGTACAAATTACCGTGCAGGGAAAATCAGGAAGCGAACCTGTTCCTATTGTCAATGTTGGCCTGAATGAGAATAAGGGTATGCTATTGAACTCGTTTAGTAGCTCTACTCTAATTGTTGATGATGCAAGTCTCAATCCGAGTGGCAGAGCAACTAACTATGTCAGCAATATTGGCGGTGTGCTTGGCCTTAACTCTGGTAGAGGCGTTGCCAATACAGTCTTTCATGCCTTAGGGACACTATGCGCTACCTCAGGTTGCAGGTGGCGGAGCCTTTGCTCATGCTGTGCTCGGAGAAGATGCTCGCCTCAATAGTTCTACGACCGGGGGTAATTGGGGGGATACGACTATCTGGAATCTGGGCAGCGATAGTGAATATCCATGTTTAGTGGGCTTGCCAGATATTGCCAATAATCCGAGTGATGCGAGTGTTTTGTGTGCTGCTCCCTGACTAGGTTTTTTTTCTTTTCTTTGAGCTCTTCTCATAGTGTATCTGTCCTTACCGGTAGCGTGTGATTCGCTGGGTGAGATTTTGCTCATGCAAATTTTTCTTTCCTGAGCTCTGAGCAAGCTCGCAGATCGACGTTGTGACGGGGCAGGTAATTTCTATAGTGTAGAATCAGCTTATTTTTTTCAATAACTGTATTTTTCAAATGCGCACAATCAGCCGCCAAAGACGCAAACGAAGTCGCAACTAACATATGATTATAAACCGTATAACCCGAAACCGCCAAAGCCTGGACCCTACGAGTGTAAGGCGTAGGACGCAAACGCCTAGACGCAAATATAGGAAAACCAACCATGCAATTTCTTCTCCTCAACTCCAATTTTTAAAGCACTATAACAAAGCATTACACATTTTTAAATTGACAAAATAAAAAAATCAAAATAAAAACTAAATTATGAGCTTAGAGCTAATCATCGGCACTATACTATTCGCCTTCGCCTCGTCAATAACACCAGGCCCGAATAATATCATGCTATTAACCTCTGGAGTCAATTTTGGCTTTATCCGCACAATTCGCCACTTGCTAGGTGTATCAATAGGATTCTTCATATTGGCTCTGTGTGTTGGCTTGGGGTTGGGAGCCTTGCTGAAATTGTACCCGTCTCTGTATCTGGCTTTGAAAATATGTTCCGTAGCTTACTTAGTATACCTTAGCTGGAGAGTCGCCTTCAGCAAAGGACTCAAATCTGCCCAAGTAGGCAAAGGAAGACCTATAACTTTCGTAGAAGCCCTTCTGTTCCAATGGATCAACCCTAAAGCATGGGTCATGGCCGTTACAGCAATGACTCTCTATGTAACCGAAGGAGCTCCATGGATGTCAGTGCTCATCGTCGCTACCGTCTTTAGCGCAGTCAACTTTCCCTGCGTATGCTGTTGGGCAGGATTTGGAACCACCATGCGCTCGTTTCTAGCAAACCCCGTCCGTCTCCGCATCTTCAATATCATAATGGGAATCTTGCTAGTCGCCTCCGCCATACCAATACTAATTGGTGAAATCCTGCTCAGATGAGGATTTTAGTATTTAAATTTCCTCTCCCTCTTTTGCCATGGTTTCGTGCCTGCGGAATTTTTGAGGCTTGCCTGTGACGGTTAGAAGAAATTCGCTGACAAAGCGAATATGTTGCGGGATTTTGTAATGAGCAATTTGTTCGTGGCAGTAATTTCTTAACAATATGAAATAGGATTTTCCTCGTTCTCCTTTTTTTATTTCCTAATTGACTTTTCTAATAGGAAAATTATAGTGCTATTTATCTAAAGAACGCGAGGAGATAAATACAATGATTTATGTAACTAAAAAGATAAATAAAAAAGAAAGACTACAAATTTTTGCCATCAATTTTGCCAGCAAAAATACTATGAAGATTTTGCTAGGTCTGCTGATCGCTCTGGTAACGGTCGGTTGTCCCGCCAGCAACTCAGGAGGGGGACAGACATATCCGTATATCTGTCCAGATGGCACGCCAACAGCAGGCATGGTTGCCACCCAAAATACAACATCCTGCTCTGCTTGTACTACTGGTTTTGATCTCACAGGCACGCAATGCATGGCTGCCTCGGTAGCGCCAACGTTCCCATACATCTGTCCGAATGGTACGCCAACAGCAGGCATGGTTGCCACAGAAGATACAGTGTCCTGCTCTGCTTGTACTACTGGTTTTGATCTCACAGGTACGGAATGCATGGCTGCGGTAGCGCCAACGTTCCCATACGTCTGTCCGAATGGCACGCCAACAGCAGGCATGATTGCTACAGAAGATACAATATCCTGCTCTAGTTGTAATACTGCTATGGGATATCAAATATTTGATTCTCGGTGCATTAGATTTGACGGTAATTTCAGCCAGATTGGCACAGCAATGCAATTTGGCGTTAGTGAGAATTTTCCTCGCGGTCTTGCGAGTATCGGGGATACTCTGTATATGCTGGGCTCTACAACTGATGCCTTGTATACACTAGATACTTCTACTGGCCTAGCTACGAAAGTAGGAGTGGCAGATCAATTTGGTGTTGGTGAGCAACTCCCTCGCGGTCTTGCGAGTATCGGGGATATTCTGTATATGGTTGGTGATAGTAATAACGCCTTGTATAGGCTAGATACTTCTACCGGTAGTGCTACCAGAATAGGATTGGCAGATGAATTTGGTGTCAGTGAGGATACGCCTCGCGGTCTTGCGAGTATCGGGGATACTCTGTATATGGTAGGTCGTGGCAATTCTGTCTTGTATACGCTAGATACTTTTAGCGGTGAAGCTACCAGAGTAGGAATGGCAAGGCAATTTGGTGTTCGTGAGACTGCCCCTCGCGATCTTGCGAGTATCGGGGATACTCTGTATATGCTGGGTAATTTTAATGAAGCTCTATATACGCTAGATACTTCTAGCGGTAGTGCTACGAGAGTAGGAGCGGCAAACGAGTTTGGCGTTAGTGAGACTAGCCCTACTGGTCTTGCGAGTATCGGGGATACTCTGTATATGGTTGGTGAGGAAAATGATGTTCTCTACAAAGCTGTAGCAGAATAGGTTTGTTTATACACCAGAATCTGGCTCTTGCGGGAAGTGTATGCTTCGCTGGTTGGATTTGCATAGCTGCAAATTTTCTCCTTCTCCGAGCAGGCTAGCAGTTCGACGTTGTAACAGAACGGCTACTCACTATTAAAGAGAGAATCAGTTTGATTTTCGCAATAACCGTTTAGCTATTTTTTTGCCAAGCGTCGTCCGCCGCTTTTTCAATCAACAGAAAAAATTCGCATAGAATAGATAGTGGCGTATCTTTCTCTCCCAAGTGAGATTCTTGGTAATCAGTTAAAAAGATTGACAAATTGTAATGAAATAGACAAAAGGAAAAGTACAGGCTGAATATTATTATTTAATCTGTTTTTGATTAAGAAATAGTTGAGGTGCGAATGAGTAAGGGAAACCTCAAAGTTGAAATTTGGCATGCGATTGAAAAATTGCGGGAAACCGAACCATTGGTTCTCTGTTTAACGAATTTTGTCGTCAATAACTTTACGGCCAATATTTTATTGGCGGTTGGAGCCAGCCCAGTGATGGCTCGCGAAAGACAGGAAATGCGAGAATTAGCAAAACTTGCGTCTGGGCTATTACTCAATATTGGTACAGTCGATCGACTACAATTTCGCGCCATGCAAAAAGCCTTAACCATCACCAAACGAACCAAGATTCCTGTGGTTTTGGATATCGTCGGTATAGGTGCCAGCCAATGGCGACGATCAGTTACTGAACAGCTTTTAAATAAGGGAAAGATTTCTATTGTACGCGGCAATGCTTCAGAAGTGATTGCTTTGATGAGTGAAGAAAAGAAATCGCCAAAGGGAGTAGACGCTGAACATGATTCACCAGAGGCTTTAGAGATGGGAAAATTATTGAGTCGTCAGCATCAGGTAATTGTCGCTTTGAGCGGGAAAGTTGATTATATCATTGATAATAGAGGCAAGGGGGCTACCACTAAGGATGCTACAAATAATGCAGCTCAGGTTATAGCCTTAAAGAATGGCCATGTATGGTTGACCAAGATTACCGGAGTCGGCTGTGCATTGGGAGCATTGATAGCAGCAATTCATGCCTGCGATCTACCGCCGATGATTTCAGCTATAGCGGCCACTAGTTTGATGAATATCTCGGGAGAGATTGCGGCAAAAAAGGTTTTACAAGAAAAATTGGGATTGGCCAGTATGCAGGCTTATTTGTTAGATCAGTTATATATCTTAAAAAAGGAAGATTTTGATATGTATTTTAATATAGACGAAAATTCTTCCTAAGTTTGTCCCGATGTTCTATCATGCCAGCTGGATGAATTTATGCTATATCCATGATAGTGAATTTTTTTCGCAAAGATCCGATGATTTTCCTTCTTTTTTATGGGAAATTTGTTCTGGCGGGGTAAGTTCAATCCAGCTCAGAGAGAAAAAATTGAGTACTGCTGATTTTATTAAGAAAGCCCATGAGATTAAAAAAAATATTGAGTATATTGAAAAAAAAGCAAAGAATTACCATCATCGACAAACCGCTCGCGATAGAACTGCAATAAATGCAGGTCAGTCTCAGATTCCAATGATTATAAATGACAATGTCGAGGTGGCTATTGCGGTCAAGGCTGATGGAGTGCACTTGGGACCAAACGATATGGCTCTGGGAAAAGCCAAACAAGCATTGATGAAATATCATTCAAAATGTTTTATCGGATATTCTCTCGAGAACGATGAGGAGGCTTTGGAGCTATTGGCAGATGTGCACAAAGTTTCTCAACTGTCATATCTTTCCTTAAGTCCGATATTCTCCACCCAGAGTAAATTAGATTGTAAGAGCCCTTGGTATCATTCTGGAATAAGGAAAATCATTGATGGTTTTAGAAAAGTACATTCAGTAACTTTGATCGGCATTGGTGGAATTGATGAAAGTAATGGAGGTTCAGTCCGACAGGCTGGGCTCGACGGGCTTGCAGTTATTTCCGCTTTGGTGAAGGCAACGGATCCACGGCACGTGGCTCGGCAATTATCGGCGCAACAAGATTCACCTCTGGATTCACAGGAAAATGAGCGATAAAGAAAGCTCTTCTTTTTAGTAGATAAAAGAGAAAATGCAGAACATCATGAAATGGGAAGCTCTGAGTACGAGAGAATAATTGATCGCTAAGATGTCCATTCCAATGGCAAGAGATCCAGACAGAGAATTCGGATTTTATCGAGTTCTGAGCATTGCTGGATCAGACTCGGGAGGAGGGGCTGGAATTCAAGCCGATCTAAAGACGATTGGAGCACTCGGGGCTTATGGGATGAGCGCAGTGACTGCAGTGACCTGCCAGAATACATTGGGAGTTCAGAACATCTATCCGTTGCCCGCCCGGGCTGTCAGCGAGCAAATAGATGCGATCATGACAGATATTGGTATTGATGCAATAAAAATTGGAATGCTGCATTCTCAGGAGATGATTCGGACTGTCGTCGATGCTATTAAAAAGTATTCAGTTGATATAAAGAATATTGTCTTAGACCCGGTTATGGTTTCTGCCAGCGGTGATTCTCTTATCGAAGAAGATACTGTCGATTGTCTCATCCAAGAGCTTTTCCCAATTGTAGACATCGTCACCCCCAATTTAGATGAAGCCACTTTAATTCTCAAGAAACCAGTAAAACAAATCGCAGATTTAGCAGATGCGGTCCAAGATTTGCTTCACCTAGTTAAAGATCGTCAGGGGGCTGTATTATTAAAGGGAGGACATTTGGCGGGTAAAGAGATTGTTGATCTTCTTGCAATCAATCATCCTTCCATTGAAATTGCAAGCGATCGCTTGCAATTTCAATGGAAGCACGAACGAATTGAAACTCGTAATATTCACGGAAGCGGTTGTACTCTTTCTTCAGCGATTGCAGTTTACTTGGCTTTTGGCTACGACTTAAAAGATGCTGTAAAAGCTGCCCACTCTTTTGTTTATTCCGCGATCAAAGAAGCACAAGATTTACAATTGGGATCCTCTGGCGGGAATGGCCCTCTCAATCATTTTTTTGCACCAAAAAGGACCAGATCTCGCCCAGTAATCTAAATTACAAAAAAATTTTCTTTTTTGTATTGTTTTTTGAAACAAAATGAGCGATTGCCTCATTTCTATTGATAGATGAGTATTCATTGACGATTTACAGAGAGACAGATATTGAACGGGCTATCAGGAGATGATCTCGGTCGGAGAATCCATTCTTATTTAATTTGTGGGCTGTGCTTTTGGATTGGTCTTTCAGTTTACATCCCATTTTTTTTGCGGGCACAAGCTGGTCCGCAGGCAGATTCTGCTGTAGAATTGTTGCAACAATTGGAAAAGGAGTTGCAAACTTGTGATTCTGTCGATGAGACCTGCCTATTTGATCAATTTTCTTCTGAATTAGACACTCCGACATCAGAATTGCCAGTGGCATTACCGCGTCATCCAACAATTGGAATTTATCAAGAGGAGGAATTAATGGACGAGGTTGTGATTGATCCGTCTTCTTTTGCATCAGCCTCGCTGATCGCTTGGGATAGCGGTTCTATTGCACCCATAAAAAAGGAAATTCCTCTCTCATTGCTCAGTTGAGATTCGATTTCATGAATGGCAACCGACAAGTTCGTTTTCACTTTGGCAGGAAGAGGACAATACATGGATTTTCAAAGATTATTCACTTCCCCCAAAAGTGATCCTCATTTGGTTGGATGATTCACAAAAGGTTGTTACTTTGGCTCATGAAGACCAACTGCAAATCGCTTTTAAAAACTCTGTTGGTGAAAATCGAATAATCCCACTCTACCAAATAATCCCAGATAGTAAGAATTCTGTCGCGATTGCGGAAATAGCGGGAAAATCAACCCAACTACCGGACAACTCTACCCCTGCAGATGCTCCTGCCAAATCTAGCGAAGCTCTTGCAAGTCCGCTGTATACTCGTTGGACAATTTACTCTTTGACACCTCAGGAAACCGAGGCAATCGCCCCTCTCCCGTTTTCGGCACCCAAGGAAACACTTGAGTCTGACGATTCGCTCTTTTCTTCCAGTGATTTATCATCGACTGTTGAGCAAAATCCTTTGAAATTGAAAGAGGTATTTGCAAAGAATCCAAAATCAAATGAAGATCTGGTAGAAGATTCTGGACAGTCATCGGGTGTTCTAGAAAAAAATGAGATTATTCTTGATAATCAAGGGGAGACTTCCCCTTCAGCCGATTTACTCGTCCAAGACAAAGACCTAGCTGAATAGCACGCAATAGTCCTATATTTTAAAGAGCAAGAAAAAAGAAAGGAAAGAGTGGAATGATTGAACAAGTTATTGTCTAGTCAGATTTTCTATTTGAAAACTAGATTTCTATGACGAGTATTTTTCATAGTCAGCACTTTTTATAGAGGGAGGAATTGTGGGTAGTGAGTAAATTTAAATCTCAGAAGAATGAGTGGCGTTTTTATCGACCACGTGCTAAGAAATCTAGGGTTTTACCGATGCAAGAAAAATGGATTCTGAAGCAGATTTCTGGATGCCTTTTTTCATTTTTCTTGATGCAAGCAGCGTGCGCTCCAATGAAAAACGTTCATTATTCGGCACTCTATCGCTTACAAGAGGAAGGTAAGAATTCAGCTGCGCGGACAAATATGCAGGAAAAAATTTTAAAAGGGATGATCGACCTTGGAAATTTTCATATAGATCAATATGAGGTCAGTCAATTGGGTGAAGAAAATATTTACTTGTCCATGCCCTATCAGTACGCGGTCCACGGGGTGACATATCAAGATGCTCAACGGATTTGTCATTTGATGGGTAAGCGTCTCTGTCGCTATGAGGAATGGCTGCAAGCTTGTAGTGGTGGTCACCAGTGGATTTATTCTTATAGCGATTATTATCAGGCTCATGCATGTAATGTCAATGGAGAAAATTTAGAAGCAGGTGGATTGCGCAAACAATGTAAATCTGAAAGCCAAGTGTATGATTTGATCGGCAATTTGAGCGAATGGGTCGGTGGTATGGCTAAAAATGGCTCAGGTTTGGCGATGGGTGGATCATATCTTTCCGGTGCGAATACGATATGTTATACCTCTGTTCATCTTTCGGCAGCCAAGCAAACGAGTACTTTAGGAGTCCGCTGCTGTCTATAAGATGATTTGGTATCTTTTTTTTACCGACTTTTAAGTAAAGGGATAAGAATGACTAATCCCTTGAAACTATGCTTTTTATTTTTTGTTTTTTTTCTAACTTGTTATAATCGAAGTCAGACGATTCGTTCCCACAATTACCTAGATTATCAGAAAAAATACGATCGTATCATTATTGTCGCAAAAACAGAACATCTGGCAGGGAGCCCAGCAACAGATATTTTGCGTGATCAATTTTATTGGCTACTCGTTTTTACATTTCGTCGCTTTGGATTTCACGTGTACGATCAAGAGGAAATAGATATCGCACTGCAGTCAAAAATTTCAAAATCTTCTCCCCTTATTTCTCAAGGGACTGATAAAAGAAAAACAAAGGAAGGAACTGGGAACAACTCTGCTAAGCGGAAGTCCGCTACTATCAAAGCAACTTTTCGTCGTCAAAAGATACGCAATTTATTTCCTACGCCACTTTATTTTGAAACGCGATTATTAGTTTCTGAACCATCATTTTTTAGTTTTGACAGCAAGATTCAGGTCAACTGTTACGGACGCTTGTACGATCTCCATTCTTCTTCACTTATTTTTTCCAGCAGTCATTCTTACTCGGCTAAAAAAGAGAGTTCAGCCTTTAGCTATCAAGCTTCTTTTCAGAAGCTAGCCAAATCGATGGTGCGGAAAATTCGTTTTTATTGATGTTTCTTTGTTTATTATTAAGAGGCGAGGGCTCTTTTGCGGATGGATAGATAAAAAAATCAAATGAATAACTGAATATTCTCCTGAGCTCAGACGATACTGTTAATTGAATAGGAGCAGGATACTATCTGCTAAAGAGAAAAGAGCGGTTATGTCATGAGGATGAGAGAAGGGAGAAAAATGAAATTAAGAATGCTATTTTTTTCGATGATAATCGTGAGTTGCAGTTATTTTCTGGGAGCATGTGCTAGTACTCAAAAGATAAAAAAAGAGAATAGTCAATTAAAAATCAAAAATCAAGAGCTTGCAGTAGAATTAGAGAGTTTGCGGGAGCAAGAACAGCGTCTTAAAGAACAAGAACAGAAAATCATTGAAATTGATGCAGAGAGGCTGGCTCTCATTGAAAGTGGTAAAGAGCGGGATGAGCGTCTCAAAACCTATGAAAAAATCTTCGCGCAATTAAAGCAACAAATTATCAGTGATAAATTCAAAGTGCGTTTTAAAGGGGATAAATTGATTCTTGCTTTATCGTCGGATTTACTGTTTCATTCCGGTGCAGCAGAAGTCACGAAAGAGGGTCTGAAAACTTTAGAAGAAATTGCCCAAATTTTGCGAGGGGTTGCAGATCGAAGTTTCCAAATTGAAGGACATACCGATGACGTTCCTATCAGCTCAAAAAAATACCCGTCTAATTGGGAATTAGCGAGTGCTCGAGCTTTAGCGGTTCTCCATATTCTTCGTGAAGGAGGAGTCAAAGAAGAATTATTGAGCGCAGCCAGTTACTCAAATTTTCGTCCGCTCCATTCTAATCAGAATGCCAAGGGACGTGCTTTGAATCGTCGAGTAGAAATTGCTTTGATACCTGATCTATCAGTAATCCCTCCAGAGTTTTTCCAGAGTTATCGAAGAACTAAGGCTTACAAAAAATTATAGTTTTTCTCCCTTATCATAAATGGAGAATTTTTTTATAGGCTTCGACTCCAGGTTGATTAAACGGATTGAGATCGAGCAACAACGCGGTCAAAGAACATGTATATTGAAACAGATAAACCAATCCTCCTAAATGGTAAGCCGATATCTCGGGAATCCTAATAATTGCTAGTGGAACATTGCCGAGTTGTCGAGCTTTTTGTACTGCATGAATCAATCGATTTTGGTCTTTGGCAAGAATCTTGAGATAAATATCAATATCATCTTTTGTTTTTTGTATTGTTTCTTGGCTTGAATAGTTGCTGGCATCTATTTCCCCATGATTACTTTGGAATCCATTAAATATTGTTTGTATTTCATAAATATTTCTTGGGCCGTCTTGTAACATTTGCCCAATCGAGTGGAGATCCTTGCTATAATGAAGGTTCAGCGGCCATACTCCCTTTCCATCTTTGCCTTCAGTTTCCGCAAAAAGCTGTTTTATCCATTCTGCGAAATGATTCGCATAACCAGTAAAAAAAGAAAAAGCTTCGGTAGTTTTTTTCAATTGCATCATAGTGAAACGAAAATGAGTCAACTGAAGTGCATAATTCTTTTGGTATTTTTCTTGTAGACAAATCTGTCTCATGTCCTTTGCACCTCTGATTAACTGTGCCAAATCAATGCCCGCATAACCACATGGAATGAGGCCAACTTCTGACAACAAACTAAAGCGTCCTCCGATATTAGGCTGTGAATGGATTACCTGCCAATCTTCTTGCTGCGCACGCTGGAGTAAGGGATTGGTTGATGATTCCTCAGTAACGAGAAAAGTTCGCTGATAAGAATGTTTATCTACGATTTTATTCTGATCGTTGATCAACTGACTGAGCAATTGCGATATCTTCTGAATTTCAAATGTATTTCCGCTTTTACTAATGATCAACAAACCCCAATCGTTTCTGTTCCTCAGTTTTTTCACAAGGTTTCGATAATAGTGAATATCAAGATCAAAGCCAGCGTAGATAATCTTTTTTCCATCAACTTTTGGTTGATAACTGAGCAATTCTATTAAACCTCGACTGCCATTGACAGACCCACCAATTCCAACAATAACAAGAGTCGAAAAAGATTTCAGATTTTTTAAAAACTTATTTTCACTTTTTGTTAATTGACTGGGTCCATTCAGCCATCCCAACCATTTTTTTCCTAAGCATGTTCGATTTTCTAATTCTTCTTGGATTGCCAGAATTCTCGCTAACTGCTTGGATTCGATTCGTCTGCAACCGCCAAATTCTATTGTAAGATCCATCGGCAGTTTTTAAGAAAAAAGATGTGATTGGCTATCTTGAGCGCTTCCATTTTTTTGGTGAGCGTCACTTTGAGTGCTTTTCATCTTCGTTTTCTTGGATTTCACTTGAAACACCGATAATCTTTTTCGTGCTTGATCAATGATCGGTTGAGGTATTCCCGCTAAATGTGCGACATGAATTCCATGCGATTGATCGCTTGCTCCAAGAATTGCCTTGTGAGTAAAGATAATTCCTCGATCAGAGTCTTCTAAAACTTGCAGAGTCATGTTTACAACGATCTTTGAAAATTCAGATCTTTTTTTTATTTCGGTTAGCTCATGAAAATGAGTGGAAAATAAAGTAATTGCACCAATTTCTCGCAGGATAAATTCCAAAATGCTCAATGCCAAAACATATCCGTCATCGGTTGAAGTTCCACGTCCGATTTCATCCATAATAATGAGAGATTTTTTTGTAGCATGATTTAAAATTCGCGCACTTTCCTGCATTTCAATAAAAAAAGTGGATTCCCCACGAGAGAGATTATCTTGCGCGCCGATGCGGGTAAAAATCCGATCTACAATGGGCATCTGAGCTTTTTTTGCTGGTACATATGAACCCATCTGTGCCAAAAGCTGAATCAATGCTAGCTGACGGATGTAGGTTGACTTTCCTGCCATATTGGGACCACTGAGAATAACTAATCGTTCTTTCGAATTGAGTTTGAAATTGTTGGCAATGAAATGACTGCCTGCTGGCAGAAAATGTTCTATGATAGGATGTCTTCCTCCTTCGATCAGATATTCCTTCTCTTCCATCTGTTGAACCGAATTTTCTATTGACCTTTTATGTTCAGGATGGTTGCTCGGCAATTCTATAAATGAAGGTTTTATCCAGTGATTTTTTACGGCGGTGTTGGCTAGGCTTTGCAAATAATCCACTTCTGCAATTTCTTTCATGAGATTTCTGATTTCTTTTTTTGCCGAAAGTACCGCCTGTAAAAGGTGCTCAAAGTAATACGTTTCCCGTTCTATGATAATTTGACTGGCCATTTTTAATCTTTGTTCGATTTTAGAGAGGTGGGTTGTTGTGTAGCGTTGTTGATTTTGTAATGTCTGTCTGAGATAGTAATCGTCAGGAATCTTTACATCTTTTGCTTTGTGACGGCTAATTTCAATAAAGTATCCGTACAGTTTGTTGAATTTTATTTTTAATTTTTCAATACCAGATCTTTTTCTTTCTGAGATCTCAAATTCAAGAATCATTTTGCCAGATTGATTATTCTCCTTTCTCGCCTGATCCAATTTTTCGCAGATATCAGGGCGAATAAAAGGGATATCAGGATTAATATTTCCAGCTGGATGGGAAACAATCAAGTTGGAAATTTTCTGATGGAGCTCAGTCAATGGAGGGGTGAGTCTAATTGCAGAATCGAGACTCAGTTTTTTTGCTGCAAGAAGAGTATCTCGGACAGCCGCAAAGTCCTTTGGTCGAGCATTATGAATCGCAAAGCGGTTTACAATTCTATCTAAGTCGATAATTTTTTTTAGCTCTAGACGAATCCTTGTGCACTGTGCTTGATCGCTTACTAATTTTTCGACATTGGTTAAATTTTCCTGAATAAGTCTCAAATTCTTGTAAGGGCTAATAATTTTTTCTCGTAATAGTCGCCGCCCACAGTTGGTCATGCAAGAATCCAGTATATAAAAGAGCGTCCGTCTATTATCGTTTTCTTGGCGATTGGCCAGTAAATCCAGCTGACTAATTGTTTCACGATCAAGATCCATGTGATCGAGTGAGTAATCTTTTATCACTGGCCGATTTAATAATTCCGGTTTGCCAGGATAATGTTGGTCAAGGTAATGCAAAACCATTCCTATCGTAGAAAAAATTGGATGATCTTTAGTGAGCAGGAAGAAATTCGGACTGATTTGAAAAGAATTTTTTAATTTGCGGATGCCCTCTTGTGAGTCACATTGCCAATCGGGTAAAACAACAAATGAATATTCGTTATGAGAAATTTTTTCTTTTGTCAAATGATCAAGGCTTCTTTGATTGACCAATATTTCTTTTGGCTCAAATAGATGAAAAAAATTATCAAGTATTTCTGTAATATGATGATCTTGATCAAAACGATAAAGAGAAAAATCTGAAGTTGAAAAGTCTGCCAAGGCAATTGAAAAAATCTTATCTGATTCTACCGCAAGACTCATCAGATAGTTATGTTTGGTTTGATTAATTAAATGATCTTCTACGATAGTAGCTGGCGATATTATCCGTGTTACTTTCCTTTGCATTAATTTTGGATTATTTGGATCTATTTCTTGTTCGGCGATGGCTACCCGCAATCCAGCTTCTAATAAGCGTGGCAGATAGTTTTCATAGCTGTGATAGGGAACACCTGCCATAGGTATTTCTTTTTGTCTTTTCGTTAAGCTGATATCTAAAATTTTTGAAGCTACGATAGCATCATCAAGGAATAGCTCGTAAAAATCTCCCATGCGAAAGAATAAAATACATTCAGGGTGTTTTTCTTTAAGGCTTTGATACTGCTGCATCATTGGAGTTTGAAGGCTTTTCTGCATATTCAAATGTATCAGAATCAAGTTCTTAAGTTATGGATGGGTTTCCTTTTGTCTAGCAAATTTTCTAAAGAGAGGAATCGTCGATTCAGTTTACCGCAAGTGAAATTTGAAATGAGTTGACATTCTGGGAAATCTAGTTACATGTTCTCCATAACAGTAGATTCTTTCAAGTTGTTACTCTATGTGTACAGTCTTTGGTATCATTACTTTACAATCTTTCTTTTTTTTGGAATGGCATAGATTTAGATGTATTCAGCTATTCAAACTCCCGAAAAATTGAATACTCATTTATGCCTCTAGACCGCTGATAATCAAAGTACAATTATTTAACTATATTCCATCATTCATGTCAAATTTGTAAATTTTTTTAGCGATAAATACATTAAAAAAGAAGAAAAAAAAGTGAGAATATTCAGATGATTGATCGAAAAGAGTGCAGTGCTAGGCTCATCAGTAAAGAATCAAATCTCAAAAATCAAGAGAGTATTTTAAAGAATTGCTATAGTATTAAACAGGTCCATGGTGATAAAGTTCATATTTTGAGCTATGAGCAACCAGAAATTCTCAAAAAAACAGTATCAGCTCTTTCTGGAAATTTCTATCATCCTCACCCATTGATCGGTGATGGGCTCATTACCACTAGTCAAAAATTACCACTCATGATCCGTACCGCCGACTGTTTGTCAGTTTACTTTTTTTTAAAAATTCATTCTCCGATTTTTGTAAACAATCGGCAGGCTTATTCCAATTGGGTTGGTTTGATCCATGCTGGGTGGCGCGGCCTGCAAAAGCAAATTATTTTCTTGACAATCCAGAGGATTTTGCAATGGCTCAAAGAACAAGAATTTTGTGAATTGATTATCGCCTTTGGCCCACACGCTCGAAGCTGTTGTTATCAAGTGAGTAAGAACTTTCAAAGAATTTTTACTGACCAATATTTGATTCATCGTTCTGACGGTTTGTATTTGAGTCAGCTGGCAATTGCAAAAGATCAAATTCAGAGGGCTTTCTCCAGTACGTTAGATCATTCTAAGAAAAAAAAATCATGCTTGCAATTTAGGGGTTCTATTGGAAATTGTACAATGTGTGAGAGTGATCGCTTTTATTCCCATCGCAGTAACCCTCAGAATCAGAGTAAAGGGAGAAATCTGCATTTAATTTGGCTTGATTGAGATTTTTTCTGACATTCGTGACCGAGAGAATGAGCGTTGAAACAGAACAGTAATAAGACTAGTAAAAAACATAAGAATGTATCTCAGATGAGAGCTTCGACTCGAGATTATTCGTTAAAAAAACGAGATAATCTAAAGAAAGAAATCATTAAACTGATGTTCGGCTATGCTGATACTTTTTTTCTCCAATGTATGCCTGATCCAAAATTCTATTTGGGAATGCGAGGTTTACAGGGCGATGAACAAAAATATGGAATTATTCTTGTTTTTGGAGCAAAAAGCTATCGAAATCTTAACTTAACTGACGAGGGGATTTCTTGCCAACTACAGTTCCAAAAATGGGAAGTAATTTTTATTCCCTACCGTACGATTAGTAGAATTTTTGATAAAGGGGGGGAAATGATGATGCAGTGGTCAATTACTACCCGTACTGACCGTAAAACAATTGAAACTCAAATAGGAAAATTGTTAGGTCCAGAAAAGCAAAAAAAGTCGTTACGGCAAACCCCGAGAGAAGACTTCTTAAAAAAAACTGCAGGGAAAATCTCTAACCTTATTAAGGTCGATTTTAGAAAGAGAAAGATTGAGCGTTGTTAACTTCTGTTGTTTATTATGAGGAGTTCGATAGTGCTTATAATTAGTGTAGAAAGTGTCTGCGCCCGGTAAAATACATTGCTATATTGAGCTTGTTCGCCATCGCTATTACCTGTTGATCTCGTTTGGAACCACCGGGTTGGACTACGGCTTGGATACCATTCTCTCCTAATTGGGTGATCGTATCAGGGAAGGGGAAAAAACCGTCAGAGGCTGCAACGGATTCCAATAGAGAATGTTCAAAGCGCAAAGCTTGGCGGATTGCTAATTCTGCTGCATTGATGCGGTTGGTCTGCCCGCCACCAATTCCAATGCATTGCCCAAAAATATCCTTTTGGTTAAGTGACCATATGGCGATGGCATTTGATTTAACGTTTTTCACCAATCGCCAAGCTAGTGAAAGAGAAATCTTCTGTTGGGCAGACGCTTTTTTTTCAGTTACACATTGCCAGTGGTCAGGGTCGTCTTTTATCGCTAGTTGATCAGTCTGTTGCATAAGCCAACCGTCGGCCATTTGGTGAACTTTAAGTTCAGGAAGGGGATATTCATTGGGTATCGTAATCAAAAGAAGATTCTTTCTTTTTTTGGTAAGGAATTCAATTGCTGATGCTTCAAAGGCTGGTGCACATATAATTTCTAAAAAAGTTTCCTGCATCAACTGGGCCAATGGCAATGTAATCGTATGGCTGCATGAAACAATACCACCAAATGCACTCATAGGATCGCAAGCGAGAGCTTTTTGCCAAGTTGCTATGAGAGCAGCTGTCATCGATCCTTTACCACTGGCTGTTTCGGCAATTGCGACACCGCAGGGATTTTGATGTTTCTCAATGACAATGGCCGTTACTTTTTTTTCTCCTTTTTCCCCGGAAGTCTTACCAGATGCAATCGAGATTGATTCTAAATCTTTTCGACACTGATAGGCAGCCATTATATCAAGGTAATTATTATATGATAAACTCTTTGTTTTTTGTACTTCTGGATTTTCTTTTTTAAAAGCAGATATTGGGGTAGTAATTTTTTGGTTTGTCTTCTTGAAGAATGCCGCTTTTTGTTGAGGGTTCTCACCGTAGCGAAGATTTTTTTTCCCTTCGCCAGAGAAATAAAATTTTTCTGAATCAAAGATCGAAGATTCTTCTGATTCTTCCATTTGCGCAAAATAATGACTAATTGAAATTTCATATTCAGCAGTATGTTGAAACGCTTTTGCTGCAAGTTTTCTGCGAATACTGAGAGAGAGCTCATTTTTTTGATTCAGATTTTCGAATATCAAATGGTAATCCTGCGGATCACTTATAACGATCATTCGATGAAAATTCTTCGCAGTCGCCCTCAGCAAAGTGACTCCACCAATATCAATAAATTCTAAAATTTCACTTTCATCAATTTTTCCAGAATCGACCTTTTGGGGTATTTGTGAGATTTTTTCGGCAAAAGGATAGAGATTTACAATGACTATATCAATGAAAGGAAATTGATGGGCAACAAGGTCCTGATAATCCTCTTTATTATTATCTCGAGCCAGTATGCCCGCATGAATTTTCGGATGAAGACTCTTGACTCTTCCTCCTAGTATTTCGGGACTGCCAGTATAAGCGGAAATAGGGGTGACTGGAGTTTTTTCTGCCACTAAAAGTTTATAAGTATTGCCGGTCGCAATCATCTCTATCTGTCTTTGTTGAAAGAATTGGGCTAATTCAACCAGACCCGTCTTATCAGAGACAGACAAGAGAGCTCTTTTGGGGTGGTTTCGCATCGTTTTCTTTACGTTATTCTATGATAGCAACGAATCTATTATCTTTGATCATAATTCTATTTTGACAAAAATAAGCGACTGTTTCAACGATAATCTGATGTTCTTTTTCTAGAATACGTTGGCTAAACTCTGCGAAGGTATCGTGTGGATAGCGGACAATTGTACCTTGACAGATAATTGGTCCCTGATCTAGCTTTTCAGTCACGAAATGAGTGGTGGCGCCACTTACTTTTACCCCATATTCCCATGCCTGACGTTGGGCATTCAATCCTGGAAAAGCAGGCAGGAGTGAAGGATGAATATTAATGATTTTTTCTTTAAAAAAGGCCACGGTTTTTTTGCTCAGAATTCGCAAGAAGCCGAGCGTGAGAATTAAATCGGGTTTAAATTCTCTGATTTTTTGGAAGAGTGTTTCATCAAAGACATTTCTTTTGGCAAACTTCTTTGGTTCGATAAGAGTAGTAGCAATGCCCGCGCGTTTTGCCAAATCAGCGACAGGGGCCTTGGGTTGGTCGTAGATCAGTTGTTGAAAGCAACAGGAATATTCATTTTTATTGTGTCTTAAGACTTGTCTAAAATTACTGCCTCGCCCAGAAGCGAGTATCACTACATTTTTCATTTTACTTTCCAATGGTCGTTAAACCGGAAAACTGTAGACTTTCGATAATGAGACTGAGTTCTCTTGCTTTGGTCGCTGCTGGAATATCAGAGGCGTTATAACAGGCAAACAGCAGGCAATCATTGTGTGATTGTGAATGTACAAACCAAAATCGACCTTCCTTATCTAAAAATTCGCTACACATACAGGTTAATCTTTTTTTATTGCTGTAGTTGTGAATGTTCGTATCAGGGAAATCATTGCCAATTAGATATTTTTTCAGATATAATTCTAATTCATTTTCGGTAATAAATTTCTCCCATTGTTCAAAAAATATGATGAGCGCTTCGTTATCTTCGGTATGCAAAGACAATATTTTCCCAACAATTTGATAGCGCCACGATTGTGGGTAGCGCAAATGAAACGGTTGTTGCAAGAGCGCCTTGCCATTAAAATTTAAATTAATTTTTCTTTCTGCCATCGTGATTGGAGTAAATCAGAGACGTAAATTCAAGAGGACTTCCCTTTATCAATATAAATGAAAAGAGAACCGAATATAGCTAAAATTGGAATGCTATTGTAAAAACGCAAGTAAAAAAATTGACATCTCTCTTCCATTTTGAAAATTAAGTTAACAATGGTTAGTAGTAGTTCTGGATCACAGGACTTAAAGGAGGCTGACAATGACTGAAAAAATTAAAATTCACGAACAAAAACAAGAAATCGTGAAAATCCGTAGGTTTTTGAAGAAACGTTTCTTAGAACAATCGTATCTAAAGTCAGAAGAATCTTTTACATTGTCTACTGGTGCTCAATCCAAGGATTTTTTTGATATGAAACAGGTTAGTTTGGATCCACCGGTTCTCAGCCAACTGACTGACTATATACGTTTTGGGATGATTCCTTCGCTCATGGATCAGCAGATTCCAGATGCGATCGGTGGGCCTGCGATTGGGGCGATTCCAACGGTAGTTTCACTCTGTATGAGCTATTTTAGAGACAATGAAGAGGTTTTCCCCGTCATCGTCCGTAAAGAAAAAAAAGGCTACGGTACGGAACATCATGTGGAGGCAACAAAGCGGTCAGATACAGCACTGTCTTTTTTGTTGATTGATGATGTATTGACTTCGGGTGTTTCTCTGGTAGAAGCAATACGAATTCTTAGGGAGTTTGGTTTTAAAGTAGATCATTGTATTACGATCATCAATCGTCAAGAGGGTGGGGAAGAAAAAGTGATTGCGGAAGGAGTTCGCTACAAATCTATCTTTACTGCCGATGAGTTTCGGAATTTAGATAGTGTCGACTAATCATTATTTCTATTTTTTTTTCGCAAGAATGCCGGTGTCTCTGGATCGTCTAGGTCGGACTGTGCTCCTATTGTTGCGAAAGCATTTCTTTTCGGTAATGTATCGTGTGGGTTCGCTAAGGGTTTGCTTGTAATCGATTTTTGCCAAACATTTGCCTGATTCTCCGATTTATCATTTCTGCGTTCAAATAACGGCATGGTGAGTGACTTATTGGGCTTCATCCCTGATTTTTGAGATCTTTTTTGCTGATGTGCGAATCCAGTGGCAATGACGAGGACTCGAATTTTATCTTCGAGAGCTGGATCCAAAGTGAGTCCAACAATGATATTGGCTTCTTTATCGACAAAACGGGTGATATATTCTGTTAATTCCTTCCACTCGTTGATCCCCAAATTCTCGCCACCGCAGACGTTAATCAGAATTGCTCGCGCCCCTTCGATAGAATAATCTTCGATTAAGGCGTTATGAATCGCGTGGTTTACTGCTTGTTTTATGCGTTCAGGTCCAGCACCCTCTCCAGCACCCATAATTGCATCGCCCTTTTCTCGCATAACTGATCGGACATCGGCAAAGTCCACATTTACCAAGCCAGAGGTATTGACCAAATCAGCGATTCCCCCTATGGCATTGAGTAAGACGTCGTCAATCAATTGAAATGCTACAGAAACGGACGTTTGATTATCGATGATGCGAAAAATCGAGTCATTTTGAATCGTAATCAACGTATCTACAGAATCTCGCAAACGATCCGCGCCAACGTTGGCAATTTTCATTCTCCGTTGTCCTTCCATCGCAAAGGGAAGAGTTATGACCCCGATGACCAAGATTCCACATTTTTTAGCGATATCAGCAATAATTGGTGCGGCACCAGTGCCAGTCCCGCCACCCATCCCTGCAGTAATAAAAATCATATCTGCGTCAAGTATGCTTTGCTTCAGTCTTTCTTGATCTTCTAAGGCTGCTTGTTCGCCTAATGCCGGTTCACCACCAGCACCCATCCCCCGCGTGGTTTTCTTGCCGATACCTATTTTAATTTCTGCTTGGGATTTTTTTAAATCTTGCTCATCAGTGTTTACGGCGATAAATTCGATACGTTGTAGCTGAGCATCAATCATCCGATTGATAGCATTCATCCCAGCACCACCGACACCAACCACCTTAATCTTGGCGGGAGACTGGTTATTATCCTCTATATTGTTCATTTCCTCTTTTGAAACCTGTAGAGTTTGTGTTCAAATCGTTTCATAGAACCATTTCTTTAGGCGATTTAACATAGGAGTTCTGTTGTGCCGATTGTTTGGCATTCCAGATTTTGCCAATTCATAGGCATAGTGGAGTAAGCCTACACCAGTTGCAAACTCAGGAGAGTTTACCTGATCAGAAAACCCGGTTATGTTTTCTGGAGCGCGGACCGAGGTAGCTAAACCTAGTTTTTCTTCGCATAAATCGGCTATTCCCTCGGTGAGAGCTGTTCCGCCACAAAGAATAATCCCCCCTGCGAGAGATTTTTTTTCGGAAGATTTGACTAATTCTCGTTCAATCAAATCAAAAATTTCTTCTAATCGAGCTTGGATAATTTCGACTACATATTGCCTTGGAACTTCTCGTGCATCTCGTCCGCCAATTTGCGGAAGCTCTATTTTTTCGAGAGGATCCACGGACTGGTTGCTTGCGGCCCCATAGGTTTTTTTGGTCATTTCGGCAGTCGCCAGGGGAATCTTCAAGCCAATCGAAAGATCATGGGTGACGTGTTGCCCAGCATAGGGGATGGAAGAGCTGTAAGCTATACCACCGTCACGATAGACTATGATATCACTATTTGCATTGCCAATATCGATCAGGCACAAGCCTAATTCTTTTTCTTCTTCTGATAATAAGGCGTTTGCCGAGGCCAGAGAACTCATTACAATCGCATTACAATGGAGTCCACAAGCAGCAGTTACCTTACGAATGTTATTGATTGCAGTAATTCCAGCACTCACTAGGTGCACTTCCGCCTCTAAGCGGATTCCGGTCATGCCGAGAGGATTTTTAATGCTTTCTTGATTATCCAAAGTATAAGATCGGGAAAGGATATGGATGATTTCTTGTTCGATAGGGATTCGAACATTTTTTGCCCCCTCAATCACCCGGTAAATATCATCTTCTCCTACGATTCTATTTTTATTGCTAATTGCCACAACCCCTCGTGAATTTTCGCCGACCACAGTTTTTCCAGTAACATTAATGGTAACCGAGTCAAAGGTAGCACCAGCTTGTAAGCAGGCTTCTTCCATTGCTTCTTGGATAGATTGAATCGATTGATCAATATTGATGATAGACCCGAGTTTGATTCCGCCGTAATTGGGGCTGACACCCACTCCTAATATTTCTAGGGAATTTTCTTGGTTTTTCTTGCCAATAATGGCTTTACATAGCGAGGATCCTAGATCAATACTCAATTGCATATTACACCTCCGGCAGCAAAATTGCATCGGGGCTTCGCAAGTCGAGGAGTCCCCGTTTAATCCTTTGACTTTCATAGAAAGCTACACTTGCATAAATTTTTTCAACGCTTATTTTGGCTAAATCTTCAGGTAATTCGATTTGTAGCCCAATTCTTTGCAACAACATGGTACTACTTTGATCGGCATTTTTTTTGAGACTCGAGATTCGTTGCCAAAGTAATGGATGCCTTTGATGAATATTTTCAAGAAAGCGAACTATTTCTCGTAGAATAATATCATCGTAGGAGCCGAGCGGTGTTTTCTGGAAATTACCAATGATTTTTGGCAGGTGTTGTTTGCATCGAATTTTTGTTTTTTGTGGGTTAAGAATCGTTAGTTCTAAATCAATTTCATATCGATTCTGTGCACCCTGAACGATTGCAATGCATTGTCTTTCGACCACGGTAAAGACTATTTTCCTTTGCTCTTTTCTTGGAGAGTCCTCCCACACTTCTGCATTTGATCCGACGATTGGAATATCTTCAAAATAAAGATTTTTTATTCGGGGGATTTTGCGGATTTCATCGACACTCAGTTCAATCTCAAAAAGATTGATGGTCATTGGTACTATATTCTGCGGAGAGTTGCCAAATTTTTGAAAATGGATGTTCAAATCATTTACTTCCAGCACGGTTAACCCATTCCACTCGATGTCAGTGAAGGTTCTGGGGCGTTGATAATGGTAAATGATCAAAGTTGTGAGAAAAAAAAGGCAAAGAAATGCCACGGTAAAAAGAGAAGTTGACGGGGTTTTCCTGAGCTTTTCACTTGCTTTATTGGAATCCGTCATTGTTGTTCGCTTGGTTGGGAAATTATTCTCTCTACTTTCCTCCATATTATGTCACACTCGGCAGAATATCCAGATAAATCAAGAGCTAAATATCTGAAATGCAATTATTTTTAAAAAAACTTTTATTTCACTCTTCACTAGACTATCATGGGCATAAAGGGTTGTCCCAAAGAGAATATCCATTGACTTTTTCGAGCATAGCATATTTTCTCGATAGAGAGAAGGATTTGCGAATCTGGGCAAGAAAAGCCAAAGGAAGCTCTTTTAAAAATGATATATTGCCATAGTTCTTTAAAACTAACTATATATTTATTATTGACAAAATCGAAAAAATACGAAGACAATTAACTATGATGGTGCCGAAAATTGCAATAGACAAAAAAAAAGAATTAAAAAAAGTAGAATTATTGAAAGAGATACTCAATATTTAGAGATTTATACCGATTATGCTATATACAAAGCGATACTGGTCAATGTTGTTAAAAGATAGACAAGAGAGTACATATTTGCTAGATTCAGCTGCAACGGTTGATGGTGGTATGTTCATCGATCAGATGAGTCAGAAATATTCTTCTTTATTAAGAAAAATGAAATTTTTTAGAATGCGTTATAAATCGATTAGCTATGGGGTTTTTGGCATCATTGTCTTTGCCTTGGGAATTCTTCTCACGTACTCGATAATTTCAATCAACAAACTTTATGGCAGTGGCTTGAATTTGGAAAAATATGATTATTATTCCGATTATTTGGGGAATGGTTTGACGAATGCAACGGCCGATACCAGTGCCGAGGCGAAAATAAAGGAAATTGGCTTAGAAATTTTAAACGGTAATGTTCCCGTTAAAGAGTATACTGTTGTTTCTGGCGATACCTTGTCGGAAATTGCAGCTCGCTTCAACGTACCGATGGATTTCATTATCGTCGCATCAAATGGTCAAATCAGTCGGACGACGGTTCTGCAACCTGGAAAAAAAATCTACATTCCAGATCGTCCGGGATTGATTTATCGGGTAAAAAACGGTGATGTATTAGCTGGCTTATTGACAAAATATTCCGTAGATTTTGACAAATTCATATTAAGTAATCCGCATGTGAATCCTGATCTTCTCTCTTATAAAGAAACAATTTTCTTACCTGATGCTAAAGTTGTCAGCAGATCGCAGTATAATTGGTTGCGTCCCGGTTATGGGAGGAGAACTTCTGGCTTTGGTTGGCGGACACATCCTGTCTTTGGTTATCGCCACTATCATACTGGAGTTGATATTGCCATGTACTACGGACCGGTTAAAGCGGCCTTGAGTGGCACTGTTACATCTACTGGGAGTCGAGGAGCGTATGGCAAATTGGTGATTATTCGCCATAATAATAAATTTAAGACTCTCTATGCCCATATGAGTCAAATATACGTTAAGAAAGGTACGAAAATCAAGCGAGGACAAGTCATTGGAATTTCTGGTAATACTGGAAGATCAACGGGGCCGCATCTTCATTTCGAAATCCTTAAAAATGGTCGTCCGGTAAATCCGAGAAAATATATTCGACTTTAGAGCTTTTTTTATCAAATGCTACTTTTTTTTCTTTGCTTTTTATTGATCTTTCTCAAAGTTTGATAAAATCTTTTCGATAGCATCAATAGCAGAAAAAATTCCAATAAATAGTCTCCTATTGATCTTTTGCTTCTTTACTTAATTTTCTCAAAAAAAAAGAACCAAGAGTGTACGCTAGTAGCAGGAGATATTAAGTAAGGAGGGTGTAGTAATATGATGAGGAAAAAAAGGAATCATTCTAATGAATCTAGAAATAGATCTCAGACTGAGAATTCCCGTTCAGGATTAAGAAATAGTAGAAGGGGCAATGGCGGAATCCGTATGGAGGTCGTTGACAATTACAAGGTTGATGAGGGACCAAATGCACCTCCTCCTTTGGAGATGGGTAAATTAAAAGAAAAAACTATTGTCGATTTGATTTCTCTCGCAGAATCGATGGGTGCAGATGGGATGGCTGGACAAAAAAAACAGAATTTAATTTTCACAATTTTTCAAAAACAAGCAGAAAAAAGAGGGGCAATGTATGCTGCAGGAACTCTCGAGAGAATGTCAGAGGGTTACGGTTTTCTCAGGAGTGCAGAAGAAAACTATGCACCCGGGCCAGATGATATCTATGTTTCCAACGCGCAAGTTCGTTCACTCGGACTAAGGACTGGCGATTATATATCGGGACAGATCCGTCCTCCTAAAGAAACTGAGCGTTTTTTTGCAGTGCTCAATGTTCAAAAAATCAATGGGGTTTCACCAGAGGAAACAAATCGTCGAGTATTTTTTGACAATCTTACACCCCTTTATCCAGATTCGAAACTGAAGATGGAGTATCAGCCCCTGCTGTTAGATACACGAATTATTGATCTTTTTTTTCCAATTGGCAAGGGACAGCGGGCTCTGATTGTTGCACCGCCTCGGACTGGGAAAACAATTCTTTTACAGAACATTGCCAATGCAATAACCGCGAATCATCCAGAGGCTGTCTTGATGGTACTATTGATTGATGAGAGACCCGAAGAGGTTACCGATATGTCGCGTCATGTAAAAGGAGAGGTTGTTTCTTCTACCTTTGATGAACCAGCAAATAGACACGTACACGTTGCTGATATGGTAATTGAAAAGGCGCGGAGGCAAGTTGAACACGGAAGAGATGTAGTCATTCTCTTGGATTCGATTACTCGCTTGGCTCGAGCTTATAATCAGGTTATTCCAACTTCTGGCAAGATTCTTTCGGGGGGTGTCGATTCCAATGCTCTCCAGAAGCCTAAGCGATTCTTTGGTGCGGCGCGTAATATTGAAAACGGTGGTTCTTTGACCATTATTGCCACGGCGTTGATCGATACCGGCTCTCGAATGGATGAAGTAATTTTTGAAGAGTTTAAAGGTACTGGCAATTTGGAAATTCACTTGGATCGCAGAATTTCTGATAAAAGAATTTTTCCCGCATTCGACATCAATAAATCAGGAACGCGAAAAGAAGAATTATTACTTGATGCAGCGACCTTGCAAAAAGTTTTTATTCTGCGCAAAGTTCTGAGTCCTATGGGATCCGCTGAGGCTATGGAATTGTTGATTCAGAAAATGAAAAGCACAAAGACAAATCAAGATTTTTTAGATAGCATGGCGGCGTCCAGTTTGAGTAATCGATAGTAGTCCATCTGCTGCCACTTGTAGTAATTTTAATGACTATTGACTGAATAGAATCTGAACATATGGGTTAGCTAGCCTACACTTGCAATTTTCTTTTGCTGAGAGGGATTAATATCAGGTTCAATAATCCTCCTACAAGGAAGAGTATTTGATGGGCTGCTAAACCGAATACTCCGCAAAGCAAAGCAAAGAGCGAGCCACTGACCATAAAAAAAGCATTACAGATATTGTTGGCAGCGATCACTCGTCCGCATTTTTTTGGGGGAGCTAGAATGATCAATTGGGTATACAGCGGGACTATAAAAATACCTGCGAAAAAAGTAATGCCAACCAAAGAAATCATCACTCCCCAAGAGGCAGGGTGATACAGAAATGACTGCAGACTAAGCGGTTCTTGTGCTACTGGCAATACGCTGGCTAGGTACCTTGAACTCAGATAGAGTAAAAATGTGCAAATGCCCATGCCCAAATTACCAAGCGGAACCAAATGGAGAATATTTTTTTTCGGTCGAGATTGTACTAACATTTTCGTCAGGGCGGCACCGATAGTAATTCCCAGCGTAAAAAGTAGCAAAAATAAATTGGCAATTGTCGCTTGGGCAGAGAGTACATTTCTGACGAGAATCGGTAGTTGAGCCAAAAAGACTGCTCCTATTAACCAAAACCAAGATATGGATAAACAGAGCCACCAGAGTACATCTGCAGGAGTCTTCTGCTTTGCTGAAAAAGGCAGGCGAAATCTATAGATAAAGAATAAAACATCTTTTTGACTAGCAAAGATATTCTTATTTATATGTAGTGTCGGTGATGAAGGTGAGAGTGCGGGCAGAAAGCAGCTAGCCAAAAATCCCAGCCCTGCCAAAATCAATAAAACTGCGACAATGATTGAAATACCAGCTGGGATTGTGATTAAATAACTGCCGATCAGGGTTCCACTTAAAATTGCGATAAAAGTAGAAGCTCCCAAGTAGCTATTCCCTAAGAGTAATTCTTTTTTTTTGAGCAAATTTGGTAAAATACCATATTTGAGCGGACCAAAGAAACTTGATTGAGCTCCCATGAGAAATAACAACAACAATAAAAACCAAAGGTTTTCGTTGAAAAAGGCGAAGCCAGCAAAGGCAACAATAGCAATTTCACAAACTTTGATTATTTGAATGAGCTTGGATTTGTCCATCCGATCAGCTAAACTTCCAGCCAGTCCAGAGAACAGGAAAAATGGAATAATAAATAGAGCTATGGCTAGGTTGGTCAGAATCGTTGGGTTTATATTCTGTTTCACCGATAGATCGTAGGTGAAGTAAATCACGAGGGCGCTTCGTAATACATTATCATTCAATGCTCCCAAAAATTGAGTAGAAAATATTGCGGAGAACTTGCGAATAAAAAGAAGCATAAAAGAATGTATTGATACTCTGTTCTTGGTAACTTGACAAATGAGCAAATAATTGCAATGGAAAAAAATATAGTTTAGAAATCCCACTAAAAATGCTACGAAAAAATAAAAAAAAGAGTCTGGTGTTTAGATCCTAGGTGCTGAGCAATGAGAACAGACCCTCATCCTTACGGTAGGATTCGAAAGAATACGAGAAATACAAAAAAGGGTTGCATTTAAAGTAGATCTTTCGCCTACTGGCCATCTAGAGAGATAGATTGGGAGTTGTACGGGATAATCAATAAAGAAAACAAAAGAATGTAGCAAAGATTAGTAACGAAAAGAAAAGAGAAAGAATGGTTACCGAGACAAAAAAAAAGGAAAACAAAAGACGAAGCCAACCTCAATTGGAGAAACGAGAATTGAGGTGTTCATGTGGGGAAAAGCATATCATTTATTCAGCCTCACAATTAGCAAATTTGGAAATTTGCTCAAAATGCCATCCGTTCTATACGGGCAGTCAGAGATTAGTAGATTCAGCGGGTAGAGTTGATAAATTTAAGAAAAAATATAAAATGAAATGATTGATGCTTATCTGAGCAGTGCATCTACCAGTATTGCTCGTGTAAAAAAGAATATCCAGCGCCTCATCTTTGTACAACCGAGTTGTCTCGACTATATTTTAGCCACGTTGGTTTCTGGTGGCCATATACTTCTTGCCGATACCCATGGAGTGGGCAAGACCTCTTTAGCTCGTGCGTTGGCTGCAAGTATCGATTGGTCTGTCAAGAATAAAAAGACAGATGATGGGCAAGAAACAATAGGAAAAATAGTTACTGTTCAATCAAAGGAATTTGCTCGAGTGCAGGGAACGGTCGATTTACTTCCGCAAGATATCTTGGGTTTTAATCGCTATAATAATATGACACAGTCTTTTGTGTTTCAACCAGGCCCTATATTTGCAAATATCTTACTATGTGACGAAATTAATTTGCTGACACCAAAGACGCAGGGGGCCTTTCTGCAGGCAATGGAAGAAAAAATGGTAACGATTGATGGGGTGACCTATCAGATTCCAAATCCATTTCTGCTGATGGCAACGATGAATATTCGTGGACAACATCTTTTTCATCTACCACTGCCACAACTCGATCGTTTTGCGATTCGTCTTTCTTTGGGCTATCCGAATGAAAAAGATGAAAAGTCTATTCTGAAAATTCATGGAAATTCGACTGCTTGGCAGAATTTTCATCCAGTCGTTGAATTGGGTGAGATTTTGGCTTGGCAAAAGCTATTAATTGAGATTGAGATTCATGAGCGAGTGATCGACTATATTGTTCGTTTTATTCGAAAAACTAGAGAGAAAAGTCAGAAAGTTTTTCATGGGCTTTCAGCTCGCGCCGGCATCAAGATATCTCAATTAGCACGAGCTCTGGCAATGGTGCGGGGTGAGAAAATTGTTACGATTGATCATGTAAAGGAATTATTGATTCCGGTATTTGCGCATCGTCTTGGCGAAGAAGAGAATATCGAATCCTTTGCAGCGGTGATTAGCGAAATTGAAAAAACTATCTCTGTTTAATTACTGGTATCCATTCACCTCCGGTGGTACGATTTTTTTCGCCATAGCCATCTATCTTTTAGGCTACTCGATAAGCTACTATAATGTATATGCTCTGATTGCTGCGGTGATCATTTTTTTCGTATTGGTTTGTCTTGCTATTGTGGGATTCGTGATTCGCTTGAGAACTTTTCCGCCACATGAAATGCAAGAATACTTATCTTCATTGCGCTTCCAACAAGAAAGCTGTTTTGCCGGTAAACTTTATCGAACTGGAGTGATTAGTAACGGAAATAAAAGAATTTCAAATGTGCATCGTTTCCATATTGTTGCGAAATTGAAACTTTCTGTGGGGAGAAATGCAACGATTAAGATGAACCGTGAATTTATGAGTCCAAATTCTGAAAATTTGCAGACGATTTGGTTATTCCCGCTGTCGGGCTCGGTGGTAGGGCGACAAAGCCTTTATTTTAAGGATATTTTGGGTTTAACTCGAATTTTTTTAGGACAGAACCGGAAAATTTCTTTTTTGGTGGAACCATCGGCTATTGAGAACTACTCTGACAAAAAAAAATCACTTTTGCCGATTACACAAGCAGAACGACGGAAAAGAGAATCCGATGAAGAAAAGTACTTTATCAGAGAGTATGCACCCGGTGATCGTTCAAAGGATATTCACTGGAAATCCAGTCAAAGGTTAGATATTTTGATGTCAAAGACCAGCGTCCACCAAGAGACTGAGATCGAGCAGATATCCATATTTTTTTCTAATAGTAAACAACAATCTTCAGCAATGAGACGTGATCATCTACGAAGTATTCTCCACCTAGAAGCATTGAAATCTCATCTACTATCTTATGTAACAGATCGTCTTTCGGAAAATCAAATAATCAATGTCCTCTTTGCAGACGAGAGGGAGGCTCTGGTTATTAAGGAGAATGATGATTTGCCACTTTTACGTAAGATGCTTGCACAAACTGTATATACCATAGATACAAAAAAATCGAGCTTGCATAACAAAAAAAATTGGAAAATTTTTACAACGCCCTATGATCCGCTTTTCTTTTCTTTGACTGCTGGCGATTCATTCTTGCATGCCCAGCGGGCGAATGATTTTTTTATAACAGTGGAGCCGCCTCGTGAAAAAAAATATACTTTGCAGAGTAGGAGTATTTCACTCATCAAATATGAAAAAGATTTATTCTGGCCAGGCTGGTGGATATGGCAATCTTCTTTGGCGGATATATTTGTCTTGCTTGGCATTTCCGATTTTTTATCGATTACTGGTTCAAAGTCTAATCTGATGAAAAAGATAACGCAATTATTTAATCAAAAGAATATCCATTTATTGCCACTGGAGCCCCGCCTCATTACCTAGGTGCTTGAATTAATGTTTCGTTTTAGCCGAGTCTCCATAAAAAAAAGCCAGTTCTTGTTCATCGCTCGTTTTTTCTTATACGCGATTATGGTGAGCATTCCCTATCTATTCCATGAAATAATTCTAGTTCCCTATGATAGTAGTGGAATCCTCCTGTTTTTCTTTTTGATCCCAGCCGCCTTTCTTTTGTCGATGTGGGGGAATTCCAAATTATCTTGGCGGCAAGAAATTTCATTGTTGATATTGCTACCAATTATTCTCGCGGTGTTCTTGGGTGAAGTCGGGCAATGGGTCACTTTATCTGTGATAACCTGGTTTGCTTTTTTGAGCACCAAATTACTTTTCAATCGTACCAGTAGCGGTCGTCCATGGCATGGATTGATTGCGATCCTAGAATTATTGATTGTCCTGAGTGTTTATTTCCAATTATTGAATTACTCTCGAAGTCAGCCAGATATTTCCGAATTGTCGATTCGTCTACTGCTATTTTTATTGTTTGTTGCTTTCTTTTTCCATGCAGCTATTTTGTATAGTGCTCTGGCGGTTTCAGCATCTCAGGCATCTATCAAGCTGGTCAGTAGAAAACCAGTTGTCTGGATCAAATGGGTTATCACTCTGCCGTTCATCTTTTTTCTCATCAACATTATTCCGATAGATACGGTGGAACATAAGAATTTTATTAATGATTTGTTGGAAGATCCACCTCCTAATGGTAGCCGTGGTATTCCGAAGCTAACACAAAATCAAAATGCTGATAACAGGCAAAATGGTCTGCCCCTAGGTGATAGGGAAGAAAAATATCCATCAGAGCTACAAGGACAATCAGGAGAAGATGAAAAGTCACCCACCGAGGAAAATGAACAAGGACAATTGACCCCTGATGATTTTAGGGAAGGGCAAAGGCAAGATAATTCCACAGAGGAGTCACCTAGACAGATTCCGCGGATTCCAGCAGATGATCAAGGGTCAGCTGAAAAGAATGAACCCAAATTAGAAGGGATGCCCAGTGAATATTGGGATCAATTACAACAGGATAATAAAAATGATCAAGAGAAGTCTCAATTACCAGAAAAACAATATGCGGTAATGATAGTTCAAGCGCGAGTCAATCCGCTTTATTTAGCTGAGGGTTATTTGGGTGACTTAAGCGAAAATGGTTTTATCAGATCAACACAGGTTCGCGAGCCCCTCAACGAATTAGCAAAATTGCATTTGATTGATATTTGGGAGGATGTGATTAGCGATATAGATGAAAAGCGAAAAATTACAGAATTTTCTATTTTGACTACATTGTCTGACCGGCATGTCGCATATCGTCCTTTTCGGATTGAGCCGCCAATACTAAATGAACTCTATTATCCATTTTCACTATCCTATAAAGCCGAGTCGAGGATTAGTTCTTCGACCCCTGAAGATTGGGGCAAGGAATCCGTGCTGAGCGTCGAACAGCGGGAAGAATTGGACACATATCTATTCATACCACCGACGCTCACAACTCAATTACGGCAACAAATGCGGGCGATCTTGGCAAAAACTGCAGATCGCCTTTATTCCTCGAGCAGCCCAACCAATAATCCAAAATTATTTCTGCAACAATTGCCGATTCATAAAAAGATTGAGATTATTCTTGAGAGCTTTCATGACTTTCAATATTCGCTCGGCTATACTGATGTAATTTCTCTGCAACAGATTACTGAGTTCTTGCTGAAACAAAAGAAGGGGCGTTGCACCGATTTTGCCGCAAGTGCTGCTCTTTTTGCTAGAATACTGGATTTACCTGCGCGGGTCGTCGTCGGCTATATTGCTTCGCATGATTTGCAGACTCGTACTCATAAGAGTGCGTTGGTGCATCTGCAAAAGAAAATTGATTTGATTGCGGATCTCCCACTCAACGAATTGTTTTTGGTGACTTCGGTCCACAAACATGCATGGTTTCAAGTCTATCTGCCTCGCTATGGCTGGGTAGATCTGGAAAGCACAGTTTTTAGCAAACCACCCAAGGTAGGTGAAAATCCCAATGAATTGGATTTAGTGATTCCATTGATTGATGAAGAGGGGCTGGTCTTAGCCAACCAACAATATCAGTTTCCCTTTCGTTTATTTTTTACCTTTCTATTGTGGATAATTGGGCTCACTATGTTTGCCTTGTATGCATATCGCTATAGTTATCAGTGTTATTTATATCTTAAAGGGAGAAGCACTCATTCAGACAATTTTCATTATCGTTATCGGCTCTTTCTCTATCAATTGGCCCATGATGGATATTCGTTGAAACGAGCCTACCAGACACCTTTGCAATACGCATTCCTCATTACTCACCCAGCGAAAGATACCGAAATAATCCAGCAAAGTGTGAACGTGGAACGGCAGGAAAAAGATGATCAATTGTTGATTAAAATCGCTTCGCTGTATACCAAGCTCAGTTTGCAGATGAATTGGCATGAAAACGATAGACGCGAAACTGCAATTTCGGAATTTTTTCGTCTGCTAAAAAAGGCGCATAGGAGGTACCGTCGGAAGGGATTTTGGGCAGGCTTATTACGCTTGCTTCGTCTACAAGGCCTTGCTCTCTCAAAGTCTTAATCATCATTTTTAACGCAGTTTGCTTTAGTGAATTACACGAGCCACTGTGGATTCTTTAGGAATCTGAGTGATTGGCCAATTGTTTGCCTATTTTTTTTGCGCAATAAGTGAAGATAAAATCAACACCGGCACGTTTCATGCAAAGCATTTGTTCATGTAATAGCTGGTTGGTATCGATTTCTGTTATTTCTTTGGCGAGCTGCAATAGGGCATATTCTCCAGAAACATGGTAGCCGCCGATTGGCAGATGGGTAGTTTCTTTTACTTGGCTCACCACATCCAGATAACTAAGCGTAGGTTTGATCATGAGCATATCTGCACCTTCTCGCTCATCAAGTTGTGTTTCGCGTAAGGCTTCACGGATATTCGCAGGATTCATCTGGTAAGTTCGTTTATCGCCAATTGGCTGGGAATCGAGTGCCTCTCGAAAGGGTTGATAAAGAGATGAGGCAAATTTCACTGCATAAGACATAATACCTACATGGGAGAATCCGTTTTTATCGAGCTCTTGTCGAATATAACCAATTCTCCCATCTAACATATCGGAAGGGGCAATGAAGTCAGCTCCCATTTCTGCTTGTAATAGTGCCATTTCAGCAAGAGTTTTCAGGCTGGCCGGCAGATCTACGAGGAGATCGCCATTGACTTGCTGCATAATGCCATCGTGCCCGATGCTACTATACGGGTCTAGGGCGACATCACTAAAAATAATTATTTGCGGAAATTCCTGTTTTATTTTGCGAATGGCCTTCAAGTAAAAATTTTTGGTATTCAAGGCTTCGCTTGCGAATTCATCTTTTAATGAGCGGCGAATGTAGGGGAACATTGCAATTGCTGGAATTTTTAGTTTTAGTAAAATTTCGCATTCCCGCAAAAGACCATTTAGATGCCAGCAAAAAACGCCCGGCATGCTCGAAATTTCTTTTTCTTTTGAATCTTCTGTGATAAATAATGGCATCACTAGGTCAGTAGCCCTCAGTTGATGCTCCTGCAACATGGCACGCACTGCCTTTTTCCTACGAAGACGCGCTGGTTGCTTTTTCAGTCGACTAAGATACTTGTTTATCGATGAACCATTGTTCTTCTTTATTGTGATCATCGTACTGCCTTTTTGCGACGCAGTCTAATAATTCTGTTGATTTACAGGTTCTGGATCAATACCGAGTGGCTGCTCCAGTCTCTAATCTTTTAATTCTTTCGGCTAAAGGCGGGTGGCTGGCAAAAAGAGCCATGAATCCTTTCGATGGAGAATTAGATATCTTCATTGCATTGATCGCTGGTTTATCAGTCCTCTGATCAATGATTCGTGAGTTGCTTGCTAGAACACGTAATGCTGAAATCATATTTTCTCTTCCAGCATATCGTGCCCCTCCAGCATCCGCACGAAATTCTCTTTGTCGAGAAAACCAGTTTACCACGAGTAATCCAAAGAAGCTAAGAATAATTTCTAAAACAAAGATGACCATATAATCGATAAATCCGAAAGACTGGCTCTCGCCACGTCTTAGAAAGGAATTAATTGCAAAGGCAATTACGCGAGCCATGAAAATCACAATTGCATTGATAATCCCTTGAATCAATGTCATGGTGACCATATCCCCATTGGCAATGTGGGCAATTTCATGAGCCAACACACCGTCGACTGATTTTTCATCCATCCGCTCTAACAATCCAGTGGACACTGCGACCAAGGCGCTGTTTTTCGTTGCACCCGTCGCAAAGGCATTGAGCTCATTACTCGGATAAATACCTACTTCTGGCATCTTTCCTAGACCAGCCTGGCGGGCAAAATGGTGTACTCGTTCAATCAGCGAGCGTATTTGCGGATTAGTAGTTTTCTTCGGGTTTTGAATTTGAACTTTCATCATCATTTTTGCAATCCATTTGGATAACAACAATGAAATGAAGGCACCACCCATTCCCCAGAGTAGCGAGAACCACAGCAGACTCTCGTAGTTTATGCCTTTTTCCGTTATGTAATAGTTAATGCCCAATAGGTTCATTAACAGCCCAATCGTGGTGATTATGAGTATGTTTACGATTACAAATATAAATAGTCTTTTTATCATTGTGATTCCTTCGCTCTTTTAGTTTTCTAATCCCATTTAGATCAGGGATACATCAATTTTGTATTATTCCCTTTTCTTGTCTAGAAAATAATTTTTTTCAGATGAGTCTTCAGAAATTTTACTCTTTAAGTAGAGTAGCAATTGATTTTCAGGCGTTTCTATCGACTAGCTTTGCTGACGAATAGTATATATGTGGTTATGCAATGATTGCTCATATTCAAGGAAATCGTGCCCATTCATCTAGTTTGCTCAAACACTTGGTCAGCTGCTCGGGTTCATCCCAAGAATGTTCAATCACATTATTTTTTCAAAAGATTCTCTCTTTTCAAAAATGATAAAAATATGCTTATTCAGTAAATTTTTTGGATTAATATTAATGAACAACTGTTCTTTATAGACTTTCCTTTTTTCTCTCCATTGAGCCGTATTCTTCAAGGAGTCTTTTTTTATTCTAATGTTTTTCAAGTAGATCAGGGTCGACAGGATGAGTATGAATGGATAGCAAATTGGGAACAAGATCAAAGAACTTTTGCTTAAGCGAACGTATCTATTTTCAATAATTACAAAATCTGCTAGTCTTGCTATTGTTCTTAATTTTTGTATGCCGATTAGAAAAACATGACCAAAATAAATTTTATTCTTTGGATCGTGCTCTGCTACTTAGAAAGTATGAATATAATATTTACAAGTTGTAAACCCTTTGCAATCATAAATTAAAGAAAAATCTTGTCTGAGTAGAATTCTTAGGCTGGAAATTTTTTTAAGTTGGAAGAATATTGGCCATAAACATTGTTTTAGGAGATACTGAAGCACAACAAAATGAGCGTTACATTAGAAGATAAAAACGAGACTAGTCAGACGGTGCAATGTGTTTTTTCCTCAGTTTGGTTTTTTTGAGTTTTTCGAACTATGAGAGTTGAGACATTAGCTAAGGGAAAGAGTGTTCTTGCAGCTGAATCGTTGTCAAAGAGATAATTTGATGATGTCCAATTTCTTCGGTCGTAAAGTCTTGATATTTTTTTTCATTTTCCCGTTATTATTTTTTTCAAATTGCCAGTTAATCGGTTCGTTTGCCTGGTGGCAGCAGGAACAAGATTGGCTTCATTATCGTGGGATCAATGGCAACGGTTTTATCGATAATAATCTGAATACCCCACTCGCTTTACGCTGGAAAATTCCACTACAGGCTGGAAAGTCTACAGAAAAAAAAACGCGTGCCTTTAACCCGCCTCTCGTAGAAGATCAAGTAATTTATTTCGGTTCAGTCGACAAGAACTTCTATGCGTTAGACTTAAAATCTGGCTATATGCGCTGGATCTTTCCGACGCGCAATGAGGTGAATTCAGTACCCTACCTTATGGATGATAAGATATTTTTTGGTTCCAATGATGGTCGAGTGTATGCAGTGTCAAAAAAAAGTGGGGATGAAATTTGGAATTTTCAGAGCGGTCAAACGGTGCAGTCTTTGCTATCAGGTTGGCAAGATAATTTGATCTTCACCAGTGATCAAGGGCAAACGTTCTTTCTTGATCAAAAAAATGGGGAAATCCGTCATCAGATTCCCAATGAAACTTGGTCACATCATACATTTCAAATCTATGATGGTGTAATGTACTGGGCACCGTTTCGCGGTGGTTTTGGCGCATATGATATTGGTGAACGTAAGTTTCTTTGGGTCATTCAAGTGCCGATTGATCGTGCAGTCTGGTATTCGTATCCGGCTCTGGATGAAGATATGGTGTACTTTGCGAGTAATTTTTTTACAAATCGACTCGGTGGTGGTGAGATTCTCTTGAGCTATTATGCCTTAGATCGTCGAACTGGGAAAAATGTCTGGCAAGCGGAGAGTCAATTTAAATTTCCGCCTTGGGTTCCGGCAGACTCATATAATGGTTTTTTTCGCCATATAGAATTGCTTGATTATTTGGCTCCTGCTGTCTGGAAAGATTTGATTATTTACACCAGTGGAGATCGAGTGGTTCGTGCCTTTGACGCCAAAAATGGTGATCTAGCTTGGGAAAAAGAACTTCCAGCTTTGACATCCAGTGCACCAACTATCGGCAAGGATAAGATCTATTTTGGAGTCCATGCGTATCAGACTATGGATAATCAAATTCGTGCTCCGCAAATAATGTGCCTTTCGGTCGTGAACGGGAAAATCCTGTGGCAAGTTGATACCGAGGGGGCAATTCTGGCTGCTCCAGTGATCGCCGGTGATGCACTTTTTTTTGGCACGGATGAGAATATTTTCTATGTTCTGGAGGAAGTTTTTTAGTAAATACTCAATGCTTTCTTAAAGAATACTTCATAAAGAGGAATTACGAATTCTCGTAATAATTTTAGGAATGATAAAATCAAATAATTTGGGGGATATTCGATATATGAAAAGCCCCAACCTTTCTTTGAAGCCGGCTATAACAATCGTTTTCTTTTTTTCATGAGCAATTGTTCGCATTAATTTTTCTGCGACAATTTGCGGAGCTATTCCGTTTTTTGTTGATTTATCGGTCATGCCATACATTGACCCATCAGCCTTTAAAGAATTATTAGAAAATCTTGTAGCAACGAAGCCAAGCCGACAGAGGCAAAGTCGAATATGATTTTTTTTAATGAGGTTTTCCAAGTGAACGCTTAGTAGAAAACCCTCAAGGGCATATTTACTAGCGGCATACGTACTGCGCATCGGCATGGGTAATAATCCTTGGATACTAGAGATTGCCACCCAAATTGGCTCAGGGCTTGCTTTGAGTAGGGGAAGGGTGAGTTGATAGATTTGAATCATGGCAAAGAAATTAACCTCAAAGATTTGGCGATGCACTTTCATTTTTGTTTCTTCTACCGTGCTTCTTTGTCCGATTCCAGCACTATGAATGATAATATCGATTTTCTTGATTCGACTTGCAATTTTTTTGATGCTACTATCAATCTGTGTAGGTTTATTAAGATCTGTTCTAAATGAGTGTAAATTTTTTTGGTATTTCTTACCGATGGTATTTGGTGGAGGCAAAGTGCGTGAGAGGCCAAACACGTGTGCACCAGCTTCGAGCATTTTCTGACACAGAGCCAATCCCACCCCTGAACTATGACCTGTTATCAAGATGTGTTTTTTGTTAAACGAGAACTCTTGTAGCATATAGTATGTCAAAGATGGAAGTATTCGTTTGACATGCCAGTTTTTTTTAATATTTTCGATAAGAGAAGGATGAGAGAAATTTGACTTTTATTTTGTGTATGATTTCGGATAAATTTGTTGCCATCTGTTATCCTACTGGCGAAAACGGCACTACGTGTTTAGCCAACTCTATTTGAGCGGGGATTATTTTTTGGAAAGAATCTTTTCATACAGTACGTTATTTTTTAGATGAAGATGGAATGGCTAGAAAAACCTCGGTTGTTAGTGCTCGATTTAGAAGGGTGTTTGGTCCCTGAAATTTGGCAGGCAATTGCGCAAGAAACAAAAATTTCTCTTCTGAAGTTGACCACCAGAGATGTTGCAGATTACGACCAATTGATGCGTCAAAGGATTAGCATTGTTCGGGAACATCAATTAACTTTTACCAAAATCTGTAAGGTCATCAAGATGTTACGCCCTTTGCCTGGCGCTCTAGAATTTTTACAGTGGTCAGAACAACGTTTCCCAACCATAATTTTATCGGATACCTTTTATCAATTTGTCAATCCACACCTTATGCAGCATCTTAATTTCCCAACGTTATTTTGCCATCAATTGATTGTCGATGAAAAAGATCTTATTGCAGATTATAAAATCCGGATTTCTGATAGCAAAACTCAGGTCGTTAAAAATTTACAGGCAAGTGGATTTCATTTGATAGCAGTAGGTGATTCATACAATGATTTAGGGATGCTACAAGCAGCTGACAATGGACTTTTTTTACACTCACCGGCTGATATTAACGAAAAGTTTCCTCAGTTTCCATCGTTTAAGAATTACTCAGGGTTGCAAGAGCACCTGACTCTCCTCTAATCTTAGAGATAACCGACAGATAGTTTCCCCGAACTGCGTTATCTTTTTATTCACAGCATAACAAATATTTTTGAGAGTATTTATTGCTCGTGTAACTTTACTTTTGCCGAGTAATCAGTCGACAATAAAGGGTGCCTCGCGCGATTCCCACGCAAACTTCACAATTATGGACTGCTCGACAAAGGCAAATGCACGCTTTGCACTATGCAATTAGTTATCGTGCCTCTTTCAAGCCAGAATTACCCAATTACTTTATAAAAAAATTCTTGTCCTCGCAGAATAAACGAGATCAGATAGTTTTTGACCCCTTTGCTGGCAGAGGAACCACTATCATTGAGGCCAACATGCTCGGATACCCTGCAATTTATAATGATATTAGCCGTTTGGCTTATTATATGTCTCGTGGTCGCCGAATAATTCCCCATTGGAAAAATCTAGTCCAAAGAATTCATGATTTATCTCTGCAAAAAGAAATTCAGCCGACTCCTCATGAAATTAAGATGCTTAGTCCTTTTTATCATCCACAAACAATGCGAGAAATTCTGAATCTTCGCCATTTGATTCAAAAAAACATTCAGTGTCCTGAGCAGGATCCAGAACTAGCAATGATTGGCATGGCGGCTCTGTCGCGGCTACACGGGCATTCTCCTGGTTTTTTTTCAACTTATTCATTTCCCCAGATTTCCATTTTACCGGGACGACAAAAGCGTAATAACGAGGGACGTGGAGTTTTCATGCCAGAGTATAGGGATGTAAAAAAATGTCTGCTAAAAAAATTAAAGGCCAATTATCAAAAAAATCTTCCATCGGATTATCATAGTGCTGCAAAAAAAAATCAGTATTACTGCCGAGATGCGCGGGATCTGGGAAGTGTCATCGCAGAAAAAATCGATCTCGTAGTGACATCGCCCCCTTTTCTAGATATCGTCAATTATCTCCAAGACAACTGGTTGAAACGTTGGTTTATCGGTGAAACTTTGGATCCAATGTTAGAAGACAATTCTGATAATAGACCGTTTACAACCGCTCATCCCGAGAAATGGCAGAATTTCATGACTCAGATCTTGATCATGCTGGGACATGTTGTTAAAGTGGGGGGACATTGTGTGATTGAAGTTGGTGAAGTGCGTTTTAAAAAAAATCATTTTTTCTTAGAAGAGCTGGTGATTTCTGCGCTAGCACAAGCAAAGAAGATAGCGCCGCGTCGTCAATGGCAAATAGTATCGTTATTGATCAACCAACAGAAATTCACCAAACTAGCCCATTGTTGGAATGTCAGTAACAATCAGGTCGGTACCAATAGTAATCGTTGCTTGATTTTGCGTCGCGAGAAATAATGCTTTATTTTTTTGGCAGAGTGTTCGACTATAATCATGAATATGCTTCGCTCTTTATGGACAGCTGCTACTGGAATGTCTGGCCAACAATTTCAAATCGATACTATCGCCAATAATCTATCCAATGTCAACACGATTGGATTTAAGAAAAATCGGGTAGATTTCCAAGATCTGATCTATGAACAAATGAGCTTAGCTGGGACGCCAGCCACTTTTGAATCAGAAATTCCAAGTGGGATTGCGGTTGGGCACGGAGTAAAAGTAGCTGGAACTCAAAAAATGTTTACAATGGGCAATCTGCAAAATACTGGCAACGTGTTAGATCTAGCTATCGACTCCGAAGTCGGTTTTTTTCGCTTACGACTTCCAGATGGAAGTTATGGTTATTCTCGAGATGGATCCTTCAAAATTGACGCTAATCGACAAATAGTGAGTAGTGACGGTTATTTGTTGGATTCTGCAACCAACCTTCCTGCAGATTCCAAATTATCTTCACTAGCAATTTCGTCCAGTGGTGAAATGAGTATTCAAATCGCTGATAATCCAGATGCACAGATTATTGGTAATCTGGAAATAGTTCGCTTTGCCAATCCTGCTGGTCTCACGGCGATCGGCAAGAATCTATTTAAAGCAAGCGCTGGGAGTGGTCCAGAAATTACCGGTGTTCCAGGGCTTGATGGATTGGGTGGCATTGCCCAAGGATTCATTGAAATGTCGAATGTTCAATTGGTCGAGGAAATGGTCAACATGATCGTAGCACAACGTGCCTATGAAGCCAATTCTAAATCGATTATGACTTCTGATTCTGTCCTCGCAACGGCGATTGGTATGAAGCGGTAGTGAATGGATTTTTTTTTTTTGCAACTTTAAGCAGGCAAGCTAAACCTGCTATTGTCATACCATTTATCTGCCTTGCATTAAATCCGCTGCCTGGGCACGCAGAAAGCCTTTGGCGCGATCAGAACCCCTATCAGCGAGAACCAGTTGTCGTTGGGCAAATTCTAAAGTTAGAAATTGATGAAGATGTGCAGATAGTGAGTAATCATGCGAGGACGCGTAATGAGAATAGTTCTTTTTCTTTTCTTCCAGCACGCCCCCACCTATCATTTTTACAATCAAGTGAGGGCAATGATCGTAGTGAAAAACAAGTTCGTAATCAACGCCGCACAGATTTCAACTTGAATACAGTGCTCGCTGTACAGATTATTGCGGTCGATCAAAAAAATATTATTCAATTTCGCGGTTTCAAAAATGTTCGAGGGGAAAATGAATCATTACGATTAAATATCTCGGGGCTAATCCATAACGATGATATCGATGAAAGAAAAACAATTTCGTCAAAAGATGTCGCTAATTTAACGATCAATTTGCAAATAGAACCACCGCCAGTGCGAGCCCAACTCCCACCAAAGGCCGATAAACCAGTTGAGCAAGTAAGCAACGAGAGTGGCGCAGAGGAAGCGGCTGAAAAAACCTCTGAGGAAATTTTGGATAAAGAACAAAAGGAAGCTCTGATGATCGAGTACTTGGAGAGAATTTTGGGTGAATTAAAGGAGAGGAAATAAGGCAATGAGCAAGCAATTATCTGGGAAAATGATGATCTTTGGAATTCTTTTGTGTTTTTTGTTTACCGGAAGAATAGAATGGGCTACCCAGAATCTTAATAATCAAGAAAAAAGTGTAAAAAACATATCTACAGCAAAAAAAACACGAACTACTCAACTATCTGCTCTGGTTTATCTGAACAGTCTTCGCAATAATCAATTATCTGGCTATGGCATCGTAATTGGCTTGCGAGGCACGGGAGATAGTCGAACTCATTTGGCTCGAAAATCGATGGAAGATTTATTGGCTGGGATGGGACAGCGTCTTCGTAAGGATCAATTGCAGCGATCAAGAAATGTAGCAGCCGTATGGGTGACAGTTGATGTTCCTCCATTTAGTCAGAGTGGTAACCGTGTCGATGCGATGGTCTCTTCTATTGGAGACGCGCGCTCTCTTGTCGATGGGGTCTTGGTTCAGACACCACTCTATGCTGGGAATGGTTTGATTTACGGAGTAGCCCAGGGAAAACTGAGCGATTTTAAGAATGGACAGACGGTGGCTCAGCTACGGCGTGGGGTACTAATGGAGAGAAATATTGAAACTGATATTTATGAAAATGCAAATAATCGACAGGTTCGGCTGACTCTGAAAATTTTTCGCTTATCGACGATAAATCGTATCGAAGAATTATTACAAAATCGCTACAGTGAAATACCGTATCGATCTCAAGGAAGTAGTCTTATTCTTGATATGAAAGGAATTGACAATCCCAAACAACTGATTGGCCAGCTCTATTCTGAATCAATCTCTATCCCATATCGATCACAAATAATTATTGACCAGAGAAGTGGTGCGATTTTAATTGCGGATGATTTAATGATTGACCCATTAACTTTAATAAAAGCCAATGGGGAAAGTGCAATAGCAAGGGAGATTACAGGTATTTATGCTAGTTTACCTGCTGCATCAACAAAGGAAAATGACAATGATTCAGAGGATTCAAATAATGGAGAGGTCGTGCCAAAAAAGATGCGAGTTGTAGACTTGATAAAGGATATGCAGAAGGAAGGGACGGGGGTCGAAAACATTATTGAGATTTTGGAAGTGTTGAGAGACAATGGGTCATTGGAGGCAGATATTATTATTCGCTAAGTTGGAAAATGCAAAGAAAAATTGAGACAGACAATGGAAATAAATAATCTTAGCCAAAATAACAGGTCGACAGAGATGGAGCGTCTATTCCCAGGATTTGCACAACACAATAATGTCCCTGCAAAGGATGGTGAGAAGGATGTTTTCTCTGTTCAAAAAGAAAGAGAATCAAGTATTCAAGAAAAGCCTGATCTCGCTGTTGGGGAAAAAAGCAATGATCAGCAAAGGCTTTATCAAGCGACACTTGAATTGCAATCGATGTTTATCGAACAAATGTTGGGTGCAATGCGCTCAAGCACTCATTCTTTGAGTAATGGGCAAAGCCTTTTGAACAAGAATTTTCAGGAAGAGATATATACAGATTGGCTCTATCAAGAATATGCACAGCATTTATCAAAGAGTCCTCAATTTGACTTAGCTGAGAAAATGTACGATCAACTATTGCCATCAATTGGACGAAAAACTAATTTTCAAAAATAGTAATATTTGAAGCTAAAAATTCTGGCTTGATTTTTCATTGATAATCAGATAGGTTGCTGGGGTGTTTCTATTAGCAGGACGGAATAGGATTGAGTAGATTAATAAAAAAATGGAGTATTCTTTTGGCGATGTCTCTGCTTTTTTTGTGGTCTTGTAGTTATTCTACTATTTATAAATTCTTATACAGTAATATTGATGCTCTGGTTATTCGAGAAATCGAGAAATGGACGTCTCTAGATCGCAAGCAAAAAAAAATCATCAAAGATGAGATCAAAGTTCTCAAGGGAAAATTCGAGAATGTATTTGCTCGTGAGCTCATTGAGTTTGCAGAGAGAATAAAGAAAAATAATAAGTTTGACATCAAGTCAGACGAAGAGGCACAAAAAATCTTTATTGATTTTCGTTATCTGAGGCAAAGGGCAATTTTGGTGTCGACTCCATCAATTGCTCAGTTTTTTCTTATTTTGAATGCAGAGCAACGGGAAAATCTATATAAAAAATGGCAGGGAAGGAGTGACAATGAAACTGAGGGAGAAGGGTCTGCCACCCAATCGAATGAACAAGAAACAGCGATCAATAATGAAGATCCATTGATATTAGAAAGAGAATTTATAGCAGCGACTATCAAAGCGTGGGCAAAGAATTCAAAGTATGCGATCGGTAAATTTAATCCTCAGCAAGAGAGGATTATCAGCAAGATAGCCAAGTTACAATTCCGTAATCAACAGGTAGTTCGCGAGTACAATCAGCAGCGATTAAAAACATTTATTACCGGTGTGCAATTACGCATAGCTAATAGACCAGATCAATTAGCAGAATTTTTGAATTATTGGTTTTTGAACCCATATAAATCTGGAAATCTAAAAATTAATCAAAAGATGAGAGAAATAGATCAACGAAGGTGGAAAGCTCTAAAAGAAATTTATCTTGCCATGGACTCCAAACAATCAAATTTTTTTGATCAGCGCATTGATGGATTTATTAAATTCTTGGTCTCGGTTATTGATCAGGCTGAATAGTCTCCCAACGTGCTATGTGTGCTATTATTTTTCTATCAATGGATGGTAGAGCCAAATACCATACCCTAAAGTAAACGCCAAATTACCGTAGAGAGAATGTTCAATGTTGGCCAGAAATGGTGAACCACTCTTCAAATAAGTATGATTAAAGATCATTCCCCCAACAAAGGCGGCTGCGATACTCTGCCAGTGTCCTATGACAATGTGACTCCAAGCAAAGCAAATGGTGCCCATCAACCAGAGGATCCATGTTGGCTTAAAAGCATCTGTATAGCGTGTTGTGAAATAATCGCGAAATAAAATTCCCTGCGGAATTACTGAAAATATCGGATACAGGATTAATAGAAAAGGGTAAAAAAATGGATATTTCCTTGGTAAATTAAAAAAATGTAGCGGTATCCATAACCATGCAATGATTGTCATGATGAGACCGAGACACAAGAAGCGAATTAAAATGGTTTTCAATTCTCTGCGGAAGCGCTTGCTAGAAAGAATTTTATTGTTTGAGAATTGTGAGCGCCAGGAAAATCTCTTTTTATTTCTGCGTAAGTAAAAATAAAAGATGATAGTCAGTAAAACGTACAGTGCGAGTAGTGACGGGATGCGTATTGGAAGCAGGAAAATGATTAACGGAGTCAGTATAAAGATAAAGACACATTCCAATATTTTTTTCACTTTGTTTGTGCTTTGCTTAGAGTAATCCCATTTATGGGATGTTTGATGGCTGGATGTAGACGCTTCTTTCTTATTCATGAGGAAATCGCAACTATTTCATTTGTTCAAATATTAAAAGAGATTAATCTTTATCGATCTTTCATTAATATAAATTTCTTTTGTTGACCACCGGTGTATATTTGGTTTGGTTGGACTGGCTGATGATGGTAGTTGGTAGCAATTGAAGTAGAAGTTTGTTCTTGCCAATGTGCTAACCAACCAGCGAGCTTGCCAATTACTCGAAAGACATTAAACATGATTTCGGGAATTTCAAGATGACGATAAAGCAAAGTCGAATAAAAATCAAGATTTGGATAAATAGAATGATCTTTACAGTAGGGATCATTGAGAATGCAGTATTCCAATTCTAAGGCTTGCATAAAAATAGGGTCATTGCTTGCTTTTCTGTTATTCTTCATTTTCTCATGAAAGAGGCGAGCAGCAATTTTAGCACGGATATCCATTTCCTTTTTCTCCTCCTTCTTTGATTCTTCAAAAACTGTCATGAGCGACAATCGTTTTTCTTGATTTAGATTATCCATGATTAAATTTTTCGGAGAGATTTTTTCTTTGATCATGTGGCGGAGCATTGGCAATGTCTGATAGAAGCTATCCCGAGTCCCCCATAATGCACTGATTCCAGCATTGATGCAGACAAAGAGATTTGCACCAGAAGTGGCGAGCATTCTAATAGTGGTCGTTGAAATATTATTGTGATTGTCGCTGTATAGAATAAATATCTTATTGAGTAGGCGATCCCAATCTTCATCTATTTCGAAATCTTCTGCTGGCGTTGCAAACATCATATAGAGTAAGTTTGCACAATATGGTAATTCTTCTCGCGGGTAAATAGTTGCATGGCCAATATTTTTTTTATAGGCCCAAGCAGCAAGCGTCCTCACTTTTGATAACAATTGATATTTAAAATCGATAGTTCTATCGTCAATGGTTTCATGAGCGAGTGAATTTTTCGGACCATTCTTATCCGTAATCAAATAATTAGAAAGTGAGCTTACCAATGTGGCAAGCACTCCGAGTGGATTTACATTTACTGGGAAGGAATCATAGAGTTGATTCATATCTTCATGCACCAGAGAATGCTTGATCAATGCATTTGAGTATTTTTCAAACTCCTCGGTTGTTGGTAGTTTCCCTTGAATCAACAAGTAGGCTACTTCAATAAACGATGAATGTTCAATCAAGTCTTCAATGTTGTAGTCACGATAGAGAATAAAATCGTTGTGATTGTAGCTCAACTTTGTGGTGGCAAAGGCTACATTGTTGAGCTGGCTATCGAAGAGGTAGTAATTGGTTTTTTCGTGGAATTTATCGATATTGATAACTTTTTTTCCATCACTGGATTCTTGCAGTGAGAAGTGATAATCTACCCCATCAATGCTCAAACACACTTTTTTATTCATAGATGATGGTTACTTTTCTTGATTTATCAGGCACCGAATCCCCTAGTCTCTTCACTATACTTATTTTTAATTCAATCGAATATTTTTTTGAATCTTTTGCTAGTATTTGATTAATCGGATATTTTTGTATTCCCCAAAGTTTTACTTTTAGGTCAATCTAGTGCTCCCTTAGGTAATCATTAGATAGTTCAAAATTACCTAAGTTGCGTCTCATGTCAATTCTATTCCAGCTATGAGCTACTAGCTGATTGAGCATTTACTTCCTCCACTGCCATATCAATGGAATTTTCAGCACTGATATGATCATCCACCAAAAAAAAAGAGAGCGAGAATCGTCCATAATGTTTTACGGGACTGGAAGTACTTATCTTTTTTCTTTTTAAAGTTTTTCCACTTAAAATGAGAAACTCCCTTTTTGTTCCGTACATTCTTTTCGTGCTCTTTGATTTGCCTACGGTATTCGTAATAGTTGATATGATTGGGAATAGACATTGTGTTGAGTATTTGCAGAAGTGAAAGGCTACGTATTGATGGCTTTTCTTTTTTTAGCGAAATAATTGCTTTTTGAATCGCACAGTCACGATCATTTGCTCCATGGATACAATCTTGATTTGTGCAGGAGAAGCGCATCATTTTTCGATATTCTGGGAAAGCAGAAATAATTTCTTTTATCGATAAATGGTCAAGTCCCCACTCACGAATACCAGGACTATCGATCCACGCCCGCTTTTTTCTATCAATAAAAAAGGTGGAATTTGAAGTTGTATGGCAGCCTCGCTTACTCTTCTGATTGACTGGTTGGGTCTTTTGAATGTTTTGTTCCAAAATTTGGTTGATCAAAGTAGATTTTCCGCTCCCAGAAAGTCCGATAAGGATTGCTCGCTGACTATTGGTGGATTCAATAATTTCATTTATGGATTCGCGACTATTGTGTAGATCCAGTAGATAGCTATGTGGATACTTATTGATATAAGGCAATAAGACCTTCTCCATTTGTCTTTTCTTACAGTTACTGAGAAGATCCAATTTGCTAAATATGAGAACGGGCTTGATATTCTCGTGAAATGCCGAGGCCAATACTCGGTCAACAAAATTGAGTTTAGGATTTTTCCCCTTGGCAGTTTCCAAACTGGTAAGTAAAAAGACATGATCGACGTTGGCCGCTAGATCATGTGAAACATTTGTCATGGTTCGCGTAATTTGATTTTTGCGCGTCCTGACTTCTTCAATGAGAGCTTCGCCACACAAAGCATTTTCACTAGTACTCTTTGAATTCAACGGCGTTTTGCTGCGGAATGAAACCTCATCGCCGATTGTCAAAAGATGTCTTTTTTTGATCAGTCTATTCTTGGGAGAGAGACGAAGTTTGCCACGAATTGTAGCTTGATATTCCATGTCATATTTCGGTAGCTCGCGAATTGTATAGATGGTGCCGTAAATTTTAGTAATCACGCCGTGTTTTATGATTGTCTCATTCATACTCGTGCAAAAAAATCGCCATAAGAATAGCCTTCAATAACTCTATCCTAGCTCGTTTGTTTTTAAGAATAGCAGAATTTTCTGTGAAAGTAAATTAATAAATGAATAACTAAGTAAAATGAAAAGAAAATAATGATTAAAGAAATGCATTTTATCATTTGGACAAAGGATGAATAAATGAGGGTCAAAGAATTAAAAGACAACGGTGGAGAATCCAAGATTCTTTCCCCTATGTTGTCCGGTTTCCGCGGTAAAGTGACCGTGGTAGGATCAAAATCTATTGCTAACCGAGCGATTCTGATGGGAGCTCTGACTGGCAAAGCTTTAGAAATTGAGAATGTGCCCCTTGTGGAAAATTCAAATAATGATATTAATATTGCAATACAGGCGGTGAAAAATCTTGGTGTGCCAATGAATATAATGAACTCCCCAGCGATCACTCATGGTCCAAGAACGGTAAGCCTCAAATTTGGTGCAGCAAGAGATAATTTTCTTGAACAGCACAAACCGCAGGAGCTTTTTTTAGCCAATGCAGGCTCGGTGCTCCGTCCGTTGACTGCGATTCTTGCGGCCGGGCGAGGAGTTTTTTTTTTGACGGGCGATCGGTATATGTGCCAGCGACCAATTGGTGACCTAGTCGAATCCTTAGCAAAGCATGGGGTAGAGATTTCCTGTCACCAGAATAATTATCCGCCGATTAAGATTCGTGCGAACGGTCTTACTGGGGGACGGATTGCAATTTCTGCCAATAAATCTAGTCAGTATTTGAGTGCTCTTTTAATGGCTGCTCCTTTGGCGCAAGGAGAGTTGTCAATAATTGTCAGAGATCAGTTGTCGAGTGGCGGTTACGTAGATCTAACCCTCAAAATGATGAAGGATTTTGGAATTAGCGTAGAAAATGATGGTTATCAGAGATTTTTGATACGACCCCAACCTTATTGCATACCTCCAAACGGGAGATATTATGTGGAAGGCGATGCTAGTTCGGCAAGCTATTTCTTCGCTGCGGGTGCCTTGCCAAATTCAATGGTTTCGGTTGTGGGAATCCATCAGAATTCACTGCAGCCCGACATTGGCTTTTTGCGGATTCTCCAAGAAATGGGTGCAGTCGTGGACTTTGCAGAAAATGAGATAACGGTCAGCGCTCCCAAAAATCAGAGCGCTCTTAAAGGTATTGATGTCGACATGAATAGAATGCCCGATAGCGCGGTGACTTTGGCTGTACTTGCCTTGTTTGCTGAGGGGACCACCGTGATTCGTAACATTGCCCATCTGCAACACAAGGAATCTCAGCGTTTGAGTGGATTGTTCAATGAGCTCAGCAAGAGCGGTGCAACCATCAAAATGGGGAGTTCGTGGTTGTCAATATCCCCATCCAAAAAAATTAAGAATTTATTGCCAGCTTGTTTGGAAATCGAAACATATAGTGATCACCGTATAGCCATGGCATTTTCTCTTTTATCTCATGCGACTAAGGTCATTATTAAAAAACCAAATTGTGTAGCTAAAAGTTATGAGGGTTTCTTTAAAGATTTTCAGGGGTTGCAATGAATACTCAATTTGCAAATTTTAAAAAAAATAAAAAATTTCAATTGATTAATACCGATCAAGCCTTTGAACGGGTCGTCTCGACATGGGGAACAAATTCAATGCTTGGAATAGATACTGAAACCAGCGGTTTTTATACGTATTATTCTAAAATATGTCTCATTCAAGTTTCGACTTCTGAGAGCAATTATCTGATAGATGTTCTTTCCCTGAAAAATACCCATGTGTTGCAAGATGTATTTACAAATAAGAGGATCAAGAAAATTCTTCATGCGGCCAGCGGTGATTTGATGATGCTCAAGCAGGAGTATGGCTTGACGATGTTTAACGTTTTTGATACCTTTTTAGCTAGTCGTTATTTGCGGCGTGAATCGCATTCTTTACGGTCCCTTCTCCAAGATTATTTGAATATTAAGATCAGTAAGAAAGAACAGAAATCTGATTGGCGACAAAGACCCTTGACAGTTTCCCAATGCGAATATGCGTATCTGGATACTTGTTATCTTCATCAGCTTTATTCTATCATGACGAAAGAATTAAGTAAGGAGGAATTTCTGATCAATGCGTTGAGTGATGATCTATTAAATCTGGAAAAAATTGAAGGAAAAGGGAAAGAGAAAAACTTTAAATATCCTCGCGAGCTAACACGGATGGATGGTGAAGAATCGCTTAAGTATAAGAAAATATTTTATTTGGTTGATCAGTTTGCTCAAGAAAAGGATAGGGCGCGCTTTCGTCTCCTGAGTGATTCAGAAATTTTCAGTGTCGCCAAGAATTGGCCAAACATAAAAAAATTGAGGAGAAACTCACGGCTATACGATGAACTAATCCAGTATCTTATAGATTGTTTTGATCAAGTTGTTTTGCCTACAAATAAGCGCAAAGAAATTAAAGGTGTTCAATCGATTTTGTCGAAAAGACAAAAGGAAATCTTGGTAAAAATGAAGAAATGGCGGGAACAAATGGGCAAAAGAGCCAATCTTCATGCTGATCTCGTCATAAATAATCGAAGCCTAGCAAAGATAGTCGAGGAAATGCCTAAAAATTTCGAAGAATTGAAACAATTGGAGGTGCTTGGCCCCTTTCGTTTGGAAAAGTATGGTGAGATTTTGCTCAAAATCTTAAAATAGCCTAGCATCTGCGGCAAAATCGGTAGTTATTATATTATCTAGGATGAGCTTAAATTCTATTAGACATAGACATCAAACCACAAAAAATGGATGAAAATGTAATAATAAAGATTAAGTCTGTCAGGAAATTACGATAATCTGAGTAAGAACCTAACAAAGTGAATATTGGATGAGAAAATGTTCAAATTTTTAAAAAATTTAAGAGAAAACCTATTATCAATCATTGGATTCCGCTCTCGTTCGCACAGCAAATTGAGTAAGAAGTCACGAAATAAAGGGCGACCTCCGCAGAAAATGCGTGAATTGCATATTGCCAGTCTTATTTTTTTATCAGTGTTAGTGGGTTCCTTATTGGGTCCGATCATCTATAGCGGCTTTAAGCATATATTTGTTTCCTTCCAAAATACAGAGGCAGAGCCTCTGAATGCCAACGAACAGCGTACAGCCATCCAATTACAAAAAAATTATATAAATATTTATGAAAAAGTGAGTCCTTCAGTAGTTTTTATAAAAACCAATGTATTAGTCCGTTCTGGTGGGTTTTGGTTTGAATACTACCGCCAAGGGGAACAAGCAGGATCTGGATTTATCATCGATCGAGATGGATACATTGTAACGAATAATCATGTGGTAAAAGGAGCGCAAAAGATAGAAGTTATTTTTTATGACAAAAGAACTGTAACCGCTCAGTTGGTCGGACGAGATGAGTCGAGTGATGTCGCTTTGATTAAAGTCCCCAAAGATCCAGAACTAGAGCCAGCCATCCTCGGCAATTCAGACAAGGTTGCCGTGGGACAAATTGCCTGTGCTTTGGGTGCTCCCTTTGGGCTAGATCGTACTTTTACGGTTGGTATTATTTCTGCAAAACAACGGAACATAGACGAGAGTCGATATTCGCGGATTCAAACTGATGCTGCAATTAACTTTGGTAATTCAGGTGGCCCTTTGATTAATGTCTATGGTGAGGTTGTTGGTATTAATCAGTCGATTTACTCGCAGGGTGGCGGGGGAAATGTCGGCATTGGTTTTGCCATTCCCATTAACGAGGCAAAAAGTGTGATTAAACAGTTACGACAAAGCAAACGAGTGATTGGGAAGCCATCTCTTGGCGTGCAGATTGCGATTGTTTCAGATAAATTAAGGCAGGATTTGAAATTAGTTGATTTAGAGGGAGTTATTGTTGTTCAGGTGATTCCGGGTTCAGAAGCACAAAAGGCTGGACTAAAAGAATACGATTTTATTACCAAAATAAATGGCAAACAGATTAAGGAACCAAAAAATATGATTGGCATTATACAAAAATCAGATATTGGGGAAAGTGTAGTGCTTGATGTTATGAGAAACGGGAAACTGCTAAAGATAAGGGCCAAGATCGGCGAATCCACTGCAGAAAATTAAGTTGCTCTGTACTGATCCTCGAAAATGGATTGATTTTCAAACGATTTCATCAACCAACAGCTATTTGTTGGAGAATGCGGGGGATTTATCTTCTGGGACAGTATGCATAGCTCAACAGCAGACTCATGGGCGAGGGAGTCAAGGTCGTAGATGGCTGAGCGGTAAAAAAGGAGAATCTTTTTTGTGTTCATGGCTCATCAAAAAATCAGAATTTCCATTGATGGCTCAAATCAAATCGCCAACCATTGTATTTTCATTGCTTATCATTCAAGCCTTGGAAGATTTTTTTCTTGATTTGTCTTTTTTTTTCCCAAAGAGGCGTTTGCAAATTCTCTGGCCAAATGATATTATTGTCTGTGAATGCAATAGTGGAAAGATAATAGGGAAGATAGGTGGTGTTCTCATTGAGTCAAAAATAATTTCCGGTTGCGGGGTTGCCACCAAGGAGCAGATATGGGTTACTGGCGTTGGTATCAATTGGCTTAGCCCTGATAATGAGAAAAATCTGGATCTATTCAGCAGAAGCGGAGCCATCAGGGCGATAGCACTTTTTGAAAAAAAGAATCAAGCAACTGTTGATCCTAAACAATTTCTCCCGTACTTGATCGGCCGCATCAATAGATACTGTAAGGACTATCCTCATAATCAAACAGAGATTTGGCACGAAATCAATCGACGAGATTTTTTTAGCGGTAAAGAACTTCAGATTGCCGATTGCCTGATAAGGATCAAAGGAATTCATGTTGATGGCTCTCTGAACTTGGATCGACCTCTTCATTTGAAGACATGGAGCGACCAGCAGATCAAAGAACAATTAATCACTCAATACTTGGGGGGTGAGGGGAAGGGAAAGCTAGCAAATGGATAGATATCTTTTATGTCTTGATTTAGGCAACAGTACTCTGGCATTGGGCGCCAGTCCGATAGCGAATGTTGATGAGGATAGAGAAAGCGTACTCTTTTCAAGCTATCCCTACCAATCAAAGACAGCAAATGAACAACTCTATTCTCTTTTTAATCATTTTCTAAGAAGACATCAGATAAAAAAAAAAATGATTCAAGCTTGTACTATTGCATCGGTGGTGCCACACCAGCACGATTTATTTGTAAGAATAAAAAAAGCTCTTGATCATTCTTGTCCAATTTATTTTATTCAAAAGGAATATAAATATCGTGATTTTTTTTTTAAGAATTCTTATCGTGATAAGTATACCTTAGGAGCAGATCGAATTGCGAATATTGTTGCAGCTAGTAAAATATACAATCGTGATTTGATTGTGGCAGATTTTGGGACGGCCACCTCTTTTCAAGTAATTCATGATGGTAATATATTTATCGGGGGGTGCATTGCCCCTGGGTTAAACCTCTCTCTGGAATCTCTGCTGGAGAAAAGTAGCCTTCTTCCTCGAGTAACTTTCAGCAACAAAAAGATTGATCAGTTGTCAATAGTGTCGATTGATACTAGAAGTTCTCTCGAAGCTGGCTTTTATTACGCATGGTTAGGAATGATCAAGGAAATTCTCAATAGGATCAAACAAACACATTCACGTAAATATTTGACCATTGCTACTGGTGGTAGATCTGTATGGGTTGTGAATAATTTTCCCGATTTATTTAAGATCGCTGATCCATTACTTACTATTCGCGGTTTACGTATAATTTATCGATATTTAATATGCCAAAAAAAGTAGCAAATGGAATGGAGGAGAAAGATTCAAAAAGAAATTGGGCAAGGGGAGATAATGATTTTTTAATTGAATCTTGTTCCAGAAAATCTTGGGAAATTGGCTACTTAGCTAAATACTGTTTTGAGTATGAATGTAACAGATGAATGAACTTTTAAGAAAAGTCGACGTTCGAATTAAAAAAATTATTGAAGAAGAATTTTGCTCTTCAAACCAGAGCGAACCGATCCGCCAATTTCAAAAATACTTATTTGAAAGCCAAGGGAAGATGCGGCGAACTTTTTTGATGGGTATCTTGATGAGCGGTTTAGGGAAAGAAGATGAACGTTCGGTAGAAATAGCGGCGATCGGTGAAATCATTCATTTAGCATCTCTTTTACATGATGACGTCATTGATCACGCTCACTTGAGACGTAACAAATCGGCATATCATATACATCAGGGCAATAAGAATGCGATCCTATTTGGCGATTTGCTTCTAGCGGTGGCGTTGGAGAAATTAGGGAAATTGACAGACTCAGATTTTTTGTTACCTTTGTTTATTGATTCTGTCAAAGGTTTGGCGCTTGGGGAAATATTGCAATCTGAATGGAAGGGTAAGTTATCTTTACCTGAGGATGTGTATGAAAAAATCATTGTCGGCAAAACAGGAGCGTTATTTTCTGCATTTTCAACGAGTGCGGCCTTCCTCGCTTTAGGATCAAAGAAAAGGAGCTTACCGTATGGCGTCTTTGGTAGGCGTTTTGGCCGTTTTTATCAGTTACGCGATGACACTTTAGATTTTGTTTCGATGAACTCTGCGAAAGATCAAAAGAATGATTTTGAAAATAAAAATCTTACGTATCCTCTGCTCTTGTTACGACAGAAGGTTTCCACAGAGGAGTATAGGATGTTACAGGATAGTTGGGGCAATACCGATAAGTATGAGTATGTCTTTGGTTTATTCAGTAAATATCAAATCTATCCGCAAATTCGCCTCGTACTTGGGCAAGAATTAAAGGATCTCACCAAATTCTTAGCCGAGGAACTAAAAGCTTCAACGTTTACGGCAGTGGAAAAATACTTTAACAAACTATCTTTGCCTGAAATGATTACCAGCCTTCCAGAATAAATGTGTATGAGCAACAAAGTCTTAGAAAAAATTAATTGCTCCGTATGCAATTTCTTAACATCAATCTCATTATGAGCAAAAAAGACGAATCAATCAATTTAGATTTTCAAGCCTTTAAAAAAATTGAGGAAGATTCAATAGAAATTATGCCAGCAATTGTCCAGCACGTTCAAACGAGAGAGATTCTCATTCTCGGCTATGTAAATAGTGAGGCCCTACGATTGTGCTGTCAGGAAAAAAAAGTGGTTTTTTGGAGTCGATCTAGAAAGTGTATATGGATGAAAGGTGAGACTTCGGGGAATTTTATTCACTTGCATGAAATTCGCATCAATTGTGAAAGGAATTCCTTGATTTTTTTGGGACAACCAGAAACCCAGTCGGTATGTCATACTGTGGACCGTGAAGGAAAACATAGAGCTACCTGTTTTTATCGTAGGTTATTCTGTGAAAGCGGGAAGTCTTCTGCGGTTGATCAAGTCAGCTATCGTGCAGAGCTCGTCTAGTTAGTTTATTTTGGTCGATTTGAGTACTGCCTGTGCCGTTGCGAGCCGAGCGACCGCAATGCGAAATGGAGAACAGCTAACATAATCTAATCCGATCGCATTAAAAAAATCAATGCTGATTGGATCTCCACCGTGTTCACCACAAACTCCGAGCTTCAAATCAGCTTTTGTTTCCCGACCTTTTTTTATGGCCATTTTTACCAATTGACCAACGCCTTCAGTATCAATGGTTTCGAAAGGATTCTTTGCATAAATATCCTTTTCGATGTATTTGGATAAGAACACTGCTGCATCATCCCGTGAAAATGCCATCGTCATTTGTGTCAAATCATTGGTGCCAAAACTAAAAAAGTCAGCAAATTCGGCAATTTTCCCAGCCTGCAGAGCAGCCCGTGGAACCTCAATCATACAGCCAATCGAAAAATCAACTTTTGTCTGTTGTTCCGCAAAAATAAGATCTGCAGTTTCCTCGATAACCTCCCTTTGCAACATCAATTCTTTGACATTCCCCACCAAAGGAATCATGATTTCTGGTATTACCTGAATACCTTCTTTGCTTACCCTTATGGCCGCTTCGATAATCGCTCTCGTTTGCATTTCCGTAATTTCTGGGAAGGTAATACCCAGTCGACATCCACGATGACCAAGCATCGGGTTTTCTTCTCGTAGAATTTGTGTTCTCTCTTTAATTTGTTCGGGATTTATATTAATTTTTTTGCTCAATTTAATGTCTTGAGTTTGCGAATGTGGTAAGAATTCGTGCAGTGGTGGATCAAGCAATCGAATGGTAACGGGCAAACCATTCATTGCAGTAAAAATGCCCGTGAAATCTTCACGTTGGAATTTCAATAGTTGAGCTAAGCTTTTTTTTCTTTCTTCTTTATTAGCAGCAAGGATCATGCTCTGCATTATTGACAAACACTCTTCCTTAAAAAACATGTGTTCGGTCCGGCATAAGCCAATTCCTTCTGCGCCATATTTTCGAGCAATTTTGCTATCTATTGGTGTGTCGGCATTGGCCCTGACCTTCAATTTGCGTACTTCATCTGCCCAAGTTAATATTTCCAAAAAGTTTTCAACTAAAGGAGTGACTTTGATCTGATCGTCAAGATATCTTTCGATTTCTGACGGAGTATTGTTGAGAAATCCTTGCATGACTTCTCCGCTATTTCCATCAATCGATATTTTATCTCCTTTTCTAATGATGACCTCCTCTCCTCCATTGCTTGGCTTTGCTTTCATCAAATCCTTCTCGCTATCAATGTGTAGATTGTGACAGCCAACGATACAAGGTTTGTTCATCCCGCGAGCAACCACTGCTGCATGGGAGGTCATGCCACCTCGCGCAGTGACAATACCTTTGGCATGCTGCATGGCGATTATATCTTCTGGATTTGTTTCTTCGCGGATGAGAATTACTGATTTTCCCTGTTCTGCTAATTCTACTGCCTGTGGAGTGTTAAATACTGCAATGCCAGCCGCGCAGCCAGGACCCGCATTTAGCCCAACGGTGAGTGGTGGGGTTTTTTTTAGTATCTCTTGCTTTTCTTTTGGATCAAAAATAGGGGCGAGTAAAGAAGGAATTGTCTGGGGATCAATTTTTAATAGTGCCTCGTTTTTAGTGATTTTCATTTCATCAACCATGTCTACAGCAATTTTCAAGGAAGCGATACCTGTGCGCTTTCCATTGCGGGTCTGTAAAATATACAGTTTTTTTTCTTGGATTGTAAATTCAATATCCTGCATATCTTTAAAATGATCTTCTAGTATTTTTTGCGTCTTAAACAAATCCGCGTAAACTTCTGGCATATCATTTGCCAGGAGTGCAATTGGCTTTGGGGTACGAATTCCAGCGACAACATCTTCTCCTTGTGCATTAATTAAATATTCTCCATAAAATTCCTTTTTTCCAGTCGCTGGATTCCTAGTAAATGCGACTCCCGTGGCTGAATCATTACTCATATTGCCAAAGACCATCGACTGAATGGACACTGCGGTACCATAGTCGCTAGGAATGTGGTTGATTTTACGATAGTAAACGGCACGTTCATTATTCCAAGAGCGAAAAACCGCGAGAATGGCTTTTTTTAGCTGTTCTTGAGGATTCATTGGGAATTTCTCTTGTATTTTATCTTCTACTAATTCCAAATAATTATCGATCAGAGATAAAAGATTTTCTACTTTCAATTCATGGTCAAATTGGAAGCCATTTTCTTTTTTCAGCAAAGTTAGCTGTTTTTCAAATAATTTTGAATCAATATTGAGAACAACATTAGAATACATCTGGATAAATCTGCGATAAGAATCCAAGATGAACCGCTGATTCTTTGTGGCTTCGATAATTGATTGCAAATTCTCAGCATGCAATCCTAAGTTTAGAATTGTATCCATCATACCCGGCATGCTTACTGGTGATCCAGAGCGTACCGACACCAGCAAGGGCTTATCTTTCCCACCAAAACTCCGATCAAGGCTTTCCCCTAACCGAGTCAATTGTAGCTCTAACTCTTCATCGAATCCTTCCGGTAGTTCTCCGTGTTTCAAATAATGATTGCAGGTTTGCGTGCTGATAATAATGCCGGGAGGGACTGGAATTCCAATCCTCGCCATTTCCATTAGATTTGCGCCCTTGCCACCAAGAATCTTCTTCCCTTGATCATGCCCTTCAGTTTCATCTTGATTAAAGAAGAAGATATTTTTCCTCTGATTCATTACGCTGTAGCCGATTTTCATTTGAACCAGTATCTAATCAATTGTTAAAAAGAGATTTTTTTTTTACTTGAGATCAATAATAAAGATATGAACGAGCAAGAAACATAATGAAAAATACTTGCAGATTGTAGAGAGGACTTCACTTTCGGTTAGGGGTTGGATGCCTGATTTTTATCAAATATTCATAAAACTATGAAATCATGCAAAAAAAAATGAGAAATCAGATATTAGAATTTTCCCAGATTTGCAATCGCAAGCGCAAGCTTGAGGTCACTGATTCTCAACCAGAAGCTGAGGAAAGAATTTATCGACTGTTTTTTATTTTTTTAGTTTCTAAAGACAAGAAAAATAAAAAAGAAAAGCACAACAAACAGAATCTGTCCGACGACCGAGGCTGGGAAGAAATGCAAGGAATTCTTCCACCGGAAGTTTTAGGAGAATTGGAAATTGTGGCTCGACATTCATATTTTAGGGGTAAAAAAGGTGAATCAATCCATTTACCGAGGTCTCGGTCGATTATTCTTGGCATAGGTAAAAAAAAGAATTGGAGCTTGGAAGGATTCAGTGAAGCAATTATTGCAGCGGATTCTGTTTTTAAAGATATCTACGATTGCTCTTTGTCAATTGTGCTTGGTGATCATCTTTTTGCAGCGAAAGAAAGGCTCCCGAGAGGTGAAATTGAGCCGATGAGCTTAGAAAATGCTACAGATGCTTCCCAAGTAAAGAGCAAGATGAGCGAGAGGAAAATAAATCCTGCAGACCTAGTAGCACACACGATTGTTGCTTTGGAGCTTGTTTTTGATAACATGAGTTTTTTAAAAAATAAGAAAAATGCAAATTTACCAGAGGACACTGCAGAAAAACCAATCATGAAAATCAGAATAGTACTCCCTCAAGATAAAAGTGATGATCTTGCTTTCTGGCTCAAGCGGGCAAATGATTTGAGTCACTGTATATGGCTTTCACGTTCTATTGCCTCAACACCGGGTAATATTTTGACCCCTCAAACCTACCAAGATTATGCAGAAAAATTGGCCATTGATTACGATCTTGATATTGAAGTGATTTCTGGGGAAAAATTGGCAGAATTGGGATTTAATGGCGTCATCAACGTTGGTAAAGGATCGGTTATTCCACCACGAGTAATTATTCTGCAATATCATCCGACCCAACAATTGAAGACGAAAAAACCACTGGTACTGGTAGGTAAAGGAATTACCTTTGATACCGGTGGAATATCTTTGAAACCGAGTCAGAAAATGCATGAAATGAAATATGATATGTGCGGATCTTCCTTAGTTGTGCACACTATTGCTTTGGCTGCTAAACGAGCAATTCCACTGCCCATTTATGCAATTATCGGCCTGGCCGAGAACATGCCCGATGGGAAAGCGATGAAGCCAGGTGATGTTTATCAGGCTTACAATGGATTGACCGTGGAGAATCAAAATACAGACGCGGAGGGTCGATTGATACTAGCAGATTTATTAGCTTATGCTAGTGAAAAAAATCCTCATCCTCTTTGCATGCTAGATTTTGCAACTTTGACGGGAGCTTGTGTTGTTGCACTTGGGCACGAAGCAGCAGGTTTGATGACTGGATCGGATGATCTAGCACGGCGATTGCTCGCATCTTCCGAGCGTTCTTCAGATCGATTATGGCGCTTGCCACACTGGCGGATTTATGATAAGGGTTTAAAGTCTTCTATTTCTGATATTTGTAATATTTCGAATAAAGGTGCAGGTACGATTACTGCGATGAGATTTTTGGCGCACTTTGTACCGTCTCAAATAAAACATTGGGCTCACTTAGATATTGCCGGTGTTGCTTGGCATGAGGATAAGATTGGCAGTCAAACGAGTGGGGCAACCGGCTGGGGGTTACGATTAATGCTCGACTTCATGGAACAACTCTAGTGAGTGAGCGAATGTTTAGTCGGCATTTTCAAGTAGATTATTGAGGCTATCAATGAGTTGATCGACTGGGACACCATATCCATGGCAAACTTGTTCAATTGTTTCGATTTCATTAATTGCGCAATGTGAACATCCTCCAAGGTGATAACTAGAAAAAACTAATGCAGCCTCAGAGTGAAGTAACATGGCTTCATTTACTGTCATTTTTTGATGAAAGGCCTTTTTCTGTGTTTCCGAATTAGTGCTTACCATTTACACCATATATCAGCGATTCTCACAATTTGTCAAGAAAAAAAATTTTTGATATTTAAGAAACTAGAACCTTATCTGGATATAGTAAATATTCCTTCATATTAGAAAGTTGAATTAGCCATTATGATATAATATTTAAATCGCTAGCCACAATCTATTATTATTTCTTTTAAAGTGTATAGAAGATAGTGAAGGCAAGATATAAAATCAAAATTTCAGGTGGTTTTGAAGCTGCCCATTTTCTGCGTGCCTATAATCCGGATGGTAGTGATGAGATGTTGCATGGTCATTCTTGGAAGGTTTTTTTGACTTTGAGTAATAAGAGACGAGCGCTCAACGGGCAGGGCATTGTCGTGGATTTCCTTGCCTTGCGCCCCGAATTTGATCAGCGTATTGCCGAACTTCATCATACGTGTATTAATAAACATAAGGATTTTATTGTAGTTAATCCAACCGCTGAAAATATTGCCTGCTGGTTTTTTGAAAAACTGCAACCATTTGCGGACAGCATTGCTATTGAAATAATCGAGATTGCAGTGGAAGAAAAACCTGGTCATTTGGCCATATGTACGCCAGATCAATGATTTCAATTAATGTCTTTTACTCGCAATGATGGTTCTTACTATTGAAGGTTCTACCTTTAATTTTTCAGCGATGAGACCCTCGTCCCAATGATGGTCTTTGTATAGGGTGAGGATATTCTCCTTTTTTTCGGGACTCAAATCGCTTCCAGTTAGATCTGATTCCATATTTTTCATTTTATCAACCAAATCATAAAATGCAGTCAAGCGATCCATTTTCTCTTCGGCTTCCGAGATAAGAGAGCTCAATTCCCTCATCAATTCATCGCATTTTTTTTGGTGTTGGGTAAAAGAGCTTCCCATCATGACCGTTTGCTTTTGTTTTTCTTCTAGATCCACTAAAAGAGTATCCATTTGTTCAAATCGAGATTCTACTTTCAGGATATTGTTTTCTAATTTTTGCAAATGATTGGATCTCTTTTCCAAATGACTAATATTTTTAGTAATTTCCTCTTGGCGGAATCTAAATTTTTCAAAGGTTTCATTTGCTTGAGTAGCAAGTTTCATTACTTCTCGAGCATTTTTTTTGCTTGTTTGAAAACTGTGCACAATCTGCTCTAGTTTATCCTTACCAGATTCAACTTGCGCCATGTGACTATCATATTCTTGTTTCCATCGGTTCATTTGCTCTATTCGTTGCTGTAAATCTTTACTTAAATCCTTGGCTTCGTCAATCCGATTGAGCTTCTGATCCAACTGTTTGATGATTTTTTCTTTTTTCTTGAAGCGTTCATATTCTTGATTTAAAAGTGCAATATTCCCTTCAATATCATGATGTTGATCACGAATACTTTCATAGTCTTGGTAAATCTGCTCAAATTTATTATTTTCTCGTTGGGCAATTTCCAATTTTTCCGTAAGTACAAGAACGGTACTATTCAATTTTTCGCTCAAGATGCTCGCCTTTTTGAGGAGGGGAATTTTTTTCTCAAAATTTGCAATTTTTTCTTGGACTTCTTGACTTTTATTGAGAGCTTCGGCTAGATCTATTCTTTGCTTTTCAATTTGATTCCCTCCTATTCTAATAACTTCTTCAAGTTCTTGTTCCAGTTGATGAGCTTTATTTTTGGCTTGTTTATGATTTTCTTGTACGATATTGGTGAATTTTTCTAAGTATTTTGTTACCAAGCTATGACTCATCTTACTGATCTTATTTTCGGCGTTTTCGACAATGCCTTTCTCATTGAATCTCATTTCTATCTTAGCGAACAAATCTTTCTCGCATTGAGCTGAGGCATCTTTTAGGTATTGAGTGAGTGTACTTTGCTCCTGATCAGCTTGAATTTTCTCATTGCGCCACTGATGAATTTTCTCTTGTATATCTTTTTCTAGCAGTTGTAAATTCCCTAAATAATCATTGCCTTCTTGAGTAATCTTGAGAGAAGCTTCTCTGATCTGAGAGAGCCCCTGCTCATAGGTCTTGGCCATACCTTTTTGTTTCTCGCTATTGATGACTTCAATCTGATTGTATTGTTTTTTCATTTGATCGTCTAGTTCCTCGCTAATGTTTTCCACTCTATCCTTGAGTATTGTGGTAAACAAATCGGTAAATTCAGCTTTGACATCATTTGCAGTCAATTTTTTTATTTTTCTATTGCTTAGCAGAATCGATTCTTCTAGATGATGTTTAAATTTTTCTTTCTCTTTATCTAAAAGTTTAGAATATTCTGCTAATGATGAGTGGAAGGTCGCTTCTATTTTCTTTATTTTCGCGTTCAATTTTTCTTCTAAACTTTCTCTTCTTTCTTCGATTCCAGTTTCCAACTCTCTATTGGAATCTACTATTTTTTGTTCTAGATCGACGATTATACTTTTCCACTGTTTTAATAAGTTGTGATCTTTAATCTTTTTCTGCAGTTGCTCAAAGTTTTCTTTCACTAATTGGGTGTTGTTTGAGATAATCTTCGGTAATTCTTGTCGGTGAATGAGAGCTTCTTTGCACCAGTGCTCTAGTTCTTTTTTATTTATCTTGAGGCTTTCATTTCCTTCGGTCAAAGACGTGGCAAAATCTTGATTTAGTTGAACAAACTGTCTTTCATTTTCTTGCAAAGTTCTTATAATGCGCTCTGAGAATTTTTCTGTTTGCTGCGTCAGGTTTTGAGTTTTTTCATTCTCTTGTTGGAGCTGAACAAAGTTTTCCTGAATCGCTCTTTGCTGAGAGTTTAATTCTTTTTGATTATCATTTGTAATTTCTGCTAGTTGGTTTTCTAATCTGTCCAAATCAAGCTCACTAAAATCTTGCCAACGTTTTTTTTGGTTTTGGAAAAGAGCCTGAGTATGATTTTCCAGCTGACTGGTAAAACGATTGAGTAGTTTTTCTGCTTCTTGTATCAAGGATGCATGATTTTCGCTTATATGTTCTTGAATACTTTTCTTTTGTTCGGTAAACCAATCCTCATTGTCACTTCGATCTTCTTTATCTTTTGCTCTAGATTCATTGACAATTTCTAATAGGGAAATCTTTTCACGTTGGATTTCATTCTGGAAAACTTCTATATAATTTTGTATCACATTTTCCATGTTTCCCCGAAGTGTTTGTTCATTCTTTTCCAAGGCCTGTCTTAATTGATCTTTGGTTATTTGTAGCGAATCATCCATTTCTGTTCGTGTTTTCTGGATTGTTTCTTGTTCTCGGAGAGCCTGTTGATTGAGATTCTCAAAGACAGTCTGGGTTTTTTCGGTCTGCACTACCAGATTCTCTTCGATATTCCCAATACGCTCCTCTATTTCATGCATGAAATCACGAGCTTGGGAGATTTTTTCCAAACCTTGGTCGAGAATAGATACTTCATTGCCGATTTTTTTTGTTTGTCCCAGAATTTCATTTAGTTCCTGAGCGATTTGATTGATAAAAATTCGATCCTTTTCTAGCCTTTGTATATTCTTTTGACAATCTTCATTTACTTTTTCTATTTGTTTCCGCTGTTCGTGTCCGCGATTATACAAAGTTTTATATTCTAAAATACCGTCTTTGATATTTTGAATAGATTTTCCTCCCTCCTGTTGGAGAATTTGTTCCAGTAATTTGCCGTGCTGAGTCAATTTTTTTTCAGAATTAGAGAATTTTCCAATTCTTCTGAAAAGCAAGTTGATGGCGAACGAGGCGAAGAAGGAGACGGCAGCGACAAGAGTCAACATATATATTATGTCGTATAATATATAGTGATGAGATTTGGCAAATTTTTTTTATTTTTTGAGGATTTTCAAGGCAAATAAGAAGCAAAGGATTTACGCTTCATCTGCAATTTTTTTATCCAACCCCTTTTCTTGATCGAGTGAAATGCTGTTTTTTAGTAATTTTTGTCCAGTAAGTCACGTACACTCTGATATACTTGCCGGTGAGTAAGTTCTTTCATGCATCGAAAGTGCTGCTTTGGACATTTGTTATAGCCATGAGAGCCACAGGGTCTACACGCTAATTTTATCTCGCAAACTCTCGTTTGAGTGCCGATAGGTGCAAATCCCTGGCTTGGATGAGTTGATCCAAAAATGGATACAATTGGAATTTGAGCTGCCGATGCAATGTGAGCAGGGGCACTGTCGTTACTAATCAGAAGTGTACATTTTTGGAGAACAGCATAGAGTTCATTGAGATAAATTTTCCCTGAACAGTTTCGAATAGAATGGTTGCGATCGGGAATGAATGTTTTTATAAATTGGAGCAATCGATAGATAATCTTTTTATCCGATTTCGACCCCAAGAGAATAATCTCCTGTTTCATCTCCCGGATTATCAGATCACATAAAAATGCAAAGTGCCAAGTGGTCCATCTTTTCGTGCCCCAGATAGAGGATGGCGCAATCGCAATTGTCTTTTGCATTTCCAAGGATTCAATTAGATTTTGTAAATACGGACGGGGCATGTTCGCACCGAGGCTAGCAGGCACTGCGAGCGAGGGTATCAATTTTTTTGGTTCATTGACTGGCGGTAAATGCAGACTGCTCGTTAAAAAGTTTACCAGGCGCGCCGCAGCTTTTTTATTTTTCTGATATACAATTCGCTGATGATACGCAACTTTTGCTAGTGAGGCATCGGCGTAGCCAAAGCGATTGGGAATCTTTGAGAATAGGGAAATGAGTGCACTTCTAAACGATTTATGGGGGGATAGAAGGAGATCAAAAGATTCACTACGGATTTTTTTGATGAGTCTGTAAGAATCGATGAGACTTTTGCAGGAAATTCCCTTTTTGATTCCATATATATGCGATATCTCCGGTAGGTTTTCCACGAGACATTTGATATCTTCACGGACAATCAGTGAAATCATTGTCCGTGGGAATTCTTTTTTCAATATTCGAATCATCGGCGTAGTGAGTACTACATCGCCGATGAAGGCAGTTTGGATAATTAATGCGCGTTTATAATCCACCATATAAGATTCTTGACCTATACATATATAAAGAGTTAATCACTCCTTTTTTTGTAACCTTATTTTTCTTCATTAGTATTATGCTGTCTACCACCGTGTGGAATAGCTTGAGTGAAATACTACTCCGAGGGTTGCCCCTCATTTACTTTTTTCAAATCAGCTGGTATTTGATCATAGAAGAAATTTCTGAATTGATTCCTTTTGCAACTTTATTTGCTGGCATTATGGTTTCAACGAAAATGTCACAGAATCTAGAATTTGTCTCTTTGCGTGCATGTGGAATTTCCATGTCTGCTGTTTATTCACGGTTTTTTATCTTTGGCTTAGCTGTAGCAATTCTTGCCTTTTTCCTCAACAATATGATCGCTCCATTAATGTCCAGAGAGCGTATCCGTCTAGTTGGCTGGATTGGCCTCTTTCAAGGACTTTCTTTGATTAAAGAAGGGACATTTGTATCTGCCAAAGGGGATTCAAACGTGCGAAAAATTGGTTTTTATACTGGTAAGCGCGATGATTTTCAGTTAGAAGAAATCTATGTCCATCAGGTTGCCCCAGTAGATCAAGGACAGATAGCCGATGAGAATCAAAGATACGACCTCAATCAAATATTATATGCGAAGCGGGGAATTATTGCACAAAGGGTGACAAATGAATCTACAGTTAAGGAAAATAATCTAACAGAGAATAATAAGGGAGCGAGACCTATCCCTTCGTATTTCCAAGAAAGTTCATTTCTTCGACCCGGTTATTTTGACAATCTTGAAGATATTAGCTACAGCGCTGGTTTAGGGCGTTTGCCCACTTTTCAGTCAAGGCAACACTTTTTGCGATTATTTGAGGGCTATTCCATGCTTTTTAACTGGGATAAGAATACTATGGTTATTTCTGATTTTCGTGACGGTAGCTTTGACTATACCCTTGCCGCAAACGACCAATCCTCTCGTCAGATCAGTAGTCGAGATAGTATTTATACGATATCTGAACTGAGGAGTTTAATTCATGGCATCGGATATGGTGGCCTGCTCATAAGCTTCTATAAAATTGAAGGGCGGTATGATCCACCGAGGGTAGCCTACGATGAAGAGCAACCTGTTCTTGAAAGCTTGAGGGAACTTATCCATCGTCCGGGATACTATATCATGTTACCAAATCTTGCTGCTATGCAAGAGCTGCGCGATGAAAATAGGTTTACCCAGTATACTATGATGAGTAATCAAGAGATTGGAGACAAGCTCAATTGGTATGTTCCTCCAGAAATAGATAGTATAGAAAAAAAAGCTTATTTTTTTAATGAAATCCTCCGTATATTCACAATCACCGCCGCGGACTATCGTTCCTTTCGTTTAGCATACCATAAACGTCTGGGCAAAGTGATGAGCATATTGTTCTTAACCTTGATCGCCTTGCCGATGGGTTTATTAAACGTTGGCTATGGGCGAGCTGTCGGTACGGGAATTGCAACTTTGGTCTATTTAGTGTATTATATCGGTGGATTGATTTTTGAAAAACTTACCTTAGGAGGGTATTTTACAGTTTTTATCGGAGTTTGGCTGCCAGAACTTCTGTTTCTGCTTTACATTCTCTATTTATATCAAAGGAAACTAGAAGTTGGCTATAGTTTCTTTGCTCGGCTTTCTCAAAGTTTTGGCCGTCATCGATTGAGGAAGTAAATCAAAGGTAGACGTGGTTTTTTTTAAGCTGAAGACTTAGTGGAGAGGTCGATGCAAATAGTGCCTTCCCAACGCTCATGTATAGCTGTGCCGATTGTCGGACTCTGAATGAGGATTTTTTAAAAAAATCTTGTCAACGATTCAAATTATGTCACATTGACTAAAAGTTATGGCTAGGCTAAAAATATTTTTATTACTTTTGTTTTTTTTATTTGGAGATATTTGGATTAAGAGTGATTATTGGGCGCAACAAAAAAGTAACACTATTCCACCATTGGTATCGAAGGATTTTTATCGAGGCTTAACCATGCTCTCCCATTTTCAATATGCGAGCGCTGTGATTCAATTTCGTTCGATTCTAAAAAAAACCAAAGGATTTATTCTTCCAAGGATATTCCTTTCGGATGCGTTATATTTTTCAGGTTTTTGGTCAGAGGCATTAAAAGAGGTAGAAGTTTTAACAGATATTCTTGGGCAGCAACGGGCTCGTTTGCTTCGCAGAAATTTTTTACCAAGAACGGTATTTACGGAAGATACCTCATATGTTATTTTAGAAGACGATATCTTAAGATTGCAGCATTATGGGCAGCCAGTGGGAATTTCGGTTAATGACAGAAATAAGCTGTGGGTAGCTGATGCAAAAAATCAGGCTGTGCAGCTGATTGACGCGAGTGGGCGACTTGAAAAAAAAATGAGCGGCCCATGGTACTCTCCGTTAAAAAACCCAGTTGCAGTTATTTCAGTGGAAGATCAGACAGTATTTGTTTGTGATTTTCAGGAAGATCAAGTTGTGGTGTTTGATCGGCGAGGGCGTTTTATCCGGTCATTTGGCGGGAGAGGGATTCAACCGGGGAGGTTTTACGGTCCAAGAGATATTACAGCTGATGATAAGAATCTATATGTGCTAGACATTGGTAATCATCGCATTCAGAAATTTAGTCAACAAGGTCAATTTCTTTCTTTTTTTGGGAAAGAAACCTTGGTTCAACCTACCAGCATCGCCTTTGATGAAAAAAAAGCATTTCTTTATGTAGCCGACCCAGCACAAAAAAAGATTTTTGTTTTTACTCGTCATGGAAAAAAAATGGCAGCTTATGGTGAGGGTATTTTAGAGGATCCGCTTGGAATCACAATTCATAAGAATTTTTTATTTGTCGCGGATAAGGAAAAGGGAATTCTGATTCTTAATCTTTTGACGAGTGAGTGGTTTACTTTGAAAGTTTTTCGACAACAAGGAGATTCCAAATCATTACGAGTTTTTTCTCCGCAAGATATTGCTATCAATAGTCAAGGTGTTATTTTTATTGCATCACCAAATTATAATCAAATACTGACCCTTGCGACCAAGGAAAGTGGTTACTCCAATATAGAAATCCGTATTTTGAGAGTTCGACCAGAGGCTTTCCCTCAGATTATTCTCGAAGTTTCCGTGCAAGATCTCATGGGCAATCATCTTTCATCATTGAGTAATCATGATTTCACTATCTTTGAAAATTTGGGAAAAGTACCAAAATTCAATTTCTCCAATATCAGTGAAGAGAAGCAGAATCTATTGTTAACAATTATCCGGGAAGACACCCTTGCATTTAAGGAACGGCATGGTCAGTTGATTTTAAAGTTGGCCGAAGAAAATATACTACCACATATGCGAAAGTATGATCGAGTGCAGATTGTAGTGGCGCGCGATCAAAAACCTTCGGCTTGGAAAATCTATCTTGGTAACGGTAAAAGAGACATACTCTATTATCTTAATCGCTATAGCGTGGAGGTAAAAAAAGACCGTGATACAATTAAGGAGCTATCGGGAGCAGACTGGCTCAGTGCTCTAGAATTGGGGATTCAAGGCTCTTTACGCGAATCTGGCATGCGCAACGTACTCTTAATTATTTCTGGTGATCGAGCAAATTTACTTCAAGGAGATTCAGTTCAGCAAGATTCAATCACTCATCAAGTAAAGCTCATGCGACTGATACGATTTGCCATGGTCCATCAAGTAAGACTTCATGTCTTTTCGTTTGAAAGCGCAGAAGGTTTAAACGACAAACAGAAAGTCAGAGAATTTTTTACAGATCTAGTGGAGCAAACAGATGGCCATTATTTTTCAGCGAAAGAATTTATGACAAAAAAAACCACACAAGATAATGTGGTAAAAAAAAGCAATGATTTGTATAGCACCTTCCTTGAGAAAAAACGAAAGAGTTACCAATTTTCGTATACAAGCCCCAATGGAACTGTAAGTGGATATCAACGGGTTACAGTAGAAGCAAAACATCTAAATACTCGAGGCGCGATGAACTCTGGATACATAGTACCCTAAAGTGAAAACGAGTGAATGAGGTTTACATTGACTACAAATGTAGCCTTATTTTGATTACCAGAAAAATCTTCGACTTCAATTTCTAGAGAATTCGTTCCCTGAATAAATTCGACTCCATCTAGCAAGTAGAAATTTTTAAAATAAACTTTGGTAAAAGATTTGCCATCGCATAGCCATTGATTCTCTTGGACTCTACATTCATCAAATTTTATCTCTGAGAATTCACTGCCATTTAATGCCCAACGAATTTTGTAGATACCTAGGCGCGAGTCTTTTTTTTCTCCACGATCAACAATGTAAGCGTAAATCGGATAATTCTGACTGATTTCTAAAGTACTCTCTCGAATTTCATCTGTACTGCCGCCGAAAAAAATAAGGCTGGGATTCTTATTTTGTGAAGCATCTTTTTTTTCTTTTAAGAGGACTAGCTGCAATATTCGCGGCGGATGGTTATCGGTCAGTTTCTCCAATTTTTTTTGCGGGTTTATCTGTTTTTTCTTTATTCTATCGTACAGAAAAAAATGCAGATGTGCTCCGTAAGAACGGCCACTGTTGCCCGAGATAGCAACCACAGTATTTTGAGTCAATAATTGATTCTCTAATGATTTTGCATAAAAGCTATTGGCATTGAGATGAAAATATCCACTCATAATATTGTTTTCATATTCCAAGAATAGGGTGTTGCCCCCTCCAGTCAGCGGGAGGAATGGATTATCCGTTGCCAGCCGATAATAAATAATTCTTCCCTTGTTTTGCATTGGATAGACTTTTTCCTTATATCCTGCAATATCGACGCCCAAGTGGAATCGTTTTGTGCGGGATTCTCCAAAAGTAGAGCTCAATTGTATCGACGAAGGAATTGTTGGCCAAAAAAAAGGGGAAGAAAATCGATTTTCTTCAGTTTCTGGAGTCAAGGGTTGTGTGAGGAAAAAAACTCCAAGACAGAGCAGAACGAGAGAAAAGAAATTATAGTGATTTTTCATGGGGTTTCTCATATTTTTTATCCACTTGATTGCCTATACTGAGGTATATTTGGCTGATCGATTCTATCGTTTTAAGCTTCTCTAATAATACTTCATCGTATCTTATCTTTAGATTCTGCTGCGCTTTAATTGTCAGATGTGGCAAATGAAAATAAATTTGATATGGTTCTATTGACTTTTCTGCGTTCTTGGTCTGCATATGATTGTTTGAATTTTTTTCTTCCAGATTTTTAACAGTAACAGCCAGAGGGCGCACCAGTGATTGCTCTATGAGTATTTCTTTTAGTTGATTGACGACCTCCTTTGATTGGATTTGTCGAATTTTTTCGATAAATTTGATATGTAAGGCGTGTTCTACTCTGATTTGTGAAAGATGGCTATCAAGCGAACTAAGCTCTGTAACAATCAACAGATTTTTTTCTCCATTTCCTTCTTTTTTGATTTTTCCCTCTAGCCAGAGTGGCGTATCGGTCTTAATCTTTTCCTTCAATAACTTATATTGGCGTGGGAAAATAATTCCGTCTATCGTTGTTGTCAAATCCTCGCACGTAAAAAAGATCATTTCATTGCCTGACCGCGTCTTTTTTTTACTGATTTCTGTTAAGATTCCTGGTAGCGAGACACTGACATTATCGGTGAATTGAGCGCAGTCAATCAAATTGGGATACTTCAGGTTGCCCAATTTTTTTTCGTATGAACCTAGAGGATGACCGCTCAAGTACAGACCCAAGGCTTCTTTTTCCATACTCAATCGTTCCCGCAGCGGGTATTCTTGCATGGTGGTATGGTTGCGTGTATATGCCCTGATTCCATCAATAATTGTTTGAGTTTCCGCGCTGGATTTCGTTTCAAACGAAAATAGTTCTTGGGTGCTCTGAATATCTCTTTGTCTGGATTGGATGAGCTTAACAAGAATCTCTACATTTTCCAAAAGATACTTGCGTTTGACGGTAAAACTATCGAGGCTACCAGATTTAATCAATGCTTCAAGTACTCTTTTATTGCAGAGGCGCAGATCCAAATTGATGAAGAAATCATCCAGATTTGCAAATTTTCGATCTGGCAGGCTTTGGCGCTTTGCAACAATTTCTTTTGAGAATAATTCTCCCACATTTTTTATGGCAGACAAACCAAAGCGAATACTGTTATTATCAATGATTGCAAAATCTACCATCGATTCGTTCACATCTGGCCCCTTCACCTGAATATCATATTGACTACAGTCTCGGATTGCTGGTTGGAGGGTCTCAATATTGTCTTTAGATGAATTTAAGATTGTTTCTAGATATTCGATCGTAAAGTGAGTTTTTAAATATGCTGTCTGATAAACGATACAGGCGTAGGCAGCTGAGTGACTCTTATTAAAACCGTAACCGGCAAATTTTTCCATTTGCTGATAAATCTTTATAGCAAATTTTTCTGAGTATTCTTGGGCAATAGCCCCCCGAACAAATTTTTCTTTCATTTCATTCATAAGCTGAACATTTTTTTTCCCCATGGATACCCGTAATTGATCGCCCTCCAAAGGCGTGAGCCCACCAATTTTCTTGCCAATTTCCATTACTTGTTCCTGAAATAAAATGACGCCATAGGTATTTTGTAAGATTTTTTGCAAAATCGGGTGTTCATAAGTTACTTTTTCCTTACCAGTTTTGCGGTTGATGTAGGAATCAGCCATTCCAGACTGTAACGGTCCAGGTCGAAAAAGTGCAAGCAAGGCAATCAGATCTTCAAAACAATCCGGTTGTAGCCGCAAAAGAAATTCACGCATACCCCTTGACTCCAACTGAAAAACCCCTTTGACTTCTCCACTTCTAATCATTCTATAGGTAGCTACATCGTCTAATTGATCATCAGGGCCAAAACGAAATTTTATTTCTTTGCCATGCCTTTCTTTGATTAATTCCAAAGCTTTTCCGATAATCGTCAGATTTTGTAGGCCTAAGAAATCAATTTTTACCATCCCCATCTTTAAGAGGCTATCCATATCATACTGAGAAACCATTACTCGGTTGTCTTTTTGCCGAATCATGGCCAGAGGTGTTAATTCTTCTAATGATCGCGGAGCGATTAAGATGCCAGCTGCATGGATCCCTACTTGACGCACATTCCCTTCCAAATCCTGTGCTATGCGAAATAAGCGCTCGTATTTGCTCTTTTGGGCTAATTGTGCAAAGTCTTTCGAGATTTGTAGAGCTTGTGGAATATTTTCACATGATTGTGGAAAGGCATCGGAAATAGAATTCGCTTCGCCAAAGGGAATTTCTAAAACGCGTGCTACATCTTTTAGGCATGATTTACTCGTCATTTTACTATAGGTGATGATTTGCCCGACTTTGTCGTCACCGTACTTTTCTTTCACATACTGGATAATTGTCTCTCTCCCATTTGTACAAAAATCAATATCGATATCGGGTAAAGCATTGCGATTCGGATTCAGAAATCTTTCAAACAATAAGCCATGGCGCAGCGGATCGATATCTGTGATTCCGAGAGAATAAGAGATCAGGCTACCAGCAGCAGAACCACGTCCCGGTCCAATTGGTATTCTATTTTTCTTGGCGTAGCTGGTAAAATCTTGGACGATTAAAAAATAACCAGCAAAGCCGGTTTTTTTAATAATATTAAATTCAAATTCAAATCGTTCTTGTAACTTTTTGTCATTCAGTTTCTGAGAGTCAAAGCGCCTCTCTAATCCTTTTTTGGCTAACTTATAGAGATAGGAATTCAGGGTGAAATCTGGCGGTACTTGAAAATCTGGTAGCAGAGGGTGAGAAAAATTCAAATCAAGATCTACCATTTCAGCGATTCTCTGAGTATTTAAATATGCTTCTGGATGATCGGGGAAGAGTTGTGCCATTTCTTGGGAAGATTTCACGTAAAACTCCGGATTAAAACTAAAGGGCAAGCGATCGTGTATTGTTTTTTTCTGGTTGATCCTGAGGAGAAATTCTTGGGCTTCTTGATGATGAGGTTCTAGATAATGGGAATCATTGGTCAAGCAGAGAGGAATATCTAATTCCTTGGAGAGTTGAAAATTACCCTCGGCAGCAATTTTCTCTTCTTTTAAGCCATGATTCTGCAATTCTAAAAAGAAGCAATCAGGATCCATAATTTCCTTTAGTCTACCGGCTAGGTCGGTTGCGGCCTTCATTCTGCCTTGGATAATTTTATTCTGAATTTCTCCGCCAATACATGCGGAAAGACAAATCAGCCCGCTTGCGTGTTTTCCCAGAAGTTCATAGTCTATGCGAGGTTTACGATAAAATCCATCGATATAGGATCTACTGGATAACTTCATGAGATTTTGATAGCCTTGGTTGTTCCTCGCTAAAATGACCAGATGGTAGTTGCTCCCATCGACAACTCCTTCAACATTGGTCTTTTCTTGCCTTTTCCCTGGAGCGACATAAAACTCACAGCCGAGGATAGGCTTAATATTTGCTTTCTTGGCGGCATGATAAAACTCAAAAGCTCCAAACAGATTGCCATGATCGGTCAACGCTACATTTTTCATCCCCAACTTATTGAGATATGTCATCAAATCAGGGATACGGATGGCGCCGTCTAGCAGACTATACGAACTGTGGAGGTGCAAATGAGTAAATGGGTCTGTGCTCGCTAGATTTCTCGAAACTTTCAATTTACCTGATTGTTGCTGATGACTGTGTTCACACATGAATATATGTCTGGAGTTTTTCTCCTTTATTTTTTGTTGCAACAATTTTTCTCAATAGCAAGATGTTTTAGAGAAAAATGTAAGATTCGAGAAAACCCAAGGAATCCATTTTTTAGACGAGGGAGATCTGAAGCATCGATTCAGGCTTTCTGCTAGAATGATAAGCTCTCATACCGGTTTATACGGCATTGCCGGTGAGTTGATTTAATTTGGAAAGATGAGTGAGTTCTTGTTGCCGTAATCCTCATAATTATGAGTGTATATAGACGATTTTTTCCAATCAAATCTTCTATATCAAAATCATCGTTTACAATAAATATCACTTCAATTAAAGATCATTTTTTTACATAAATTCTTTTAAAATCTAAAAAAAAATTGACAACAATATGGGATATTTTTTTGTGATTTCATGTAAGAATGATGATAGATAACTACTTGAAGATTTATTGAATTTGGGGATGTCTGTTAGCAAAAAAATAAAAAAGAGAGCTCATTATCTGCAATAGAGATGAGTTTCATTGGAGTGTAGAATGAAAAAGAAATTAATGAACAAGAGATACGTAAAAGTATGCGCATATTTGCAAAGTGTTTTATACGGTAAGGCGATAGTCTGTATAGCAAATATTCTAGCAACGAGTAATCAAGCGGCAGCAACAATGCCAACGAAGGCTGGTGCACCAGTAATTGAGACAAGAGCGAGCTTAGCACGAAAGCACTTGGCGATAATCGCCGTAATCGCAATAACTGGCTTTGGCATTGCTTGTCCAAATAACAATAGTAATCCCTGGACACTCAGAGACAGCAGGACAACGGGAGTTTTACAAAGTGTCACTTATGGTGGCCCAAGTGGTCGTGAGCTTTTTGTTGCAGTTGGTGGTTGTCGAAGCGATAGCAACGGCAATTGTATTGATAATGCACCGATCCTCACTAGCCCGGATGGAATTACTTGGACTGACAGAGGCAACGGGGTAAGGGAATTTTTAGGTAGTGTCACTTATGGCGGTCCAAGTGGTCGAGAGCTTTTTGTTGCAGTGGGTAGTGCAATACTCACCAGCCCGGATGGAATTACTTGGACTGTGAAAGACATAACGAGCGGTTTATCAAGTGTCACTTATGGCGGGGCAAGTGGTAGCGAGCTTTTTGTTGCAGTGGGTAGTGCAATACTCACCAGCCCGGATGGAATTACTTGGACTGACAGAGGCAACGGGGTAAGGGAATTTTTAGAAAGTGTCACTTATGGCGAGGCACGTGGTCCTTTTGTTGCAGTTGGTTCCTGTCCAAAAGATAGCAACAACGATTGTAGCGGCAATGGTGTGATCCTCACCAGCCCTCGTGGAATTACTTGGACCTCGCAAACGAGTGGTTTGCAGTCAGACTTCTATGGTATTGCTAGCAAAACTTTTGGATCTGGAACCATTTTTGCAGCAGTTGGTGGATGTTCTGCTGTTTTTTCAGATATAAATGCTTCGTGTAGTCATAGCAATCCGATTGTAACGAGCAGTAATGGAATTAGTTGGGGCACGCAGGAAAACCCAACTGAAAGGTTTTTAATTGGAGTGACCGCCACAGGGGATAGCTTTTTAGCGGTAGGTTTTTGCCCTCTTGATAGCAAAAATGAAAGATGTATTGGCAATGCTTCTATTGTAACGAGTAGCGATGGAATTGCATGGACTGCAGAGGACAGCGGAGTAAAGACCATTTTGGCTGATGCGGTTTATGGTAACGGTATCAGTGTTATTATCGGTCAGAGAACTGATTGTGCTAATATTTTTCAGAGGCGCGATTGTAGTGGAAACACAGTTATATTGACTAAATAAGCAATTATTCTTGATGGCGATGGGTCTAGCGAGCAAATAGAGACGCGAAAAACTAGGCGAGTGGTGTATAATTTTGGATTTGGTTTGCAGACTGGAGCAATAGTCTGCAAACCTTTTAAAAAATTGCCACGCTCCCTATATAAAAAAGACTACCTACAAGTAAGCAGAACCATCGGCAAACAACCCGCATAGTAGGCTTCGGTTTTTTTTTATATTGATGCTAGAATGCTACCCCACCTGTTTTTTAGCAAGCTGGCGGTCGTTGGGCGGCTTCTAGAAACATGGATTTGTCTCTTTTGGGTTTTTCCGTAACGCAGGCAAATAATACCGGTTTACACGGCATGGGCGGTGAGTTTATGGTATTGAATAAAAATAGATACGTGAGCTCTAGTTGCCGTAATCTTCATACTATGAGCGTGTACAAGACGACTTTTCCCAGTCAAATTTTCTATTGAAAATCATCGTATTCAGCAAATACCCCTCCAATTAAAGATCGCTTTTTGGGATAAATTCCTTCAAACCCTCAAAAAAAATTGACAACAATATCGGATATTTTTTTGTGATTCTATTAAGATTGGTAACAGATAATTACTTGAGGATTTATTGAATTTGAGGATATCTGTTAGCAAAAAAATAAAAAAGAGAGCTCATTATCCTGACAGATGCATGAGTTTCATTGGAGTTTAGAATGAAAAAAAAATTAATGAACAAAAGATACGTAAAAGTATGCGCATATTTGCAAAACGTTTTCTATGGCAAGAAGAGTGTCTTGATAGCAAATATTCTATCAACGAGTAATCAAGTGGCAGCAACGAAGGCAAGTGCACCAGTAGTTGCGACAAGATCGCACTTAGCACGAAAGCACTTGGCTATAATTGCCGTAATCGCAATAACTGGCTTTACCATTGCTTGCCCAAGTGGTAGCAAAAGTAGCGCACAGGCATACACTTGTCCGAATGGAGACCCTAAAATTGGAACAACTACTAATGAGAGCACAGTAAATTGTATAGCTTGTGATACTGGTTTTTCTCTAGAGTCAAATACTTGTATGGCGATGGATAAGATGGATAGTAGCCCTTGGATACTCAGAGACAGCGGGGTAACGGAAACTTTACGAAGTGTCACTTATGGCAATGGTCGCTTCGTTGCAGTGGGTATGTGTCCAGTGAATAGCGAAGGCAATTGTAGCGGTGATGCAGAGATAATCACTAGCCCTGATGGAATTACTTGGACTGACAGAGACAGCGGGCTAAGGGAATTTTTAATTGGCGTCACTTATGCTGGGCCAAGTGGTAGTGAGCTTTTTGTTGCAGTGGGTCTTTCTGGAATCATAACCAGCCCCGATGGAATTACTTGGACTACCAGAACCAGCGGAACGTATGGTTTATTGGGTGTCACTTATGGTGGGCAAAGTGGTAGCGAGCTTTTTGTTGCAGTAGGTACGGGTGGAGACATTATGACCAGCCCTGATGGAATTACTTGGACTGCTAGAACCAGCGGGACAACGAACAGTTTATTTGGTGTCACTTATGGTGGGCAAAGTGGTAGCGAGCTTTTTGTTGCAGTTGGTTCCTGTCCACAAGATAGCAACGACAATTGTAGCGCTGATGGAGTGATACTCACCAGCCCTAATGGAATTACTTGGACTGTCAGAGACAGTGGTTTGCAGTCAGTACTCTTTGATATTGCTACAATAACCACTGGATTCGGAAATTTTTTTGTAGCCGTTGGTGGATGTCCAGAGGTTCTAAATAGTAATTGTAGTCATAGCAATCCTATTTTAACGAGCAGTAATGGAATCGGTTGGGTCACTCGGGAAAACCCAAATAAATTACAACTTTATGGAATTACCAAGACAGAGAATGGATTATTAGCGGTAGGTAATTGTCCCACTGACGACAATAATGCATGTTCTGGTAACGGTTCTATAATCAAGAGTAGTAATGGCCTCCAATGGACTGCAGAGGACAGTGGAGTAAAAACATTTTTTAACGAGGCTTCGTTTGGTAATGGTGTCAGTGTTATTGTCGGTGCTCGAAGCAATTGTGCTGATCTGGATGCAGATGGCAATTGTATTGGAAACGCAGTCATATTGACCCAATAATTTTCTTATCACTCGGTGCACCCTGCCGAGTGATAATAGCTACCGCTCGTGATGGCCCTAGCGAGCGAGCAAATAGAAAGAAGAAAACAGGCGAGTGGTGTATAATTTTGGGCTTGGTTTGCAGACTGGAGCATTGGTCTGCAAATCGTATAAAAATCGCCACGCTCCTTATATAAAAAAGAATTTCTGCAAGTTAAGTAGAACCATCGGCAAACAACCTGCATAATAGGCTTAGTTCTTTTTATATTAATGCTTTCAAACCCTCAAAAAAAATTGACAACAGTATCGGATATTTTTTTATGATTTCATGTAAGAATGGTAACAGCTAACTACTTGAGAATTTATTGAATTTGGGGATGTCTGTTATCAAAAAAATAAAAAAGAGAACTCATTATCTGTAATAGAGATGAGTTTCATTGGAGTTTAGAATGAAAAAGAAATTAATGAACAAGAGATACGTAAAAGTATGCGCATATTTGCAAAACGTTTTATACGGCAAGGGGATAGCCTTTATCGCAAATATTCTATCAACAAGCAATCAAGCGGCAGCAACAATGCCAACGAAAGCTGGGGCATCAGTAATTGCGACAAGATCGCACTTAGCACGAAAACACTTGGCTATAATCGCCATAATCGCAATAACTGGCTTTACCATTGCTTGTCCAAATAATAATAGTAGTCCTTGGACCCTCAGAGACAGCGGGACAACGAACGGTTTACAAGGTGTCACTTATGGCGGCCCAAGTGGTCGTGAGCTTTTTGTTGCAGTTGGAAATTGCCCAACAGATAGTAGCAGAAATTGTATTGTTAATGGACCGATAATTACCAGCCCTGATGGAATTACTTGGACTGAGAGAGACAGCGGGGTAAGGATCGATTTACGTGGTGTCACTTATGGCGGACCAAGTGGTAGCGAGCTTTTTGTTGCAACTGGTCACTTTGGAACAATTCTCATTAGTCCTGATGGAATTAATTGGACTCCGAGGACTAGTATGACAACGGACTCTTTAAGTGATATCACTTATGGTAATTCCACTTTTGTTGCAGTAGGTGCGGCAGCATCCATTATTACCAGCCCTGATGGAATGACTTGGACACTCAGAGACAGCGGCACAGTGAACGGTTTACAAGGTGTAACTTATGGCGAGGCAAGTCGTCGTGAGCTTTTTGTTGCAGTTGGAGAATGCCCAAAAGATAGCAACCGCAATTGTAACGATGATGGAGTAATCGTCACCAGCCCTGATGGAATCACTTGGACTGCCAGAGACAGCGGTTTGCAGTCAAACTTCTATGGTATTGCTAGCAGAACTGATGGGTTAAGCACCATTTTTGCGGCAGTTGGTGGATGCATTGATATTTCGAATGTAAATGCGATTTGTAGCAATAGCAATCCTATTGTAACGAGCAATAATGGAATTGGTTGGGCCACGAAGGAAAACCCAAGCGCAGAGTTATTATCTGGAGTGGCCGCCACAGCAGATGGCTTTTTAGCGGTAGGTCTTTGCCCTCTTGATAGCAAAAATGAAAGATGCATTGGCAATGCTACTATTGTTACGAGTAGTGATGGCGTTGCATGGACCGCAGAGGATAGCGGGGTACAGACCGTTTTGTCTGGTGCGGCTTATGGTAACGGTATCAGTGTTATTGTCGGTGCTCGAAGCAATTGTGCTGATCTGGATGCAGATGGCAATTGTACTGGAAACTCAGTCATTTTGACCAAATAATTTTTTTATCACTCGGTGTACCCTGCCGAGTGATAACAGCTACCGGTCATGCATGGTTGTCATGAGCAAATAGAGACGCGAAAACTAGGCACGTGGTGTATAATTTTGGATTTGGTTTGCAGACTGGAGCGTTGAGCATTGATCTGCAAATCGTATAAAATCGCCACGCTCCTCCCTCTATAAAAAAGACTACCTACAAGTAAGCAGAATTATCGGTAAGCCAACCCGCATAGTAGGCTTCGGTTTTTTTTTATATTGATGCTAGAATGCTACCCCACCTGTTTTTTAGCAAGCTGGCGGTCGTTTGTCTGTTAGTAAAGGGTCGTCGGTGCTCAATCCAGAAAGCGGAATTTAGTCTGTGGTTTTGCCCATACACGAAAGCAAACAATATCGGTTTACACGGCATGGGCGGTGAGTTTATTTTATCGTTAAGATAAAAACAGATAAGTGAGCTCTAGTTGCCGTAATCCTCATAATTATGAGTGTATACGAGACAATTTTTTCCAATCAAATCTTCTCTATCAAAATCATCGTGTGCAACAAATACCATTTCAATTAAAGATTATTTTTTTGCATAAATTCCTTCAAACCCTCAAAAAAAATTGACAACAATATGGAATATTTTTTTGTGATTCTATTAAGACTGGTAACAGCTAACTACTTGAGAATTTATTGAATTTGGGGATGTCTGTTATCAAAAAAATAAAAAAGAGAACTCATTATCTGTAATAGAGATGAGTTTTATTGGAGTTGAGAATGAAAAAAAAATTACTAAACAAAAGATACGTAAAAGTATATGCATATTTGCAAAACGTTTTATACGGTAAGGCGATAGCCTTGATAGCAAATATTCTAGCAACGAGTAATCAAGCGGCAGCAACAATGCCAACGAAGGCAGGTGCACCAGTAGTTGAGACAAGAGCGAGCTTAGCACTCAAGCACTTGGCTATAATTGCCGTAATCGCAATAACTGGTTTTACGATTGCTTGTCCAAGTGGTAGCAAAAGTAGCGCACAGGCATACACTTGTCCGAATGGAGACCCTAAGATTGGAACAACTACTAATGAGAGCACAGTAAATTGTATAGCTTGTGCTACTGGTTTTTCTCTAGAGTCAAATGCTTGTATGGCGATGGATAAGATGGATAGTAGCCCTTGGACACTCAGAGACAGCGGAGTAAAGGAAATTTTATTTGGTGTCACTTATGGCGGTCCAAGTGGTAGCGAGCTTTTTGTTGCAGTTGGTGATTGCCTATTTGATAGCAACCGCAATTGCACTAGTGATGATGTGATCCTCACGAGCCCTGATGGAATTACTTGGACACTCAGGGACAGCGGGGTAAGGGATCAGTTACTTGGTGTCACTTATGGCGGCCCAAGTGGTAGCGAGCTTTTTGTTGCAGTTAGTACGTCCGGAGTCATAACCAGTCCTAATGGAATTACTTGGACTGCCAGAAACAGCGCAAGGAGCAATTTACGTGGTGTCACTTATGGCGGCCCAAGTGGTAGCGAGCTTTTTGTTGCAGTAGGTACGTCGGGAGCAATCCTCACCAGCCCTCGTGGAATTACTTGGACTGCCAGAGACAGCGGGACAACGAACGAATTACGTAGTGTCACTTATGGCAATGGTGTTTTTATTGCAGTTGGACAATGCCCAAAAGATAGCAACAACGATTGTAGCGGTAATGGAGTGATACTCACCAGCCCTCGTGGAATTACTTGGACTGCCAGAGACAGTGCTTTGCAGTCAGACTTCTATGGTATTGCTAGCAAAACTGTTGGATTGAGAACTATTTTTGCAACAGTTGGTGGATGTCTTAATGTTCTTTCAGATATAAATGCGAGGTGTAGTCTTAGCAGTCCTATTGTAACGAGCAGTAATGGAATTAGATGGGGCACGCAGGAAAATCCAAGCGGAGAGTTCTTATATAGGGTGACTGCTACAGCAGATGGCTTTTTAGCGGTAGGTGTTTGCCCGCTTGATAGCACAAGCGGAAGATGCATTGGTAATTCTCCTATTGTTGTGAGTAGTGATGGTGTTGCATGGACTGCAGAGGATAGCGGGGTAAAAACCCTTATCTTGGCTGATGCGGCTTATGGTAACGGTATCAGTGTTATTGTCGGTCGTGGAAATGATTGTGCTGATGTTATTCGGAATCGTGATTGTAATGGAAACTCAGTCATTTTGACTAAATAATTTTCTTATCACTCGGTGCACCCTGCCGAGTGATAACAGCTATCGCTCGTGATGGGTCTAGCGAGCAAATAGAAAGAAGAAAACTAGGCGAGTGGTGTATAATTTTGGATTTGATTTGCAGACTGGAGCGTTGAGCATTGGTTTGCAAATCGTATTAAAAATCGCCACGCGCCCTCTATAAAAAAGAATACCTGCAAGGGTAGCAGAGTCATCGGTAAGCCAACCCACTATAGTAGGCTTAGTTTTTTTATATTGATGCTTTCAAACCCTCAAAAAAAATTGACAACAGTATCGGATATTTTTTTATGATTTCATGTAAGAATGGTAACAGCTAACTACTTGAGGATTTATTGAATTTGAGGATATCTGTTATCAAAAAAATAAAAAAGAGAACTCATTATCCTGACAGATGCATGAGTTTCAATGGAGTTTAGAATGAAAAAGAAATTAATGAACAAGAGATATGTAAAAGCATGCGCATATTTGCAAAGTGTTTTATACGGTAAGGCGATAGCCCTGATAGCAAATATTCTAGCAACGAGCAATCGGGTGGCAACAACGAAGGCAAGTGCACCAGTAGTTGCGACAAGATCGCACTTAGCACTAAAGCACTTGGCTATAATTGCCGTAATCGCAATAACTGGCTTTACCATTGCTTGCCCAAGTGGTAGCAAAAGTAGCGCACAGGCATACACTTGTCCGAATGGAGACCCTAAAATTGGAACAACTACTAATGAGAGCACAGTAAATTGTATAGCTTGTGATACTGGTTTTTCTCTAGAGTCAAATACTTGTATGGCGATGGATAAGATGGATAGTAGCCCTTGGACACTCAGAGACAGCGGGACAACGGAAATTTTACGTGCTGTCACTTATGGTGGTCCAAGTGGTCGTGAGCTTTTTGTTGCAGTTGGAGATTGCCCATTTGTCAGCGGCAGGTGTACTAGTAATGGGGTGATCATCACTAGCCCTGATGGAATTACTTGGACTGACAGAGACAGTGGCATAAGGGGTCGGTTATTTAGTCAGTTATTTGGTGTCACTTATGGCGGGGCAAGTGGTAGCGAGCTTTTTGTTGCAGTGGGTCTTTCTGGAATCATAACCAGCCCCGATGGAATTACTTGGACTGTGAGAGACACAACAGACATTCTCGATCAGTTATTTGATGTCACTTATGGCGGGGCAAGTGGTATCGAGCTTTTCGTCGCAGTTGGTGGTAGATTTGGTGGTGGAGCAATTTTCACCAGCCCTGATGGAATTACTTGGACTGCCAGAACCAGCGGGACAATGAATGGTTTAAGAAGTGTCACTTATGGCAATGGTGTTTTTATTGCAGCTGGTTCCTGTCCAAAAAATAGCAACAACGATTGTAGCGCTGATGGAGTGATCCTCACCAGCCCTGATGGGATCACTTGGACAGCGCAAACGAGTGCTTTGCAGTCAAACTTCTATGGTATTGCTAACAGAACTGTTGGGTCTAATACTTTTTTTGTAGCCGTTGGTGGATGTCCAGAGGTTCTAAATAGTAATTGTAGTCATAGCAATCCTATTGTAACGAGTAGTAATGGAATTAGTTGGGCCACGAAGGAAAACCCAAGCGGAGAGTTATTATTTGGAGTGACCGCCACAGCAGATGGCTTTTTAGCGGTAGGTCTTTGCCCTCTTGATAGCAAAAATGAAAGATGCATTGGCAATGCTACTATTGTTACGAGTAGTGATGGCGTTGCATGGACCGCAGAGGATAGCGGGGTACAGACCGTTTTGTCTGGTGCGGCTTATGGTAACGGTACCAGTGTTATTGTCGGTAATAGAAACAATTGTTCTAATCTTAATACTAATAGCGATTGTACTGGAAATTCAGTTATATTGACTAAATAATTTTCTATCACTCGGTGTACCCTGCCGAGTGATAACAGCAATCGGTCGTGATGGCCTAGCGAGCAAATAGAAAGAAGAAAACTGGCGAGTGGTGTATAATTTTGGATTTGATTTGCAGACTGGAGCATTGGTCTGCAAATCGTATTAAAAATCGCTACGCTCCCTCTATAAAAAAGATTATCTACAAGTAAGCAGAGTCATCGACAAACAACCCGCATAATAGGCTTAGTTCTTTTTATATTAATGTTAGAATGCTGGCTTACTTGTTTTCTAGCAAGCTGGCGGTCATTTGTCTGTTAGTAAAGGGTCGTCGGTGCTCAATCCAGAAAGCGGAATTTAGTCTGTGGTTTTGCCATACACGAAAGCAAACAATATCGGTTTACACGGCATGGCCGGTGAGTTTACTGTATTTGGAAAGATACGTGAGCTTTAGTTGCCATAATCCTCATAATTATGAGTGTATATGAGACGATTTTTCCAATCAAATCTTCTCTATCAAAATCATCGTGTGCAACAAATACCATTTCAATTAAAGATTATTTTTTTGCATAAATTCCTTCAAACCCTCAAAAAAAATTGACAACAGTATCGGATATTTTTTTGTGATTCTATTAAGATTGGTAACAGATAATTACTTGAAGATTTATTGAATGAGTGGTGTCTGTTAGCAAAAAAATAAAAAAGAGAACTCATTATCTGTAATAGAGATGAGTTTCATTGGAGTTTAGAATGAAAAAGAAATTAATGAACAAAAGATACGTAAAAGTATGCGCATATTTGCAAAACGTTTTCTATGGCAAGAAGAGTGTCTTGATAGCAAATATTCTATCAACGAGTAATCAAGTGGTAGCAACGAAGGCAAGTGCACCAGTAGTTGCGACAAGATCGCACTTAGCACGAAAGCACTTGGCTATAATTGCCGTAATCGCAATAACTGGCTTTACCATTGCTTGTCCAAGTGGTAGCAAAAGTAGCGCACAGGCATACACTTGTCCGAATGGAGACCCTAAGATTGGAACAACTACTAATGAGAGCACAGTAAATTGTATAGCTTGTGCTACTGGTTTTTCTCTAGAGGCAAATGCTTGTATTGCGAGCCCTTGGACCCTCAGAGACAGCGGGGCAACGAACAGTTTACGAGATGTCATTTATGGCGGCCCAAGTGGTGGTGAGCTTTTTGTAGCAGTTGGTGATTGTTTAGCAGATAGCGACAGCAATTGTAGCGGTGATGGAGCGATAATAACCAGCCCTGATGGAATTACTTGGACAGTCAGAGACAGCGGGGTAACGGACGGTTTCTTTTATGGTGTCACTTATGGTGGGGCAAGTGGTAGCGAGCTTTTTGTTGCAGTTGGTGCTCCAGTTGGTGCATCGAGAATAACCAGCAGTGCAGCGATAATAACCAGCCCTGATGGAATTACTTGGACACTCAGAGACAGCGGGGTAAGGCAACAGTTATATCATGTCACTTATGGCCGTGGGCTTTTTGTTGCAGTTGGTGTTTGCCCAACAGATAGCAACGACAATTGTAGTGATAATGGAGCGATAATAACCAGCCCTGATGGAATTACTTGGACGGCCAGAGACAGTGGGATAAGGACCTTTATTAACAGCGTCACTTATGGTGGGGCAAGTGGTAGCGAACTTTTTGTTGCAGTTGGTAGTTGTCCAACAAATAGCAACCGCAATTGTAGCGGTGATGGAGTGATTCTCACCAGCTCTGATGGAAGTAATTGGACTCCCAGAGACAGTGGTTTGCAGTCAAATTTCTTTGGCATTGCTAACAGAACTGAAGGGTTGATCACTATTTTTGCAGCAGTTGGTGGATGCACTGGTTTTTTGAATGTAAATGCAATGTGTAGTCATAGCAATCCTATTCTAACGAGCAATAATGGCATCGGTTGGGGCACGAAGGAAAATCCAAATGGAAGGTTGTTAACTAGAGTGACCGCCACAGCGGATGGCTTTTTAGCGGTAGGTATTTGCCCTCTTGATACCAAAAATGAAAGATGTATTGGCAATGCTTCTATTGTTACGAGTAGTGATAGCGTTGCATGGACTGCAGAGGAGAGCGGGGTACAGACCGTTTTGTGGGCTGCGGCTTATGGTAACGGTATCAGTGTTATTGTCGGTGGTGGAGCTGATTGTGCTAATGTTGTTCAGAATAGCGATTGTACTGGAAACTCAGTTATTTTGACCAAATAAACGATTTTTTCTTAATGCCGTACTATCGAGTGCCAACAACTGATATTGATCATGCATGGTTGTCGTGAGCAAATAGAAAGAAGAAAACAGGCGAGTGGTGTATAATTTTGGGCTTGGTTTGCAGACTGGAGCGTTGAGCATTGGTCTGCAAATCGTATTAAAAATCGCCACACTCCCTCTATAAAAAAGACTACCTGTAAACAAGCAGAACCATCGGGAAACATGCCCGCCGCATAGTAGGCTTAGATTTTTTATATTAATGTTAGAATGCTGGCTTACTTGTTTTCTAGCAAGCTGGCAGTCGTTGGGTGGCTAGTAAAGGGTCGTTGGGCGGCTTCTAGAAACATGGATTTGTCTCTTTTGGGTTTTTCCGTAACGCAAGCTCTCATACCGGTTTACACGGCATGGCCGGTGAGTTTATTGTATTTGGACATATTTTTTATGATTTTGTAGTTCATGAATAAATGAGTATGTGATGATGATCAAGGAAAGAGGGTTGACTTTTGTTCCCTTTCTCTATTATATTATCAACTGAAACATGTACAATATTCTGAGCACATGAAGGGTTAAAAGCAAAGATAATTATGGCAGTATCTCCGCAAAAAATCTATTATTGGCAAAAAATCGGTCTTCTTCAGAAAAACGATCAATATAAGAAATCATCTCAACTGGATTTTTTGAACTTATTAAGGGTTCGGCGTATTAGTGAATGGCGAGACCGTGGGATCTCCCTTCAGCAAATCCGTAAAAAAATAACTTCACTACGAGCACAGCACGGTGATTCTGATGGTAAAAGACCATATCTGGGAGAGAAACATCAGGGCAAAGGGACTCCTCAAGTATTTTCGGTTTCTCAAACGTGGTTTCGCGCATTGAGCCTCTATGAGCCACACCGTCAATTGCTGACGCTGAAGAACGATCAATTGATGGATTGTGTATCTGGGCAATTTTATTTCAATTTCCCAAAATCAAATATCGATAAAGAGGGGGGACTTGAGCAAAAGGTAGTCCGATTTACTCGTAAGCGAGTAGAGGAGGCACAAGAATATTCTGAGAAGCGTACTACCAATGACTATATCGAAAAGGCAAATTATTTTCGTGGCGCAGATCCGCGGGTGATAGAGCAGGTCTTAAAACTGGAGAGTCAGCTTTCCTCAAGCAAAAAAGAAGACACGCGAGATGTTGCTAGTGATATTGATATCCTCAAACGTATGCTCAAGATACTTCCCCAGTATATTCCAGCACTGATAGAATTGGGGAATATTGCCTTTGAGCAGCAAGATTATGCTCAGGCCGAAACAATCTATCTCAGAGTACTATCCTATGAAAATCGTCCGAAAGAATTGTTGTTTAACTTGGCAAATCTTTACTGTCGGCAAAAAAAATATGCAGTTGCTATACGCTACTACCGAGAGTGTATTTTACTGGATCCTGAGTTTGCGGATTCTTATTTTAATCTTGGCATTGTTTTTATCCAGACTGGTTGGTTTGAACGTGCTATCGAATCCATGCAGGCTTTCTTGCGTTGTGAGTGTAGTCTGCCTGCCGATCGGTATTATGCCAAGAGACTGATTGCTTCTTTGACGCAACCAGAAGAAAATTCAACTTCTACCATCTCACACACGAATCACAAAAACCCTCAAGAGGAAGATTACTGAGAAGACGAGTAAACAATCTTAAATTGCCCCTTAATGTTTTTCTGTTCTATGGATTGAGCACTGTGTTTTTTAGGCAGCATAAAAATCGGCACGGATGATATCGTTGATATTGATGGATTTTTCGATACCGTGACGGTTCTGCTTGTGAATATAATCGCCTTCTATTTGGCGATTTTTTTCGAGAGAAATAGAGCTACCGTCTTTAAGAAAAAGAACGATATCTATACCGCGGTATCCGATAAATCTTGTAATTCGTTCGCGAAATGCCTGGTCAGATAGTTTCATATAAGACTCCTTTGGGGTTTGTACTGAATAATTACTCATTCCTGCGAAGACTATTGACTGTACCGCAAGAACATAGCGAAATCTATTCATTTTAACGGCTTTTTTTTCAAATAACCAAATAATTTTTTATTTTTTTCTTTACTTTTTTTAACTATAATGTACATTGTTGAGTATAATGGTTGGAGTAGTACTTAAAAGTGGGGAAACGATTGATTCTGCACTCAAGCGCTTTAAACGCGAATGTATGACGGCAGGTATTCAAAATGCGGTAAAGCGTCGTGAATTTCACGAAAAACCATCGATCAAAAGAAAGCGTAAACGAGAAGCGGCTCAGCGGAGAAATAGTAAACGACGATAATTCCTGAGAAAATGCATGAGTCTATTACTGGCAAAAATTGATCAGGATATTAGGAAATATATTAAACAGAAAAAGTCGTCGCAGGATCAGCTCAAGTTGGATGCGTTGCGGCTTTTGAAGTCGGAAATTCAATACGATCAAGGCAAAAGAAAAAAGAAAAGCGGAGCACAACTAACCGATGAAGAGATTCAGGGGATTGTTAAGCGTGGGGTGAAAAAACGTCGTGAATCGATTCTTGCTTTTGAGAAAGGCAATCGACCAAAAGCGGTTGCCGAAGAGCAAGTTGGCTTGGAATTATTAGAAAGTCTATTGCCAGCTGCAGTGACGCCAGAGGAGATAGCAAGGGCGATCGCAACGATGATGACTCAGTTAAAGACGAATGATGGAGGGCAGGAAGATGCCACCCAAAAAAGGGAGCTACAAAAGAGACGAGGACAGTTGATGGGGATGATAATGAAGGAGTTTCAGAAAAAAAATATTGATGGCCAATTGGTTCGCAAAATGGTTGATCGCGCCCTTGATTTGTCAGATAATTCGACGAAGAGTAGATGAGAAGGAAGTTCAAAGTGCATAGGTTTTCAGGACATCTAGCTGGTTGTTGCTGATTAATAATTTTAATACCTATGAGACATGGCATAGATGGTTGCCATAACAGTATACAAAGATTGAAGATAAGTTTAGGTTTAGTTTGGATATAAAAGAGACGATTCTTGAGCGAATTAGAATTGAGCAATATATTGGCCAATTTACAAAATTAAGTGGCGATCGTCGTCGCTATCGAGGACTCTGTCCATTTCATCAAGAAAAAACTCCTTCTTTTCATGTTGATCCCCAAAAAGCATTTTATTATTGCTTTGGATGTGGTAGGGGTGGTGATATTTTTCGATTTGTTATGGATTATCATAATTTAGATTTTTTGCATGCTTTAAAAAAACTAGCAGAGTTTGCGAATATTGACTATCGAGATCATAGGACCTTTAGTAAGAATGAGCGTGATCGACAACTTTATTATCTAATATATAGAATTTTAAATGCCAACTTCATGAGTCTCCTGGGAGACAAAGAAAAGGGGGTGGCTGCGCAGCAATACTTGATAAAAGAAAGAAAGTTAAATCCCGCTGCTATCGAAAAATTTCGCTTAGGCTATTTTTCGGATTATACCCAAGGGTGGTTAACGCTTCTTTTAAAAAAAATCAGTAGAGAATGGCAAAATCTGGCAAAGAAAAATATGCGAAAAGACAAAGGGTTTTCCGAAATCGAATTAATAAAAAAACTAACAGAAACAGGTTTGCTTCTTGATTCGAGCTATTCTGGAAAATGGTCACCGTTTAGCGGGAGAGTCATTTTCCCGTTGATTGATACCAATGGACGAATATGTGGTTTTGGCGGTCGCTTGCTCAGATCGGACAAAAAAAAACCCAAATATTTGAACGGTAGAGAAACTTCTATTTTCAAGAAAAAGAAATTTCTCTATGGATTGGAGCAAAACCGCGAATCGATGCGCGAAACAAAGCAGGCAGTTTTGGTCGAGGGCTATTTGGATGTTATTGCCTTATGGCAAGCTCAATTTCCCTATGCTTGTGCTCCTCTTGGCTCTGCCGTGAATCTTGATCAACTGCAGATTCTCTCGCACGATGTGAGCGTGATTTACTTACTTTTTGATGGCGATCCAGCAGGCAGGGCAAGTATGCTTCGCTTGGCAAATTTGGTTTTAAATTCTACTTTAAACCTACAGATTAAAGTGGTAATCATTCCGCCGCAAACTGATCCTTGTGATCTTGCAGAAAAGATTAGTCAGCAACGGATAAAAGATCAACTATTCCCGGCAGCTATTTTAGTAGAGCATTATTTTTTATTAGAGACGATGCAACCGAATCGATTTATCAATCAATGGGAACAAGAAAGGGAATGGACACTCAAAAATCTGAAAAAATTTTGGTCTGAGGCATATCGCTATTATTCGGGGAAATTGACACCTCCAGAAGCAGAAAATCTTTATCCGAGAGGAGTGGATAAAATTCAAGTGATTAATCGTTTATTTGAGAATTTACGCGAAATATCTCAAAAGTCGCAACAAATAATTTTGCTTGAAGAGGCAGGAAAGTTTTTAGGATTGGAGAATCAGGTGTTGGTGGATCGTTGGCAAGACTATAATCGTTTGTTCCCATCAGCAGACAATTCAAAAAAAAGAATAGAAAATGAAAGACAGCACTTGATGGCAGAGATGGATCTATCAACAAGAGGTTCTAGGTTGAAGGGATCTCAGCTGGCTGTTCCTCTTCAACCTCGTGCCGGTAATCAACCAAAAGAACAAAAGATTATACGGATTGAGCGCGAAATTATTTTTTACTTATTATTTTTCCCATCTTTATGGTCGGATGCGAACGAAAGTCTGTATAAGAAAATTCTTGAGATTCGTTTGGAAGACTATAGTGCCAAAATTCTTTTTCGATATCTGGAAATGCTCTTTTTACAAAAAAAGCAGTGGGTTGGCAAAGATTTGCTGGCATTTCATTTGGATGATGAAACCAAGGTTTTGTTTAATATGATGAAAGAGAAGCATACCATCGCCAATATAAAAATTTCTCAAGCGGCAGAGATTATAGCTGATTTATTAGATCAACTTGAAGAAGCAAAACTAGAAAAAGATTTGAGTGCTGTTTTTAATCAGAAGGATTTTGCCGATGATAGAGAGCAGGGAGACAGAGGTAATCATCCTCAAAAATTACAAAGATTAAATGAACTACGAGAGAAGATTCGAAGTAAGGAGACAGTGATAGGTTGAAGGTAAAGCATACAGGCATAGAGAAAATGCCAGAAATTCGTAAGGTAATATCAGTGGGCAAGGCAAAAGGTGAAATCACCTACGATGAGATCAATGAATATCTACCAGAAACGGTTTTAAACTCAGAAAAGATTGAAGATATCTTCACACTCCTCAATCAATTGGGAGTTGAAGTCGTCGAAGAGTTAACGACCACCAAGCGAGTAGAGCTTGATAAGCTAAAAAGCTCGGGGAAGAAAAAGGAAAAAACAGAGAAAAAGCTACAGAAAACTGTCAAAGAAGGCAAGCGGGGAGATGGCGAAGATCCGATTCGTTTATACTTACGGGAAATTGGCAGAGTCTCTTTAATTTCGAGTGATAAAGAAGTCTTCTTAGCGAAGAAAATCGAACATGGTGAGAATATTATTCTTGAGACAATTCTGAATTCTTCAATCTTGAGAATGAATTTCTTTAAATTATTGCCTAAGGTTAAAAGCGGCAAATTACGGATAGCCGATGTCATTCATGTCGATAGAGTGCACTATTTATCGATGCACGAAATTAAACAGTTGGAAGCAAGATTTGCAGAAAAGATGCTGATTATTGATCGCTGTCAAAAATCCTTAGAGGTGAACGAGAAAAAAATGCAGGGTTGTGTTGCTGGATCTCATCAATGGCAGGAGTACAAGCGTAATGTCGATGAATTAGAAGCGGAAATTGATGTAGCCCTACGGTCATTGGGTGTGTCTCGCAAGGAAATCCTGCGCATTTCTCAAAAGATTAAATCAATAGTATTTCGTATCAAAGAGATTCAACGCTATTACGCAAAACTACGGGTTCGCTACGGCCGTGATATAAAAACAATTAAGAGTTATAATCGTTTTTTAGAAAAGAATGAGAATATTGATGAAGTTATCGAAGAAATGGGGTGCTCAATTGAGGAAATTCGGATGGTCATCAAGGATATCCGAAATAGTGAACGAAAACTCAGGAGAATTGAGCAAGAAGCTGGTGCGCCAATAAGTGAAATTCTTCGCTGGGGTGAATCGTTGGGTAGAGGAGAGCGAGAAATTGCTCAAGCCAAGCGTGAATTGATTAAGGCAAATTTGCGATTGGTGGTGTCTATCGCTAAGCGCTATGCTAATCGGGGAATTCACTTTTTTGATTTGATTCAAGAAGGAAATATTGGCTTGATCAAGGCCGTCGATAAATTTGAATATAAAAAAGGATATAAGTTTTCTACATATGCTACTTGGTGGATTCGTCAAGCGATTACTCGCTCAATATCTGACCAAGGCAGGACGATTCGCGTTCCGGTTCATATGATTGAGCAAATTAATAAAGTGACAAGAGAGACCCGCGACTTCCTGCAAGAATTCGGAGTGCAACCGAATGATGGTCAGCTAGCCGAAAGATTGGGTTGGTCGGTAGAGAAAGTGAAACAAGCAAAAAACGTGGCACTTGAGCCAATTTCGCTGAATAAACAGGTCGGCAATGAAGAAGATACCGCCTTGGGAGATTTTGTTTCCGATGATGAGTCAGAAACACCGATGAATCAAATAACCAATAAGTTTTTACAAAAACACATCCGTTTAGTTTTGGAAACACTTCCTGCTCGCGAGCAAAGGGTATTACGAATGCGTTTTGGTCTGGATGGTGGCTTTTCTCATACTCTAGAAGAGGTGGGCTACGTATTTCAAGTGACCCGTGAGAGGATCAGACAAATTGAAGCAAAAGCATTGCGGAGATTACGTCATCCAACTCACAGCAAGAAATTGAAAGAGTATATGGATAATTAACCATTGGCACTTCGACGATATCTGGCGATTGAAGTATCATCTGTTCTTGAATACGAAAAAAGAATTGACAATCGTGCAGTTGCTTGGTTTTTTAATCCCTAGAGGATTGTGTGAAAAAGCGAACATTACATCAAAAAGTATGGGATCGTCATCTAATTTGTGAGGACCATGGTGTAAACATTGTCTTTATTGATAGACATATTATTCATGAAGTTACGTCACCGCAAGCGTTTGAGGCATTGCGGCTAGCAAATCGTAAGGTTTTTCGGCCAGACTTAACGCTGGCAACGATGGATCATAACGTTTCTACACGAGTACGCGATCTGGAACATGCTGAACCTCAATCTCGGCAGCAAATGAATGCCTTAAGCAAGAACTGTAGAGAATTCAACATTGAATTACTGAGTCTCACGCATCGCGACAATGGAATTGTGCATATGGTGGGTCCAGAATTAGGGTTCACTTTACCTGGCACCGTAATTGTTTGTGGCGACTCGCACACTGCAACTCATGGAGCTTTTGGAGCGCTGGCGTTTGGTATTGGCACCAGTGAAGTAGAGCATGTTTTAACGACGCAGACTCTTAGAACAAATCGGGCAAAGGATATGAATGTTGTCGTTAATGGTACATTGGGATTAGGTGTTAGTGCCAAAGATGTCATTTTGGCGATTATTGGTAAAATTGGTACTCATGGTGGGCAGGGATACGTTATAGAATATTCAGGTTCCACTATCAGAGATTTTTCTATGGAAGAGAGAATGACTGTTTGTAATATGAGTATTGAAGGGGGGGCAAAAGCTGGCATGATTGCACCTGATGAAAAAACGATGAGGTATCTTCGTAACCGAGATTATAGCCCTCTGGAGGGGTCAGCGGATTGGGATGCGGCAGTAAAGGATTGGCAACAATTAAAAACTGATGAAGAGGCAGCTTTTGATCGAGTAACAGAATTGGCTGCCGAGGAAATTGAACCGCAGATTAGTTGGGGGACAAACCCAGCGCAGGTCTGTTCAATCAATGGGTGTGTCCCGATGGGCAGTATGATGGGCAGTGAGGAAGAGAGAAAAACGTTTTATCGATCGTTAGAATATATGGGCTTAAAGGAGGGACAACCGATGACTTCGATTAACATTGACCGAGTTTTTATCGGTTCTTGTACCAATTCTCGCATTGAAGACCTTCGCAAGGCTGCCACTGTTCTTCGCAATCGCAAAAAACATCCGAATGTGCATGCGATTGTAGTCCCCGGCTCATATCGAGTACGAAGACAGGCAGAAGTGGAGGGATTGGATCGAATTTTTATTGAAGCTGGTTTTGAATGGCGTCACCCAGGTTGTTCTATGTGCCTCGGTATGAATGATGATATACTCGCCCCACAAGAACGTTGTGCTTCAACTTCTAATCGAAACTTTGAAGGAAGGCAGGGACGGGGGGGACGGACTCATCTGATGAGTCCAGAAATGGCAGCGGCGGCTGCGATATCGGGACATCCTCTGGATATTCGCGAATGGCTCAGTTGATTTTTTGCTTGAGATATCGAAATCTGTAATTTCAATTTGCACAACATAATATTAACATGGAAGCATTATCTGAACACATTGGTATCCCTTTGGTGCTTGATCGAGCAGACATTGACACCGACCAGATTATCCCTAAACAGTTCTTAAAAAAGATTGACCGCACTGGATTTGGGGTGCATTTATTTCATGATATGCGCTACTTGGATGCAGAAGGTGTAGTGGATAATCCTAACTTTGCATTAAATCAACCGCGATATCGTGGAGCGTCAATCCTGATTTCTGGCAGAAACTTTGGTTCTGGCTCTAGTCGAGAGCATGCTCCATGGGCTTTGCATGAATATGGATTTCGTTGTCTTATCGCAAGTTCATTTGCAGATATTTTTTATAACAACTGTTTTAAAAATGGCATCTTACCAATCGTTTTGGATGAATCAATCATTGATGATCTAAAGAAGAAAGTACTGAAGCATGAGGCAGAAAAGATGCGCATAGATTTACCGGGTCAGAAATTGTATTTCTTGAATATTGACCTCCATTTTGAGATTGATGAATTTCGTAAAAATTGTTTATTGAATGGCTGGGATGATATTGCTCTTACTCTTCAAAAATTCGATATCATTAAGGATTTCATAAAAGTTTATTCTGACAATTATCCATATCTATTTTCTTTTCGAAAAAAGTAAATGACCATCATTATGAATGGTTTGAGCCATTCAGAAAGAATCAAGAAAAAGATTACTCAACAAATCACTGGAGATTTGAAGGCTGGCCGCCTGCGGCGAAATCCGAAATTAATTGCAATCTGTGTTGGTGATAATCCTTCATCTCAGATTTATGTAAGAATGAAAAAAAGGGCCTGCGAAGAATGCAATATATTATCAGAAATTGTCTATTTACCAAAAGAAATTTCAACTGAAGAATTATTGGAAATAATCGATCAATTCAACCATGACAAGACTGTTAGTGGCATTTTGGTTCAGCACCCGCTACCAGAGCATATTGATACTCGCGTAGTATTCGATAAAATCGCCTTGCAAAAGGATGTGGACGGGGTTTCTTCGATTAGTTTTGGACGAAGCAGTTTTGGGGTAAAATCTTTCCCCGCTTGTACGGCGGCTGGAATTATAGAATTGCTGGCAATTTATTCTATCGGTTTAGCTGGCAAACATTTGGTAGTTGTTGGGCGATCACCAATTTTAGGGCGTCCGGTTGCAATGCTCGGACTCAATGCCAATGCTACTATTACCATCTGCCATTCCAAGAGTAAAAATGTCAGTTTTTATACTCAACAAGCAGATATTGTCATCGCTGCTTGTGGACAGCCTCAAATGATTCATGGGGATTGGTTGAAGGCAGGCGTTGTGGTCATAGATGCTGGTTATAATTCCAGTCGGGTGGGAGATGTAGATTTCAAAACCTGTAAACTAAAAGCCAGTCATATTACGCCGGTTCCGGGCGGAGTGGGTCCTATGACAATCGCTTTTCTGTTAAAACATACCTACTTCAGCGAATATTATCGCACTGACTAGCATTTTCCTTCTGTAGGGTTGGAATTATTCATCGCCTGTCTGATTCATAAGCCGATCGATCAGGATAGCCCCAGCAGTGGCAGCGTTTAACGATTTGGTCTTCCCTCGCAAAGGAATATGCAGGAGATAGTCACATTCTTTTTGTATCAATGGTCCCAAACCTTGATGTTCTTCGCCGATCATCAAGGCGATTTTTTTATTCTTTGGGAGACGATGGACTTCCGTTGATGATATTGTGAGGGGCATGCTATTGGTATGGACTTTCGTTTTACTGGAGAGAGAGCTGGGTTTCTCAGCACTCCCACCACAGATAAAAAATCCTTCTTTCTTTAATTGTTGTACACATTGATGAGTATTACCGACCGTATAAAGATGGAGATGATGAGCAGCTCCAGAGGATATTTGATAAAAACGTTGGTTTACTTCAATTTTTCTACCAGAGAGCAAAAGAATTGAGACACCTAAGCATTCTGCACTTCTCGCCATATTACCTGCATTTTGTATATCCTGAAGATCTGCAAGTAAAACGATGGGACCACCAAGTCGGCAGCAAACCTCAAGCCATGTTTCTTTTGATCTTCTCTCTCCTTTTAATATGGATGCATTTTTTTCGCTAAAAGTTAAGATAACTCCTTGATGATGTATATGGGGGAACTCTTGGCTTATCTCTGCAAGACTTTTCTTAACAGTGAAGTTACATTTTCCTGAAAGCAAAAATTTTTTTTCAAGCAAATCACGCAATTTGTTCGGCAATGATTGATGGAAAATAATCTGTTGGGGTGCAGGGCGATTGACAGCTCGCAAAAATTCTCGGACATTTTGTCTGCCATAGATAAGGAAATTCTTTTCTTCTCGTTCCGTGCTCTTGCGGTTTTTTTCGGTCATCAATGGAATTAATACTTATAGAATGCCCTTGGTTAACGAAATTCCTTTAGTAATTGGTAGTCGTGATAGTTCTTATTAACAATTCGACAATAATTGCGTGACTCCATATTTGGTAGGGATTCTAAAAATAAGTAGAAATCATCTTTCTTATAGTGTTGTTTTTTCCAACGAGAAAGGTTACCGGGACCACCATTATAAGCAATTGTAGCCCAGTTGAAATCATTCTCATACGATCTCAGTAGACGAGAGAAATAATAGCTCCCTAAATGGATATTGTATTCAGGATCAAACAAATTTTTCTTCGAGATTTTCAATAATTCTCTGAGCCAATCACCGGTTTTCGGGATAATCTGCATGAGACCGCGAGCATTAGAACGGCTGACTGCTCCTTCCAAAAATAAACTTTCTTGGCGCATAATTGCATAAACAACAGCAGAATCAATGTCGTACTGAGCTGTATATTTGGTGACTAGTGATAAATACGGACGTGGATATAAAATTCTTAAAAGAGAATTGGGAATACTAAACGGATCAAGGCTGACTTGAAATTCATTGAGCAGAGCTCGTGCGTAATAGACTTGTAGATTCAGGTATTTCTTCTTTATTCCTAAATGAATCAATTGTATATAATAGTCTTCTCGTTCTAGTGTACGATAGTACAATTTCTTGTAGAGTTGTATCGCTTCGGGCCATTGACCAACGTCCAGCAACACGTTCACTATCTCGTTTCCTTCGGTATATCGGGTTGTTTTAATTTTGGTGGCAAGCTGCACCGCCTTATAATCAAAATATTTACTTCGCTTATATTTTGCCAATTCCTTGGCTGGCAATTTTCCATACTGACTAAACCAAGCTAAATAACTCTGGCGGTTCTTGACCGTTTTACGCCAATTGGCTCTTGCTTTCAGGCTCAGTGTTGGATCAACAACTGATTTTGGCCAAAATGCTCTTATATAGTAACTACCGGGAGCCAGAGAATATACCGTTTCATAAATTTTTTTTACAGTAGGTAGGTCTCCTTTATCTTGATAAAATCGTTTGCTCCAGTAGTAAAACCTTCCACTAGAATTATGTTTTGGTAATTCTTGCATGGCTTTTCGCCAATAGATTTGCGAAGCATAGGATTTCACTCTGCCGTTCTTTTGTTTAACTAAAAACTTGATGAGTTTATCTTGTTCTTGAATTGCGTAGGGATTTCTATTAATAAACTGGAGTAGCTCTTCAAAATAAACTAATCCCAGTCGTTTGGTTTTCTTTTCGTGTGCATCTAAAATATTTCGATAGTAGCGAATACTCTGAGTCTTTTGCTGAGGAAATGTCTCACTTAACTTGAGGATCCAAGAATATCTGCGTTTTTCTCTCAAGGTATTGCTCCAATGAATTAGAATATGGAGATTTTTTTTGAGGGTGTTTTGATTGCTTGTCGCGAGGTCCATAAATTCTCTTTGTCGGTTGATAGCTATCAGATATAACCCATACCCCTTGACTATTGAAGGCTTTTGATTGGGGACAACCAGTTTTCGTAAGTCTATTTTTCGTCTAAGCGCTCCAAGATTTTTCTTTGGAAGATCTGTCGCAAAGGTTGCAAGAAGCAGAGTATTTTCTCGACTGCCTTTACCAGCGAGGGTAGCTCCAAAAAATTTTTTTAAATCTCGGATGATATCCTTCTTGAGCCATGTTTCGCAATCTGGATGAGAAAATGCTCTATGCCAGTGTCTCAGGGCAGTTTGTTTTTTTTTAAGGCGTAGCATTAAAAAACCTGCTTGATAAAGGGCATAGGGTGTTAGTTCGCTCAGTTCCTTCTGTCTATCAAGTAAGCTCCCCGCCCTTGAAATTGCATTCTCTTTGTTTACTAATAGGTGTAGTCGATGGGCAAATATTTCGCTACTATGGAACGGGTCTAACTTTAATTCTATCAGTTCCAGAGCTCTCAGCTGCAGTCCCGACATTTTATTTTTTCTCGCAATCTTTGCGGCAAAGCGTAGGCTCAATTTTTCTAACGGAGTTTTGATGCTTTCAATTCTTTTTTTGTTGAGGCATTGAATGAATTGTTTTTCTTCCCGTGCTTTGCTACACCTTATGCTGATTGTTCTTAACAGCAACTGTAGTGGCCTAAGCCAAGCCTCATTGGTCGGAGGTTTTTTATTGTGATTGACAACATAGAGAGCTTTTGCCAATGCATAGTGTTCGAGAGTCGTCCTAGCCGTTCTTTTCCCTTGTTCATATTGTTCAATGATCTTATCCCATCTGTTTGCTCGCAACCACGAGAGGAGATTACTCCGCTCTGAAGCGTTGAGTGTTGTACAGTTCAAGACTACACTATAGGTAAAACCAAGCAAAAAAAATAAAAAAATGGCCCTTTTATGTTTCCAATATTCTATTTTCATTTTTTGTATGGTAAAGATTATGAAAATGAATCGGTATTTAGTTTTTAAATTAGGAATAAAAAATTTTTCTTTGTAATGAATTTTAAAATCTTCTTGCATTTTCTCATTTTTTTTATCTGTGTTTAGTATGAACTGGTAGACGGTATGAAAAAAATAGCTTCTGTATGGATTTACTTTGTCGTATCTTTTGTGATAACGCCGACACCATAGTCCTATGAGGGAACCTTTTAGACATTTTCAATCGATTCCACGATATAGCTTTCAGTTTGCAAGTGTTTTTTTGGCAAATTCCATGATTCGTATCAAGATATCGGCAATCTTAATCAATATATTTGTTGGGCGAGCTATCTCGTAGTAATAGATGATCGTTTCAAGCACACCGATCAATCGTTTGAGAAAAACCATTTTCATTAGTGCTGGCGACCCCAATGGTATTGGTAGTATTTGTTTTGAAAAAGCTTTTGATAAAATCGGCAAGGATCGAGAATTGAGGCAGATTTCTTTAGTGTACATCGGACACTTTGATCATGAGGTGAAAAAACTAGAAGTCTATTGCGAAAAATGTGATTGGCATTTCCAATATGTTGGTCGAGCTATAGATGATCTAGAGGTTCAGCTTGACTTCCTCCAAAATATGAATAAGAATAAATTGATTGTCTATGATATTGCACAAGAATCCAAGACAGCAGAAATATCCAAGAAATTGCAAGAAAAGGAGTTGCTAGGAGGTTATTTTTCTATCCGTGCCTTGGAAATTGCCTGTATTTTGTTAAAAAAATTTCAGGCCATAGGTCTGTGCACTCTACCTTTGTCAAAGATCAGAGTTTCACAGGCGCTGGATCGGCTCAATGAGGAGTCAACCAGAAAAGAAAAATTTATTGATCATACCGACTATTTGGCTCAATTTTTTGGTCAAGCGACTTTTATGCTCATGGTCGGTGAAAAAATCAATGTGCTCTTGTTGACCCGACATGAAGCATTAAAGGACGTTAGTCAGATTCTTAAAGAAGTCCTGAGTGATAAGAGGATGATCCCGATATTACGTGAAATAAAAGAAAGGTTTCCCCAGAGCATTGGCAAATGGGCAATGTGCGGTTTGAATCCACACGCTGGTGAGGGAGGCCTGATTGGTCAAGAAGAAATGGAATGGATGATTCCTTGGCTTGATCGCATGAAGGAAGCTGGCCATTCAATTGAGGGACCGCTTCCTGCTGACGCGTTATTTGCCGCAGGTCTGCGCGATTGCTATCGACTATTCATCGCCAATTATCATGATCAGGGACTTATTCCCTTTAAGGCTCTAGAAGGGATGGCGGGAATTAATTGTACATTAGGATTATCATTCCTACGAAGCAGTCCTGCACATGGCACTGCGTTTGGGCTGGCTAGGCAAAGAATTGATTCGCGTAGCACTGAGCAGGCATTACAGATTTTACTTGCCAAGGCAATGATGGAGAATTAATCTTAGATTATTCGGATATCCAATTGATATGGAATCTTTAGTCTTACCAATTTTTCTTATCTGGGGTATGGGAACAATATACTTTATCATTCGCAAGGAACCACCAATTCTCATTAAATTGATTGTGCTGGTTTTGATCTGTTTTTATGCTCTTATTTATCAACAAGAGATTGCAATGAGTTGGGATAGTTATGCAAGCGATTGGGCACAATCACTAAAAACCGCCGTCTCCCTCATAGTGCAATTTGTTCCGTTTCTCATTGTCCTTTTATGGATTGTTCAGTTATATCGTTTTTTTTCTCTGCCATCTTTTGAGCGGCTGGCTCAAGATATTTACATTCTTTTAGGCGTCACCATCTTCTATTGGACTTATCATTACTTTCTAACGATACATGATACTGATATTTTACTTGAGTTTTTTTATTGGCTTGAAGAACTTTTGCTCATATAGATAAGTGATCATAAAGAATAATCAGGTGATTGCAATGGGAGAATGCGTGCCATTGTATAATGAGCAAGTAGGGAAGAGAAAACTAAGATGAATGGCTTATATACTGCACTACTGACTCCGTTTCATGCAGATGCTCAAAAGATTGATTATGAGAGTCTCAAAAAATTAATCGAAAATCAAATCTCAAATGGAGTTGATGGAGTCGTCGTATGTGGATCAACTGGAGAGGCTGGAACACTTTCCATGGATGAACATTATCAACTCATGGAGAAATCCTTTGCTATAGTGGACAAAAGGATAAAAATACTTGCAGGCACTGGTTCAAATTCGACAGCTACTGCAATCGCTTTGAGTAAATTTGCAGATCGACTAGGAATGGATGGTTTGCTGGTGGTGAATCCATATTATAATAAACCCACTCAAGAAGGGCTTTATCGGCATTTTACAAGCATTGCTGATCAAGTGGATACGCCGATTATTCTCTATAATATTCCACAAAGGACGTCTATTAATGTATCGGTGGATACATTGGTTCGTCTTGCGAAACATCCGAATATTGCAGGTATTAAGGAAGCGAGTGGCAATTTTCAAGAGATTATTGAAAAGAAGCACCAGTGTTCGCCCGATTTTGTTTTTTTATGCGGGGATGATAATGTACTACCAGCTTTTATTGGCTTGGGTGGGCAAGGATTGATTTCTGTGATTTCAAATCTCTATCCAAAAAAGATAAAAATGCTACTCCAGTATTATTTGCAAGGAGATTTTACCAATGGCAATCGTCTTTTTTATCAGCTTGTAGAATTAATGAATTTCTTATTTATTGAGACAAACCCAATACCTGTGAAGGCAGCTGCCTCGCATTTGGGAATCTGCAAAGACATGTTGCGTCTTCCGCTTCTTCCTCTCGGCAAAGAGAACAGAGAGAAACTGTTGCAGATTCTGGCAAAAGTAAATCTGAAGTGAGAGGAAAGAGATTTCTGGATTAACGATGTTAGTGCGATATACGATAACGATGGGAAACGGCAGAATGGGGAAAAGTTTTATCGAGATAGAAACAAAGAAAAGGCAAGATGAATTTTCAAAAAAAAAAAGACACATTGGGAATGAGATTACAAGCAGCTTATGTGCGTACCCGAACAGGACTAGACAAGGCACCTATTTTTGAAAATGAAGCTTCTTCTTTGGTAAAAGATCAAAATAGGGACAAGAATCTGGTCGTATTTTACACTGATCTTGGGCAAGCAATTGAGCAGGGTGACATGGTCATAGATTTTTCGTCGCCAGAGCTGAGCTTGCAGGCACTGAACTATTGTGTTCAAGAAAATAAACCGATGGTGATTGGCACGACTGGTTTTACTGCGAGTCAGATTGTTCTCATTAAAGATGCTGGAGAAAAAATTCCAATTCTTTTGACGAATAATACTTCGGTGGGGATGAATCTCATGTTTACTTTGGTAGAATTGTGTGCGCAGACGTTAAAAAATGATGGAAATTGGCAAGCAAGAATACTAGAAATGCATCATGTCCATAAAAAGGATATTCCATCTGGCACGGCAAAGCACTTGGCAGAACTCTTAGCAAATTTGTTTGTTGCAAATGAATTTTCAGATAATAATCTCCAAAAAAAAACAAAACCAAAGGCAAGCGATGGAGGGGGTATTTATTCTTTGCGAGCCAATGAGATCGTCGGTGAGCATCAAGTGTTTTTATTCGGTGAGCAGGAGAGGCTTGAGATTGTTCATCGAGCTCAGTCACGTGACATTTTTGTGAATGGAGCTCTTCTGGCTGCCAGCCTTCTTTATCGCCATAAAAAGGATATACCAGGGCTTTACTCAATGTCAGAACTATTGGGTTTTAATAATTCTACTCATTGAAAAATGCTTATTTGATCGGTGAAATAGAGAAATCAATCTAAATATTCAAATGAATGAAATTTTGCGAAAGACTTCGGAACCCAATTTTTGGTTAGATATTGGAATTTTGAGCATAATTATTTATCGGATCTTACTCTCTCTGCGCCAGCAAGTACTCATTAGAATTATTGTTGGCGTTGCTCTTCTGACGATCATTTACCTCTTTGCGAACACCCTGAATCTGCCTACACTTAATTGGCTGATGGAAAGTATATATTCTCATCTCGTGATTTTAATGATTATCATTTTTCAGCCAGAACTTCGACATTTAATTTCTGAACTTACATTTACCAAGTATCCACCGATTATTCGATATTTTGCCAGCAGCTATACCCCAAATCATGCAATTATCCCAGAACTAGTGAGTGCTATTACGAATATGGCTAAGCAGAAAATCGGATCAATCATTGCGATTTTGAGCGATCATCCTGCCCAGGATATTATTCGTGGCGGGCAACCAATGAAAGCAGCAGTGACAAAGGAGTTGGTTCAAACAATTTTTCAAAAAAAATCATTGTTACATGATGGCGCTTTAGTAATCGATGATGGCAATGTAGTTGCTGCAGCTTGTTATTTGCCAATGACTGAATCTGATACGGTACAAAAAAAATATGGCGCTCGGCATCGTGCAGGTTTAGGAATGAGCGAACAGACTGATGCAATTCTGATTGTAACTTCGGAGGAAACAGGAGAGATCAATATTATTCATAAAGCAAAAATCATAAACTGTCGAGCAAATGAATTGGGGAACAAATTAAAGAAATTATTATGAGTATATGTAACTGCATAGCAGAGGGTTAGTTGAAATTGAAGAGCCTGTTTAGATTTCTAAAAAAAAATTGGAAACTACGTTTGCTTTCTGTGACTTTGGCGACAGTCTTGTATTTATACGTGCAAATTTCTCTGGAGGTGAGCCGAGTAATTCGAATTCCGATCGTTTCCCCTGACCTTCCTGGAAATCTGGTATTTGCAGAAAATGTGCCGGCTTTTTTAAATTTAAAATTATCGGGACAGGCTGAAGATTTAGATTTTGATGTCTCCCGCTACCGGGCCGCTTTAGACAGTGAAAGTTTAAAAATTGGCCAATCACAATTCAATGTGAACGTTGTGCCAGAAATACCAGAAGGGGTCTCGGTAAGCTATCGTCGCCGTTTTGATTTGAAAGTAGAACAGGCTTTTCGTCGAGAATTGCCAATTCTTCCCATATTGCAAATTACTCAGGATGAAGAGGCCCTTGTTGAAAAAGTATACTACCTAATGGATCCACCTTATATTATGATTTTAGGCCCATATGCCACTATCAAAAAATTGGATCGGCTTTCCACCAAAACAGTGTATCTCCGATCAAGAAAATTACCGGCGCAAAGACAGGTTGTTCTATCAAACCTACCCAAGCAAGTGACATTTGCCGAAAAAAAAAGAACTCAATTGTTAGTGTTCCCTTTCTTTGAAGAGAAAAAACAAGATTACGAAGAGATCATATTATCCTCACAGGATATTCGCTGTATCAATCCCATTGCTAATTTATCAATGGAGGTCAATGAGGATAAAGAGGTGAAAATCTATTTAAACGAAAAAGGAAACATTCCGCAATTATGGATTCATTGCCCAGTATTTACAGATAGTGAAAATTCAATCTTGCCAGAGGGGGAAATAAGAGGTTTACCAGTTTTTATTGATAGAGAATTTTTTGAAAATTTAATTTTCTTAGAACCACAGACGATTGATGCGAAATTTAAACTAATCAATCCCTCATAGATGATATTGGGTGTAGGCATTGATATTGTCGCCAATCATAGAATCGCAAGGCTCTATGAAAGATATGGCAATCGATTTTTACAATATAGTTTTACCTCAATGGAACAAGAGGTAGCTTGTAAAGAAAAAATAAATCCAACCTTGCCATTGGCTCTTTTCTTTGCCGCTAAAGAAGCTTGTGTTAAGGCAATTCATTTACCTTATTGTAGGGAATCTATAAAAATGAGAGATATTGAAATCTCTGGTAATTTACAAATTGTGCGCAGATTGGATCAAATCATTCTCAACACTCAGGATATTCACAAAAAAGAAGATTTTAGAGATATTTCTATGCGAGTTGCAGCTGATCAAAACGATCAATACAGTGTGGCTTTTGCTATTTGTTTGCGGAATCAATAGTATTAAGCAGACGGAGATTTTGTTGGTCAAAGATATAGATCGCGTTGCTATTTTTCCTTGAGCGATGATTTTGAATGAGAATTTCTTTCTTGCCAACAAAATTGATTGAGCTGTTTGGATTTACTGCAATTGATGTGCGGGCTACTTGTCTTAAATCTATTGAAAATTTGGCAAAATAGTATTTATCGTCCTCTTGGGTATATACGTAGATATAGTTATTCTTGTAGAAAAAGGGTGTTGACCAATAGACATTATTCTTAGCTTCCCTTTCTTTAGCCAAAGTTTTGCTATTCAGCAATACCAGTTTATGCTGCTCTTGACTATTTAGATCATCGTGTTCACCATCGTAGCCAGTGACCAATACTCCCACTTTATCAATAATAAAATATGTGCGACTACAGATATTTTGGTAGCTGCTTTCTTTGAGCTTCTTATTCTTAATCGTATCAAAGTAATAGAGCTTGTTTTGAAAATGTCCTTTTTCGGTAGGTCGATAAACAGTCATGAGTAATTGTTTACCATCGTCTAAAATTGGCGCTTGCTCACCTTTTTTTTGTGGTCCAATCACTCCACCAGTCTGTGCCTTTGAGGCTTCTTGTCGCTGTTTTCCATGTTGTTGCGAGCTTTTTTGAAGACTATCATCTGGAGATTTATTTTGACGACTGGCGAGTTCTTTGCCTTCGTCTTGCAGAGTCTCCAGATCCTTTTCAATCTTTTGCTTTTTTTCGCCGATTTCTTTTTGTTTTTGGGCAAGAGATTGATCTTCATCTCTTAAGTCGGAAATTTCTTTTTCTAATTGATCAATGTTATTTCCATTGTCACTGGGCTTTCGCCGTAGCTTTTCTAGCTTTTCAATTCTCTCATTTTTTTTCTCAGAAATCTGATTCTTTTTTTCTGTGATCTTTTTGCTATCATTAGTTAATTTTTCTTTTTCTTCTTTTATTTTTTTATCTTTGGCGATGATCTTTTGCTGATGTTCTCTGTTGCGCTTTTCATCGAGAATTTTGTATTCTTGCTCTCTGATTTTTCCTTGTTTTTTTAATTGTTCATTCTGTTCGATAGTAGTTTTCATTTCGTCACGGGAAAGATCTGCAGATTTTGGGTAAACTGCGGTGATACGCAAGGGGATGACAAGTGCGGTCATTCCCGCCCATTGCTGATACTTGGTAGAGATTCCTGGATTCTTATCGGCCAAATATTGTGTAACTGCCCTTTGATAGTGCCGGGCGATATAGGCTCGATCACGATAGCGCAGGGCATTATAATAGAGAATGTAGCGAGCGAGCAATGCTGCATCTTTTTTGGGGTATAAGAAGACAGTCTGGACGTATCCGCTTAGAATTCGATGAAGGATATTGATATGCGAAATGACGACATTTGGGTCGATGGTAAGAATATCTGCTCCTAATAGTCCGCTATCTTCATCCCCAATAATTCTTTTGATTCTTATTTGAGAAGCACCAATTTCTTCTTGATCTGAACTGTTTATGATGAGCTGTGCTAGTTTTTTCCCCAATCGAACATTGTCCGCAGCTAGATCAACACGAGCACGTTTGGTGGTCTTGTTTTGGAAAAGGACTTTTTCTGAAATAATTTCTTTTTCTTCAAGTTGAACTTCTTTCTCTCTATTTTTTTTTTGTTCTTGACCGTTGATTTCAAAAAGCCATCCAGTGTTCAAAGGTCCGCTCAGAAAATAAATACAGTTGAAAATAGTAAAAATGAACTTTGCGGAAAGATTTTTTTTTATCAGATTTGTGAAAATTTTCTGGGATTGAGAGTCGTTTTTTCGATTTGAGTATCGCATAGAATGTTTTTCTTTTCGGTTTTCCTTCGCTATACCAATTTAATGAACCTGATCTTATTGTAATATGGAGATACTACTTAAGAAATATGCGCAAGAATTTTTTTCTCATTTCCAAAGATTGATTTCTTTTCAGCAAAACTCCGTGCATAGCAATCAGATTCCATTGGGGCTTCCGTTTTATTTATCGGCATTTTTTTTAAAAACTGCAAGGGACTTTTTTGTAATCTTGCCAACTGAATCCGAGGCCCAACAGGTAGCAAAGGCAATTTCTTTTTTTTTGCCGAACGATCGACGGCTTCTTTTTTTGCCTGCTTTAGAAAAAGAATTTCGATTATCAGGTAGTAGTGAACAGGCTCGCTCACTTGAACGGATAAAGGTATTCAATCAATGGATGAAGTTTGCGGGAGCAAAGATTATCGTGGCATCTGCAAGAGGGAGTATCACGAGACTACCGGATCTCAATAAACGTCAAACACTTGCATTTCAATGTTCTCCTGGGCAAACTATGGAGCCTTTGCTTTTAGTGGAAAAACTAAGTCAATTTGGTTATCATCGTAGTGTCCGTGCCGAAATGATCGGGGACATCTGCCTGAAAGGGGAGATACTCGATATTGTATCCCATTCCTTCCCTGTGCGGATTTATTTTTCAGATGATACCATTGAATCGATCCATCAATTTAACATTGAAACTCAAAGGACATTAAAGGAAGAAATATCAACTGTGAACTTTTTCCCATTGACTGAGTATTGTCTTGAAGTCCATGACTGTAAGAGAATATATCTGCACCTGCAAGAATGCAAGAAAAAAGCTCAACAAATTGAAAGCCCTTCATGGCTTTTTGAAATCGTGCAGAGTAAAAGAAGAGATGATGAGCTGATTTTGCTGTCTCGAGAAAAATTTCAGGAGATTGTACCTTTTCTAGAGAATAATCTCACTCTTTTTGACTATGCAAGCGAGAAATCGCTGATTTTGTTATTGTACTACCAACAAATACAAGAGACTTTTAACGGTGACCGACAAAATCACTTTTTGCCAAAAAAAGTCGCTACGAATCAATCTGAAACAGTAAATTCTAATGGTGACTATTCATTGGAATTTACAAAACGATTGGTAGATGCAAAGAGTGAAATATACATCTTTGATCGCTATCTGCAGAATATAGAGAAGAGTACGGCTGGCGAAAAAAAAATTTCTTATGATTATCAGTTGGCTGGTATCCGAGAAAACAGCATCGATTTTCGAAAATTAGATCATGGAATTCATACGATTTGTGATTTGGCAAAAGACAATAAAATTATTCTCATCTCTTCGCCGACATTAAATGGAATGAAAGGTATGGCTCAACTTTTCGCTCACCAGCCCCAAATTCCACTTAAAATCATCGATAAGGGTATTCCAGATCGCCTAGATAATGGTACCATCTATATTGTTAAGCTACCGTTGCGAAAAGGTTTTTATATTTCTAGCATTGACTTTTATCTCATCACCGATTATGAAATCTTGGGCAAACGAGCTCATTTAGCCAAAGGTATTCATACGAAGAATGTAGCAGCACTCCAATTTGATCAAATTTTTGACCTTAAAGAAGGAGACTATGTAGTTCATCTCATTCATGGCATTGGAAAATTTGAAGCACTTAAGAAAATGAAAACATTGGGGACTTTGAATGATTATATGGTAATTCAGTACGCCGATAATGCGCGTCTACTGGTGCCTATCAATCAAATTTCAATGGTACAAAAATATATCAGTTCTACGTCCTCGCCTCGTTTAGATTCATTAGGTAAAGCAAGTTTCCAAAAAACTCAAAAAAAACTTCAGCCAATGATAGAAAAATTTGCGCAAAGAATCATAGAATTACAAGCTTATCGCAAAAAATCACAGGGTTATCGTTTCCCTTCCGATGATCATTTTCAAGAGGATTTTGAGTCCACCTTTCCTTATCAGGAGACAGAAGATCAACTGCGATCGATAGCTGCAGTAAAAAAAGATATGGAGTCTGGCATCTGCATGGATCGTCTTATTTGTGGAGATGTTGGCTACGGAAAAACAGAGGTGGCCATGCGAGCAGCGTTTAAAAGTGTGATGAACGGCCGGCAGGTAAAGATGATTGTCCCTACTACAATTTTAGCGATGCAGCATTTGCGGACATTTCGTGAACGGATGGCAAACTTCCCGATCCGGATAGCTTGTGTCACTCGTTTTCAAAAAACCAAGGAAATAAAGAAAACCCAAGAGGAATTAAAAAACCTAGATCTGGATATTGTCATTGGTACTCATACAATGCTATCGGGAAAATTTATAACCCCTCATTTAGGTCTGCTGATTATTGATGAGGAGCAAAAGTTCGGAGTAGCGCAAAAGGAAAGAATAAAAGCGATGAACAAAAATGTTCATGTTCTCACAATGAGCGCGACTCCAATTCCGCGAACTCTCCATTTATCGTTGAGTCAAATCCGCGATATTTCCATCATCAACACCCCGCCAATTGGCCGAAAATCAGTAAAAACTTATCTGATCGACGATCAAAATGAAGAGCTCTTGAGGGCCATTGCTCGAGAGATTGAGCGGAATGGGCAGATATTTTTTATGCATAATCGAATCGCTTCGATTGATTCGCGGGCAGAATGGTTTATGGCAAAAATAGAGAAGAAGATCGATTATTTAATAATTCACGGACGGATGCAGCAAGAAGAAATCGAAGAAAAACTCCTTCGTTTCTATGAGGGGAAAGCATCTATCTTATTTTCGACTTCTATTATTGAAAATGGCATCGACATTCCCAATGTCAATACCCTAGTGATTGATCAGGCAGATCAGTTGGGTTTAGCCCAGCTTTATCAGCTGCGGGGGCGAGTTGGCAGATCGCCGGTGCAGGCCTATGCCTATCTACTGCATGCTAAAAAAGAAGGAATAAATGAAAGGGCACGGAGTCGTTTGCTAGCAATTTTGGACGCACAAACCCTTGGTAGTGGATTCAAAATTGCTATGCGAGATTTAGAAATCCGTGGTGCAGGAAATTTATTGGGGAGAGAACAATCTGGTACTGTAAGTGCGTTGGGTTATGAGTTATATATAAAATTATTAAATAGAGCTATCTCCAATTTGCAAAACCAGCAATCTGTCAAGTCGCTCAACGGGGTAGGAAACGAAAGAGAAATGATACCATTTCAACATTGTGTGATTCACCTGCTGGAAGATGCCTTCCTAGCAGAAACGTATATTGCTGATGTTTTTCAAAGAATGGAATTTTATAAACGCTTTGCTGCAGTAGATTCATACAGACGATTGGAGGAGTTGGTGGGAGAATTGCAAGAACGCTTTGGCACGATGCCTAGGTCGGCGGAGGTATTTGTTCTGCAAGAACAAATACGCTTTCTTGCGCAAAGCATCGGATTTCGCAAGATTTCTTTTTATAAGGAGCACAACAATACTAAGGCAGAAATGGTTCTGGGAGAACTGTTGATTGAGTTGGATCATTTTATGTCGACCGTACATGCAAATTCAAAGAAAATGAAGTTGCGTACCATTGAAAAAAAGGGGGTGCAAATAGCCATTTTGTTTGATCAGCAGAAAAACGGTGGATATTATCAAGAAGCCCTTGATTTTTTGCAACAGCTGACGGATTATGTGCGCTCTGATTCTGTCACCTAACTGATAATGTCTTCAATCTTATGAATTTAAGATAATATGAGTATCATCTGTCAGGCAAGAATCGACTGATACAGGTCTTATAAAATACAGGATCGTTCTAGTGGACTATTTGTCTGAGTTATGTAACCACGATCGCGTCTCTGTCTATTGGCAACTACAGATGAGGTGGTTTTGTGTGCTGTTTTTATGAATCACCTTGTTTTTGGCTAGCTATTATTTATTGCTCTCTAAAAAATTGACAGAGTAACGGGTAGCTATTAATTTTGGTTCATTATGTCACGGGAATTTAAAGAAAGACACATTGGAGCGGTTGGCGACGATCAAGAGAAAATTCTCAGTGAAATAGGGGTCTCATCGTTTAAGGAGCTGATTGATCAATGTTTACCAAGTGATATTCTTTTGGCAAAAGAGCCCGATCTGCCGCCAGCAGTCAGTGAATATGAAATCTTGCAAGAAATGATGGACTATGCCGCCATGAATCAACGGTTTGCTAGTTACATTGGTTTTGGCTATTATGGAACAATTATCCCACCAGTAATCCAAAGAAACATTTTAGAAAATCCAGGTTGGTACACTGCCTACACCCCTTATCAATCAGAAATTTCTCAGGGACGATTAGCTTCACTTTTAAACTTTCAAACGATGATTTCTGATCTTACAAAATTACCGATTGCCAATGCCTCATTACTTGATGAGGCCACTGCTGGAGCAGAAGCGATGGAGATGTTCTTTCGCAAGGTCGCCGATGATCGAGTTGGTTTTTTCGTATCACAGCGAGTGTTTCCGCAGACCAGAGACCTGATTAAGGGACGGGCAAAGGCACTCAATATCGAGTGTGTTATTGGTGATGAATTGACGCATGATTTCTCGAAAGATAAAGGGCTATTTGGTGTGTTACTTCAGAATCCTGATCAAAATGGTGAAATTCACAATTATAATGCGCTACTAAAAGAGCTTGCTGATCAGAAAATATACAGTGCCGTGGCGAGTGACCTCCTCTATCTGGTGATGCATGAAGCAGATCCGGCGCAAGTCATCTTAGGAAATAGTCAACGCTTTGGAGTTCCACTCGGCTATGGAGGGCCGCATGCTGCTTTTTTTGCGACGAGTGAAGAATTTATTCGCGATCTACCGGGACGAATTGTGGGTGTCTCTAAGGATCGCTTGAATCATGAAGCATTTCGCCTCAGTTTGCAGACGAGAGAACAGCATATTCGGCGGGAGAGAGCTACATCCAACATTTGCACCGCGCAGGCATTGCTGGCGATTATGGCAAGTATGTATGCGGTTTACCATGGACCGCAAGGATTACACGAGATCGCCCAGCGAGTACACCGATTGACAAAGAAGCTCGCCGACGCCTTAGCAGAGCATGGCCACTCTCCACTAGCTAAGTATTATTTTGATACAATTGCTATCGCACTGACTGAAGAGGAAAAGGATCATCTGCGAGCTTGTGCGCTCAAGAAAAAAATAAATTTCAATTATTTTGTTCCGGGACAAGTAATCATCGCTCTTGATGAAACCGTTCACGAAAAAGATATCAAAAAAATCATTCAAGTATTTCAAGATGCCAGTTCAGCCTCAGCAATGAAAAAAAAGACAGCTGTTTACGACAGTAAACTTGCATCAGAAAAGTTGAGAAAATCAAAAATTCTCACACATCCGGTGTTTAATAGTCACCATTCAGAAACTGGGATGCTTCGTTACATGCATGTTTTGGAAAAGAAGGATTTAGCGTTAAACGAAGCGATGATTCCCTTGGGTTCTTGTACTATGAAATTGAACCCCACGGTAGCGATGGTCCCGATTACTTGGCCGCAGTTTTGTGATGTACATCCCTTCGCTCCGAGAGATCAAAACCAAGGGTATAAAAAAATTCTAGAAGAATTTAAGGATTGGCTTAAAAAAGTCACTGGTTTTGATGGAGTTGCTTTAGAACCCAATTCGGGCGCACAAGGGGAATATGCGGGTCTTTTAGCTATTCGTGCTTATTTTATCGATAAAGGGGAAGACAAGCGCAACATTGTTCTTATCCCCAATTCTGCGCACGGCACCAATCCTGCCAGTGCGACCAAGGCAGGCTTTAAAGTCGTTATTATCAAGTGTACAGAGAACGGAGATATTGATGTAGCTGATCTCAAACAGAAGATTAGCCAATATCAAGAAACATTGAGTTGTTTGATGTTGACCTATCCTTCTACCCATGGGGTTTTCGAAGAGAGGGTGAGAGAAATTTGTCAATTGATACATAGTGCGGGTGGGCAGGTTTATATGGATGGTGCGAACATGAATGCCCAAGTACTTTTAACCAATCCAGCGATTATAGGAGCTGATGTTTGCCATATTAATCTACATAAGACATTTAGTATTCCACATGGCGGAGGTGGCCCTGGCATGGGTCCTATCTGTGTGCGTAAACATCTTATCCCATTTTTATCCCGTCATATTTTAATAAGGAAAGAGGAAGATAATGAGCGGTCAGTGGAAGCGATCTCGGCTGCTCCTTGGGGGAGTGCATTGATCTTATTGATCTCGTATATCACCATGAGAATTTTAGGTAAGGAGGGGTTGCGAGAGGCAACCTGTATGGCAATAGCCAATGCCAATTATCTGAAGAAAAAACTTTCTCAAGAGTACTCGATCCTCTACTCAGGTAAAAATGATTTCGTTGCCCACGAATTTATTCTAGATTGCCGAGAGTTTAAACAAAAATGTGGCATTGAAGTCGAAGACATTGCCAAACGTTTGATTGATTATGGTTTTCATGCGCCAACTATGTCATGGCCAGTGGCTGGAACAATGATGATAGAACCAACCGAAAGTGAACCCAAAGTGGAGTTGGATCGTTTTTATGAGGCGATGATGCAAATCAAAAAAGAATTGTTAGAGATTTCGCAGGGAGAGCAATCGCGAGAGGACAATGTATTAAAAAATGCCCCACATCCAGCTACAGAAGTTTGCAGCGATATTTGGTCACATCAGTACTCACGGGAAAAAGCGGCCTTCCCATTAAGAGGTTTGTGTGAGAACAAATTTTGGTCACCGGTAGCTCGCGTCGATAATGCTTGGGGCGATCGCAATATTTTCTGCGTTTGCCCGCCAATTGATAGTGAATAATTCATAGTTTCTCGGATCATCTAGGGCTATTCTTGAAAAGTTGATGGAGGATGACTTTCCGTTTGCTTCAGATTTTTTTGAACAATTTGTGATAGCTGATCGTATTGATTTAAATCTGGGTTTTCAAGTACTTGCCGTAATAATCCTTGAAGGATATTACCGATCAACCGCGGAGAGATTTTCCATTTGATTAAGTGAGAGCCGTTGATTGCGAGGTCCGTTACCAAGAGTGCTTCATTTTTGAGGGTTTGTTTGAGCAAAGGAATTGAGTAGGGGTATTGGGAATAATCTGTCAATTGCTCGAAAAACTGATCTATTCTATTTTCTGTTATCATTTTTTTTAGATGACTCAAAAATTTTCGTGCCTCTACCATCTTTTGGTTACTGATTTTTGGGTTTACTTGTTTAGTTGGTAAAGATTTTTCTTGGAATTGAAAATAGTCATAATAGCAATCAAGAAATTTTAGATCAGTTCGTGAAAATTTTAAATTTCTCCCATCAGCAAGTAGTGCATCTTTTGAGGCTTCATTTGCAAAATAAAAAAAAGCTAAATTACTCAAGACTCCACAACTTTTTTTTTCCATGGGTAATAGACAGATTAAGCTTTTTTTGCATAAAGCCTGATCTATTGTGGTCGAAGACACCTGTGTTTTTTTGGTTAGATTTGCAAAATACTGCGGGAATAAAAGCGATATCAGATTCACTTTCAGGAGTAGGGCAATCATTTTGGAATTGAGTCCTTTTTTGAATTCTTGCATCATTCGTTCTTTTGATACGAGTTGCATTCTCTGGCTAATTGCTACATGTTTCATTGCTTCTAGAGTTTTTTCTTCAATAGCAAAATCAAGTTTTGCAGCCAAGCGGCACGCACGAATAACTCTCAGGGGATCTTCTTGAAAACGAATCTGTGGATCACCAATGCACCGCAAAATTTTCTTGTCTAAATCTCGAATACCATGAAAATCATCAATCATCTCATTGGTGAGCGGATTGTAGGCAAGGGCATTGATGGTGAAATCTCTGCGAGCAAGATCAGCATGAATTGTCTCAGAAAATTGTACTTGTTTTGGATTTCGGCTTTTGGAATCATAATTCAAATCTGTTCGGAATGTTGTAATCTCATAAGCCTGTTGATTATAGGGTATTGTCATTGTACCATATTTAATGCCGCTTGGAATTGCTCGGGGAAAAATCTTCTTGATTTGTTCTGGGGTCGCATTGGTTGTAAAATCTATGTCTGTAATTCGAATATTTAATAGACAATCTCGAACACTTCCGCCAACCGTATAACAAGCAAATCCATGAGCTTCTAATTTCTGTGCAATACTATACATATTTTTTCTTACTGTAGGTGGGAAAGAATCAATTGAAAGATGCTTCTTCTTTAACGTAGATTGTTTTTTGATCATAGATTTCTTGTTTTCTTCGCCTCCATACAATATATAATGTAAAATCAATTAGAATATGAAGCTCTGTGTAGAACAATTTATACTTCGACTAGCTGATTTATTCAAGAACTTTAAATATCCTGCTATCAAACGTCATGAACACTTGCAAAATTCGATAAGATTTGCCTCCAAAATTTTTGCACCAAAATTATTGAGAAATCTGTAGCAAAAACCTTGATCTTTTTTAGAAAGAATCTATTTTTGCTTCTATGAGGAATTTGTTGTTTTCCTTGTATCTTTATTCAAATACGAGAAGCTTTATTCAGATTCTTTGTCAGAAGGCTAGGAAGTCAGGAGAATGATTTTTAGATTTACGTTAAAGGAGAGATTATTGATTGTGTATAAGGGAGTAGAGTATTGAATTTACACGAATATCAGGCAAAGGAGCTGTTGCAAAAAAAGGGTCTAGAATTTCCTTGGTCATTTGTTGCACACTCTCAAAATATTGATCAATGGGCAAGGGAACTTGAAGCCACTTCTGGGAAACTCGTAATCAAAGCCCAAGTCCATGCTGGAGGTAGGGGTAAGGGTAATATTTACGATCATGTAGATCCGCAGCAGGGAAAAGTTATCCTAAGGGGGGGCGTTCAATTAGTCGACGATGCGAATGAAGCCCAAAAAATCATAAAAACTATGCTCGGTAATTATATCTCAACCGCACAAACTGGGAAATGGGCAAAGCAGATTAATGCCATATATGTGGAGAAAGCCACGGAGATTGCTGAGGAATATTATCTCAGCTTTTTTTTGGATAATGGCCAACCGATTGTGATGTACTCTGTCGAGGGAGGGATAAATATTGAAGAAGTTGCTGAACGGCAACCTGATAAGATAAATCGATCGGCAATGGATATTCATGGTGGATTGTATGACTTTCAATGTCGAGAAATTTTATTTACCTTTGGCTTAAAGCCAGATAAGGAAAAAATGGATATTCTGAAAATTTTGAGCCAGGCCTTCCTTGACTATGATTCCTCAATGCTCGAAATCAATCCCTTAGTCTTAGCAAAAAATGGAAAAATACTGCCACTGGATTGCAAATTTTCATTAGATAGCAATGCCGGTTACCGGCAACCGCAAATCATCAGTATGCGGGATAAAAGTGAAGAAGACCCTTTGGAAGTAAGGGCTAGTGAATATAACCTCAATTATGTAAAACTTGAGGGGACGGTCGGCTGCATGGTCAATGGTGCGGGTTTAGCCATGGCAACTATGGATTTTGTGAAGTCTTTAGGGGGAGAGCCTGCCAATTTTTTAGATGTGGGTGGAGGGGCTGATGTGAATACAGTCGCCAATGCTTTTCGAATCTTGAATGAGGATCAGAATGTAAAAATTATATTCATTAATATATTTGGTGGAATTGTTCAATGTGATCGAGTTGCTAATGGAATTATGTCTGCTATGAAGTCGATTCAATTAAAACACCCATTGTTGGTACGTCTTCAAGGGACAAATGCTACTTTAGCACGAGAAATTTTTCAACAAAGAAGGGAAGAAATTCCTGTACAATTTCAAATTGTCGAAGATTTACCTGAGGCAGGAGATTTTCTACAAGATTTTTTTTAAGTTATGGCTATTCTCGTTGATAAAGATTCACGTATTTTAGTACAAGGGATAACCGGTAGGGAAGGTTCCTTTCATACTGAACAGATGCTGAATTATGGGACAAAAATAGTCGCAGGGGTTAGTCCAGGTAAAGGTGGCAAAAGTCTGTATGATATTCCGGTATACGATACGGTACGTCAAGCGATGGAAAAAGAGGAAGCAAACGTAAGTATTATATTTGTTCCTGCTCCCTTTGCGAGTGATGCAATTTTGGAAGCTGTCGCTAGTCAAATACCGCTTTGTGTTTGTATTACGGAGGGTATTCCAATTATTGATATGGCCAAAGTTATTGAAAAAATAAAATTAAGTAAGACCCGTCTGATTGGTCCCAATTGCCCCGGAATTATTACCCCGGAGGCTTGTAAAATCGGCATTATGCCCGGATATATTCATCGGCAGGGAAATATCGGTTTGGTTTCGCGCTCAGGGACCCTTACGTATGAAGTTGTTCATCAATTGACAAAAGAAGGTCTGGGGCAAAGCACATGTATTGGTATAGGAGGAGATCCGATTGTAGGTAGCCAGCAGATAGATGTCGTACAACTTTTTAACGAGGATCCAGAGACCGAGGGAATTGTCATTGTCGGTGAGATTGGTGGCGATCATGAAGAACGGGCTGCGGCTTGGCTCAAGGATCATTGCAAGAAACCGGTCCTCGGATTTATTGCTGGGTTGACCGCTCCCCCCAATAAGCGGATGGGACACGCGGGGGCAATTATTTCTGGCGGTAAGGGTACTGCTACTTCAAAAATTGAAGCACTTGAAGATGCCGGGGTGCATGTAGTTCGCTCCTTGAGTCATATCGGTAGCGCTATGAAAAAACTGATCGGCTAATGGCTCTTATTCCAATTTACGTAGAAAATTCTCTAAAAAATATTAACTATTTACTAGAGATAAAATCATGTTCTGATGGGCAAGTAGATGCTGCTCAAATGATATGCGTCGATCCAACCGACGCTACACCAATTCTTCGCTATGTAGAACAACATAATTGTAACTTGAGAGGGATTCTTGTTACCCACTATCACCTTGATCATATTTCCGGTATCCCATCGCTCATGAGTAAGTACCCACAAATCCAAGTGTTTGGTCCACGCATTTCCTGCCCCAAGAAAACAATCCCTCTCTTGCCTACAGAGACTTCAGATAAGGTATTGTGTTTTGATCATTCCCCAGGTGTTTTTATGTCGGAGCGAGATGCGATGTCTACAAAAGGAATTAATATACACACATTTGAGGTACCTGGGCATTGCCCAGAACATATTCTTTTTCATATTCCGCATTTTCGAGGGAATATTGGGGCACTGGTTGTTGGAGATACACTGACTTATGGCGGAGTGGGTAATTGTCATGGTGGTAACGTTCGCCAGCTCTATGATTCCATTTATAAGACTATCCTAAAATTTGATGATAAGACCTTACTTTTTTGTGGGCATGATTATCTTCTGCAAAACCTAAAGTTTTCTCATTCAGTTTATCCAGAAAATAAAAAAATTTCAGATTGGTTGGAAAAAGTCAGCAAGAATGGAGCAGAGTATCGAAGAAAGATTCTGGAGAATTATTCCTTAGGTATGGATAAACAAATCAATCTATTTTTTATGCTAGATGATCTGCAATTAAAGAAACACGTCCATTTAAGCGAAGAATCAAGTGCATTTGCGGTTTTTGAAAAAATCCGATTATTGCGTGATCAGTTTTAGTGAGTTTCTCATTGTCATGCTCTTTGCTAGCATTCTGAACTGAGTTTCTGCTTTTTTTTAACGGAAACGGATTCTATGGTCCCAATTTTTGGCTTTGGTATCCAAATAGGATAGCAATGGTTCAAAATAGCAGAGTAATTTTTTTGAATATCGTTGCACTAGTAACAATAGGAAGATCACGTTCATGAGACCAATCGAAAAAAAGAGTACCATGTTCATAAGAGCGCCTGTCATAACTGGGAAGGTTAAGGTAAGGATATTCTGCCCAATCAATATGCTCGCATTTACTATGAGAACTAAATACCAAGCAAAATTTTCTATCATGACTGGACGTTTGATGTTTACCGCATTTATTTGATATCCAAGTACTCTTTGCGCAAGTTCCGTTGGCACAGGCATTTGCGGGTACTCAGCTATTTTTCTCTCAATGTATCTCTCTAGTATTTGATCCTGACTTGATTTTCTTTCTGATTTCATTGATATCCTTCTTCTTGTTCTTCTTGCGCTTGTTTCTTTTACGTAATCCTTTTTATTAACTAAAAAAATGAAACATTCTTTTAGTTAAACGATGAGCTAAAATCATCTTACCTCTTCTCATATACGATTTCAAGGTATTCTCTTTGATCTCCAATTTTTTTGAGATTTCTCGGTAACTCATTTTCTCATAATAATAGAGGAGCAATGGAATCCGAAAGTTTGCGTCTAATAAATTTAATTCCTGATAAATCAGCCGTTGATCTTCCTTATTTTCCAGTTCTTGAATAAACGTCTGTATCCTTTTCGAATCAGGCTTCTGGGATTCAGTTATGGTTTTTTCATTTAGATGTTCAATTGGTAAAAATTGTAAAATCTTCTTTCTCTTCATTTTGTTCAAACCAATATTTAATGCAATGGAGTACAGCCAAGTGGATGTTTTTGCCAAGCCTTTGAAGGTGTCTTTTTTCTTGATGGCTTGCATATAGACTTCTTGAGAAAAATCCATTGCTTCCTCTCGATTTCCAAAAAAACGATATCCCAAATTATAAATCATTTGATTTGTTTGTAGAAATAATTCCTCCAAGTTGACCAGGTCACCATTAGCATTTTTCCTTTCACCTTCTTGATCATTCCCATCATCTGATCGCATGCTCCATTCATTTTTTATTCCGAGTAAAAAGATAGAATAAAATCAAAGCGATCCCAACCGACAATGGAATTGCTCCACCAAGTACCGGCGGTCTTATGCCGTAGATAAATAGGAAAAGAAAAGTGAGAGGAGTCCCTGCTGCTATTGAAAGTAACCCACAAAGCAATAAAAATCGGCGCAAATCATTCAACGAAAAATCTCGATATTTTCCCTTCAGGAGTAATTCTTTCTTAAATCGGTAGTGTAAGATCAAGAATAAAACAATATGAATGGAACCAAAAATAATCGCCACGATCGGGATCGTACTGATTACGATAGATGTGATTTCTGTGGCTTTCCCCGTCGCTATCATTGTCTATTCTTGCCCATATATTTAGACAATTCTGGATAGGAAAGGTTGCAAAATTAGACCTGAGAAGGATTCTTCTCAGCTGAAAATTTCAGCTGTGCTTTTCAATTCAAGTTTCTAAGGTTCTGTGATATGCTTGACAGCTACAATCCATTTTGTCAAATGTAGGAAATATTGGTCAGGACGATATTTTTCTTTCGATTTTATTCATAAAGACGATCAATATGCAGATTTTTTATACTTTTGGTCAATGGTCATCGGACTAATCTAAACCATGAAAAATTTTTCCATTCCCAATTATTTTAAATCTCCTGTGATTGCCAGAGTAAAGAAAAAAAGACAAATCAAAGATCGTTATAAGCGAGATTATAAACCAACTTTAATGGAGATTGGCCCTTTTCGTTTTTTTCTAGCACGACATTTTGGACTTTGTTTTGGGGTTGAGAATGCAATAGACATTGCATATAGAGCGGTCCTAGAAAACCCAAAGAAAAGAATATTTCTTCTCAGTGAAATGATTCATAACGCTCGTGTGAATTCGGATCTATTGAAGTTGGGGGTGCGCTTCCTTCGCAATACTGAAGGGAAACAAATAATAGATCTAGAAGATCTAAAGGAAAATGATGTTGTCATTATTCCAGCCTTCGGTTCTAGCGTTGACGACGAGGAAAGGTTGAAATCAATGGGATTAAAAATCTATAATACGACCTGTCCTTTCGTTACCCGAGTATGGAATAAGATTGAAGCCATTGGCAAGAAGGACTATACGATTATTGTCCATGGTAAGGTCAGCCACGAGGAAACGAGAGGAACTTTTTCCCGTGCCTGTCTACATGGGAATGCAGCTCTCATTATTCAAAATCGTGAAGAGGTTCGGCAAATTGGCAGATTCATTGCTGGTCACATGGATGAGAAAGAATTTTCTGTTCGATTTTCTCATCAATCTTCTTGTAACTTTCAGCCAGCGAAGCATTTATCTAGAATTGGGCTAGTAAATCAAACAACGATGCTAGCCAATGAGACCCAGTTATTTAGCCGCTATTTACGAGGAAAATTGATTGAGAGGTATGGAGTTGCCCAGATTGATAATCATTTTTATGATACGAAAGATACTCTCTGCTATGCGACCAATGAGAATCAACGGGCTTCAAAAGAATTATTGAAAACTCCAGCTGATTTGGCGATTGTCATAGGTGGTTATAATTCCTCGAATACATCTCATCTTTATTATTTACTCAAACAAAAGGTGCAATCGTACTATATTTCTTCAGCCAAAGATATTATAGATAAAGAGTGGATCCAACATTTAGATTATCCGAGACGTGACATTATCAAATCCCACAACTGGCTGTCAAAAAAAGTACCAATAACGATACTGTTGAGTGCTGGAGCTAGTAGCCCAGATATTCTTGTTGAAGAAGTAATCCAAAAGATTTCCAGTTTTATTCCTCGGACTAGTAAGAAGACAAACAAAGTCTATGAGTCAAAGTGAAATAGTGATGAAACGAAATATAATCGAAATTGTTGGCTGTTCAAAAATTTATAAGGATAAGAATAAACCAGTTGCTGCCTTAAAAGATGTAAACTTAAGAATTGAGCAAGGAGAGTTTTTTGCATTATTGGGTAAAAATGGTGCTGGGAAGTCAACTTTACTGGGGATTCTTTCTTCACTTGTGAAAATGACTGAAGGAAAGATCACAATAAATGGTTATGATCTTCAGAAATACCCAGAAGAAGTAAAAAAAGTGATGGGTATTATTCCACAAGAATTTAATCTCAATTATTTTGAAAAAGTAGAGGATGTCTTGATGCAGCAAGCAGGATACTATGGTGTTCCTCGTAGTATTGCCCGTAGACGGGCATCCTTGCTTTTAGAACAATTAGGCTTGGCAGATAAAGCTCGGTCAACAGTTGTCAAGCTTTCTGGGGGAATGAAACGTAGGTTGCTCATCGCTAGAGCATTGGTTCATCGACCCAAAATACTTTTATTGGATGAGCCTACCTCTGGTCTGGATATAGAGTTGCGCAGACAGCTATGGGACTTTCTAGTGGATCTCAATGCTCAGGGATTGACGATCGTTTTGACGACCCATTACTTGGAAGAGGCTGAACGTCTTTGTAAAAAACTGGCAATCATTCATCAGGGCACTATTATTGAGCATGACCATATGAAAACTCTACTCTTAAAACTAAAAAAGGAAACATTTATTTTCCACTTGCAGATGCCACTTACTAACGGCCAATTATTACCTTGCTTTGATCAGCTAGATAAAAAAAGAACCTACATGGTTGAAAAAATCGACGATTCTACGTTGACAGTAAACTTAGTAGAGATGCAAACATTAAACGAGATATTCCGTATCTTTGATAGGCAAGGAATCTTAGTGAAAAGTATCAGTAGTCGCGGCAATCGGTTGGAAGAATTATTTTTTGAGAGAATAGAAGCTAATGAATAAGCATCTCTTGTCTAGCCGAAACGTAGATATGGTGGAGCAAGAAATTGAAACCGTTGATCAGAGTTTGATTTCCATCAATATTATTGCCTTTATTACGATTATCCGCAAGGAATCTACTCGGATTTTACGCCTCTGGTTGCAGACGATATTTCCTCCACTTATTACAATCTTCCTATACTTGGTTATTTTTGGCGAGTTAATCGGGCGTCGATTAGGCGAAATTCGAGGTGTTCAATATATGGAGTTCATTATTCCCGGGCTCATCTTGATGTCCGTGCTCATTAACTCATATACTAATGTAGTCACCTCTTTTTATAGTCAAAAGTTTGCCCGTAGTATCGAAGAATTATTGGTTGCTCCGGTATATCCTTTTGTTATCGTGAGTGGTTTTATTGTCGGTGGCTTATTTCGAGGATTTTTGATTGCTAGCGTTCTTTTAATACTTGCCTATTTCTTTCATCCTTACCAGATTCATAGTTATTTCTGGTTCTTCTTTATTCTGATTCTGGCCATTGTTTTGTTCGCCTTAATTGGCTTTGCCAATGCACTTTTTGCAAATAAATTCGACGATGTAACGATTATTCCTACTTTCATTTTAACACCAATGACCTATCTTGGTGGAATTTTTTATTCGGTTAGAGAATTACCTACGCCATGGCGAGAGTTTTCTTCATTAAATCCACTTTTCTATTTGGTCGATGCCTTTCGTTATGCTATGACTGGTATCCATGAAACCAATCTAGTCAGCTCAGCATTGATTATAGTGATTATGATTTCACTCATGGGCGGTTGGGATATTTGGGCATTGCGTCGAGGCTATCGGCTCAAATCTTAATATTCCTCGATTCATTATTGGCGATCATTCTCGCATAGTATGCGAGTAATTTGGGGATATCGACAATGATTTTTAATTGCCCGTTCCCCTTTTTTTCTTTGACCGGAGTAGCTAAAATTTTATGGCGCTGCAGGTATAACAATCCTAAGGTGATGATTTTATCAGATTTCAAGACGGAATAATTACCAGTAGGATTTTGAACTAAAAAGTTATGCACATCGTTCTTTAGGTCTGCAAGATTAACGGTCAAGGTAATTTGTTGGTCGATCGGTAGTTGTAATTTTTCCCTTTTTTTGTTGAGCAAATATGCGATCAATTGGCTCGGTTGAATTTTTTGATGTCTTTTCCAGGCAGTCATGATGTCTTGTGCTAATTGACTTTTGCCATCAGCGGTATCAGCATATTGAGAGATTAACAATGGTTTAGAAAAATGTAAAAAAACCGTTCTTCTTTGCATCAGATAACGACCTAATTTGGTTTTCTTCGCGATCTTACAAAATTCATGATCTTCTGGAACATTGCTGTAGGAAAGGCAAACAGGAATCACTGCAATTTCTCGGCGACTATTACGGTAAGCCTCAATTACTGAAGCCAATAAACCAGTTTTTATTTGCAATAAAGCTCCCGATCGCGATCGTGTACCTTCTGGAAATATTAACGTTGGCACACCAAAGTAGAGCAAAGTCTCCGAATAATAGCGTAAACATTCCAAATAAAGGATATTTTGGCTACGCTGTCGATCAACCGAAAAGGCTCCTAATGTGCGCAGAATTAATGACCAAAAACGATTGGTCATAAGAGAACTTGCTGCAGCGTAGCGTGGGATTGGCAGTTTTTTTTTGAGCAGTGTCAAGGTAATTTCAATTGAATCTAGATGCGATTTATGGCTTGGTACATAGACGAAAGTAGAATTCTTCATTAATGGATAGAGTGCTTGAATTTCCCCCTCAATTTTAGTATAGGGTGAGCGCTTAATTGTATGGAGAATCCAACGGATTGGGAAGTGCAATATATAGAGTATTGTCTTGAGTCCTGGTTTAAAATGATCAGTAATGTTACGTATATAAAACTGCGTCAGTCGATTGAATGTTTTCTCCAATTTATGAACCGTTTTATCTTGAATTTGTTTCCATAATTTCAATTCAATGCGCAGATCTCTTTTAAGCGCAAAGTTTCTTTTTTTTTCTATTTTCTTAATTCTTTTCTCAATAAGATCAATGATCATGGATGCTTGGTTTTTTATTTTTTCTCCCGATGAATATTCTTGTAAAAACGTATCATTGATTCTCTTCAAGAGAAGGTATTCTAGATTTCTGCCAGCAATAGAATATAAATTTGGAGCAGACCGGACTTGCTTATTCCCCAGATTGTCATCTGGCAAGCTTGTTGACACTTGGTCATAATGGTCCAGCTGTTGCCATAAAATGTCTGGATTTTTTTTATGATATAAGATTTCATAAATTTGCTTCAAGAAACCAAGTTTAATATCTTTTTCTTCGGCCAACTCGAGAACTGGAGGAACGAGGAGTGCCCCTCTAGAAATAGTTTCTAGCGTGAGCGTACTTTTCTTCATCTGATTTTCGACTCCAATAAAACTAAAAACACGATGCCAAACGCTATGCTTGCGTTGTCTTGCCAAGTATCGAATATGATCACGATGCTTTTCTTGACTATCTGTAAAGAAGATGCGAGTAAAATTACTGGATAAGAGTAATTTAGATTCAGGGATGTGAAAATGGCCGGCAATGGTTAATAACTCTTTGAGGGCGATTTCCATCAACAGGCTTTTTGCAGAAGTTCCTAAGCTATGAGTTTTGCGAATCACATTTACGATCAATTCACAAAGTTCAAATATGATTGCCAAAATCTCAGATTTAACAGTGGAGTTGATTATAATCTCTTCTTTTCGTTGGAGTAACCAGTGGATTTGCTTATGTTGTAATTTTTGTTTGATGTAGACTCCAAAATGTTCAGTATCTGTTGTTAAGCCTAAGGTTGTTGGATGTTGCCGGATGACGTCCCGAATTTCATTAAATCCTTGGATAAACCCGATAGAATGATGGTGTATCTTATTTTCTTCTAGTAATCCTTTCAGATATTCCGAATGAGTGGTTATCTTATGCTTTTTGCGGAGAGACTTTTTTAGAATTCCTGGATGGGCTAATAAAAAACCATAGTTACACTGAGCATCAAGGCTTTTTATCAATTTTTTTGTAATCTCTACAAATTTATCACTACTCAATGTATCTATGAAAAATAAATAAGATCGATTTTCTAGAAAATCAAAGTGGTAGGCATATTTAAGTTTGTTCGGGAGAATAATGGTTTCCCCATCAATAATCATTGTTTTTCTTTTGATTCGTTCTTTTTCTTTACGAGTATTACAATAAAGAGTAATCTCTTCGTCGAAGACCTCGCAGAAAAGATGAGCAAAAATCAATGCATCTTTACTCGCTCCGAGTACTGCTAGCCGAGAGTAGCGATCCATGCTATAAGTTTACTTTTTCTTGAGTTTATGTCAAAGCAAAACGACATTCTCCTCAGTTTATTATGCTTCATTGTCTATGGTGCCATACAGCAAGTAAGAATTTACTTGCTGTATCCTAGATAGATTATTGAATGAGCATAGAATGCTTGTTCGAAGCGATTGGTTTTATTGATACGTTCGTTTGTCAAAGTCTTATTTTTTACCGTTGCAATCGTATTTTTGAAGAGGGGCAGGTGTTTTGGCAATGATTTGTATAACTTTCTGAAGAAGTACTGATGCATTTGAAGGCTCATGTATTATGTTTCTAAAAAGAGTCACCCAATGATCAATAGCGAGGGAATCCTGCTTCAGAGTATTCCATTACCTATCTGGCGATAGCTTGCTACGCTTGTCAAAACTTATCAGGGGGCAAATCTATTATCTTGCCTATCCATTACATTAAACAAAGTAAGCCAGCCTGTCCTCATTACTACCTATGGTGGCTATGTAAGAATTACATATCAAAGATATCTGTCTAGGGAAAGAAAATTATGAATAATTTTCTTTCCCAACGGGGTTCCAATACTCTCTGGATGAAATTGCACACCATGTAAGGGGTAGTGACTGTGTTGGATCCCCATAATCAGATGATCTTTTGTTTCGGCGGTAATGGAAAAACATGCTGGCAGAGTTTCCTTTTTGACAATTAATGAATGATAGCGGGTAGCAACGAAGGGATTCTTTACTTTATGAAAAATCCCTCGTCGTGGATGGTAAATCAAAGAAGTCATTCCATGGACGATTTCCGGTGCCAAGATAATATCAGCGCCAAAGGCATGGGCAATCCCTTGATGTCCCAAGCAAACACCGAGGATCGGAATTTTTACCCCGAGTTTTCTAATCACTTGGTTGCAAATACCAAAATCGGCAGTAAGAATTGGTGTTCCTGGCCCGGGGGAAATGATAATATGGCTGGGTGACAATTGGATCAATTGCGGTAAACTAATTTTATCATTGCGAATTACCAGTACTTGAATTTCATGATGCTTCCTCATGAGATCAGAAAAAATCATATGATAGAGGTTATAGGTAAACGAGTCATAATTATCCAGTAAAATGATTTTATATTTTTTCCCCATTGCTTCTAGCGGCACTCCCTTTATCTATCAAATGACATATGTCGAAGGGCTGCAGGTTATCCGAATTCCCTTCAAAGGCGATGCTGATTATTATACATGAAGTATTTTTGAAATTTTAGAAGAATTGCTTTTTAGTATATAAATGAATTGAATATTTTTTGCAAGCGTAAAATTGAGAGGCTACCGTTCTTTTCAAAATGAGAAGGGGCTGAGATGTTTGAAGCATCCTATCACGATTCTTTTTTTATATTATCGCAGATTGAGCGATAATACTCTTGTAATAGAAGGGGTTCTAGATCAATTGTTCGTGTTTTTATGTTGCGGAGAGTTATTATTACAGCATTTTTTTTGGATTTATAAGAGATGGTACGCTCGCCAAATTTTTTCCATGAGCTATTTTTTTCGACGATACGAATGGGAAAAATTTTTATCATAAAGTCGAGAATTTGCAAAATCTTTGCTTTCTAGAATCTGCCCAATGATAATAATCGCTTGTGATCTGATGTCACTCTGTTGCCATTGGCCAATAATATTTCCCAGCGTGCCTTGTAAGATTTTTTCCTGTTGGGAAATACTTGCTTTAGCAACGATAGCTATTGGCCAATCTTCTCCTAAAATCGGAATGATCTCTTGACACACCTTTTTTAGCAAATTGATACTCAGGAAAAGAACTAGGGTAGAATGATGTTTCGCGAGGTCGGCAAGTTTTTCTAGTGGTGGCATTTTGGTGCGTCCTTCTGCTCGGGTTAGAATAATCGTTTGGCTTAGTTCAGGCAAGGTGAGCTCCTTTTTTAAACTTGCCGCAGCTGCAGAAAAACTAGAAACCCCAGGGATGATCTCATATTCAATTCCCATCTTTTCGAGATTGCGAATTTGTTCAGCAATCGAACCAAAAATCATAGGATCTCCAGTATGCAGACGAGCAACGTCATTGTTTTTCAGTTTGGCTCTGGAAAAGACCGCAGAAATTTCTTCAAGAGTCATACCTGCTGAATCGATGATTTCAATGTTCTTGCGGTCATCGTTATTTGGCAGCAAAGTCCGAGGTACCAGCGAGCCTGTAAAAAAAATAATCGGCGATTGTCTTAATATCCGCCAACCTTTTCGCGTAATCAGCTCTGGATCTCCTGGTCCAGCTCCAATAAAATATACTTTCACTAGTTTGCTCCTTACCCCGTCATTGCTGATTTTTCCATATTTCTCGTCAAATACAACGGAGTATTTGATCTCGAACAATCTGCCATATCGGCAAAGGAATTGTAGTCAGCCACTTTGCATGTACCAAAGTATCGATAACAATTCCATGCCTTTCTAATCCACATCTTTGTGCAATCACGTCTTTCTCTCCTTGGTTCCCCAGCTTACTAGTATCAATAAGTAAATTCCAAATCCTTTCACTCACTGAGAGATTTCTCTTAATTAAAAAAATTTGGGCGAGGTGATCATTCAACTGATTTATTTTACTCACTGATGCCGATGGATTTTCAAGAAATATTGCATCTGAATGAATTACATCCTTTTCGTTTTCTTGGTTTGCCCGAGGGATTCGTCTCAAAAATCTTGTTTTTTCGATCAGGACTCCTTCAGAGTCTTGTCCATCATTGGCCAATTCAAAACCATAAATGGAAAAATCACACGGCTCTTTGAGGTCGCCTATCAGGCAGAGAGAATCATGTTCTTTATGATGAATAAGAATAAGTGCGCCTTTAAGGCGTAACAAGATTGATCCTGTTCCCAGTTTACCAAAATCTTCCTGTGAATTCATTGGCGTTTATTTAGTCCAATGTTAATTTTCTTCATTCAACGAGCGAGGAGAATATTGATGAATTTAGATAAATTCTTGACCTCTATTGCAAAGTGAGCAATTCTAGGATTTTGATCAATGGAAAAAAGATTTTAACGTTCATGAGCATCAGAATTATCAGCGTCCTAGCAATCTCCTTTTTATGGTTAGCAACGCAAAATAGTGCCCAAAATATCGTAAACATAAGGGAAAAAAATCCTTCTTCCAGCGATTCGCTTGTGCAAACTGCTCCACTAGAAAAAAATCTGAGATTGCCCGAGGCGGCGGATACTACCAACAAGGATCTTGCAGACCAAGAAAAAGCGGTGTACCACCAAGGTCTCATTTTGATGAGATCTCATGACTATGCGGAATCGCTTACTAAGATTGATGAAATTCCCGGTAAGCAGAAATTAGCTTTTCGTCTTTTGGCTATCTATAATCGGATTCAATTAGGCCAATTTGTAATAGCAAAAAAGGAAATCGTTGAATTATTAGGCGAAAAACCTTGCCTCACCGAGCTCCATGCCCTCAGAGCGTATTTGTTCCGGGAAATGGGACGATTAGACTATGCAGTGGCCTATGGTAATGAAGGGGTTGATTCTTGTGGTGACCAGCCATTGTTACATCTTGAAATTGCCAGTGCACTTTTTCTTCTGGGCAATTATCAGAGTGCAAGAGTCTATTTAAGGAAAATCCTTAAAAAAAAGGAAAACCGAGAATACTATTTCGCCCTGTATCTTGATGGGCTGATGCACCTCAAATCTTCAAATTTTGAATATGCCTTGTTTCGCCTCATGCAAGCATTACATACCAAAAAAGCGAAGGGGTTAAATCTGGTACTGTTGTACAATAATATTGGTGTTAGTCATGAATATTTAGCAGATGGCTTAGCCAGCCAAGGCAACGAACAAAAGAGATTGGAACATCGACAAAAAGCTCGAGGTTTTTATCAAGATGCATTGAAGGTTGCACAAAGATTGAAATTAGATTATTCAACTTCAATTATTGAAAAAAATATTAATGATCTCTCCATATAAGATTTACTTCAACACATATGGCTGTCGTCTCAATCAATATGAAAGCGATGGCTTGATGCAAGCTTTCCTCAACACAGGCTGCTTTATTTCAAGTATGGATGAAGAGTCTGCTGATTTTCTGGTAGTCAATACTTGTACTGTTACCAATCAGGCTGATCGTCGTTCATTACAATGGATTCGTCGCATGAGTAAAAATCATCCTCAAAAAAATATTATCGTTACTGGTTGTTTAGCCCAAACAGATCCTGAAATTTTTTCTGAATTTAGCAATGTTATGATGGTGGTTGGAAATGATCGAAAGACAATATTGTGTGAGCTGGTGCAGAATTATTTATGTCAGAGTATCCAAAAAGCAAATATCAAAGAAAAAAACGTTTTTGCTTATCCAACGGTATTTCCATACGGGAGGACACGCGGCTATCTAAAAATCCAAGATGGTTGTAATAAAACGTGTAGTTATTGTAAAATTCCGCAAGCACGTGGCAGAGCAGTTTCACGACCATTGAGCGAAATATTGGAACATGTCGATCATTTAGAAGAAAAGCGGATTCCAGAAATAGTCATTACCGGAGTCAATATTGGCTGGTACCGAGATAAAGAGTCCCAGACAAGATTCGTTTCACTTTTAGAAAAAATTTTATTGCGATTGAAGTATTCTCGTCTTCGTCTATCAAGTATCGAACCTTGCGATGTCGATGAGCCTTTGGCACAAGTCATGAGACATCCGCGGTTTTGTTCGTTTTTACACGTGCCAGTGCAGAGCGGTTCATACCGGATTCTCAGGGGGATGCGGCGTAGCTATACCCCAGAATCATACCGCAAGAGATTAGATGTGATTCGTCGCTATCATTCTAAGATTTTTATTGGTACCGATGTTATTATTGGTTTTCCCAGTGAAAGTAATCATGATTTCACAGAAACAATGAAACTTTGTGCTGATCTCCAAATGGCAAATATTCATGCCTTCCCATATTCTATCCGTCAAGGAACTCCTGCAGGATTGTATGGCCCGAAAATTCCGCGAGATACTGTTAGAGAGCGTATGCAACAAGTAAAAATATTGCGAAAAAAACTGTGGGAGAATTATGTCCGAGAAAATTTGGGACAGAAGCGTAGCGCTATTATAGAAAAAATTAAAAAAACCAAAAGCGGGAATCTTGAAATTTATGCTCTGAGCGACGATTTCCTGCGAATTAAAACTGTGCTCTCTAAAAACCAACTTTTGCAAAAGTCAGACCGTTTTGTCTACGGCTCATTTTTACCACTTCGCATAAGGGAAATCGACCAGCAACAGGATTTCTTGGCACAGGGTACTCTCATTATACCCCCGAAAGTCGAAGATGTGAGTGTCTAGAGGGTCGTTGATAGGAGTGTTTTGTTTAAAGCGAATAGTTTTTTGCAGTTGACTAGGGTAGGAAAAGCGAATTTATTGGAGAGGGGTTTGTAGGTTCTATGCAGACGAAAAGTAGTTATCGTTGGAGAAATAAAGATCAAGAGTTAAAGAATGAATGACAAGCGCTATCATCTGGATGTTCCTGATATTGGTAGTAGCGAGGAAATTGAAGTCATTAGTTGGCACTGTTCTGAAGGAGATTACTTTACCCATGGAATGGAATTGTGCGAGCTGGTAACGGAAAAGTCAACATTCCCCTTGGAAGCGCCTTTTGCTGGTACAATAGAAAAAATTTTATGTCCCAAGGGAAGTAAGGTGAAAGTTGGCGAACCACTTGTTACAATTATCCGCGAGTGATTGTTATGATAAATGTCAGTCAATGGCGTCAATACCGGGTTATCAATAAAGGTGAGAGATTGTATTTGTAATATTTTGCCTATAGAGAAGACCTTTAAACCACTTGACTTAGATATCGACGTTGAGATCAGATGTTTGCATTCACTTGAGAACAATCAAACGTATTGTAACCCTTCTTGGATAAAACAACAAGTATTCTATGTCTTATCTGTTTATAGAGAAATTCTTATTGATCAATGGGAGGCTGAGAGGAGCTCGCATTATAAAACTCTTGCTCAAGGAAATACTGTGCAAACTCTATCACAAAAAGAGCGAAGAATTACTCATTTATCGCTCTTGCAGGGGAGACTCATGCTTTCGGTAATGATTGTTGATGATTTTGATATGCAAGAAATAAACCGTGAACACAATAAAACTGATCGCAGTACAGATGTGCTCTCATTCCCGATATGGTTTGGCAAAAACAATGCAAAAAAAAAATGGACGACGGGGATGGCTTTCCCTGATCGTTTGATTGCCGGGCAAGGGAAGGATCAGTCGCCTATTCATCTGGGTGATATTGTGATTTCTCTGGATACCTGTCAGAGAAACGCACGAAGTCAAGAGGAGATCATAATTGAACAAGAGTTTTCTCGTCTCCTCATTCATGGGCTGTTGCATCTCATCGGCTATGATCACGAATTGAACGCTGGTGAAATGCGGGAAATGAGGGAATGGGAAAAAATCTTAAATACAAGCGAAAGCATGGAATAAGGAAGGATGAGATCTTGAATATGATACGGAGAGAGTCTAAAGTGAGACAGAGATAAAAAAGAAGTGACAAAATGAAATAGGATAGAGGTCATGAACGCAACCAATGATTGCGGGTATCAATTGACTAAGGGGGAATGAGATATGAACGATATACCAGACCATGGAGTTGGGAATATGGAGAAGAATTCTATAAAAGCGACAAAGACAAACATTGTTGAGGTGATTCAAGGCTATTTGACTGACTTGGCCCATTTGGTAAAGGACTTGACTGAATCAGAATACACAACGCAAGGTGGAGAGCTGATGAGTGGCAGTGTTGGTAGTCATGTCCGTCATCTGCTAGCTCATATTCAGATTCTTGTCGATGTTTTTTTTACCGCACAATCTGGGGAAAAAGTCGTGGAATACGATATTCGGGAAAGAGGAACCGAACTAGAAAAAAAAACGAATGTAGCAATTGATCAGATAAAGGAACTGTGCCAGCAATTACAAATGATTCATCCCAAGATGCTTGGTAGTGAATTAAAGGTACTGCATAGCGTGAGTGCGAGAGATAATCGAGAGCTTCTAGTAAAATCAAATTTGGAGAGAGAGTTGATGTTTACCCTGCATCATGCGATTCATCATTTTGCAATGATTTCTATCAGAATGCGCATTATGAACAAGGAAGTGCCAGAAGGATTCGGTTATGCCCCCGCTACCGCTCTCAGTATGAATTCGTAGTTATCGTATGATTCTTCTGCTATGGTTTGCTTATCGTAGCGATTGTCAGCGTCAATGACTGATTGGTGTCTGGAGTTTAATTGAGTGTTTGCCATGATTGAAATAAACAATTATCTGCATTTCCATTGGACACTAGTCTTGTTGGTAATTATGTTGGCAACTCTTGTTTCTGAGGATTTGACGTCTATTGGTGTCGGCCTTGCTGCTCGTTTACAGCTCATCTCTCTCCCTTTGGCAGTGTTTGCCGCTCTCATGGGAGTTTTTTGGGGAGATATATTATTGTATGTTTTTGGTCGATGCTTGCGGCGAGGCTTCTTTTTATCTTTAAAGAAATATGTGATCAAAGAAAAAGAATCACAATCTATAGTATCACCGATAAAAAAAAAAAGATTAGTTATCGCCTTCTTTTCTTAGCTCGCTTTATTCCGGGAGCTCGGATGCCGGGCTACGTACTCGCTGGTTTTTCACGCTTAAATTTTTTGAAAGTTGTACTGGTTATTCTGGTGGCAAACATTATCTGGACACCAGCGTTGGTCTATTTATCATATTTATGGGGCACCGCCATCTACGCTTGGTTAGACGAGAAGATTGCTTATTGGTGGGTGTTCTTTTTAGGAGTTCTCCTATTCTATAGTATCTTTTCTCTTGCTATCAAAATCTGTACGCAGGAAGGGAGGCTGAAGATTGGAATTTTCTTGGAGAAAATAGGGAAAGTGGAATTCTGGCCACCTTTTCTATTTTATCTGCCTTTGATTCCATATTTATTCTGGTTGATGATACGCTACCGTAGTTGGAATTGTTTTACCGCTTGCAATCCCTCGATTCCTGCTGGCGGTATTATTGGAGAGTCTAAGTCTGAGATTCTAAAATTAATACCACAAGTTTGGAGGGCTGATTCTTTCATCGTTGAGGCAAAAAAAAATAGAGACTCCTCTATAAATATCAAGGATTCTATAGATTATCTTTTTCGGCAGATAGATGGGCGCGGATGGTCATTTCCATTCGTTGTAAAACCAGATCAAGGACAGCGAGGTTCAGGGTTTCGTCTAATTCACAATGAGGAAGAGTGTGAGGTCTATTTGCGACAGTATCTACGAAGTGAGAAGATCATTGCGCAGGAATATCATGGCGGGCCCTTTGAATTAGGTATTTTTTACGTGCGTCATCCACAACAACATAAAGGAAAAATTTTCTCTATTACTGATAAGAGATTCCCATTTGTAATTGGCGATGGAACTCGTTCGTTGGCAAAGTTGATTGATCAGCATCCTCGCTACAAAATGCAGCGAAATACTTTTCGAGAACGGTTTGGCGATAGACTAGATACTATTCCAAAAGCAGGTGAAAAGATTCATCTTGCACGTGCGGGTAATCATTGCCAAGGGACTATGTTTTTGGATGGTCAGCGATGGCTTACTCGGCATCTTGAGGAATCTGTCGATAAAATTTGCAAGAACATTAGTGGCTTTTACTTTGGGCGTTTTGATGTAAGATACAGTGATCCAGTAGCTTTTAAAAAAGGAAAGGATTTTGTGATCATTGAACTGAATGGAGCAACCTCTGAGTCGACAAATATTTATGATCCTTGTATGAATTTTCTAGAATCCTATCGAATTTTGTTCCGTCAATGGAAGATATTATTTGAGATTGGCTCTTTTAATGCGCGTCAAGGTTATAAGAAAACAACAATTCGTCAAATCATTCGAGCACTACTGCAATATCACATAGATCATAGGAATCTTCCCTCTATTTCTGATTAAATACTGCTGGGAAATTGAATGCATGCCGAAAGGGAATAAGGATTCAATTTTCTTGTTGACTCATAGATTTTTTTTGGCAGGATGGTTGCCAGTGCAGGTTTTTCCAGTGAATAGAATATATCGCAGGTGGGGCCATTAAACCTGCATGAGGGATCCATTATAGCGGTGACAGAAGAATTTGATTGGTTAATATGATGAGGATAGGAAAAAATTATCGACAGAGATTGTTTCATTTTATAGGTCTGTTGATTGGTAGGGCAAACGAAGAGGTAATTGAATATCGTATCTTAAACGCTTTTACTCTACTCAACGGTTCTCTTAATATTATTGGTTCCTATAACTATTTTCAAGTGGATACTATGGTGCAGTCAAATTTATTTTACTTACAATTTGTTAGTGGTATTTTCTTTTTCGGTGCTTATTTCTTATCGCGGATTGGCCATTTCTATAAGTTAAGTTTTTATTTTTTTATGACTTCGATATTTATTTTCCTGGCCTTCAATATTGTTTGGAATGGAGGTTTGCAAGGGGGTGCTCACTATTATATGATTACGGCAATACTCATCGGAACAATTCTTTCCCCCGGCAGATTTGGTATTATATATGTATTTACTATGGCATTGGGAATATCCAGTGGAATCTTCTTTCTTCAGTACTATCGGACAGATCTAGTGATCAACGTTTTTTCTGGGCCTGTGGCTTTGATGGATCTGGGGGCTAACTTTATTTTTACTCAGATTTTAAATGGTGTTATCTTGATTATTTTTAAACAACAGTTTAATGCGGAAAGAAAGCAATCAGAAAGATTGTTACTCAATATTTTGCCACAGTCGATAGCCGACGAGTTACGGCGGGAAGGGCAGGTAAAACCTATTAGCTATAGCTCGGCCACTATTCTCTTTACTGATTTTGTTGGTTTCACGAAGTTATCTGCATCTATGTCACACAATGAAGTATTTATTAAGCTGAACATCCTATTTTCCGAATTTGACAAGATTGTAAAAAAATATCCGGTCGAGAAAATAAAAACTATTGGTGACGCATATATGCTGGCCGGTGGTGTTCCTGAAAAAAATAAAACCCACCATTTGGATGTAGCATTGGTTGGACTGGCTTTTCGGCAAAGTATGGAACGGCTATCATTTCATCCGCAATTCGAGGATACAGATGTTTGGAAAATTCGTATAGGGATTCACACAGGCCCAATTATGGCCGGTGTTGTCGGATCCGACAAGTTTGTTTTTGATATTTGGAGTGATGCTGTTAACGTAGCAAGTCGAATTGAGACAGCCAGTGAAGCAAATAAGATTAATATCTCAGAAGAATATTATCAGAAAATACGGGCATTCTTTGAATGTCAACCGAGAGGAAAAAAACTCATAAAAGGGAAAGGAGAAGTCTCTATGTACTTTCTGGAAAAACTAAAAGATGATTTTAAGCAAGATGAATTGGGTTATCAGCCAAATCGACATTTTTGGCAAAAATACCGCCAACTGTCTGAAGCTGTTGCCTGAAACAATGGGAATTAATAGAATATGACGAATAAAATTCATTATCCAAAGAAAGAAAATTCTGCATTCATGAACGAAGGAGAAAAAATGGAGCGAATTGAGAAGCATTTTGCTGGAATTTTAGAGTTGCTCGGTTTGGATTTATCGGATGACTCTTTGCAGGATACTCCCAAGCGTGTTGCAAAAATGTATATGCAGGAACTCTTTTGTGGACTCAATCCAAAAAATGCACCAAATATTTCCATTTTTCGCAATAAGTTTAGTTATGAGAATATGCTTATCCAAAAGAATATTCGTTTGCTATCAATGTGTGAACACCATTTTTTGCCGATTGTCGGGCATGTCCATATCGCCTACGTGCCCAAGACTCATGTCATTGGTCTTTCAAAAATTAATCGTCTGGTAGACTTTATTGCTCGCCGACCACAGTTGCAAGAAAGACTAACTCAACAAATTCATGACCAATTTTGCAACATCCTAAAAATAAAAGATGTAGCGGTGGTTGTGGAGGCAGCGCACTATTGTTTAAAACTTCGTGGAGTCATGGAGGATTTGACCTCTACCGTGACTTCAACCTATAGTGGGATATTTGCCCAAGAGGCTACCCGTCAAGAATTTTTAAGAGCCATTGGTATACAATCTCGCTAACGGAGCCTCTGAGCCTTAATTCTATGAATAAACTTGTGTTGCGTTTGTACAATACGCTATCGCAAAAAAAGGAAAAATTTGTACCAATCAATGAAAATCGGATCACTATGTATGTCTGTGGCCCAACTGTTTACAATTATGCACATATTGGTAATGCACGTCCAGCGATCGTCTTTGATGTTTTGTACCGCTTGTTACAATTAATCTATCCAGATAAAGTAGATTATGCACGAAATATCACCGATATCGACGATAAGATTATTGATCGGGCAAAAAAAGAAAAAGTCTCTCACTTAGAAATTAGTCGTCGCTTTACCAAAGCATTTCATGAAGATTTGGCTCATTTAAATTGCCTTTCTCCTAATTTTGAACCCAAAGTAACCGATCATTTGCCGCAGATCTATCAATTAATTGGTGAATTACTGGCAAAAAAAAATGCCTATCAGTGCGAGAAACATGTTTTCTTTAATGTTACCAGTTTTTCTAGCTATGGTAAATTATCACATCGTTGTGTGGAAGAGGGACTACCTGATGAAGACAAAAATCAATATAAAAAAAATAAATACGATTTTGTTTTATGGAAACCATCAATACCTGGTACACCGGGTTGGCAAAGCCCATGGGGCTATGGACGACCAGGTTGGCACATTGAATGTAGCGCAATGATTCGTAGCCATTTTGGCGAAACGATTGATATTCACGGTGGCGGTCTTGATCTAATATTTCCGCACAATGAAAATGAGAGAGCCCAGAGCATGTGTGCAAATGACGGAATAAAAGAATTGGCTCAATTTTGGATACATAATGGATTTATTAATTTTTCTGGTAGTAAAATGTCTAAATCTGCTGGTAATGTAATTTACCTGAGAGATTTAATAAAGAAAGTTTCGCCACAAATTATCCGTTGGGCGATTTTGAGTCTTCATTACCGCAGCCCATTGAATTGGAGTGACAAGATTTTTAGGCAAGCACAAGCTAATCTGGATCGTTATTACGAGTGTTTGCAGCGAATTGAGCATATCAATATTGATGATGAAAATATATTGAGGACGAAAAATCAAGCGAACCAGAGTGCATCAAAAAAAATCCCAGCTAAAGTATTTCAGGCGATGTTGGATGATTTAAATACTCCACAGGCGATTCGAGAGTTCTTATTTCTTATCAGCGAGATCAACAAAGAAACCGATAAAAAGAAAATGCAATTCAAGAAAATTCAACTCTTGAGTTGTGCGCAATTATTTGGCCTTCGGCAAATTGATCCAAAAGAATGGTTCCAAAAGAAAAGATTTATAGATGATCGACAAGAGTACCAAGAAAACCTTGTCCCAACAAGAAGACAAATTTCCGAAGAAAAAATTGTTGATTTAATAGAGATGAGGAGCCAACTGCGGAGTAAAAAAAAATATCGAGAAGCTGATAAAATACGAATTGAGCTCGAGCATCAAGGAATTTTGCTCAAGGACAAAAAAACCAAAAAGAATAAAACCGAATGGCAGCGAATCTAATATGTTATGGCTAGGGTAAAGATTCTTTTATATGTATGTCTGTGGCTTTCTGCTGTTAATGCGAGCGTTGGCGCAGAATATCGCATTATTATTGATCCCGGCCATGGTGGTGCCGCTAAGAATGTAAAGGATGATCGATGGGATCCAATTACTGGGAAGTATTTAAGTTATACTAACTATGGTTCTCAATATAAGAATTTTCATGAACATCGGATTGTCCTCAAACTCGCCCGCCGAATCAAAAAATACTTAGACCTCAGCCAATCGAAAAAAGGTTGGCAGCAATTTGTGCAGATCTTGCAACAATTTGGATCTAAAAAAAAAATGAAACGAGTGATTTTTCAAGCAAAATTGAGCCGGACAGAAAGCTGGCATCATAGTACTTTGCCCAAAAAACATCCGCAAGTCAATGATGCTTATCGTCTTTTTGATTATCCGCATAAAAATCAGATGCAGTTAGGCCGCCTCAGTAAGATTAATCAATATCAACCGTACTTGGTTCTGTCTTTACATATGACTACTGGTAGCGATAGCAAAAAGAGTATTCCTACTATGGCGCCGGTTCTCAGTCCAGGCTTTGATACCCTGAATCTGTTGCGAAAAATATCTTTGGGCAAAGTGAGAAAATCAAAATTCAGAAATAATTTCTGGTTCCCTTATTGGGTTAGTCCAAAAAAAGAATGGAGCCAATTGGACGCTGCAATTGCCGATGCTTGGGGATATTTCAACGGTGCGCGAACTAAGGGGCAACGTCTTTTACCAAATCTTCGGGAGGATCGTAGCTTTCGGCAAAATTTGATCACATGGAAATACAGGGAATCAAATTGGTTAGCAAGGGTAAAGAAGCGCCATCCTCGATATAGCAAGAACTATAAAGAATTTTCTCCAAGTGGCAATTTTTTTAAACGGGAAAGAGCATCTTTAGAGATAAGGCGGCGAGAGAAAGGTAAGTATGGTAGGGGGGGGGATAATTATTATGCGAGTATGGAACTTTTGCGCTTCATACAATATGGTATGCGCGTGCAAAACAAAAAGTATCAGCAAGGGAAAAACAAGATAAATACAATCAGAAAACCGTACGTGAGCACTTATGCTCTACCGATTTACACCAATGCGATTACTGCTATGTTAGAATTGGGTTTTATCAATAATTACAAAGATCGTCATTTGTTGATTCATGAAACAGATGCAGTGGCCAAGTGTTTAGCAGTTGGCATCTATTCACTTTTTGCGGGCATGGAAATAAGTGCTCTTCAAATGCCAGAACAACTACATCCTCAAGGATTTCCTCTTGATTTTAAACCCTATGTAGATTCATCGAATGGTAATTATTTTAAGATCGTTAGCAAATAAACTATATTTTCACATAGATGAACCAAAGTGATTGCAATTATTCGTTGGCTCTGTAAAAATGATGACTGGGGACTTTGCATTTTATATATGTATTCAATTTTCAGCGTGTTTGCAACACCATCAAAAGTGAGTAAGACGATAATGAGCAATCAACGATTTTATCTGATAGTGCTCGGCTTGGGTTCTTATCTACTATTGACTCCTCTGTTAGCTACCCCGCCGCCGCCATCTCCTACCATTTTTGACCTCAATAATTGGGATAAGGATATCATTTTAGGCAAAAAAAATCCTAAGAATCTTCGATTGGTGGCAAAGAAATATCGTTACAATCCCAAAAAAAAAGATTATTTATTGGGCGAAGCCTACCATAGTTTCCAAAAAATGGCTGCCAGTGCATTGCATGACGGAATTGAATTAAAAATTATTTCTGCTCATCGTAGTTTTGGGCGGCAAAAGGCAATATGGGAGTATAAATGGTCGGGTAGAACATTGGTAAACGGCAAGAATCTGGCCAACCTCCTACCAATTCGACTAAGAATACTGAAGATTCTTGAATATAGCGCGATGCCGGGTTCGTCTCGTCATCACTGGGGAACTGAAATTGATCTCAATTCTTTAAACAACGATTTTTTTACTAAAGATATTGGTGGCAGAAAGATTTATCGTTGGCTGAAACGAAATGCTCCAAAATTTGGTTTTTGCCAGCCTTATGATGGAGAAAAAAAACGGAGTGGATATAAGCAAGAAAGATGGCATTGGTCTTACTTGCCGATTAGTGGTCTGCTCACTCGCTGGGCTCAAGAAAGCTTAACATATGCAGACTTTACAGAATTTTCTGGAGCAGACCACAGTAAAGATTTACAAATAATTAATCGATATATTGGGGGAATCAGCAAAAACTGTCGCAAATAGATCCGCGATTATGCCCAATCCTAAATAGATAGATAGAGCTCGCATATCAGAAGTATGTCATTAAAATTTTTTCTTGTTTTTTTGAAAGCGTATGTAATAGATGGCCAGGAATATGAGCAATGAAAACTAGACAAAATTCTTTTGAACAAAGCTTGGGAGAACTCGAAAAGATTACGGAACAACTTGAGATGGGTGAGCTCAGTTTAGCTGATTCGATGGAGATGTATGAGAATGGTATGAATTTATCTCAAGAATGCAAAAAAATTTTGGATTCTGTCGAAAAGAAATTGGAGTTATTAGAGAAGCAGCAAGGTAACTGGGAGGAAAAAAAAATTATTTTTGATATAGAGAAGAAAAATAAAAAGAAAATTAATAGTGATTTTACAAGCGAACAGGATAAATTGTTTGATAAGGTTAATCAGTGATAAAGAAAGAAAATTCAATGAAATTAGGGAGACAGTGTAGCTATTGCGTAATTGGGGCGATTCTCATGATTGCTCTGCTCTTACTCCTTAGTTGTAAAAAGGAGCAAAGTATGATAGATAATGACAAGAAAATCGTAAGAATTGAAACCGCCAATGGAAACATTGAGATAGAATTAATGCCAGAAGTCGCGCCAAAACACAGTGAAAGTTTTATAAAATTAGTAGAACAGAAGTTTTTTGATGGTTCAACTTTTCATCGAGTTATACCGGGTTTTATGATTCAAGGAGGAGATCCTCTCAGTAAAGATCAGAGTAAAAGAGAGCTACACGGGACTGGCGGACCAGGCTACCAAATTGATGCCGAATTTTCCCAATTGAAACATGAAAGAGGAATTGTATCAGCAGCAAGGTCACAAGATGTCAATAGTGCAGGGTCACAGTTCTTTATTATGGTCGCAGCTGCACCTCACTTGGATGGGCAGTACAGTATCTTTGGTAAAGTCATTTCTGGAATGGATGTCGTCGATGCAATTTGTCTCAAGCAAAGAGATGCGCGCGATAACCCCATTGAACCGATTACTTTAAAAATGACAATTGTTGATGAATCCAATAATAACGAGAGCGACACTTCTAGCCAATAGTAATCGTCATTATCGCTTTTACCGTATTCTCTCGGGATATAGTGAAGGTGGCATGATTTGTGCGACTTTTACGATTAAATAATGTTGGTATTTGAGGATCAAAAAAGGAAAAAAAGTTTATTGAGCTCCTTAACTACGGTTTAAGCGACTAATGCTTTGTGTCTTTTTGGCATACAAAATTTACTAGCTTATCTTTGACGATAATGCTTTTTAAGATTTTTAGTCGATGGGTTTCTAGATAAACTTTTACCTGCCTATTTTTTTTCGCCAATTCTTCTAATTCTTTGTCAGTCATTTCTTGATTTGAATCGATAGTCTCTCGCCCACGTAACTTGCCATTGACCTGTAAGACGATAACCTGCTGCCGTTGTTGACTATACTGTTCATCGTAGTCCGGCCATTTTTCATATGCTAATGATTTATTATGTCCGAGCAGTGACCATAATTCTTCAGCGAGATGGGGAGCAAAGGGAGAAAGTAAAAGGAGGAAAATCTCACTGGATTTTTTCCCAATCCTTTTTTGGTTTTGAATGGCAAAATTGACAAATACCATCAAATGGGAAATGGCAGTATTAAAGGAAAGCTTTTCAATATCTTTGGTTACATTACAAACCATCCGATGAGTGTGAAATAGGATATCTTCTTTTTTGTGCTCACTCTCATTGGATTCTTCAATAAGTGTAGGATCTAGTTTATTTCCTTTTGTATAGAGCCGCCAAATTCGATTGAGGAAGCGACTGATTCCTTCAATTCCCTTTGATGACCAACGCTTGTCTTGTTCTAAAGGTCCTAAAAACATTTCAAACAATCTCAAAGCATCTGCACCGTATTTTTCCACCACTAAATCAGGGTTGATAACATTGCCTAAAGATTTCGACATTTTTCTTCCATCTTCTCCAAAGATGACCCCCTGATGGACCAGACGATAAAACGGTTCTTTCCCAGAGACAACCTTTATGTCATATAAGAATTTATGCCAGAATCGAGCATAGAGCAAATGGAGCGTTGCATGTTCTTGCCCACCCACATACAGATCAACACCTTGTTCATCCATCCAGTATTTCTCCGCTTCTGGATCAATAATTTTGTCATCGTTTCTTGGATCAAGGAAACGCAGGTAGTACCAACAGCTACCTGCCCACTGGGGCATGGTATTTGTTTCTCGAATCAATTTTTTGCCTTGTTTATTTTGATGATTGATCCATTTTTTATTGTGTGCAAGTGGACTCTGACCGTCCACCATTGTAAACTTTTTTGGCTTGGGTAGGATTAATGGAAGTTTATCTTCGACAACCAATGACTTATTCTTATCGCTACTGATTGGGATGGGTTCTCCCCAGTAGCGTTGCCTTGAAAAAACCCAATCTCGCAGCTTAAACTGAACTTTTCTTTTCCCTTTTTTTTCTTCTTCTAATTTGCTTATGATTTTTTTCTGTGCGACTATACTAGGTAATCCCGTCAAAAAATCTGAGTTGATGCAGACACCAAAGCCAGAAAACACTTCATGGGTCATTGGTGGATTTTTATCTTTCTTATTCTGATTCACTTGAATTACTTGACGAATTGGTAGTTTATAAAGCTGAGCAAAGAGAAAATCGCGTTTATCGTGGGCTGGTACCCCCATAATGGCACCGCTCCCATAATCCATCAAAATGTAGTCTGCAATCCAAATAGGGAGCGTTTGTTTTGTAAAAGGGTGTATTGCATATGATCCAAGAAAGATTCCTTTTGGTTGGTTATTCTCTTTTACTCGAGAAAGAGTAATTTTCTTGCTCGTCAACAATATGAATTCTCTGACGGATTCTTCCTGTTCTTCAGTAGTCAACTCTTTGACCATAGGATGTTCGGGTGCAAGAACCATAAATGTCACCCCAAACAGTGTATCAGGCCGAGTTGTAAAGACTTCCAAGTCAGTCGGCGTTGTTGGCGTTTTTATTTCTTCCTTTTTACGAGTTATGACTACTGGGAAATTGATAACTGCACCTTCGCTCCTCCCAATCCAGTTTTTTTGCAGTTCTATTGTTCCTCTGGGCCAGTTTACTAGCTCAAGATCTTTTAATAATCGGTGTGCATAATCGGTAATACGCAGCATCCATTGACGCATCGGTTTTTGGATAACTTGGAATCCCTTTTCTGACCATTCTTCGATTTCTTCGTTTGCGAGGACTGTCCCCAATTCTGGGCACCAATTTACTGGTCTTTTTGCAATGTATGCGAGCCTATGACTGTTGATAAATTCTTCTTTTTCTTGTGAATTTTCTTGGATATCTTTGGGAATCGACAATTCTTTAATCGGACGAGCACTGTCCTTTTTCTTGTCATAATATGAATTAAAGAATTGGACAAATATCCACTGGGTCCATCTGTAGTATTTGGGATTTGTCGTGTTGATTTCTCGTTGCCAATCGTAGGAGAATCCAAGGCTTTGCAATTGTCGCCGAAAATTATTGATATTGGTTTGGCTACTTTCTGCAGGATCAATGCCAGTTTTTTGGGCGTAACGTTCTGCTGGCAGGCCAAACGCATCCCATCCCATGGGATGCATGACTTGATAGCCAAGCATCCTTTTGTAGCGTGCAATAATGTCTGTTGCTGTATAACCTTCGGGGTGGCCTACGTGCAAACCCGCTCCCGAAGGATAGGGGAACATGTCTAAAACATAGTATTTTGGTTTTTTTTTATTTCTTATTTGGTGGAGTTGAGCACTAGCAAATGTTTGATTCTCTAGCCAATGTTTCTGCCATTTTGCTTCTATGCTATGGAATGGATATTTCATCAGCTACCGGTCTTAACGTGCCGATATATACTTTGTGAGATTCTTTTCATTTGTATTAATAGTGAAATTAATTTTTAGCACTGTCATTTTGTCAAGATCGTTTATGGAAAAAGATTTTCCTTTGATCGAGACAGAAAATAAGGTTTTGATGGTGCGTAGTCGTTCTGTTGGCAAGAGAGAAAGCCAAGCATTCATTCCCATTGCGAAGGTTGTGAGCGTGTATCGTCCTCACTTGAAAACTAATCTGCAGAATAGACGCAATGATTTTTCCGCTGATTCTCTTCGTGACCAAGGTCGGAGCTCTCGTCAAGAATTTCAAGGATCATTTTTATTGGCTCGTCTCTATGCCAATAATCATGTCCATATTGGACAGCAGCTCTATTTAATCGCGGTTAACAATGGCTATCCGCAGATAAAAGCTCAATTACAAGTTCGCGATATCAGAAAACAGGTATTTTTTAATTATCTTTTAGAGGTTTATGGTGAAAATGCTGATCTCGCTATACCGGGACAGATACTTGCCCGGACCATCGAAAATGATTTTACTGCCATCAAAAAGCAGATTAGTATCATTCAACAAATGGTAGATCCCGAGCGAGCGTATGCAGCCTATGGGCAGATTTTAGAAATTGATCCAAATTTAGCTGAGGCACACTACGGCCAATTGCAGATTCATCTGCGGCAGGAGGAAAGAAATGTTCAGCTGCTACAGAAAAAATTCACAGAAATCTTTGCCTTGGCGGATAACTTTTATGACCGTAATCAAGCCAGAAGTTTTTTTATAGACTATTATAGCTTTCTCACTCGTAGGTATCCTGAAAATAATCAGGTCGTCAATTTTTCCCAAAGCAATATTGAGCAACGGATTCAGGTAGCCGAAAAGGCGAGAAAGGCCTTTCCACAAGATCGGACTTTTTTTACTTATCTTTTTATTGTCCATCAACATCTCATTGACCAAGCTTCTGTCAATAGAAGCAAAAATCTTCGCAAGAAGAAAAATCAATCGATTGCGCGGAATCGCTATTTACTCAAGATCATGCTTGAGAATAATCTGTATACCGACGACAGCTTAACTGTGGCAGTGCAATTTATTGTTTTTTTACATAACGATCTGCGAGCTGATATTCGAAATGATAGGTTGCTCCGCCGAGAATATCGTGAATTTATTGAGAGAAAATTGATACCACGTTTTGCAGCAGAGAAATTGCCGATCATGGCAGTAGAGAGTATTCGTAGCCTAGATCAATGAATGCTCTCAAAAAAAGATCAGAAAAAAGAGAACCAAGTTGGTGGCAACCGGCATTGCGTCATCTGTCCCAGGTAGATTCAGTACAAAAAAAATTAATTGAATTTTTTCCACAAAGCTATCTACCGTACAAAAAAAAGGACCCATTTATCACTCTCGTCAACTCTATCGTTGGGCAGCAGATATCAAGCCAAGCAGCTCAAGCAATCAAACAGCGGCTCATTGCAGGTAATCTCTTCTCGCTCTCGTCAATTTCCCAAACGGCAGAAGAAACTCTGCAAACAGCAGGGTTATCCCGACAAAAATCTAAATACTTGAAAGGTATTGCGGATTGGTTTATCGAAAGAAAGATCAATGAACATTGGTTTTCTCATGAGTCTAACGAAAATATTGTTAAGGAATTATTGTTGATTAAAGGTGTGGGTCCATGGACTGTACAAATGTTTCAAATTTTCTATTTACTTGAACCAGATATTTTGCCACAGACTGACGTTGGATTAATAAAGGCAATGATGAGAGCTTATCGATTAGACAGACAAGATGCCTCTAATGGTTTGATTCAAATTGCTGAATCTCTTTGGAGTCCATATAGTACGGCTGCCGTTTGGTTTCTTTGGAGAAGCTTAGATACTGAAGAAGTGAATTATTAGTTACTTTGGTGGTGAAGCTTGCAATGCTCTTTGCACCTTCAAGTGGATCAGTCTTTTTTCGCTTGAGTTACCATACTTTGCCAGCCATATGACTTCAATCAGAAAACATTTAATTTTGTGAGGAGCCCTTTCCAAGATACTGATTCATTTAGTCTGGCGTCAATAACACAATGGAGTCGAGCGTTTTGTTTTTTAAGAGAGACTTGATTGCAATTATTATAGTAGGTACGTTGGTAAGATATATATGTTTAACAAAAAAGCGCTTGACAGCTTGCTCAATTCTGATATAAGTATATTTAAGTAAGCTTAGCTGGCACAAGTTTAGAGAAAATTTTACTCAATTTTAGGTTTTTTTTAGCCGATGAGCAACGTAAGAGACTATTATGTTTATCTTTAGGAAATTTGCGACTGTACTGATATATATCTTAGTTATGTTTACTTTGTTCACATGTGCCAGTGCAGATAAGAAGGCGAGCAAGGATTCATCAGGAAACACCGAAGAATCTGTGGTAGAAGAAGCAAAAGACAAATCCGAACAATTGGATTCGTCCGAAGAAATGACCAAGAAAGCCCTTTACAATGCAGAGTTGTCGGTAAAAAAGGCGGCAGAATCTTTGGCAGACTTAGAGATGAGCTATGAGCTCAAAGTGAAATCAGCTTCAGCAGAAGTAGCTAGTACTGATGCTCAGTCTATAGAGGCTCGGATTGCCGATCTGCAAAAGGAGCAACAACAGGCAGAAGGATTGCTTATTGAAGTGAAGAAATTCGATGATGAAAATAATAATGATCGTGCTTTTGAATCAGCGAATCAAGCGAACGAACTTGCGCAGGTTGTTTTAGAACAATCAGCGCTTTTAAAAATTGAAATATCGAATCTTCCCCAAAAGGTGGCCCCAAAAAAAAGTCAATTGCGAATTCATACTGTTAACCGTCGCTTGCCGGTAGCAGAATGTTTGTGGAATATAGCAAAAAAATATTACGGTAGCGGAAAGTACTGGCGAAAACTGTATGTAGTGAACAAGGCGACGATTAAAAATCCGAGCTTGATTTATCCTGGGCAAAAAATTATCGTCCCATACTTAGAAGGCGAACCGATTCCGGGCAAAGAAAAGATAAAAGAGGCAACGCCAATTCTTCAAGAATCTACGGTGGATTCTCCTCTGATAAAAGACAAATCGAAAGGCATTGGGCCGAATGAAGAGCAGAAGGCTGAATATGGTAACAACAGTCAAGATAAAAGTGATATAGGAAATGATATTCAGAAGGCTGATAATTTATCTCCTCCCGCCCAGAAAGACGAAGAGAAAGGGCAAGATATCCATCAAGACGATAATGATAAGGAAACTGATGAGATAGAAGTGAGAGTAGATGAGAATCGTCTGATAATCCCAAGAAATCGTGGAGAAGAAGATCTTTTAATTATTGAATTGGAAAAAAACGTAGATCAGTATTTACTAGAGACTGAATAAACATAAATATTTTAACTTGCTTATCCATTGTTCGGGTTATTCTTCTTTTTCGTTTGGAAAATAAAGTATAGCACCACTATCGTGATAATGTATATCGATAAAATCATTGACCCCAATAGAATTTGACTGACTGGATCCGGTGGGGTCAGGAGCGCAGCTAGCACAAAAATGACAGTAGTGACAGATTTCCAATGACGGGTATGCCATTTGTAGGAGAGGATATTAGCCAAGCCTAGTAAAATGAACAGGATAGGTAATTGGAAAAAAGAACCACTGGTAAAAAAAAGAGTAAAAACAAACGAATAATAGCGTTCTACTGGCAACTGTGGTAGAATACCCTGGGGTAAGGTATCCACTAAAAGGAACTGATTGGCTACAGGGATTAAATATCGCCATGCAAAAAAAATTCCAATCAGGAAAAAAAATGAACTCAAGAATACGAGGAGTTGTCCCAATATCATATTCTTTTTCGTCAAGGCTGGTGCGATAAAGCGCCAAAGAATCGTAAGATTGACCGGCCAGGATAGTATCAGCGCCGAATACAGGCTAATTTTTATGAGAATTTGGATACCTCCATAAGGATTCTCTAAGATGAGTGAAGTTTTTACTTTTTGAAAAATAGTCTGGTAAATGATTTCGTGCAGCTTCGAACTAAAGAGAAAAATGATAATTGTGAGTACAATAATAATCAATAGGCAGGCAATGATTCTGCGACGCAGTTCTTCCAAATGACTGCCGATAGTCATGTGTTTTTCCTTTTTCTTAATTAAGGTTTTCTTAAAAGCCTTTTTGCTATTGGCTTTTTTTCCCATTTTTTACGTTGCAACGCATTAAGTCAGAAGACCTAATGTTAGAAATCGTGCTTTTTTTATTTTCTTGTCTTTTTTTTGCGGGTCGTTACTTTTTTCTTTCTTTTAATCGTCTTTTTGGGTTTCGACCGGTTTGAGTCATTAAGGTTTATATTTTCTTCGTCAGAAGAGATACTCATTTGCTGAAATGTATCGCCTAAGGATCGCTTGAATTCACGAATACCACTACCGATATCACGGGCTAATGATGGAATCTTTTTTCCACCAAATAAAATGAGGACAATAATCAAAATAATGAGAAGTTCTGTAAATCCTAGAGAACCGAACATGGGTTGATCGTTAAGTATCCAGAGATTTTGTCAACGGGAATTCATAGAAATGGTTTTGTAAATTTTGTGTCGATATAATGTTCCAAATGGCGATCTTCATAAATCAAATATATTGAACTCCCCAAAAACCATTTGTATGATATTATTTTTCAATGATCAGTCCATTTGAATCTCATGATTGCAAAGCCTCTTTTTTGAGAAATCCTCCTGAATCGATTAATTTATTTCCCTTGCTAAAGTTTAATGGAATTTATAAATTCGTCTAGATTAGGTATATGGTGGAAACGATATTCAGTGAAGGCAACGATTGAGGAAAAAGTGGAACTGATATGTATTCTTGACATTTTGACAAATAAGAAAGAATGTCCCAGAGACTATGTACCTGCCATAGAAGGAGATTGGAAGAGGAATGGAAGAAATTACTGATATTAATTATGCAGAACAAATAGCATCAGGTATGGTCGTGGTAGATTTTTGGGCGGAATGGTGTGCCCCTTGTAAAATAGTGGGTCCAATATTGGATGAAATATCAAAGGAAATGACAGATGTTCGTTTCAAAAAACTGAACATCGATCACAATCAACAAGTTGCTCAAAGTTTGCAGATAACTGCAATACCGACCATTATCTTTTATAACGATGGAGAAATAATCGACAAGATTGTAGGCTTACTGCCAAAAAAGCAAATTATCAAGCGCTTAGAAAAAAATTTTGAAAAAAATTAACATGCGCAATAATTGTTTGAATCAAGCTTGGGGTGCAATCTTTGACTTGAGTTCTTCTTTTATGAGTAAAATAAATCGAATCTAAAAAATGCTCACTAGAGTGAACCTAGAGTTCAAAGCTATCTCTAGTATGCGATAAGCTTTTTGTTCGATAAAGAGCCTCGTCAACTATCTCGAGCTATGCACTATACAAAAAATGTTCTTTTGAGATGAATGATGAAGATCGGCTTTCTAAAAAAGGAATAAAAGGAATTTCTCTGCTATCTCTTCGAAAATGAATAATTTTATATATTTTTAAATCTTAATCTAAATTGTTATGAAAACAATAGGATTAATTGGATGGATGAGCTGGGAGTCTTCACTTGAATACTATTGTATCATCAACGAACAAGTTAAAGAAAAACTTGGTGGTTTACATTCAGCAAAAATTTTAATGTACTCAATAGATTTTGATGAAATTCAAAAATTGCAGCATCAAGGGAAATGGGATGAATCAACAAAAATTATGATTGAAGCTGCGCAAAATTTAGAAAAAGGTGGTGCTGATTTTGTACTGATTTGCACAAACACAATGCATAAAATGGCTGATGCTGTTGAAAGCAATATTGAAATTCCGCTTTTACATCTTGTAGACACAACAGCAGAAATAATCAAATCAAAAGGATTTCAAAAAATTGGTCTTTTAGGAACAAACATTACAATGGAAGAAGATTTTTATAAAGGTAGATTGATAAATAGACATGGTCTTGAGGTTATTGTTCCAAATAAGGAAGATAGACAAATAATTCACAATGTTATTTATCAAGAACTATGCCTTGGAGATATTAAAACATCTTCAAAAGATCAATATGTTCAGATAATAAACAAACTTGTAGATTCTCGAGCCGAAGCAGTTGTTTTGGGATGTACTGAGATTTCTTTATTGGTTAAACAAAACAATGTAACAATCCCACTATTAAATACTACAAGAATTCATGCGGAAACTGCTGTTGATTATTCGTTAAAAAAATAAGGAGCCCGGGAAAATGGAGTTCATTCCAAATCTCTCTAGCATTTTTAAAAACAAAAAAATCAAACTTATAGGAATTAAACGATAGTTTATCTGGCCAATAAGATCGAAAAAGTTTTTTTGAACTCAAAAGACATGACGTTTTTTTTAGTGGTCACGGCGGATAATCAGGGATATATGGTTCAGCTCTCTGTTCGGGCGTTACCCAATTTTTTCTTCAATCTTCAAGCCATGACTTCAGTTAAATGGTCAGTGTGCCGCGGAGTTCTTGTGCTTGGACAGGTTTGTGAATCTCTTGTAGCTCCTCTTGGCAAACTTCAACAACTGCAACGAAATTCTTTCTATAATTTTTTCTGAGGGCATATTCTATTCATAGTTTCGGTAGTTAGAAAACATTGACGTTGGCTGTGTAGAATGGATAACATCACGAATTTTTTTTTGGCAAATACTATTTCTTTGTTGACGAATCATCACAAAAAAAAATAATTCTTCACTAATAGGTGAGAAAAAATCTTTTATTGGTGATAATGGTAAGTAGATCGCTCTAGAGAGTAATCATTGGAAGAAGAAATAGAAGAGATAGGAAAATATTCATGAGCAGTGCACAAGAAGTTCATTTGATGGATGGCTATCATACTTTGCCGAGGGGTGGTTATCTTGTCGAAACTTCTTTGGGATACATTCAAATTGGCTCACCGCCAGAGACAATCAAAGATACCATGGTGGCCTATAAGTTGGGGACACCGAAGATTTTCGTGTTGCCCGATGATTTCTTTCACGTAAATAAAGGGATTTCCGTGGCTGAATTAGAATTCCCGCTGTACTACAATCATTTCATTCGGAAAGAAAATATGTATGTTGTGTGTACCCGAGGGCAAAAATCACAATTGGAGATCGTGTTGCAACATGCAGTTTTTGGCCCTGAAGAGGTAAACTTGGTGTCTGAGTATATTAATGGAGAGAAAACTTACGGCTATCCTGATTTGATGGCAGAGATGAAATATTTTCGTGGGGGAAGAAAATTAGACGATTTAGTGCGATTTGTCATTTTTGATAGTGATGGGCAGGCTCATTTTAGAAGCCCTGAGGAGCCCGAGAAAGACGCTATAATTATCCATAAAAAGCGTGATGGCAATTTTTTAATTGAGGATACGATGTTGAGCAAAGAAGTAATCGTACCGGGGAAAGTGGATTTTAAGTATATTTATGACCCTGGTAAAATACCAACAGAACCATTCAAACCACCGTTATTTGGTGTCACTTGCTTGGGACCGAGTCATGGCTTTGACGTGAACGCAAATACAAGTGGATTTATTGTATGGTTGCAAAATAAGGGAGTAATGATTGATCCTCCAGTAAATTCAACTGAATGGCTGGGAACATCCAATGTCAACCCGAAGCACATTGACTCGGTGATTCTGACCCATGCTCATGCGGATCACGATGCAGGAACTTTCCAAAAAATCTTAGAAGAGGGAAGAATTAGAATTTACTCGACTGAGACAGTAATGTATTCATTCCTGACAAAATATTCAGCCCTAACGAAAATGTCGGTTCCCGAAATGCTTGAACTTTTCGAATTTGTGCCGGTAATCATTGGCAATCCTTATCTTATTAATGGTGCGGAATTTTTGTTTAATTATTCATTACATTCAATACCAACTTTTGGATTTCAGTTTTCGTTTTTAGATCAAAGTTTTGTCTATTCATCAGATCATTTGAATGATCCGAAGATTTACGCAGACTTAAGAAGGAAAGGTATCTTAACCGAAACTAGATATCAAGATTTACTTAATTTTCCTTGGTATCACAAAGTGGTTTATCATGAATCTGGCATACCTCCCTTACATACTCAGATATCCTACCTAGAAACCTTGCCACCGGAAGTGCAAAAGAAAACAACGATTTATCATATTGCGGCACAAGATGTTCCAGACGATAGTTTGCTCACCTTAGCAAAGTTTGGGATTGAGGAAACAGTCTATCCTCCAATTACCGCTCCTAAATATGAAAAGTCAATTCAGCTCTTGGATATCATTTCTAGCATTGATATCTTTCGTAATTTTCCACTTTTTAAGGCAAAGGAATTCTTAGTTATTGTCAATGAAGAAAAATTTGCAAAGGGATCGAGAATTATTGAAAAAAATACACCGGGTGATAAATTTTATATTATCATTTCTGGTAATGTTCGTTTAGAGGGCATTGAAACCGATACTCCAGCAGATAGTAAACATGAAATGACCGTGAAAAAATTTGGAAATTACGAATATTTTGGAGAGGCCTCACTTATTATGGATACGCTCAGAAGTGCTACGGTCATTGCCGAGACAGAAGTGATTGCTTTAACGATTCCCAAGTCAAAATTCTTGAATTTTATTAAGGGCTCTGATTTGAACGATCGTCTTACTCGTTTGGTAAAGATTCGGAATCTGGGATCTTGGGATATTTTGAGTTCATCACGCTTCCTGAAAGGTATTACTTCTGGGCAAAAAACTCAATTGGAATTGATTATGCGTCCAGTCAAAATAAAAAGTGATCAAGAATTTATCCGAGCGAATGAAAGAATGGAGGCGGCTTATATTATTAAGAGTGGCAGTGTGGTTGTTCTAAAAAACAATGAAAGTTTAGAGACATTGACACGTGGAGATTTCTGTGGAGAAATTTATAATTTGCAAAAAAATCTACCTTCTACTTTAACTTTTCGAGCTTTAACTGACTTGGAAATGTTTAGTATATCCAAAGATTATTTATCTCGTTACCTTATTGACAACCCCGGCGTATATATGCGGATGTTCTTGGGGTATGGCTAAAAGAGACTTCCAGGTGGAATTGCTTGAAAGGCATGAAATAAATTTATTGCTAGGTTGGCAAGACAAAGGCATCCACCTAATGGGGCTGGTATCTGGCTAATATTTCGTAGAGTAACCGGAGAAGCAATCCGCTTCTGTTTGGTATTTTTAATCTGTTCTAAGAGGATTGGGTAGAGAATGTATCCGATTGCCAAAGCGGCTCCCAATTGGAGGGTAAGCAAGGCATGATAAACTGGAAGTTGTAAGAAAATGATGGGAGCGAGGATGACATCTCCCAAGCCCAAAGCTTTTTTTTTTGTACTAATCCAGAACAAGAATAGGAATACGATTAAAATAAATAGAGCGAAAAACCAGCGTTCACCAGTTGCTGATGAGAAAATCACAGAAGAAGAAGATAAAGGATAGGGGGATAAGATCGGGTAAAAGCTGTACAATCCAGCTACAAAAAGTAAGATGAGAGAATTATAGAAAGATAAATAATAATATCGAAAATCAGTGGCAATATGGATAAATAAATGGCCACTGTAGACGGTAAACCCTAATGAGTAGAAAAAAAAATCAAAAACCGGTAGATTACTGTGATAGAATAGTGTGAGTAACAGTATGGGATAGACTTCGCAGAGCCAGCTGGTAAATGGAATTCGCTTATGGCATATTTTGCAGCGGCCAAGTAACAAGATAAAACTGAAAATAGGAATTTTTTCATAGAAGGCTAGTAGATGTTTGCAAGTCAAACAATGGGAGGGCAAAATTAACAGCCGATAGTATTTACGATGCAGTGATTCTTGCGTTTTCGAATTTTTTTTGAGCAGGCTTTCATTGATTAATTGATTCATGCGAATGGCACAATTTCCATAAAAACTACCAAGACTGCTGCAGAGAAGAAAAAGAATCCAAAAGGCGGTAGAATTTGTCATTGTTTTCTAAATTCGAATTCTCTATCTTTTTCGCAGAGAAGGGATTAGGTCGTGACAACCCGTGATAAGGCAACCAATCCCTTTTTTAAGTGTGATCGGTCAACTGCGTAAGAAAGACGAATAAATTTTTTCGATGAGCAAAATATCCGACCGGGGACAATGAGTAGCTTCTCTTGTTCGCGAGCTTTTAATACAATTTCTTTATCATTTATTTTTGGGGTGATCATCCGCAAAAAAATATAAAAGGCGCCGGAGGGAAATGTAAATGTAAATTTATTTTTTAGAGTTTCTAAAGCCTTTAAGCAAAGTGCGCGATTCTCATTATAGTATTCGATTCTACTAGAGATGTTGACTGTCAAGGCAGTGATACCAGATATCTGGCAAGGAGTGGGTGCGCAGACAATACTATATTGTTGTAATTTTCCTAGCTGATCAATCGTTTTTTTATGGCCGATGGCCATGCCTAAGCGAAGCCCTGTCATACTATATGACTTTGAAAAACCGCTCAGCAATATTGCCGCTAAATCCTTCTCATTTAAGTAATGCTTTAATGAGTGCATTTTTTTATCATAATCAAAATCTCGGTAGATTTCATCGACGACAAGGAGAATATCATGAGTTTTTGCAAATTTTACCAATGCTTGGATCTGCAGTTGGCTATAAATATATCCGCTCGGATTCGATGGATTTGCCAGCAAGATCATTTTGATTTTTTTTGGATTCTTAATATCCTTCAATTGTTCGGGATGAAAAGTTTCAGGAAGTGTTATTTGTTTCCCTAAAAAAAAAGGAATGAGACTTTTATAAATGAGAAAAGTGGGTTCACTCGTAAGGACTTGATCGTTCGGTTCAATCAAGGCTGAGAAAAGCATCCAGAGCAAAGGAGCGATACCTGCACTTACGATGACTTGCTCTGGATGCGAATGATAGACTTCTGCAATTTTTTCACGGAGTGCAATAACACCCATTGTTTGACTATAGGAGGTCTCTCCGTCTGAAAGTGCTTTTTTATAGGCTGCTATGATTGCGGGAGGAGTAGGGAAATGGGGTTGTCCAATCGATAGATCAATTGAGTTTTTTAGATTATTCTTTCTATCAAAGGCCCTACGGATTTCTGACACATTGAGAGAGTTTATTTTCTTCGCAAATCGCATTTATTGGTATCTATAAGAATCAAGCTAGATTTTTCGGTTGACAGAAGTCAAGGATAAAAAAAGAATAACGATAATGTGAGGGGAATCTAGCAATAGATATTAGGTTAAATGGCAGATCAAGAAACGAAAAAAGAAAAACTCATAAGGATACTCAAGCGGAAGAAATATTTTCTGTTAACTGTTTTAGTTCTTTTGGGCTTTATCTATATCGGGAATGTGCGCGATCAGAAAATTAGGAATCAATTTATTGGTAAATCTATTCCTAACTTTTCTCTTCAGGTAGAACAGCAGCTACAAGCCATGAATATAGAAAATGTGGCAGGTAAAAAAATTCTGTTGGTATTTTTTGCGACTTGGTGTGGAATATGTCAAGTAGAAAGCCCATTTATCAATCGGCTTTATAGGCGACTGTCGGCGTCAGGAAAAGAAGATTGGTTGGTTTTGGCGATCAGCGAGGAAAATCCAGAGATAATTAAAACATTTGTAACAGAAAAGGATTTGAACTATCCAGTGATTTTTGACGACGAAAGTAAATTACATGATTTTTTTGGCATTCGTTCATATCCAACAAAAGTAAGAATCGATGAACAAGGATTGATTGCCGATATTGCCAACGGCTTCAATCCCTTTTCGACTTATCTACTCTATGAATGGATTACCGGTGAATATTTTTAACCTTTTGTCTCATCTATTAATCAATCATTAAGGCGGAATTGAAATCCCGTGAAAAAATTATTGTTATAGATTTTGGCGGACAGTATGCGCATCTAGTCTGCAATGCTATTCGACGTCTAGGAGTCTATGCAGAGATAGTCCCCTATAGCAGTAGAATTCCATTTTCTGATAAGTCAATAAAAGGGTTTATTCTTTCTGGTGGCCCATCATCTGTTTATGTTAAGAATGCACCTGCATGCCAACCTGAAATCTTTGAGACTCAGGTTCCAATTTTAGGTATCTGTTACGGCTTGCAGTTACTTGTGCAAAATTTAGGGGGCAAAGTAAATTTTAGTAAAACCAAACGAGAGTACGGACCGGCCACTTTGCAGATTAAAAAAAAAATAGGACTTTTAGGATCAGATGCAATTTCTGAGCAATCTCAAGTTTGGATGAGTCACGGCGATGAGATTAGCATGCTCCCTCAGGGTTTTGAAACATTGGGAATCACCGAAGTTTGTCAATATGCAGTAGTCGGTGACTTTAAGCGCAAGTTTTACGGCCTGCAATTTCACCCAGAAGTGAGCAATACAATTGAAGGGGAAAAAATATTAGCTGCTTTTATCGATATTTGTCACATTAAGGAAAAGTGGCGAACAGAGGATCAACTGCCAGCAATGATGAAAGATATCAGATCGGAAATACAGGATCGACTTGCAGTGTGCATGCTATCTGGTGGAGTTGATTCAACAGTTCTTCTGGCCCTCTTGCAGAGGAGTTTACCAAAATCCCAGATCTTTGTTTTTCACATTGATACTGGTTTTTTGCGAAAAAATGAATCTCGAGAGGTTAAAGAGGAATTAGAGAAAATTACTGGAGTCGCCATCCGAGTTCTCAATCGACAGGATGTGTTTTTTCGTGAATTAAAAGGTGTCTTTGATCCAGAGAAAAAAAGAGAGATTATTGGCAGGTTATTTGTGAGTGAACAAAAAAAAGAAATATCCAAATTTACCCAAACTTTTCAAGAAAATTGGTGTTGGCTTCAAGGAACCATTTATCCAGATACAATTGAATCGGGATGGGGAGCGCACGCGAGAAAAATAAAAACGCATCACAACCGAGTAACAGAGATATCTCATTTGTTACAAGAAAAGAGATTGGTGGAGCCCCTGCGGGATCTATATAAAGATGAAGTGAGGGCAATTGGCTTGAAATTAAATCTCCCACCAAAGATTTTGCAACGACACCCATTTCCCGGAGTCGGCTTGGCAATTCGCTATATTTGCAATAAGAAAAACAAACAGGAGAAAATCCATTCAGCGACGAATAACGGGCATGGAAAAACTTCAACCTTGGTCCAGAAAATAAAGATTGGCTTTAATCAAAAAAAAATAGGGAAGAATGAGATACCAGCATGGAAATCTACTTCAAGTAAAGCAACAATAGAATTCAAACTTTTGAGACAGAAAATTTTATTTTCTGGACAGGGAAGAGCTTGGTTGCCATTTCTCGAAAAATATTTTGAGCTACCTATTCAATCGGTAGGGATTCAAGGTGATCAGCGGACATATCGGAAGTCTCTAGCATTGATTTTTTCAGAATTAATTTTTTCTCAGCCAAAGACAGTTGTTGCAGGCTTAACCGATATCTCTGTGCAAATTTTGAATCAATGTTCTCGTTTTAATCGCGTTCTTCTCTATTGTCCTCGAAATATGGCTGTTTCGCGGCAGATGCATCATGGCATCAGAATTAAAAATCAAAACAAGCACTCTCAATGGGTACTCAAAAGAATATTTTCACATAGAAGTGATTTGAGTAACAGTCAAGGCATCAGTCTATTACGTGAAGCTGATTTTCTAGTGAAGGAAATTTTGATATATCATAAAATTTATCAAAAAATCTGGCAGCTGGCGGTAATCAGTTTGCCAGTAAGCCTTGGTAAAAACAATTCAACTGAAGTTAATCGCACCTTTGTTATTCGGGCAGTTTCATCAAAGAATGCAATGACCGCAGAAGTATATCCGATTTCTCTTACGATTCTCCCTCTGATTGCGAATATTCTCTATTGTCAGTGTCAAGCTGAAATGGTTTTTTATGATCTTAGTCATAAACCACCGGCAACCATTGAATGGGAATAATGCCATGTGTCAATTCCATGAAAATCTCTTATACAATTGACGGATAAATATAACAAGAATGCCTGCTTACTCAATCGCTTTTATCATCGTTATGTTGATATTGGGTTTTTTAATCGGCGGTGTTCTTTCATCTCTGATTGAAAGAATCTTTGGTTTTTCTTTCTTTTCCTATAAATTGTTTGACATAATTATTGATGATTTTTACGTTATCCATAATATACATGTAATGGTTACTTTAGGTGCATTTGTTGGATTGGTGGCGACTGGATTTGTCTTATATAGGAAATTAAGACGTAGCTGAAAAAAAAAGCACTTGAAAAAATAAAAAGATAAGACAAAACAAGAGAATAGAACATTGATTACCATGAAAAATTTACTGGAGGCTGGAGTCCACTTTGGGCACAAGACTAGTAAATGGAATCCTAAAATGGATACGTATATCTTTACCGCTCGAAATGGGATTCATATTATTGACTTGCAACAAACAGTAAAGATGGCGCGCGTAGCCTATGAGGCTTTAAGAAACTTTACGAGAGCAGGAGACAGAGTACTATTCGTTGGTACAAAAAAGCAAGCGCAGGAATCGGTAGAAGCAGAAGCAAAGCGTTGTGGAATGCCTTATGTTAATCGCCGGTGGCCGGGAGGACTGTTAACTAATTGGATGACCATTCGTAAATCTATTAATCGCTTAAAGAAATTGGAAGAATTAGAGCGTGAAGGTGATTTTGAAGGAGAAGTCAAGACCAAGAGGGAGGCGCTAGAACTTTCGCGTGAGCTGCAGAAGTTGCGGAGAAACTTTGGCGGTATTGCGGAGATGCACTCCCCTCCAGAAATACTATTTGTGATTGATCCCGCCTTAGAATCGATTGCGGTGGCTGAAGCTAAAAAAATGGGTATCAAAGTTTTTGCAATTATCGATTCTAATTGTGACCCTACTTTGATTGATTATCCGATTCCTGGTAACGATGATGCGATTCGTGCAATATCATTATTTTTGCAGACAATGGCGGATGCAATTTTAGAAGGAACGAAAGGTATTGAGAGCGAATCACGATTTACAGAAGAAGATACTGAAATGGAAACTAGTATGGTATTAGACGAGGTACGCTATAAAGGAGAATATAATGAAAGAGGTGAATTTATTGTGGATGAACCGACTAGAGAAAAAAAGAGTAATGATTCTGCAAGTACACCTGAGAACATGAAAGAGCTAGATAATGTCGATGAAAGCAGTGAAAGAAATGAAACAACAGAAGCCGCTGATTTAACAGCGAGAGAGACAACTTCTTCTTAGCATATTCCTGAAATGAAATATTGATTTTTGGACCGATGCAATTTGCTTGATCAGTTTTTCAAATCTAGAAAAGAATAGTATGAATACTGAACGGGACCAAATTAAACAACTCAGAGATTTGAGCGGTGCAGGATTAATGGACTGTAAAAAAGCATTAGTCGAGACTGGACAAGATTTAGAAAAAGCAATCGTTATCTTACGAAAAAAGGGGCTTGCTAAGGCGAGTAAACGTCGTGGGCAAGAGACGAGTGAGGGACAAATTTTTTCGTATATTCATACGGGTGGATTGATTGGTGTCCTACTTCACTTGACTTGTGAAACCGATTTTGTTGCAAAAACTGAAGAGTTTGGAATCTTGGGAAAAAATCTCTGTATGCAAATTGCCGCTAGTCAGCCGCTTGCAATTGACAAAGAACAAATGAGCCAAAAGATCATTGAGCAAGAAATGGAAATTCATAGAGATCAATTACAGAATGAATCTCAAAAAAATGCGATGAACTCGCAGAAGAAGGAAAAGTCATCCGAGATCTTGGAAAAGATATTGGAGGGCAAAATGAAAAAATTTTTTAAGCAAAATTGTTTATTAGAGCAAGATTTTATCCGTGATGAAAAGATGACTATTCAGAGCATGATTGATCAGACAATTTCTAAACTAGGTGAAAATATTAAGATTCTTCAATATGCTCGATTTCAGATAAAATGATTAAGAGTTTGAATACTCCATTTAAGAGGATCCTTATTAAACTCTCAGGAGAGGTCCTCGGTAAAAATGGAATAGATTATACCAGTGCGGCGTCGATAGCCAAGCAGATTAAAGTGTGTTCAGACTATAAAGTGGAGATTTGTCTGGTTATTGGTGGGGGAAATATCTTACGAGGACAACAGGCTGAGAAGTTTGGTATGAATCGAGCCACTGGTGATTATATGGGCATGTTAGCTACCCTCATAAATGCATTAGCATTGCAAGAAGCATGCGAGAAAGTTGGGATGTATACTCGAGTTTTATCGGCGATTTCCATGGAGAGCGTAGCGGAAAACTATATTCGTAGAAGAGCGATTCGTCATTTAGAAAAAAAAAGGGTAGTTATTTTTGCTGCGGGTACCGGTAATCCATACTTTACTACTGATACTACTTCTGCACTACGTGCTATTGAAATGAATTGTGATATTATTCTAAAGGCCACCAAAGTAGATGGTGTGTATGATGCAGATCCTCATGAAAATCCAAATGCAAAAAAATATAGTGAAATAACCTTTCGAGAAACATTGGAAAAAGATTTAAAAATTATGGATGCAACTGCAATTGCAATGTGTATGGAAAATCAGATGCCAATTATCGTTTTTAATATTTTCAAAGAAGATCACTTACCAAAAATTTTGAATGGGGAGAAAATAGGAACCTATGTATCCTCAGCAGATGCAAAGAAAAAGATGAGGAAAGCGAAGATTTTGTCGGAAATGTCATAATCTATTCGTGAAAAGAATGGAAAATCAAAATTACAAGAAGATTGAAGATAAAGTTCACGAGAAATGTGAGAAAAGTATGAAGGCCTTTGAAAGAGCTCTTGGTTCGATTCGATCGGCTAGGGCTTCGACTGACATGTTAGATGGGATCCAAGCAAAGAATTATGGAACTCTTGTTCCTCTAAAGCAGATGGCTACCATAACTACCCCTGAGCCGAGATTACTGCTAGTTACCCCATTTAATCCTCAAAAAGAGATGTTGATGGAAATAGAAAAATCTATTTATGCGAGTAATCTAGGTTTGCAACCGCAAATTGATGGACAAGTCATCCGAGTCTTTTTGCCCGAACTCAATATGGAAAGACGAAAAGAATTAGTCAAACAGTTGGATGGTAAAATGGAAGAATTCAAAATATCTCTCAGAAATATTCGCCGTGATGCCAATCAGGAAATTCGCAAATCAAAAGAGATACCTGAGGATCAATTACACGAAATGCAAAATCTGATTCAAAAATTGATTGATATTCAAGTTAAAAAAGCTGATGCGCTTAGAGAAATCAAAAGCCAATCAATACTTGCAGTATGAAATTAACTATAGGTAATGAACATAAGATTAAGCATTTGGCCATCATATTGGATGGCAATGGCAGGTGGGCAGAAAAAAAAAACTATCTCGATCAAAGGGGCACCAAATGGGTGCAAAGAATCTGGATCGATTACTTGATTATTTTTTGGCCGTAAATATTGATTATCTATCATTATTTGTTTTTAGCACGGAAAATTGGAAGAGACCTCAATACGAAGTTCGTTCATTATGGAATCTATTGGATGAATATTTTCGTAAAAAAAAGAATGCTTGTTTAGAAAAAAATATTCGAGTGGTAATTTCAGGTGACTATAAGAAGCTTCCTCAAGAAGCAATCTATCATATTGAAGATTTGTTAGAAAAAACAAAATCAAATACTGGAGTAACGGTTAATTTTTGTCTTAACTATGGATCACGGGATGAAATTGTCCGAGCATGCAATCTGATCCTTGTCGAAAGATCACGGCGGCCCAAGAACAAGAAGGATTTAGTAACAATGGTTGAATTTGCATCTTTTCTTTACACGGCAGAACTTCCAGAAATTGACCTCATGATTCGTACCGGTGGTGAACAGCGATTGTCAAATTTTTTGCTTTGGCAGTCTGCCTATGCCGAGATTTATTTTACAGAAACTCTCTGGCCAGATTTGGATCATCGAGAAATAGAAAAAATTTTACTTTGGTATCAGGGGCGTAATCGACGCTTTGGAGGATTAAGAAATGTCAGAAATTAAAAAAAGAATATTCGTTGGTGTATCATTAATTCTTTCATTGATATTTCTTTTTTTTCTACCCATTATTTGGGATATTCAATTTTATCTTGCAACTTTGCTATTGGGCTTTTTTGCCTTAAAGGAATTTAATGGTTGGATGGAGAAGAGAGATTTGCGAGTTTACCGAAAATTGAATTACATCGTTACTTTTGTTCTCATCAGTATTTTTTATTTATCTCATCTTACTCATTTTTCACCAACCCCTATGAGCCATTTAACAAATTTTCTGGTGAATGGCGAATTATTATTGATGCCTTTGATTGTAACGACATTTGTAGCTTTTCTTTTAGGCTTCGTGATCATTTATATCGTGAGTAATGATCAGCAAGATTTTTTCAACAAGGTTTCATTGCAGCTATTCTTTTTTATTTATGGAGTTCTTTTTATGGCACATGCGATTCTCTTTTTGAATTTTGAGAATGGAAAACTTTATTTGGGCTACAGTCTAATAATTCCAGCTTTAATGGACAGTATGGCCTATCTTACAGGGAAGTACTTTGGCAAGCATCGAGCGGGGATTCGATTAAGTCCAAGAAAAAGCTGGGAGGGTTTTTTTGGTGGGATTTTCCTGACGATAATCATCATGTTTTCTTTAGATTGGGCATTATTTCATTGGCTGGCCTTGAATACGCCCTTCCAAGATATCCCTAGAAAATGGGAACTATTGGCTTTCACGTTTGTTATTTGTATAATTGCTATTTTTGCTGATTTATTTGAAAGCGGTATAAAGAGATCTTTGAAGATCAAGGATTCCTCAAATTTAATTCCTGGGCATGGAGGTTTATTTGATTTGATTGATAGCTTCTTGTGGACCATTCCTTGTGGATATTATTATTTTTGGTTTAGAGAGTTTGTTTTTTAAGAGTATCAAAGGTGCTTACTAAAGAATTTCTGAGTTCGGCGAAGAGGAGTCAAAAGATTATTCTTTTGGGAGCTTCTGGTTCTATTGGAGAGGCAACGATTGCATATTTATCACAGTGCGAGAGATTTGAATTAATCGGTGCAAGTATACATACAGATTTAGAAAAGGGTAAAGATCTCTTAAAAAGAAAAGATCTCCAGTATTTAACAGTTACAGGATTGCAAAAAACTTCTATGCAGCTCCCGCCGTGGCACCAAAAAAAAATATTTTATGGCGAACAAGGAATGTTTGATATGGTGGAGCATGGATCTGCCAAGGAGGTAGATACAGTAATTATTGCCATTAGTGGAGCAGCTGCGATTAGGATTACTCTACATTGTCTTCAATTAGGTTTTAAGATTGGTTTAGCAAATAAGGAAGTCCTAGTAACCGTGGGCACGGTTTTACAGGATTTAATGCAGTGTATCCATAGAAATCCGCAAAATCCATTGGGAAAAAAGGGATATATTCTACCAATTGATTCTGAACATAATTCTCTCTTTCAACTAACCGAAAATCGAAAAAAAGATGACATCTATAAATGGATATTGACTGCATCAGGCGGACCTTTTTTAAATTACTCGTGGCAGCAGGTGAAAAAAATGAAAAAAAAAGATGTTTTAACTCATCCGACTTGGAAAATGGGTGATAAGATTACCGTAGATAGTGCGGGGATGATTAACAAAGGACTTGAGGTGATTGAGGCCGTTCGATTATTTTCTATACGTATCAATGATATTGCAATTTACATTCATCCACAAAGCTATGTTCATGCGATGATCCAGCTAAAAAATGGTAGCTATATGCTTCATGCTTCAGAACCAGATATGAGATTTCCTATCGCTCATATATTAAATTATCCAGAATATTCCCCATTGAGCACTTGTAGTCCTGCCGAATGGCCGGTCATAGATTTCCAAATAGCAGTAAAGGATAAATTTCCTGGTTTTGCCCTAGCCCTAGAGTGTGCTCGTCTTGGCGGGGTTGTTCCAGCTATTTTTAACGCGGCCAATGAAAGTGCAGTAGATGAATTTTTGAATGATCATATCGACTTTTATCAAATTCCAGATATTATTACAGAAGTACTCGAGAGATTTTCTAAAGGCGATCAAAGTTTTCCTGATTCTGTTACAACAAAAAAGATTGATTTGTCAATGAAATTGGCAGAGCGAAAGTTGAATATGGTAGATGAAATGCTTGAACCCTACTTAGATGCGGATAGGATGGCGCGGATATATGTGAAGGAAGTGGTAGCGAAACGCGGGGTGGCAAGATGATTGTTTTTATTCTGAGTGGAGTCTTGTTATTGGGAGTCTGTATTTTTGTTCATGAACTGGGCCATCTTATATTGGCGAAGATGGTTGGTATTAAAGCAAAAATTTTCTCTATTGGCTATGGTAAAGGAATTTGGAAAAAGAAGATTGGGGATACGACTTGGCAAATAACTGGGATTCCATTGGGTGGTTATGTTAAATTTTATGGCGATGATATTATCCAAAGAGATAAGAATGTTCCGCACGGTTTTTTTAGTATAGGTCCTTGGAAGCGCATGATCCCGGTATTAGGGGGGCCCTTATTTAATCTGCTTTTAGCTTTTTTGATTTATATTTTCATTCATTTGTTCTATGGAAGCCTAGTAGCCACGATATACTTAGATGAAAATTATCAGGGACAGAGCGCAGCAATCAAGGCAGGCTTGCAGAATGGCGATAAGGTACTCGAGATCAATGGGGAAAAGGTTGATGCCTTTGAAGATATTCAGCAAAAAATTGTACTGTCCTCTGGCGAAACATTAAACTTTAGCATTGATCGTCAAGGGAAGTTGCTGGAGTTGCCAGTTAACCCAGAAAAGATTAATAATGATCTCTATCGCATTGGTATTCGCATGCCGGGTGAGACAGAGCTTCGGGTAAATGTTTCTCAAATAGGCCTTTGGAGAATGAAACTGCAGGGGATGATATCAGAAACGAAACCACCGATTTCGCTGCGGGCATTTAAATGGTTGAGAGATGGTGACATTATAAAGAAGGTAAACGGCAAAGATGTCAATACCAGCCGCCAACTACAACAAGAATTAAAGGCGAGTAAAGAAAATTCTTTGATTCATTTGCAAGTAGAGCGTGCGGTTGTGCCTTGGTTATTTTCTTGGCCACGTCGATCTACGGAGGTGGATGTTCCAATTTTTTATGAGTACACAGTTGCAATCGAAAATTTGTATGATAAGAAATTTCAAGGAGAGGTAGAGTCACTGTTGCTTTTTTCCGGTGAAAAAAACCATCTGCGAGCTTTAAACTATGTGAAGATAAACAATAAATCTGCAATGTCTTTTCAAAAACTCCACGAAGGTTATGCTATCTCTAAGACTGTTGATTTAGAATTGAATGAACGACAATATCGAGGAAAAATTCATGTCGAGAAGATCGGTCTTCTGGGATTTCGCCCTTCTCAAAAGATTTATGAGGAATACAACAAAGTTAAAATTGATCAAGTGTTATTCAAGAGCTTAGAGGAGATAGGTTCCCAATTTGAAATCTATGGCATCGTTTTTTCTAGGATGTTTGCAGGACGAACATCATTTTTAGATAACGCTGCAGGTCCCGTCAGAATTTTTGGTATTGCTGGTAAGGCGGTAGAATTGAGCTTGGCCATTTATTTGCAATTATTTGCTGCCATTTCACTTGCCCTTTGTATTATGAATCTTTTACCAATTCCCATTCTGGATGGCGGTCATCTTTTATTCTATTTGATTGAAGGGATACGAGGCAAACCATTGCCAACGAAATGGATGCTCCATATATTTCATTACAGCTTTCTTTTATTATTGGCGCTGGGATTATATATATTGTATAAGGACTTTGTCTGGATTTTTTCCTTCTAGCGAGGATACCGTGATGAAGAAAAAGGATTCCAAGCGATTATCTCATTATCCGGTACTGACGCTACGTGAAAACCCTGCTGATTGTGAAATACCTTCGGATCGATATCTCATGCGTGCGGGCATGATTCGAAAAATTACAGCTGGCATTTTTGCTATCTCACCGATTGGTTTGCGGATTGTTAAAAAGATTGAGAGAATTATTCGAGAAGAAATGGATCATCTCAATGGACTGGAATTGCAATTGCCAATTTTAGTAGATGCGGACTTATGGAAGCAATCGAAACGCTGGGTCAGCATGGGCGACGAGCTATTTCGTTTGACTGATCGAAAAAAACATCAGTATCTTCTAGGGCCAACTCATGAGGAAACCATTACTGTCGTTATAAAACAACTGATTAAATCCTATCGAGATCTTCCTTTGAACGTCTATCAGATTCAACCCAAGTTTAGGGATGAATTGCGCCCTCGTTTTGGTATTATTCGCTGCCGGGAGTTCACTATGAAGGATGCCTATTCGTTTCATTTGAGTGAACATTGCCTTGATCAAACCTATAAGAATATGATCGATGGATACCGCAGGATTTTCAAAAAATTGGCGTTGAATGTTATGCTCTTTTCGGCTGATTCTAGTGGAATGGGTGGATCTCAATCAGAGGAATTTATTATGCAATCCGATATGGGGGAGGAAGAGTATATGTACTGTAACGAGGGTAATGAAAGTGACTTCCGAGCTGTGAGATCCGAAGTTGTTGTGGATTGGCAACTATCCTGTGATAAAAAATCAAACGGAAAAGAAATGCGAGAAAAAATCATACCTAAACAAAGTCATAATTCAAGCAGTGGGGAAAATTCAACCTTCAAGTACATTATGCAACCCAATTTCACAGTATATCCTTTGGCAACTACGAATACATTCTTTGAGGAGATTGCAATTTCTCAAAAAAAAGTCAAGGGAAGCTTACGCATCGCGTATACCCCCAAAGTGAACACGATTGTTCAATTAGCAGAATTTCTTAAATGTCGGCAAGAAAATATCTTGAAAGCATTGGTATATCGATATCAAAGCCAAGGCGATATTCACTATTGTATGGCTTGTATCCGTGGAGATCGTAGTGTGAGCGAAATAAAATTAAAAAATTTATTGAACGCTCAATTGATTTCTTTGGCAACTACAGAGCAGACCCAGGAATTATTTTCACTTGAACACGATGGGAATGATGACTCGTTGAGTTCGCAGCTCTTCTCGCACGGTTTTATTGGACCGATTTATAGAGAGCCAGAGAATAAAGGGAAGGGACAAAAGATTGATTTTTTATATCCAATATTTGGAGCAGAGAACGGGGTAAAAAAAAAGAATGGATTATCAATAGAATGGGAGTTTCGTACATTTGATAATCTAACCGTTTTGTTTGATCGATCGTTAGTCACGAATGATCGATGGATCGTCGGATGTAATCGAAACGCATATCACTTTGTTGATTTCACTTTGCCTTCTGAACAAGAGAATCCAGATTTTTATTGCGATTTTTCTCTAGCTAAGAAAGGTGATTATCCACAGATCAATCATGGTCAATATGTTGCAAAGCAGTTAAATATGGTCCGTGGCATTGAATTAGGACATCTCTTTAAGCTGGGAAGAACCTATTCAGAGAAGTTAGAATTACAAGTCTTGAATTCACAGGGAGTTGCGGAGAATCCACTGATGGGCTGTTACGGTATTGGCGTAGGCCGTCTGCTGGCAGCGATTGTCGAACAAAACTATTGTGAACCAAACATTCTGTGGCCGAAAAGCGTAACCCCTTTTGATATTATTATTATTTCTCTGGGGAAGGATCCAGAAATACTAAAGATGAGCGAAGAATTCTATTGCCATTTGGCATACGATTTTGAGATTCTTTGGGACGATCGCCCGTTGCAAAACGGGGTTAAATTAAATGATGCAGAGTTGTTCGGTATTCCAATACAAATTAGAATTGGTAAACAGTTTTTGGAAAAGAAGCGAATAGAGCTATTATATAGAGAAATAACCATCAATCAGAATACTGCAAAGCGAGAGATTAATTACGAGAAAAGTTTCTTACAAGGGAGCATCTCTCAGATGTTAGCCGAAGTAAAAAAAAAACTGAAGCTCCCTATTTAAATTTTCAAACTTTTTTTCATATAGAGGATAGTAACAGTTTTGTTAAGAAAATTGTGCATGAGGAATAAGAGTTTTTTTAGATGAATCACGATCCTTATAGGATTTTAGAAAAGATAGCGAGTCCGCAGGATCTAAGAAAATTAGCGATTGAAGAATTGCCAGATCTCTGTAGCCAAATACGCTACTATTTAATTGACACACTGTCGAAGGTTGGCGGGCATTTTGCTTCAAACTTAGGGGTGGTAGAACTGACCGTTGCGCTGCACTATGTTTATCAGACTCCTCACGATAAATTGATTTGGGATACTGGTCACCAAATATATCCACACAAGATGATTACCGGTCGATTAAATCAGTTAACAACGGTAAGACGCTGGGGAGGTATTTCTGGATTTCCCAAACGTGAAGAATCGCCATACGATCATTATAATACTGGTCATGCAGGGACGGCAATTTCCCAAATGTTAGGAGAGGCTATAGCGAGGGATCGTTTGCAACAAAATTATCATTGTGTATCGGTTATTGGCGATGCTTCTATTTCGAGTGGCATGGCCTTTGAAGCTTTGAATCACGGTGGACATATGAAATCTAATTGTTTGGTTATCATCAACGACAATGACATGTCTATATCCAAGAATGTAGGTGCCTTAAATCAATACATGAATAAGATTATTACGAGCCAAATTTATAATAAATGGATGAAACGGCTCTATTTGTTCTTAATTTGGTTTCCCATTATTGGTCCGAGTCTCCAAGTATTCTACAGACGATTTTTGAGATCTCTGAAAGGATTAATTGCCGATGGATCTTTCTTTGATAATTTAGGATTTCGTTATATAGGCCCCGTTGATGGACATAATGTAGTTTCCTTAGTCGAGGTATTAGGAAAAATCAAAAAAATGAATGGTCCTTTAATCTTGCATGTTCTCACGCAAAAAGGAAAAGGATATAGCCCAGCTGAGGAAAACCCAATTTATTATCATAGCGTAGGAAAGTTTGATAGTTCAAAAGAAGAGAATGGAAAGAGAGTAGCTTCGACAAAAATTAATAGTCTAAGCGCCTTTGTTGGTGAAGTTCTCATTGAGCTTATTGAAAAGAATGACAAAGTTATTGTGCTTACACCCGCAATGATAGAAGGTTCGGGTTTGAATCGATTGGCAAAAATCAAACCGGCCAATCTCTTTGATGTAGGAATCGCTGAGCAACATAGTATGACTTTGGCTGGTGCACTGGCAAGTTCTGGTATGGTGCCTTTCTTATGTATATATTCTACATTCTTGAATCGAGCGATTGACCAGTTAATTCAGGATGTCGCCTTGATGAGACTACCAGTGCGATTGCTCGTTGATCGAGCTGGTTGTGTCGGTGCCGATGGAGAGACACATCAAGGGTTATATGATTTAGGGGTACTTTTATCCATACCAAATATTGCAGTTTGTGTCCCTCGTAATACTTATGAAGTTCTGAGCAGTGTCTATTTTATGGGACAGTACGATTCTTCGCCCATTGCAATTCGTTTCCCCAAGCAACAAGTATCAAATCTCTCATTTTCATCAGTCACTGAAAACATTGAAATTGACAAAATAAAAAAAGCACAAAATAAGCTAGATATTCGAGGGAATGGCAACGATCTTGCTATCATAACTATTGGTTTTATGAATGATTTAGCAGTTCATTTACAAAGGGAACTTACTTATCAATGTAATCTGGCAGTAAAGATTATTGAACTCTTCTGGATACGTCCTTTTGACTATCGTCTACTGGATAGGGCATTGGCACCAGTGAAAGCTTTTTTATTTATCGAGGACTCATATATCCATTCTAGTGCAAGTGCATTTATTCTCCAGAAAATCGATTACAAACAATTAGCCAAATATATTCATACCTTTTCCTTCCCCTGTGAATTGATTGAGCATGGGCAAATTCATGAAGTCCGAAATGCCTATGGTTTTAATATTCAAGAAATGATGATGCTCATCAAGAAGAAACTTATGGCGACAAAAAAATGATCGCCTGTGAAAACTACAGTGATAAATGACAAAAAGATAATCGATAGTATTTCCACTTTTGCGAAGAAGAAGATACTCGTTATTGGCGAGATCATTCTGGACGAATATCTCTCAGGGAGTGTGGAGCGGATTTCTCCAGAGGCTCCAGTGCCAATTATCCACTTTAACAACACACAGTATTTTCTTGGTGGTGGCGGGAATGTTTTACGAAATCTAAAATCTTTTGGTTCTGATGTTTATATGATCAGTGTTTTTGGTAGGGATGAAGCTGCGAAAAAGATAGGTCACCTACTCAAAGAGGCAGATATCTCTCAAGATAGAGCTTTAATTTATCCTTCCAAGGAGAGAAAAACGATCAGAAAAATTCGAGTGTTGTCGAGAAATCAACAAATTTGTCGTATTGACTATGAGGATGTGATGCCGAGTACAGAAGCAGAGAGCGAGTATATATTGGATCAAATCAAGAGCGTTCTCCCTCACATGGATGCGGTTATCCTGTCAGATTATGATAAGGGACTATTAACGGAAAAAATCATCAGTTTTGTTATTCAGCAAGCAAAGGACTTGAGTGTTTTCATCGCCGTAGATCCTCAGGTGAAAAACTTTCCTTTTTATAAGGACATTGATTTAATGACTCCCAATCATCTTGAGACTGGGAATTTTCTGGGAATCAATTTAGGGAAAGAGAATATTAAAGAAAACGGTATGCTTTTGCGCAAGAAAATGGGAATACAGTATCTTTTAATCACTCAAGGATCTGCTGGAATGACCCTCTTTGCCAGTGGTGTTTCCCGCGAATTGATTGAACACTTCCCAACCCGAGCACGAGAAATATATGATGTAACAGGGGCTGGTGATACGGTAATTTCCATTTTAACATTGGCATTGTGTAGTAGAATAGAAATTAGGGATGCCGTGACTTTAGCCAATATTGGTGCAGGTTTAGTTATATCTCGCCTTGGAGCAACAGTGCTGAGCAAGAGGGAGTTGGTGAAAGGAATTCTCGCGGCTGATTAATCTTTGTTGAAAGAAAAAGAGTATAAAAAAGTAAGACGGCAATAAATATAATGATGAATTATCTTGAAAAAATCAGACAGAAAATTTTTCAAGAGAGATTAGATCTCCTTAAAGAAATTCGTAATATATATGGAGGAAAAAAAATGATTTTTACCAATGGTTGCTTTGACTTATTGCATCGGGGCCATGTTGATTATCTTGCACGCGCGCGGAATCTAGGCGACTATTTGATAGTCGGACTCAACTCTGATCAATCTGTAGCAGAAAATAAGGGTGCAAATCGTCCGATTAAACAATGGAGTGAGAGGTCTTTTATTCTTGCCGCGTTAGAATGCATTGATTACATTGTCTATATGCCCGAAAAAAATCCTGTTGATTTGATCAATATATTAAAGCCGAATATTCATTGCAAGGGAGGCGACTATAAACCTGAGGAGTTAATAGAATTTGAAACAGTAAAAAAAAATGGCGGTCAGATAAAAATCTTAAGTTTTGTTGCGAACTATTCGACTTCGCATCTCATTAAGCAAATTGAAAAACGCAAGCATGTGTAAATATATTTTTATTACCGGCGGTGTTTGTTCTTCATTAGGTAAAGGTGTAACTACGGCTGCCCTAGGCTGCCTTCTGGAAAGTCGTGGTTTTCGCGTAGGATTACTAAAAATGGATCCTTACATTAATGTGGACCCAGGAACAATGAGTCCTTTTCAACATGGTGAGGTTTTTGTTACCAGTGATGGTGCGGAAACTGATTTAGATTTAGGATATTATGAGCGATTTACTTCTAACGTAGAACTGAGCCAGAAGAACTCAGTTTCAGCTGGCCAGATTTATCATACAGTCATTGAACGAGAGCGAAAAGGGGGATATTTAGGGAGAACGGTTCAAGTCATTCCACACATTACCAATGAGATCCAAGATAGGATCGATAGAGTACATCGTAATAAAGGATTAGATTTTGTGATCGTAGAAATTGGTGGAACTGTCGGTGATATCGAGAGTATCCCTTTCTTAGAAGCGATTCGACAGGTCCATTGGAAGAAACCAAAATCTGTATGTTTTATTCATTTAACATTGATTCCCACAATTGAAGTCAGTGGAGAATTGAAAACTAAACCGACTCAACATAGTGTGAAGGAGTTACTCACCTTTGGAATTCAAACAGATCTTTTAGTATGTCGAGTTAAAACACCGCTATCTGAAGCCATGAAAGAGAAAATGGCATTATTCTGTAATGTTAATTATCAAAATATTATTTCTGCTTCCGATATCAGGCAAAGTATTTATGAAATCCCATCAATGTATCATAAGGAAAAACTGGATGAAAAAGTCCTACATCATTTTGATTTACCGACTGAAGATTTTGATTTTAGTGTCTGGAATAAAATTATTCATCAGATCCGCTATCCCAAGCAGAGAGTGAAAATCGCAGTTTGTGGCAAGTACATCTCATTAAAAGATGCTTATCGGTCAGTCTATGAGGCGATTACCCATGGCGGCATAGCGAATGGAGCAGAAATTGATTTTGTACTACTTGATTCAGAAGAGGTTTCTGCCAGAGAAATTGAAAAAGACTTACGAGATGTCGATGGACTATTAGTTCCCGGTGGATTTGGTAATCGTGGTATTTCAGGGAAGATTCGAGTAATTGAATATGCGCGTCAGAAAAAAATTCCCTTTCTTGGAATTTGCTTAGGCATGCAATGTGTGATAATCGAATTTGCTCGTAATGTTCTGGGACATTCTAATGCGAATTCAGATGAATTTAATGAAAAAACTGATTATCCAGTAATTTCTTTATTAGAAGGACAGATAGGCTCGGAAAGGAAAGGAGGAACGATGCGTTTGGGATCGTATCCTTGTATCGTTGCGAAAAATACTTTGCTTTATGAAACCTACCAGAAAGAAGAAATTAGTGAGCGACATCGTCACCGTTTTGAATTTACCCTGCGCTTTAAAGATTCCTTTGAAAAAGAAGGTATGATTTTTTCTGGAATGAGTCCAAATAAAAATTTAGTAGAAGCGATTGAATTAAAAGATCATCCATGGTTTATAGCAGTTCAATTCCACCCAGAATTTCAATCAAAACCAACTATTGTTCATCCATTGTTCCAAGGGTTTATTGCAGCCGCTTTGAAAAATAAATTTAATAAAGGACAAAGAAAAAGCGGCAGGTCAACGAAAATAGAGCAATCAGCATTTTGATTGAGGAACGTAATTTTGTTCGTAATTCTCGTATTGGCGGGAAACAACCTTTCTTTATTATTGCCGGCCCATGCGTTATTGAATCTGAGAATTTATTACTAAAAGTTTGTGAAACCTTAAATCGGATATGCTCTAAACTAGGAATTCTGTTTATCTTTAAGAGTAGCTTTGACAAGGCCAATCGATCTGATGGTTCATCTTTACGAGGTTTGGGAATTGATCGTGGATTAAGATTATTAGAGAAAGTAAAGAGTGAGTTTCAAGTCCCTATTACTACTGATATTCATGAATTGAGTCAAGTAAAAATGGTTGCATCAATTGTCGATGTTTTACAAATTCCTGCTTTTTTGTGTCGGCAAACTGATTTACTTATCGAATGTGCAAAGACAGGGAAATGGGTCAATGTCAAAAAAGGGCAATTTATTGCACCAGAAGATTGTAAAAAAATAAAAGAAAAAATCCAATTGAAGAAAAATCATTGTCATTGTTTAATCACAGAAAGAGGAGTGAGCTTTGGCTATCGCAATTTAATCTTTGATAGTCGCTCTATCCCGATTATTCATGAATATGATCTTCCCTTTATTATCGATGCAACCCACAGTGTACAATTACCTGGACTGGCGAGGGAAAGTGGAGGTCAAAGGAAGTATATAGAGACAATTGCTCGTGCAGCAATCATTCAAGGCATTGAAGGACTTTTTTTTGAAACACATCCGAATCCATCTCAAGCTTGGTCAGATTCTGCTACTCAAATTCCATTGAATCAAGCAGAAGCATTTATTCACGAAATGGTAAGAATAGATCAATTTGCAAAAAATCTGAAATAAAAATGATAAAAATTATTTTCGTTTGTTTCTGTGTATTAACCATACAGTGCAAACAAAACTATAAACAAATAGATGAAAAATTATCGGAAGCCAATTTTAATTATCGTTTAAAAGATTTCACCCGTTATGAGATTGGAAAAAATAATCAAAAGCGCCATGAAATTATTGGTGAAGATTCCTATAGTTTCATAAGCGTCGATGAGAAGAACATATTCGTTGTATATAACTTTCAATATATCAGCTATGATAAGAATCAAAAGAGAAGATTTATAATCAAGGGTGGAAGAGGTGAATTTGATACACGAGACAGCTGGATAGTCATTGATCAGGGGGCAGAATACAACGATGCTAAAAATCTCGTCGTGCAGAGTAAAGAGCTTAGGTATGATGTGAAGCTAGAAACCATAGAAACGAATACAAGAGTGATCATTCGGGAGAAAAATATTAAAAGTATTTGTGAAAAAGGAGTTACCATTGATCAGAGAAGATCAGTTAAAATATGTCGCTTCCCAGTGATTTATTCAGGAGTCATTGAAGGATTATGAAGCAGATGTGTAAAAATATCTGTTTTCTTGGTGTTTTGTTCCTTTTTTTCAACAGTCATCTATTTGCCCAAGATATCAATGCTCGGAGAAATAAAAAAGAGGAGAAGGAGAAACAGATTTATCGAGCAGAATCTTCAAACAGGCTATTCGTGGAGAATAACCAAAGAAAAAGGAAAACTTCAAGAATTCAAATCATTCGCGCCAATACCTTGATTGAGAAAAGAAATCCCCGAAAGAACAGGAGAAAGAAAAGTGATGTCATTTATACCCTGCTGGGGAAAGCAAGATTTCGTTTCGAAAACAGTATTCTAGAATCACCAAAAATCAAAATAAAAAATTTGATAACAGCAAATATGTCACGTGGATTTAAGCTTACTGATCTTGATTCTGGGATTATTTTAACCGCAAGGAATGCATTTTTGCAGGGAAATAAAGGAATTGTAAAAATTAATAAGAAGTTGAAGCTAACAAATCGTAATAAACGATTTAGATTGTATGCAAATCAAGCAGTACGTTTTTTAAATTCTAAAAAAACTTATTTAAGTGGATCGCTGAGGCTTCTGGCACGAGATGTACTCCTCACTGGTAAGGTAATCATTCAGGATGATAAGCAATCAAGAATTTCCATTTATGGCTCCCCTGAGTTATCAAAAAAGAATATGCGTATTCAATCAAAGGTAATTTCCTATGATTATAAAAAGAATAAGGTTGTATTAATTGGGACGGTGACAATGACTTTTCGTAATACTTTTGCACAAGCAGGAGAGATTTCATTTTTTTTGAATCAACCCGATCGTATTTTTTTTACAGATAAGATATTTTTTTCTGATAAAGATAAAGAGATTCGATCAGAAAATCTTGTTTTTGAAACAACCCCAAAAAATCGTATTATTGCGAGAAGTGGCGTTCAGATGATCGACAATAAATATCAAATGAATATTCGAGCCGAGCAAATGTTTTGGCAGGAAAGAAAAATTAGTCTACTTGGGGATGCAAATCTGAAGATCCGCTTGAAAGATAAAAAAAAATTCTTAGAAATTAGCGGGGAAACCATAATTCGAGATTTCACCCAAAAGAGTACCATTGGGCGTCAAAATATAGAAGTAACATATGAGAATCGCAATCTTATAGGGGAAAAATTAGACTACGATGAGAAGGCTGATGAAATCATGATTCGAGGAAATCCATCTATAATTGAGAGTGGGCTGACAATAATGACAAATAATATTCTTTTTTATCCAGAAGAAGATAAATTAGTCTTAACGAAGGAAGTGCAAGCGCAGATAACTGCCCCATAGTGCGAGATGGAGAAGAGAGATAAACTAAGTATGCTGAGAGCAGAAAATCTAGTGAAATCTTATCAGCATCGTAAGGTAGTTCAGGATGTTAGTTTTTATCTCTTACAAGGAGAGATTGTCGGAATTCTTGGACCAAATGGTGCAGGGAAAACCACTTCCTTCTATATGGTTATCGGTTTAGTTAAGCAGGATAGCGGATTTTTGTATATTAATGATGAGAACATATCTTCTATGCCAGTGCACGAAAGAGCAAAGCGGGGGCTTAATTATTTACCGCAAGAAAGTTCAATTTTTCAGAAGCTTACAGTGGAGGAAAATATTATGGCAATTTTAGAATATCGCGTAGCAGGTGTTATGAAGAGATATAAAATTTGTCAGTCATTATTGTCTGATCTCAATCTCCTGAAAATTCGCAAGCAAAAAGGTAATACTCTTTCTGGTGGTGAACGGAGAAGATGTGAATTAGCTCGTGGTTTGGCCTCTAATCCAAAATTTATTTTATTAGATGAACCATTTGCAGGGGTAGATCCAATTGCCGTTAAAGAAATTCAGGAATTAATCTTAAAATTACAAAAGCGAAATTTAGGAATATTTATAACAGATCATAATGTACGTGAAACACTAAGAATTACGACTCGATCGTATATTTTATTTGATGGAAAAATTTTACGAGAAGGCAAACCACAAGATTTGATAAACGACCCCATTATAAGAGATAAATATCTTGGGGAGCATTTTTCTCTCTAAAATGAAACTTCAACAAAAAATTGTCCAGAGGGCTAAATTGAATGCAGAGCAAATTTTATCAATAAATTTACTCCATGCAAACAACGTAACCCTCTATGAACAAATTCGTCGAGAGCTAGAGGAAAATTTTTTTTTAGATGAGGAATTACCAATAACTCCACAGCTGGGTTCTGATTTTACAAGAGAATACTCTGATAAGTTTTTGTTGAAATCTCCCCATCAACAGAGTCTATCGGAATATTTAATCGATCAATATAACCGTCAAGTTTCAGATAAGAGGAAACGAGCAGTGGCATTTTCGATTATTTCTAGCTTAGATAAACATGGTTTTCTTCCGATCTCTGTTGCCCAACCGCATGAAAAGAAAGATCAGATCTTATTTGAAGAAGTGAGAAGAGCGATTATGCTATTAGATCCAATTGGATGCGGTGCTCGAGATGCATTTGAAGCGATGCTCCAGCAGGCTCAACATCTTCATCCAGAGGATTCTTTTCTATTATCGATAACTCCAGAAGATTTGCATGATTTTTTGGATGAAGATTATTTTAAAACTAAACACCTTTTAACTCAAGATGAATACCAAGAATTACAGCAAATTTTCAATAAGCTTCATTTATATCCAGCCGCGAGAAGAGAATTTCAAGAATCTATCAATACTTCCAAAATTATCCCAGATATTATCGTGAGGTTTTTGGAAGATGGAAGTTTAGATTTTGTAATTAATGATAAATGGTTGCCCAAGTTAATATTAAAAGCAAATTATTTTCGACAATTGCTAGAGAGAGCTAAATTTAAAAAAAAAGACAATGAATTACCAATAGAATTAATGGAAAAGTATAAAAAAGCTCAGCATTTGATTTTCAGCATAGAGAGGAGACGAAAAACCATACACAAAGTGATGACATATTTGTTAGAGATGCAGGAGCTTTTTTTTAAAAGAGGATATGATACAGAAAAAAAAAACTTAAAAATGTTAGATTGGAGCATGGCAAGCAATGCCCTCAAGATGAGCGTGTCGACTCTTTCTCGTGCTATTTCAAACAAGAAAATACAGACACGTTGGGGAATTATTAGAGGGGAGTCTTTTTTTTATAGCTCTAAAAGAGAAAAAAAAGAAGAACGATTAGTCCTCTCCCAAAAAATTCAAAAAATGATATCCCAAGAAGATAAGGAAAATCCAATGAGCGATGATTTTATTACAAGGAAAATAAATCAATTGGGTTATAAAATATCAAGGGGAACAATTGCAAAGTATAGAAGGGATCTCAATATTAAAAGCAGCCATATGCGAAAGAAAAGAAAGCTTTCTCAAGTTACTAGGGAAAAGAATGATAATGACACCTAGACGTCGATATTTGCAATTATTACACAATTATCTTGAACAGAATAGGGATGGATTGATTGCTGAATTACCAGATGGAACTTCCCTTGAGAAAATCTCGAACTTGTTGGAGCAAGATCTTTTACAAAAATCTTTAGAGCAAACAGGGCAAGTTGAAAACGAGGAGAAGATTCTTCCAAAAAGAAATCAGGTAGAATCATTTGCGGTTAATTTTTCTTGTACACTCTGTCAAGGAAAAATGTATCCAGTTCGCAAGTATTTTAAAATTGGTAAGAAAAGGAAAATTTTGATTGTGACATATAACGGGCCATACGGGAAAATGAAAAGAATCGATCAAAGTGATGATTTCTTTTTTAATGATCAAGAAGAAGATCAATTAATGGCAGAAATTTTTTGTTGTACTCACAGTAAACAATTTGAAGATTTTTTTTTTCAGGAGGTGCCAGCGTGTCATTTTGATGGACAAAAATCTTTGGACCAGGATTGGCAACAACGAACTCACAATTGCTTGCAATTTCTTGAAAGGAATGTCCAGGATTATCAAATAGAAAAGATGATTCTCATTGGCTTATCGGCACTGTGGATAAGCGGCAAAGAACAGTCCTTAAAGTCAATAAATAGTCAGGAGGTTCTGCGATTGAAAATGAAACAAGTAGAAATTCCCTACATTATTTTGAACAGTCCCACTCGGTTGCTACGATATTATACTCATGATAAAGCTCAGTATCAACGGTTGGTGGCCGTGATGAAAGAGAAAGTGGCTCGCTTTTGTGTTTGATACGTTAGCAGAAATTATTCTATCCATTCCAATAGATCAAACATATACTTATGGAATACCTAATCAGTATAAAGAAAAAATTGCTGTTGGAGCACGAGTTCGGGTTCAGTTTCGAGGAAGAGAGGAAATTGGAATCATTTGGTCATTATCGAAGAATACTGTCAATGAATCTAATTGGTTTTCCCAACCAACAACAGGCAAAGATTATGAAATTTCCCCTATCTCTTCTTGTCTCGAAAGTGAAAAAGTAGCATTTTGCAAGGTACAACTTGATCTAGTAAAGAGTATCTATCGGATCTACCAATATCCTTTGGGAAGGATATTTCATTTAGTCTATCCTAGTTTTCGCGAGCATTCATCTATGAGAAAAACTAAGAATGCGATGAGAAACCTACCCCCACTAGCGAATAATAAGCGAATCTTAACTAAGATCGCTCAGTTGAACGAAGAACAGCAAGCGACTTTTGATCAAATTCTACATATATATCATAATCGGAAATTTCATAAAGTGGAAGAATGTTTATTGCATGGAGTGACTGGAAGTGGGAAGACGGAAGTTTATATTCGATTATTCCATGAGGTTTTACGAGCTCACCGTTCGGTATTATATATGGTACCAGAAATCGCGATTACGATTCAATTGGCAGCACGGCTCAAGGAATACTTTGCCAAGGAATTGGTTCTTTTTCACTCTGCTTTGACTCCTCGCAAAAGGTATCAAAACTATCTACAAATTATGTCTCAGAAAGCATCTTTGATCCTAGGCACCCGATCTGCTATTTTCCTTCCTATTCAAAATTTATCATTGATTGTTATCGATGAGGAACATGATCAGTCCTTTAAGGAACAACATTTTCCTCCTCTGGATGCAAGAATTTTGGCAAAGATGCGGGCGAAGAACGAGAATGCGGTTATTGTTATGGGGTCCGCCACACCGAGAATTGAAACAGTGTATGCTTCGCATGTTAGCCTGCCACAGATCTCATCTGCCACTCCGACTATACATTATTTATCGCTTAGAAATCGTTACGGAGGAGTACAATTACCAAAAGTTGAATTGATTGGCTATCAAAATAAGAAAGAAAGAGATCATGGTATGACAAGCCGTACCTTAGAGAACATTGAGAATAACTTAAAGAAGGGAAAAAAAAATCTATTGTTATTTAATCGTCGGGGTTATTATCGCTCAATATATGATAGAAATGACAAAGGTATTCGGAAATGCCCTCATTGTTCTGTTTCTTTGATTCTTCACAAAAACGATACCTTACGTTGCCATTATTGTCAGTATTCTACGAATTACCGAAGAAATGAATCGGACATTTTATCTACTCGCGGTATTCAACAAACCGAGGTTTTTTTAACATCTCTTTTCCCAAATGCTCGTCTTGTTCGAGTGGATTCGGATAAGATCACCAGCTATTCTGTGATTCAAGAGATCATGAACGATTTCCTCAATGGTGAAATCGATATTCTTTTAGGGACACAAATGATTGCTAAGGGAATTGATTTTGCAGATCTAGATTTTGTTTCAGTGCTGGAGGCGGACTCTAGTTTACATTTCCCTGATTTTAGAGCGAGTGAGAAAACATTTTCCTTACTTGTGCAAGTTGCTGGCAGAGCGGGGCGAAGTAAACGACTAGGAGATGTATTATTTGAATGTTTGGATCCGCAGATAGAGGTGCTCCAACTGGCTGCAAAACAAGACTACGATAGTTTTTACCAAAAGGAAATACTCGAGAGAAAAAAATATAATTATCCACCATTCTGCCGTCTCATCCGGATAATATTTCAATCAACGAATGAAGACGCGTTAAGAGAAATCTGTGAAGAAAAACTTTCAGAATTACAGTCTTTGTTAGGCAACAAAATAGAAATAATTGGCCCTAGTCAAGCACCCATATATAAAATAAAAGATCAATTTCGCTGGCATTTTTTAATAAAAACTAATGAGTTTGTCTCTACATTTATAACTTTACAAAAAGAATTCGTCTTAGCTGACAGTACGGTGAAACAATTCATTGATCCAGATCCCATTGATTTTTTTTGATCATTTTTTTTAACCCGGATAAACGCATGGTTATTGTACTAGAGAATCCACTTTTACGATTGTCTGAGCTATTTTTCGTAATTGTGTTATTCAAATTTTTTATGAAAAATTTTTTGTTATTATTTGATATTTAAATTTACTCTGGAGCATTTGTTTCCTAGAAGAAAATGCGTATTCTAATCTGTCTCACTCAAGTCATATTATGACTCCAATATTTTCCAGGCGTCTGAAAATGAAGATACTGGATGCTTGCAAGAAAAGTTACTGCAGACCCAAATTTTCAATTCTTGGTTGCTCATCAAATCTTTACCCCGCACAATTGGAATGATATCTAACTCGGATTTTTTCTTTAAGACAAGAGCAAAGATACTTGGTATACCCATACAGCGGTAGATGAAATCAAAACATTGGTTAATCGTGCTTGTAGATTTATTTTCCCCGGTGGTAATAATAATCTGTTTTGCTTTGGTGAGATGTGTCTCTGCATAAACTTTTAGCAAATATGATTGATTTTTTCTTCCCTCTTCTTTCGTAGATATATTTTTCTGAAATATTGTTTCAATGATTTGCAAGAATGAGTTCTCAAAAGATAAAAGTTGACTTTCATATTCCTCGTAGACTTCTTTTTTTTCTTGGCCAAGAAAGTTCTCTTCCGTTTGTATCAATTGGGCAATTGCTTGCTTCAGTTGACTTAAATCATAGCCGTAACAGGCAAGACGATGGAGCATCTGGCAGATCATACTGATCCCAGATGGTTCTACACCATCATTGCAGAGTTCTTGGCGGTAAACAATATCAGTAGTTAGAATTGAGCTTTCATAAAATCCATCACCGGTTGCCGTTGGGAAAAATAGAAATATTTCGTAGGTGAGAATGAGGGAATACTGTAGATATTTTATGTCTTGGGTAATCTCAAAAAGATCCAAATAAGCGTTACTCAGGTTCGCATAGTCGCTCAGAGTCGCATTATGAGCGGCATGTTGCTCTCGCCATCTTCTTTTTAGTTGTCCCTCATGTAGAGGGAACAGGTATTGCCAGAGGTGATTGCCAACTTGCTTTGCTCTTTGTAAACAGGCTGCGTGAATCCTTTTATTGTCTAAATAAATATCTTTTGCAACTTGAACAAGAGCAATGATTCCCAATGCATTCCATGCACCGATGATTTTATCGTCGATCAAAGGATTCTCTCGTTTCTTTCTCTGTTGATACAATATCTTTCTAATCGAATGTATTGATTTCTTAGTCTTTTCTTGCGCGGTATCAGCAAATTCATGAGAAGAAAGAGGTTCTACTAAAATATTGGTTCCTCCAGAAAAATTACCAGCGTCACTAATATGCCAGTAAGTACAAATATCATCAATGACTGTGGCGTCATAATCGTGTTTTTTTAAAATTTTTTGAATTTCATCTTTTCTCCATAGATAGAATTTTCCTTCAGATCCCTCGCTATCAGCATCAATCGCCGAGATAAAACAACCATCCTTTTGGGAGAAATCAGTAAATAGAAAGCCTATTTGCTCTTCAATCCATTCGGCAATTTTCTCTTTTTTTAGATAAACAAGGAGATTTTCCTTTCGATATAGGGGTAGCTGATACTTCTTGGCTAAGTGATATAGTTTTGCCAAACACCATAGGTAGAGTGCGTTGTCATAAAGCATTTTCTCAAAATGTGGAATCAACCATTGACGATCTGTGCTATAGCGTGCAATGCCGCCGCCAATTTGGTCATAAATACCTCCATGTTTCAAAGAGGCAATATTGAATGCACAGATTTGTAAAAGAATATTTTTTTTATCTTGATCGTTGGTAAGTTCAATAATCTTTGTGAGGAATAGGATCTGCAGTAGTTCAGGGAATTTTATCTGTGAGGTTGCCACAAAGATAAAGCCGCCAAATTTGGCATCAAAAGCCGCAATTAAAGAATCGACAACGACATTGCAAGTTTCGTTAACTTGGATAGATTTCTTCTCTTTGACTTTGGAAACAAGTAAATCATGAGTCTTTGCAGAATTTCTAGATTTTTTTTCTCGAGAGTGAGAGCTTGTCTGGTAGAGGCGAATGTATTTCATGAGGGTTGTTGCGCTCGTTAATAGTTTTTCTTTATCTTTCTGCCAAAGGTGTATTAAATTTTTTAATAAGTTTTCAAAGGAGGGTAGTCCCATTGCAGGTTGTGGGGGAAAGTAAGTACCGCCGGTAATTGGATGTCCACTTGGCGTTAAAAACATATTCAAGGGCCATCCACCCTGTTGCCCGCTTATCTGCAGGGCTAGCATGTAGAAGGCGTCTAAATCTGGCCGTTCTTCTCGGTCCAGCTTAATCGGGATAAAATACTGATTGAGCAGATTTGCAATGTGTAGATTATTGAACGATTCTTTCTCCATTACATGGCACCAATGGCAAGTTGCATAGCCAATGGAAATAAAAATCATTTTATCTTGTGTTTGTGCTCGTTCTAATGCATCTTGTCCCCAAATCTGCCAATGGATAGGATTATTTGCATGGGCTAATAAATATGGACTCTTGTCATACTTGAGCGCGTTTTTCAATAATTCCGTCAATGCTCATGCAAAATAGTTGATTGATTGCGTATCGTCAAATCAATATTAATTTTGAAATAAAATACTTAAGTGAAAAGTTTACTTGTATCTGCGTTAAGTATTTTCGGAACAATAAAAATAATGAATATCGATTTATCAGAGGGGAAGTCGATTGAGGTCTTTGGGTGTATGAATTTCCAAAAGATTTTTTTGGGGGTAGCAGTGTATTTCTTTTTGATACCGCAAATACTGGGGCAGACAAAAGAAATAATCGAAACGGATACCTCGCAAATCATTGCCAGCCAAGACTATAAGATTCTGCTAACGAGAGTTTTATCCTCTTTACATCATCCATGGTCTTTGGCAATTCTTCCTGATGAGAGTCTTCTTATCACTGAACGGCGAGGTCGGTTACTTTACCTTGAACCGAGAAAGAAACGCCCACATACCATCCAAGGATTACCGAAGATTCGCTCTAAAGGACAGGGTGGGTTGCTTGATATTATCATTTCACCTGAGTATTTAAAAGATTATTTGATTTTCTTTAGTTTTGTTGAACGGAGGAAAGATTTATCTCGGATTGTTCTCGCTCGTGCGCGTTTTAATAAAAAGAAAAAGAGACTGGAAGATTTGCGAATTATTTTTCGTGCAAATCGCTTCCATCCTTCAAATATTCATTATGGAGGGCGTTTATTGTTTCTTAAAGATCAAACCTTGATCATGTCCATCGGGGATAGAGGGAAGCGGGCATTGGCGCAAGACTTACGAGATCATTCGGGTTCCATTATCAGAATTGATCGACATGGGAGAAGTCCGCAAGATAACCCCTTTACCAAACGAAAGGGAAGCAGAGCTTTCATATACAGTTACGGACATCGCAACTCTCAGGGATTAGCTATCGGTTTACTTGATGAGATATGGGAAAGCGAACATGGGCCTCGTGGAGGAGATGAGTTAAATCTGATTCAAAGAGGGAAAAATTATGGTTGGCCCCTGATTACTTATGGACGTGAATACAGGAACAATGCACCGATTGGTATAGGGGTAAGTGCACCCGGTTATATTTCCCCAATACGATATTGGACACCCTCACCAGCTCCTTCAGGACTCATGATCTATTCTGGGCGTCATTTTAAAAAATGGGAAGGGAATATTTTTATGGGTACCTTAATGCAAAAAAGCTTGTTTCGACTGGAAGTTAATAATAAGAAAGTAAAAAAACAGGAAATATTACTTCGTCGAATTATTGGCCGCATTCGAGATGTTAGAGAAGATGCTGCCGGCAAAATTTGGATTTTATCGGATTCATCTAATGCGGGTCTATATCATTTACAAAGATATAGACGTAAGGCGGGATCGATAGATTAGGCGAGCACTGGCACAGGTTACATTGAATCGCTGCCCTTTAATCTGGTATTTTCTTTTAGGATATAAGTTATTCTTCTTTACCCTAGGCAAAAGTCGTTTATCTTGGCTAGCCATATCTATACAATACTGCAAGCATGCTGCTTCGGCTACGCTGCGTGTTCCTGTGTATTTTTTTACAATTTCTGATGGATTGCAAATACCTGGGGTTTTATCTAGAATTTGCGGTTGGTAGGTTTGAAACTCGATATTGTGTTTCTGACAAAATTTGAGGATACATTTTTCCTGAGCTTTTAGGGCAACCGAACAGATTACGCGGATACTTGCTAGCAGCAATTGATGTTCTTCGCAAAATTGATGAATGCTCTCCGAAAAAACTTCATAGGGTGTATTCTTATCGCAACCGACCCCAAAAATCAATGTCTTCGTTTGATACAGTACCCCCTTGTTATAGAATTGTGGGTATCTTTTTGGTACTAAGCGATCACTTGCGATCAAAAACATTTCATAGTCTTCTGGTTTACATTCCTCAAAGCTATTGAAATACTTAATATGCGTTGGCAACGGATGTTTCCAAAAATCTGGCTCACCAGTTTCCTGAATAAACGCCACTGGATAGCCATTTACGATTGCCGCCCCAGCTTGAGTAATGTTGTGATGGACATCGTATAGCTGCCAGCCAAATTCTCTACCTAGAATATCGGCTGGCAGAGTTCCGCTCACTTCTGAAGCTGTGGTAATGACTGGTGTTGCCTTAAGTATATTTGCGATATAGTTGGTAAAGCTATTACCACGTCCTATATGGCCGGACAGCAAACAGATACAAAATTTCGCCCGATCATCTACAGAAATAATGGCTGGGTCCTTTCTTTTATCGACGATATAATCTTTGATCATTCGAATGACTGCGCCAATGCTCACAAAGAAAATATGACAATGGAAATTTGAAAAATTCATTGCTATTGTCTTTCCCATCGGTAACGGGAGAATTTTTAAATATGGTTTATCTTTGCGTTGGATAATGGCTTTTGCATGGCGCAGATAGAGTTTTTCGCTTAAAAATATTTCAAAACTCTGACTGTCTTGCAATAGGCGGCTAGTGAGCCTGTCTAACATTTTAAGGCTATTTTCCGTAATAATATAGACTGCAAAATCCTTTTTATTATCGGAAACTAACACAATTCAATTATTCGTATAGGTTAGATTATACAGATAAGAAAGATATTGCATAATTTTCCGTTGTTTTGAATTAAAGGAAAAATTTGGATCACTTTCTAAAACTTTCATTCTTTGGAAAACTGGCCTCCACTTACCTATCATCCAATAGTACATTGCTAAATTCCAATGTGCTGATTGAGATTTGCTCAAAATAAGAGCATTCTGCCATTGTTCTGCCGCCAACAATGAAAGACCACCTTTTTGCTTACTCAGTTTGATGCCAGCTTTTAACCTCTTTTTCACTTTCTTTCGTAGTGGTTTTGATACATCGCTTACTTGATCATAAAGTGGAATTTTTTTTTCTTCGGTGCTCAAGTATATCCACTGAAGAAGGGGACGTGAGCTATTCTCGAAGAAATGGGTAAGATTTTTTTTCTGCTGAAAATAGGAACAGGAACTCTGATTGGGGAAACTATTATGTAATTCATTGAGCTGAAAAGAAAGCTCTTGACTGGTTCTCAAATTGAGTAAAGTGACATTCATGATCAGATCAAGATTAAGAGTCATGAGAGTTGCCACTGGTTTCTTGTTTATTTTTTTATCTTCCACATCGGATACCCCTTGAGGTTCACAGTTACTCAATAACTCATACTGGACGATGAGTAATAAATCATTCTTTTTGCTTATAACAGTTTTTTGATTATCAATCAAAAAACTGTTCCAAATCTGTGGGGTCAATTGAGTTTTTGTATAAAATAATTCTTGTATTCTGGATTTATTTGCTCGTTCAAAATCCAATTCAATAATCTTATAGTAATTCAATTCCCTCATTCTATTGAGGAGCGATCCTCGCAGATATTCTTCAATGATTTCATTTTCTGGATCCGATATCAACAAATTTTCGTAATCCAGTGTAATAGGAATAGTCAATAATGAAATTTGGTTTTCATCCTGAATTACCTTCTTGAGTCTGATGTTATCTGAAGTTTCTTGAACAATTGGTATGGACACATGGTGGGCACAGGCCAAAAAAAAAATGAAAAGATTTGAACTAAATAATTTCATCAAATTTTTTCAAATCATTATCTGTTAAATGATATACGATATTCTTTTTGCTTTTTAAATACTTTTTTGGAATGAGAACTTGGACGAGTAACATTTTGAATAAAAAACTCGTGATATACATTACAAGCGAATAATTGAAACCAGTACTTGCTACCATCACCCGAATATTGAATTTTTTAATGTATTTACGTAACTGAAAAAGCATGTGTATTCCTGAGAGTTGACTTTCCATGCTAATATCTGTAATGATTGTATGATAGGGAATATTCATATGATAAATTGTAGCAAAGGCATCCCTCGCAGAAACTGCTAAATCGACTTGAAAGTTGCCTTTGCTATCAATCATTTTTTTTAATAAGAGCTGATAACCCTTATTATCATCTACGATTAATATTCTTTTTTCCTTTTTCTTTTTCATTGTCAGGTTCCAACGATTATTCTTTTTTCTTTGGCAAAACCCACTCATTGGGTTAAACTTGTGATTCTTTGATAATTTCTCCCTTGTCCAATACGTATAAGCGGCCATCTAGTCTTGTCGTATTAATCTGATGGGATATACTGATGACCGTTTTTTGTTTTCCTAGGCTTTTCAAGGATTTTTCTATTTCATCTTCACTTAGTCTATCTAAAGCTGATGTGGCTTCATCTAGCAAGATAATCTCTGGGTTTCGTAAAATCACACGTGCCATGGCCAGTCGTTGCCTTTGGCCACCAGAAAGTTGAAATCCTCGATTTCCAACCATCGTATCGTATTGATCTGGTAGATCAATAATAAAATCGTGGGCAAATGCCATTTCTGCAGCGTGTTGAATTTGTCGTTCACTTGGTATATATTCTCCCTTTGCACCGATGCAAATGTTCTCACGGATTGTCCCTTGAAATAAGAAAGTTTCTTGTTGAACCAATCCAAATAAATTACGGTATTGGTCAATATTGTAATCTTTGATATCGATGCCGTCAATTAATATTCTTCCAAGATTATGATCGTTGTGAGAAGTAGGCTTGAGGAAACCTATCAGAAGGTCAAAAATGGTTGATTTTCCTGCTCCACTTGGGCCAATAATTGTTACTGTTTCTCCACGGTCAATGTAAAAGGAAACGTTAGATAGAATTGTCTTTCTTTCGTCAGTGTAAGAGAAATAAACGTTTTGAAACTCTAATCGCTCCTTAAAATGACAAATATTTTTCAGTGTCAAAGGTATGACCCTTCGTTCTGAATTCTTTGACAACATATCTTGTTGGGTGTGGTCTATGAAAATTCTTTTCGTACCCTCGAGCATATTTTGAATTTTACCAACCATTGCCGATAATTGAATGACTGGTCTAATTGATGATGCAAGAATAATAACGAAACCAAGAAATGTTCCACCTGAAAAATTTTCTGGATCAATGTACACTGATGCTACCAAAAAAACTATCACTACCATAGTCACCGATGTAAATTCGACGATAAAGGGTGCTGCCTTCTCGTATAGATTTCTCTTAAATCCTTTCCAATAGAATGTTTGGTTTTTTTCTGCAAATTTACTCTTTTCATAGTAATTCATATTTTGCATGCGAATTGTTCGAATACCGCCGATTGTCTCTTTGACATTATCGTGTAATTCTGTTAATAGATAATAGCCTCGAGTACTTGCATGGCGTATTTTTTTTATAAAGAAATTTGTTGGAGAAAAAGCGAGCGGAAGTACCAATGCGCAGATCAAAAAGAGTTGAAAATTCAAATAAACTAAAATCAGTAAATAGACGATCAAATAAAAAATGTTGGTAAGGGTATCGCGAAATTCATTTGCCATGACACTGGCGATGTTTTCAATGTCAGTGGTCAAACGACTAGTGAACATTCCACTCTTTTTTTGGTAAAAGGCTGTAATAGGAGTGTTGTAAATGATTTTTTTCATCAGATGTTTTCGCAAATCGCGAATCATTCGATATCCCCAAAAAGCTAACCAGCGGGTAGCAATCAGCACTGAGATAATTTTTAATACCATTGTGATGAGAATCAACAAGCACACTAAACCAATAAACTGCATGGTGGTGTACTCTTGTTGATTAACCCACATTTTACCGGCAATCACAATAGTTAATTGTAATTTCTCAAAAAAACTCAAAGTTCCCTTTTGTATATTTGTTGCAGTAAAATCTATCTTTCGATAAATACTCTCAATGGTTACTCTCATGCGATATTCATCTTCCGCTTGAGAATCAGTTTGTTGTTGGCTTGAAGAAATATCGGTAGTGCCAGTTATCAAATTTTGTTGGCGAGCAACCTTCAATATCAAGTTTTGTTCAGTTGTTGAGAATTTCCATGCAAAGTTTTCTTGCTTGCGAATCATTGCATCTAATAGTGGGACAAATGAGGTAACGCTCATACCACTAAAAATTGCGGCGAAAAAAGTAAAAAGAATTCCCCACAGATACTTTTTATGAGAATTGCCAAAGCGAAGGAGAAGTTTGAGCAATTGCAGGGATTTCATATTCTATCACCTCTTTTTTACTCAATTAATCGGCATAAATCCTTTCTCATATTTTTAATATTTTGTAAAGGAAAATGCATTCACAAGTATATGAATATTCTATGCTTAGGTACCAGTTACACGGGTCTTCATTTGGCCGTCAACTTTGTAATTCATCGGATCATCTTCCTCAGTAGGAAGATGAGAGATCAACAGCAAACAATTCGGTTTTTAGTCAATAGTAGGAGAAAAATTGACTTGATACTGGATAGCGTTCCATGCGTGCAAAAACTTATAGGACATGATGGAGAAACACCAGTTTATTTTGACCAGATCCGTCAATTACCGTATTTGGCAGAAATCCCGTATATTCATATTAGTACGACTGGAGTGTACAAATCTTTGAAAAAGGGAGTGAAAACACACAATGAGGAGGATTTTCAGTATGATTCTAGTGAACGTGCACAACGAAGACTTCATGTTGAGAAGATCATCCGAAAATTCTATCCATGGGCACAGATAATTAGAGCTACTGGTATTTATGGCCCGCAGAGGAATATTGTCGAGCGCTTCGCTCAAAGAGGCGATTTTCGTCGTGCACTTCTGGGTAATCGAGTGATTTCTCGTATTCATGTCCATGATCTTTGCCGTCTTATTTTACGATTGCCCGATTATAATAAAGGGAGAATATTGATGATTCATGCTACCGATAATTCTCCTACGAGCAATCGAGAAATTTTTAGCAAAATTGAAGAAAAATATTCATTGAAAATTCCGGGCAATTGGCGTAATGAAGAATCGTATGGAAAAAAAATCATCAGCCTGCACTGTCAGAAGATATTAAAAAAGTATGATTATCCCAGTTTTGATATCTCCGATTAACTTTGATAAAATTAAAGGAAAATTACAATCAGTCCTTGTGATTCAATTCTTGCGGGAATTTTCCTAACATGAGCAAGAGTAATGCCATGCGCAGATATACACTGTAGCCTGCCATCCGAAAATATGCTGCATTCTTAAGATTGTCAACATTGCAATGCAGTTCGTTGCCACGTGGCAAAGGATGCATGACCAATATATTAGGATTGGAACAGTTTTTTATAAATTCTTCATTAATTTGGTAAGGAGTATTTTCTGGACTTTCTTGATTATTTGTAGAATGTCTTTCGACTTGCATTCTTGTCAGGTAGATGACGTCAGCTTCTCTTGCTTCATTAATATTCTCGGTTTCCAAATATGTAATATTCTGTTCATCTAATTTTTGTTTATAGAGTAGAGGTAGTCTCAACGAAGATTGAGAAACAAAAACGATATTAACTTTAAAATTTGCTAAGAGAGTAACAAGGCTATGGATGGTCCTACTATATTTCAGATCACCAATAAAGGCTATCGTAAAATTATCAAGCGAAGGTAACTCGACATAAATTGTGTATAGGTCTAATAATCCTTGGCTGGGGTGTTCTGCACTGCCATCACCTGCGTTGATCATTGGTATTTTACTCTGATGTGCCATTTTTGCCACGCTATCAGCCATTGAGTGGCGGATCACTGCAATATCACCATAGTGTTCAATCATATTGAGGGTGTCAGCGATGGTTTCCCCTTTACTTATACTAGAGAATTCAGAGCCTACAATATTGATAATCTGACCGCCTAAGCGTAACATTGCACTTTCAAAACTGAGACGAGTTCGAGTAGAGGGCTCAAAAAAAAGAGAGCAGAGGATTGTCCCATGAAGAGCAGTCCTAAGATTTCTACTGAATATCTGATTTTGCCAATCATTTTCTTTCTCATCCCTTGCAAATTCTGAACACTTGTGAATCAGCTGAGCAGATTCGAGGAGGTAGAGCAGGTCGGCTTTGCTAAATTGTTCTGCTTTGAGGATATGTCTATGTGAAAAGGATTTCATGATTACTGTTAATGATACTCTTTTATATTAAAGAAAACATTGATTTTTAATAAGTTTAAGATCTCAGATTGTGTAAAAGGGTGGCAATTTCATCTTTAAGAAAAAGATCTTCTTGTAACTGATTTTTAATATTTTTACAAGCATTGATAATGGTCCCATGTTGCTTTCGCTTCAGTAATTGGGCAACCTCTCGATATTTCATATTCAAATGATAAAAGCAAATATAGGCGATAATATGTCGAGCTTTGGCGATTTGGTTTTTTCTTGAGCTACTAAGAATATCTTGGGGATTTATTCTATAATAATCGGCAACCATTTGCACAACCAAATATTCAAGATTCCCAGTATCTGTCGAATACAAGTCAGAAAAATGGGCATCCCATTTGGGCGAAAGGAAAAAGGAATGGGATTGGGGCAATATTTTTTTTAATCTTTGGGCAGCTGATTTCAGAGATCGTATATTTGTGGATATTTTCTGGCATAAATAATCAATAGTATCTTGTTCTGCCAAAAATTCCAAACGTTTGCATTCATTCTCAAAAATTTTTTTTCTTATTGAGAGACTAGGCGCGCTAATCTGAATCTGCTCAAATAAAAGGAGGCGTGATTTTAAGGATGAAGCTACTTTTAGATTACGCAAAGGAATTGAACTGGAAATAATCAGCGATTTTCCTTCTAATTTGAACATGTCAATCAGATGAATTAATTCTTCTTGACTCTGTTGTGCGGTTTCTTTCAAATACTGAAAATCATCTAATAAAATTCGGCGATAAGACCGGATTTTATTTCGCCAGCAAAAATTATCACGTTTTTTGGCCGCATTTGCAAAATCTTGAACAAATGCTTCTGCAGTAATCTTTAACCACTCTGGGAATTGTATTGCTAAATTTTTAGAGATGCTGGTTTTCCCATTACCGGTTTCCCCATATATAAATATGTTTCTACTTTCATCATAGACTAGCTCTTCTAATTCAATGATATTATCTTTATTGAGGAGAAGTTTTTTTTCTGAAAAAATTTCTCCTAACGATTTCTTATTATTCTTTTTTTCTCTGTGGTGGGAATGACTGACAATGGAAGCTTGCTTGAATGGAGTACTATCAGAAAACATTCTTTGAATCTCTCTCAAATAATTTTCTCTAATTCTTTCCGCTAAAATTTGATTTGACAAGCTTACGGATACTTTTCGCTCGGACATGGAGAATACATATCGAAGGTCTTTCGCTAAGACACGATAGACTGATGGTGGAATAATTTTTTTCATACATTGATTGCAATGACTTGACCATCGGTCTGATGTGTTGATTTGGATATTCGCTTCAATCGTCATATGTTATTTTATCTTTTGATTATAGTTTTTTTGATGCAATGGTCTTTATTCTACTTGCCCAACGTATTATGTCTCTTCAGAAATGTACGTTTCTAACTTTAACCAAAAATCTGATCTTAAAAATTTCAAGTCTTTGATTAAAAAAAGATGAGCAAAAAATGTGGATAGAATGAAACAAGTGGCCTTTTTGCCGTTTCATCCCAGTTCACATATTTTAATTACATTTTTTTATTAAAAATTTGAGAAGTTTATTGTATCAATCGATTTGATTCAAATATTTCTCGACTTCTAGGGCAGCCATACAACCCGAGCCAGCTGCGGTAACAGCTTGCCTATACCTTTTGTCCATGACGTCTCCTGCAGAAAAAATCCCAGGAATATTTGTATAACAGTTCTGATTTTGCGGACGAATATATCCACTGTCATCTAATTCAATTTGCCCACCAAGAAACTTCGTGTTTGGCGTATGGCCAATTGCATAGAATAGCCCACTAATTTCTATAGTTTTCTTTTCGCCAGATTGTGTATCTTCAATGAACATTCCCGTGAGAACGTTTCCATCACCAACTACTTTAAGCGCTTGAGAGTTCCAATGAATCTCAATCTTTGGATTATTTTTTATCCGCGCCTGCATGACCTTTGAAGCTCGTAGCTGATCACGTCTATGAATCAAAAGTACCTTTTCCCCATATTTAGAGAGAAACTGAGCTTCTTCACAAGCCGAATCTCCACCACCAATCACAGCCAAAATTTTGTTGCGAAAGAGAGGTAAGGCGCCATCGCAGACTGCACAGGCAGATATCCCCTTTTGCCAATAGAGTTCCTCGCCTGATAAATGAAGTCGTCTGGCACTTGCCCCAGTGGCAATGATTACTGTCTTACTGCTGATCATTTCTTCGGAATCCTCTGGGAAACAACGAAACGGTAAATTTTTAAAATCAACTTTTTCGATAGTTTCTGTCCGTATTTCTGTGCCAAATCGCAGGGATTGTGCTCGCATTTCTTGCATAAGCTGAGGGCCGCTAATTCCTTGTGAGAAACCAGGATAATTTTCAACATCTGTAGTTGTTGTCAATTGTCCCCCTGCAGCAATTCCACTCGCCATAAATCCTTCAAAAAGCAGAGGATGCAGATTTGCACGAGAAGCGTAGATGGCAGCTGTATGGCCGGCTGGCCCGCTCCCAACGATGATTACGTTTCGTGGTTGGGTGGTCAATTCTGCTGGCATATTACATAAAGTTACGCGATAAAAATTTTATCAGCTATCCATATATTTTTCTTCATGCTCGTAGTCTATCATACTTTTTTAAAATAATTCTCAGCGTGATAGTAAGGGAAATTTATTACATGTATTTATTTTGTAAATATTATTTTTTCCGCTGCTGGTTCATCTGTTTTGGTCATCTATTCAAAGAGAATTATTGCAGAGGCATAGGTTGTTCGGCTCATTTTATGTTCCCGTTTCAATGCTATGAATGAATGATTTTGAAAATTCAAATTGGAATCGCGTTTTTTAATTGGAAAATTTCTTTTTAATCTTCTGGTGCTGCAATTTTTTTGTAGTTGCTAATTTGAATGAATAAAAATTTATCAGAATAAGGCTTGGGAAGCGAGTCAGGTCGTGTTACATTTTATACAAATTTATAGGGAAGTGACTAGGGAACACATGAAACTAAGGTCAGAATCGTCTTGATACAATGAAGAATTTCTATCTAACAATTGGTAAAAAGATCCAAGAAAATCGGAAGATTGTATGGATTAGTGTCACTTCAATGTTTTCTGTGGGATTATTAGTTGTCGCCTATCTATTACTACGAGAATATCAATATAGGGAAGCTTACACACATTTTTTTTCAATGGTAAAACAACCAATATTTTCAGTTGCAGGGACTGACAAAGGCACCGAGCAGGCGCTTGATTTGGCAATTGAAAAGATTGAAGACTATGAACAACAATTTACCGGCGATAAGGCGCAAATTCGAGCCAAGATTTATCTCATTAATTACTTGGCAAAAAAGAAGGCGTGGGGTGATGCTGAAAAAAATTGCCGTATCGTCGCAAAAATGGTCTCGCTGCCAGAATTAAAAGCCTATTTCTATTTTCGTTCAGGAATGTTTGCCGAACAAGAAAAAGACTTCATCCAAGCAAAAGATTCGTTTGCCCAAGCTGGAAAATATTTTCGTGACGGGCATGTCCTCAAGGCCACTGCGTTACTAGGTGAGATTCGAGCTCGGCGGGCACTGAAAGAAGGAAGCAAAGATTTGGTCGATGCAATTTATGCTATGGAAAATACGAGCGATGAGATCCGTGCAAGAGCATTATTCTATCACTTATCGGATGAAAAAAACCCCCGATAATCGGCTTCAACTAAATCGGGGAGACAGCATGAAGCAATTAACTATTGCACTAGGTACTGGACGTTTAGCAAATGAAGCCTTATTCTATCTCAAGAAAATCGGCCTCGTATCAGAATCGATGGAAACCGTGGGCAGATCACTCTTTTTTGAGGAGATATCTAAGCAACTGAGAATTATTTTTGTAAGGAATCGAGATGTCATGGCTGTTCTCCAATCTGCGGGTAGTGATATCGGTATTGTCGGACTTGATATCGTATTAGAAAATTACAAAAAAGCTCGTGACTTAACCTATCCTTTGAGGTTGAATTTCGCCAAATGCCGATTAGCCTTGGCCTGTCCGCTTACATCCCGACTCGCTACGATTTTGAAAAAAAGACAGTACGATCTGCTGCCGATTCCTCTGAAGGTTGCCACTAAATATCCCAATCTGAGTCTCGATTTTTTTGCAGAAAGAGGCATCACTGTAGAAATCATAAAACTCAATGGAAGTATTGAAATTGCCCCTACCATTGGTTTGGCCGATTGCATAGTCGATTTAGTGAGTACTGGTAAGACTCTTTTGGATAATCAACTCATTGAAATTGATACGATTTTAGAATCACAGGCAGTAGTCCTCATTCGTCGTGGTAGCTATGCTTGGCAGTGCAAGAGAATTAGAGAGTTTATCGAAACCTGTCAAAATGCATCAGAAGCTCAATAGTATCCTTCCATTACGGAGTGCAACTCTCTTAGGTAAGGAAATCAATGTTCATACGGTTTTTGACCTCCTGTATTTTTTCCCTCGTAAATATGTAGATCGAACACTGCAACAAAAGATATTTCAGCACGATACGTTTATCAGTACTGTAGTCGAGGTGGAGAGTAGTTATTTTGTCTATCAGCGTCGCTCTCAATTGATCGTGCGGGTTCGTACCGAACAAGGAATTCCCATAGAGCTCATTTGGTTTCATAGCCAGCGCTACATGCAAAAGATGTTCACGAATCATACCAAATTGTTCATTTTTGGGAAAATGCAGATTTATCGGAGTGTCAATCGATTGATTCATCCAGATTTTGAGATCATTCGCCAGGAAGATGAGGGTAGTTCTGGAGAACTATCGCCTGAGATGGATCGGATTGTTCCATTTTATTCTACCACCGCCAACCTCAAGAAGAATCGCTTGGATAGCCGATTTATTCGCAGGCTTATCTTTTCTTTGCTAAAAACAAGTAGAATTCCCGAGATGATTGATCAGAATCTTTTAGTCCGACACCATTTATTGGGACGTCTACCAGCAATCAAACAAATACATTTCCCAGATAATGCCGGTGAACTTGAGAGTGCCTGCACTAGATTAAAATACGAAGAACTCTTTGCGTTGAATTGTCATATTATCAGAACCAGCTACAACCATCTGCCAAAAAGGCTAGTAGAGCCTCTATCTACAGGACAGGCAATCTTATATCAAAAATTGATAGCAAATCTACCGTATCAACTGACGAACGATCAAAATCAGGCGATCAACAAGTACTTTCTTAAAGTAAAGAAGAATAAACAGGTAAGAGTGCTGTTGCAGGGAGATGTTGGTTGTGGAAAGACGATTGTTGCCCTAGCAATCGGCTTACATTATGTCGAGGCAAAATATCAGATTGCTCTTCTTGCTCCTACCGAAGTTTTAATCAAACAGCACTTTGTCACACTTTCTCAATACCTTGGTATCGAATACGCACATCTCTTAGATTTGTTGACTGGAACGATTACTGGCAAGAATCGAATGAGTGTCCTTCAGCGGATCAATCAGGGAGAAAGTCAAATAATCTTGGGAACACACAGTCTCTTTTCTTCTGATGTTAAATTCCATAATTTAGGCATGGTCATTATTGATGAACAGCATCGATTTGGCGTCGAGCAAAGGAAGCAGATGCTCAGTAAAGGAAATGGAGTCGATATGTTAGCAATGAGTGCGACTCCCATCCCTCGTTCTTTATGTTTAACTACATTCTCTGATTTGGATTTACTTTTGATCAAAGAAAAACCCAAAAATCGCGGTATAGTAAAAACCATGCTGTTTACCGAAAATCGACGTAAAGGTGTCTACTCAAGTATTCGAAAATATCTATCGCGAAAAGAACAATGTTTTATAGTTCACCCTATTATTAAAGAGTCAGAAAAGCTCGACTTAAAAGCTGCGGAAACTGCTTATCAATATTTGGCAGAAAAAGTTTTCCCTGAATTCAATGTGGCATTAATCCATGGGAAAAAGAAAACCAGAGAGAAGGATCAAATTATGCAACAAATGAAAAGTGGAAAAATACAGCTGTTAATCTCAACGAGTGTCATTGAAGTCGGTGTCGATATTGCTAATGCAACCATTATGCTGATTGAATCCGCCGAGCGCTTTGGATTGTCTCAATTACATCAGTTGCGGGGTAGAATCGGCAGGGGAAAAAAAGATAGTTTTTGTGTGTTAATGACGCAGGACCATCATTGGGAAAATCCAGATACACGGAAACGACTAGAGAACTTTTGTACGACTGCTGATGGTTTTCAATTGGCCGAGTTGGACTTAAAACAAAGAGGTGCCGGTGAGGTACTTGGCACTAAACAACATGGCTTTAATGGATTATTATTATCGAATCTAGTGCGTGATGTTGAACTTGTCATTAAATCAAATAGAGACGCAAGAGATTTTATGCAAATATTTTTTCAACAATCAGAATTATTGAAAGCCAATCTGGACAAGCCAGTAGAATCTCAATTGAATCGGCTGGAAAAGCAGGAATTTTGGCATTTTGTCGATTCTCGATTCAACAGAGCGATGGTTGATGCTCATTAAATAAATGCTGATGCAGAATCTAGTTGACTCTGGCAAATATGAAATAATTTTTAAAAAATCATTTGCAACAAATGAAAATCAATAGATGGATCGCGATCAAACCAGCTGTGATAAAAACGCTGGCCCTTGCGATAATCACAATGTCACCATTCTGTAATAGAATTGACAATCCACCACAAACTATAGATTCTCCGCAAAAAAATGATCTTCTTCGTGTAACTCAAGGGGCAGAACTTTTTCGCCAAAATGCGTGTATTTCCTGTCATGGTGACAGTGGGCTCGGGGATGGCCCTGCTGGTAGAGGATTGAAACCGGCGCCGAGAAATTTGACCGATGGTAGTTCATACAAACAGGGCAGCGATTATGAATCGATAATGCAGACATTAGTCAATGGTGTTCCCAGATCATCCATGGTCAGTTACCGACACCTTGCGAAAAAGGATCTTTCGGCCTTAGCAATGTATATCATAAGCTTACAAGAATAACGATGGTTCCCCTGTCATTTTTCATTCATTTTTTTGAGGAGCCAATCACTGAGGCTATTAATCGTTGCTGTGCCCATTTTCAGGTTGGCCTCAACGGTTCTACTTCCAAGGTGGGGAGTTGCAAAAAAATTTTCTAATTTCAGTAAATCTTGATCAGCCTTGCTTCTCCCAAACGGTTCATCAATGAACACGTCACAAGCAGCGGCATGAATTTCTTTGGTCTGCAATGCCCAGAATAGATCTTTTGCCTCAATTACTTCCCCGCGACTCGTATTGATGAGAATGGCCGTCTTTTTCATCTTTCTGAAAACTTTTTGATTGATCATTTGGTTGCTCGTTTCATTGAGAGATACATGCACAGTAATACAATCGCAATTTTTGTAGATATTTTCCTTGCTCGCTTGATGGATTCGATTCTCGAGATGTCGGTTTTTTTTTATCATTTCTTTTATCCAAGGAGCAATATCAATGAGATCATTTAAAAAATATTCCATTTGAAAGGGGATCAATAGCTCGACCACTTTTTTACCTATTGCTCCACAGCCAATTATCCCAATTTTCTGTTTTTTTAAGCTAGAACCAATCGTTCTTTGCCAAGTCAGTGAGTTTTTCAATTTGTTTTGTAGTGAAAACATATTGCGCATAGTCGCAATGATCAAACCGACGGTCAATTCAGCGACACTCTGTGCATTGACCCCTTTGCTGCATAAAAAAGCGATGTTTCTCTCCACCAATTCATCCTGATGAACATAATTAATGATATTGTCTATACCCACGCCAAATTTTACAATTGCTCTTAGATCTGGTAAAAGATCGAGGGTCTTTCGGGTAATTTTTTCTCGCCCTACGATGAGAATGTTCGTCTGTTTAAATTGCGAACACGCAGATAAATGAGAATTGAGGGCAGAGAAATTTTCTGTAGCTAGCGTTTGCAGAGACTCCAAGCGAAATGGAGGATATTTTTTTTCAATAGATTGGATTCTTTTTTTAAGATTTTTCAATAGATTGGAATTATTGAAAAAAGAAGGAGAGGTGATCAAAATTCTGATTCCGGTGAAACGGCTATCAAATCGCTGATTCATTGGATATCCTCCCAGCTGATCATGTGGTCACTCGGCAAGGATCGTTTGGTCTTTCTCCCTAAGACTTCATCAATACTACCGCTGGGAATTCCAATTTGTGGGCGTTTGAAATTCAGATCATTCAATGAAATGGTGTGATTGTTGCCCAATGCTCGCTTGGTTGTCAAAGATCTTCTTGAAAGTTCGATAAACTTCCTTTGGCTTTTTGATCCTAATGCTTGATCTTTGGCAAAAGATTTGTGATACTTGCCAATATTGGTAGTGTTTGGGGGATACTCTTTGATTCTCTTTACAAATGTTTTTAAATCTTCGAGATCCATAGAATGAACATGATCCAATCCTAAGAGCATTTTATTATCAGTGAAGTGTTTTTCAAAAACCTTTGCGCCAAGGATCAGCGCATCAATCATAATATTCATGTTTTTACTGGCAAGAGTATGATCCGAATAGCCGACGATAGCTTGTGGGAATCGTTGCTTTAAAGTGGTAATCCGCAGTAAGTTTGCCTCATCCTCTGGTGTCGGGTAAAGCATCATGCAATGCATGAGCACTATTTGCGGTACGCGTGCTTCTTCAAGGATTGTCCATGCTCGGCTGATTTCGGATATACTACCACCGCCGGTAGAGACTACCGTTGGTTTTTTTTTTGCGGCAATATGGCGAATCAAAGTCAGATGATCTAAATCGCACGACGCAATCTTATAAAAGGGGACAATCGGTTCAAGGAAGTCGACGTCCTGCTGTTGAAAAGCAGTACAAATAAAATCAATATCTAATGTTTGGCAGTAATCGGCAATTTCTAGATAGGCTTCGTCAGAGAGAGAAAAATTGCCCATCAGCATAGTCTTGATGTCTCTTTGTAAATACAGCTCATGATTATGGAACTTTTGGAGTTTTATCGCATGAGCACCGCCCTTTTTTGCAAGGTATATCAGTTGTTTGGCTCGATCAATCCTGCCAAGGTGGTGGAGTCCGATTTCTGCAATGATGTAAGGTTCGGTTCTCGAAAACAAAAAAATTTTTTCATTCTTATGATGACTACTTTTTGTGTGCATGGCTGCTGACAACTTGTTTGCGTATCAAAGCAAAAATACTAAAAAAAATAACTGACAATGTGTTCAGGAGATGGAATGCAGTGGCAAATAGCAACCCTTGTTTTTCTGAAAAATCAGTCAGATAAAACCCAGAGACAATACTCGCATGGACAGCTCCAATTCCTGAGGGAGCAGCAGGAATTAATAATCCAACAACAGAAGTAAACTGAATGAACATGAGATGTGGCCATGTTAGAGGAATTTCTAAGGCTAGATAAATCATGCTCAGAGAAAGTGCATAGGGACCAAACCAGCAAAACATACTTATAAAAAATACTTTATATAAATTCCTCTTGCTCAGATGAATTTGATCTATAATTGACCCTTGAAAAAGTGCGGTCATAAAGCGTGAGTTTTCAAGCCACCGCAAAGTTTTTAAGTTCTTGTTTTTGTTAAGAGAACGGAAAAATTTTTCTTTCAATCCCTTTAACCATGATAAGATTTTCTTCAATTGGCTGCGACAATGAGCGACATATATGATCAAGAGAAACATCGCGATCCAGAGGATGAGTATTGGAAAAAATAATTTTTCCAATACTGAGATAGTAGAAAAATCCATCGGTGCGATCATGATCATGATCGCAATAAGAGCGCTTAATAAAACAAAAAAAAAATCCAAGTATCTTTCGATTAAAATAAGCAGAAAAATTGAAAAATACGAATGTTTTTTCTTTTTTTTTTGGAACGTAGATTGTCTTGTACTTTTTTGTGTCATCGAGACGCGCAGTAAATCTCCCCCGCGGGCCGGCAATAACATATTTGCTCCTGCTCCTAGACAGGTAATGGTAATTGCATCCTTGAGTGATATCTCTTGATTGAGTAAATAATAGAATCGTAAACTTATGCAAAAAAGACTAAAACCAATGAGAAGGCAGAAAGGAATAATATAAAAGAGATTAGTCTGAGCGACGATGGCCCGATCAATTTCGCCATTTCCCACATGATTTTCAAAAAATTTATAGAGGCCATAAATGATCAATCCACTGATAAAAAATTGAATAATATATAACAGCCATTTCTTGGACAAAACATACCTTCTTCTTTTTTGCGATTCCATATTTAGACGAGACTGTTCTTAGTCAGATGATTTACTATAACAAGAATATTACTACCAAATCCTAGAGAAATTAATCATAGATTAAATACAGTCATTAAAAATTGTCTTGCTAAACATAAAAGATTTTTTTGATATTTTTTGGAAAAAACTATTAATGATAAAAAACACTTGTCAGAGGAATTGGCAAGTGACTTGTGGACTGCAAGTGATTTGTTTACATTATGAGGCGATCATCCGTATAGAATGCAAATGAATCATTATTTATCATAAACATGAGCGACAAAGTGATCATTCCCTCGCAAGGTGAGGCAATTAAAATTGATTCAACCAATGAGCAACTGATTGTCCCAAATCATCCGATTGTTAGCTATATTCTTGGAGATGGAATTGGGCAAGATATAACTCCTGTGGTTAAAAAAATTATCGATGCAGCTGTTGCAAGAGCCTATCAGGGGGAGAGGAAAATTGAGTGGCTGGAGCTTTATGCTGGGGAGCGAGCCGCTCAAATGTATGGAAATAACAACTATTTACCGCAAGAAACACTGGAATATTTAGAGAAATATGTAGTGGGTATAAAAGGGCCGCTCACAACGCCGGTAGGCGGAGGAATACGTTCTCTCAATGTGACCATTCGTAAAAAAATGGATTTGTATTCAATTGTAAGACCGATTCGCTTTTTCCCAGGTGTGCCTTCTCCGTTAAAACATCCTGAAAAAACCAACATGGTAATTTTTCGCGAGGCCACAGAGGATGTTTATGCTGGAATTGAATGGGAGAGTCAAACTGCTGAAGTAGAGAAAATCATCAAATTTCTTACAGAAGAAATGAACGTTGATCAGATAAAAAACGCTGACTGTGGAATTGGTATCAAATATATCAGTCGTCAAGGTACTGAACGAATTATGCGCCGAGCAATCAACTATGCACGCTTACACAATTGCCCTTCGATCACACTTGTTCATAAGGGAAATATTATGAAGTATACTGAAGGTGCATTTCGTAATTGGTGTTATTCACTTGCAAAGGAAGAATTTGGTGCGATAGAAGAAAATGGTGTAGTTTTCTTGGAAAATAGCGGGCAAAGAATTATCATCAACGACGTGATTGCCGATAATTTTTTGCAAAAGATATTATTGCAACCGCAAGACTATAGTTTAATCTTAACCATGAATTTAAATGGTGATTATATTTCCGATGCATTGGCTGCCCAAGTTGGTGGTTTAGGATTTGCGCCGGGAGCAAATATTGGCGATCGTTGTGCTGTTTTTGAAGCAACCCATGGAACCGCTCCTGGTTCAGCTGGATTAAATAAATCAAACCCAAGTTCATTGCTACTTTCTGGTGAAATGATGTTGCGGCATATGTCATGGAATGAAGCTGCAGATTGTATCATTGGTGGATTAGAGAGAACATTAGAAGATAGAATTTTCACCTATGATCTCACTAAAGGAACAGATCAAAAATCAGTGAGTACTTCGTCTTTTGGCAACGCGATAATCGAAAGATTATAGAGACTCGACCTTTGCAAAATATTTTGCTTTATTTGGATTAACATAATTCATTTAACATTGTAGTATTCCCCTGATAGCAGGCTTTCTGCAATCTCATCACATCGCAATCCCTTTACCTAATAGTTGAGGCCCTGGCTAATCAATTTCAATAGTATAATCTTCTATTATATTCGAATTCAAATCTAGTTATCAAAATGAAATACGATCTTAGAATGTAACGATCAGGCGATGCAGATAGATTTCTGCAAATGAAAGAGTGACACCCTCGTAAAAAAAACAAATGCGAAGATGCTTCTCATCGGGTAAGGCTTAAATAGGGAGGAAGAATTTGAGCTAAGAATTCGCAACTATTTCAAAGATTTTATTTTTGTTGCCACTGCTTCTTTGGAAATTCAAATAAAACGCTGTTTTTCACCTCGTGTAAAAATTATAATTTTAAAAAGGGAATAAAAAGTGTTGACAAAAAACCAATGTTAGTATGCTTGTTCTAGTAAAATTTATTTTATTATAGAGCAATGAAATGAAAAATTCAAAATAAAAATCTATGAATGAGAGATTGATGGTCATCTTTTTTTTATCAGGGATACTTGCGATTTATATACACTGTGCAGCTGGACCAAATGAACGTGCGCAACAAACGGAACTAGTCGATAACAGCGGCGCTGTTATTAACGCTGGCATTGTCAATAATGAAGATCATGGCGATGGCGCAAATGGTGACGCCAGTGTTGTTGGTAATGGAGGTGATCGGACGACTGGTATGGTGGATGTAGGCAATACGCCCAATACTCTGGCTAAGATTTGTAATGATATCAAAGGTGATTGCACCATTCAATTGCCACTTTATATTGTTGGTGGGTCGGGAGAGGCTGATCTAGACGAACCTCCAAGGGAGCCGTTGCTACAACTAAATACAGATGCTCTGGCCGCTCGTTTCCCGCTGGGGAGCACTCTAGAATATCGCATCTCATCTGGTAATCCTGAGTATACCTTACAGCGAGTAGGAAAAAACAAAAAAAATAAGAAATATCCGCTCGTTGGCTATCAAATCAATGAAAATGGAGAGCTGTATGTTCGAGATGCATGGCTGTTAGGGCGTGATGAATCGTTGTATTTATTTACCGATGAGCAAGATCAATTTTTTGATCGAAGTCGCCATTGGCATTCTCAACAAAATGTACGGGCTTGCGGTGCAGACGATTGTCCTGATGGTCAAGAATTTACGATTAATAGGTATTATTTCGACTATACTTTTGCCCGTACCCAAAGCGATACTCTGGTGATTCAAATTCAAGATAGTGGCGGCAAAAAGAGTATTGAGCAAACAGTCATTGTGAATCCTCACCCGCGTGCGTTGGCACTCAAGTCAGAATGCAAACAAAGTGATCCGATCGATCGCTGGAGTTGCCGTCATAGTAGAGAGATTATACCTTCTGCTGATTTAGAAACGACAGAGAGTCATCGCAATAGCTTGCCTGATGGGCTTGCTCGCCCGAAGGGTTCCTATGATTTAGTGGTAAACCTAGAGTTTGACAGCTTGGCCGAAACCAAGAGATATTTTCGCTCAGAACATTTTGCACCAGGAAGGATTGAGGTTACTGATGGTAAACTTAGGTTTAATCATAGAAAGATCGTAATAAGTAAAGACGGTGATTCAGTATGTAATCTAGAATCAAGCCTTATGACTTCGTATGGGCTTTTTGAGCCGGGAATTGGCTATTTGGAATTCAAGTTCACTAAATATCCAGACTTGCGCTCTAATGGTGGCAATGTTCTCTTCTGGTCGCGCTATGGTACTGCGCATGGCAGTTTTCCCTTTGATGCGCCAAGTAGACTGTATAGCGAAAAGACGACAATTTCCCGCAATGCTCTAGCTAAAATTGGTTTTACTGAAATAGATTTTCTTGAACGCTGGGCAAACACCCAAAGGTCCGTTTGGTTTGTCGTCCATACTTATCCAATCAAAAGTCATTTAAATGGGATACCTGCTTTTCCAGCCAGAAAAGGACGGCTCGCCCAAGGCGGATGGCTCTTCAGTGCGTCTGAGAGTCGACCATCATTGGGTGATCCGGGGAATCTGAGCGGAATAGGTGGTATAGAGCTTGTTCCCGGAGAAGGGTTGCAAGTCTTTCGTAAAAAAACCTCTGCTAGCTTTGAACCAGTTTTCTCCGGTGAACGTGGACCTGAACATCAATTGACAGATTTCATGGAAGGTGCCGCTATGGCCATTATTATGCATGGTGTTTATAACGGAGGACCGGGGTACTATGATTGTTCAATGTTAACCGGGCTTGATTTACAAATTGAGCTGGAGTACATGCGTTTTTATAAGCCGAGGAATGGCTATTGAAAGGATAGCTATAGGCATACCAACTAAAAAGATAGGGGAAAGATGAAAAATAGAGAATATGGTCATACGCATGCGTGGAATATTTTTTTATTTTACCATTGATAAAAGGAATGAAACTGAAGAAATTAAAATTAATGAATGAGAGATTAATAGTGAATTTGTTAGCATCAGCGCTACTTGTACTGCTGATACATTGTGCGGCGGAAGCGACTAAACCAGCACAAACGAAGTTAGTCGATAATATGCCTGACAATATATCTGATATTAAACCAGATATTAAACCAGATATTAAACCAGATATTAAGCCTGACAATATATCTGATATTAAACCAGATATTAAACCAGATATTAAGCCAGATATTAAGCCTGACAATATACCTGATATTAAGCCTGATATTAAACCTGACGTTATACCGAAAAGTGGTAGTCATTTGATTGATATCTCAGATGTAGCGAATCTGGAAAATCCTTTGCCTAAATTTTGCAGTGATGCCGAGAACGATTGTGTCGTTCAATTACCGCTTTTTGTTCACGGATCGGTGGAGGCTACTATAGAGCCAGTTCCAAGGGCAGTGTTAGTGAAACTAAATACAGAAGCATTAGCCAAACTTTTTCCGGTGGGGGCTACCTTGCAATACCGTATCGCATCTGGTAATCCTGCATATCTCTTAGAGAAAGTAGAAAATAATGTAAAAAATAATCGGGAACGCAGGGTATACCCACTGGTTGCCTATCAAATCAATGAAAATGGAGAGCTGTATGTCCGTGATGCATGGCTGTTAGGGCGTGATAAATCGTTGTATTCATTGGACGATGAACAACTCAATTTTTATCGGAAGAGGAACATACCAATTGAGAATATGCGGGCTTGTGGCGCTAATAAAAATGAGACTTGTCCAGATGGTCAAGAGTATTCTAATGTCACTTATCGTGGAGATTATACTTTTGCCCGCACCCAAAGTGATACTCTGGTGATTCAAATTCAAGATAGCGCTGGTAAAAAAAGTATTGAACAAAAGATCATTGTAAATCCACACCCGCAGGCGTTGGCACTTGAATCACGATGCCAGCAAATTGATCCGATTGATCGCTGGAGCTGCCGTCATACGAGGGAAATCATTCCACCGGCCGAGATAAAAACTACCGCGCTTCATCGCAATCTCCTACCTAAAGGGCTGGCCCGCCCCAAGAATGCCTATGATTTAGTGGTAAACTTAGAATTCGATAGCTTGGAAGAAACGAAGAAATACTTTAAGTCGAAAGATTTCATGACAAACATACTTGAGATTGCTGACGGCAAATTGAGATTAAATCATATAAAAACGCGTGAAGTAGAGGATGGCTTATGCAGTTTACGATTCGCTTTTATGCATTCAAATGGGCTTTTTGAGCCGGGAATTGGCTATTTGGAATTCAAGTTTACTAAATATCCAAATTTAAAATCTAATGGTGGCAATCTCCTTCTTTGGTCGCGCTATGGTTCTGGGCATAGCAGTTTTAACTTTATTCCACCAGGAAGACTATATGCGGATAGAACTACGATTTCACGTAACTCTTTAGCTAAGATGGGCTATACTGAAATAGATTTTCTTGAGCGTTGGGCACATAGCCAAAGTTCTCCATGGTTTGTTCTTCATACCTATCCACTCGACAATCAATTAGGTGGGATCCCTGTTTTCCCAACTGGGAAAGGATTTCTTACTCGGCCAGCGTGGGTCTTTCTAGTGACTGAGAAACGATCATCATTGACTGATCCGGGGAACCTGAGTGGGATAGCTGGAATAGAGTTTGTTCCAGGAGAAGGTGTCCAAGCCTTTAGCAAGGGTAACCGTGTTTTCGGCGCTGGGCATCAATTAAAAGATTTTGTGGAAGGTGCTCCTATGACTATTTTAATGCACGGCATTTATAACGGGAGACCTCAGTTATATAATTGTTCGAAATTAACTGGACTTGATTTACAAATTGAATTGGAATACATGCGTTTCTATAAGCCGAGGGACGGCTATTGAAAGGATAGTTTTTTAGACAAACCAACTAAAAAAAGTTGGGGGGAAAGATGAGAAATAGAGAATATGGGCCGCAAAGGATTAAAAAACTGAAATTAAGAATAATTCAAAAGAGGCTCATGTGGTAATCATTTTTTTTTTAGCGGTGCTTACATCGCTCGTTCATTGTGCAGCTGAGCCAAATGAAAAAGTAAAAACAAGACAAATCGATAACAGCGGCGCTGTCAATAATGGAGATCTTGGCGCTGTCACAAATGACAGCGGAGGCGATGAGGATAGTAACGGCGGCGTTGTCAATAATGGAAATAACGAAGATAATAAGCTTATTGATAAGACTGATATGGTGGATGCAGGCAACACACCCGATACTCCTCCAAAAATTTGTGGTGATGACAAAAGAGATTGTGTTGTTCAATTACCTCTTTTTGTTGTCGGTGGCTCGGGGGAGGCTGATTTAAACGAGCCTCCAAGTGAACCTTTGTTTAAACTAGATACAGACGCCTTGGCTCAATTTTTCCCTGCTAAGAGCTCTCTAGAATATGATATTTCATCTGGTAACCCAGAGTATACCCTAGAATATGAAGGAAGTGATGAGAAAATCCAGAGATATCCACTGCTTGGCTATCGGATTAATGAAAATGGAGAGCTGTATGTCCGTGATGCATGGCTGTTAGGACGTGATAGTTTGTTATATTTATTGCCAGATGAACAACAACAATTCTTTTCCCGCAATCACAATGGGAAATCATTAACGAATGCAAAAGTTTGTTATGCCGGTAAATGTCCTGCTAAGAAACAAGAAAAGATTCATGGGTATTATTATGACTATACCTTTGGTCGTAGCCAAAGCGATACTCTCGTTATTCAAATTCAGGACACTGCTGGCAAAAAAAGTATTGAGCAAACAATCATTGTGAATCCTCACCCGCGTGCGTTGGCACTCAAGTCAGAATGCACGCAAAGTGATCCAATTGATCTCTGGAGTTGCCGTCATGCTAAAGAACTTATCCCTCCAGCTAACATACAGACTACGGCGAGTCATCGCAATAGCCTGCCAAATGGATTGGCCCACTCCAAGGATTCCTATGATTTAGTAGTGAACCTAGAATTTGACAGTCTTGCAGAAACCAAGAGATATTTTCGCTCAGTCCACTTTGAAGAACCAAACAGGCTTGAAGTGGCTAATGGAAAATTAATTCTTCATCACGAAAAATCTCTTCTTGCAAATGGCAATTGTCGATTAAATTTCCCCTTTCTGCAATCTCTTGGGCTTTTTGAACCAGCATCGGGCTATTTAGAATTCAACTTCACTAAATATCCAAATTTGGCGTCTAATGGTGGCAATATCATTCTCTGGTCGCGCTATGGTGTTGGGCATCAAGATCTTTTTTTTAAACCACCTGGACGGTTATTAAAAGATAAAAAGACAATTTCCCGTAGTACTTTAGCTAAAATGGGCTTTATTGAGATAGATTTACTTGAAAGATTTATTCCAAACTCAAAGAACCCATGGTTTGTAACCCATACCCATCCGGGGGCATTGAAGTTAGCTGGAATTATACTTGATCCGCCTATAAAAGGCTATGCTGTTAAACCTGGTTGGCTTTTTAAGACAGTACGCTATCGATCAAGGACGACTCCCAAAAATTTAAGTGCTATCGGCGGCATAGAAGTGGCTCCGAGAAAAGGCGTGCAAATCTTTAAAAATGGCAGTGCTGTGTATGAAAAACATCAGTTGCCAGATTATTTTCAGGATGCTGCAATGCATATTATTTTTCATGGTATATTAAACGGAAAGGACGGATATAATTGTGCCGATCTGCCTTATCCAAAAGAGGAAATTGAATTGGAATACATTCGTTTATATAAGCCAAGGGACGGCTATTGAGTGAACGATTTTAAGATTGCTTCTTTCTTTCTTCTAACCAGCGGGAATTGATTAATGAACAACATGAAGAGTTTTTTTGCTGTCTATTGATATAATGGATTGTGCTCAAGCGAAGTCACATGAAATCTCCTAGACACTATTCGTGCATAAACAATTAATTCTGTAGGGTGATGCCAAGAATACCATCAATTTAAAACCCAGCGGAATTTCTTCATAAAGTTAATGACGAGTAAAACCAAGAGGGTGAAGTATGAGCCTGATTTTTTTTGTTGGCAGTACTCGTCACATATATTATTTTCAATTTTATGGTACCAAAAGATCATTTTAACCGAAAGATTGATTACGTCCGGATAGCGGTAACCGATCGCTGTAATTTACGTTGCCACTATTGTATGCCTAGTCAGGGTATCGTTTATGAAAATAGCAAAAAATTGCTGACTTTTGAGGAACTCAATTTTCTGATCAAAGTTTTGGCTCAAATGGGCTTTTGTAAAGTGCGTTTTACTGGTGGTGAACCCTTTTTGCGACACAGGTTTATGTCACTTCTCCAAGAAACTTGTCAGTTAAATATGTTTCATTCGGTGCACATTACTTCTAACGGAGTGCTGATTAAAAAATATTTACCAGAATTAAAGGCACTTGGAATTTTAGATATTAATTTAAGTCTGGATAGCTTGAACGAAGAACGATTCAATAGAATTACTCGCCGGAAAGATTTTCAAAAAGTGATGGCTTCTTTTGAAGCTATGGTTTCTTTGGGTTTTCGTGTGAAAATTAACGCCGTTGTCATGAATGGTATGAATGAACAAGACATTGTTCCTCTATCGCTATTGACGAAGAATTACCCGGTCGACGTCCGTTTCATAGAAGAAATGCCGTTTAATGGCACCGGCAAGTTCAATAAAGAAATTTTTCATGTCACAAAAATAAAATCAGTTTTGCAGGAGGCATATCCTCATATGGAAGCTCTTGCTATGCAACCGGCAGCTACGACTGCTGAGTTCTTGGTGCCCGACCATCTTGGAAAAATAGGCATCATCGCGGCGTTTACCAGATCTTTTTGCAATACATGTAACCGCTTGCGCATTACTGCTACCGGAGAAATAAAAAATTGTCTTTACGATAGCGGGGTATTTAACATACGAGATTATATTCGACAAGGTGCTACTCAGGATGATATTGCACAGAAGCTCAGAGAGATTATTCGCTTGAAACCAAAGGACGGCTTTGTTGCTGAAAAACAGGCTTCACAGAATTATCGGGTAGTAGAGAGCATGAGTTCAATCGGAGGCTAGGCTGAGATGAATGAAATGGTCTCCTATGAAAGAGCACTTGATATTCTCGCACATCATAATGTATCCACGCTCATTCGTGAGCAGACAGTATCTGTAGCCATTACCCAGAGTAGTGGGTGTTTCCTCGGCGAGGACATTGTCGCAGATCGAGACTTTCCGCCATTTGATCGCGTAAGTATGGACGGTATTGCTTTGCAAATGGAGGCTATTGTGATGCCAGGTCAGCGAGAGTTTACTATCGAAAATGTTGCTGCAGCTGGTGCCCAACAAACAAAACTGAAAGAGAAAAATAACTGTATAGAGGTAATGACTGGTGCCATTTTACCACTCAATACCGATACAATAGTCCCTTATGAGGATCTGCAAATAGAAGATGGTAAAGCCTCTTTGAGAGTAGAGAATCCTGAGGTAGGGCAATACATCCACAAAAAGGGCATAGACATCAGGCAAGGGGAAATCATTTTATTTAAGGGTAGACAAATTTCTAGCACAGAAATAAATATTTTGGCTGCAGTGGGTAAGTCGATAGTGAAGGTATTAAAATTTCCGCGAACTGTCGTTGTCTCTACTGGCGATGAACTTGTCGCAATTGATCAAAAACCTAATGTTTTTCAGATAAGACGTTCCAATGTATATGGCCTGCAGAGTATACTATCACGCTGGGGAATCTCTGCCGATTTAGTTCATCTTAAAGATAATAAACAGGAAATGCTCACTTCAGTAGCGAATTTGCTCGAGAATTACCAAGCCCTTATTTTTACTGGTGGCGTTTCCAAAGGAAAATTCGATTATCTACCAGATGTACTCAGAGAACTACAAGTTGAAAAATTGTTTTATAAAATAAAACAACGTCCGGGCAAACCGTTTTGGTTTGGTAAAAGTGCCGATCAAAGAAATTATATTTTTGCATTGCCAGGAAATCCTGTTTCTTCTTTTGTTTGTCTTTGGGTTTATTTTAGACACTGGTTGTTTTCTTCCCCCGTTATACTGGAGCGATACACTCCTTATCACTCTTATGTAGTTCTCAAAAATGATATAGAGTTCACCCCGGATCTCACATATTTTTTGGAAGCAAAAATAACCTCAATGCCGGACGGAGTTTTAGCAGCAGAGGGTAAGCAAGGACATGGTTCGGGTGACTTTGTGAACCTTACTTTGGCTGATGGTTTCCTGATTCTACCACGAGAAAAGAGTTCCTTTAAAAAAGGAGAAGTTTATCCATTCATTTTTTATCGGGATCATAAATAAGAATTAAAGAGTACAAAGAGTATCATGATTTCTTTCTTAAAAAAATCTTCACTTTTTAAGAGTTTTCAAAAGAGAACAAGTGGGGGGATATTTTCTTTTCTACCGATTTTCCTCCTCATTCTTATCCCGAAATGTCCATTTTGCGTTGCTGCATACTTCGGATTCTTTCTGCTATTCTGGGATTTACAAGAGATGAGTCCGTTCTTTACTCATATCAAAATGATACTCGTAGGTCTCATTTTTCTGAGCATCCTGTCGGCCTATAAAGGCAAGAGGACATTATTTTCCTTGACTCTTGTGAGTTTATGTGGATTGTTTATCGCGCTAGCAAACTATTCTAATTTATCCATTCTTCCAAATTATTTCTTTTACTTGATCCTCTTTTTTGCGACTTGGTACAATGGCAATTTTTCATTCGTTATAAAATATATAAAGGAGAGAGAATTTTTAAAGACGGATAATTGAAGACTTCGATTATTGTACTTGCAGCTGGAATATCTTCAAGGATGCGTGCTGGACATAAACTCTTACTCCCATTTGGTCAACACACGATCATTGAAGAAATCTTGACGCAGCTTCAAGGAACGAATGCTCATGAGATAATCATAGTACTGGGATACGAACAAAAAAAAATTATCCCGCTTCTGTCTCGCTTTCATCGATGTACCATGGTTACTAATCCTGATTACCAAAATGGATTGACATCGTCTATCCAGCAGGGCGTAAAAAATATTTCTCAAGATTCCACTGGTTTTATGCTCTGTCTTAGTGACTTACCGTTTATCACCGACAAGGAATATCAGCATCTATTAAATCTATTTGTCAAGAAAGATCCTACGCAGCCATGCATTCTTCGAACCACTTATAAGGGGAAATATGGTCATCCAGTTATTTTTAGTAAGCATTTTAGAGATGCTATCTTACAACATAGTGATCCGCATGGCTGTAAAAAGATTGTTAGGAGGAATCGTCATTGTTTAATGGAAATAGAGATGGACACAAATGCTATTTTAAGAGATGTGGATACAGATGCTGATTATCAAAGATTAATTTCGCGACGAGTAGATGCCCATGAAAGAAATAAAATCAATCCTTAAGCTATACGAAAAAAATCGAGAGAAAGAACAAAAATCGGCACTCGTTCAGGTGGTGAGAGTCGAGGATTCATCTTATCGCCGTGAAGGTGCAAGAATGTTGATCTATGAATCAGGTATTTTTGTTGGAGGTATTAGTGGAGGTTGTTTAGAAGGCGACGCTCTCCAAAAATCGCAAATTGCAATAGCCAAACAGTTTCCAACATTGGTTACCTATGATACCACAAATGAAGATGAAAATAACATAGGTGCGGGGCTTGGCTGCAACGGTATTATCGATGTACTGATTTCTCCCATTAATGAGCAAAATCCGTTTCAAATAACCACTCTGCAAAAATGCATTTCGACAAGGAAGCCACATACATTGGTTACTTTGACCAATGTAAATCTGGGGGGCAATGGGCTTCTTTCTTTAGGAAATATCTTTTATTATGATGATGAGACAAATCTTTTGGAAAATTTCCCTGACGGCTTCCCAGAAATCAAAGCTTTTTTATTAGATCATATTGCGACCCTGTATAAAGATTGCAAGTCAAAGACAGTCCAGTACGAAGGGAAGAATCAAAGTGTGCGGGCATTTATCGAAATATTTCCGCCTCCTGTTCATTTGGCAGTATTTGGTGACAATTACGACGTGTACTCATTGATTCATCTGGCGAAGATTTTGGATTGGAAAATGAGTATAGTAGGCAATTTACACAAGATGAGCAAAGACGCACTGGCTTTGGTTGATGAACTTTATTCTTCTGCAGAAAAACCAGAGAAGAATACTCGTCCACTCATTGATGAGAGGACCGCGATACTTCTGATGGCTCACGATTATCAAACAGATTATGAAAATCTGCAGTACTATTGGGACTCTCCAGCAAAATATATTGGCCTATTGGGGCCCAAGAAAAGATTTTCAAAAATAGTAGCTGAACTGAGCCATAATAAGATTTTACTGGAGAAAAACCAAGAGAAGATTTTCGCGCCTTGTGGTTTAGAAATTGGCGCAAACTTTCCGGAAGAAATAGCTCTCTCGATTCTTGCGGAAATACTTGCTGTTTTTAGTGGTCAGCAAGGTGGCATGCTCAAGTATAAAGAGAGTCCAATTCACGCAAGAATTTAGTGGCAATGACTACTCTTCAAAAAAAAAGATCAAGCACCATCTATTACTACTAATCATTAATCGACAGCAGGTTCTCTTTGAGAATTTCCTGCAATTATGATCAATAAAAATCGCAAATAAGCGAGCCTTTTCATCAAGCATGAATGGTGAACAAGACCAGTATACAATTTTTACTAATTTTTTTCTGGGGATTGCGGTGAATAATCGTATAAAAGGACAACTACACGCTTTGTCGTCTTTCCCAAAGAATATTATTCTCTCTGAGCTGCCGAGCCGTATTGTCAATAACTGTGATGGCAGTTTCTATATCGGCTGCCGTGGTATAGCGCCCCAAGCTCAAGCGCAATGAAGCTGCCGCAAGATTTTTTTCCACTCCCATTGACTGGAGGACGTAGGAACTCTTGATTCCAAGAGAATTGCATGCTGAACCGTTAGAAACTGCTAGATCTTTACTGAGGGCGCGTAAAAAAGCTTCTCCATCTAAATAGCGAAAAGAAATATTAGTTACGTTGGGAAGGCGTAGCGCATGAACTCCATTGCCAACTGTCTGTTCAACTTGCAAGAGCTCATTTTCTAAGTGATCTCTTAGTTTGGTTAATCTCAAGTTTTCGTGTGGAAAAAAGTTTTCAGCTAAGGAAATTTCAACCGCTTTGACAAAGCCAACAATTCCAGGCAGATTGACGGTGCCAGAGCGAAATCCTGTTTCTTGCCCACCGCCGTGAATGAGGGCAGGTAGGGCATTTTTCTTATGACCGTCTTTAAGGTACATGGCTCCTACTCCTTTAGGACCATAAACCTTATGCGCAGAAAAACAGGCGATATCAACACCCAGTTCATCAAAATTACCCAAAGAAATCTTACTCAAGGCTTGTGTCGCATCTGTCATAAAGGTAACCCCGTGTTTTTGCGCTAGTCGTCCAATTTCTTTTATGGGATGAATTACCCCAGTTTCGTTATTTGCGTACATGAGGGCGATCGCAAAGGTTTTGTTTTTTATTGCTTTGACAAGGTCATTTAGATCGATCATTCCTTGCTCATCTACCTGCAGATAGGTAATTTCACAGCCAGATTGAGCTAAGTACTCGCATACAGCCAGCGTTGCCTTATGCTCCGTTTCGCAGGTGATTATGTGATTGCGTTTTGTCTCCCTTTCTGCTAATCCTCGTAGAGCGGTATTGATAGCTTCTGTCGAGCCCGAGTTAAAAAATATTTTTTTTGCCTGTACTGCTAAAGATTGTGCAAGACGTTCTCTCGCATTTTCCAAAATATCGCCGGCCAGCCAACCATAACGGTGGGTTCGACTATCTGGATTGCCAAAGTTTTCATTAAAATAAGGCAACATTTCCTTAATGACCAGCGAATCGCATGGAGTTGTTGCATTGTAGTCCAAATAAATCGGAGCGCTCATTTATTATTCGGCGGTCTTTATGTATTTTTCTGGATTCTCTTCAAATTTTATTTTACAGCCGTCACAGCAGAAATAAATCGCCTCTCCTCGGTATTCAACAATATGTTTTGGATTTTTCTTGGAAACCGGTACTTGGCAAACTGGGTTAACGTAAAATTCCTTTAAAAAGCTGTCTTTCTTGGCCGATGGAGTATTTGTTGAGGAATCTTTGGGAACAAGAGAATTCTTCTCTCTAAAATGAGAAATGATTTCTGCCAATATACTGATAGCAACCTCACTATGCCCCTTAGCATGAATGTCTAAGCCGACTGGAGCTCGCAATTCTTCTATTCTTTTCTCTGGCAATTTTTTTAGTCCTTTGAGATATTCTTTAACCCGCGCTGCTTTGCTTTTGCTCGCAACAAAACCGACGTATTTTGCGTCGGTTGACAGTGCTAGCTCTATTGCATTTTCGTCGTCTTCCCCTTGGGTAGCCACTACGATAAAATTTTTCTGCAAAGAGTCATGATGCGTAAAGGAGATTCCTTCTTTTATCAGCAGACTCTCATTTTCGAGGTCAGCAGCTAAATCTTCTGTATTTTGAGCCATCATTTCTACCGGGAAACCACAGATACCTGCTACTCGGGCCAGGGTTTGCGCTATACTAGACCGCCCTACAATAATGAGCTGTGGATATGGCATCATCGGCTCAATCAAGAAATCCACAATTCCTTGACTATGACAAGTCATTTTATAAATCTTAAACCCTTCTTTGCCACCGGAGATGGTTTCTGGTCCTACCCTTACTAGTCGATGTTCCCTTTGGTCAATAGCAGACAACGCTTCTTTGATCACTATGCCACGAACGCACCCACCTCCAATCCAGCCTATAATTTTCCCTGAAGCCAATACAATGGCTTTATCTCCTATTTTTCCCGAGCTTGGTGCTTGCCGGTTGATTACTTGAGCTACAGCAAAGGGTTTCCCTTGTTGTAGATAGCTGTTAATCAATCCGAATATTTGATCAAATCTCACTAGTAGTTTACTCTCCTCATAATAGGAAGCTAGTTTTATGTTATATCCCCTGCAAATATTTCTCTAATTTTAAGAGGCTGTTTAAGTTATGTGCTGATTCAAAAACGTCCAAATGAGGGAGGACGCTTGCCATTCCCCGCTGAATCGGTTGATAGCCGGGCATGCCCTTTAGAGGGTTGAGCCAGATGATTGTCTTACTTCGTCTTTTTATTTTGAGAATGGACTTCGCTAGATTTTGGACATTACCAGTTTCCAAACCATCACTTAAAATGGTGACGATACACCTTTTGGATAGTAATTGTTTTGCGTAAATGTCAACGAAATGATTCAAGCAGGCAGCGATTTTTGTACCACTTGACCAACTGTCCAATTCATTTGAAATATCTTTGAGCACTTCGTCTAAGTTTCCCTTTTTTAATAATTTAGTAATACGATTGAGTTGTGTGCTAAAAGTAAATACTTCTATAGAGCTAAAGTAAGATTGAAGGACATAGATAAACTTTAATAAATAGAAGCTGTATTTATCCATAGAACCGCTGATATCCAAAAGGAGTACGAGTTTGCGCCTCTCTCTTTTTTTTTCTTGAAAAAATAATTTACTGGGATCACCGCCGCAAGAAATATTATTTCTCATAGTCAATTGCAAATCTATTGCTCCTCTTTTCCCCTTTTGCTTGCGTCTTTTTAATCGGCGGCTCATCTGTTGATACAATGTAAGAGCAAGTTCATTTAAGACTGCTTCATCGATATCGCGAACAGCAGAAAAGTCGGTTCTTTTTAAATTTTCAAGAGTATTAGCCCCACTCATTTCTTTTACTTCCTCTTGGCTGGGCTGACTCTCTCTTTTTCCCAAAAATATGAGAGTAGAAGCATTTTTCTTGGGTTTTTGTCGGTGTTTTATTCTCTCTTTTTTTTGTATTATTGCTTTTTGATGCCAATACATATCAAAAATGAGGGGAAATCTATCGAACTGATCTTTATCTTTGCAACAGATTGCTCGCAAACAGTTTTTAAATATTTTTTCCTCCAAATGTCCTGATTGGACTACTCTTATACATTCCATAATCTGCTGTTTACCGATTCGTAACCCTTGCTCTCTGCAGAAGGCAACAAATTCAACCAGAGATCGTACCATTATGATAAAAACTGATATTCTATAATTAGTTTGTCAATGTTTTTTAAGCTTGTAAATTGGACGAAAATATCTAAAATCTTTTTAGTTTTCGCAAAAGTTCAATTTATCAAAAAAAATTTATTGAAAATTTTAAGGCTAGTATATTGCAAATATCTAAATTTATTCTTAGTTCTTTTGTATAACTGGTCAGATTTCGAAAATATTTTTTTAAAAAAAATAAAAAATGACCAATTTAGTTGACCTGTTTTTATGTTGGCCAATTATTTGGTTGCGATTTTAAGCAAAATAAATAAGGACTAAGGTGTAATAAATGATTCCAGCAACTTTTGAATATCACGTAGCGTCAACCTTGAAAGACGCGTATTCTGTATTTGAAAAATACGGAGATGAAGCGAAGTATATGTCTGGTGGGCATAGTCTACTGCCTATGATGAAATTGCGATTTGCAACGCCAAAACATATTATAGACATTAGCAAAATAGAAGGATTGTCATATGTCAAAGAAGAGGGAGGTTTCCTGAAAATCGGAGGATTGACCACAGATGCCGAGATAGAAAAGAATACTCTCTTGAAAGAAAAATATCCGATTTTTGCTGATGTTTCAAAATTGATCGCAGATCCTGCGGTAAGAAATTTTGCGACAGTTGGTGGAAATATTGCCCATGGTGATGCGGCAAATGATCAACCAGCTGTAATGATTGCCCATCGGGCAAAAGTAATCGCCCAAGGAAAAAAAGGAAAACGGCGAACAATTGAAATTGATGATTTCTTTAAGGGATTTTTTAGGACCGCTCTGAAGGCAGGAGAAATACTGGTCGAGCTACAAATTCCTCAAGTAAAATCAAATGCTTCATCGGCCTATCACAAGATTGAGCGAAAAGTTGGCGACTATGCGACTTCTGGTGTCGCGGTTTATTTGGAACTCAACAATGAAGGTGTCTGTGATAAAGCAGGTATTGGTCTCACTAATGTGAATTCGATACCCATGCGAGCGACAGGTGCGGAAAAGTTATTGGAGGGGAATGCACTGACAGCAGATTTAATCGAACAGGCCGGAGATATCTGTGCCGAAGAATGCCAACCAAGTAGTGATTTAAGGGGCTCTGAAGCGTATAAAAGGGCAGTCACGAAAGAATTAGCAATTCGTATGATAAAAAAAACCATGGAACGCATAGGAGTTTAGAAAAAGAAATAATCTATATTGAGGGGGATTTATGAATAAGTTGAAAGTGAAAGTGAAAATTAATGGAGAATTGGTCGAGAAGGAAGTGGATTCACGTCTACTTTTGGTGCATTTTATTAGGGAGACTTTAGATCTCACTGGGACACATATTGGCTGTGACACGTCGAATTGTGGTGCATGTACTGTCTTATTGGACGGAAAGTCAGTGAAAGCGTGTACGCGTCTTGCGGTTCAGACCGATGGTGCGGAAATAACAACAATTGAGGGTATTGCTGCTGATGGTGAAAATCATCCGCTACAGAAAGCCTTTCACGAAAATCATGGTCTGCATTGTGGTTTTTGTACGCCTGGTATGATTATGCGTTCAATTGAATTGATTAAAGAAAATCCAGATCCAACGGAGGAAGAGATCCGTTGGGGTATATCGGGAAATTTATGTCGTTGTACGGGTTATAATAACATAGTCAAAGCGATAAAACAGGCCAGTGAGGCTATGAAAGCTTAGTCACGTAAATCGTATAAATGAAATTTGGAGTATATCATAGGGAGGTATATTATGTTTAATTGCAAAACATCAAAGGAAGTCGGGGGCATGGGGCACTCTGTCAAACGCAAAGAGGATGCAAGATTTTTGCATGGTAAGGGAAATTATGTGGATGATGTAAAACTACCAGGAATGGTGACAATGGCTATGGTGCGTAGCCCTTATGCCTATGCTAAAATAAAAAAAATTGATAGTACAAAGGCACTCGAGATACCGGGAGTTCTTGCGGTAATTACTGGAAAGGATTTAGAAAAATACAATTTGCATGTGATGCCTACTATTATGTCGGATACGCAAATGGTACTACCTACCGATACCGTCATGTGTCAGGGACAGGAAGTTGCGGCGGTAATTGCTGTGGACCGTTATATCGTGGCTGATGGTGTCGCTGCTGTGGAAGTGGAATATGAACCCATGCAGCCGGTTGTTGATCCATTTAAGTCACTGGAAAAGGATGCGCCAATTCTCCGCCCAGATAGAGAGGAAAAAACCAATCGAATCTGGCATTGGGAAGCTGGGGAAAAAGAAAAAACTGATAATGTTATAGAAAATGCTGATGTTGTTGTGCGCGAAAAGATGTACCTGCCGCGTATTCACGTGGCCTCAATTGAGACTTCTGGCTGTGTCGCATCATATGATAAAGACACTCAGAAAATGACAATCTATATGACGACGCAGGCGCCTCACGTGGTGCGTACTGTTGTCGCTTTGGTGGCAGGTCATGTAGGCCTATCCGAAGAAAAAATCAGAGTAATTTCACCCGATATTGGTGGTGGCTTCGGAGGTAAGGTGCCGGTTTATCCCGGTTACGTTGTCGCGATTGCAGCATCTTTTTTGTTGGGGAAGCCAGTCAAGTGGATTGAAGACCGGAGTGAAAATTTGCAATCTGGTTTTGCGCGCGATTATCATATGGATTGTACGCTTGCAGCCACAAAAGATGGCAAGATTCAAGCATTGAAAATCAGCACAATCGCCGATCATGGCTATACAGATGCAGCCGCCAATCCGGCAAAATATCCTGCTGGTATGTTTTCTATATGTACGGGTTCTTACGACTTTGCCACTGCCTTTGCTGAGGTCGACGGTGTATATACCAATAAAGTGCCAGGCGGTGTGGCATATCGCTGTTCTTTTCGGGTGACCGAAGCAGCGCATGCAATTGAACGTTTGGTTGATCGACTGGCCCAAGAGATCGGCAAAGATTCTGCAAAAATCCGTCTGGAAAACTTTATAAAAAAGGAGCAGTTTCCTTATCAATCAGCGCTCGGCTGGAGTTATGATAGTGGTGACTATGAACAAACCTTGCAAAAGGCGATGGATGCAGTTGGCTATCATGACTTACGGAAAGAGCAAGCAGAAAAGCGTGGGAAAGGAGAGATTATGGGGATTGGTGTCTGTACTTTTACAGAAGTAGTCGGAGCCGGTCCTAGCCGTGATATGGATATTTTAGGTCTAGGAATGTTTGATAGCGCGGAAATACGAATTCATCCGACGGGCAAGGCGATTGCTCGCTTTGGAACAAAATCACAGGGACAGGGGCACGAAACGACCTATGCCCAGATTATAGCTGAAGAACTTGGCATACCCTACAGTGAAATTGAAGTGGAAGAGGGTGATACTGATACAGCACCCTATGGTTTGGGCACTTATGGAAGTCGGAGTACTCCAGTAGCTGGAGCAGCATGTGCAGTTGCCGCTCGCAAGATAAGAGATAAAGCGAAGAAAATGGCAGCTTATTTGCTAGAAGTGAGTGAAAGTGATTTAGAATGGGAAATTGGTAAATTTTCGGTGAAAGGCGCTCCAGAAAAAAGTAAGACGATTAAGGACATAGCCTTTGCCTGTTACACAAATTTACCCGAGGGTATGGAGCCTGGACTTGAGTCCACTTACTACTATGATCCTCCCAATATGACTTTCCCGAATGGTGCTTATATCTGTGTTGTCGATATAGATAAAAAAACAGGTGAAATTAACGTTCGCCGTTTCGTTGCCATTGATGATTGTGGAAATATAATCAATCCTATGATTGTTGAGGGGCAAGTCCATGGTGGGCTGACTCAGGGCATTGCACCAGCAATGTATGAGGCAATTCGCTACGATGAAGAGGGAAACATTCTAAACGGCACTTTTATGGACTATTTAGTGCCAACCGCCGTTGAATCACCCAAGTGGGAAACTGGACATACCATTACTCCTTCACCCCATCATCCATTGGGAGCGAAGGGAGTTGCTGAATCTCCAACAGTCGGTGCACCACCGGCGATTGCTAATGCTATCGTTGACGCGTTGTCTCCGTATGGTATCACCCATTTGGATATTCCGATTACGCCAGACAAAGTCTGGCAAGCTCTTCAGGATAAAGAGAAGGTTTCAACGTGAAGGCTTCTCAGCTATCATCTGTTCAAAGATTCTTCGCAATTCCAAGGACAAGTGATTGAAGAATGAAAGTTAAAATCCAAAAAGAATTTGAAGTAGCTCATCCAGTTATGGAGGTTTGGGAACATTTGATAAAACCGTTGGAAATGTCCGAATGTGTTCCTGGGGTTACCTTGGATGAAAAAATTGACGAGCGCAACTATAAGGGAAAAGTAGAATTGAAGTTTGGCCCTGTAAGTGCCAATTATAAAGCCAGTGTCAGTTATGAGAATATTGATAAGGATCAAAAAATGATTACTCTTGTCGGTAAAGGAATTGACACTGGTGGGGCAGGAAGTGCCGATGCTCGGTTGAACATGCGACTTTTAGAATTAACTGAGAGAAGTTCTAAAATCATGAGTGATATGGAAATTACCGTTAGTGGCAAGGTGGCACAGTTTGGCTCGCGTCTAATAAACGATGTATCCGATGAGCTTTTTGGGCAATTTGTATCCAATTTTAAAAAAAAATTAGAAAACAAAGAAATATCAAGCGGTGATAAAAATGTCAGTATCTGGAAGATTATTAAATTGATGTGGAAGCGGATTTTTAAATAATTGCTTAGCAACAACTGAGAGTTTATTCCCTATATTGGGAACTATTTGTGCACTTTCTTGGACGATTTTACCAAAAAAATTATTGATGGGTTCGAAAAAACGGGATATATTCTCAATGAAGAAATGGCAGCAGTTATCTATCTTGCACAAGATTTAGAAAAACCACTACTACTTGAAGGGGAACCCGGCGTTGGAAAAACTACGGTCGCTACTACGTTAGCTGAATATTTGCAACTCCGCTTGGTTCGGCTACAATGCTATGAAGGGCTGGATGTCAATACTGCCATTTACGAATGGAATTACCAAAAGCAACTTCTATTTATTAAAATGAGTGAAGCACAGGGTCAAGTCTCTGAATTATCCACTCAGATTTTTGGTGATGAATTTCTGTTGAAGCGACCTTTGTTGGAATCAATCACTCAGCCGCAAAAAATTGTACTGCTGATTGATGAAATAGATAGAGCAGATGAAGAATTTGAGGCTTTCTTACTAGAGATGCTTTCTGATTTTCAGATTAGCATTCCAGAAATAGGGACGATAAAAGCAAATTACAAACCTTGTGTTATTTTAACTTCTAATCGTACGAGAGAGCTCAGTGATGCTCTCAAAAGACGATGTCTCTATCACTGGCTCGACTTTCCGGCTACAGAAAAAGAAGTGAAGATAATTTGCCAAAGGGTACCAGGAATATCAGAGGATTTGGTGGGGCAACTCGTTATGATTTTATGTAAACTACGGGAAAGTAATCTTAATAAACAGCCCGGCATTGCAGAGGGCATAGATTGGGCACGAACCTTACTCAGTTTACAATGTAAAAAACTCAGTGAAAAGATTATAGAACAAACTGCAGGTGTCATTCTCAAAAATCGAGAAGATATTTATCAGCTAAAAGGGATGATTCAAAAACTTATTTAATTTCTAGAAAAAAGAGCTATTGACTATTTGATTATAGTTTAGTTCAAAACGAACAACAACTACTATGAATCCACAACAGCTTACTCACATTGGTAAAGGAAATCCGCGCATGATAGATGTCAGCAAGAAAAATTGTACAATTCGCAAAGCTCAAGCAGAAGGTATTGTCACATTGAGCGAGGAAATTTTTGAATGCTTGGAAAAACAAGAATTAATTGTAGAAAAAGGAGCAGTTTTTCAAACTTCAGTTATTGCAGGCATCATGGCAGCAAAAAAGTGTCATGAACTCATTCCCATGTGTCATCCCATTTCTCTTGATCACTGTGCTATTCAGATAAATATCATTGTGGGATTTCGGGTCAGGATAATTGCAAGTACACAGGGATACGGGAAAACAGGTGTGGAGATGGAAGCTCTCACTGCGGTATCAGTGGCTGCATTGACAATCTATGATATGTGTAAGGCTTTTTCGCATAATATAACAGTAGAAAATATTTCCCTTTTAGAAAAGACTGGTGGGAAAAACGATTTTAAACGGAATAAATAAAGGTGACCACCAAAGCCAAGCATAACCCGTTGACCAAGCAGAATCGAGGATATTGGGGTCGACAAGAAATTTCCTTATTGGGTACAGATTGCACAACAATTCAAAAGCTCGCGTATCAGATTACGCAAAAGCTTACTTCACGTTACAAATTATTGTTTTGTGATGCCTCACATGATAAAGAAGAGGAAGAAACTTCTCTACCATTCTCAAATGGATTCGCGAGATATCAAGTGCAAAGAAAGAAAAATCAACAGCAAGTCACTTGGAATACTTCGGTAAATAGCTCATATAAATTACATTCATTTACCGCCGACATTGACCTAGCGCTTGTTAATGGCAATCATTTTACTGCGGCCAATCAGATACTGATTATCGACCAGCCTTCAGTAGTGGACAAGCGGAAGAATCAACTGACGAATATTATTGCTTTAGTGAGCAAAGATAAAGGAACTCTACCTACTTATGTCAGCGATTTGCTTTCCAAAAAAAATTTTAATGGGGCCAAATTTCAACTCGCTGAAGTAGATCAGTTGAGTCAATTTATTGATAATTTCCTAAAAAAGAATGTACCACCGCTTTACGGATTGATTTTGGGAGGAGGCAGGAGTATCCGCATGGCAATGGATAAGATTTTCTTGAATTATCATGGCGTACCTCAGCATTTGCATTTAACGAGGATATTACAACAAGAATGTCAAAAAGTGTACATCTCATGTCGCTCCTCACAACGAGAAAGTTTTGAGAATCCGCTAATTGATACTTTTTTACAATTGGGTCCTCTTGGAGGCATCTTGTCTGCTTTTAGATATGAACCAAACGTCGCTTGGTTAACGATAGCCTGTGATTTGGTGCTCTTAAATCAAGAGGTTATTGAAAAATTGGTTGCCAAAAGAGATTCGTCGCGGATGGCTACATGCTTTTTTAACTCCAAAAGAGAATCTCCAGAACCCTTACTTACCATCTGGGAACCTAAAGCCTATAACTTTCTTCTGCAACATTTGGCCAGTGGGCAAGCATGCCCGCTAAAAGCTTTGATGCAAGGTGATATAAAAATGCTTGACTTGAATGATGAGAGCGTTTTGCACAATGTGAATACAAGAGAAGAATACCGAGCTCTCATGAAAAAAAAATTGAAGCCATGCGAGTATTCCAGATGATAAAACTACAACTTCTATTTTTTGGTGTCGCCAAGGATATCGTTGGCGAGAGAGAAATATATCTCTCCCTGCAAGATGATGTAAATATTCGAGATTTAAAGAATATCCTCTACAGCCAATACATTGATTTGGCAGAATATGATTCTTGTTTATTTGCAGTAAACGAGAGTTACGAAAAGGAAGATTATCATCTCCATGATGGAGATGTTGTGGCACTTATTCCACCGGTAAGTGGCGGGTAAACATACGAAGAATAGATATCTCTATGCTCATTGATGACTAATCTCTCGATTAAACTGTCTGAGGAACCTTTAGATCTTTTAGAGGGCTACCAATTTGTAACCGACATGATTTGCGGTGCAGTCAACACTTTTGTCGGTACGGTGAGAAATAGTCGTGGGGACAAAGAGGTTACTCATTTAGAATTTGAAGTTTATGGAGATATGGCGAAAAAGGAAATGCAAAAAATTGCCGAGCAAGCATTTATAAAATGGCCATGTAGGAAAATTGCGATCCATCATCGCATCGGCAAAATTCAAGTTAAAGAAATTGCAGTGATTATTGCCGTTAGTACTCCTCATCGTCAAGCAAGTTTTGCAGCCTGTAATTTTATTATCAACGAACTTAAAAAAAGTGTACCAATATGGAAAAAGGAATATTCAAGCACTGGTGGAATATGGATTGGGGCGACGCCGTAATAGATTAGATATACTCTATAAAAAGACGGATTGCTACTAGGAATATGAAGACTGCAGTGATTTTTTTTATAATGGATTCACTGAAAAACTGGATACTCACTCTTGTCCCTATTTGTCCCCCCAAGAAGACTGAAAAAGCATAAAAGAGGATTCTCTCATATGGTAGAGAAAAATTTTGTTCTGAATACTGTCCGAGTAAACCAGCGATAGAGTTTACTAGTATAAAAAAAGAAGAAGTTGCTGCAATTATTTTACTGCGATTCCAACGGATAAAATGCAAGATTGGCGATAAAAAAATTCCTCCACCAATGCCGACTAATCCTGAAAAAAAACCAAGAAAACCACCAAGCATGCCGTTCTGCCAAAAGACTAGTTTTTTTATCTTAAAATTTTGTATTTGCGAATGAAAAAATAATGAAAAAGACGAGATAATTAAGGTACAAGCGAGCAAGATAAAATAAACATTCTTTTGCAACAGAATCGTCCCTCCAAGATAGGCGAAGGGAATGCTCAGGAAAATTAATGGTAGGGTGCCTTTTATGTCCAAATATTTCTTTTGGGAGAACAGATACGTTCCAGAAGAGACTACCACGAGATTGCAAAGGAGAGCAATAAATCGTAAAAAGACATAATCAATTTCTAGTAAAGCCAACACGGCCTGATAACTACTTCCTCCACCAAATCCCACCGATGAATAAAGGAGAGCGATCAAAAAAAATAAAATAAAGATTTCAAAATCAATTACTGCCATTTGCTGATGGTAATACCCTGATGCCCATGGTCATTGCGGATTACATCCTTTGTAAGAGGCGCATGCTCCTTTGTCAATCAATGAGGTTGATTTTTTATTGAGAATTGTCACTTAGTATCAAAATTCAAACTTGTAGAAAAAAAGTAAAAATCTTTGGTTGCCGACCCTTATATGTTTGAAGAATGCGGTAATGGAAATTGTATTCATTTATTCAATTACAGGATGAGATTTTCTAATTTCAGTTTTCTTAGCTAGAAAAAAATGGAATTGCTATATGATGCTCAATTTATAGATATAAATTGATTGAAATTAGCCTAGTTTTTAACCTTCTTTTTTCTTATTGAGATGAGATATTGAACAACGATTAGTTTCTCCTAATTATTCGGTCTCTTATTATTCTCATTTGGAAAAAAAAATCTTTCCATAAAGAACAGATCAGACGATTATATGATAAAGAAGATTTTAAGTTTAATCAAATCTGAAATCATATGGAAGAAAAATCAGAAAGACAAGATTCATTAGAATCTCGATCATCAGAATCGAGGTTGACCCAGGAAGATCTTTCAGCTCTCCTTGGCGGTGAAGCCCTAGATACTGATAGCAAAGTTAGTAGCCCGTTGGGGAGCTCCACGACGGAAGAAAAAATTGCGACTACCGGAGATTTGTTATCAGAACATACCAAACTATTAATTACCTTACCGGTTAAAATTACCGTCCTTTTAGGAAAAAGAAAAATACCATTGGATTCTTTAAAAAAAATGAAGACTGGAGATATTATAGATTTGGACAAAAAAGTTGGAGATCTTTTGGATGTTTATGTAAGTAATCAATTATTTGCCCAAGCTAAATTAGTTGCGATAGATGATTACTTGGCTATTCAATTAGTGAAAATCTACAGGAGAAAAAAATGAAGAATCTCTTGAAACTTAACCCATAATTGTATAAATATTTTCTTTGACTAGCCTATCCATTTTGAGATGTTGATCAATAATTTGTAAAGCTACCTTTTCCCCAACATTTCGATACCAAATACCATCTGGGTAGATAATGAGACTCGGTCCCTGTCCACACATTCCCAAGCATGAGGTGCTGCTGATTTTTATTCTATCATACCATCCCCTCCGTCTGATTTCTCTTTCCATGAGGCGACGTGTTTTTAAGGACCCCTGTCTGCTGCAATTTACGTTACTACAGATCAGAATATGGCGATCAATCTGTGAATGGCAATGCCTGTCAGGCATTGCTTGAGTATGAGTAAAAGTATGACGAATGCTATATAAGAGTGCTTTGATGCCATTTACGTGCTGTTCGTGCCCCTTTATTGGAATTCGATAAAGGCAATTATCACATGGTAACAATTTTACGGGATGAGCATTAAGGGCATCAGCAACCCTCTCCTTCATTATTTGATAGATGCCCTGCGGTTGGACTGACAAAACTGGTGTTCTCTTGATGGTGATCCAAGAATAGCGATTTTGAAATTGCTGAATCATTGCTTGTAGTTTTTCTGTGAGTAATCCCTCAAAAAGAAGATAGGGAATGATTGTAATTATTTCTGGCCTCTGCAACGCGACTTGTTCCATTGCATCATTTAAATTTGGTCGAGAAATACCAGCAAAGGCTGGGGTGATCTGCGGCTTGCCAATCGTTTCGCCTAATAATCGCATGATTTTGAAAAAGTCTCCATTGGCATCTGGATCAGAGGATCCTCGTCCCAAAAGAATAACTGAATGTAAACTTTTTCCTTGTGGAATTTTTCTTTGCGAGGATTGATTTCTCTCAATTTCTTTAACCCACTTTCTACAAATTTCAATCAGCCCTTGCTGGACGCCCAAGACATCTGTGACCAGCCAGCGATGATAAGGAAATTTATTGCGATATTTTTCAATTATTAGTGGAATGTCATTCTTCGCGTGCCCAGATCGAAGCAATAATAGGGGAATTACTACGATTGTTTTACTCTCTGTGGCATCTCTCAATGTTGTTTCCATACTCGGTTTCGCCAATTCGAGATAACTGTGACGAACAATCATCTTAGTTGATTGATGCATGAATAATCGAAAGCCATCGACAAATTGCTCAAACTTCTGATTAGCTTTCACAATGCGACTGCCATGACCTATGATCACAATGGTCGGTGACTCTTTTTTTTGCATTTTCATAGGTCTAGGCTTATTCGCTAAAAATGAGCCCATTAAATGGCAATCACATCTTTGCGTGGTTACATTGCTGATATATGTACTGAGGAATTTTCGGTTGAGAGGCAAAATGAATATGAATATAACTCGCCAAGGTATTCTTCTTTTGATATCCTTCCTTTCTTATTTTTTTTGATCGGCGGTCTATGATTTTGTAGAGATCGGTTTGCGTAGCTATCGTAGAGGAATTTTGTGTGGGTATTTCCTTTTTAGTTCTCTTTGCCAAGACACGACTATAATGATATTCGTGTCCTCGTGCTATCCATTCATTTTTCCCCAAGAGGCATTTTTTTGTAAACTCTATTTCAACGTAAGTCAATTTTTGGAATTTAGAGAGAATCTCAGTATCAATTGAAAGTGCTCCTACTAAGGGCCATTTTTTCCCTGTTAAATCGGTGATGCTCTCACTCAGATACATCATACCACCACATTCACCATAAATATAACCATTCACTGCAGCAAAATTTTGAATTTCTCGGATAATTTTTTCATTTTTTGCCAACTGCTCACAATAGCTTTCTGGATATCCACCACCAATGTAGATGAACTGAGTATTTTCAGGTAGATTTTGAGAATGGATTGGTGAAAAAGGTTGAAGATCAAAACCTGCATTTCTCAATAAATCAAAATTATCTGGATAGTAAAAGTAAAAGGCTTCATCCCAAGCATATGATAAAACGGGCTTTTTGCTATTTTTTTTTGTGGATTGTTGAGCAAGATTCTGCTTTGCTTTTCTGTTACGATGAGGTTGTTCAAGCTGTTTTTCAGAAGTTTGTGAGATATCCAAAAGATGATCGATTGCAACTCCATTTTCAATACTTTCTCTAATTGCTGAAATTTGTTCGATTTTTTTTTCAGGGGAAACATGAATTCCTAGATGGCGCGAGGGTAGGATGATTTTTGGCTCCCTTTTAAGTATACCAATCAGCGGGGGATTGTTCAATGCAGCAAATTCTTGTTTATTACTGAGCGCCGATCTCAGTATTTCTTCATGCCGTAAAGAACCACAATAATTGGCAATCGCTCCCGCAATTTTCAAATCTGAACGATGGTGGGCATAGCCCTCAACCAATGCAGCAGCGGAGACTCCCATGCCCTGTGCCGAAAAGACCAAAAATGGATGTAATCGATAGCGGGAAATATAAAGAGATATTTCAGAGTGATCAAAAAGTCCCATGACACCTTCTATCAATAGCACATCAGCATCATTCTCCGCTATTAGTCTATCAAGATAATCAAGTGATGAGAGCCATAAATCCAAGTTATAGCATACTCTTCTTGAACATTTTTTTAAGAGGAGGGCGTCTAAATAATCTGGACCAATTTTAAAACACTGAACTGATAAACCTCGCTGTAAACAACATAGAGCGATGCCCATAGTGATAGTGGTTTTGCCAACGCCACTATGAGTACCAGCAATCAATATACGGGCTTGTGTTTGTCTCATCAATAAAAAACTATTTTTCTACTCCTACTTGTGCTGCAATATTCTGTTGGTAGGCATGTTTTATATTTTCAATCAAACTCACGGTGTCGGCTTTGGCAATTAATTTTTCACTAGCATAGCGACCAGTAAAGACCAGTGTGGTGTTATCCCTTTGGAGATCTATTATTTCGAATACTTGCTTTTCTGAGAGTAATTTTCGATGAAGAGCCCAACATATTTCATCTAAAACCAGCAAATCATAAATTGCTAATTCTATCAATCTCTTTGCCTGTGCCAATGCGTCAAGCGCTGCCTGTTCATGTACTGGAAATTGAGAATTACTTGGCTTAGGCAAAAATCCCACTCCCATAACAAATTGATCTATTTCTTTGTCGTCTTTGCCTTTTGCTTGATTGATTTTATTAATTGCCTTTACTTCACCAACTAATAATCTAGATTTAATAAAATGAACGATGGCAATGCGATGATCATGTCCCCATGCTCGGAGGATGAGCCCCAACGCCGCAGTAGTTTTCCCTTTGCCCTCTCCAGTAAAGATAAGAAATCTTTTTTTTGCAGAGGTATACTTCTTTTTCATGATAGATGTAAATCTGCAAAGATTTTCTTGAGATTGATGTGATGACGAACCGCATCTGCTAATTCGGTGAGCTTATTTTCTATGCTATATTTTGGCCTCTGTATAATTGATGACCAACCCAGATTAGTTCTGATATGGTTTAAAAAATAATGACGGAATTGATCGTTATCAAAGACACCGTGCAGATAGCCACCATAAATCGGCAGATTTTGGTGTCGAAAAATCAATCCTGTTTTTGAATTCATTTTCTGTTCAAAAATGATCGGCTGTGCATTTTTTGGCGAAGAAGATTGTCCATGATGAATCTCATATACGGATAATTGACTCTTGGTTGCTGAATGATAAACTTTTTTTTTGGTGAGAATTTTTCTTTGATGAAAAGTTGTTGTAAAATCAAGCCAACCGAATCCTTCGATTTCACGTTCTCCTTCAATTTTTTCCTGGTCAATAATACTCCGTCCCATCATTTGATAGCCTCCACAGATTCCCCAAATTGTACATTTATTTTTTTTTATTTGCCTGGCCAGATATTCTTTTACTCCATGAGAGCCCATAGTCTTTAAATCGCTTTGGGTGTTCCTACTACCTGGAATAAAGATTACTGCCAGATCTTCTGCATTTTGTATCTCCTGAATATTTAAAAAAGAAAGCTTAACATCAGGTTCTATTTGCAAGGCATCAAAATCGGAAAATTGAGCGATATGATCTAAGCGAATAACAGCAATATGAATTTTTCTATGATTTCTCTTGGTCATTCTTTTTTGATCTATTCTATTTTTTTTCACATGATAATCCAATGAGAGTGAATCTTCTGCTGGCAAATTCAGATTATTGAGAAACGGTATGATCCCGAGCAGTGAACGTCCACAGGTTTGCCAAACAATTTCCTTGGCATCGTTTAATAACGATGGATTACCTCTAAATTTATTTATAATAAATCCATAGATGAGAGATCGTTCCCAATGCTCCAGAACTGCCATGGTTCCAGCAAAACTTGTAAAGACTCCTCCTCGCTCAATATCCCCAATGACCAGTACCTTCGCTTCTGCATATTTGGCCATGCGTAAATTCACCAAATCATTTTTCTTTAAATTTATTTCCGCAATAGATCCAGCTCCCTCTAATAGAATTACTTCATGGTCAGTAGCCAGAGATTGATATTGTTTTTTCACCGTTAAAAATAATTTGGATTTTAATTTTTGATATTCTAGAATTGGATAAAATCCAGTAGATTGCCCACATACAATTACATGGGATCCTTGACGATTCTTATCCAAAGTAGGTTTTAACAGAATTGGATTCATGCGGACATCTGGATCTATCCGACAAGCTTGAGCTTGTATCGCCTGCATCCGCGCCATTTCCAATCCTTCATTGGTAATCATCGACTCAAGTGACATGTTCTGGGCCTTAAAAGGGGCCACCCGAATTCCTTCCTCTTTAAATATTCTCCCCAATGCAGCCAGTAAAATTGACTTGCCCACATCCGAAGATGTACCCGCAACCATGAAAGCGGGTGTTCTTTTTTTTGCTTGAAAATTTACTTGATATTTTCTTATTGGATGCCCATTATTCTTTATTGCAACAAGATGGCTAAGAAGTTTTGCATTTTCCTGCGCAGATTTAAGGCCTATTCTAAAAATATCTGGCTGGTCATCATAGATGCGAATCAAAATCTGATGATGAATCAGTAATTTTTCAAATAATTTTCTAGCATTTTTCCAATGGATCAATAGAAAATTGGTCTGACTTTTAGCAATACTTTCAATTTCTGCATTCGCCAACGTTTGATAGATAAACCGACGCCAATGGTAGTGTTTACGCCGCCAACGATAGCGTTCTAGGCGCGCCTCTTGTTTCTCATAGTTGTCAAAGATATAGCGGGCCGCTTGCTCTGCTAGATAATTGATCGACCATGGAGGAATTTGTTTTCTCAGTTCGTTGGTCAGCGAATGATGTGCACGAAGATAACCTAACCGCAAACCGGCGATACTATAAAACTTAGTAAGCGATCGAAGGATTACCAAATTTTCAGGAATTGGACTCAGATCAATAAAACTTTTTCGTGACATAGCAAAATCAATAAAACTTTCATCAATAATAAAGAGAGTCGTTTCATAATTCTTGCACAATTTTCTTAATTCTCTTTCGTTCATTGATAACAATCGTCCGCTTGGGTTATGGGGATGTCCAAGAAAGACTAAAAACTTTATAAAATGTTCATTTAATGTATCATCTGGATCTTGCTGTTGCATTAAATAATGCTGGAGTTTTGGAAGATCCCAATCGCCAGAATGATGTAATGGGATTGCCTTGACATTCAGATGCGCAGCTTGAGCAGCTTCTCGATATCCGTAAAAATCTAGATCTGCACAGATCACAGTTTGTTCACTTACACTATGGCGAGAAGAAAAATGATCTGCTAAACGAACCAGTCTTGTTAATTGAAAAATAAGATCGATTGACCCATTGCCGATAATAATCTCCTCTCGGTTACACTTATGGTGGTGAGCAATTATATCGATTAATTCACTTGTCGGCAGTGGATATTCTCGTATCTGTGAAATTTCCTTTTGTAGTATTGGTAAAAGGCCAGCTGGTGGTCCTAAATGATTAATATTGCTACTAAAATCAAGAATATCATGTTTATTTTCAATAATACCGAATGCTTCAAGAATTTTTTTTTTTTGCCCACCGTGGTCAAACAAAGAATGTGATAGATTTGTTTGCATACTACGTCGATACTCCAATAAGTCGGGCATTGTTTAGAATTCTATTACTGTGAAAAAATTAAAGTTTCTCATGCAGACTACCGTTCAAAGCACTTTTCATGAGGGCTCGCGAACAGACTTTCAATGCCAGTACTTCCTCGACTCCTTCAAAAATGGAGAAAACCCGCGCGTCCAAAAAATATCGAGATACCGGATATTCTTCAGCATAGCCCATACCTCCATGAATCTGTTGAGCTTCTCTAGTAATCCATTCTGATACTTTTGCAGAATAAAATTTTATAAAAGTCGTCTTTGGCAAATTTTCTTTGATTGATCTTCCTCTTGTTTCTTTTGTTTCTTCAAGGGCCAATGCATGAACATATTGTCTGATCAATTGGATTGAGCTACTCATTTTTGCAATTTTCCAGCGAGTCATTTCATATTGATCAATAGTTTTCCCAAATACCTTGCGTGATCGGGCATAAGATATTGCCGCGTCAAGGGCAGCTTGCATCACCCCAGTGACTCGCGCAGCAGTTTGCAGCCTGCCTTGGGAAAAGCCCGCCATCTGTAAATAGAACCCTTGTCCTCGTTCACCTATCATATTCTTACTTGGAACAAAATAGTTTTCAAAGAGAACTTCAAAGCTATGCATTCCTCGGTAACCAATGGTCGGGATAGCTGAACCAGAAATTTTTCCACCACCTTCCTGTTGATATGAAAATTGGCTGCTTTTAAAACGCGGTTTTTCTGCAATAAACATCGTTAATCCTCGATGCTTGAGGCTTCGATCCTTTTCTGATCTCGCCAAAACAAGAATAATATCACTGTATTGCGCAAATGTGCACCAAGTCTTTACACCATTGAGTAGATATCCTTCTCCTTTGCTGGATATTTCATTGGCTTCTAAGGAAATATTTGCAACATCGCTACCATAGTCAGGTTCAGTGACACCAATGGAGTTAATAATATCCCCACTCGCTATTTTTGGCAGCCATGTTCTTTTTTGTTCTTCAGTGCCGCCAACTAATAGCGCTGTGACTAAAATCTCAGGACGAACAATCATGGATCCTCCCAACGCGAGTGATCCTCGTGATAACTCTTCTGTAATAATCATCATTCCTTTTTTCCCATAATCATCCATGACTCCGCCATATTTTGAAGGAATATTAATACCAAAAACACCTAGGTCATTAAGACCATTCAATATTTCTTCAGGTATCAGAGTATTTTCACGATGGACATTTTCTGCCTTAGGCAAGATTACCTCGAAACTAAACTTTTCAAATGTCTCTTGCAGAGTCATTTCATCTGAATTATATAATTTATTGCCATAATCCCCACTTAATGCCGCTGAGGCAATCTGGTCGATAGTTCCCTGTGATAATCCTAAACTTACAGCCCTTTGGATTTTTTCTGAATACAATTTTGATATAAACAGATCTTCCATTCTTAAATCATATGCACGTGAAGAAATTTCAGCACGAAATTTTCCAAAGCTCTCTGCCATGAAAAAAGCTAACATACTCTGCTCTAACTCTTTACATTTTTCATTCTTTATATAGAGAAATCCATTTTTTGCAATAAAATATTCAGTTGTAGCACTCGCTAAATGATATTTTAAAACTTGCTGAAAGTCATCTTGTAGATTTTCGGGATTTCCCTGAATGATTTTCTCTGCGGTCGTTATAATCAGATTACGCTGTTCCTTTATAAGGAGAGAAATTTCATCAAACATTACCTTGTCATTTTTCAAGTTTATGCTGGATAAGCAATTAAAAAAAGTTAGCTAAAAATCTAAAATGACCGATAAAGAAGGCATGAAAGTATCAAAAATGAATTTAATAAGCTCTTTTAAAAAGATAAATGTGCCCTTGTTAGCAACCTTGGCTCTATTGATGGCTGATTGTACAACGACAAATCTAGTCTATCCTGATCGGGATGGCAAGTATCGAGTTACTAAATCATACAAAAAAAATGATTGTGATACGAGTACATCGATCCGCTCCTCTCGAAATGAAAAAAATAAGAAAGACAAAAGAAGCAACAATCCAATATTTTTAAAGAATGAGGAAGATCATTCTTTATTTGGTATTTCTTCTTGGTATGGATACGATTTTGATGGCAAAAAAACAGCAAGTGGTGAGATATTTAATAGTAGGAAGCTAACAGCGGCCCATCGATCGCTCCCTTTGGGAACAATTGTTTCAGTCAGAAATTTAGCAAACGATAAAGAAGTAAAGGTTCGGATCAACGATCGAGGACCCTATATCAATGATCGCATCTTGGATATCAGTGAAAAAGGTGCAGAGATTTTAGATTTCAAGGAACGTGGGCTAACACAAGTCAGTATAACAATTCTGCAACAGGGAAAAAGAAATCAGGCGAGTAACAAAATAAAATATGGGGCCACCTACCAGTATTATGGGCAGGGTGGGATTGATTCTTTCCCTCTCTATGAACAGTGGATGGAGCAGGGTTTGTTATTACCAAAGAGTGTTGCAAGAGAAAAGAAGGGAACACGCTATCGTATTCAAATTGGTTCATATCAAGATTTAGTTAACGCTCGCACTGTCGAGTACCTTACCCGTAAGAAGTTTAATCAACCGGTCAGCGTAGAACGGCGGAGAAGCAATTACGTGGTTAAAGTGGGTTCTTTCGCCAGCCGGCGATCAGCCGAGAAATTTGCTAAAAAAATATCCAAAAAGGGATATGCAGTCCTCATAACTCGATAAAAAAGATTCAGGCAATCAATTAAGATTTATCGTTTGGTAGAGACTCATTTTCAATATACCAATTGGTAGCTGAGTTTCAATCAGTAGCGGCCATTTCTTTTTATCATTGGAGATCCAAATCGTTGATAAGGTGCTGCTATGAAAAAGTCCAGATGTTTTTGTTTCTGGATGAATGACTAAGGCCTGATAGGTCTTTTTGTTTCCATTAACATTGAGCTTTATTTCTTCAATGTCCTTGACTATCATCCCAAAATCGCTTCTCTTTCCATTATCAAAAAGGGAAATCAAGATAATATCTCCGATTACATAGGTTTTATCTTCTGTCAACATTCTATGAATATAAAGACCTGATAGGATATCATTAATCTGTTTACTTTTTATCGGATGTTTACCTTGAATGATTTTTTTTACTGGATCTGATTTTTTTTTCTGATGACTTTCTCGTTGTGTCGTTTTTTGTTGCCATTTAATGTAACCAGTATCATACTGAAAATCTGCACTATAGAAGCGAAAAAAATTATTTTCCTCAATCTTTTTTTCGTGATAGAGAGTGCGTTTTGCAATGGGATCCCAATAGGAAGTATTAATGTCTGAGACCGGATACAAAGCACCGATTGCACCAGAACTTTTGGACCCACTTTGTATCAGAAAACATTCAGTATTTCTAAAACGAATCGTTTTTGGTATCGCCATAAAGGCATATCCAGAAGTAATGGAGTTCCAAGTAATTCGATAATGTAATTGTTCGCCAATTTCTATTGCTTTGATTTCTTTCTTTTCAAGAGCCTCTATTCGTTGATTAATATTGCCATAAGGATAAGGGGCTATCGGCGAAAACATGATCACAAGAGTAAAGATGGCTGAGAAGGTATGATTATCTCTTCGATGAACACATTTCTTTCTCTGATAGTTCATTGAGTAATTCTTAAATGGCCAACTAAATATATTTTAGTCTTTCTGAAATATTAAAACTTGTGAACCGCTAAGAATTCCTTTTTTCCCACTCTGGACAATTTTTTGCACAGTTCCCCGAATAAAAATACTATTGAACCTCTGATATCCTGTTGGTAATATTCCAATGGCTTCACTAATCCGTGTCAAGAATTGCATTACCGGTGAGTTGATAAGAAATTTTAATAAGCCTCGATCAAAAAAGTAATACCAAGGATACCTCTTTCGATTTTTTGAATATTCACATAAATCTATGGTTTTTAGGTACTTTAGGCCCTGTGTTTTGCCTATCTCAATCATTTCGTCTAAAGTGTGAAGAGGAGGCATTCCGCAAGCATATTCAAAATCTGCAACAAGTTTCTTATGCTCTGGATGCGATTCTATATATTTTTCTGTTTTAATAATATCATACACCAAGAAAATCCCTTTTTTCTTTAATGTTTTTGCAACAGATTTAAATATTGGTGACAGATCAATAAAGTACTTCAAGGCATAAATTGCATAAATGCCATCAAATTCACGTTCATTTAAAGTCAGATTATTGAAGTCCCCTTGGAAAGCTTTACAGAGATGATCTAACCCTTCTTCTCGGTTTATTTTATTGTTTATATCTACTTCGTTTTGTCCCAAGGTAACTCCCATGATCTCATGATTAGTGGTACGCGCTATATCTCTCATAATACCACCAATTGAGCAGCCCAAATCTAAAAATTTCTTTTGCGCTACTCCATTGGCAGAGGAGATATCTTGGCTATATTCATTTAATATGTGAGCAACCTTTTGATGCATACTGAAAATCGCCTCTTCTAATCTTTGATTGGCATAGTCAGGTGGCGTAAAATGCAGACTTGTACCGTAAGCTTTTTCTATAATGGGTGCCATCAAAGCGTAATAATGCTTTGTTACTTCGATATAATTTTTAGATGCCAATGCTTCTTGAAAGAGATTGTCATGGGTTTGCATGAACTTTTCTAAGTCAAGCTTTCTTATATCAAAGAGCAGTCGTAACAAGCTCAATGCAGTTCCTTTTTTTGGTGTTGCTTTTTTTTTTGATTTATTTTGATATTTGCTAGATAGCTTTACGGTAGTGTCACTGAAATTATCAATAATACGAGACATTCTCTACCATTTAATTGACAACTTGATATTTGTCTATTTTTTTTTCTGTCGTTAAATTATTAGTTAGTTCCGACACTTATATTAGGTGAAAAAGAAAGGATGAAAGAACATATAATACTATTAAGCAATGATGGGAGGAAGTGTGGAAGATAAAAATCTAATCGAAGAATTTCAAAATTATTTATTGGTTGACAATAATTTATCTGAAAATTCAATTTTAGCGTATTCTTACGATCTAAAAAAATTTCAAAAGTACCTCAAACAAAAAAAATGTAATCTATTACAAGTTAACCCAGAAAATGTGAGTCATTTTCTTAAGGAACAAAAAAGATTGACTATATCGGGTAGGTCTATTGCCAGAGCAGTTGCATCGCTTCGTCAGTTTTATCGTTATCTTGAAAAGGAAAAAAAAATTTCGACAAACCCTTTAGAGAATATTGTTGCGCCAGAAATTAAAAGGAATCTTCCTGACCATTTGACAAAAGAAGAAGTAGAGGACTTACTAGGAAAAATACGAGAGGATATCCCATATGAATTTCGAGATAAAACAATCTTTGAATTGCTTTACTCTTGTGGATTACGAATTTCGGAAGCTTGTAATTTGAAAATAGAAGATATTGACATGAAAGGGCAAATAATTACTGTTCAAGGCAAGGGAGGGCACAGTCGCTTAATCCCTTTTGGTAAGCGTGCACATGATATCTTGAATACTTATTTATCGGAGATACGGCCAGAAATTGCAAAAAAACGTGATAGTGAATATGTTTTTATCAGTAAAAAAGGCCCTCATATAAATAGGAAATCAGCCTGGCGTTTATTAAAGAAATACCTGAAACGAACAAATATTAAAAAAAGTGTAACTCCTCATACATTTCGCCATAGCTTTGCTACGCATTTAATAGAAAATAATGCTGATTTGCGGAGTGTTCAAAAACTTTTGGGGCATATCGATATTTCAACTACACAAATTTATACTCACCTAGTGAGGAAAGTGTTAAAGGGCGTACATCAGGCCCACCATCCTAGGAAATAAACGGGATACGATACAGAGAATAGATTGTTTTCAAAAAAGAAGAGGGTTATATATGAACGATGAAATTGAAATAAAGGATATTGATTTCCAAGATATGGAAAATAATATCCCGGAAACATCTAGCCGTTCGGCAGATTTAAATATGCTGCACAATGTGAAAATGTTACTGACTGTTGAGCTAGGCCGTACTGATATTAGTATACGTGATATTCTTCAGCTAGGTGAAGGGTCGATCATTCAATTAAATAAATTAGCTGGCGAACCCGTTGATATTTTTATAAATGGAAAGTCGGTAGCAAAAGGCGAAGTTGTCGTCATCGATGAAAATTTTGGCGTTCGTGTGACAGAGATTATTAGTCCAGACGATCGCCTGAATCTTTAGCAGAGAACTACTAAAATAGTATCCCATAATAAGCATAATTAATGCTCATGAAGAGATAATTGATTATACTTATCTTTAGATACGAAGCGATTCCCGATAGAATCAATATCCATTTTTTTTCAAACGATTGGAATCATTAAAAATTAGGGAATTGTAGCTTGGGGGATTACTCGCAGAAAAACGTCTATAAAAGAAAAACCAACTAAAAGGGTAAATAACAGAATTGGATAAAGTATTCCATAAAATTTAATCAAACGATTTTCGTACTTCACGTGCATAAAATAATAAATCACAAGAAAGGCTTTCATAGACGCAATAAAAATGGCAACCAAAATATTAACAATAAATCCACCACCGACGATTTTCCCCCAGTTTACATATGAAGCACTGAAAGTAATGGCAGTTAATATCAAAAGACTACCCCCTACAATAAAATAGATGGATGTTTTCTGTTTGTGCCCGCGACTTTCCTGATCAGGTATTTCCATGATACAATGCCTTAAATTTTTCTACCTATTATAATATTATTGAATGAGATACAATAAAGGGAATAAAAATATCCAAATTAAATCAACTAAATGCCAATAGAGGGCGCCATTTTCCACTGGAGTATAATACCAATGATTGTATCTTCCTTTATTGTTATATATTAAGATTCCTAATAAAATTAACATACCGATGATAATATGTAATCCATGAATGCCTGTCATAACAAAATACATCGCAAAATATAAATTAATGCCATTTTGCATTTCAATCTTTTTACTCTCTGACCAGCCCTCTTTTTTGCTCCATTCATTGACAGAAACATATTTTCCACTCTCTTTATCTTTTAGATTGGCAACTGATCCAGGGTAGATTTGATGATTAAATTTTGCAGTATATTCAAAATATTTCACCACTAAAAAGCTACCAGCTAGAATTACGGTTATCACCAATAGAACGGAACAAAGCTTCCTTTTCCCTCTTTGAATTGCGTCCAAAGATAAAGCAACGCTCATACTGCTGAGAATGAGGATAACCGTATTGGCGCCACCAAGAGTTTTATCTAGAGTATTATGAGCCATTTGAAATGCTTCTAAAAATTTCACATGAAAGATTGCAAAAAAGGCAAAAAGTACCGCAAATAACAGTAGCTCTGTTGCAAGGAATAGCCACATTCCAAACTTGGCTCCTTCATAGCCTGCCAGTTCTTCATGAACTGGATGTTTTTGGATCACTAGAGTATTTTTTTCAGATGCTCGAGGCATATTTACGGATACGTTATCGCTCATAAAATTATATATTTTAATTTCTCTCGTCCTTACTGATAACCATCAAGAATCTCAGTAAATGACATTTGCTTATTATTTTTCAGCTCCTCTTCCCGTAATCATAGATGCTTTCTGGAAATCGCGGAGTTTCTGCAAAGTTTGTTGTAATGGGTGGCATTTTCTCAGTATGCCATTCCATACTTTTGGATCTCCACGGATTTTCTTTGATTTTCTTCCCGCGCCATGCACTGTATAAAAAATTTCCTATGACAATCATATAAGACCAACCATTCAACCAAGCACCAATAGAAGAAAATTGGTGTAAGGACGTAAAGTATGGTAAATAATCATAGTAGCGTCGTGGCATTCCATCAAATCCTAAGAGGAATTGCGGGATAAAAGTAAGGTTAAAACCAATGATTAAAAAGAGGAAAGTCCAAAATGCCAATTTTTTATGATACATCTTACCGGTTATGAGAGGAAACCAATAATGCAAACCCGCGAAGAGAGCAATAACGGTACCACCCTGCATCGTATAATGAAAATGAGCTACTACAAAATAAGTATCGTGTAAAAAAACATCAGTAGCTAAAACGCCTAAATGAATTCCAGTTAACCCGGCTATAGAAAACATAAAAATAAACGCCAAAGCGTAAAGCATAGGTGCTTCAAAATGAATAGATGATTTCCACAGGGTAGCTAACCAATTAAACAGCTTAATAGCAGTTGGCACGGCAACAAGAAAAGTCAATCCTGAAAATAAGTAGCGAGCCCAATCGGACATTCCACTGACAAAAAGATGATGCCCCCAGACCAAGAAGCTCACCAGCGCAATAGAGATCGAGGAATAGGCAATGGCCTTATAGCCAAAAATTGGTCGCCGAGCAAATACTGGCAATATTTCACTAATAATACCAAAGGCCGGGAGAATCATAATATAAACCACTGGATGCGAATAAAACCAGAAGAATTGTTCGAATAAAATCGGATCACCACCTTTTGCTGGATTGAAAATCCCAATATCTAATAATCTTTCTAATATGAGCATGACTAGTGTCATACCGACAATAGGCGTGGCTAATACTTGGATCAATGCCGTGGCATAGGTCGCCCAGACAAACAAAGGCAAGTTACCCCAGTTTAATCCTGGGCACCTCATCCTATGGATGGTGACAATGAAGTTAAAACCTGTTAAAATTGAAGCAAAGCCCATAACAAAGGCCCCTAAAGTCAACCAAATTACCAGAGAATTTGATTTCATACTATACGGAGCATAGAATGTCCAGCCAGTATCTGCTGGCGATAATAAAGAAACGAGGGCAATTACGGCCCCAATGACAAAGATGTACCAGCTTAGCAGATTGATTCTTGGGAACGCTACATCCTTTGCACCTATCATCAAAGGTAATAAAAAGTTTCCAAGGGTTGCTGGAATTCCCGGGACAATAAATAAGAATATCATGACCGCCCCATGGAAGGTCATGAGAATGTTGTAGGTATCTGGTCCAAAAATTGTCTTTCCGGGCGTAAACAACTCAGTACGCACGAGCATTACTGCAGCGCCTGCCAAAATAAAGAAAGCTAAAATGGCAAAGAGGTACATGATACCTATTTTTTTATGATCAGTGGTAGTCGCCCAACCAAAGAACGAACGACCAACCTCTAAATAATTTGCGTTTGCTTGCATCCTAGCTCAAATGTTCCTCCTTGTACCCTAACCGATTAAACTTTTGTTTTGTATTCGTAATCAAACAAAAGCCCTTTCTATTATTTCTCACTGTATTTCTCAAGTATTTTGTCCAGTTCTTTAGTCTATTCATTATGATTATCTTCTTAACATATACCCTGTATATTTTTTGCCATTTACTTTAGCAAGCTTTTTAGACACACCTCTTTCGCTTGAAATCGTCTGACCGTGTTTTCATTTATCCGTTACTGGCCTCAAATTATCCCTTAATCCAGAGTCTTTATATACTCAATTACCGATTCAATTTCGGCATCATTTAAATCCTGAACCGGCATCACACCTGGATAGCCTTCAGCAATCTGAAGATTGGGATCTAAAATGGAAGTCCTGATGTAGTTTTCATCGATTTTTACTTCTGTACCATCAGCTAATTTGCGAGTGATTCCCCAAGTTTTTAACCATGAAGGTCCAACAAGTCGACTTCCATCAATGCTATGACAGCTATAACATTGGCTGAGATGAATTGTCTTTCCTCTTTCTGCTGTGATGTCTGAAGCTTCTTCTGCGATTCTATTTATTTCCTCAGAAAAATTCTCGGTATTCAAAACAACTGCTTTACCGAGCATGCCACTATGGTCCCTTCCACAGTATTCTGTGCAAAAAATATCGTATTCTGCTCGATTATTTTGCCCCTTTCGAAAAATTGGCGTAAAATTGATAAAGGTATAAATATTAGGGACTACATCTTCCTTCACACGAAAGGCCGGTACAAAAAAAGAATGAATCACATCTGATGATTTCATGATCAACTTGGTTGGCCTATTGGCTTCAAGGTAGAGAACATTGCTCGTTTTTACGACAATGTTCTCTTTTGGGTTGTCAGCTAATACTTCTTTTGGATAGGTGAAACTCCAAGCCCACTGCTTAGCTCGCACCTGAATTTCCATTGCATTAGCAACGTCGCTACGGTAATCAATAAATCCACGAATGCCCCAGACACAGAGGCCAGCCATTATGATCGTTGGAATGAGTGTCCAAAGAATCTCCAACAATAAATGGTTATCTACACTAGAAGTTAAATCGTTGTCAGTGCGCCGACGATAGCGGATAATGAAATAAATCAATACAGAGTTTACCAGAACAAAGGCTGAGATCGTGATAATGTTGATCCACAACATGAGATAGTCATGGTGAGCGGCGTTGAGTGAGGCTCCAGCGATACGCATACTTTGCCGACAGTATTTTGGCGTTTCATTTTCTTATCAAGAACTTTTCCATTTGAGACTTTGATTCGGTTTCGAATATTCTGCTCTTTCTAGCAGAAACTAGGGAATATGATTTTTATGGTTAATCAAGAGTATTATCTTCTTTCTTTACGTCAGTGTCATTCTTCCTTTTGAATAATGACTTATTTTTTTCGTTTTTTAAAAAACTGTTCCAAAAAACCATAAATCTAAGAATGCTCTCAAGAAAAGGATCAAAATTATAGAATTTCCTTGACAATGAAGGTTTAATATGCTATATTTGCTCTAGATAATTGGCAATCCAACTGCTTGAGTGCTAGTTTTATTATTGAGGACAAAAAGCTCTAATATCAAATATTAGAAAAATAAAAAACAGTTTGCCTATATATGTCTGATTTCATGATGGATATACAAATGAGTCCCTTACTCAAGGAAAAATTTAGCAGGATTTTGCTGTGTTTAGTAGATAGTCATATTCGACTATCGAGACCCATAAGTAGTATTTTTATCACTGGTCAATATAGAATGAATCTGAGCTCCTCGTCTGTGCGGGCTGCATTTGTAAAATTAGAAGAACAAGGGTATTTATTTAGTCCACATCAAAGTTCTGGTCGAGTGCCAACAGTCAAGGCTTATCGCTATTACGTAAATCATATTCCACGAATTGTTAAACCAAAAAAAGAGGATTGCAAATACGCTCAGATTCAGTACTTGAAACATGGTTCAGATTATCGCAGTATTCTCAATACGACTGCTAAAATATTGAGTCGTCTCACTCGATATCCTTCAATTATTTCTGCAACACACAATAGTATGGCATCAGTCAAACATATTGAATGTATTCACATTGGAACCCATGAAGTGCTAATTGTCTTGCTGACTCGCGATGAAGAAACATACGCTCACCATCTTCATTTAGAAAAATCTGTTACGGAAAGAGAAGTAAAGGAAATATCTTATCGTTTGAATCGCGGGATCAAAGGCATTATTACGGATGAGTTGCCAGAAAAATTAAAACAAATGGCACGGGAGATAGACCAAGAAATTTTTCAAGAGTTATTAGAGAAATTGAGCAGAAAAATGAGCATAGAAGGAAAGTCGAATCAAATGTATAGCCATGGTATAAGGAAGTTAGCAACGATAAAAGAAAACAACATTTTTAACCTCCTCGAATCACGATTGCTTGAACAAATTATGAATTCTTCGCGCAATAGTAAAGCAGTGCAAATATTGATTTCTGACCAGCAGAAAAAAATCGCCAATGATATATCCATTGTATGTGGTAGCTATTTTTTTGGTGATAAGGCCGGTGGTTCGATTGGTGTCATTGGCCCAACCAACATGAACTACAGTCATACAATAGGGGCTGTTGAATATATGCGCATATTGCTATCGGCGATGTTGACAAAGAAGAGTAATTGAGAATAAAATATGGAAGATATGGGAAACAAAGATCTTGGCAAAAATGCTGGAGACAGCCCAACCAAAGAGGAATTACAGGAGATGGGCTTAGAAAACGCTCCAGGTAATAATAGTGAAGATTATAAAAAAATGAATAATGACGAAAAGACCAAAAACATAGGCGATGCTGAAGAATTACAGTCGTCGCGAAATTCGCCATATGGTGAAGAGACTGTAATAAATAGAGGGCAAGAAGGCAGTATTCATGGCGATCCACAAGAAAGTAACCGTAGTCCAAGCGATCTCGGACATAAACAAGAAGAAGTTGATACTCTTGCTGAGAAGCGAAGTCAGGAAGAACGAGGGAATGATTTACCCAATTTGCAGGCAGAATTGGCGGATGCAAAAAAAGAAATTGAGAATTTAAAGTATGCATGGAGTCAAGAAAGGGCAGATTTTCAAAATTATAAAAAGCGGATAACGCAGGAACGTGAAAAAAATCATCAACAAATAATTGCAGCTCTCGCTCAACAATTTTTACCAGTTTTAGACGATATAGATAAAATTGTTCAATTCGAGACAGAAAATGAAGAAATAAAATTGTACATTGAAGGAGTAGTTTTAATCCGAAAGAGATTTTTAGCTATTCTCAATGAAATGAATATATACGAAACCAAGCCCTATCATGAAAAATTTGATCCACTCACAATGGAAGCGATCGCCAGTGAGATTTGTGAAAATCATGAGCAGGATGATCGCATCTTAGATGTGCTTCAAGCCGGATATGTTTATCAAAAAAAAGGAGATAAAACTGGGCTGGTGGTTAGAGCAGCCCGAGTAAAAGTTGGGAAAGCATCAAAAAAAGAATAAAAAAAGTAAGGAGTTTATGGATAGAAAATGGCAAAAGAAAGAATAATTGGTATTGACTTGGGTACAACCAACTCATGTGTTGCGATTATAGAAGGGGGAGAACCAGTAGTAATCCCGAATGAGGAGGGTTCTCGAACAACCCCCTCTATTGTAGCGTATAAGGGCGAGGAAAGATTGGTTGGACAAATCGCCAAGAATCAAGCAATTACCAACCCACAGAATACGATCGGTTCAATTAAGCGGTTTATGGGACGACGATACTCAGAGATCGAAAAAGAAATTGGGAAAATGTCGTATAAGATAATTCGCTCAGGATCAGATGGTATCAAGATAGAATTAGATCATGCCTCTCTTGCACCGCCAGAAATATCGGCGCAAGTATTGATTAAAATGAAAAAATCCGCTGAGGATTATTTAGGGCAAGCAGTAACAAAAGCAGTAATTACGGTACCGGCATATTTCAATGACGAGCAACGGCAGGCTACGAAAGATGCGGGAAAGATAGCTGGCTTAACTGTAGAAAGGATTATTAACGAACCCACTGCTGCAGCCTTGGCCTATGGTTTAGATAAAAAGAAGCAGAACATGAAAATTGCTGTTTACGATTTAGGAGGAGGCACTTTTGATATATCCATCCTAGAATTAGGCGACGGAGTGTTTGAAGTTAAATCTACTAATGGTGATACCCATTTAGGTGGGGATGATTTTGATCAAACAGTGATAGAATGGATTACCAAAGAATTTAAGCGAGAATCTGGAATAGACATTTCGCAAGATAAGATGGCTTTACAGCGTATTAAAGAGTCCGCAGAAAAGGCAAAAATAGAATTATCAGGAACTGCACAGGCTCAGATTAATATTCCGTTTATTACAGCAGATCAAAGCGGTCCCAAACATTTGAATCTGACTTTGACCAAGGCAAACTTTGAAAAACTGATTGATCCGTTAGTACAACGAACAAAGGGTCCTTGTGAAAAAGCCTTGAAAGATTCAGGATTACCTGCTAGTGATATTGATGAAGTCATTTTGGTGGGAGGTTCTACTCGAGTGCCAGCAGTGCAGGCTCTGGTGAAAGAAATTTTTGGTAAGGAAATGAATCGATCGGTTAATCCTGATGAAGTGGTTGCAATCGGTGCTGCAGTGCAAGGTGGTGTCCTAGCGGGAGATATTTCTGATGTGCTCTTGCTTGATGTAACTCCTCTTTCCTTGGGAATTGAAACACTGGGTGGTGTTATGACCAAGCTGATTGAACGAAATACCACAATTCCCACAAAAAAATCACAAATATTCTCGACGGCAGCAGACAATCAGACTGCAGTATCTGTGCATGTTCTACAAGGTGAGAGAGAGATGGCGAGTAATAATCGAACGCTCGCTCGCTTTGATTTACTTGGTGTTCCGCCAGCTCCTCGTGGCATTCCACAAATTGAAGTAACCTTTGACATTGATGCCAATGGAATTGTCCATGTTTCGGCGAAAGATAAGGGAACGGGTAAAGAGCAGAAGATTCGTGTGGAAAGTTCAAGCGGTCTTTCGGAAGAAGATATTCAGAAGATGACAAAAGAAGCAGAAGAAAATCAAGAAAAAGATAAACTGTTTCGAGAAGGAATCGATGTTCATAATGAAACAGACCAACTGGTATATACTTTGGAAAAAAGCCTGAAGGAAGCAGGGGATAAGGTTAGCGAAAATGATAAAAAACCAATAGAACAAGTCCTCGAAAAAGCGAAAGCAGCTTTGGCAAAAGAGGATAATTTGGAAGAGTTAAAACAGATTCGCGAAGAAATACAGAAAATTTCGATGGAGTTTTCTCAGAAGATCTATAGTACAAGTGGCGGAGCTACTGCTTCTCAGGAACCAGACCAGCAAAGTCAAGAAAATGCATCGACTGATACTGATAGTAGTAAGGCTGACAGTAAATCGGGAGAAAAAGTTGTGGATGCCGAATATACAGAAGTTGATGATGAGAATAAAAAATAGAACGCAAAAGGTTTCATGTGAGTAATGACGATTATTATGCTGTTTTAGGGGTGAAAAGGGATTCAACTCCTGAAGAAATTAAAGCTGCATACCGAAAGTTAGCGATTAAGTATCATCCCGATAAAAATCGTGGGAATAAAAGCGCCGAGAATCGGTTTAAAGAAGCTACTGAAGCTTATGAGGTTCTTTCCGACGCTGAAAAAAAATCCAAATATGATCAGTTTGGTAAAGAGGGTATTGGCACAGGAAATGGAGGTAGTGGTTTTGGCTACCGTGCATATACTGATTTTTCTGATATTTTCGGAGATATGGGGGATGTTTTTTCAGAATTTTTTGGCGGTGCGTTTGGTGCAAATTGGCAATCGACTACAAGGAATCAACGTGGAAGCGATTTACGCTATAATTTGGAAATTAAATTGGAAGATGCGCTGCAGGGGCGTGAGTTTAAAATTGAAATTCCTCGTCATGAAGTCTGCGAAGTCTGTCATGGAAGTCAGGCAGAGCCGGGAAGTAAGATTATAAACTGTGAAACCTGCGACGGAATGGGACAGGTAAGACGAACACAAGGTTTTTTTTCTGTCACGAGTACTTGCCCTCAGTGTAAGGGCCAGGGGAAAAAGGTGAAAAACAAATGTCGAAGTTGTTCTGGTAGAGGCACTCAAGAGAAAAGAAAAGTTCTTAGAATCAAGATTCCTCCAGGAGTAGATTCCGGCAATCGATTAAAAGTTGCAAATGAGGGAGAAAGCGCACCCAATAAAAAGGCAGGGGACCTTTATATTGTCATCCATATAAAAGAGCACCCCTTATATGATCGTCACGGCAATGATTTATTGATCCAAGTGAATGTTCCGATAACGGTGGGCTTGTTGGGAAAAGAAATTGAAATTCCCACTATTGAGGGTAAAAAAATAAAAATGAAAATTCCTCCGGGCACCGAAAGCGGTAAAATTTTTCGATTACGAGGTAAAGGAATGCCAATCATGGGAGGATATGGCAGAGGCGATCAAAATGTCATCGTTAACTTAAAACTCCCAAAATATCTTTCTAAAAGATCTAAACAACTCTTAGAGGAGTTGGAAGAAGAAATGAATAACGAGTATACGTATACCAAAATCCAACAATAATTGACCAGATTAAAAGAGGCCATAGGGGTTTGGAGTATTTTTGGAGATTCACGCTATATCTTAACATGGGTAAATTGAGATGAAGAATAAGTTAAAGCTCGGTGTGATCGGGGTTGGGCATATGGGGCAATACCACGTGAAAGTGGCAACATCTATTCCAGCCTATGAGATAGTCGGCATCCATGATCAAAATATATCAAGAGCTCAAAAAATAGCCGAACATTTTGACATTCCACTCATTGAAGACATCAAAGAAATTATTAGAATTTCAGATGCGTTGGTTATTTCCGTCCCAACAAAAAATCACTATCAAGTCGCCAAAAAGGCTTTGCAAAATGACTGTCATATTTTAGTGGAGAAACCAATAACAGAAACTATCCCTCAAGCAGAAGAATTAGTAGAATTATCCTACCAAAGAGATAAAGTTCTGCAAGTTGGACATGTTGAGAGATTTAATGGAGCAGTTAAAGAATTAACAAAAGTTGTCGACAACCCAGTTTTAGTAGAAGCAAGAAGATTATCACCTTATAATACTCGGGTTCGCGATATAGGAGTTGTATTGGATCTCATGATTCACGACATTGATATTGTATTGAATCTAGTGAAAGACGAAATCATTGAAATTGAAGCACATGGAGTGACCACTTTATCCATTGATACCGGTTTCGAGGATATTGCGATAGCGACTCTGGTCTTTCAATCTGGTTGCCTAGCCATGATTATCGCCAACCGTGCGAGTCAAACAAAAATCAGACATCTCAATATTACTCAGCCAAACGGTTATATTTCTTTAGATTTTTCTAAACAAGATATTGATATTTATCGAAAATCTACGATTGATTACAGAATTGCACGTGAGGAATTAAAGTATCAGCAGGAATTCTTAGTTGAGAAAATTGAAGTACACCGAGATAATCCATTAAAGCAAGAGCACGAGCATTTCATTGCTTGTGTGCAAGGTGATGAAAAACCTTTGGTTACCGGAGAGGATGATATTAGAACATTACGTATTGCCAAAGAAATCATTGAATCTATCAATCATATGAAAAGGAAAATCATTTGAATCTAATGTGAATCTACCATCTCATCTATTATGAAAACCCTTACATTTTATCTAGAAGTCTACGGCTGTCAAATGAATGTCTATGATGGACAATTGATTCAAAGTATTTTACAGAAGCAAGGGCAAGATAAGGTAAATTATCGAAGAGTGAAAACTCCAATTGAAGCAGAAGTACTTTTGTTTAATACTTGTGCCATTCGTGAAAAAGCTTTCCAAACAATCAGTCGAAGAATTGCCGCCTTAGAATATTTGAAACATCAGGGAAGCGAAAGGATTTTTGTACTTTTGGGGTGTTTAGCTCAGAGTTTGGGCGAAAAAATTTGGTCTCTTGGGCTGTCAGTGGATTTGATTCTTGGGCCAGACAATTATCGCTCTCTGCCTCAACTTCTGCAAGAATTAAGAGGACAGAAGAGAAAAAGGGAGAAAGATCAACAAATTCTCACAAAACTATCGAGAAATGAAAACTACGATAATATCCACCCCTATATCAGTGAAAAAAATCTGAGCGCCTATGTAACCATTATGCGCGGTTGCGATAATTTTTGCACTTTTTGCGTCGTTCCATATACTCGTGGCCGGGAACGTAGTCGATCAATTCAAAGCATTCTGACAGAAATCAATTATTTGATTGAGGAGTACAATATCAGAGAAATAACTTTGTTAGGGCAAAATGTCAATTCCTATCGCTCAGATAATGATGATTTCACTGGGCTGATAGAACAGATTTTAAAAAAAACTACTATTCAGTGGATTCGGTTTACCTCTCCACATCCGAAAGATTTCCCGAGGAAGTTGCTTGATTTGATGGCACAAGAAGAACGGTTTTGCTCACAGATCCATTTGCCATTACAATCAGGCTCAGATTGTATTTTAGAGAAAATGAATCGAAATTATTTACGTAATGAATTTTTAAGATTGGTAAAGACTATGAGAGATGTAGTCCCTGACTTAGGTCTCACTACAGATGTCATCGTTGGCTTCTGCGGAGAAACCGAAAAAGATTTCCTTGAAACATTAGAAGTAATGCGTGAAGCGGAATTTGATATGGCATATATGTTTCGCTATTCCGTAAGAAACAATACGTTAGCAAGTCGTAAATTCAAAGATGATGTGCCAGAAACAACGAAACTACAGCGCTTGGAATATTTGATCAAATTACAACAGGAAATATCAGCAAACAAAAATAAAAAATTTGTCGGGAATGCCTTTAAGATAATGATAGTCGGCGATAGCAAAAGATCGACACAAGAATGGCATGGAAAATCCGCCTGTGGAAAAAAAATTATTTTTGCCAAAAAGAATGATGATTTGGTAAGGAATCATTCTCTGAAAATTGAAAAAGACGCCGAGGCGCCTGACAATGGTTGCCGAGAATATACAAAACCGTTACCACTAACCAAGGGGGATTTTAGTGTGGTAAAGATTATCGATAGCACGTCGGCAACTTTTCGTGGAACTTTACTCGAAAAAGTGCATGTATGAATCGACAGCAGCGGATCTATGAAAAGTTAACAGAACGTTTTGCTCCGAATATTTTAGAAGTCTACGATGAAAGTATGAAGCATCGTAATCATCTTCCTGAGCACCACGGCCATGAAACTCATTATTTGGTAGTCATAGCTGGATCTGAATTCATTGGCTTGAGTAAAATTGAACAACACCGCAAGGTACACCGCGCACTCCAATCAGAATTTGCAGCGGGATTGCATTCGCTGCAAATAAAAGTTTTGAATAGTTGATTTTGATCACTGAGAAAATTGTTATAACAATTAAATTACTTGAACGTTTAAGAGTATCTATAGACAATGGCAAAAAAGTGTTGAAGGATCGTCATGATCAAAAAAATATGCAACCAAATATAAAGAAAAAAATAAAACAAATACTAGAGAAGGAATTGGTGGGAGCAAAGGTAAGTATCGAAGACCCCTTGCAAGATCAAACTCATCTGCAGGCAACAGTAATCTATGCAAAGTTTTCTGGGATGCCACTATTAGAGCAGCATCGTTTAGTAATGAATACTCTCAAAGAGCATTTTGCAACTGAGTTGCATGCGCTTTCGTTAAAGACTCGGGCAGAATAATATGTTAGATTTAAGAACAAAACAAAAAATTGAAAAGCAGATAGCAAGCGATCGAGTTTTTTTATATATGAAAGGAACGCCTTTAGAACCGATGTGTGGATTTTCCAACGGTGTAATTCGCATGCTCAATGAATTGGATACTCAATACAAGACTTTTAATGTATTATCTGATATGGATATTCGTAATGGAATAAAGGAGTATGCTGAGTGGCCAACAATTCCACAACTTTATGTCAATGAGAAATTTGTTGGAGGACATGATGTTCTACGAGAAATGTTTGATTCTGGTGAATTGCAACAATTACTAAATTTAGAGAAGTAATTTTTATATAAGATTATTCATTAATGATTACTCTCTTTTATTATCCAACCTGTCCCTATTGTAAAAAAGTCATTGATTATTTCAATGCTATTGAATTCAAAGACGGAACAGATTATTGTCTAAAAAATGCAAGAGATCCGCAAACTAAAGAGGGATTAAAAAAAATAGGAGGAAAAGTTCAAGTTCCTTTCTTGACAAACGAAGATCAATCGGTAAAAATCTATGAAAGCGCAGAAATCATCAAATACTGTCAAAAAATAAAAAATGAGGATTGCCTACTACGGTAGTCCTCCGATAAGTGCAAAATTATTGAGTGCACTTATTGGCAGTCCCAGAATAGCTGAGGTCGCCTATGTGGTGACCCGATCTGATAAACGTCATGCTCGTCACCAGCGCTTAATTCCCACCGCAGTCGCTGATCTAATACAAGAAAAACACTCGCAAATACCACTTTTTAAACAGGAAAATCTGAATGATCCAGTATTTTTGCAGAATGTTCGCAATATTCCAATCAATCTGATTTTAGTTTTTTCTTTTGGTCGGATATTACCTTCGTCATTGTTATCACTACCGTCTCTTATGCCCATAAACTTGCATGGGTCTCTGCTACCAAAGCTTCGCGGCCCAAGTCCGATCCAAACCGCATTGCGTGATGGTTTCCAAACGACTGGTTGGACTGTGCAAAAAATGAAAGAATCAGTCGATTCTGGTGATATAATTGCCCAAGAAAAAATTGCTATCCAAGAAGATGAAAATGCGGTAGAATTAAGCGAAAGAATGCTTCCTTTGGGTATTCAGTTATTACAGAAAACTTTGAAATCATTAAAAAAATACGGAAAAAAAATACCACTGCGTATACAATCAGAGAAATCTGCCACTTTTTGTTATAAGTTAACAAAAAAGCAAGCTGCATTACCCAAAAATCTCGAGAGGAAGCGATCTCATAATTGGATTCGTTCCCATAATCCTTGGCCGTTAGCATGGTTGCATTATCATGGTAAAAAAATCTTTTTGATAGAAAGCACTTTGAATCTTCAACATTCAAAGAAAAGTCAAATTTGGCTCCAATGTTCGGATGGAATGTTAGCAATTAAACGAGTGAAACCAGAGGGAAAAAAAATTATGAGCGATACTGATTTTATTAATGGGCAGAAAAACAGGGATAAATTATTTTCAATAAAAGGAGAAAATTTAATTCTCCGATAAAAAATTTTTATGAATTGGATGTACCATTGAACCTAAAAGGAGAAAGTTTCTTTTTTAGAAGCAGATACTATGTTTATTTCAAATAGTAAAACTTCTGAAAATAGTACTCTTGATGAGGCAGCTTTAGAATATCATTCGAGCGATCCACCTGGCAAACTCTGCATCCAATCCACAAAATCACTGAGCAATCAGCATGATTTATCATTAGCATATACTCCAGGGGTTGGAGCTGTCTGTGAAGCAATAGCCCGAGAAGAGAAGGATTCTTTTAAGTATACCAATCGTGGGAATCTAGTCGGCGTCATTTCAAATGGAACAGCCGTGCTCGGTTTAGGGGATATTGGGCCGGCAGCTTCAAAACCGGTTATGGAAGGCAAGGCCGTGCTATTCAAAAAGTTTTCAGGAATTGATGTCTTTGATATCGAAATCAACGAAAAAGATCCAGACAAACTGGTAGATATTATCGCGTCACTTGAGCCCACTTTTGGTGGTATTAATCTAGAAGATATTCGGGCACCGGAGTGCTTTATCATTGAAGAAAAACTGAGGAATCGCTGCAAGATTCCCATCTTTCACGACGATCAACATGGCACCGCAATTGTTGTTTCGGCAGCAATTATGAATGCTCTGATTTTAACTGGACGCAAATTAGAAGACATAGCAGTAACTGTGAGTGGCGCTGGTGCAGCAGCTATTTCGTGTATTGAACTATTGGTGGATTTGGGGCTTCGTAGAGAAAATGTCCTCTTCACCGATAGGGCTGGCGTTATTTATCGAGGACGTCCAGAGCGCTTTAGCGAACGGATTGTACCATTTGTCCGAGATAGTGAAAAACGAACCCTTGAAGAGGCTCTTGAAGATGTTGATTTATTCTTGGGCCTTTCTGCTGGGGGGGTATTGAAGCCTGAATTTTTACATAGAATGAAATCAAATCCTATTATTATGGCTCTTGCTAATCCATATCCAGAAATTCTTCCCGAAAAAGCCTTCCAAATACGTTCCGATGCAATAATTGCCACTGGGCGTAGCGACTATCCCAATCAAGTGAATAATGTGCTTTGTTTTCCTTATATTTTTCGCGGAGCATTAGATTGTGGTGCCACACAAATAACTCGGGGAATGGAAGTAGCCGCAGTAAAAGCATTGGCGGAAATTGCCCGTGAAGAAATTCCAGAGACTGTTGCTAAAGCTTATAGTGTTTCTGATCTTTTTTTTGGTAAAGATTATCTCATTCCAAAACCATTTGATAGCAGACTCATTTCAAGAATTGCACCAGCTGTGGCAAAGGCAGCAGAACAAGAGGGGGTTGCCCTTCGTCCTATTGTAAATTATAAGAATTATATCGAACGACTCAATTATTTTACGATTCATTCTGGTAATTTTATGAAGCCTGTCTTTACCGTTGCAAAAAAAGTTAAGAAGGATGAGAAGCGTCTGGTAATCTGTGAAGGAGAAGAGGAGTCTGTTTTGCGGGCAAGCCAAATACTCGTAGATGAAAACTTGGCCCGACCAGTATTACTCGCCCGTCCCAAAGTACTGGAAACAAGAATAAAAAGATATGGGCTACGATTAAAAATTGGACAAGATATTGATGTGGTCAATCCCGAAAGTGACGAAAGGTATTATGAATACTGGAATACATATTATCAGCTGGCCCAGCGGAAAGGTATTAACAAATTACAAGCCCGTTATGAAATGCGTAATCAGATGACACTCATTGGCAGCATGCTTCTCCACAAGAAAGCAGCTGATGCGATGCTTTGTGGACTACAAGGTTCTCTAGAAAATCACTTAAACTACATTGATCTAGTCATCGGACGCAAGGAAAACAGCCGATGCTATGCTAGCCTGAATGCATTGTTATTACCTCAACATCAGATTTTTTTGGTGGATACCGATGTAAACTATGACCCAAGTGCAGAAGAATTGGTCGATATCACAGTAGCAGCATCGGCACAGATAAGAATGTTCGGAGTGGAACCACGCATTGCTCTATTGAGTCACTCTAATTTTGGCAGCAGTAATTATGCAAGTGCAAAAAAAATGCGCGAAGCCTATTTAATGATAAAGAAAAATTATCCTAAACTGGTGATTGAAGGAGAAATGCAAGGAGATATGGCCTTACGTATAGAAAATCATATTCACTATATAGACCAATCTGCTCTTGGGCAATCCGCTAATTTGCTCGTTTTCCCAAATTTAGACGCAGCCAATATTGCTTGTAAATTATTGAAGGCTGCAGCAGGCAATAACATTGCTATCGGTAATATTTTGTTGGGATCAAAATATCCAGTGGCGATTCTTAACCAAGCTGCAACTGTACGAAGGATCGTCAATTTAGGAGCCTTGGTAGTTGCTCAAGCTAGCCGGATCCTAAATTAAAATTATTGAATCTATGGTTGCAAATGGTAATACTAATATATCAAAGGGGTGAAATCTGTAATTTTTTAATGCTATTTCTTCGACATACCTTCGCTGTTCAAAATGTACTGCCTATACCTTGCTGAAGCAAGAATGAAGACACTTTTAAAGAATATCCAACATTTGTCTATGCCATAAAGCGTAAATCACTCGTAAAGTATTACCTTGATTGCCTATGTAGGCAGCCCACAAAATTTGACTTTTTTTTTGAGCGATGGCTGTAATATTTGAGTAAGATATTTCATATTAGCTGAACTGATAACCACAGGGTTAACGTTATGAAATCCTTCGGTAACTACTTGAAAGCCAATGATTGTTGGCATATCGAACTACAATTATTTAGGCAAAAAAAAATAATAAGTCTCCAGTTTTCAATTCTTTTGTAATTAGTCATATTAGGAAGTCCATTATTTATTTACGGCAAATCAACAAAAACTTCTTGCCCATTCAATTATGTGAACTTTATTCCTTGACTTTTGATGGGCAAACAAATAATAGGTACCAAAGTGTTAAAAATTAGATTTCAGCGAGCGGGCAGTAAAAAGAAACCATATTATCGATTAGTAGTGATTCCCTCAACATCCAGCACTACCAGTAAGGTTATAGAAAGATTAGGTACATACAGTCCATTGAATTCTAGTAAAATATTTTATGGGAATAACGAGAGAATAGAATATTGGTTAGCTCAAGGGGCGAAACCGACTCGTAGCGCTCGATCTTTTATTCAAAATAACAAAGAAGAAATGAAGGGAGAAAAAAATAATATTGCTTATGGCCAAGAATAATGTTGAAAAACTTATTGTTTATATAGTAAAAAGTCTGGTACAATCTCCAGAGGAAGTATCAATTCGGAGCTTTGAAAGGGACAACGAAACGATATTAGAATTAAAAGTGGCACATGATGATGTTCGCTTGGTGATAGGTAAGAAAGGCATTGTCGTAAAGGCGATGTATTCATTACTCGTTTATTTTAGCGGGCGTTATGACCAAAGCTATCGACTAGAAATTGTCGATTAGATTTACGTCGAAGTCAGCCAACAAAATGATGGCAATGAATGCTTCTGAAAATAAATGGTAGAATATTCAATGGTGCATTATCAAATCATTACCCAATTTCCCCACTTATATGCTGGATATGTGGAAAAAGGTCTACCGAAACGTGGGATAGAAAGGAGAATTTTTTCAATGCAAACTGTACAATTAAGAGATTATGCAGACAAGCGGCAAGGGCGGATTGATGATGCGCCTTACGGCGGTGGCGCAGGTATGATTGTACAGATTGAGCCGATTGATCGCGCCTTGAAATCCATTAAAAAAAAAGGATATTCAGTAATTTTGATGAGTCCCAAAGGGGAAAAATTGACGCAAAAAATTGTTGAAGAATTAAGAGATGAGCTATTGGAACAGAAAGAAAACAATGGACTAACATTGATTTGTGGATATTATCAGGGAGTTGACGCACGAGTAGAAGATTTTTTAGTGGATCGGGCAATCAGTATAGGAGATTTTATTCTAAGCTCAGGTGATTTAGCAACAATCTGTCTCATTGAAGCTATCAATCGCTTATTGCCAAATTATTTAAACGGGCCTCAGTGTTTGGCTGAAGAAAGTTTTTCTGAGCAGGATAGCCTAGAGTATCCACAATATACCCGCCCCGCAAATTATAACGGATGGGAAGTTCCCCAAGTACTGCGTAGTGGCAATCAGCGAGTGATCATGGATTGGCAAAAAATCCATCGTAAGAAAAGTAATAAGCAATGAATAGCGAGTCAGATAAGAAGAACGCCAACGAGGTTGATGCATTGGACAGATCCAAAGATAAAAAGCCAGAAACAGAAACAAACGCGCTGCAAACAAAAGAAAATCATAAGGAAATGAGCAATGGGCAAAATAATGATGGTGACAAAGGGATTGGGCGAGCGAGCTCTCCAGTAGAATCAAAAGATACAGAAGACTTTCTGTATGTCAATGGTGGCAAAATTTTAGTAAGTAAAAAAATCTTATATCAACGAGAAGATGTAATCGCAACTTTTCATCCTGGCGATACAATCCGTGTTCACATTCAAGTAAAAGAAGGAGAAAAACAGAGGATACAAATATATGAGGGTGTTGTCATTCGAATACGCGGTGAAGGATTAAACGTTACGTTTACAGTAAGGCGAATTACTCATGATATTGGAGTCGAGCGGATATTTTTTCTTTGTTCACCATTTATAAAAAAAATTGACTTAAAATCCCATGGATCTGTCCGTAGAGCCAACCTGTCTTATCTGAGAAAAGGTAATCGAATGGCTAAGATAAAAGAGAAAAAGAAGAAGAAGCTATAACATTTGGCAAAATTGATTGGTCATGAAATAGCTTATTATCAGAAAATCCAATCAAAGAAAATCATTGCAGGAATTGACGAAGTTGGCCGCGGTTCGTTGGCTGGTCCAGTAACAGTGGGACTAGCTGCCTATCGTTTAGATCAATTGAGAGAATTATTCGGGAAAGAATTAGAAGAGGTAAGAGATTCAAAAAGACTGACTGCAAGTAAACGAGAAATTCTTGCGAAAGAAATCAAAAAAAAAGCACTCTTTTATACATTGCAGCACATTTCTCATCGGATTATCGATCAAAGTAACATCAATTATGCGATTGATCAAGGAGTAATCGCATGTCTCACACAAGCAACCCAAGCTGGCATAAAGATCGATTATCTACTGATTGATGGAGCCACAGTGAGCAAAGAGATACCTCTACTGTTCCCACAAATTAAAAAAGTTCGAGCAATCGTAAAAGGAGATGATCTTTTTTTTTCAATAGCTTGTGCTTCAATTCTTGCCAAAGTAATCCGCGATCAAAAGTTGAAACAACTGCATCGTCTGTATCCCAATTACCAATTTCATAGGAATAAGGGCTACGGCACAAAAATTCATTTGACAGCACTTAAAAAATTTGGCGCCTGCTCAATTCATCGAAAGACTTTTCAACCGGTGATACTAGCCAGATGCTCTCTTTAGTTATTCTGAGTAATTCTTTTCTTGAAAATATGAATGAAATCTGAAACTAAATGCTATTTTAGTCGTATTTAAAGTAGTATTTTAATGTTACTTGAAAAAGGCAAAGATTCATATGACAGGAAAAAGTTTCTCCATTTTAGTGAGGAAATTGCAGGCATCTATTGTGTGAATTGTCTACATCATCGCATCATCAATCATAATTATCGCAGCGTCTATGGAGAACTCGATTTGATTACTCAGGATGCCGACAATCTTTGGCATGCAATTGAAGTCAAATGGGTGAAACAAAGTATTTATGATCCAAAATGGAAAATGTCTGCAGCAAAACGAGAAAGAATGGAAAAAGTCATTTTACATTTTTTCTCCACCGTAGCCAGCGCCTGTCCGTTAGCTAAGAAAAGAATAGGGATAACGGGTTCTTCTTTACCGGCCTATACACTCGATTTGATTGTTTTTCAAATTAATGTGAATAACTCAGTTCATCTCCAATATTTTCCTGATATAATGCTTTGAAAAATCAATAGTTTGACCGATAAATTCATCAGCAAACCAAGGAAGGTTTGTTAAATGTTAATACAAGGATGTAACGATGAACAAGAATCTAGCTTTTGGCCAAGAATGGCCTAGCAGAAAATCTGTCCTCAATAATCAGGTTAATGAAAAATCTGAAATTTATCTAGGGGAAAAACAGATTGACGAATATCGCCTAAGATTATCGGAAGATCGATATATGGATACGGCTATACAAAAAATTGCAATGGAATTATTGCATTTTTTGGTTAAAGAAAAATAGGAGATTTATTCTCTTGTTTCACGGTTAGGAAATTTTGAGATGCTTGAGTTAGTGTGGGGAGAAGGTTAAAGTGAGCATCTTAAGAGAATAATCAACATTACTACAAAAACTCAAGGGTATATTCAAATCAAAAAAATTACAAATTAGGATTTAGTTGTGTTTTCACTCGCTAGAGGTTCATTTTAAAAAAAATGGCTGGCAAAAAAAAAGTCTTTGTCTATCGTTCATAACGACAATGTTGCTTACATGTAATCCATTTCGATGGCCTTAAAAGAACACGCTTCAATTAAATCCTCGGCTGATACTTCTTTTCGCTGTTCCATATCTGCTAATGTACGAGACATTCGACGAATACTAGCAATAACGCGATAACTGAATCGTTGGAATTTTTGAATTTTGAGCCAAATATCGACTGCCTCTGGATCAGCAAAGGGTATATATTGCTCCAATTCATTCAAAGGAATATCACTGTTATACTTGAATTTTGTCTTAAGAAAACGCTTTTTTTGCATCTGAGAGGCATTGGCAATCATCTTTTTTAGCTCACTTTCCGTATAGGCAGTACTTTTTTTCATCTTATTTTTCATTTCCAAGACGATATCTATGCGATTTCTTAATGCTCCAGCAAATCGTCGATTGTATTTCCGTAGACTGTGATCGGTACAAGAACAATGTGGACGATTTTCCAAGCTACCACAGGGGCAGGGATTCGCACTTGCACAAAGAAGAAATCGAGCAGGCAGGATAATCTGTTCTTTACCTTTGCTCAAATGTATTTCTCGCTGTTCTAAGGGCTCTCGTAGTGCATTTAATGCTTCTCTTGAAAATTCAGAAATTTCATCCAATATGAGAACGCCGTGATTAGCAAGTGTGATTTCTCCTGGATAAATTGGCATGCCACCTCCGATCAATGCTCGTCGAGTAGAGCTATGATGGGGACTGCGAATGGGTCTTTCAATTTGAAGAATACTATTTCCCCTTAAATCTGCAAAAAAATTTGGATTGCTAATGAGAATTTCGATGATTTCTGTTTGTTCTGGTGGTGGGAGTAGTGCAGCAACTTCCCGAGCAAAACTTGATTTTCCACATCCGGGAGGTCCGATCAAAAGTGACGAATGCCAACCGGAAGTCGCAAGAGCAATTGCTCGCTGGGTAATTCTATCGTACTCCAAGCTTCCCAAACGAGAACTTCGCCCAACTATGCGTATGCTTTTAAGATCTGATTGTGATTCTAAGCTCTTTCTTGACATTTTTAGGAAAAGATCATTAATCGTTTCAATTGGGTAATAAGAGAGACCGCTGATGATTTGAGCCGTGTGTATATCTCCTGCTGGTAAAACTATGTGTTGAAAACCGCATTTTTTAGCCTCCCAAAGAATGGATAATATTTGAGGAATCTGACGAATCTGTCCCGACAATGACAATTCCCCAATATACAGCGTACGCTCAGAAAAAACATCGGGAGGGAAGAGTAACGATTCAGATTTTTCCTGTGATCGTAAACGGAGTATTCTTAAAAATGCGACAATAATAGATAAATCTAGATATGCTCCAAATTTTTTTATATCTACTGGAGATAAACTAATCAAAAAACTCATGCTGGGAATCTTATCCCCAATAGTATAAAGGGCATTTTTTATCCTTTCAATAGTATCAAATACATGTGAAGAATGGAAACCAGCAAGTCTTACCGTTGGCAACCCCTTACGCATACTTACCTCGACGTTGATTGGCGTACTACTGTAAGGTGCACTCACAAATATTGACGGCAGTGATATATAGTTTTTATCTCTAGTTTCTTCGTGATTGAATGAATCCAATGAATCCGATATTATTGCATCAGTTTCTTTGTGGTTGAAAATGTGGGACATAAATGCTATTGAAAAATACTTAAAGATTTTCCTCCTTTCTTTTGATTCATTGGTATGAAACTCAGCGTTGTTCATTATATAATGATAGAAATATGCTTTTGTTTCTCTCATGATTTGTAAATCCTTGAATTTTTTGAAACATTGTTTAAAAATGGTGTGGACGCGATCAAAGACAGAAGATCTTCAAATTTTCAGCGTCTAAAAAATAGATGAAACCAAGAGAACTAATTTTTCTCAGTTTGCTGGCGATCTATCTGATTACTCTTACCAATTTTTGTTCAACTAGCTCTCAATTTTTGATTAACCCCAAAGAAATTGAGGCCTACAATGAACAATTAAGAAAACGTAAATGGAAATTAAGAAAGAATATTTACTCGCCGCGGGGTAATCAAAAAAAGTTAGTATTCCGGATAAATACGAGAGTCAAATTGATAACTGAAATTGGCAAGGACTGGCTGGTTGTACGGGCTATCCCATACAGACAAAGCCTTGAAGAGAATAAAGGAAAAACAATCGTCTATCTTTATCCGTTGAAGAAAAAAGAATACACTCTTGAGGATCTAAAAAAGACAATTAATAGAATTGCTCGATCATATTAGAAAGAGTGCTTTTTTTTCATCAACTATTCTATAAAGAATAGTTGATGTCATTCTGAAATTGAATCCATATTAAAAATCCGTTTGAGTTTTTAAAAAAAAGATTTTTTTTTATTTTTTACCGATAACTATAAATGAGAATGATTTGGGTGAAAAAAATTCAGATATCAGTTTATTTTTTTCTCGTTTTTATTTTTTGTTTTTGTACATCCAACATTTTTGCAAACGAAGATCACAACCATCAAGACCTTGATCGAATAATTGATAAAATATACAAGAGTAGGACTATCGTTTCCTTTATGAACGCACCTTCTACCGACTCACTCAAAGATAGTTCAAAGTTCTTATATTATCGAGTCAATCCTGGCGATACTCTATTTTCTATTAGCAAGAAATACAATGTTTCACTGGCCCAATTAAGAGCCTTAAATCCACGAATTCGCAACGACTCTCTCAATATCAGTGATCGTTTGATCATCCGAAAAGCAACGAATAGTGTTAAAAAGCGAATTATCGCGTATCAAATTAAAAGCGGTGATAATCTCTCATCAATAGCACGAAAACATGGTACAAGCATCAAGAGAATTATGAAGTTGAATCGAATTACTAACAAAAATCTTATTCAGGTTGGACAAAGAATAAATATCCCCACAAATAAAAGAATTGCCTATTTTCAAATGCCGATAAGTGGCCCAATCACCTCAAAATTTGGTTATCGCAAGAATCCATTTCGTCCTAAAAAAAAATCTTTCCACAATGGAGTTGACATTGGTGCCCCACAAGGTAAGCCATTTTATTCGACACAGCAAGGGATTGTCGCTTTTGCTGGGCGTATTCGTGGCTATGGAAATGTTATTTTCATTGTGCATTCAAAAAAATATATGTCTGTCTATGCTCATGCTCATAAAAATCTTGTGAAAAGCAATGATCGCGTGGGGAAGGGAGCAAAAATAGGTCTCATCGGTAATACTGGCTATTCTACCGGGCCGCATTTGCATTTTGAGATTCGTAAGAATAAAAAGCCAATAGACCCCTTGGTGGCCATCAGAAATCTTAAAGAATAACTTCTACCATTCTTTAAGTTCTTGCGAAATAAATCCAGCTTACTTTAGTGGAATCGAAATGTTTTCCACCATCATTATAAAGTTTCAAAAAAATATTTATTTAATATTTTATGGATTAACGATCATTCTCTCATTATCTGCCGCATGGTTATTGAGAAATATGATCGTGTTACTATTTGATACCTCTGGCTTTACTTCCAAGAGCAATTATTTTGAGTTGACGAATGAGCTAAAAAAAGAACAGGGTAATCTATTAGCAGATGAGGTCTATTTTTCGATCCCGCAAGGCAGTTTTATTAGAGCAAGCGCATCGGTGACCGAAAGTGGCATAGATGTTGGTGATATTAATGAACTGCAGTTAACAGGGATTTTAGCCGGTGCTCCTCGTTTTTCTCGGGCGCTCATTAGAAAAAAAGGAGAATCTACAGCCGAGGCCTATGCATTAGGAGAGCAAGTGAGTGGCTATACACTTGTCGCAATGTTTGTGGATTTTGTCGAGCTCAAATCTGGAGGAACTTCTGGTGATGTGAGGCCATTGAGAATTTATGATCCCGGCTATGAAAAATTGATTCAGCCGAATCAGGTATCCTCTGGGAAGGTTGAGAAAATTGTCCTCTCACGAGATCGTTTTTTACAGTATCTAAAGGATCAAGGAGAATTATTTAGAGTTAAGTTTGCCCCAGAATTAGCAGACGGGAAAATCAAAGGTTGGCGACTTTTATTGGTTCCAGAAGATCATTTTTTATATTCAATGGGAGCGCGGAGCGGGGATACTATTCGCCGATTCAATGGGCAAGAATTAGAGAGTCAAGAGCGTTTGATTCAAATGTGGCAATCTCTAAAAACATTGAATAATATAACTATTGATCTGGAAAGAAACGGAGGAACCAATACCTACAATGTAATTATTCAATAATTTTTTGCAAGAAATTATATTTGGTATTATCTTGGGGCATAAGTTGCATTGAGTGCAAAATCTTGTCTTGCGACGAGGAAAAAAATTTTTATGTTCTTCTTTGTAGGGTTTACTGCTTTTCAATTGCCAACAAAAAATGAAAATTGGATATTAGCCATTGACGAAGGAAATTTTAGGAAAAATCTTTTAACTAGGTGTTCAACCAAAATATTATAAAGAGGCAAGAGCTCGATAGCCCTATCATTGGCCTTGGTCTCGTCTTTTTTCTTGAAACTGGGAAAACCTAGAATCTGGGATCCATACATATATGAAGCTAAATAAATCAAGATTTCGAATTATTTGCAAACATAGCAAAGTATGGATCAATTTGTGCTTTTTGCTCATTTGTGCTTCCACTTTCATTCTCGAAGGACAAGAAAATAAAAAAAAGAAGCCTTGTAAAAACTGCTTTACTGCAAATTATCGCGACGTTGAAATCAATGAGTGGTTAAAAACAATGTCAACTCTCATCGGTAAGAACATTCTTATCGATGAAAATGTAAAGGGAAAAATTACGATAGTCTCAAATGAAGAGATTCCGATTAGGCGAGCACTGGACTTTATGAAGCAGGTATTAGAAGTACGAAATTTTAGTGTGATTGAAGAACCATATTTATTGAAAATCGTACCAACCCAAAAGAAAATTGAAAGTGCCGATCCAGTTGGGAAAAGCAGGAATATTTCTGGAATTATCACCAAAATTCTACAGATTCCTGAATCTTTGAATCTGAATGAAGTTGTTTCTTTGATCAAAGGATTAGCCGGCAGTAACGTCAGCGTTGTTACTTATAATCCGACGAACTCCATTATTCTGACTGGATATAATGTGAAGGTCAATCGGGTAATAAAGATCTTTTCCCGATTAATAAAGGAATTAAACGCCAAGCGCCGGGCACAAAGATCATCAAAAGACTTGGATACAGTGCACATATACAAAGTTCGATATGTGAATGCCCGAGACCTAGCAGCAGTACTCGGTCGATTATCACTACCGAGTAGTCTCGAAAAAAAAGGAAATCCCAATGCACCTGCGACAAATCAAGCAGCGCCAAAAATTGAGGCAGTTTCACATAAAGAATCGAATTCATTAGTCGTTACTGCCAACAATCAAGATTGGGCAAAAATTCTGCCGATTATTCAACAATTGGATAATGAAAGATCCCAAATTTTATTGGAAGTATTGATAGCAGAAATCACTTCAGCAAATATCAATGATTTCGGAATTGATTGGCGCGTCCAAGGTGCTAATGGAGCTTCAGGACAATTCAATAGTGGTCTGGCTGCTTCGGGAGGATTACTAGATAGTACGGGACAACCAACTGGTAATAATACCTTGAGTGGATTTAGCTTAGGATTTATCCAAGCAGGTGGAAATTTAACTGGGGTATTGAGTGCAAATATAGATCGACAGAACTTTAAAGTTCTTTCCTCACCGCAGATTCTTGCCATGGATAATGAACAGTCAGAATTGAGCGTTGGACAGGATATTCCAGTCCGAACTCAAGAACGTACCTCTGGCGGTGGAACTTCAGAGACTACAATCAATTCTTTTGAATATCGAAATGCGGGAATCACCTTACGGGTAACCCCACATATCAATCCATCTCGACAAATATCTATTAACTTATTTGGAGAGATTACTAGTGTTTTGGGATCTGCCGAATCTACTGCAAATCCTACTTTTACTAAAAGAAATATTACTACAAATGTGCTTGTCAACGATAAACAGACCATCGTTTTAGGAGGGTTGATTTCTAGCCAAGATAATAAACTAGTGCGGAAAGTACCAGGGCTCTCAGAAATTCCATTACTAGGTTTTTTATTTCGCCGGACCAACAAGAGTACTAGTAGAACGAATCTCATGATTTTTATCACGCCGCATATTATTGACACACTCGACGTTGCCAATCGGATTACTGATCAGAAGAGACAGACGCAAATCAAAGCAACCCTAGAAAGTGAAAAACCGGTAATCTTGTGGCCTGATAAATATTCAGAGGACAAATAACATGAGTTTTCTTTCCTTCCCCGATATACTATTGCAAAATAAATTACTGACGAAAGATCAATATCATGAGATAGAGGAAATCCAAGAAAAAAGTGATTTGCCTATTGAAAAAATATTACAGCGAAGAAAATTGATCGATGAAATGAGTTATTTACAGCTGATTAGCAAGACTCTTTCCTATCCACTAATAAAAAAAATCGATCTTATCCCAAATCCGATTTTTGATCGAATTTCATTAGATATGATTGAAAAGTATAAAATTATCCCCTTTGACTTTAGAGATAAAACTCTGTCCATTGCTATGTGTAGCCACCGTAATATGCATTTGATTGATGATTTAATGCATCAATTTGCCGAAGAAGATTTAAGAATTCAATGCTATTTAGCTACTGAGGAAGAAATCATGCGAGTGTTACATATAAATTTCGATAAGAGTATTCATGCGGCCAAAGAATTAATGAGCAACATTGAGAAAGATGAATACACTGAACTGGAAACTTTAGATGAGGATACTCTTGATCTAGGAAATGAAGCTCCAGTGATTAAAATGGTGAACGCAATAATAACCAGAGCGATGCAAGAAAGAGCAACTGATATTCATATTGAGCCAAGTGAAAAAGATTTGAATATTCGCTATCGCATTGATGGTGTTTTGCACGAGCGTATGAAGCCACCAAAGACAGCTCATCTGAGCATTGTTTCTCGAATAAAGATTATGGCAAACTTAAACATTGCAGAAAATCGAATGCCACAGGATGGCAGAATAAAAATTCGTCTGAGTGGACAAGACGTAGATATTCGTGTTTCTGTATTCCCAACCCATACCGGTGAGCGAATTGTTTTGCGATTACTCAGTAAGACCGGTAAGAGTTTTCTGCTTAAGAATTTAGAGTTAGAGGAAAATATATTTCATCCCTTAAAGAAAATGATTCACGAAGCCAATGGCATTATCTTAGTCACTGGACCAACTGGCTCGGGGAAATCAACAACTCTCTATGCAATTTTATCTGAATTAAATGATGGTAGTAAAAATATACTTACAGCAGAGGATCCAGTAGAATACCAAATTAATGGAATTGGACAAATGCAAATTCATGATAAAATTGGGCTTACCTTTGCTCACTCCTTACGTTCTATGTTGAGACAAGACCCAGATGTGATTATGGTTGGTGAAATTCGTGATCAAGAAACTGCCCGAATTGCGATTCAAGCATCTTTGACGGGACATTTGGTATTATCAACTCTTCATACCAACGATGCTACTTCAAGTATCACACGTTTGGTCGATATGGGTATCGAGCCCTATTTAATTACATCGACGGTGAGAGGAGTATTGGCCCAACGATTATTGCGAAAAATATGTCCCCACTGTAAAAAACCACATGCACCTACCAAAGCCGAGATGGCAGAATTCCATCTTTCCAAGCCACAGGAAAGTAAAACACCACAGCTTGAATTTATGCGAGGTGAAGGATGTGAAAAATGCGTATTTACGGGCTATTTTGGTCTGATTGGCATCTATTCGCTACTTACTATTACGCCAAAAATTGAGCAGGGCATCCTACAACATATGACTGCCGATCAATTGTTGAATCAAGCGAGGCAAGATCCAAGTAATTCTATGCAGACTCTTGCAGAATATGGTTACAAAAAAGTAGCACAGGGGATTACCACAATCGAAGAAGTAATGCGTGTTACTTGATTTTGATACTCTATGACCGTTTATCGCTATCGAGCAATTGACCATCTAGGCAAGAAAATTGAAGGTATTATTCATGCGAGCTCAGTTTCAAATGCTCGGAGAACCTTACAAAAAAAGAAGATTTATATTCGCTCTCTTGTTCAAGACAGAGAAAAAAAAGAAAGAGAACTATTCCCTCTATTAGGGAAGATTTTATACCGAGTCAAGAAGCAAGAGTTAGGGTTATGGGCAAGAAGATTGGGTACTCTTTTAGAGGCGGGTTTATCGCTGGAAGAGAGTTTGAGTAATGTCATTGAACAAACCGAGAACATCATATTAAAAAAAAAATTAATTCAAATTAGAGCAGACGTACTAGAAGGTATCTCTTTTTCCAAAGCAATAGCTCGGCATGAGGAAATCTTCCCAGTGATCTATATTCAGTTGATTTCAGTAGCCGAAAATACAGGGAAATACGAAGACTCATTGTTGCGCTTAGCAGAAGTCACTGAGAAAAGTGAAGAAATCGAAAAGAAGATAACCAATGCCATGACCTATCCTCTGATTATGCTTTTTCTATTGGGTGGGATAATGGTTTTTTTACTGACCATTGTCTTCCCTCGAATTAAAGAATTATTTTTGGAAGTGAATGTGCAATTACCGTTATTGACTCGGGTTTTACTCGGGGTTTCTGATTTTTTGACATCTTATTGGCTCTTTGTCTTTCTTGGATTTGTTGGCTTATCGATTCATATTTTTAGAAAATGGAAGAATCAACCAATCGGCAGAAATAAATGGGAGAAATTCATTTTCAAACTGCCAGTCATAGGGAAAATGTCCCGACAGTCGCTATTGGCCAGATTCTCAAGAAATTTTGCTGTGCTTCTCGAAAACAATGTCCCACTCCTCACATCCATGATGTTGATGACGCAAATTATTGACCATCAGACATTCGCCAGAGAAATTTCAATTGCTCGTGATAATGTAAAAGAAGGTATTTCCTTTTCCCGCTCTTTTGCTGAATCAACGATTATGAGCCAAATGCTGATTGGTATGATTACCGCAGGTGAGGCAGCTGATGCAATGCCAAAAATGATGGGCAAGGCGGCTGATGTTATGGAACGAGATTTAGCTTCTGAGCTAGAAAGGGCGACGACCTTGATTGAACCGGTTATGATGGTGGTTTTAGCATTGATCATTATTCTGATGATGGTGGGAATTTTATCCCCGATGTACGAACTGACGCAACAATTACAATATTAGATGCTCCCTCTAAATTAGCAGTGAGAGCAATCAAATCGAAGTGAAGCAGTTTTCTTTTCTTTATACTATCGAAATTTGCTCTTAAATTTATTTCTATACCGATTGAGTGGCAAATAAAATGACATAGAATGAGTTTTTTTTGGGGGTAATGGATATGCATTTGGGATGATATCCATAGTCCCTTTATCAAAGACGAACATCGGCAAAAAAGCTTCTCTATTTAGGAAAACAGATAAATTCGATTCAATATTCTGTATGCGGTTTGTAGCCCAGCCCGTCAGAATTATCGTTGATTATCGTCAAAAATCCAAAAAAAAGTTGACAGAAATTCCGAGAATTATTAGATTCAGTGTACATGATAATAAAACACAGTTGGAACTTAACGAAGCAAGTCATCGCTCATAGGATCAATAGAATTACAAGAATGACCAGACGAAAATCAAAGGCTACAGGCAAGGATTTCAAGAGACAGCTGGCGAGTGGTTTGACCTTGATTGAATTGGCTATCGTAATTTTGGTATTAGGAATTATTATGGCAATTGTCTATACTGGGATAAACCCTGGTTCGGTAATTGATAAAGCAAGGGTGCTTCGAGTGAAAAGTGTTGCACAGCAATTAACAGTACAAATGCAACTCTATGAATCAAAGTATCCTAGAATACCCCTTCAAAGCGACCTGACTATTTTAACGCAAGATCAAGATGGGTGGGTTGGAATGAGAGAAGATGACGTCTTAGATCCATGGAATAAACCGTATTTTATTTGTGCAGATGAGAAAGGAAAGAGGCAGATTTGTACTTACGGTGAAGATGGACAAGCTGGTGGCGAAAATGAGAATCAAGATTTCTATTTGACCAATGAAAAAAGTTGGCCACAGTGGTTGACTGAAAAAGTAAATTAAAAGCAATCACCAGAAACCTCTGATTGATTAAAATTAGCAAAAAATTAGCCATTTCTAACAAGGGGCTGACTTTGTTAGAAATGGCCGTAGCTATCTTGCTCATCTCGATTCTTCTTACCTTAAACTTAATATTATTTCGTACAGTTTTTTCGACAAGCAATTGGCGTTCTAATGTCAATCAGCTCATTGGTTCATTTGAAATTGCTCAGAATACAGCGATCCATTCCAATCAGCTCATATATTTTGAATTTGATTTTTTCGAAAATAGCTATATGGCTTATAGAATAAATGAACTGCAAAAGAGTCCTCCCCAAAATGAATATCCACGAGAAGATACAACTGATGAGATTGCACCAGAGATTGATGTTGTTATTAAGAAAAAAAAATTGGATTCTAATTTTCGATTGATTAGAATCTATTTTCCATTAGGATTGAATCAAAAAAATAATGAGAAAAGAAAAATTATTATTCCGCTCACGCCAGATGAAAATTATGATGATTTTATGATTCTCTTAGGAACAAATGAAGATGAAATAACTAAGACCATTGTTTTTCAAAAAATGAGCAATAAACCTTTATTGATCGACGGTGAGGCCAGCTATGAGCTAAAGGATGGAATTTGGAAAATTAAATCGGGAGATTCATTAGATGACTAAAAATTCATTGGGAAAGGGCTTCTCTTTACTAGAAGTAGCATTAGCCTTTGCTTTGCTCTCGGCAGTTCTTTTTTATACAATAGCAACCATTGCTAAAGCTCTGCAATTAGAAATCGAGTCTTATCATCTGCTCAAGGCTATGCAATTAGCGCAGGGACAGATGAATGAATTACTGAGTGATCCGGCTCTAAAACCACAAGAAGTAACTGGCCGCTTTGAAGATGCAAGTGAAAATGAAGATGAGTATACTTATGAACTGATCATCAGAGAGGATAAAATTGATTTGAGCAAAGCTCTGCTTGGTAATGATTCGGGTGACTTGTTAACCTCAACACTCACAGAAGAACTTGATAAAAATAAAGAGAGATTAGGAGACGAGGCCGACATCGGGAAAGCAGTATCAACTTTTACTACTTATAGTGTCTATCGAATTAATCTTACGGTAAATTACTTTCAATCTAATGAAGGCGAAAAACAATATACCTTAAAAATGATTCGTTTAAAGGATTTTTAATGAAGATTCAGCAAGGCTTTAGTTTGATTGAGCTTTCTTTAGTAATTTTGCTCCTATCAATCCTACTCACCATTTTTTTTTCCACTGTCTCCACTATTATATCTGTGGGGCAAGAGAAATCGACGATCAAGGCAAATCAGGAATGCTTGAATGCATTGACCAAATTGGGCCTCCTGATAGAGCAAACCTATTTTGTCAAATCAAATAGCCAATTGTTGTTCGCTGGATTCAACCGAGAAAACAGTAATGAGAATGGTGATCGCTTGATTTTTCAGACTTACCAATCTTATGCTGAGCAAAGAAAAACTAGTGCAGTCAGAGAAATTTCGCTGTCTTATAAGCCAAACACTGAGAACTTTGAACCTAGTCTGATTCTGAGAGAGGATAGTCTGGTTGATGACGAACCGAATGCTGGTGGCATAGAATATCCATTAGTCAATGGGGTGAAAGAATTTTCGATTCTCTATTCAACAAACGGAACCGATTGGCGAGATGAATGGGATAGTCGTAATAATCAAGGATTACCTAGCATGTTGAAACTTTCATTGTCGTTATCCCAGAATCAAAAAAAAGAAAAATGTAATACACTCATATTTATAGGAGTGGAGCGCAAATGATAAAGTCTATAAATCGTGGCGCAGGAATATTGTTGGCGGTCGGTGCATTGAGTGTTGTTACTTCAACAATTACATATTTTACTTTTCAGAGAATGACCAATCAATATACCGCAGCATCAGCTAAGGGCTTAGCTCTGCAAGCAAAGTATTTGGCGGAAACTGGCATAGATATTGCAATTCATATTTTAAGTAGTATTCCAGAACAGTATCTGTATCAATATGATTTTCTCAAATCTCCGCCAAGTTTATTGATTGCAGAAGAATGTAATGATCAAGAAATTTGTCATCTTTTTTATGTCAATTATGAAATCAAAATTGCTGATGGGAAATTAAATCTTAATAATTTAGTACGCAATGACGATGAAGTAAACCAGGCTTTTCGCTCAATAATCTCTCGTTTGTTTAATCACCTGAGAATTACCGAGCAGAAATTATTTACATTAATAGACTGGATGGATAAGAATGACCAGGCGGGACTTTTTGGTGCAGAAAAAAAGTATTATTTTGATATCAATCAAAAAATAAAAAATGATTATCTCTATTCACTTTCAGAAATCAATTTGATTCGCGGATTTGAAAACTTAGATCTTTATACAATTCGTGCACCCGAAGGCTGGAGGCCAGAGGCAAATCTAGAAAAATACATTTCAAAGGACGACTGGCGATTGATTAGTAATATCAGTGCATACTTGCCATATTCCAACTTGTTAGATGGGAAGGTAAATGTCAATGCTGCTCCTTTTTTTGTGTTACTCAGTTTATCAGATTTTATCACCAAGAAGGAAGTGCGAGAAATCCTAAAAACTCGAGATCGTGAAAACAATTACATTAAAGATTTAAGTATTTTTGAATCGCTTTTAATGAAAGAAGGATATAATGAATTAACCCTCTATGAAGAATTGGTTGGTACTGGTGGTAATCTCTCTGGATTACTTCGTGCTAATACCAATTTTTATGAACTTATCGGCAGAGGAGTTATTGTCAGAAAAGATAGAAATACAGGCGAGGAATCAATCATATCGAATCGAACAATTAGAAGCATCTGGGATCAGACTAGTTCTCATTTAACACAATATTCGATTGAATAAGATGATTGATTTTTTATAATAATCTAGAAAAATATAGAATAATCACCAACAGCTTGGGAAAGAATTGAATGGATCTACACAAAATAAGAAACTTTCACCTCAAGAAGACCTATAATCTTCTATTAGGAAAAATCATAAAAAAAATTCAACCCTGGATTTCTGAACAATTTCTAGCAATCCATTTCAATGAAACATCAGTTCATGGTATTCTCGCCCGCCGAGGATTATTGGGAAATGAAATCATCAAGTGGGCTCAAACTTCTTTCTCTGCAGGCAATAATGAAAAACACAATGAAGGTAAAACATTGGCCTTTGAAATGGAAAAATTTATTTACCAATTTTTCCCAACGGTGACCAATTTCATTCTGTTGCTTGATGCAAAATATGTAGTAATTCGTGATATTAAAATTCCCGATCTCACCGCTGATGAGGATATTCGCTTAGTGACACAATTGGCTATTGAAAATCTATTAAATTTACCGATTGAAACCATTGAGGTTATAGGGCAGGGGAGACATGTAACATCAGGCAAAGAAGCTACCCAATTACAGGTATTAACTTTTACCAGTAAACATGATGATTTACTGAAAGCAGCTAAGCCATTGCAAAAAAAGCATTATTCAATTAAAATGATAACCACTGAATCGGTTGCTTTAGCATCGTATCTGCAAAGTCTTTCTTTAGAAATTTGGCAAAGAAAACATATTCTACAAATCGATATTGGTATAAAATCTCTTGTTATCAATATACTCAATGATCGTTCGCTTATTTATTCGCGTATGATTCCTATCCACATTACCATGGCGGATCCCCTTGCTGAAATAGCACGGACGCTATTTGCGTCAGGTGACCAAATACCTAAGTTCGACAAAATCTATCTCAGTGGTTGCAATCCGCAGATCAAAAAATTAAAAAAAGAGTTAGTAAACTTATTTTCACGGCCTGTAGAAGATTATCCACATTCTTACCACTGGCAAGAAAAGATGGATCCATGGATTAAGACCATTGGACTAACATATCATTATTTTTTAAGTAAGAGTAACCAATTAAATTTCCTCATTGGCAAATTCGGTGAAAAAATGCAAGGTACGGTTTTTGATTGGAAAGTCTTCAAAAAGCCAGTCATGGCTATTGCAATCATCGTAACAATATTTTTGATTTCCATATTTGTTCAAGTCATTTATGAGAAAAAACAAATCAGCAATTACCAAGAAAAAATTAAAGAACTTGCAGCCAATATTCCTTCACTTCAAGATAGCCGAGACATTGAAACCATATTTGTTCGCTTGAAATCCATCTGCCAACAACAGGATAACAATCAAAATCAAGATGCAAAAGTTCTCAATATTTTATACCAATTGACAAATTCGGTGCCAACCGAAAAAGAAATAAAACTAGAGTTTAATCGATTTCAATACAGTAAGAGTGGTGTAGAAATCGATGTTATTTTAGAAAATATCGCTCAGGCTAATGAACTTGAAGGAAAATTAAAAAAGAGTGAAAGTTTTGCAACCGCAGAATTGATTGAGAGAAAACTCATTCCGCCAAAACAAAAAGTTCGAATGCGGTTACTTTTGGGGCTAAAAAAAAGATCGATTAGTGCAAATGATTGCCAAGTATTATAGCATCGTTCTTACGAAATTAAAGCAATTTCTGCAAAATCTAGAACCGAGAGAAAGGTTTATGCTTTTTTCTTTATTGGCAACTCTATCGCTCATCGTTATTTCCTTTTCAATTTTCCAATTATTTTCACTCAAATTTAAATTAAGTGAGAATGTGATAAACATCCGAACAAAATACAATTATTTATTAAAAATTGGAAAATCGATAGATACAGACAATTATGATTTTTCAGAGATAGAACCTGGTCAATTTTTTTTAACCTTCAACTCACTATTGGAGGAAAATCAGTTAGTTGTCAGTAATATTGATGAGATTAATGAAAATGACAGGAGCAAATATAGAATTAATTTGGAACTACGCTCCGCTAAAATTGGCAATGTTTTTCGTTTTCTTCATAGCCTCGAAATTGCCAATCGCATCAATGCAAAAATTGAACGAATTAGTTTACGAAAATCTTTATCTGCAGAGGAAAGCTATGATGTTGATCTAGTTGTAAAAATAAGTGATGGATAATCAAGAAATCGATTCTAGAAATCAAAATTTTTCCCAGAGAGAAAAGCGAAGTTTAATTATCGGTGGCGTTGCTTCTTTTCTGCTTTTTGTCGTTATTACTTTCCCATTAACGCATTTCATTATGTACCAAATTGTCAATAGGTACGAACAGATAGATTTTGCCTATAAAGCAATTGATATCTCACCATTTGGTAGCATTAAGAGTGAAAACTTAAATTTATATGCACGGAACTTTTATTTAGAAATTAAAGATTTGGAAATCAATGTAAGCAGTTGGGGGTTATTGAGAGGAAGCTTGAAAAGTGACGGTCAATTAACCAATCTCTCTTTGGAAACAACTTTTGCTACCATTGATTTAAAAGCTATGATATGGAATATCGATCTAAAGAATATATTAAAAGATCAGCCAAGGCAAAATATTATTGGAAAAGCTAAAATTGAAGCTAGTACCATTGAACTTCTTCGAGTTGGACCACAGTATAGTAAGTTTTTCGATGAAAGCACCTTAAAGACTTTGGAAATCCTGAACATAGTCCTCAATCTAGAAGCTCGTAATAATAATTATTCAATTGAAGAAACAAAAGTCACTACCAATTTGGTAAATTTACAGTTTGCAGGATATATTAACGAATCATTCATTTTTCAAAACGCTAAAGTATGCCTCATTCCAGCACCAGACTTAGCGAATAAATTGCCACAACTATATACTCTATTTGTATTACAAAAAAAGGATCAAGATCTGTGTTTTAAAATGGAGGGGTCAATTGAAAACCCAAATTTCAGTAGATTAGTACAGAATCAATCTAATGGCTTTAATCTATGAAACAAAAAGATAAAAAAAGAGAGATAAAATTCTTTGAAAATAAAAAAGCACGTTTTCACTATCAGATTTTAGAAACAATCGAAGCGGGACTGGTCTTGCGAGGAGCACAAGTAAAGAGCCTGCGGGTTAATCAGGTGGAACTTATCGATGCCTATGCTTTTTTTAAGAATGGTGAATGCTTTATCATGAATTTAAAAATTCCTCCCTATCAATACTCAACGACTACCGATTCTCATGCTCTTGACAATCAAAATAAAGTACTGATGCATAAAAAGGAAATCCTTCGTTTGTCTGGAAAACAGAGTGAGCAACATCTATCATTGATTGTCTTACGAATCTATTTTAATGCAAAAGGCAAAGTCAAAGTTTGCCTAGCTTTAGGCAAGGGGAAAAAGACTAGAGATCAAAGAGAAGAATTTAAAAAAAGAGAATCAGAAAGAGAGATTGAGCGAGCTTTCAAAAATAGACGCAAAGTAAATCATTGAATCCATGAAAAATCAAAATGTTATTCTAGTTGGATGTCAAAATACCGGCAAATCAACTTTATTCAATTGTTTAATTGGGAAAAAAAGAAATATCATTTCACCAGAAAGCGGGGTTACTCGAGATCTCATTAAAGAAGAAATCGTAATTCAGGAGCAAAAGATTAATCTGTATGATTTACCCGGTTGTGATATTGATGATACGAGCAACCTTACGCAACAAATGCTCACTAAAATAAAATCGGCAATAGATCAAGCAGATTTAATATTGTACGTTTTATCAAAGGAAGGACCAACTCAACATGATCATAGTATGTTTGGACTTTTACGCAATCTCTCCAAACCTGTCATCTATGTCATCAATAAAGTCGATCGTCCGCTTATTCAAGAGGCAGTAGCTGTTTCCGAATACTCCAAATACGGATTATCGAATATAATTACCATTAGCAGTAAAGGCAAATGGAATCTCAATCTTCTAAAGACCCAGATTTACGATAAATTAAATGAATTACGGACATCGCAAACTATAAATCACGATGTAAAAAATAATGAGCTTCTGCATAATCAGTCAAGCAAGATGGATCTCCAAATTGCAATTATTGGGAAACCCAATAGTGGAAAATCATCTCTTTTTAATTATTTACTAGGTAAACGCGTCGCATTGGTAGATACGAAAATGGGAACAACTCGTGACAGTTTACGAGAGGTTTTTGAGTATCAAGGAAAGAATATCTCTTTGATTGATACAGCTGGTCTCCGAAAGATTTCAAAAATGCAGCGTATAGATTTTTATTCTGCGGTGCGCACTCTACGAGAAATTGAACGTGCAGATTTTATTTGGTTCTTAATTCCCAGCGATATACCAATCAGCAGAGTCGATCGGCGAATCTTTAATTTTATTCTAAAGCTAAAGAAACCATACCTAACTCTTTTTAGTAAAAGTGATTTGATTGCTGGTGATGAATCTAAAAAAGAATTCTTTCATAATTTTCAGTATATATTTCCAGAATACCAGAAGATGGCAAAAGCTTACATATCAGTGCAAAATGGACAACGAACTGATCAGGCACTCAAAGAAACATTCGCAATTTTTCTTAAATCACAGAGAAGGATAAGTACCAAAAAGTTACAAGAATTTGCCAAAGAATGGCATAATCATTCGTCAGACAATAGACTATTTGGGAGAAAATTTCCGAAGATAAAATTTATCATTCAGAGTCGAGATACGAAACCAACTTTTGTTTTTTTTACAAGCTCCATTGATCATATTAAAAAGAATATAGTATCGTATTTTGAGAAAAAAATTCAGGAAAAATTCTATGTAATGGGGATACCTGTAAAAGTAGTTTTTAGAAAATCAACTAAGGAGAAATAACTTATTTCTCAATAACTATTTATAGTAAAACTTCCCAGTTTTTTCGTCATACACGAGAACTTTTTTTACATCCTCTTCTATGTTCTGAGAATCTGCTTGATCCTCTGGAAAAATTCGTGACTTTTGATCGTTGCCCATTGTCGAATCACCGTTGTCTGAATTTCTGCTTTCAGAGGAAATTTCCAACAAGTTGCGTTCATCGCCCAAGGGTATTGGTTTTACCGATTCGTTTTCTGGACCTACTATAGATCCTTGTCTTGTTCGTTGAGTCAGTTCCATGTATCTTTGCACAATTATCCGAGTATAAAAAATTCCACCAATTATACCGCCAAGGTGTCCTAGGTGAGATATAATACTATTTTGATCAAAAAAAATCAAAATTAAAGAAATACCACCTATCAAAAAGACTGCAGTTTTTACTTTCATGGGGAAAAAGAAGACTAACAATCGAGAATTTGGTGCCAAGACATAAAGAGCCCCGAGAAGCCCTAGAATAGCCCCAGAAGCACCAATGGTACTCCTGTTCATCATCTCGACCCAATTAAATACCCAAGGAACGCCTACGATGAAAATTCCGCTAGTAATTCCAGAAATAAAATAGAGCCAAAAAAAAGTTTGACTACCAATCTTTTTTTCAATAAAATTACCCAAACTCCATAAAGCGATCATATTAAACAGAATATGAAAAATAAACCCTTGGGAATGTATGAACATTGATGTAATGATTTGCCAAATGGCTCCTTCGTAAATCAACTGGTTGGGGACCAAACCGTAATTTGCGTAAATATCTGCTATCCACAGAGGATTCTGATAGCCTGCAAAACTCATCAACGCGTAAATCAAGACATTTACAATTATGAGAATGCGACAAGCCATGTTTGTATAAGCGATAAGCCGTTCAGTTCCTACTGACCGCTTTCATTTGATGTGGTCTTTATCAAATGAAAGTTGATCAACTGGGGCAATGTTGACACAGTGTGCGAGATTCTCAAGCACTTTCTTAAATCTCCAAATCAAAACACTAGAATACGATTCATTTTACCTGTGCAGACAGGTTTGATACTTAAATCCAACCCGAGGAAATAAAAACTAATGCCCTTTATTACTTCAAATATTGAAGAGTCGATAAAGAAATCCATGAGATGATAAAAGAAAAGAATAGGGCGCCCATGAATATTGCTGGAAATTCAGTACCAGAGAATCTTATAAATCCATTGTCTGATGCACATTGGAGAAACTGGTACCAGCAAAATTCTAGAATGGCTCTACGCATATCTTTCGTTAGATTTAAACGAACGCTGTGTAAGATACTGGAAAACCATTAGACCTCCCGATGATAACTGAAAGCGAAGCAACTATCCTTGCCCACTCTCTCTATCGACATAGGAATTTATTCTCGCAATTTTTAACGATTCTATCCACTATCCTTTCTTGACTAATATCCCAGATTCTACAAATTATCCGCTGTAGATCAATGTCCTTAGAATATTTTTTACGAACGGAAATGAACGCCATCAAAAGCGGCGAATACGGAAAAATCGGCTTGCTCTGCAATCAGAGTTCCTTTTCCTTTGTCAAATCTCAATATCTATTCCAAATTCTTGCAAAAACGAAATATTTGCAGTTCGTTTTTATTCCTGAACATGGCTTATTCGGAGAATTACAAGATCAAGTAGCCCTCATGGAGACCGAGCAGTATCAGATTCTCATAGAAAACCGAGTGAAATTTATATCTCTTTACAAGACTCACGAAGCAGACTTACGACCACAGGGAAAAGATCTGGCAAATCTGGATACACTGATTATAGATATTCAAGATGTAGGCAGTCGATACTATACATTTGCTACTACTCTTGAGTATATGATGATCTCATTTGACCGAGAAAATCTAAGAAAACTCAATGGAAATAGAGAAAAAAAAATGCTTGTTATTGAGAGAACAAATTTAGCGGGACGCTATGTTGAAGGGACTCTTTTACCAGAAGAATATCAAAGCTTTGTCGGCAGAGCAGCGATACCTCATCGACATGGTTTGACGATTGGTGAGTTGGCCAATTTTTTTTATCAAGCAGGTGATTTCTCTTTCGAGTTAAAAATTATCATCGACCCTAAAGTAAACTATTTTTCAAATCACCAGCAAGGTCTTTTCACTGATGCTAATTTTGTATCACCATCTCCTAACATTCCATATCCAGGGACAGCAAGGCTTTACAGTGGTCAATGTCTCTGGGAGGGAACTAATATCAGCGAAGGAAGAGGAGTAAATAGACCATTTGAAATCTTCGGTGCTCCATTTTTACAAGAATTAACTCTGACAAAAAATGGGAAAAATAAATTGCCGAAACATTTGCATGTAGTCATGCGTCCTTTGAGATTTATTCCCACCTTTCATAAGTTTCGCGATGAGCTTTGCTTTGGGTGGCAGATCCATATGCAAAGCGATCAATATGCAAGTCTTGCGCATAGTATAAAACTAATGCGAATGATAAAAACATATAACTCAAAATTCATGTATCGGCAACAATCGTATGAATTTGAATCTGAGAAATTTGCAATTGAGATTTTGGTTGGAGATCAGGAAATTCTATCTTACCTATCTGGTCATACTCGTTATCGCATGATCAAAGAAAAAATGATGGACCATTGCCAAGATTGGTGTAAGCGAAGCGAAGCTATATTATTGCATCCTCATCCTCTGCAAGTCTTATCCGATAGCGAATCTGATTATGACCCCATATAGGAAATAAAATCAGAAATTCATTTTGCCAATGACACTGGTTTTCTCAATATTAAATTTAAAAAAATTGTAATTAATTAGGAGTTCTTGATCAAACTTAAAAAAACTTTATGAGATATGTGTAATTTTCCCATCTGTTTCATTTTGCGCTTTCCTGATTTTTGCTTCTCTAATAATTTTCTTTTACGGGTAATATCACCGCCATAGCATTTTGCAATCACATTTTTTCTATAGGCTGAAATATTTTCTCGAACAATAATTTTGTTGTTGACCATTGCTTGTAGAGCGATTTGAAACTGCTGCCGCGGGATGGAATTTTTTAAATTTTCAATAATTTGTTTAGCTCTCGCATTTGCCTGTTGCCGATGGACAACTGGCGATAGGGCATCAATTGGATCTCCATTCACTAAAATAGAGATCTTGACCAGCTGGCTTTCTTGATAATCTCGTGGAGAATAATCTAGTGAAGCATAACCTTCACTGATTGATTTCAAAGGATCATAAAAGTCATGAATAATTTCTGCAAGGGGAATCATATAAATCAATTGGATACTCTGATCATTAAGATGATTGATCTGTAACTGTTGCCCTCTCTTTTTTTGCAGTAATTGTAGAATAGAACCTAAGTGTTGCGAAAAGCAAAATATTGTAGCTGTGACAAATGGTTCTTTGATCGATACAATTTTTCCCCTACCTGGCCAATCAGATGGATTGGAGATTTTTTTTTCTGATCCATCACTCAAAGTTAATCGATATTCGACCGAAGGAGTAGTCGCTATCAATCTAATTTGAAATTCTCTCAAAAGCCTTTCACGAACAATTTCCATGTGTAGTAGACCAAGATATCCCACTCGAAATCCAAAACCTAATATTGGATTCTGTTCACGCTCAAATGTTAAAGCTGAGTCGTTCAGTTTTAATTTTTTTAGAGCATTTTGAAAATCAGTAAAATCACTATTGTCAATGGCATAGAGGCTGGAAAAAATCATCGGTTGCGGAATTTTATATCCAGGAAATGGCTCGGTCGCCGGGTTTACCGAACTCGTAATCGTATCGCCAACTTGAGCATCTTCTAAAGATTTTAACCCGCTGATTATGTATCCAACTTCTCCACTCTTTAATTCTTTTGTAGGTATTTTTTTTAACCGCATCAAACCAATTTGAGTTGCTAGCATTTCTTTTTGCCCGCGCATAATCCGAATCCGATCTCCAGTACGCAATATACCATCAATAATTTTGACTTTCATTACTACTCCAACGAAACTATCGTAATAAGAATCATATATGAGTGCTCGAAGACTTGCACTGCTATCACCAGATGGAGGAGGAATATTCTCAATGATTTTCAAAAAGACTTTTTCGACATTAAGACCGCTCTTGGCAGAAATACCAAGAATATCCCCATCGATAAAACTAAAAGTATCTATTAACAATCTTTTGGTCTTCTCATAGTCTGCATTGGGCAGATCAATCTTGTTAATAATTGGGATAATTTTTAACTTGGAATTACGGGCATGATTATAATTTGCTAGTGTTTGCGCCTGTATCCCTTGACTTGCGTCAATCACCAATAAACAACCTTCACAAGCCGCTAAGGAACGCGATACTTCATAGCTAAAATCGATATGGCCAGGAGTATCAATCAAATTGAACAAATATTGTGATTGATCGACTTGTGAGTTTTTCTCTCTTTCAGGTCGATAAAAGAAACTTACCGTATTTGATTTTATTGTGATTCCTTTCTCACGTTCCAGATCCATATCGTCTAAAATCTGATCTTTTTTGGAGCGAGCATCAGTTACACCAGCCATTTCCATAAGCCGATCGGCCAAAGTACTCTTACCGTGATCAATATGAGCAATGATACTAAAGTTACGGATAAATTCTTTTTGCACTTTACTTATCATCTATCTCTTCGAATATGATCTAAAATAGCAAGTCATTATGTAGTTTTCAGTGAAGATTTGTTAATTTATCGGAAATATAATGAGACATAAGATATCTTATCGGAAGTTAACCACCCCTCCTTTGTCTCATGCATGAAAGAAGATTTTGCATGACTTATCTGATTTGTTTCCCAAGATGGACAAACTGTTACATTTAAGAATGGTCCTTTTACAATCATGGAATGGATAGGAAGATGTTGGCATCGTTTTTGGTGTTTTGCGCTAATTTCTTGCCTGATATCAATAATATCTACTTGTACAGTTTTGAAAAATTCTATTGATCCAGACGAAAAGTTATCAGATGATGAAAAATCAAATTTTCATCACACAAACTCAAATATTCGTTCGACTAAGCGATATGCACGAGAACTCTTTAAAATGGGGAAAGACATTGCAATTTCTACAGATTCAGAGTATGCTTCGAAAGCTGCTTTCGAAGCATACTTAGAAGGCGGTAACGTCGTGGATGCATTGATTCGAGCAAGTTTTGTTCTGGCTGTAGTCCGCCCACAATCAACTGGTATCGGCGGTGGTGGCTTTGCTTTAATCCGACTCAACAATGAATTAGTCGCTTTGGACTTTCGAGAGCGAGCACCACTGGCTAGCCACGCCAATATTTATTTAACAGATTCTAAACAAGCATCAGTATTCGGCGCCAAATCAATTGCGACGCCGGGAATGGTAGCTGGATTATTAGGAATGCAAGCAAGGTATGCCAAATTATCGTTAGTAGAGAATCTAGCTCCAGCAATTAGTTTGGCAGAGAATGGGTTTATCATTTATAAAAGCTTAGCCATCGCAATTAGTAAGTTTTATTCCAGTATGAATTCACAGATGCAAAAAGTTTTCTCAACCTCGGGAACCCGCAGAAGATTTTTACAAAGCGGAGAACGATTGTACCAAAAAGACTTAGCAAAAACTCTGGTCAGTATTAGGGATTCTGGTAGATCTACTTTTTATAATGGATTTATTACTGATAAAATTTTACAAAGCTTGCAATCATATAATGAAAATTTATTACAATATCAAGATTTCCAAAGTTATCAAGTCAAAGAGAGAAAACCCATTCTAAAAAAAATCGACCGATTTGAAATTGCAACCATGCCTCTTCCCTCTTCGGGTACATATATTTTGGAAATGCTAGAAAAAATTATAAACAAAAAATATGGTGCAAGGTGCGCCACAATCTGGCAATCAAGCGAAAAAAATTTCTGTCAGGAAACTATTCTCACTGCAATGAAAGAAGGATTCCAATCGCGAGCAACATTGGGAGGAGATCCCGATTTTTCTTCTTCTCGGTTATTGATCGATAAAGATACTAGTTCCCAAAATTCTAGAGAAACTACTCATATATCAATAATGGATCAATATGGCAATGCTGCGGTTTCCACACAATCTATCAATTATTTATTTGGATCGCGCATCATGGCCGAGGACACTGGAATTATCTTCAATGGTACTATGGATGATTTTACTCGATCGACGGGACAACCCAATGTGTATGGTCTAGTAGGTGGACATGCAAACGCTATTGCCAGTCAAAAAACACCACTCAGTAGTATGTCCCCCACTTTTGTTTTTGAGAATCAAAAGTTAAGATTGGGTATAGGAGCAATGGGTGGTTCTTTTATTATCAGTGCCATTTTACAAATACTCGTTAATGATTTACTTTTACAGTATCATCCTTACGATAGTGTCGCAGAAAAACGCCTCCATTATCAAGTCGATCCAAACATTATTTGGACAGAAAAAATATTTTCCTTGAGCGATATGAATCATGGATTTGGGCAAAGAAGGAAAAAAATACTTATTTCCAAACATTATGCAAAGGCTTTTTTGGTGAGAAAAATGGGAAGTAATTTATTCAGTGTCGTTGATCCTCGATCCGATGGTTATGCCATTGCAAGGTAATTAAATATCAATGAATATCCCGGAACGTCAGTAGCATATGTCTCAAGCCAATAATTTTGCCGGTATGATTGGCATAGAGAGAGAAATGCTGAGAATTGAATCAAAGACTGGCAATGTCAGTAAAAAAGCACATCCATCGTCGCTAGGAGATAGTCTCTATCATCGACAGATTACCACTGATTTTTCTGAAGCACAAATTGAGATTGTCGTTAAACACAATAGTTCAATTCGTAAGCTTTTCCAAGATTATGAGCAGACTATGGCTTTTGTCCATACAAAACTGGCGGATATTGATCAGTGTCTATGGCCGTACTCTATGCCTCCTCGTCTTGCTACTGACGATGATGAAATACAATTGGCAATCTATGGCAATGAGACTGAAGCAGGAAGAAATCAAGAAATCTATCGATTAGGCTTAAAACATCGCTATGGGCCAAGAATGCAATGTATCTCGGGTATCCATCTCAATTTTTCCATTGATAGAAAAATTGTTGATTTGTGGCAGTCAAAGACCAAAGGTAAACAGAAAATAAGTCATTTGAAAAATATGAGGAAAGGGAATGATGTTGAGGCTGCCAATGAGATTTATCTTGCCATGATTCGCAATTTTTTTCGTCACTCCCATTATCTAACTTTTCTCTTTGGTGCTTCACCTTGTTTCGATAAAAGTTTCCTGCAAGGGAATTATAATAAAAAGACGGGAAAGCAATTTCCAAAAAAAATGATAAAAGAATACCAAGAAAATACGATCTATTATCCCTATGCAACCGCGCTGCGACAAACTCAAATCGGTTATTTACCATTGAGTCAATGGAATCTCTCAGTTTCTTATAATAGTGTAACCGAATATTCTGAATCAATGAAAAAAATTCTCGCAAGTACGCATCCAGAATATCAATCTTTCCCCGCTGGACAACAGTTAAATCCATATATTTTACAGAGTGAAAATGAGCACTATATGGAAATTCGTCCAAAACAAGATAAGCTTTTTTTGGCCAATCGAAAAAAATCACTACTTGACGTTTTTTTGGATCAGGGAATTGGCTATGTGGAAATTCGTTCTTTGGACATTGATCCCAACCACTATGGTGGTATAACAATTGAAACCATCGCATTTATGCAGATCATGTTTTATTACTGTATCTTTCAGGAAAGCCCCAAATTAGAGACAAATGAAATGCAACTACTCTTAAAAAATCATTTGAGTGTTGCTTGGGATGGCAGAAATCCGGAATTACAACAAGATCACAGAGTTTATGATGGAGAAAAATTTTCATTGAGTGGCATTAAATTATGTCAAGCAATGCAACCAATTGCAGAACTCTTGAATCTTTATGATGGTTCTGAAATGTACACCGAGATTTTAGGAAAACAAAAAATAAAATTTTCCTCCTATTCTGGTCTCCCCTCTGAAATCATGATGAGTAATCTCAGAAAATTTGATTCTTATATGACAATGGGATTACTACGAGCAAATTTAGAGCAGGAGTTTTATTTGAAAAATCATCAACAATCCGAGCTCATGTTTTCCTATTTGGAAGAGGAAACAAAAAGAAGTATCTTGAAAAGAGAAAAGTATATTTTGTAATAAAGTAAAGAGATAGTTTTCAATGCTGATTACAGAGAAAGAGGAACAATCAATTGACGCACGCTTCCCATCATTAGAACTTTCGACAAAACTCATGATCAAGGCTGCTCTTCGCAGAAAAATCGCAGTAAAAATAATTAATCCTTTTGAAAACTGTATCGAACTACAAAAAGAAAGTCATAAGCAAATAGTAATTAAAGCATCGAAAACTGAGCTGGATTCTTATATGACTTTTTTACTGATGCAAAGTAAATATCTAACAAAATGGAAATTGAAAGAAAACGGACTCTTGACTCCATTGGGTGATATTTTCTCTACCCCTGAGGAAGTAATAAAAAAAATTATTGATTTTCACAAAGAATATAAATCCTTCGTCATCAAACCCGATAGTACCAATTATGGATTGGGAATTCTGATGATCCATTCGGATCAATATAGTTCCAGAGACTTTTCTATCGCTTTGAAGATTATTCGAGAACATCTAACTGCATGTTTCAAGATTGCGTCACAAGTAATCCTTGAAGAATTTATTTTTGGGAAAGAGTACCGCTTTTTGGTTGTTGGTGATCGCTGTGCTGCAGTCGCACATCGAATACCAGCCAATGTAATTGGCGATGGGAAATCGACCATTGAACAATTAATAGCAAAAAAAAATGAAGATCCAAGAAGAGGAAGAAATCATCAAAAATCATTACAAATCATAGAAATTGATTGGATTGTAAAAAAGGCACTCAAAGAAAAAAAATTCACTTTGGACAGTATTTTATCCACCGATGAGCAAGTTTTTTTACGAGAAAATTCGAATGTCAGTACCGGTGGAGAATCCTACGATGTCACTGACCAAATGAGTGAAGAATATAAGGAACTAGCAGTACAAGCTGCACAAAGCTTAGGATCTAAATTATGTGGTGTAGATATAATCATCAATGATTCACTCTCTGTAAAACAAAAAGCAGTTATTTTAGAATTAAATTATAACCCCTGCTTATTCATCCATGAAGAACCCTTTATGGGGCAAGGGAAGCCTGTCTGTGATTATGTTCTAGATGAAATTGGTTTCTGAAAATCCCTCTTCCAGACATCTCTGTTCCATCTGTTTTGGTAGAAACATATGGTGACGAATCAAATCCTGATAGGTTTCTCGCTTTTTTATGAGAGAGTGTTCCTTACCAAAAACAAAAACCTCGGACGCCCTCAGACGACCATTATAGTTAGATGACATACACGATGCGTATGCGCCAGCACAGGTAATAACGAGCAATAATCCATCAAGATTGTTGCCCAGCCTCAACGATCGATCACTGGCTAAATAATCCGAACTCTCGCAAATCGGACCAGCAATATCGTATTTTTTTTCCTCAGAATCTCCTTCTTTCTCATAGCAGGAGGGAAAAATATGATGATAGCCATTGTAAAGAGCTGGCCTCATGAGATTGTCTATACCAGCGTCGACAATAATTATACTTTTATGAAATGTCTTTTTAAGATATAATATTTTTGTCAGAAGAAAACCGGCATTGCCGACAAGATATCTGCCTGGTTCAAAAATAATCGTTGTTTTTTTATCAAGAAAATTTCTAATATTCTGGAGATTTTGTAAATATTCAGACAAACAGTTGTTGGTTTGATCATCTGGATGATAGCGAATAGCAACTCCACCGCCAACATGAAAGTATTTGATGGAAATATATGATTGTACTCGTTGAAGAAATGGGTGAATTTTGGCAATGGCTTGTGAAAAGCAAGAAAAATCACTAATTTGTGAACCTAAGTGAAATCCAAGACCGATAATTCTAATATATTTATGCTGATGGTGACGAATGATCAAGGACATTGCTTCTTCCAAAGAAACTCCAAATTTACTCTCTCTAGTTCCCGTTTGAATGTATGGATGAGTTTTCGCTACAATATTGGGATTTAATCGTATACTGATTGAAACTTTTTTTTCTAATTTAGTTGCGATATCAACAATTTTCTCAACCTCGGTCGCAGATTCCACATTGATCAATAGAATATCCGAATCAATAGCATATTCTAATTCATTTTTATTCTTGCCGATACCAGAAAAAATAATTTTCTTACTGGGTATTCCTGCATGCAAACTCTGATAAAGCTCACCCCCACTGACGATATCAGTTCCACAGCCTAGTTTACCAAGCATTCCTACAATAGCGCTATTGCCATTAGCTTTCATTGCATAACAAATAAGAGAATTCTTGAAATTATATTTCTTAATCGCATTTTTGAAATTTTGTAGGTTGTAAATAATTTGTTTCCCACTGTAGATAAATAATGGAGTTGAATGATTATCTGCCAATTGGCGAAAACTGGTCTCCTCTACCCTTAATTCTCTATTCTCATTATACATCAAAAATGGAGAAAATAAATGAGGATTATCAAACATCGTGACCAGTTTGCTATGATACTTTTTTAAAAAGATCAGACATCATAGCAAATTCTTTTACAAAGATTCATCAAAAATTTTGTGCCCATGAACTCAGATTTCCGAGATGATTTCTCTAGATAATCATAAAATCAAATAATTGATTGTAAAATAAAAGCTAAAGATTTTTTATGTCTCTTATGGATGCATCTGCAAAAAATAGATAATAATAATGATTTTCATTGTATTTCTAGCTACTTTTTGCGGAATGATCAATATCATTTGAATACAGTAATAGAAAATGGATAAATCAAAGGATTCAAATTATATTAACCAACAGACAGTTTTAGAAGCTGATATTAATATTTCTGAAAGAATAAAGAAAGTGAGAGACAGTAAAGAACTGCCGTTTCTACCAATTAAAGCGTATTATACGAAAGATTTAACAATTGATCTTGTCAAACCTGCTGAAGCAGTTTGGCAGATGTTTAACTGGGAAAAACGAGAATCTAATATTGTCAATCCCAATGGAACCGTGGTTTTCCACTTAAAAGAAATAGAGGTTCCTGAACATTGGTCACAAGTTGCTGTTGATATACTGGCTCAGAAATACTTTAGAAAATCAGGAATTGCTGATGAGCTGAGGAAAATTCCTGAAGAAAAAATACCCAATTGGCTCTGTAGACATGAAATAATTGATAACTCTACAAAGAATCGAAGAGAAAGTTCGGCGAAGGAGATTTTTCACCGTTTAGCAGGTTGTTGGACATATTGGGGTGTAAAGAAAGGCTATTTTGACGAACAAATGGCCCTCACTTTTTATTTGGAGTTGCTCTATATTTTAGCGGCACAGATTGCCGCACCAAATTCACCACAATGGTTTAATACGGGATTGTATTGGGCCTATGGAATCAGAGGAGAAAAACAAGGACATTACTATTATGATACTGAAGATAAACAGGTCAAGAAATCGACTTCTGCCTACGAGAGACCACAACCACATGCCTGTTTTATCCAAGGAGTAAACGATGATTTAGTAAATAAAAATGGAATAATGGATCTATGGGTACGAGAAGCTCGGATTTTTAAATATGGTTCAGGAACTGGAACAAATTTCTCTCAAATTCGTGCTGCTGGAGAAAAGCTATCTGGTGGTGGCAAAAGCTCTGGTTTAATGAGTTTTTTGAAAATTGGTGATCGGGCTGCGGCAGCAATTAAATCGGGTGGGACTACCAGACGAGCTGCAAAAATGGTATGTCTTGACTTAGATCATCCTGATATCGAAGAATTCATCAATTGGAAGCATATTGAAGAACAAAAAGTAGTTTCTTTAATAGCTGGGTCAAAAATAGCAAATCGTTACCTCAATTTGATTTTTTTTGCAATAGCAAAAGAAAACGATCCTAGGATAAAATACGATAAAAAGAAAAATCTTGGATTAAAAAAAGCAATCCAAGAATCCCAAAAAATGCACATCCCAGTCAACTATATTGAGAGAACAATTGATTTAGCTAAGCAAGGCTATACTGGAATCACATTTGAAGAATGTACAACCGACTGGCAATCAACGGCTTATCAGGTCGTCTCAGGGCAAAATTCAAACAATTCTGTGCGCGTATCAAATGAATTCATGAAATCCTTACAAAAAGAAAATACAGAATGGCACTTATACGAACGAAACGAAAAAGAAAGAGCAAAAAGGAAAAATGACACTCCGCAGCCTTTTCATACTTTAAAGAGCCTTCAATTATGGGATCAAATTGCCTACGCCGCTTGGTCAAGTGCTGATCCAGGGATTCAATTCGATTCCATTATTAACGAATGGCATACATGTCCTCATGGTGGCAGCATCAGAGCTTCTAATCCCTGTTCCGAGTATATGTTCTTGGATAATACCGCTTGTAATCTTGCTTCTATGAATCTGATAAAATTTTTGGATGCTAAGAACACTAAATTTAATGAGAAAGCATATCGTCACTGTAGCCAATTACTAACGATTGTTTTGGAAATATCTGTTACCATGGCACAGTATCCTTCAAAAGAAATCGGGCTCTTATCGCATCAATACCGAACCTTAGGATTGGGTTATGCTAACCTTGGATCAATGTTGATGATGTTAGGAATGCCCTATGATTCAACAGAAGCTCGTGCTTGGTGTAGCGTCTTAACAAGTATTATGCATAGCACTGCATATATTACTAGCGCTCTTATGGCTGCACGCTTAGGTACCTTTGAAAAATTTCAGGATAATCGTAAAGCAATGCTCCGGGTGATCCGAAATCATCGACGAGCCATCTCCGGAGATACAAGCGTTTCCTATGAAAATCTGACAATTACTCCCGAAGAAATTGATCCACAATTCTGTCCCTCGTATCTCTTAGAAATCGCAAAAGAACAAGCGGATAAATCTTTAGAGTTGGGAAGAATACATGGTTATCGTAATGCTCAAGTTACGGTGATTGCTCCAACAGGCACAATCGGTCTCTTGATGGATTGTGATACTACAGGGATTGAACCAGATTTTGCCTTGGTCAAATATAAAAAACTCGCAGGTGGCGGGTATTTTAAAATGATTAATAAATCTATCCCTCCTGCATTGAGAAAACTAGGATATACTCCAAAACAAATTGATGAGATTATTGATTATAGTATTGGTTATGGGTCTTTAGAAAAATTTCAAGGCCAGATATCTTATGAAAATCTTATGAAAAAAGGATTTCTCAAAGAAGATTTGAAGCGTATTGATCAACAATTGAAAAATTCATTTGATATACGCTTCATATTTAATACCAATACAATTGGTGAACAAATTTTATCTCGATTAGAATTGGATCATACATTAGAAGATACAAATTTTGATTTATTGAAGGCTCTTGGATTTACTAAAAAAGATATTGATGATGCGAATGAATATGTATGCGGGACAATGACCATAGAGAGAGCTCCACATCTAAAAGAGGAGCATTATAGGATTTTCGATTGTGCTAACAAATGTGGTCGAAAAGGGCAGAGAGCCCTACACTGGAAATCTCATGTAAAAATGATGGCTGCAGCACAACCCTTTCTATCGGGTGCAATTTCCAAAACTATTAATTTACCTAGTGAAGCCACTATCAATGATGTAAAAGACGCCTATCATTTATCATGGAAATTAATGAATAAATCCATCGCTATTTATCGAGATGGATCAAAACTATCACAGCCATTGATGAATATGAATAACGATGATGAAGATAATTTATCAGAAGAAAAAGATATTGATGAGAGTCAAAGTTTAGTAGAAAGGATACTTGCATATCCCAAACGCTATCATCTGCCTTCAAGACGCCTCGGATACACTCAAAAAGCTGTCATTGGTAGTCATAAAATTTATTTACATACCGGTGAATATGAGGATGGTCAATTAGGAGAGATTTTCTTGGACATGCACAAAGAGGGTGCTGCCTTTCGCTCACTAATGAATTGTTTCGCGATTGCTGTTAGTTTAGGGTTACAGTATGGAGTCCCTTTAGATGAATTCGTAGAAGCATTTATTTTTACTAGATTTGAACCAAATGGTATCGTTCAAAAGAATCCTCACATTAAAATGTCCACTTCTATCATTGACTATGTATTTCGAGAATTGGCTGTCACCTATTTAGGAAGATATGATTTGGCACAAGCACAGCCAGATGATATCCGAGCAGATTCAATTACTCGTCCAAATTTAGAAAAAAAGCGAAATGATAAATCAAATACAGTGCAAAAACGAAAAATCCAACATGATGATAGGAAGCTTAGTAAACAAAAAAAAGGAAAAGAATATTCTACTCAGATACAAAATCCCGCTCCTGAGAGCAATAAAAATAAAAGGCGCAAAGATAAAATTGTAGAGGCACGTTTAATGGGATACGAAGGAGATCCATGCCAAGAATGTGGACAATTTACAATGCTCCGCAATGGATCTTGTTTGAAATGTAACACCTGTGGAATGACAACTGGCTGTAGTTAAATAATATAATTCAATAAAATTAAATCTAGAATTTTCTCTAATAAATGTATTCTGTCCGCACCCGTATTCCTTTGCCACGATTATCAAAAAAACTGTAAGGGCCTAAGTATTCAGTTAATTTTTTTTCTCGGTTAAAGATAAGTCGTATCGGAGCAACAAAAATCTGAAGAAAGAAGCTTTGAGGCTTTAATTCCATCATGGTAATTTCGCTGTTATCGCGGATGTAACTTTTGATATGTGTCACTTTAATAGAAATAAAGGCTAATTTCGATGGAATGGCAAAACTAATAATCTGAGGGGATTCTAAAATATCCCTCCAATAATCTTGAATAAAATGTTCAAAGCCAGCATCAACCACTGGTGTATATTCTGCCTTTGCTTCCTTCATTTTTAACTTTGACTTCTCGTTTCTTTTGTATTCCATTAAATAAACCTTTTTAGAAACTCTTTTAATAGACTCATAATTTCCATCACGATAATCTAATAAGCGATAGGTGGGAGCATATGCATTGGTTTCAAAATTCAAAATTTTCTGACCAATTCGATCTCCAGTATGATCATAAATATCAACGTTTGCCCGAATTTGCTGCTTTTCAAACCATGTTCGAGTATGAACTTCTCTATAAATCCAATTGTCTTTCAGTTTTAGGTGGACTAGAGCATTAACTTTTTGTACATCATATTCTTTTCCCAGTTCAATGACATTAAACTCCATCATTGCTTTTTTAGCAAAGTTAATATCGTATAAACGGAGCGCCGTCATGATGAGCAAAAACCCAAATATACTGAATAGACCTATCTTAATTTTAAGATAATCTATTCTAAGGATTCTTTCCAACATACAACAAAGAAGATTGTTCTTATTTAAAGCAGAATATGCATATGTACATTGTCACAAGATATAATAATTAGATATTAATCGCCTTGAACGATCATATTTCTTGATTCTCTTGCAGTGACTTATATCTTCCAATCGATTGATTCTGAACATTAGACAAGACCAGTTGAACATCATTAATATAATTCTGAGCAAAACCTACTTCACAATATGATAGATAATATATCCATTTCCTAATAAATTGTTTATTAAAACCCAATTCCATTATACTATTCATATTTTTCATCATTCGCTCTCGCCAGAGGAGCAAAGTCTTGGCATATTCCGCTCCGATCGTCTCCAGATCATACAAATATAAAATACCAGTCCGTTGCATTGCTTGAAGAATTCGCTGTAGAGATAACAACATTGATCCAGGAAAAATATGTTCCTGAATATAATCGTGATTCTTCAAATATCTATTAAAAAAACAATCTGGGAAAGTGATACATTGCAATACTATAATCCCATTTTTCTTCAAAAGCCTAGAGCATTGGGCAAAAAAGTAATCATAGTATTGAAGACCAATTGCCTCCATCATTTCGATACTCACAATTTTATTAAACTCGCCGGTCATTGATCGATAATCAATAAACTGTAAATTTATTTTCTTTTCCAAATGATATTCCTTTATTTTTTTTTGAAAGTAATTGTACTGTGCTTGAGAAATCGTAATAGCAGTGATTTGACATCCAATATTTTGCGCCGCATAGATCGCAAATCCACCCCAACCACAACCAATTTCTAACAAATGATCATTTGCATTTAATTCCAATTTTTCGATAATTTTTTGAAATTTATTCTCCTGTGCTTTCTCCAAAGTTTCATTCGATTCTTTGAAATAGCCAGAAGAATAAGCCATTTCCTTGCTTAACCAGGTTTGATAAAAATCATTGGAAAGATCGTAATGCTTGTTAATATTCTTCCTGCTATTCTTAATCGTATTTTTACGCCAATAATGATGCCATTGATATATTTTTAACATTGGCCAAAATAAAATATTGTTTTTTTTTGATCTTGAAAAAGATAAGAAATAATCGCTATTTTTCAAAAACCAAGTCAACACTCCTACCAGATTTTCTGTTTCCCAATAATGTAAAAAATATGCCTCTCCAAATCCGACATCTCCTTTAAATAAAATTTTCCGATAAAATCGTTGATCCAATACTCTAATCTTTATTGGATTTTCTTCAGAAGAAACACAACCATAGTAATCAACATTGATTACTATATTGGCTGCGCTATCATAATTTTCAATCACCAGCGAGCCTATTTTACCCTTCTGTAAAATACGATGAATTATTTTATAGAACATTTGCTCAGAATATACATGAAAACAAGCATCTACTACTACCATTTCTTGACTGTCCTTCCAATCTTGAAAAGATAACTACACTCATATTTCCCAATTAATCCAAATTTTATTCTTGAAGCTAGTTTTTCAAGAATCTTCTTTAAGAATACTTAACATCACAGTAGAATATTTTTTTTCATTCATTTTTTCAATTATTAGTATCAAAATATTGATGTTTCCTTTATTTCAAAAGCACGCTAGTGAGCAAGTGATTTGCTAAAATATATATGCTCAAAAATCTCTATTATTCTAATTATTTTTAGTCAATCAAATACGAACACTATCTTTCTTCCCGTAATTCCTGAATTCGTTCGTAGAATTCTTTGGGCCAAACCGTTATCTTGTTTTTTTGAAAATCAAAGCTGAGCAACTTCCCTACCCCAGAAGTAATCAATTCCTCTTTATCATTCCAAAACGTGACATTAAAAATAATTTGTCGCTTACTGACCTCAACAATACCGGTAGTTGCCAAAATCCTAGCTGGATAAAAAATCTGTCCAAGATATCGAAAATATAGATCAGTCAAGAGACTATCAGTCTTCATTTTTGGATCTCTTAAGAAGTTAAAAAAATGTATCACATATTGAATACGGATATTTTCAAAATAGCGAGCATAGGCTAAACTGTTGACATGCCCATTCGCATCCAAATCGCTCCAAGAAATATCAATGAATGTTTGATATTTATATTTTTTCTTTATTTTCTTTTCTTTTTTCATTGTTGGACACATCTAATGGTCGCAGTAAAGGGAAAAAGAGAGTATCACGAATATTTGCTTTGTTCATCAGTAACATGATTAAACGATCAATACCAATTCCCAAACCACCAGTGGGCGGCATGCCATATTCCAAGGCTTTTAGAAAAGCCTCATCTATCGTACTCTCTGGATGGTTTCTCTGTTGCTCAATAAACCGCTCACGCTGTTCGATCGGATTATTCAATTCGCTAAAACCATTACCAATTTCTCGCCCCATAACATAAGGTTCAAATCGTTGCGTCAGCTGCTCGTTCTCTGACGACGCTTTCGCTAACGGTGAAATCGCTTTGGGATGCTTCACAATAATTATTGGATCAATTAAATCCGGTTCCACTATTTGATCAAAAATCAGCTCAACAATGTTCCAAAAGGTATTGCATTCATTGAGCTCTTTTTCTTTTAATCCAAGATTTCTTGCATCTTGGCGCAATCCTTCAGTATCCATCTTTTGAAGATCAATTGATAGGTTCGTTCTTTCCTTAATTGCCTCAAGGTAATCTAATCTTTTCCAAGGCTGATTAAAACTGACCTCTTTATCCTGATAGATGATTTGTAAATTTTGCGAAACACATTTTACAGCCTGACAAACAATTTCTTCAAATAATGAAATCATATCTTCCACATCCATATAAATACCATACAGTTCTAGCATAGTAAACTCAGGATTGTGCTTCACACTAATTCCTTCATTGCGAAAATTACGATTAATTTCAAAAATTCTACTATATCCACCAATGATGAGTTGTTTTAAATATAATTCAGGAGCAATTCTCAAGTACAGAGGCATATTCAAGGCCTTATGATGCGTCTTAAAAGGATCGGCAATGGCTCCGCCAGCAGTTGCCTGTAGCATTGGAGTTTCGACTTCAAGAAAATTTCGAGTATCGAGAAACATTCGAATCGATTGAATAATTTTTGAACGTAATTTAAATTCTTGTTGACTACCCTCATTGATCAATAGATCTAAATACCTCTGGCGATAAATTATTTCATGATCACTGAGTTTATCATAAATTTGTCCTTTCTTTTCTTTGACGACTGGTATTGGATGCAAGCATTTGGCAAGCAAAACCGTCGAATGGACCTTCATTGTCTTTTCCCCCTTCTTCGTTAGAAAACAAGTACCTACCACTCCGATGATGTCACCGATATCAACCATTTTCAAAATATCAAATGGTTCGGGTGGATTTCTATCTATTGTTGTATCAGGAGATTTTTCTTTTCTTTTTGCCGAATAGACTTGGATTTTTCCGCTTTCGTCCCTTACATCAAGGAACATTGATTTGCCCATGATACGCTTAGCGCAAATCCGGCCGGCAATTCTATAGATCTTTGAATCAGCTTCGATGATTTCTTGAATTATATGAGAACGAGAGAACGCCTTGCTGTACGGATCGTAATATTTTTTTGAAAAATCTTCTAACTTCTGGAAACGAGTTTCTGATAAATCTGTTGCCACCAAATCAATTTTTTTTTTGTCATTCAGTTCAACTTTCCTTTGGGGTAGATGGATTATCTATATCCATTCGAGTTATTTCTTGAATCTGCTGTTTTTCTTTTTCAGCGCTTTGATCAACGGTTAATCTCTCTTTCTCTCTCTTCTTCATCTTTGCCTGTAAGGTATCCATCTTTTCTTTAAGGATTTTGGGGAAATCTACCCAATCCTCATGCTTGAAAATCAATTTTTCATAAAGATACCCTTTTTTCTTTGCGAACTCTTCCTCTTTCTTTTCCGCACTGATTGTAAACTCAGCCGGTTCTGTGAGTTTGCCGTTCAAAAATTGAATGGATAAATAATCAATTATCTCCTTTTGCAAAACTTTTCGCAGGGCGCGAGCACCATTTTTCTCACTAAATCCTCGCTCAGCGAGATAATCCTTAGCGGTGTCTTCCAAAATAATTTTTACTTTTTTCTCAATGAATAGGTCATTCATCTTTGCTACAAAATTATCAATTATTCGATGAACATGTTTTGCTTCCAGAGTTTGAAAGATGATCACTTCATCAATCCGGTTCAAAAACTCAGGGCTTACCATTTTCTTTAACTCATCCATCAGTTTTTCTTTCCGAACTTCCTTCTTGTCTCGTTCATGATCAGAAAACCCCATTGAGCCCCGCTGAAACAGATCACGTGAACCAACATTGGATGTAATAATTATGATTGTTTCTGAAAAATCAACTCTTCTACCATGAGAGTCAGTGAGTGAGCCATCATCAAGTATTTGCAATAAAATATTGTATACATCTGGATGGGCCTTTTCCATTTCATCAAAGAGAATAATCGAATAAGGATTACGGCGAATGTATTCGCAGAGTTGCCCTGATTCCTCATAGCCGATGTATCCAGGGGGAGAACCGATCAATTTAGAAACCGAATGCATCTCCATAAATTCAGACATATCCAAACGAAATAATTTTTTTTCATCGCCAAATAAAATTTTCGCCAAAGATCTCGCAAGTTCAGTTTTCCCTACTCCCGTTGGTCCTAAGAATATAAAAGAACCGGATGGGCGGTTTTGATCTTTAAAGCCAGTCCGTGCTCTTCTTACTGCATGAGATACCTCGGTCACTGCTTGGTCTTGCCCAACAATCAGCTTCTGCAAGTCTTTTTCCAACTCTAGCAATCGTTGCCCTTCGCCGTCTCTCATTTTATCCAAAGGAATTCCCGTCCAAAGATTCATAATAGTATAGATCTCATCAGCTCCAATCTTGACAAAATTACTACTATCTTCTTCTTTCCACGCCTTTATTTTAGAATCCAAAAATAAGCGTTTACTATTGATTTCATCTCTAATCTTTGCAGCATTTTCATACTCTTGCCTTTTTACCAAATCCTCCTTAGAGGTGACTAATTTCTTAATCTCATCTTGTAGCATTCGTATATCTTTTGGTCTTGAAGAATGACTGAGCCGCGCTCGTGCCCCAGCTTCATCAATAATATCAATTGCCTTATCTGGTAAAAATCGATCGGCAATGTGTCTCTTCGCCAACTTTACCGCAAGTTCTAAAGCCTCATCGCTGTACTCTACTCTGTGGTGTTTACCAAAACTTTCAGCCAGACCTTGAAGAATCCAAATACTATCTTCTATCGAAGGTTCTTTAACCAAGATCGATTGGAATCGTCGTTCTAGAGCAGAATCTTTTTCAACATACTTACGGTATTCATTCATTGTAGTTGCACCGATACATTGAATTTCTCCGCGCGCCAATGCTGGTTTTAAAATATTGGCAGCATCGATTGCACCCTCGGCAGCCCCTGCGCCAATTAAAGTATGTAATTCATCGATAAATACGATCAAATGTTGATTATCCTTTAATTCCTTGATAATGTGTTTCATTCGATCTTCAAATTCGCCACGATATTTAGTACCCGCCAAAAGACTTGCTAGATCTAGAGAAATAATTACCTTCTCGTGCAATAATTCGGGAATCTTTTGGGAAACAATTCGTTCCGCAAGACCTTCAACAATTGCAGTCTTACCGACTCCTGCATCTCCTATAAGAATAGGATTATTCTTGGTTTTCCGACAAAGAATCTGAATAATACGCTGAATTTCTTTTTCTCGACCAATGACCGGTGAGAGCTTGCCATCTTTAACCATTTGATTGAGATCACGTGAATGTTCTGATAGAATAGTTGATTTATTTCTCACTGTTCTTCCTGATTCACTCCGTTGACGTCTGACAACTTCAGCAGTCTTTACACCTAAGATTCGTGATATTTCTGCCTTGATAACAGAATACCTGATATTGAATTTCATCAATGAAGCAGCGGCTACATTATTATTATCTCGCAATAGGGCCAAAAGAATATGTTCAGTACCAACATAGCTATGAAATAATTTCTTCGCCTCTTCTTTGGCATATTCTATTATTTTTTGATATTTATCTGGCAGTGGATCTATTAACATTTGCCCACCATTGAACGATCTTCTTTCTATTTCCTTTTTTAATTCCTTGAAGTCAACGTTCAAATGACGAAGAATCTTCACTGCTAATGAATCTTCTTCTTGAAGCATACCAAGTAAAATATGCTCAGGCCCGAGGGTATCATTGTGCATTCGTTTGGCTTCTTTTTGCGCCAATTCATTGATAATACGTTTAGCTCTCTTTGTAAATTCGTTCATCATTTCGTTTCTTTCATCATATTAAATGAGTTATTTACCTCCATATCTAGCACGATCACTCTTAATTCTCGAACAAAACCTTTCTCTTTGCTATCATTTAATCTCATTTCTTTGATTTTGTCAATAAATTTTTCGAATCGATAGTGCCTTTTTCATTTGACCCTTAAACAGAGTCACAATTCATCCTTATCAATTGGCAAATATTTTCCAGATCTGGCTGATTTGCGCTGGTCAATGACCTTTCAATGGATTCAATACTCCATCCCTCAGAAGAAATCTGGTTTTTATTCGCGCCACAATTTGACTATTATGACTAACCACCATCAATGTAAAAAGATATTTATTCTGTAAGTTGAGTATCAGATCAAATATCCGCTCTGCATTATCCTCGTCTAGATTTCCGGTTGGCTCGTCGGCTAAAATTAATTCCTTTTGTCCAACGAGTGCGGCAACCAACGCTAATCGGGATTTTTCTCCACCAGAAAGTTGATGAGGATAATGAGATAGGCGCTTTCCTAAACCCACTAAATCCAATAACTGGTGAGCCCTTTTCAACGACTCACCGAGAGAAACTTGGCGAATCAATGGGGCAAAAGAAGCATTTTCTAAAACTGTAAACTCTGGGATTAGATAATGATTTTGATGTAGATACCCAACTGAATCTACGCGAAAATTTTCTTTTTCGTACTCCCTCATCTGGATAATATCTTTGCCTTGAAAAAGAATTGATCCACTGTCAGGTGTATCCAGCGTACTGATCAAATTCAATAGAGTACTTTTACCAGAACCACTCTCGCCGATAATTGCACAGACCGAGTTCCTCTTTATACTTAGATTGATACCTTTGAGCAGTTTTAAGTCTGCAAAATTCTTTTTAATTTCTTTAATACACAAGAACATAATTTACTGAAACGATAAAATTTTGATAGGGTTTAAGCGCATAATACTGCGAGCTGGGATATAACCAGCAACGGTACTCAGAATCAAAGTCATGACTCCGAGGATGTATATGGTATCTATATCAATTGCCACTGGCAGATGGTCAACGTAGTAGATGTTTGACGGAATAATTTGAATCGGTATACAATTGTCCTGTAAAAGCGGACACAGTGCGTTTATCCCATCTTCCACAAAGTACAGCATGCTCTCAAGTCTATAGGTAGCGAAAATTCCGAAGACTGAGCCTATAATTAAACTCATTAATCCCATCATCAAGGCACTCAGACAAAAGATACGGATGATTGTTGCCGCAGGCAGCCCCATTGCTTTCAATACGCCAATACTGTATTCCTTTGATTTAACCAATAAGGCAATGCTAATCCAAATTCCGATGATACCAGCAAAGATGAGTAAGCTCAAAATAACCAGAAGCAATGTTTTTTCTAGTTGGAGTGCTTGAAATAGATTTTTTCGCTCATCTTGAATTGTACTGACGGCATACATGGGTATTTGAAGTTTCTCTGCTTCAATTTGCATTGACCTTGATTCTGAAGCTGTAATATCGGTTTCTCCTAGAGGTGGCATTGCATCTTTAGATAAACCTTCCGATTGATAAAAATCGTAGCTGGCAACAATTTGGCTAATCAGAGTTTCTCCCCGATAAAGCTGATCTTGACTCGCTACCTGTATAGCGATACTGTTAACTCTCCCAGCTAGATCGAGAGTCCTCTGCGCCACATTTAAGGAAACATACAAATGATTTTGGTCAAATTCATAAAACCCAGTTTTAAAAAATCCAGCAATAACAAAGCTGTGTTCAACGATATCGTTCAGATTCGCGAAATGAGCTCGTTGTGGCAGTAAAAGATTGACGCGGTCTCCTAAAGCATAGCCATAATTCTGTGCCATTTCAGAGCCAATTAAGATATAATCGTCTTGAGAAAAATCTTTCAGTGCCTGATCATTAAAATAAGTTACCGGTAAAGAAAAAGAATCGGCTGCCAACCGATCGGTTTGAGAAGCAGATTGCAATGATTTTGGGCGAATCATTGTCGAAGGAATGCCAAAAAAATTTTTGATTTCATAGCTCGATAAGCCAGGAAAGAGTACTGGCACCGATAATTCAGGATAAATAAATTGAATAGCCGGTGATGTGCCCGTCCCCGGTAATTGATTGCTGTCTATCGCTATTTCTTGCTGAATATAAGAAATCAAATCGTCATATTTGGGAAAGGTTTTGGTAAACTGATGCTCTATCCGGATATGTGGAGCAGACTTGAGCAATGTCTCATAAATCGAATTTTGAAAGCCATAAAAAACACTGAAGACCATTATAATCACTGCGATCATGCTAGTCATAAAAACAATCGCTAAACGAACATTGGTATTAAAGAACGATGAACTAGCGTTACCAGCCCTGAGGTATCGCCACGCCAAACGAAATTCGATATGCCAAATCTGTTGCCAAAGTTTGTCTATTCTAAAGAAAGAGAAAATCCTCAAGAGCTTCAATGTCATTGTAATGGCTCTTTAATGCTCAAGATTTTTCTGAGTGTCGTTTTGAGTTCTTGTTGGATGACTTGCCCTTCAAGCTTCCCTTCACACGATAATGAGCTTTTTCCCATGTAAAGCTCTTTTTGCAAGTGAAAATCATGATTTCTGTAATAGCGCAAGATAATAATTATTGACTTTTCCGTAAACAAATGTGAATCTATAACAAACTTGCTTTTTTACGGACTGGTTTGCTTTATGTTTCTCATGAATCTACGTATTGACAAAAGTAATAGAAAGAATGCTTAAGCAGATACAGATTTTTCTTTTAACGGTCAGCCAGCGGCTACTTGCAATAACCGCAGTCTTATTCTGCTTGCAGATATGTTTTGGCACCATGATTTTACAACCACAACAACCAGTATTCTCGCCTGCAAAAAAATCACAAGGACAAGAAGGATTACAAATTTCTCTTAATAGTGGGCAGCTTGTCGCATTGATTCATCTCACCTCAATTCTCAATAACTATGAGGATACTTGGAAGCCGATAAAAAAAAATAAAGACTTTTTTTATCGTGATATCCATTGGCACCAGATCTTAGCATTTGCCACAGTATTATTTGCTTGCTTGATCGGAATTTTAGCCCTGTTGTCTCTTTTTGTCAGCTTCTCTCCATCCATAAAAAAAGTATATTTACGACAATCGACTATTGTTCTAGGGGTCATACTTACTCTGATCGTTTATTATCGTTTTCATCAATATTCCCAAGGGATCAGTTCTATCAACCTACAACTGATCTCCCCCTTTGTGTTTGCCTTTTTTGATCAGGTGAAAGATATTTTTTTACTGCTGGGATTTATTTGTTTTTGGATTTATCTACTCATTTTGAGCTTTGATTATTTTAAAAAAGAACAACGCTCAATGATTCTATCAAGTATGAAAAATTTCCTCATCAGACAACAGCGCATTTTATTTCTCAATGTATGGCTACTCGCGATGCTTTCGCTCGGTATCTTGGTCTTAGCTTTAGGATTGTTTTTACCCATTCTTAAGCTGCAAATTGCCGCAGGGCCAAATGATTATATTTTACCAATCGCCTTACTATTGAGTGCTGTTTTTCTTTCATCATATGCAAAACGTAGATTCTCTCGATCCAACCACCATCTAAAGAAAAGAAAGATGCCAAAAAAAGCTGATCGAAATTGGCGATTTTTTACCAATAAAATTCTTTTGTGGTTGCCTAATAAATTGCTCCGATTCTTGCGATTCATTAAATCGATCACAACGATATTCACATTTTTACTCTTTATCGCTCTTATCATTGCGATTCATTGGCAAATAATAGCTGATTAATTGATATAGTATTGAACAAAAGATGATCATAACCAATATTCTTTAGCTCAGGGAAATTCGATGGATTTTAACGCAAAGGGATCTCAAAACAAAGAAAATATTGATCGATTAAACATTATAGACGACAATAACAATAGATTGCTCACAGTCGAAAAACAAAAAACGGGAATGATAGCAACGATCATGCACTACCTACATAGGAGCTTGTCCAAGGGATGTCTCTATTTCATGCTTTTCGTATTTTCAGTATCAATATTCGCAAAGACACCATTAACGGATGAACAACGCCTACGGGCAGAAAAGTTTTTCTTTGAAAAAAAATACTATGCGGCGCTTGATTACTTTCAAGAAATTTCTCGTGAGAATTCCGAGGATTATCGAGCTCACCGCTTTGCAGGTGATTCTAGTTTGGCACTTGGCAAATACACTGAAGCACAGGAGTTTTTCATGCGGGCACGAGAGTTTAGCCCAAATCCAGAACTAGATTTATTTCGACTGGGGCAAATCAAATATTTACAAAATGATCAAAAGAAAGCTATTTCCTATCTCATACGAGCAAGTAAAAAAAAGAATTTACCATTGGCTCTATTTTATTTGGGACTATGTCATTACAAATTTTATCAAGATAAGGCAAAAACTATCGAATATTGGGAAGAATATGTTGCCACTAAGCCAGCTGATGAAATAGTCGTACGAAAAGCTATAGAAATATTAAAACGTAAAAAAGATATTTTGCCCTTGGCGGATGAAAATGGAGATTCATCGAAAAAAGATAAAGAATCGGATGAAGCTCATGATGCTTCTGATCCTCTTCCAATTATTGACAAGCATTTCAGACCGGAAGAAATTCTTCCACCAAATTAACCGCAGTTTCCTCATCTGCACCATCTTCAGCCTTATTGCGTTGAACACTTCAATCGCCAATGTACGTGAATTCAATCCAATCGCTAGCAAAAGCGACATAGCCCAATCCATACTCCATCGAGGCAAAGTCAACCATTCAACGGTATTGTCGCCAGTCAATGCACGTGATCACCGCAAAAAGAATTGGACAAAGCCCCTCCAAAAAATAAAAGAATTGGGCAAAGTCGTGAGAACCAACAAGAATCTCAATTATGAACAAGCTCAGCGCAAATATTTGCAATCGTTGGCGATTGTAAATCAGACAAAGCAAACAAAAAACCGAACAGCTCAGCTATCGGCTAACCAAAACGTCCAATTTTATCTTGCACTACTCCATTATCACAGCGGGGATTTAGAGCTTGCCTTAACTCATTTAAATAAAATACCACTGACCAATCAGGTGAAACTCTTAATGGCTTTAATATATGAAAAAATGGAATATCCCTACAACGCCATTGCCACCTATCAATCCATTCTCGTATCTCAAAATTCTCAATTGTCTTTTGTTTACGGTAAATTGGCCACTTTGCAATTTAACCGCAAAGACTATGCCGAAGCTCTGAAAATGGCACAACTTTATTATCCGTTTGCAGATTTCAAAAAACCTGTGCTCGAAATGATTATTCAATCCTATTGTTATTTAGACCGATGTACTCAAGCAGACAAATGGCTCACGCAAATGTTCCAAAGTTCTCCACCATTAAGCCCGCTAGCCAAAAAGAATAACGAACAAAATCATCTCTATGCTCGGGCATATTGGAATTATCTACAGAAAAATTATGCGACAACGGTGCAAATTCTCAGCCAACCAACCTTTATCCATACCACTTCTACTATGGCCCTCCAAGCCGAAGCACATCTAAAGCGTCATGAATTTTCACAAGCTCAAGGCGTTTTGTACCAAGTCGTTGCACGGAACCCGAGTCAAGCCGACTATCATTATCTATTAGCCGAAGCCTGTTATTCTTTACCCGACGAAAGATGCTTTACCCGTGCCATTGGAACTGCCTTAAAATTGGAGCCTCTTCATGTAGCAGCAATTTTTTTACTCGCAAAAAAGCAACTTGATTGTCAGGAAGCAGGCAAACTTTGCAGAAAAAAGCAGACCGCCAAAGATCAAAGGTTTATTCAACGCAAACTAAAACTCATCAGTTTTCATTATAAAGAAAATTATGATCTGCTCCAACAAAATGCCTCTTATTTAGAAAAATTCAAAGAATTTGAGGAAGCCGAAAAAATCTATATCTATATTCAAAAAAAGAAAAGAACTTTGGATGCTTATTTGGCATTAGCAACATTTTATAGGAGATATTCCATGCTACGACAAACTGAATTGACATATTTACGTGCACTGGAATTTTTCCCCTTCGAAAAAGAACTCTATATCGAATTGGTGAAAGTTTATATCGTCTTAAAGGAAAAAAATGTTGCAAATAAGTATTTGGCTCTTTATGGTCGTTATACAACCGATCAAGATACGATATTGGAGAAATATAAAAAAGAAGTTAAAAACATGTAAACATGCAATAGAAAAAAAAGAACTGCAAATGGAGCAAAGAAAGAAAGAATCGCTTGGAAAATCAATTTTAGACCAAAATATATGGATCGAAAAATTTGGATATGGCAATGAAATTATTCATTTGTTAGCTGGTGTTCATGGAGATGAACACGAGGGTATAATACTCCTACAAACATTGATCAATGATCTTCGTGACCATTCTCATTCAACTTTAAAAGATTTACAATTTCACGTAGTTTTGCAAGCAAATCCAGATGCCTGTATACAAAAGCGACGAACCAACCAACGCAACGTCGACATTAATCGTAACTATCCCACCAAAGACTGGCAGAGTACTTTCACGAACCCGCGCTATTATCCTGGAGCACATCAAGCAAGCGAACCAGAAACCCAAGCACACATTCACTATCTGACTCGAGAGAAACCGAACATGATTATTACCATGCACTCTTTTGAAAAGGCCTTGATTAATTATAATGGAAACTGCCGAAAGTTTGCCCAAATTATCAGTAAAATAAATAATCTGCCAGCGGTAGATTCGATCGGCTATCCGACGCTAGGTTCGCTTGGTACCTACGCGGGCATAGAGCGAAATATCCCAACCATTACCTTAGAAATCCTAAAAGGTCAAGCAGCAAAAGAAAGTTGGCAGATTCATGGCAATGCGCTGCTGCAGGGATTGCAATGGTACAATGAGGTTGCCAGAAAAAGAAAAGAAGTTGGTCATCTTAATATCAATCCTTAATTTATGAAAAAAGAAACTATTGAGGTTCTCAAAGAAAAAATTGAGACTTGTTATCGGCAAGGGCATAAAGGAGACCTCGCGCAATATAAAAATAGCATTTTTAAGGTAATTGAATACCTTACCTCTGGTGAATTGAGGGTTGCAACTCCACCAGCAGAAAATCTAGGAGAGTGGACGATACACCCTTGGCTCAAACAGGCTATCCTACTCTATTTTCGAGTAATGCCGATGAAAAACCATGAATATGGTGAAGAACTCAGTTATTTCGATAGAATCCCACTACAAACTCAATTAGAACAAAAAAGAATTCGGCTGGTTCCACCAGCCATTCTTCGCTACGGCGCACACGTTGAGCGAGGAGTTATCATGATGCCTTCGTTTGTAAATATTGGCGCCTATGTCGGCGAAAATACCATGATCGATACTTGGGCTACTGTAGGCAGCTGCGCCCAGATCGGTAAAAATGTCCATTTGTCGGGGGGAGTTGGCATAGGTGGAGTGATTGAACCAATTCAGGCGTTGCCCGTTCTGATTGAAGATCATGTCTTTGTCGGATCTCGAGTAGTGGTTGTCGAGGGAGTCCGAGTCGGACAGGGAGCCGTTTTAGGTGCTGGCGTAAATCTTACCGCAAGTACGCCCATTATTGATGTCAGTGGCAAAGAAGAGAGGCAATATCGCCGAAAAATTCCCGCCTATTCAATTGTTATTCCCGGAAACCGCATCAAGCAATTCCCAGCTGGAAATTATAGCACTCCTGCTGCACTGATTATTGGGAAACGCAACGAAAAAACCGATAAAAAAACTTCTCTTGAAAAATCCTTGCGCGATTTTTCAGTGGGCGTATAGCCTCAGCGAGCTACCCTATGATAACTGCATCGTTTATTTTCAATCGACAGCGCCTGTCCGCACACATCACAACGTTCATAGTTCCCACTTTCTAGATTATGATTCAGCGAAACTCGATCATCAAAGACAAAACAGTCTCCTTGCCAAAATCCATTAGGATAATACTGTAAATAATTAAAGATTCCACCATCCAATTGGTATACCTGTGAAAAGTTCAAAGATTTGAAAAAAACTTGGCTTTTCTCACAACGAATACCGCCGGTGCAGTAGGTTAGATATTCTTTGTCCCGTGGGAGATTTAATTTAGCCAAACTTCTTGGCAAATCGCTGAACTTTTTCAAATTTAAATCTATCGCATTTTCAAAAGATCCAATGGCAATCTCATAATCGTTGCGCATGTCAATCACCACAATTTTATCTTTTTCATTCAATAATTTTTCATGAAATTTTTGCGGATGAAGGTGAGTGACATCATTATCCTGGATCTCTGGCAAAGCTACCGAGCTTGCTTGATCAAAATCTGAACGAATAATTTCTCTTTTTACTCGCAAGCGGAGTCGCTTGATTGATCGCTGCGACAGATTCGCAAAAAAATGAAAATGTGGATTCTGACAACATTGTTCCCAAAGAGAATCCAAAGATTGATCTCTCGATTCTTTCTTTGATTTACTTTCAACCCTATTTTTACCGTCTTGCTGGCTCTCGCACAATGGAAGAAAAAGGTGAAGGATATCTAGATCACTAAAAAATCTGACAATCGCTCGCTGTTTCCCCGAGAGAGCCAAGTTAAAACCCTCTGCAGCGACAATGATCGTACCGGTCAAACCCAAGCTCCGCGCAATCTGATAGCAGTGCCTACCAAATCGTTGGGGATCTTCAATATGAAGGAAGCGATATGTATTAATCAAACCATACATTCTTAGCGAAAATAGACGGTCATGAAAAATCCCTGAAAATCATGCCCTCATCTTACAAGGAATAACCGTATACTATTGCACAAGTAAAATTTTTAATCTAAATGATATGCACACAAAAAAGGGAATTTGTGTGATTCATTACAAATTGATTCGAATAATCATCTTTGTTACCCTAGGATCATTCTACTATCTTCAGACCATTTTTGTCTGTAGAAATTTCAAAATGTTGCGCTGTCGTGCCGTTTGCTGATCGACTCAAAATGGCTTTACTCAGTTCCGTTGCGACATGTCCTTGAATGAAGCGATTAATTGGGCGGGCACCATATTTTGGATCATACGCTTGGCTCAGAATATAATCATAAAATTTCCTTTTTTGCTTTTCAGCCAAATGAATCTCAATCCCCTGCTCCTGCGCCCGTTGAAAGAGCTTTAATAATTGTAAATGAATAATCTCATATAAAGCCTCTTTATCCAGAGATTGGAAGATAATGATTTCATCTAAGCGATTCAACAATTCTGGACGAAAAAAACGTCGCGTCGCTTCGAGGATTTTTTGTTCTTTTTGTGCCTGCGATAAATTTATCTGATCTTGAAGTTCACTGCCAAGATTTGAAGTCATAATAATAATGGTATTGCGAAAATCAACGGTCCTTCCCTTTGAATCTTTGAGACTTCCCTCATCCAAAATCTGCAAGAATAGATGGTAGACATCTGGATGAGCTTTTTCCACCTCATCAAAAAGTATCAGGCTATAGGGGCGACGACGCACCGCTTCGGTCAGTTGCCCACCTTCCTCATAGCCAACATATCCAGGCGGCGAACCTATGAGACGAGCTACCGAATGTTTTTCCATATACTCGGTCATATCAACCCGAATAATCACATCTTCATCGTCAAAGAGAAATTCCGCTAAGGCTTTCGCTGTTTCTGTCTTGCCAACTCCGGTTGGCCCCAGAAATAAAAATGTACCCACTGGTTTTTTCGGATCACTCAGCCCTGATCGAGATCGTTGAATAGCGGAACTGATGGCAATCAAGGCCGGTTCTTGGGCAATGACTCGCTTTTTTAAAAAATCTTTGAGCTGCAGTACTTTCGTTTTTTCATTTTGCATCATCTTACTGACAGGTACCCCAATTGCCCGTGAAACAATTACAGCAATATCATCTTCCGTGATTTCTTCGCGCAAATAGTACTGTTTTTTTTGGCGAATGCTCTCTTCCATTTTGACTTTTTGTTCTTCTAAAGATCGCAATTTGCCATACCTAATTTCTGCAACTTTATTGAGGTCGCCTAAACGTTCATACTGCTTTTCCTCTTGTGCCAGCTTCTCAATTTGTTCACGAATCGATTTTAATTTTTCAACTTCAGATTTTTCCTTTTCCCAAATATTATTTTTCATCAGAAAATCATCGTCCAAATTCTTGATCTTAAAATTTATTTCCTTTATTTTCTTTTGGGAATCTTCACTTTGTTCCATCTTCAACGCTTCGCACTGAATTTTCAGAGCTTGGATCTGCTTGGCAATCTGATCCAATTCATCTGGCAAGGAATCCAATTCGATGCGAACCTTGGAACAAGCCTCATCGAGTAAATCAATCGCCTTATCGGGCAAATAACGATCACGAATATAACGATGGGAGAGTTTTACTGCCGCAAGTATTGCTTTATCTGTAATGCGAATCCCATGGTGCAGTTCATAGCGATTCTTAATTCCTCGTAAAATTAAAGTGGCTTCGTCTGGCGTGGGTTCTTTTACATAAATTGGCTGAAATCTTCTTTCAAATGCAGCATCTTTTTCAATGTACTTTTGGTATTCATTGAGAGTGGTAGCGCCAATGCAGTGGAGTTCGCCGCGCGCCAATGCAGGCTTGATCATATTTGATGCATCCAACGATCCTTCTTCGCCGCCAGCACCGACTAAGGTATGAACCTCATCGATAAAAATAATGATTTTCCCCTCGGCTAATCGTACTTCATTTAATAAAGATTTAAATCGATCTTCAAATTCTCCACGATATTTTGTACCCGCAACCATCGCCCCTAAGTCAACCGTATATACCTGCCGATCCCGCAAACTATCCGGAACTTCTCCTAAAACGATTTTTCCAGCTAACCCTTCAATAATAGCGGTTTTACCTACGCCAGGTTCGCCAATCAAAATAGGGTTATTCTTATTGCGCCGACTGAGCACCTGCATAATTCTGCGGATTTCTTCATCCCTACCGATCACCGCGTCTAACTTCCCCTTGGTAGCCAAATCATTTAAGCAATGGGCATATTTATTGAGCGCATCAAGATTTGCTTCTGGGTCGACTTGATCAACATTACGCCCACCCCGCAATTCTTTAATGGCCTTGCGGCAATTTTCTTCAGTTAAGGAAAGTTCTGCCCATTCTCTACTATTCTTGCGGAGACAAGCTATCAATACATGTTCAACAGAAAGATAGCTATCTTGATCATTGACACGAATTCTCTCAGCCTCTTTGATCAGCTCAATGAGAGATTGGCTAGGATTTGGCTTTTCTCCCGCAGAATCGAGAGTTTGCGGTTTTTTGGCAATTTTCTGTGAAAAATGTTCAATCAACCGATTGCAATCTAATTGCAGACGACGGAAAAGCAAAGGAACAATACCACCCTCTTGTTTACCACAAGCGAGTAAAAGATGATCTTCATCACACTGGGCATTTTTACTGTTGATTGCAATTTGCTCGGCTGTCTGAATCGCTTCGGCCATTTTTGTAGTTAGATTATTTAGTTTCATAGATTGCTTTCTTTAATAAAATAAGGATTTCACTCTGTCATCTCTTTTTTTCCTATTGTAAATGTAATAGAGCCCTTATATCGTCTAGCGATTCTGCTACCAAAAAGAAATTCACTGTATTGCCAATTTTACAGCAATCAATGAGTTAATTTTTGTCAAATTGGCAGTAAGATATATGATAAACGATCATTTTTTAAGTTAAATACTCAAGAAAAAAAATTTATTTGACAATTAATTGCTCTTAATCTGCTATGACAATGGTGGCCATGCTATCGCTTAAAAAAATTTTTTCGTCTCATGTTTGATGTCAAGACGAGAGGAAAAATGGGGTTAAATTAAAGAATTCATGGGGAAAATGGAGAAGAAGGAAGAAATATGAATAAAAAAATGAAAAACAATCAAAATCAAACAATTTCTACTAGAAAAAGGATCAGTAGTTCGATAACGAATCCCAGATTATTTCAAGTATATGTATTTGGATTATTTTCCTTGCTCTTAGCAACAATATCTTGTCCTCCGAGTAGTTCTCCAGATAAACCGGGAGCAACAATGTTCCCCTTTATTTGTCCCGATGGCACACCCAACAATGGAACTACTGCTAGCGAAAACACAACCTCCTGCTCGGACTGTACCGACCCTTTTACCCTCGTTAATGATGACCAGTGTATCCCACCAACAATGTTCCCCTTTATTTGTCCCAATGGCACACCCAACAATGGAACTACTGCTAGCGAAAACACAACCTCCTGCTCAGCGTGTACCGATCCTTTTACCCTCGTTAATGATGACCAGTGTATCCAAGCACCAACAATGTTCTCTTTTATTTGTCCCAATGGCACACCCAACAATGGAACTACTGCTAGCGAAAACACAATCTCCTGCTCGGGATGTACCGACCCTTTTACCCTCGTTAATGACCAGTGTATCCAACCACCAATGTTCTCTTTTATTTGTCCCAATGGCACACCCAACAGTGGCACTACTGCTAGCGAAAACACAACCTCCTGCTCGGGCTGTACTGACCCTTTTACTCTCGTTAATGATGACCAGTGCATGGCGGTAACGGGGATGTTTGCGTTCACATGTGAAAACGGTGAAGCTAAAAGTGGCAGTACTAACACAGCTATGGCATCGTGTAAGTCTTGTAGCTCTGGCTTTTTATTAGTGGATAGCAGTCGATGCAGCCCCCCACCAAGCTTCCAAAGCAAAATTGGCGCAAGTGGTAGTGGCGACGGCCAGTTTAATGCGCCAAATGAGATCGTATTTCGCACCGACGACACTAATGGTGCACAGATTATTGTGGTAGACAGTGGCAACAATCGTGTGCAACTATTTAACACCAGTGGCGGTTATCAATCTCAAGGGACGACCGCTGCAGGCGTTCAAGGTATCGAATCTACTCCGACTATCAACACAACTAGTTTGGTTAATGCGCAGTTTTATTTTTTATCGACTAGCACTCGAATCCATGTCTATTCGGTGACTGACAATGCGGAAGCCAACTCAGCTGCGCCAGGTACGATGTCTAATCCTCGTGGAATGGCCATCACCCCACCGGGAGAACCCTTTTCTGGTGCATCCTTAAAGAAAAGCACGCTTTACGTTGTAGATGGTGGTAACCATCGAGTAGCAATTTGGTTCGCTAATTTTGCGCTCAGGGAAGGAAATCTTGATGCTTTACCAAGTTTTGGCCGTATTTCAGAGGATCCTGGTTTTTTTGGTAGCATGGGTAATGGCGACGGCCAGTTCAATAGCCCCAAGGGCATAGAAATTGATGGATCTGGCTTGATTTATGTGACAGATTCTGGCAATCATCGCGTGCAAGTGTTTAGCAGCAGTAGAGACTATATGACGCAATTTGGGAGCATGGGCAGTGGCAATGGTCAATTCAATGATCCCAATGGCATAGCCTTTGACGCAGATGGTAATGTTTACATTGTAGACACCGGCAACAACCGTGTGCAAATCTTTGATAGCAACCATGAATACCGAGCTCAGTTTGGGAGCATGGGCAGTGGTGATGGTCAATTTAATAATCCCAATGGCATCACCATTGATCCAACTGGCAATATCTACATTGTAGACACCGGCAACGACCGCGTGCAAGTATTTGCTCATCCTAGCGAATAAAAGATGGCGTATGCTTCTTCAAGCTGCTCATTAACAAAGTCGCTTGCGAAATAAATCTCTCAGCCAATCCATGAGCTAGGCGCGTCTGGTAGGCAAAGAGAATATTTAGCTTCATGGGAACTTTTTGCAAGAGATATTTATTTTTTATTTGCTTGCCAAAAATATAGTTTGTAGCTTTTGATTACTAGAGGATCAATCATAGAAATAAAAGGATTCTAGAGCAATCTTTTCAATAATTGAATTGTCGATAGTTTCTTCATTAAGTTAGAAAAAGAGTATCACATTATGAAATATGGGCAATTAACAACGATTGATTGGCACAAAAAACTCAAGGGTATCTTTCTACCACACGAAGTAGAACTATACTTTCCATTAATTGAAGAGATACTCGAACTCAAAGCAAAGAAAAATGCGGTATTTCTCGGACATAATTATATGCGCCCAGAAGTTTTCTTGATTTCTGATTTTCACGGCGACTCACTCGCTCTCGCTGGGCAAGCTCGTGATACTGAGTGCCCGATTATTGTCTTTAACGGGGTACATTTCATGGCAGAAACTGCAGCAATTTTAAATCCTGAAAAAAAAGTTTTATTAGCAGATCTTTCAGCAGGCTGCTCTTTAGCAGAAAGCATTAATGCACAACAGGTGCGCCAACTCAAGCAACAGTATCCCAACGTACCAGTGGTCACCTATATCAATTGCTCGGCAGAAGTAAAAGCAGAAAGCGATGTTTGTTGCACCAGTGCTAATGCTCTTACTATTATCGAAAAAATTCCAGCACAAGAGATTATATTCTTACCCGATCGATACCTAGCAGAAAATATACAAAAACAGACCAAAAAAAAGATTATCGCTTGGGAATCTGGGACATGTATGGTGCACGAACAGTATACACCAGAGGATCTGGCGATGGTTCGCCAACAATACCCCGATACAGTGATTATTGCCCATCCTGAATGTCCAGTCGATGTGACAGAAACTGCCGATTTTTCTGGGTCGACTTCACAGATGAGCAAATTTATCCAAAAAAGTAGTCAGAAAAATTTCTTTTTAGTGACTGAATGCGGGATGTCAGATAACTTGCAAATACAGCATCCACAAAAGAATTTTATTAGTACCTGCCATACTTGCCCTCATATGAAGAAAATTACTCTGGAAAAGATTCTCACTACATTAAAAAATGAGGAACCGCAAATAACGATTGAAGAAGAAATCCGCTTACCAGCGTTAGCAGCCCTTGAAAAAATGTTTGCATATAGTTTATGATGTTTCATATATTTAAAAAACATTCTTTGATGGTAAGTCTTTTTCTTATTGGTCTAGGAATCTATTTATTCACCCGATTCATCAATCAGCACTATATTGACTATCTTTGGTTTCAGTCGCAGGGCTATGACCAGCTATGGTGGTCTTACTTGAAAATTAAATATAGCCATTATATTCTGGGTTTTCTCATCGCCGGTACCGGGTATTTCTTGTCTTTTACTTACGCTAAATTGCGAATGGGTAAGCAGTTTAAACTAACGCGATTTGAGATTATCATTATTACCCTTGGCATTCTCTTTGCCCTTGCATTTATTCATGCACCTACTTTCCTCAATCTCTGGGAAGCACGGATTATGGCCAATGCAGACGTTCTCTATGGCAAAACAGACCCAATCTACGGGCAAGATATCAGTTTTTATATCTTGCAATTAGAATACTATTTACAGCTCATCCAATGGCTCATGTTTACTCTGGTTTTCATGGGAATTGCAACTCTGGGCATCTACTTGGTTCCTTTACTTTCTATGGACTCTCTGCAGTTTGAAGAGAAATCGGGTGATGTCGTTTCATCTCTCAAATTTGCAGTACCCCATTTGACATTGTTTTTGTGTGTCTTTCTGCTCACCGCAGCGGTCAACTTTTACTTTGGACGTTATCAATTATTGATTGAAGGTAGCTCAGAAAAAGTGGCTGGGGCATCCTATATGGATATTTATGCGAAAGCCACCGGCTCTTTGGTCATGGCCTATGCCAGTGCAGTGCTTGCCTTTGTTCTTGGAATTACCATTGTCATGAAGAGATTCCGCTGGTCGCTCTATGTCTCAGGGGCATGGTTAGTCACCTATATTTTTATTCTAAAAGTTCTACCGATGGCTGTTTATTATACCAAAGTTTATTCCAATCAATATCAAGCGGAAAAAGAATTCATCGCACATAGCATCAATTTTACGCGAGAAGCCTATGATTTGCATAAAATTAAAAAATTAGAATTTCCGGCGAAAAAAAAACTCAGCAACGATGATATTCAAAAGAATCAATTGACCTTAAAGAATCTACGCATTTGGGATTATAAGCCATTGCAGAAAACTTTTTCGCAGTTGCAGGAATTTAGACAGTACTATCAATTTTCTGATATCGACATTGATCGCTATCAGATTAATGGTGAGATGAGGCAGGTCCTGATATCTGGACGAGAACTCAATCAAAATAAATTACCGAATCCCGCCCAAACTTGGGAATCAAGACATTTACAGTATACCCACGGCTATGGACTAGTGATTTCTCCATCCAACCAATTCAATAGTGCTGGGCAGCCAAATTTATGGGTCAAGGATATGCCGCCCAAGACATTAGATTCGTTGGATGGACTTCCGCAAATAAAAGATCCTAGTATTTATTTTGGTGAACTGACCAATACCTATGCGATAGTAAACACTTCCTTAGAGGAAATTCATTACCCGACTGCCGATCGCTTTGCTGCCACTCGCTACGATGAAAAAACAGCTGGTGTTACCTTAGGCCCTGCCTTGTCGCTTCGGCGGCTTAGCTTTGCGCTCGCCGAAGGATCATGGAAGTTCTTATTATCCGAATATATAAATGATGACTCGCAAATCCTCTATTATCGAAATATTTTTCAAATTGTTCGTAAATTGGCTCCATTTTTAACGTATGATCCAGATCCCTATTTAGTTTTAAGCAAGGATGGAAAGCTTTATTGGATATTAGACGCATATACTCTCTCGCATAGATTTCCATACAGCGAGCACTTAGGTAAATTGAACCGACCGATCGATACTCTTAGTCAATATAAAAAGATTAATTATATTCGTAATTCAGTCAAAATTGTCATAGATGCAAAAACTGGAGAAACTAAATTCTATGCTTTCTCCGACAATGAAATAATCTTGGCAGCTTGGCAAAAATACCTACCAGATCTTTTTTATTCCCGATCTGAATTCCCAGAAAATCTGACTAGCCATATTCGTTATCCAGAGAATCTGTTCCGAATTCAGGCTAATGTCTATGGAGATTATCATACCGATGATACCCAGACCTTTTATAACTTGGAGGATCTCTGGCAATTACCACGCGATGAAATCGGTGGGCAACGAGAGCCATATTATTCTGTGGTCAAAATTCCAAATGAGGTAAAAGAGGAATATTTGCTCATGACACCTTTCCTCGCGTATAACAAAGAAAATATGATTACCTGGTTACTCGCTCGTAGTGATTACAGTGTCGATGAAAAAGAAAATCGTTACGGGCAATTGATACTGTTCGATTTTCCGCGCACCAAGCAAATCTACGGACCACGACAAATTGAAGCACGTACCGACCAAGATCCTGAAATCAGTAAAGATCTGACCCTCTGGAATCAACAGGGTTCAAATGTTATTCGCGGTCAACTTTTGATTGTTCCAGTGGGGGATGCACTCCTGTATACCCAATCCATTTATTTGGAAAGTAGTTCTTCTCCCTTGCCAGAATTAAGGCGGATTGTCGCCTCTGATGGCAACTCTCTCGTGATGACAAATAATCTATCTGAAGCCGTGCAACAACTGGCTAATAGACAAGAGTTTGATATTAATAAAATTCAAGGATTTGAGAGTTCCACCGGCGACAAAGATAGTGATCAAAGATTGACCGCAGAACAACGTTTAAATAAGGCTCGCCAGTTACTGGATCAAGCACAACAATTACTAAAAGATGGAAATTGGGGTGAGTTTGGCAAGGCAATGGACGATCTCAATAAAACCGTTCGCACACGCTAGGCGAGTAGATAATAACCTTCGCTCATAAGCAAAGACATCAGTGTAAAACAAATAAAAAAAATTTCTACGATTTGATTCTTCGTGCTCTTGAAGCGGATTCTTTGATCAACCAGCTGGCGATTTCATTTTTTTGGATCTGACTGGTTCCTTCATAGATTTGCAAAATTTTTGCATCTCGAAAATATTTTTCTACCGGATATTCCTTGGTATAGCCATTACCACCAAAAATTTGCACTGCATTTGACGCCACTTCCATTGCACTATCTGAGGCATAGCACTTAGCCATCGCAGAGAACTTAGGGGCATCTTTTTCATTATCAATTACTTTTTGTGAGGCAAGGTCAGTCAATAGACGACTATTTTCTACAGCCATCGCCATATCAGCTAAAATATGCTGAATACTTTGGAATGATGATATTTTTACTTCAAATTGTTCACGTTGTCTGGCATAGCTAATCGCATCATCGAATGCCGCCTGCATCAAACCGACAGCGGCGGCTGCTATCCCTGGACGAGAAATTACCAATGTCTTAAACGCTTGAATGAATCCTCTATTTTCGATGCCACCAACTAAATTCTCGCGTGGAACACGACAATCTTCGAAAATTAATTGACATGTTGAAGAACATCGAATACCAAGTTTATCTTCTTTTTTTCCAAAGCTAAATCCCTTTGTTCCCTTTTCAACGAGAATACATGAAATGCCACGTGTTCCTCGATTTACCGCTGTCTTACAGAAAACGGTGTAATAGTCTGCTTCTCCACCATTGGAAATCCACGCCTTAGTACCATTAATTACATATTCATTGCCATCCCGAACCGCTGTACACCTCATTCCCGGAACGTCCGATCCTGAATCTGGCTCACTCAAAGCAAAGGCTCCAATTTTTTCCCCATTGCTCATTTGAGTCAGCCATTTTTTCTTTTGCTCGGGAGTTCCAGCAACCTCAATGGGGGTTGCTCCCAGCTTATGGGCAAAAAAAGCGGTACTCACTCCTAAACAACCATATGCTAAAATTTCGCTCAAAATAATGGTCGTCTGAAAACCTAATCCTAGACCGTCATATTCCTCCTCAAAAAGTGCTGCAAAAAGCTCAACTTCTTTAAATTTCTTAAAAATCTCACTCGGAAATTGGTTACTTTCATCCAACTGCAATCGATTCGGTATAATTTCTTTGTAAACTAGCTCCCACGCCGTTTCTTCAATCTGATGATGCTCTTCTGATAATTCTAATAATCTTTTTCGTCTCTCCATTATTTTCTCCTAATTTATATCAAAAGATGCTCCATCCACAGTCACTAATTAGATTATTGAGTATTTCTTGTCAAGATTTACGCGATTTCTCGATATTGCACCCACTTAACCTTTTTCTTTTATTAGATTTTTTTTTTCTTCTGGATTTACAATGCTCAAACGAAATTCATGAAGTCGTTGTCGAACTCGCTTTAATAGCTCAAATTGAAATTGTCTCAATGATATTTTTTCTCCAACTTCCGGGAAACGTCCGATCGACTCAATGACAAAACCAGCCACACTATTATAGGCGTCAGATTCAGGGATTGGCATCTCTCGAAAATTTTTGTTAAATTCATGAATCGGACAAGCACCATTGACAATGGCTACCCTGTCATTCACCCGATGCACCATGATTGCGTCACTTTGATCATCTTTATCAATGATATCTCCAACAATTTCTTCAAGAATATCTTCAAGTGTTATCAATCCTGAAGTTCCGCCGTATTCATCGATCACGATTGCCATATAATTCCGTTGTTTTTGCATCTCCTTTAAGATTTTATCTAACTTCATCCCTTCTGGCACGTTAAAGACTGGATGCAACATCGATTCAGGGTTGCGCAAATTATTTGTAGCTCTCGCCCGCATGAATTCTTTCACATCAAGCAGCCCTTCAATATTATCCAAATCTTGTCTATATACTGGAATATGCGATCGCTTGCCATGAATCACTACTCGTTGAATCTCTTCTTCGGTAGCGCCCATTTTAATCGCTTCCATATTCACGCGCGGTGTCATAATTTCTCGCGCTGTTTTATCATTAATTTCAAAGATGTTATTGATAATCTCATGTTCACTGTCTGCAATCGATCCTGCTTGCACTCCTTCTTGCAATAAAAATCTAATTTCATCTTCATGCAATCGCGTTTCTGCAAAGCTCGTCGAATCCTTGTTAAATAGGCGTAAAATCAAATCACTAGAAAATGTTAATATATTTATGAAGGTTTTAAAGATGATGGAAAAAAAATAGAGCGGATATGCCACAATTTGACTCACTTGGGAAGAATAACTCAAAGCAAAAGATTTGGGAATTAACTCCCCTAAAAGTAAGGAAAAATATGATATGAGTAAAACCAAAGTCAAAAAGGCAATCTCATTTTTAAAGGCATCAAGTAAGGGAATATTCACTTCACTTAAGTATGGCATAATATGACCCAGCATCTTTGCTCCTCCGTAAGCCGAAGCAAATGTAGAAATCAAAGTAATGCCGATTTGAATTGTCGCAATCAAACGCTCAGGATTTTCTTTCAACTTTTCTAATTTTAACGCCGATCCCCTTTGAGATTTAATTATCCTTTGGAGTTCTGAATTTCGCAAAGTGAGAATAGCAATTTCAGCAGCTGAAAAAAAACCATTGAGCAAAATCAAAGATAAAATGATAATGATATCAATAAAAATTTCTAACATAATAACAAAATCTGAAAATTAGATAATCGTTAAGATCTCACAACCATTTTCAGTGACTAAACAGGTATGTTCAAATTGAGCTGAAAGGGAACCATCCTTAGTGCGAACTGTCCAACTATCGTCCTTATCTAAAAATACTTGGTAGGATCCCTGATTAATCATTGGTTCTACAGTAAAAGTCATCCCTGCATACATTGAATCACGAATTTGATCTTGGTTAAAGTGAGGCACACTTGGTTCTTCATGAAAATTCACACCAATGCCATGACCAGTATAGTTACGAACAACACCATAATTAAAAGGTTGAATAAATCTCTCAATTTTCGCGCCGATATCGTTAATGCACTTGCTACTATCAATGATGCTCAAGCCCTGCCAGAGTGCCTCGTTGGTTCTCTCCACCAGATCTTTTACTTTGGAATCGACCTTACCAACTAAGAACATACTTGAGGTATCGCCATGATAACCAGATAAAATCACGGTGACATCAATATTAATAATATCACCTTCTTGTAAAACATCTTCTTTTCGAGGAATTCCATGACACACCACATCATTAATAGAAGTACATATACTCTTAGGGAAAGAGTGGTAATTCAATGCCGCTGATCGAGCATTATTTTTTTTGATAAATCTACCAGCAAAATCATCCAAATCTTCTGTAGAAATACCCGGTTCGACTAGTTGCCCAGTGGCTTTTAAAGTTCTGGCAGCCAATCTACCCGCTGCACGCATTTTTTTTATTTCATCCTCAGTTTTTATTAATGCCATTGTCTATGATTGAGTTACGATGAAGAATAGAGTAATCCCTGCTAATTTTAGATTCTTTTCTTTTTAGATTTTTCAGATTTATTACTTGATTTCTTATATATAATTATTGGTTTTTCATTTTTATCAATGACGTTCTTGTTAATTATAATTTCCTCAACTCCTTTCTCTGAAGGAATCTCATACATCAGATCGAGCATTATTTGCTCGAGAACTCCCCGCAGGCCACGAGAACCAGATTCTCTTTCGATTGCCTTTTCTGCAATTCGAGTGATTGCTTCGTCTGCAAAATTTAATTTCACTTTTTCAATGGCAAAACTTTGGGTAAATTGTTGCAGTAAGGAATTTCGTGGTTCAGTAAGAATCCTCCGCAGCATGTGAACATCTAAATCGTTTAGAATAGTAACCACTGGCATCCTCCCAATAAACTCTGGAATCAATCCATAGCGAATAAAATCTCTTGTTTGAATACTCTGAAAAAAGTAAGCTCGACGTTCGTTGGCCTTTGCGATGTTCGTTCGTGAGTTTCCACCGAACAAATTGGATTCATTCGGTAGTTTTTCAGCAATTTCTTGTCTGTCATTTTTTGGTGAAGATAGTTTCAATAACTTAGTTTTTTTTGATTTTCTACTAGTTTTTTTCTTTTTGGTAGTGGCAACTGGAGTTACCTCCACAGTCCCCTCAATTGAAGCTATAGGCTGACCTTCCCTGCCAAAACCAATTTGTCTTTTCCCCAACCGATATTCAATAATTTTATCTAAACCAATAAATGCTCCTCCACAGATAAATAAAATATTGCGTGTGTCTAACTGAATAAAATCTTGATGAGGATGTTTGCGACCACCCTGCGTTGGTACATTTGCAATGGTCCCTTCAATAATTTTTAACAGTGCTTGCTGAACCCCTTCGCCAGATACATCCCGAGTGATTGAGGGACTATCTTTTTTGCGAGCAATTTTATCAATTTCATCAATGTAGATGATGCCGGTTTCCGCCCGTTTCGTGTCTCCATCTGCATTCTGTATCAGGCGCAATAAAATATTCTCGACGTCTTCACCAACATAACCTGCCTCTGTTAAAGTTGTCGCATCAACGATTGCGAACGGAACCTGCAAAAAATTGGCTAAGGTACGCGCTAACAGAGTTTTCCCAGAACCGGTTGGGCCAATCAAAAGAATATTTGATTTTTCTAGATCCGTTTTCTTGTTTTTTCCCTTATTATAACGAATCCTCTTGTAATGATTATAAACAGCCACAGCAAGGGCTTTTTTTGCTAATTCTTGACCAATTACGTGTTCATCTAGCATTCCTTTTATTTCCGCTGGTTTAGCTAAATCTCGGGAATAAATATCATCCTTATCATCCGAAGAATCTTCATCAATGATTTCGTTGCATAGTTCAATGCATTCATCACAAATATAAACTCCCGGACCCGCCACCAGACGATGTACTGCGTCCTGCTCCTTGCCACAAAAGGAACAATGAAGCTTTTCTTTTTCCGTTTGATTTTTTTCTGTCATCGTGCTATCATCATTACTAATGATTCTGCCAGAGTAAAAAATGAGATTTTTTTTCTCACTGCTTCTTGTTATTATTTTTCAGTGTCAATGACATTGTCAATGATTCCATACTCTAAACTCTGTTGCGGCGACATATAGAATATGCGATCAATATCCTTTTCGATTTGCTCGAAAGGCTTTTTCGTATGTACAGTATATATCCGGTTCAACCTTTCTTTCGTTGCCAAAATTTCCCGCGCTTGAATCTCAATATCCCGAGATTGCCCCTGTACTCCGCCGATAGGTTGATTCATCATAATTCTCGAGTTAGGTAGAGCTGATCGTTTGCCAAAAGTGCCAGCAGCCAATAAAAGAGATGCAATACTCGAAGCTTGTCCAATGCAAATTGTCCGGATATCGGCGCGGACATACTGCATAGTATCATAGACCGCTAGCCCTGACGATATATACCCTCCCGGTGAGTTAATATAGATATATATATCCTTTTCTGGATCATCCGCTTCTAAAAAAAGTAGTTGGGCAATAATCAAATTAGAGTATGCATCATCAATAGCATATCCTAAAAAAATTATTCGATCTCTTAATAACCGAGAATAAATATCGTATTGACGTTCTCCCCGAGAACTCTGTTCGCTAACGATTGGTATCACGGCCATTGGCTTAATTCCTTTGCTTAAACAAATATATCTTCTTTGGACTCACGAGTCAAGCTACTTTTGCTACTCAACATCGTGCTATCGCAAATCATTATTTATCAAAGCTCAACCCTTGCCTACTTCAATGATTGCATAAATTCATGATATGTCATTTTTTTTGCTTTTATAATCTGCACTTTTTTATAAAGAACATCCAATAACTTTTGACTCAACAACTGCCTTTGCCAATGATTTTTTTCTTCTTCTCCTAGTTCTTGGTTCTCTTGATTTTCCTGATGAGCAATTTTCTGCTGAGACTCTTCCTTTATTTTTTTTTCTTGTTGAAGATATTTTTGATTCTCTTGCCATGCACTAACAACTTCATTTTCACTCACTTTTATATTTAATTTTTTTTCCAATTCATACATAATAATTTCTTGCCGAACCGTTTTTTCTGCTCCAATAGTTAAATCCTTTTGAATATCCTCCAAGTTTTTCCCCAGAATCTTTGCTAAATATTGACAACTCTCTCCAAAATTTTCTTCAGTAATCGTACGATTAACCTTGAGACGTTCAAAAATAATCTTTAAATTTACCCTCATTGCTCGAGTAATGAGGGATGGCGGAACTTCAAATTCGGTCTGATCCCTGAGTGAATCAATAATTTTTTGAATGCTCTGACTTCGTAATCTGTATTGACCATGTTCTCGTAATTGTTTTCCTAAACGATCACGCCATTGCTTCACGGTTTGGCTCATTGAATCTAATTGATGTGCCAACTGATCATTGATTTTCGGTAATACCGGATAATCAGCCTCTAATATTCGGCAATGAATGTCCAATGTTTTACCAGAATACCTTTGGTCAAAATAGTCAGCAGCAATGACTAAGCTAAATCTTTTCTCTTCATTGGGTCTCATTCCGATTAAATGTTTATCAAAACCAGGTAGCACGCTAGTTTTTCCTAATTCTAAGAAAAATTTATCCTGACCGGAGATGAGATTCTTTACTGACGGCTGCGAATTTGCCGTTCCACTTTCTTTATAAATTTTCAAAGATATCTGTAGATAATCCCCTAGTTGAATTTCGCTATTTTTATTATCATCCGATCTCTTATTCATAACAGCTTTCTGTTTCCGATAATGTTCAAGCAGTTCATCAATACTTTGTTCGTCGATAACCAATTCGTTTTCATGAATTTGTAAATTTTCCAATGGTGTCAGTGTGATATCTGGCCAATTCTCATAGTGGACCACGAAGAGAGCTTTGCCCTTTTCTGCCAAATTCTTTACTTCAGCACGTGGGTAATTGATTGGTGGTGGTTTTATCGTTGCAAAAATCTCTTTTAAGTTTTCACTAATCAATTCGTCCGCAACTTCTTTTTGTACCGTGTCTGCTAAATGCTTTTTTACTTGCATTAAAGGAGCTTTACCAGGGCGAAATCCAGGTAGATTAATTTTTTTTTGTGCTTTCAAATATACTCGTTGATATGCAGCTTCCACTTCCTTTTCATTATTTTCAATTTCAACCCTTTGCTCTACACCAGAAGTTGTTTTCTGTTTCCATTCCATAATCTATATTATTTGTAAAGTTATATTCCTTTATTTAGGAGAAATTATCATACATAAGTCTCTGAGCGGGAAACGGGATTTGAACCCGCGACCTTCTCCTTGGCAAGGAGATGCTCTACCACTGAGCTATTCCCGCATGTACGAGTGAAGGGATTTGAACCCCCACGCCTTTCGGCACTAGATCCTAAATCTAGCGTGTCTGCCAATTCCACCACACTCGCATTTATCCGCTGACTTCCACTGGGCGAACGACGGGATTTGAACCCGCGACAGCCAGAACCACAATCTGGAGCTCTACCAAACTGAGCTACGTCCGCCATTTATCCAGCCGTCTGTGCGCCAGGGAGGATTCGAACCCCCGACCCACTGCTTAGAAGGCAGTTGCTCTATCCGACTGAGCTACTGGTGCCGGTTCGGGATGATTGGATTTGAACCAACGACCCTCTGCTCCCAAAGCAGATGCGCTACCCCTGCGCTACATCCCGCAATAGCGTGCCAATGTCAAATTACCATAGTTTCTCTTAGCTGTCGATAATTTTTTGATCGACAGCCTATAAAAAAGAATAAACATAGGGAATTAAAACAAAAAAGGATTGCTTAGAATGAAAATCACCTAAGAATGGTATAAATTTCTATGCGTTATTTTTCAATCCGTGAAATTAGAGGACGAGAAATTCTCGATTCGAGAGGGCAACCCACTGTAGAAGTTGATGTTATCCTCGAAAATGGTGTCATGGGACGGGCATCTGTCCCGTCAGGTGCCTCAACCGGTAGCCATGAAGCATGGGAATTAAGAGATGGTGACCAAGAGCACTTTTTAGGAATGGGGGTCAAAAACGCAATTGAGAGTATTCAAAACACGATTTTTCGAAGTCTGCAAGGTAAAAACGCCCTACTTCAAAGGGTCTTGGATCAAGAGATTTGTTCACTTGATGGAACTCCAGAAAAAAAACAGTTCGGTGCCAACGCCATTCTTGGTGTTAGTCTAGCATCGGCGGTGGCCGTCGCGCAATCCTTAGCGATCCCTCTGTATCGATATCTCGGTGGTAGCAATGCCCATCAGCTGCCAATTCCAATGATGAATGTTTTTAATGGCGGACGGCACGCTAGTAATGATTTAGATATTCAAGAATTTATGATTGTTTGCCATGGTTTCACCAGCTTTTCTCAAGCGCTACGTGCAGGCAGTGAAACCTATCAGCATCTCAAGAAAATCTTAGAAAGCAAGAAAATTTCCACAGCAGTCGGTGACGAAGGTGGCTTTTGTGCAGATTCAATTGCGACTCATCAGCAAGCGCTTGATTTGATCGTAGAGGCGATCGAAAGAGCTGGCTATCGACTGGGAACAGAAATTTCACTTGCCTTAGACGTTGCTGCATCGGAATTCTATCAAACGAAGGAAAATTGCTATCTCTGTAAGAATCTAAGCGAACGAACCGCAAATAAAAAAAAGACAGTTGATATGATCCAATGCTATGACGAACTCAGGAAAAAATATCCCATTATTTCTATAGAAGACGGGCTAGCTGAAGACGATTGGCACGGTTGGCAAGAAATGTATCAGACGATGGGGAACGATGTTATGTTGATCGGTGATGATTTATTAGCAACCAATATTACCCGTTTGCAAAGAGCAATTCAAAGTCAGACCTGTAACGGCATATTGGTCAAGGCTAATCAAATCGGCACATTGAGCGAAACAATGGACTGTATTGACTTAGCCCAACGAGCTCAATGGCAGACAATCATCAGCCATCGGTCAGGAGAAACCGAAGACGCCTTTATCTCTCATTTGGCAGTGGCAACAGGGGGAACGATGATAAAAGCTGGAGCACCATGCAGAGGAGAACGCTTAAGCAAATATAATATGCTGCTACGAATCGAAGAAAATTTAGGAGGAGCAGCGTCCTTTGCTCGTCTGCCATCACGAGCAAAACAAAAGAGTCCGTGTCAAGAAAATGGAAGTGATACGATGGATCCAGTAACCGTCTGAACGCTTCAATCTTATTCTTTGCAATAATGGTGATTTTCACAGCGTTGACGCACGCGCTGGTTTTTGGTTCTTCAGGATTTCTAGATCGACAGGAAATGCGTAAGGAGATTGAACAATTAGATCGACAGATACTCCAGCTATCCAATGAAAACAATATTTTTTCTGAACAATTGAATAAGAAAAAAAAATCAGAGAAAATAAAAAATAAAACCAGAAAGTATGATAATGCAATTATTCTTAAATTTGAACAGAATGAATCTTTAGACAAAATTGCGACCGATGAAGATTTCATTTATACGATGGTTAATCGCTTGAACGATATTCGACAAGAAAGTAGTATATTGTATTTGATACTGATGACCTTTATCACTCTGATCGGTAGCAGTCTTTTAAGAAAAGAAAGAAGAAACCACTAAGTAGCTCTCCGACAAAAAAAGCCAAGACCTGAACTTGAATGCCAAAATTAATAGCTCCAAGTAATCATTCTCTCGTATTTATAGATTATCACAGTATTGAGGATTTGCGCAAAGATTATTGTGAACTATTTTGAGTTGACAATAATCTTTATTTTCGTATAATCCATTAATGGATATAATGAAAGAAAAAAATAACACAAAGCAATCCCTGCCAATATTGATGCTGGTTATAACAATTGTTCTCAGTAGCTTTTTTTGTGCCAATGCCCCCCAAGTATATTTTCCCGAAAAACTCTATGTTTATGTGACAAGGGGATCAAATCATGGGGTATCTCCTCGGCTCACAGAATCAAAAATAAAGTCAATGTTTTCTGGCTATGGCCCCCAGTCTATTAATCCTTTGCTATTGCAAATAGGAGTAAGCTTTTCTAATACTCAGATAATCGTGAGAAATATTACGGTGCCGAATTTAGCTTGGAATGGATCCGGGAATTTTTGTGATGGCTTTCGGACATTTAGGCCAGGATTTACTGGGATTTCTTTATCCGATATTAATGGGATCAATAGCGGAGAGACCGTTTCATCTCGGGAGTTTATTTCGAGCTATAAGATTTTGATCACAAGCGGAACAGGTATTTATATTGGGAGCGAATCGTTTTCAGGAGGCTATGCTTGTACTGTTCCCGGGAAAACGATGATGATTACTGCAAGTTCTACGAGGAACGTATTGGTCCATGAATTGGGACATACTATGGGATTAGTCCATAGTGGAGCTGGCTGTAATAAGGAGAAGAAGGTTGAATGGATTATGAGAGCAACGATTTTTGATGAATCTTATCGCTTCCATCCCTGCGAAAGAAATGTGGTGGATTCTGCTATTACCAACGACTTCGGTAAGCATAGAGACCCACTCATAAGGAATATTTTCAAGAGGGAAAATATTAATGCTCGGGTCTATGAGGATGCTCTTTCATATATACACATGGCAGAATACAGAGATAATAATTTTAGGATAGATCCAGTTGATCAAAGTGGACTTACTACCATACCATGATGGATTGCAAGCCTACAGTTCTTTGTTCCAGATACCTCCCATCATGAATGATAGTCCATTATTTCGCCATCAGTCGATGCGCCACTTCTATCATTCCGCTCAAAGTATTGGTATTCGTCTACCAGCTTTTTAATTTTTCTCATTTTGCTTCATCCAAAAACCCAAGCGAAATAACTTGAAATATTTATACCGTAAGAATAATCTGGTCGAAGGATTACATCAAATATCAAGCCAACAAAAGGGTAAGTAATACTGATAACCAGACTCGAAAACTAGCCAGATGAAAACTAGTAAATTGAAATGGCAACCGGCAATTGGTTTGCTTGCAGTATTATCCTTCATATTACTGATTGAGGTTTCTTGCAAAGAGCGAGACTTGATTAAAATAGATGGTTCCAGTACTGTCTTCGATATCACTGAAGCGATTGTCGAAGAGTTCAGCGACATCAATAAAGAAGCAAGGCTCACGATTGGAATTTCGGGTACCGGTGGTGGTTTCAAAAAGATTTGCGAAGGCGAGTTAGACCTGAGTAATGCCTCACGACGGATTAAAGCCGACGAGGAAAAAAAATGCGAGGAAAATGGGGTCATCCTCCTTGAGTTTCCCATTGCTGCTGACGGGATTACCGTAGTAACAAATAAGGAAAATGACTTTTTTATCCAAGCAACAATTGATGAGCTCAAGGCTATTTACCAAAGCGGAGAGCCTACGTTAAAAAAGTGGTCTCAAGTAAGAGCTGGTTTGCCAGATGACGAGATGAAGATTTATTCTCCTGGACATGATTCGGGGACCTTTGACTATTTTCAAAGCGCGATTATCGGAAAACAAAATGAAATAAGAGGGAATATTTCCTTTAGCGAAGATGATAATTTTCTGGTAAAGGGCGTCTCAGACGATAAATATGCGATTGCCTTTTTGGGGATCACCTACTATCTTCAGAACCAAGATAGTCTCAATGCGGTAGCAATTGTAAATCCAAAAACTAACAGAGCTTATTTACCCAACGTAGAAACTGTAAGCCAAAATAAATATTCACCACTATCACGTTACCTGTATATCTATGTGAATGTCTCCTCTTTAGAAGAAAGAGAAAATTTAGCTAATTTTATCCGCTTCTATCTCCAGAATGCAGAGAGACTGAGCGCTGCGGTCGGGGCAGTACCATTACCCCAGCAAAAGTATACAGAAAATCTGGAAGTTTTTGCCCAGAAATATTAAAACACACTGACTAAAAGAGTTTCGCTACAATTTTACAATAGGGGAATAATATTCCAATGAAACGAGGCAATTGGCAAAAGCATTGATTTATCAAAAAAGATGAACGAAACTTTTTCAAAGGTTAGGGAAAGACCTTCAGACAGTTTATTAGAGTCGGGAATGCAGATTCTATTCGCGAGCTTGGCCTTTTTAACAAGTGCGATAATCTTACTACTCCTGTTCATTTTGTTGAGCCAAGCATTTGTATTTTTTAAAGAAGTATCACCCATAGACTTCTTCTTCGGCACAGATTGGAACCCTTTCGGGCAAGAAAAGAGCTTTGGTGCTATCCCTCTTATTCTCGGAACCCTGCAGATTGCGATCGGCTCTGGACTCTTTGCCCTACCCACTGGGCTGCTGATTGCAATTTACCTATCACAGTACAGTAACAAGAAAAATAGGGAGATATTTTCAAGTTTAATCGAAGTTTTCGCTGGAATTCCAAGTATTGTCTATGGTACCTTTGCAGTCCTCACTCTCACGCCTCTACTTCGTCTGCTTATTCCGCAGCTTGAAATATTTAATGCCCTTGCCGCATCACTAGCAGTCGGTATTTCTGTGTTACCGTTAATTTCATCAATTATTTTCAATGCAATATTGGCAATTCCCAAAGAAATGATCCAAGGAGGATTTTCTCTGGGACTTCATAAATTTCAAGTAATCTGTTTTATTATCTTGCCAGCCGTTTTATCAAGTATTATTGCTGCTTTTTTGCTCGCATTCTCACGAGCAATTGGAGAGACCATGGCGGTAACCTTGGCAGCAGGCGCAACACCAAAGTTAGGATTTGATTATCTCTCGAGTATCCAAACCATCACAGCCTACATTGTTCAAGTAAGTTTAGGGGATGTCTCCTTAGCTTCTATACAATACCATACAATTTTTGCACTTGGACTAACATTATTCTGTTTTACTTTTATCTTTAATTTTATCTCCCATCTAATTTTAAACAAATATCAGCGGTTTTAATCAGTTTATTTCATTCATAAAAAGGACCATATATTTATGCAAATCGATCTAGGTAATCTTAAAAAAAATAAGATCTATGGCAGACTTTTTTTTATTCTCTGCCATTTTGCCACAGTAGCAGGTATTTTGATCTTAATCTTCATTTTAATTTCTATTATAATGCAAGGGTATGACCACCTGTCTTGGGATTTTATCACTCATACCTCTTCTCGTTTTCCAGAAAAAGCTGGCATTTTACCGGGCATTATTGGTTCAATTTATGCACTGGCGATTGCTTCCATTACCAGCATTCCATTAGGCATCGGTGCTGCAATTTATTTGGAAGAATATGCCCAGCGAAACTCTATTACCAACATCATTCGCTTGAATATCAGGAATTTAGCAGGGGTTCCATCTATCGTTTACGGTATCCTCGGTGTGGCTCTCTTTGTAAAGTTTCTAAATTTTGGTCGAAGTATTCTATCCGGTGGTCTCACTTTGGCTTTTTTGATGTTACCAATCGTAACAATTTCAAGTCAAGAAGCATTGAGGTATGTGAGTAAAGATATTCGCCGTGCTGGCTTTAGTTTAGGACTCACCAAGTGGAAAATAATCTACCATCTAGTCTTACCAGCAGCCTTACCTGGATTTCTCACCGGAATTATTTTAAGTCTGTCTCGAGTCATTGGCGAAGCCTCTCCTTTGATTTTGGTCGGTGCGGTAGCCTATATAACTTTTTTACCAATTTCTCCCTTTGATCAATTTACTGTCCTGCCAATTCAAATCTTTAATTGGGCAAGCAAAGCAATCAAAGATTTTCATTTTTTATCTGCTAGTGCGAGCCTAGTCCTCATCTTGCTCTTATTCACTCTAAACATTACGGCAGTCTATATCCGCTCTAAACAACGCAATAAAATGTAAAATGAACCAGGCGCAAACTTTCGATCGTTTTTATCATGTTAGAGCGCGTCAATACGATACTCCTAAATGACCAAAAAAAAACGAAATCCTGCCTTTGTCCTAAAATCGGTTGATATTGATTACGGTAAGAATCGGGTACTTTCAAAAATCTCCATTGACTTTTATGAAAATCGAATCTCAACCCTTATTGGTCCTTCGGGGTGTGGCAAGAGCACTTTATTACGCTGCCTCAACCGTATGAATGATTTTTATCCAGAATTTAAATTACAAGGTCAAGTTTTATTTTATGGAAAAGATATCTACGCTTCAAATATGGATCCGGTGAATATTCGCTTGCAAGTCGGGATGGTCTTTCAACAGCCAAATCCATTCCCAAAAAGTATCTTTGAAAATATTGCACTGGCACCCCGCCTCAATGGTTATCGCCACGACTTGCAAGAACTAGTTGAGCATTCGCTCCGCCAAGCATACCTTTGGGAAGAAGTCCACAATAAATTACAGGAAAATGCTCTGACTCTTTCTGGCGGTCAACAACAACGGCTTTGCATTGCTCGCTCCATTGCCATGCAACCACGGGTACTTTTAATGGATGAACCCACCGCGTCCCTTGATCCGATCTCTACTCGCAAGGTAGAGGAATTGATTACCAAACTTAAAGAAAAATATACTATCATTATCGTAACTCATAACATGCAACAAGCTGCACGCGTGGGTGATCAAACTATTTTTCTGTATCAGGGGAAAATTATTGAAAGTAGAAAGACGCTCAATATCTTCACTCGTCCCAAAAATCCACTAACCGAAGATTATATTTCAGGGAGATTCGGCTAGAACTCTTGACGAATCGACTGATTGGCGGTTGACCAAATACCCATTTTCTTGAGGGGCAATCAATAATTGACAAATGATTCCTTTGATTACAAATTAGGAAATCATGGTTACTGCGAAAAAAGTTTTATTTTTTGCCTTTTGCTATCTGGCGATCAATTCCATAGATCAATGGCAAATAACGTCTGCCCATAGACTGCAAGCACAAAATCTTGAGGTTCAAGAAAAAATTGGGCTTTTTTTACCGAGACCTCAAATCTGGCTCACCGAAAATGATCAAGAAATAGATCTCTATGAAATTATTGCCAATGAAGACAAGAAACCAACTATTCTGATTCCTGCTTATTTTACCTGTGATCGATTATGTCCTTTCATACTACGAGATTTGGCGCTCGCTCTCGATAGAATCGATGATATCGATCCGGGAGAAAACTATCAGCTCATAGCAGTGAGTATTAATCCACGAGAAACAAGGGCAAATACGCAAAAGCTAAAGCAAAGTAGCCTCAACTATCTTAAAAACAAAAATGTTTTGCCAGAAGATTGGTATTTCTTGCGCGGAAACAACAAAGAAACGATAGACAGATTGATGGAGGCCTTAGGCTATCCCTTTAGGCAAGATGGCGATGAATTCTATCACAGTGCTGTCATTTTCTTTATTAATGGGCAATATCAGATCAATCGATACATCTATGGTAGCCAGTATGATCCTGCGGATATCCGCCTTAGCCTGATTGAAGCTTCCGAGTTAAAACTGGGTAAGAGTATCGATAAACTAAGGCTCTATTGCTTTCGCTATGATCCAGTCAGCGGCAAGTATACCGCTCTTGTTAAAAATATGATACAGCTTGGAGCTGGTGCTAGCCTTGTCTTTGTTTTATTGACAATGATTTTTGCCTCCCTTTTCCGGCGAAAAAAACATAGATAGGCATTTTTTTGCACTCTACTTGACAAGTTGATAATAAAATTTTTTGCTAGCACAATGAGAATAAGGACTGGCAATTTTCGATCGGTATTGAAGGCTTTGTCAGAAAAAAATTTAAAAGATAATAAAAAATAAATGGCTAAAGTAAACTGATTCGAAAATTTTGATCTCATATAAATTGAAAAATTTATTTTTTTATTCGTAAAAATGATTTTAATAATATTACAAAGAATTTGGCGAAAACATTGGCTCAAATTATTATTCCCCGTTATTATTTTTTTGTTAGTGTATTATTTTTGGATCTATCCACCAAAGTATCAAGGATATCAGCCAGATCAGCCGATTGCCTTTAGTCATAAAATTCATGCCGGACAATTTCAAATGGATTGCCAATTTTGCCATGCCACTGTGGAAAGATCGGCACAAGCTTCCATCCCAGATATGGCTACTTGTATGCGTTGCCACCAAGAAGTGGCAAGCGATAGCAGTGATATTCAATACCTACGCAGTCTATATGAGAGAGGACAGCCGATCGCTTGGGTGAAAGTTCACGATTTACCCGACCATGCTCGATTTAGTCACCAAGTACACGTCAATAAGGGCGTCGAATGTAGCCAATGCCACGGAGCAGTCGAACAGATGGATAAAGTTCGGGTAACCAATGCATTTAATATGGGTTGGTGTGTTAACTGTCACCGTGATTATAGCGCAAATGTCTTAAAAGAAGAAGTTGGATATAATAAAATTTATCCATTGACCGAATGTAGTACTTGTCATTACTAGAAATAATATAAAATTGGAGAAACAGGCAATCTAGACGATCCATCATTAATTTAACAAGTCCAATGGAAACAAAAGAAAAATATCAACAGATAGAAAAAAGAGATGAGCAGGCGAATCTCAAGAAAACAGATAAGGTGCCGTCGCGAAGAGATTTCTTGAAATTGATGGGAGCGACTGCAGTGATGGTATCTGCCAGCTGTCGGCGCCCTACCGAGCGAATTGTTCCTGCCGTCATCCGATCACCAGAAATATCCCCCGGTTTGAGTAATTACTATTCGACAATGTCACCAGATGGCATCCCCTTGATCGTTAAAACCCGTGACGGAAGGCCATTAAAAATATCTGGTAATCCTGATTTTCCACTGGTGCAGGGAGGTATAAGTGCATATCACTTGGCCGACCTTATGGATCTTTATGATCCTGATAGGATTAGAAAGCCATTGCGCTTCACCAAGGAAGGCAAGAAAACTCGGGTCAGCCTAAAAAGAATACTAGAAAATGCAAAAAAGAATTTAAGTAAAGATCCCTATGTAATATTATCTGGACCAATACGTTCGGCGAGCAGCAAACAGATTCTTACAGATTTCCTTAAAGAAAATCCCGGAGGCAAACACATTCAGTACGATGCTAATCCCACTCAGCAAAGGATAGCTGAAGCACAAAGCCTCTGCTACAAGACATCCCCCTCAGTTCCGCTCTATCGATTCGATCGCTGTGAGGTAATCGTCAGCATTGACGGAGACTTTTTGGGTGCCGCACCTGGAAATGAATACTATGGAAAAATGTATGCAAAAAGTAGAAATGTATATGCAAAAAAAGAACGGATGAACCGATTAACGGTCTTTGAAGCAATGATGTCAGTTACTGGATCTAATGCCGATTACCGTTATCCGATTATGCCTAATGGGCAATTATTGATTGCCCTCGCCTTGCTTGCGACAATCGATAAAAAATATAAACCGCTACCTGCGCCTTGGCACGATTATCTGCAAGCCTATCACCCGTCCAAGATTACTCAATGGTTGAGTCCAGACATAATAAAAAACAGTATTTATGAGCCAGACCGTTTTGTAAATATCATAGAAAAGACTTGCAAAGATCTATGGCAAGCTCGAGGGAAGTCTCTAGTCTATGGTGGTGGTATCGTCCACGAGAACGGTAACAGTTTGGCCAACCAGTTGGTTATTAATCTACTGAACTCCACATTGAAAAACGATGGGAATACCGTAGATTATCGCCACACAATCGCTTATCATTCCACTGCTCGTGATAAGGAAATGACGCAATTAGCCAAGGATCTTATGAAGCAGAAAATAAAGAATGTTATTCTGCTTGATGTCAATCCGGTTTATCATTTGCCAGAAGAAATAAATTTTGCTGATGCTTTAAAAAAGGCATCCTATGTCTTGGCAATTAGTCAGAATTTAAATGAAAGTAGTAGCTTAGCCACAGAAATCTTACCACTCAATCATTATTTGGAATCGTGGAATTACTACCAACCTATCCGAAGTATTCACGCTATCGCCCAGCCAATGATTAGACCTCTCTATGAAAGCATGAGCGGCGAGGATGTGCTGATGCAGCTATCAAAAAAACCCTTATCAACGGCAAAGACCTATTCTGAGTACGTTAAGAATTATTTTCAAGGGCAAATCGCAGCGATTGATCAAAAAAGATTATCATTTAATCAGATCTGGAATCGCACGTTAAAAAACGGTTATTATCTAGAAAATGACAATGAATTTTCCCAAGAAGGTGGCAAAGAAAGTAAAGCCCGCACACCAGATTATAACTCATCACTGCAGATTCTCAAGAAATTAAAAATCAAAAATAAAGCCAATTTAACAAAGGCTAATGAATTTCAGCTCGGAATTTACAGCAATGTACAGGTTCGAGAGGGAGACGGGGCAAATAACACCCTACGACAAGAATTGCCTGAACCGATCACGAAGATTGTCTGGGATAACTATGCGGTTTTATTACCTGCAACCGCACGCAAATTAAATATCAAGCAGGGCGATTTATTAGAAATAGAATTAGCGAACAAAAAAATTATTATCCCTGCACATCTACAGCCAGGAGTTCATCCAAAGGCGCTTTTAATCGCCCAAGGCTATGGACGTGCCAAGGGAGGAAAAATAGCCACTGAAGTTGGTGTGGCAATTAGATCGAAAATACCTCTACAGCCAGAAACTTCTCAATTTCAATATTCAGTTGCTGTTACAATTAAAAACAGCAAAAAATCTTATGTGTTGGCCAGTACTCAGGCTATTTATCGAAACGGATGGAATAAGGAAGCAAAGGCTGCATTTGCACCCGAAAGTTTACTCAAAGCTAATTATAACGGCTCAAGCCAATATGACCGACCACTGATTCGCGAAACAAAGTTAAAGGATTATCTAAGCGGCGTTTTTCAATTAAAACCTGAAGCAGTCGAATATCCCAAAGATCAAGAGTTGGTCTCTAAATGGGAATACAATAATCACCGCTGGCATATGATTATCGATTTAAATTCGTGTACCGGCTGTGGTGCTTGTGTGACATCTTGCAATACAGAAAATAATATTCCAATGGTAGGCAAAGAACAGGTGAGCTATGGAAGAGAAATGCACTGGATCAGGATTGATCGATATTTTTCTGGCAACGAACAAGAAGCAGAACTGGGACACCAGCCCATGCTTTGCCAACACTGTGAGAATGCGCCGTGTGAAAACGTCTGCCCAGTCGCTGCAACAACCCATAATTCAGAGGGATTAAATACGATGACCTACAACCGCTGTATTGGTACCCGATACTGTGCAAATAATTGTCCCTATAAAGTTCGACGTTTTAATTATTATGAATATTGGAATTTTTGGGAAGGTTTTCGCCGTAAGCTCACCAGCCCACAGCACCTTGCATTAAACCCTGATGTAACAGTTCGAACACGTGGCGTGGTAGAAAAGTGTACATTCTGTGTGCAGCGGATCAACTTGGCACGGCAAGAAACTAAAAGTAAGGGGAAAAAGCTGATTCCCGACAAAATGATCAAAACAGCCTGTCAAGAAGTGTGCCCCAGTGGCGCTATTAGCTTTGGTAATATCTTAGATCAGAAAAGTGAAGTAAATAAGGAATTAGAGAAGAGTAAAGATCGTTCTTATCATGTCCTTGAGTACTTGAATGTCAAACCATCGATCAGTTACTTGGCAAAAATCAGAAATAGAGATTAGGCTTTCTTATGAAAATCTGGAAAAATTCAGAAAATTAGCAGAATTATGGCAATAGTAAACCAAGAAGAAACCGTAAATCCACGATTAGTAACAGGAAATAAAACGTACCGAGAGTTGAATGAAGATGTCAGTAGACCAATCGAGAGCTTCCCAACAAAAATTTGGTGGATTGCATTTTCGATTTCGTTCGCTTTTTTATTATTATTGATATTTGAACTTATTTTGTTGTTTTCAAATGGTCTGGGCATTTTAGGACTGAATGTACCGGTCAGTTGGGGAAGCTTTATTGTCACCTTTGTTTTTTGGATTGGTATCGGACATGCAGGAACACTGATTTCTGCAATCCTCTACCTTTTTCGCCAACAATGGCGGACTGCAATCAACCGATCAGCAGAAGCAATGACAATCTTTGCGGTTATTACTGCAGCCATATTCCCAATTATTCATACAGGGCGGGTGTGGTTTTCAGTACCTTGGATGTTACCTTTCCCTAACGAAAGAGGCACTCTGTGGCAGAACTTTCGCTCACCCTTGATGTGGGACTTATTTGCAATTAGCACTTATTTGACTATTTCATTTGTATTTTGGTATATGGGGCTTTTACCTGATATTGCGTCTATCCGTGATCGTATTAAAAAAGCAGATTGGATTTCAAGGATTCGCAAAAGAATCTATTCTATTCTTTCTTTGGGTTGGGTCGGTAGTACCCGAGTTTGGTCACACTATGAAACTGTAGTAATGATTTTAGCGGCCTTATCGACTCCCTTAGTACTTTCTGTACACAGTATCGTTTCTTTTGACTTTGCAACCTCAGTAATACCAGGTTGGCATACTACCATCTTCCCACCCTACTTTGTTGCAGGTGCAATATTTTCTGGTTTCGGCATGGTCCTTACGTTACTTATTATCATGCGGCATGTATTCCGACTAACAGATTATATTACAGAGAAGCATTTAGAGAATATGGCAAAGATTGTAACTCTTACTGGGTCGCTTGTCGGTATCGCCTATGGAACTGAGTTTTTCATTGCTTGGTATGGCGGAGTTGAAGCAGAAAGCTTTGCGTTCATTAACCGAGTATTTGGCCCCTATTGGTGGGCTTATTGGATAATGGTGAGCTGCAATGTGATCTCGCCCCAACTTTTTTGGATTCGCAAACTGCGGACAAATATTTATAGTCTATGGATCATTTCTATCTTTGTAAATATCGGGATGTGGTTTGAACGCTATGTAATTGTGGTAACCTCACTGCATCGAGATTTTCTCCCAGCGAGTTGGGATATGTACATTATGACCAAGCATGACTATGGCATTATGTTGGGTTCGTTTGGATTGTTTTTTACCCTTTTCCTTTTGTTTTGCAGATTTCTTCCGACTCTTGCAATGTCAGAGATAAAATCCATTATGAAATCACCGGGGCAGGCAAAAGGAGTTTAATATGAGCTTCTCAGAAGAACCCGCAAAAAAAGAACAATTCGATAACCCGCCAATTACTAAATTTGAAAGACAAATTGATCGTTTTTTTTCTTGGCCACGAAAAAAGATTAAGAAATTTTTAGAGAGAGCTTTTTTATATACTTATCGAGAATGCGACACAGGAAGTTATGCATTGTTCTCTACTGTCGAAATTTTGCGCAAAGCAACGCGAGCGGTAAAAGAAAAAGGCTATACTCACTTTGATTGCCTAACACCTTTCCCCGTGCATGGTTTGGAGCACGATATGGGATTAAAAAAATCGCGATTGCCATATGTGACTTTTTTTGCTGGCCTTCTGGGGTTTTTGTTAGCATTGAGTCTACAAACTGGCGTCCATCATCCTGTAATTTCACAGACTTTTTCCTATTTTGACATTTTCCCAAATCTAAGATCGTACCCACTGAATATTGGCGGTAAACCAACATTCAGTTGGCCAGCAATGATACCGATTCTCTTTGAACTGACGGTTTTGATTGGCGGATTGGCTACTGTTTTTTTCTTAATCTTAGTAAGCAAATTATTTCGCCCCAGAAGAAAAATCTTGCATCCAGATATTACCAATGATAAATTTTGTATTTGGATTCCTAGTGATTCGAAAAATTACAATCAAAAAGATATCGAAATTTTATTTAATAAAATGGATGCCTTAGAAATAGATCATATTAGCGGACAGGAAAAGAATATCTCTAGCAACAACAGTGAGGAAATTTGACAGACAATGATGCCTGATAAAATTTTCAATTTCTGCTGTGTTATAATTTTTTTTCTAATAGTAAGCCATTGTAATTATTCTGCTAACAAATCGGGGTTACATTATTTTCTCGATATGCATGATAATCTTGCCGTGGAAAGCCAAGAAGAAGACTTTACTAATGCCACCCAAGAAACAGAACGTGGAATGCTGGAACTACCAGCACGAAGCGGAAAAAATTCTACAATGCGAGTCCCACCAGAAGGAACGATGCCTCGTAATCATCTAGATTATCCTTATGGCCCCGGTGATTTTGCAAAAGTAAAAGAGGAAGTAAAGAATACGCAGGAGAGAAACTATGAAAATCTAAGACGAGGACAAGTCGTTTACAATAGTCAATGTGCAGTATGCCATGGTTATCTAGGCTATGGAGATGGGCCAGTTACCTTGCATTTCCCCAATGTACCAAGCCTGCAATCAGCGATAATCAAAAATTGGTCCGATGGGGAAATATTTCACATGATTACAATGGGTAGAGGTAGAATGTTCCCATTTAGTGCTCAGATTATCGTTGAAGACCGCTGGAATACAATTCATTATATCCGCTATCTCCAAGAACAAGAACCGAGAACGGAAGATAAAGATCGCACGACAGCGAAAAGAGATCAATAACAATTACGCAAATATTCACAGATGGATCCAGAAATAAGGGAAAGATCGAAACAACAATAGGAAATCAAATGAAAGAAACAATAAATTATCAATATCGATTCAAACCGCGATTAAAGAACTTATCATTATATCTTATCTCTGCTGGAATGCTCTTAGTTATCTTGCAATTGATTTTTCCTTGGCATGGACAGGCAGATCATAGTACTGGTGAGGTTTCCTTTATCAATCAGCGTCTTTTTTCTTCCATTCATCTGGCTCTTCTCTGCTCTATCCCCATGGCCCTTGGCGGTTTGTTTTTTTGTGCGATCAATCATTTGGCAGGATCTCGATGGTGTATTACTATTCGTCGAATTGCTGAACATTCATTATGGTTCTTACCAATTCCTTTCCTCCTCATGCTGATCGTTTTTTATGGAATTGGAGATGTTTTCCACCATTGGGTACAAGCCCCTGCCACCGACCACCTAATTGAAATCAAGTCTCCTTACTTAAACAAAACATTTTTTATAGTACGCAATCTTATTTTCTTCTTATTATGGGGTTTATTTGGATACATTCTATGGTTTCATTCTGTGCGACAAGATCGCACTGGTGTATTTACCCATACACAAAAGATGAGTCGCTACTCCGCCATCTTCCTTATAATTTTTTGTCTCACCTATTCAGTGAATTCTTGGGATTTTTCTATGAGCTTGGAACCCCATTGGTATTCAACAATGTGGGCAGTGTACCTTTTTGCTGGCTTGGCCTTAACCACTTATGCCCTACTAATCTTATGGGCGTGCCACTTTCGGAGACAGGGCATGCTCCTAAAGGAATTCAATGAAAACCACTTGCATGATCTGGGGAAATTTGCTCTGGGACATACGATCTTTTGGGGCTATATTGCAATTAGTCAATACATGTTGATCTGGTTCGCGGCGATACCAGAAGAAACAATTTTTTTCAAGACAAGATCGGAAAATGGTTGGCTATACATTAGTATGGGGCTGGCCTTCATCCGTTTCGTAATCCCTTTTTTCTTATTACTGAAACAAAATATGAAGAGAGATTTCGCATATATGAAAAAAATTGCAATTCTGATCTTGGTTGGACAAGTGTGGGATATGTACTGGATACTCTATCCGACCATAGATAATGGATATTTTATCTTTTTTTCATGGCAAGAAATAGGTCCCCTAGCATTGATTGCAGGGAGTTATATCTATATTATGGCGACGATGCTTCGCAAGTATGAAATGATCCCAATTAAAGATGTACGATTGCAAAAATGCTTAGATTTTCATCAATGACCGCAAATACTATCATAATGAAACGAAATACCTTAAAGTATCTAATCGTAATTTTATTAGCCTTTCTCGTACTACTGACAACTCTTTTCGTTTTTCAATGGACTGAGAAGGAAAACACTGTATATCAAGAAAACGCTGAGGTGATTTATCAAGGTTCAGTCTACTATAATTATGAGAAATGTGGACAGTGTCATGGGATAAATTACGATGGCCAAGGGCCAAACGCAGAGAGTATTCGCAATGACTATAATATAGTTGTTCCCGGATTTGACGGAGAAACTAAAAGTAAAACTCACTTAGATTTTTTTAAGGCTATCACTCTGGGAACAAAAAGTTTCCCTGATCATACATACCTTAACTATACAGATCAAGGCAGATGGGCGATGGCCTATTTTCTCTATTCATTAGAGAAAATGCCAAAAAAAGAAGATGAAAGAAGAGAATTACAAGAAAATATTGCTCAAGCCAATAGAGAGATTAAAAAACTTTATCAAAAAAATGATCGAATGGCAGACTTAGAATACCAGAAGGATCTAAAACGTATGAACGACAAAAGCCAAATACCGTTAATCAAAAAGGTTGTTGAATAGCAACAAGGAAAGGAAAGAAAACGAAGATCAATATGAAGAATTGGATACCGACAATCGCAACACAATTAAGATGGTACTATAGTGCTGCCTTTGTCTTTTTAGCATTTGGTAGTATTGCTTGGATGTTTAGCGAATTAGCACTCTTAGGAATTTCAATGCCTCCTCTATTCACCTATGGAAAATTAAGACCTGTTTATCATAATCTTTTCTTATTTGGTTTTTTTTATAGTATCTTTAAAGCTACATGCTTACATACAATGTATATCAACGACCATCCAGAAACTTGGCAAATTAATTTAAGCTCTTTTTTTAGCTGGCTATTAATGATCGGTCTTTTGCCTTTGGGAACTCTCGCTTTATTTTTTGGTTTTAGCAGTGGGCGCGATTATGGTGAATTCCCTTACTTGATTGATGTGCTTTGGCTGATTGGCCACATGAGTTTTTGTTGCAGTTTTTTTCTCTTTTATCGAAAGAATAAAAAAGATTACCTCGCAAATATCTTACTCGGTATATTAATATTACAGTTAATCTACTATCTAATTGGGAACTTGGCAATGCCCCATAGTCTTCATCTATTAGCAGCGACGCCTTTATATACAGGTTACGCCGATTTCAGTAGTGGGGAAATTTATCGGAATGGTATACAGCTTTTTTATATGGTTGTTCCGATTGTTGTAATCTTGGGAAAGTATCTTCCAATCTATATCAAACAAGATAAATTTAACAAGATTATTCAAACAAACCAAGAAGTTAATATTTTTTCAGAAAAAAAATTCCAATGCTTTGTTATACTGACGATTATACTCGGTCCTCTCGCCCAAATTGGGCTTCTGTATACACCAGTTTCTATGACAATACAAACAACGAACGTCCTCGGCTATCTATTACTGCAATGTGCAATCCTTATGGGAATTGTTTTTATCAGACAATTACTCAATCAGGAAGGTAAGATTTTTAGTTCCGAAGGGTTAACTATACTATTACGCTTTGGGCTTTTCATTTTATTGATAAAAACAAGTCTACGGCTACTCTTAGCAATCCCGATCTTTGCAAGATATTTCGCCTATTCAAATCTCAGCATTACCAACCTTGGTAGCGATATCTCCTCTTATGGCATAATACTCTTTTTATCGCTTGCGATTATGATCTACCACTTATTTGCAAAAAGAAACATAAGCCGTGGTTGGATTTCTTTTATCGTTATTATTATGATCAGTGTTACTATTTTAGCGGCCTTTGCCAATTCACTGGAAGCTATTTTACAGATCGTCCAAACAAACTCGAAAAATTCAGATGGAACACTGGTAGTTACAAAATGGCAAGACATCTATTTTGCAGGTTCCTTAAGTATTGAGGATTCAAAAAATGCAATCCTGCGAACTTTGATGGGATTAAAAGGGTTTACCATCATATTAACCCAGATATTTGCGATCAGCCTTTTTCTTTTTAGCTGCCAATTTATTTGGAAGCTCTATGGAAATGGAAAAGGTAAGAATCTGCAAAAACTAAGTGCCAAATGAAGGACAGAATAAGAAATTATCTGCAAAAATGGATCTCTGTAATAAATTTGCGATTTTCACAAAAGATCTGGTTGTTTATCCTCATTCCATTTTTGTTGAGCATTTGGATGATAGAAAGTCATGCAGTACAAGACAGCCAGACTAAAGCATATCAAGATTATTCCAGCATGTCACCCGCGGTACTCGCGGGGCAGTTAGTCTATCTACAAGAAGGCTGTCAGAATTGTCACACACTAAATTTGCAACCTTTTGCCAGTGAGTATACCAGATTTGCACCAGAGGAAGAAGATGAGCGATTGCCAAGCCTTTTGAAAAAACAAGACATCCAATATGAAACACCGGTAAACTTAGGAACGAGACGTATTGGCCCAGATCTCAGCCGGATCCATGGTAGACTTTCAAAGGAAGAACTCAAGATCATGTTAACATTGAAAAACAAAGGTTTGAAATCTAGATCCCATCCATTTAAATTTTTATTTGAACAAAAAATTAATCCATTAGAAATATCATGGAAAATTCGATTACTGATGCAAACAACACCACGAGCTTATTTATCGGATTCCGATCAACGATCGGCATTTTATATTTTAAAAGATATCAGTCGGGGGGATGCTCTGATACTGTATCTGTTAAGTCGCGGAGAAAGTAGCTTTAAAAATGAAAGGAATTTCTATACCAGATAGAGTATGAGTTATCAACAAAAAAAAATTGTTACTGGAAGTTTTCTTTCTTCCTTAATGTTCAGCATTATTGGTCTCGGTGGCATAATGTTGATTTATCTCCATAGTTTTTTACATATTAGTCCGCAAGATATTTTCCGAATGAGTAGTAACCAAACGTATTATCCAGCTAGAATCACGATTGTTCCCCAAAAGATTCCCGAAAACATTACGCAAGGAGAGCAACTCTATCAGAGCAGTTGTATCTCTTGCCATGGCATAATTGGAGAATATAAGGCAGGATTACTTGGCCCCGATCTAATCGACGGGCAATGGCTGCACTACAACAATGAACAGGAGATTTTTCAAATCATTAGTGGAGGAGTTGGGGCAAATATCAGTGTGTCTGGTAATCTCATGCCAGCACGAGCGGGCGTTGCCCTAAAAGATGAGGCAGTTTGGAAAATAATCTATTATCTCTCCTCTGTTAATCCGACAATTGTCCAAGATAGCGTAGCGACAGAAGCTGCTCCCTAATCTTTAGTTATTGCAGTTTTATCAGTTAAGACTATCTTTTTAATAAGAAAACGATACTGAAAGCGACCGCCAAAATATGAATTTTGTAAATAGCCAACTAGATTGACTAAAGAATCTAAGGCAAAATAATTAGGTGTAGAAGTCGACTGGTTAGATTTTTCTTCAACTAATTCTTTCCTATACTTTTGAAGGAAAACAGTAGCATGATTCCAAAGATAACAATGCAATTTTAATTTGCTACCATCAATTTTAAAACTCATATGTTGGTCATCCTTAAAAAAATAAATGCTTTTCATTTGCACTGCCTTCAATAAAATAAGTGGTTCTGGATTCCCTTGCCCGAAAGGCTCTAGAAGGGATAATGCTCGATACAAGCGAAAGTCAATCGCAGAAGTCAGAAGAGGATGACTCGATGATCCCGCCATCATTGGGTCGGTTTTTGATTTTTCATTTCCTTCAAACTTCTGTAGCCGTGCCTCTAAAAAATCGTTTACCTGATCGCTCATCAATCGTTCTTTCAATTCAGGAATTCTATCTGGAGTAACACTAAATCCACACGCATTTCTATGCCCACCCATTTGAATCAGGATATCTTCCAGTAACAATAGAAATTCTCGTAAATCTATAGAATTTTCTGCCCATCCACAGCGGGCAGACCCGCGAGCATTTTTCCCGTTAGGTGTCACCAAAATCGCAATTTTCTGATACTTCTCTGCTAATCGATTAGCCAATAATCCCGAAAGGCCAGGAATTAAATCAGGGTGATAAGCAAAAAAAATTCTCTCATTTTCTATGCGTTCTGGGTAAGCTAATTGTTCAATCAATTTTTCATTTTCTAAAGTATTTTTCTTTCTCATCGTATTTAAATTCATAATCTTCCTTATTATTTTCTTTAAATCTACTGTCGTCTTTGATTGTACATTATAAGTCAACAGTTGCACCGCAAGATATCCTTCTCCCATTCTACCTGCTGCATTAATATATGGAATAATCGACCAGACAAAATCTCGTCTCGATAAATATTGATATTTCAAAGACAATCGCTCACACAGTGTATTTAATCCTATATTAAAGAATCTATCACGATTTCCCTTGTTATTATTCGATTGGAGACCGCTCATCTGCGGTAAAGCTATTCGAACAATTTTTCGATTATCTCCATTAAGCGGCATCATATCGGCGAGAATCGCCAAACTCGCCAATTCTGCGAATTCCAAAACAAATTGACGGAGGTTCTCTCTTGATTGAACACTTTGATGTAAAATAATTTTGCCTATTTCGATCTGTGAGATTTCTCTATCGACAATCTTCTTGAAGGAAGGACACAATTTTTCTAAAGATATTTGATATTCGGTGTAAGATTTCACTGTTTCGATACTGTCAATTTTTTTTCCACAATGATAGTATTGATCCTCACAAAGATAGACTCGATTTTTTTCTTCAGTCTGATACAATGCCGAAGCAAGAAGTAGTTTGAAAATTAAACCCGCAGTCGCAGTATTTACCGTCGAGGCATGAAGTCGAAAATACGGGTGCAGAAGGATAATCTTGTTGTGAGCAATATCTTGCCAATCAGATAGAGTCTCTTGTGGAATTTGATGGTGATCAATAATCAATATTCCCCTTATTTGACAGAGTCCAGGTTTTCTATTTGAAGAATCATACAGAGATTTAATCTCTTCTAAAAAACTTACACCCATATCTAAGATAATCAAATATTCAAATTCTTTTTCTTGCAATTGTCCGAGAAAATCTCCAGTAAGACCGTAATCATCATGCAAATTCGGAATCATAAAATCAACATTCAAGCATTTTCGTTTGGCCAAATACTGCATTATCATAGCAACCGATATCATGCCATCAGCGTCTTTATCACCGACAATTAAAATGCCCCCCTTGCTCTCAATCATTTCCTCTAAAAGAGCAATGCAATTCGTCATACCGGTATATTCTAGTGGAGAATCAAGCATCCAAAAATCATCATCAAGAGAGAACCTATCTTGTTGCAAAAATTGATATTCTGGGTGTTGCAATAATTCCGTAATAAAAGGGATTTTCAATAAATGGTTCTCATTAGTTTCCATTATTTAGGTCAAAGATATTGGTTTAATAAATGATTGAATTTGATTTCCTCAGCTCAATTTACTGTTTGCAGAAAACGTTGGCAAAAAAATATTGTAATCAATCTTGATCTATACTAGAAGATTACAGAAATATGCTAAACGTTCCATTTGTTGATCCCAACTATAAAATCAATTATTTTTAACAGATATGGAACCTCAAGCAGATATTGATAGCAAAAATGGCTCTCTCGCAATAGTCGGCATTGGCCCCGGACATGAAGAACACATTAGCCCGAAAGCCTACCGTGCCTTAAAAGAAGCAGAAATAATCGTCGGCTACAATACTTACATTAAGCTGATTCAACATTTAATTGAAGGTAAAGAAATTATCCAAACTGGCATGACTGAAGAAATTGCGCGCGCAAGTCGAGCGGTCGAAAAAGCACAAGCTGGGAAGAATATAGCCATTATCTCGTCTGGCGATGCCGGAGTCTATGGCATGTGCTCCTTAGTTTTTCAAGTGTTAATGCAGCAGGGCTGGAAAAAAGGAATGAACCCGAATATTGAAGTTATCCCAGGAATTTCTGCCATCAATGCATGTGCTTCCCTCATCGGTGCACCACTAGGACATGACTTTTGCACCATTTCTTTGTCGGATCTACTGACACCTTGGCCGATTATCGAGAAGAGAATACTTGCTGCAGCACAAAGCGACTTTGTAATCGGATTCTATAATCCAGCTAGTGGGAGGAGACAACGTCAAATTATTCGAGCGCAGGAAATAATATCTCAATATCGAGAGAAAAAAACTCCAGTTGCCCTGATTAAGAGTGCCTATCGTAAGAATCAATCCATCGTAATCAGTGATCTAGAATCCTTTTTAGACTATGAGATTGGAATGCTGACAACCGTGATTGTTGGTTCCACGCAAACCTTAGTATATGACAATATGCTCATAACACCTCGTGGCTATGACAACAAATATGATCAGCAAGGGAAGGTACATCAAGGTCAAAAACCTGGGCATAGTCTTAAATATTGAAATAATAGTGCATTCAATGGGCGTTTTACACCGATAGCGACATTTTTCTTTGATAATTGAGAACCATTCATGCCAAAAAATGAAAATATTCAGAGTATCTTAATTCTTGGTAGTGGGCCAATTGTTATTGGCCAAGCTTGTGAATTTGATTACAGCGGCGTCCAAGCTTGTAAAGCCTTGCGTCAAGAAGGATATCGCTGTATTTTAGTGAATTCTAATCCGGCTACAATTATGACTGATCCCAGTATCGCAGATCGCACCTACATTGAACCATTAACAGTAGAGTACCTCAGCAGAATTATTGAAGCTGAAAGACCCGATGCCATTTTAACAACAGTCGGGGGGCAAACTGCGCTGAATCTCAGCCTACAACTGGATGAACAAGGGATCTTAAGCAAATATGGCGTTCAACTTCTAGGAGCTGATGCGAAAATCATTCGTCGCGCAGAAAGTAGAAAGGAATTCAAAGAAATTATGCAGAGTATTGGCCTACAGGTTCCTCACTCAAAATTATGTCAAAATATTTCCCAGGCCCGAAATTTTTTTATCGAGTTTGGCCTCCCCTTAGTCATTCGATCTTCATTTACTTTGGGTGGAACTGGCGGGGGCATTGTGAGAACAGAAAATGAATTTGTCGAGCAAGTAAACCGTGGTCTTGCTGCTTCGCTTAACAATGAAATTATTATTGAGAAATCTCTGCTCGGTTGGAATGAGTTTGAATTAGAACTAATGCGAGATCATAAAGACAATGTCATCGTTGTCTGTAGCATCGAGAATTTAGATCCCATGGGAATTCATACTGGAGATTCAATTACGATTTGCCCGCAACAGACTCTAAGCGACAAAGAATATCAACGAATGCGCAATGCCGCAATTAGAATTATCCGATCGATTGGTGTAGAAACTGGTGGTGCAAATATTCAATTTGCGATCAACCCACAAAATCGTGATTTAATTGTTGTCGAAATGAATCCGAGAGTATCTAGATCATCTGCACTTGCCAGTAAAGCCACTGGATTTCCCATTGCCCGAGTTGCAGCTTTATTAGCTGTAGGATATCATTTAAATGAAATCACAAATACGATTACCAAAACCACCCCTTGCTCTTTTGAGCCTGTCATAGACTACATAGTCACTAAACTTCCCTATTTTACTTTTCAGAAATTTCCAGGGAGCCAACAGAAACTAGGTACTGCCATGAGATCTGTAGGTGAAGCAATGGGCATCGGTCGTACCTTTAAGGAATCCCTGCAAAAGGGCATCAGATCTTTGGAAAAAAATCGTTTTGGTCTGGGATCAGATGGTGATTACTGGGAGATCAAAATGTGGTATATCTTGGAGAAAATGAGAGATCAACCCCAGATGAACGAGATTTGTCAATGCCTTCTTAATCATCTCTCGATTGGCTATCCAGAAAGAATTTTTGATCTCAAATTTTTTCTACATTTTGCAACTCGCTATAATATTGAATTGTTTAGCTTGGAAAAAATCCACGAACAATCTAAAATCCATGAATGGTTTCTTTACCAAATTTTTGAATTGATCCAATTAGAAGAACAATGGTGTAAAGAGAATTTCCCCATTAATCAAGATTGGCTCGTGGTATTAAAAGAAAATGGTTATTCTGACAGACAGCTCGCTTATATCATGTTAAAAGAAAAATTTTTAGAATATTTGTCTGCAACTTCAATACCTTCATTGAAAGATTTGAAAAATTATCTGAAGGGAGAATCCTATAGAAATATTTCGAAATTGATAATCAGTAGCGATGTACTCGTGATACAAAAAATTGAGAGGGAACTCATTAAGGTTAGTCAAGAAATTAGAGAGAAACGTCATGAACTAAAAATCCATCCAGTATTTAAGACTGTGGATACTTGTGCTGGTGAGTTTGCCTCCTATACTCCCTATCACTATTCTACCTACGAAATTGAAAATGAGAATAATCCGTGCGGAGATAAAAAAAATGTCCTCATCATTGGCGCAGGGCCAAATCGAATTGGACAAGGCATAGAATTTGATTATTGCTGTTGTCATGCTGCAATCGCATTACGTGAAATCGGATACACAGCAATTATTTGTAATAGCAATCCAGAAACTGTGTCAACAGACTATGACTCCGTAGAAAAACTCTTCTTTGATCCCATTCAAGCAGAAGAGATTTTAGAAATTTGTCGTCAAGAAAAACCAAAGGGAATCATTCTTTCCTTTGGTGGACAAAGCCCTCTCCACTTGCTAGGGGAATTAGAAGAATCAGGTTATCCTATTTTAGGGCTTGATGGTGATACGGTTGCGATTTGCGAAGACCGCAAAAAATGCTCTCATTTGTTAGAGATGCTCAACATTGGACAACCGCGGGGAGCTCTTGTCCACAATATGTTGGAAGCGAAGAAGATTATAAAGCAATTAACATTCCCATTGTTGATACGACCAAGTTACGTACTTGGTGGGCAGGACATGGCCATTGTCTACGATAAACAAGAATATTTGAATAAAGTTGAACAATTGATGAGCGTTCAATGGAATGACTATCCAATTCTGATAGATGAATTCTTGGAAAATGCAATTGAAATTGATGTGGATGCAATTTCTGATCGTGAAGATGTTTTCATTGCTGGCATTATGCAGCATGTTGAACAAGCAGGAATTCACTCCGGTGATTCATCATTATTCTTACCTCCCCTTAACCTGAATAAAAAGATTCAAAATGAAATAATTGAGACAACAAGAAAAATCTCCTTAGCAATCAATATATGTGGCCCTCTTAATTTACAGTTTGCGCTCTCAAAAGAAACACTCTACGTTTTAGAAATCAATCCGAGGGCAAGCCGGACTCTTCCCTTTGTAAGTAAAGCCATCGGCGTTCTCCTGCCACAAATAGCTACCAAGATAATGTGTGGGGAAAAATTGAAATCTCTGAACATCCCGAAACAAATCATGCCAAGTAAATACTTTGCCGTAAAAGCTTCAATTTTCCCATTTGCACGATTTCCCGGTAGTAAAATAAAGTATGGTCCAGAAATGAAATCCACTGGAGAAACGATGGGCATTGCCTACCGTCGAGGCGAAGCTTATTTAAAGGCACTCATCGGTGCAGGTGAAAAAATTCCAGCAAAGAAATCAGGAGTCCTAATCACTATCAATGATGCTAGCAAATCACAAATAATACCAATCGCAACTGATTTAAAGGAATTGGGCTATCGACTCTATGCAACCAAAGGAACTGCAACTTTTTTATCTCAACACAAAGTCGATTCTCAATTGCTCTATAAAAAACATGAACTCCACTCTCCAAATACTATTCAGGCAATTCGTGATGAAAACAAAAATGGAATTCGACTGGTCATCAATATATTTCAAGCGGAAAGAGAATATGAAGATGCTTTTCACATTCGTGAGGAATGTTTATCAAAAAACATCCTCTGTATTACCACGATCGCCGCTGCGCAGGCCTTAGTTATGGGATTAAAAGAAATGGAATTTGACCAGAATAGCGTTACCGCGATTCAAGATTTACATTATTCCGATTAATCTGTGGCACACCGAGCACTGGGACTAGAGTAATGGAAATTCCCATTTGTTCTATTGTCAGTTTATCTGATGGAGGATCAGTTGGTTTTTTATCTGGATTTGAGTTTAAAAATTTTTCTGATTTAATTCTCATTTCCAGTCTCTCAGAGATACCACTTCCTTCTTTAGCGAGGATTTCATATTCATCCTTATATTGGATCTCCCCCAGCTGAGTATAAGTTGGTTCTTCTTCTAATTCCAATTTCTTTTCGGGGAAATTGAGATTGTAAATCAAATCCCTTTTCAGAGTATTAGAATGAGTGACAAGCCAAGAACAAAACCATTGCGAAATCGAATCAAGAATACCTTCATTTTCTTGTATAAAGCCCGCACTCAAAGCAATACCCATTTTGTCATGAATTACTGCTTGTCTTGCTGCCGCTATAGTACCACTATAGTGAATGTCCAAACCTATGTTCTCTCCCTGATTAATTCCCGAAACCACCATGTCAAAGACTGGAAATTCATGCTGAACATGAAGGGCGACATTCACACAGTCAGCTGGAGTTCCATTCACAGTAAAGGTTTTATTATCAATTTTTCTCAATGTCAAAGAACGATCGAATGTCATTCCATTGCCACAACCACTCTTATTCTCCTCTGGTGCAATCATCCAAACATCACCGATTCTTTCAATATACTTTTTGAGAACAATTAAACCAAGAGCACCAATGCCATCATCGTTGGTAATGAGAATCTTTTTTTTCATCGGCATCAGAATTAGTGGGATAACCAGTAAGAAATAAATCCAGAAGCAACCAACAATATCCATATTTGATTTTTTTTCCAATGCCAAATTTTTTCTAAAGAATTTGCAATCTTCGATAAAATATACCAAAGAAAAATGACCATCACTGCAATTAACAGGTTTAATGAATCAAAAAAATGAGATCCGATAACCATTATTGGATTAAAAAAAAGTAAAGGATAAAAATGGAGCATAATAAAACCCATAAATTTAATCGGCGATAAATAATATCTTCGCAGATGGGAAAAGAACCAATGTCCCAAGAAATAAAGAAGAGCGATCCAAATCAGGAAAATTTTACTGACACCGTAAAAGATCCGGAGCATTTCACCAAAGTTGATCCCTTGGGAAAACAAACTATAGTAGAAACTACCTGTGAATATACTCAAAAATGCCAAGATATAAGCGAGTAATCCATTAGCAATCGCTTGAGATTCAGATAGCCTAGAAAATTTTTCTGAAAGACTTCGACAATCTGTCAAAGATCCCATAAAAAAGACGGTCTGTAGCATATTTACGGAGCAACTATCTGAAAGTAAGGATGAAATCCTTGGCTGTACAGAGATATATAACTAATTGGCAAATTGAGGATAGTCTCAATGCCGATTTTCCCAGTTTCAGTTTCGAAAACAGAAGATAGTTCTTGAAACAGATTTTTGGGCGATTCTACCCGAATATAACGGACTGAATTATCAGCAAAAACTTCTGTTTCTAAATATTCTTGAGCGTCACTCATTCCTCCAATTGCATCGATCATTCCTAACTTCTGCGCATCCAGACCAGAAAAAATCTTCCCATCTGCCCAACTTTTGACAGTCTTTACCTTTACCTTCCTGCCAGCACTAACATCTTGAATAAAAATTTGGTAACTCTGATCAATCAATCTCTGTAACATTGCAATCTCATCGGCTTCAAGCCGCCTAAACGGATACGAAGAATCTTTGAATTTTCCAGCCTTAATCACTCGTGTTTCTACTCCTAATTTCTGCAATAATTTTTCGATATTAAACTGGATGCTCAAAACTCCGATCGAACCAATGATACTTCCTGGTTGGGCGAAAATTTTGCTACAGCCACTGGCTATATAATAACCACCACTAGCGGCAAGATCCTCAATAATTGTGATAACAGGCTTTTTTTCTCGCAATTTTAAAATAAGATCATAGATTTTCTTAGTTTTAGCCACTGTTCCACCAGGACTATTCATTTCTAAAAATATAGCATCATTAATATCCTCTTTGAGCTCTCGCTCCAATTGCTTTTCAACAAAAAAGGCAGATGAACTATTCTCACTGGTAATAATCCCGTTCAAGGATAAAATCATTACCTTCTTTTGCTCGGTATCGGCAAATATTCTCGAAAATTCCTGCGAAAGGCTATCTTGTTTTCCAGTGATTTCAGTGCCTCTTGTCAAGTCCTGTGATCTTGACAAAATAAGAAAAATTGAAATTACTGGTAGTAAAAACAAAAGAAGTCTCCAGATTTGCGAACGATTTCTAGAGGCTACCATTTGATCCATTATTTGCCTATCTCATCTAAAAACAACTAAAAAACTATTATTTCTCTTTGAAGTGATCGGTGCGATCAATTTGATAGAGCATCTGCTTTCATTTAAAAAACTCAAGTAAATATTTTTTTCTTTACTAATATCTCAATGCACCGATATATAAAAACAGCCTAATTGGAAAAAACTAGTTGTTGGATATTATTGACAATAGAATTTGACGAATAAGAAAGAACGGTTTAATTAAGGGAGAAAATAGAAAAAAATGAAAATACCAAGTGAAATAAAATCAATTCTCACTGAAAGCCTCATTAATGAAAAAAACCCGGAAAAGCCTAAAACAAATTCGAGTAAAAAAAAGGCTATCAATGAAAAAAATTCTGATCTTAGTCAAATTTCGATGGAATCAAAAATTCGACATCTAGATGATCAATTAAAGAAGCTGCAGACTCTATATACCCAAGAACAAATTCGCTCTGGAAATAGCCAAAAAACCAATGAGGGGAATCAAGGTGAAAGAAAAGAAGAAATGGAAAATCTTCTGAACGGAAAGAATTTCTCTCTCCAAAATCAAAAAATTTCCATGCTTACAAAAAATATAAATCTTATCTCAAATCAAATGGAGAATCTGAATGCATCCCTCGCTCTAGAAAAAAATCCTCTTGAATTAACCGAACAATATTTAAAGCAAACAACCAAATTTCCGCCGTTGCGCGAAATTTATGGAGATCAAGTTAGTAGATTGATCAAAATTTAAATTGATTCCCGATCAAGATTTTGTAAAACGTCAAATCGATCAAATTCAAAGAGTCATTGCAAAACAAAAAAGAAAGCACGTAACAATCGTAGCTGTTAGTAAAAACCAGCCCATTGAAGCAATTCTCCCTTTTCTCAAAAGTGGGCACAAACATTTTGGAGAAAATAGATTTGCCGAAGCAAGCAATAAATATATGGATGCAAAAATCAAACCAAGCCTCATTGAAAAAAAGATCTGTCTTCATTATTTAGGTCCAGTACAATCAGGTAATGCTCGGCAAATTCCTCGATTATTTCAATATGTGCATTCAGTAGGTGATTGGAAAAATCTACGAATATTAGAGAAGATAGCCCAACGAGAAAGAATAAAGAAAGATACTTTCATTGAATTTCCCATTCAATATTTTTTACAGCTCAATCTAGCCAACGAAAAGAATAAGAAAAACGGCTTTCTCAAAGAGGAGCTACTTCAAGTCGATGATTTTCCTAGTAATGATTTCATCCATTTTGCTGGACTCATGACAATGGGAGTATTTGATGATTTAATACAGACTAAAGAAATATTTCATAAGACAAAATGCTTGCGAGATCAGATAGCACCAGGAAAAGAGTTAAGTATGGGTATGTCCAATGACTGGAAGATCGCTTTAGAATATGAGACAAATTGGCTGAGAATCGGTACCTTCCTATTTGGCACACGAACTTCAATATGAAATTACACAATAAGATCCTCCCAGAGGGTAGGGAAATTTGCAACTTAAAAAAAATTCCCCAACAGATTCAATTGACAAGTAAAGGAGATATATCTGTATATCATATTTCACAATCTCTGCCACTCTATCTGATTAAAGAACATATACTTTCACCAGGGTTACTTGGAATTCTAACTGATGAGACAATTGGTATTTCTTATCAAACAAACGCGAAGATACGAGTCGGTTTCTTGGATCTTAAAGAAAAATCATTGAAGACCTATTGTGAAGAATCCTTTTCATTAAGTTATGCACTAGCCTTCAGCTTTTTTAAAGAATATATTTTCTTGGTAAAAGCACTAAAAAAACAAGAAAAGTTCCTCTCTGACTGTCAGGAACTATTTGATCACCTAACAGTTGCAATTGAATATAGCTTTCAGCCAGATCAGTATCACAGTCATTATTCAAAGGAAATGTTGAAAATTATAGATAAGGTAAAAACACAGCCTCAATCTATACCTCCATTCATTGATAACACTTGGTTTTCCAAACCGCTTTTCCCGATCACTGACACAAGCGATCATCCACCCTACTTTGATAAAGAGCAATTTGATACCATTTTAGATGATTTGAAGATGACAGCGAGGATGCAACGAGAAAAACATGCAATGCAGTCTAATACTTATTATCAGACTATGCTCACCTTAGGGCAATCTGCGATGGATAACATCAAGCGTCTATGCTCGATAAACAAGAGTATTGAAATTTTTTTAGAAGAAATTTTTGGAAAGAAATCATGCCTCAGTGCCTTGCAAGAGTTAGAGAGAAATGTTGATTCATCCAAGATCGATAAAAAAAGATTACTGATACTCAAGACATATTTAATCGAAGAAACCAAACAATTAATAATCGACTATCAAGATATTTTTAAACAAGAGTTTCCGTTTTCAATGATACAAATTCAGATTGAAAACGATAGTGATCAATTGATCGAGCATACTTCTCCCAAAGAACACTTAAAGAAATCTCAGCTGAGTGAGGATTCAGCCATTCTAATCAGTGAAAAAAAGGGGAATCTAGTCTTGAAAATAATGGAGGATTTGAAAATTGAAAAAACAGTCCAAGCAGAATTTCTGGCAAACTTGGATAAGATAGTATCAAATAAATCCCGTATAGAAGTCGATAACAAAACCAAAAAAATTACAAGAAAGATAACCGATTGTTATTGGGATATTTGGCAGAAAGCCTTTCATTTATATCGGGAAAAATCAGGCAAAGTGCCCCATCACATTTTACATTTTATACACTTGGGAGTCATGGATGATCGCCTTATCACTAGAGAACACATGAAACAAATCAAAGAAATGAAATTAGCGGAGAACCTTGAGTATCAGCAAAGATTATGGCAGTCAGATGAAGAGTACGTCCATTCAATCGACAATTGGTTGGAAATTATTCGACAAGGCGAAGAAACTACATCTTGGAATAATGAAGGAGAAAATTTAGTAGAAATGCTGGCGAAAGAGCATAATAAAAGAAAAGAATGGAAAAATGCACAAGATATACCAGCCAAACTCATGAATCCCGATACCTGCCTAGATTTTGAGATACAAAATTTTCTAAAGAATACTGGCCCATTATCAAGTGGATCCCCGTTAACTGCCATTCCTATTTTTAGTAGTGAGGGTCTTTCATCGAATCTCGAATCACACTATATCAATAAGCAGAAGCTAGTAACGATGATTGAAAAACTATTAAAGATTGATTTTTCCATCTTTCATCGATTAGTTGTTTATCATAATCCAAAGCTGAAGTTTAATGCTGAATTTATTCAAAGAAAAATCAAACCTCATTTCATCATCATACCAAGCGTTGGCAATAAAATGATTCTGTGGCAGGAATTGGGCAGCACCAGCAAGTCCTCAAAGGGTAGAATTGCAATTCCTTGTTTTTGTAAAAGAGATATTCATTTAATGTTGATAGAAGTTATGGGTGCTTATCGCTGGCAAATGACTAAGACATTGATGGGAATTGATTGGAATAATATTGCATTTCCTTCGCTCACTTCTCTCTATAGCGATTATGTACAATTTATTCGGAAAAACAAGAACTTAAGTAAGGATGCGAAGGAAAAGGTTATCCTTGAATTCAGAAAGCATCGATCCGATCGAGATCGCTTTACCCAAGACTATGTTCATTGGATTCAAGGAGAGGCCCAAGGAATGCCAAAGCTCAATAAAGTAGCACGAGAAATCTTTTATCACCATATTCCTTTCCCAAAAGATATCAGGAAAAAATTAGAAGCAAACCCAATATATCAAAAGCTGGATAATCGTTTGACTAATCTACGAATTAAAAACTATAATCAGCTAACAATTCGCTATCGCAAAAGAAAACCACTAACAAAAGAGTTACAAGAAAATCTAGATTACTATAAATCATAAATGTTCTTACACATCAAAGGGACTACTATCCACTAGCTCAATGCTTGGCTGCTCTTTATGATCAGGTTGTAAAGCTTTCCCCAGCTTCACGCATATTCGAGACCCTCTCTTGCCAGGACGACATTTGAATTTTTCTTGATCATTGACTTTAAGAAGCATTTCTGAGTCTACCTGTGCGTCTCCCAATCGAAGGACATCACCTTCTTCCAATTTCAGTAAATCTTCTAGTTTAATTTCAATTTCACCAACTTGGCAACTCACCTCAACGGCAAGTCGATCTAAATTGCTTTGTAGCATTCGACGATCTTCTTCATTAGCTGCGGGTCTCACCAAGGAATACCAGTGTCCACCTGCCAGTTTAGAAACAATTGACTCGATGGTAATGTATGGGATACATAAATTTATAATACCCTCTACTTCTCCAATTTTAATATCAAAGGAAATCAAAACAACCATATCATTAGGTGGGACTATCTGGGCAAATTGTGGATTCGTCTCAATATTGCCCAAGCGAGTCCGCAAATCAACAACCGCAGACCATGACTCACGAAAACAAGAGAGAATTCTGAGGATGATTGATTCAATGGCCGAGATCTCAATATCAGAAAGCTCTCGATCGACTTTCACCAACTCTCCTGGGCCACCAAATAGGCGATCAATAATGACATTGGCAACGCTAGAACCTACTTCCAAAAGAATGGATCCATAGAGCGGTTCTACACCAACAACGCCGATGATTGCTGGCGTAGAAATTGACCGAATATATTCTTCATACGTTAACTGTTCCAGACTGGCAAGATGCACACTTGTCAAACAACGTAATTGAGCAGATAATGTACTGGTAGTTAAGCGAGCAAAGTTCTCATGCATCATCTGCAATGTGCGAAGTTGATCTTTCGAAAATTTATCCGGTCGCTTAAAATCGTAGATCTTGACCTTTTTACTGCTGATTGGAGATTGTAGCTTCTCATTTGGAATATCATCGCTGGAAATTGCTGATAACAGCGCATCCATTTCCTTCTTTGATAATGCTTGGTTCATGTCCTATCTTAGATAATCAGCACTGACATATATAATTTTCCACTGAAGATTGCCAGTCGCCGACAAATTCTTCCTTTTGTATAGAATATACTTGTACTGATATTGATTTTCGATACCATTTTTTTCAGTTATCGCCTGCACCTGTACCAATGCTTTGGCGATTAACTCTTCTCGAAATTCAATTATCTCCTCAGAATTGAGAGATAATTGTTCGCTACTCATAATATGAAAATTCTTCAATTTGGGGTCGTTTCCTTCTTGTAAAAAATCAACAAACTCATAGAGAACATCAATTTTTGCATTGTCACTAGATTTATTATAGCGTTGATAAAACGCTGGGTAACTAGCAATATAACGAGGAATATCTAAATATTTCAAGGACTTTTTTTGATCACTGTGCATTTTTGATAACAAAAATAATTCAACTACCTCTTGAGCATCAGGGATTGCATCTTGAAATAACTTTTCTTCATAAGCGGCATTATCAGTTGTTATATTTGCTTTTTTTTTGCTCACGGTAAAAGATACTGTGTTCTGCGAAGCAACTCGCCTGTTTGAAAAAGCATAGGGATGAAAAACTGCTTGCAAAGTATATTGCTCATCAGCTCTTAAATCATAGAACCCACCAAGATCAATTTTTTTAACGTAGGTATCACCAGAGGAAATTTCGATAATTTGATACCGTTTATTCTTTCTCTGTAGCAAAGAATGAGTAGTTTTTTTCTGCGGGACAACCAAACCTTTTTGATCTATTAAACGAAAGATAATGGCATCTGAAGATTGTGGATAGATGCGCAAAGGGTTACTTCTATTACTGGTGTTTGCAAATATGCAATTAACAACAATATTTTCTAAGGAACCATAATTTAGCTTTTCTAATTGTAAGTGAAATGTTCCTTGCCAATATATAGGGTGAGCCGCACTGCCACGGATATCCCTACCCCAAACCAGCATTGGTGAAAAGAATATGAGTATCCCAATAAATCGAACAAGAATGGTTACATTGCTAGAAAAGGAAATTTGTCTCGTTACGAAGAAATCCAAGGTACATTACTCTCTATTGATGACATCGGCTTAAAAATCAAATTTCTGGATTTCTTTTTTATAAAAATGAGTGAGTAATCTAGTCATCCGTATTTTGATTCTCCGATCTGAACAATTCTTCCAATGTAAGCAGTCACCAGCTCGTGGTAATAAGCTCACCAAAAATGCATAGTCCATAACGGAGAGGTCGGATAAAGACTTACCAAAGTAAAATCTTGCAGCTGAGCTAACGCTGGTCTGTGCATGTCCCCAATAAGTTGTATTGATATACATTTCCAAAATCTTCTGCTTAGAAAATTGTCTTTCTAATAGTATAGCAATTTGTAATTCATGCCATTTACGTTTTAATGTTCTCTCTTGCGTGAGGAAAAGATTGCGGGCCAATTGTTGGGTAATGGTGGAAGCTCCTCTCAATCTGGCACCCCATACTATTGTATCTTTCAAACTGACCAATATTTCTCGGAAATTAAAACCCCAATGTTTAAAAAAACGTTGATCTTCTTGATAGACAATAAATTTCAGTAGATCATTTGGGATATCCTGATGCGGTACAATATTTTCGTATTTTTGTGAACAGATGGTCTTAAAACAGACTTGCAGAGTTCTCTTCTCTTTAATGACAATAAATGTCTCTGTATTACGGAGATTCGGTAATAACACACATTGTAAGATAGAAAAAAAAAGATAGCTCAGTAGTAGAAATTTTATCATCATATACAATGGATTGAATTAAGAAATCAATGATTTTTATCGATCCTTTGCTTAAAATAAGAAAAGAGTTATGTTGATTTAATACGGCAAACCTTTTGATAGTGAGAATATTTAGATGAGAACAACATTACAAACAAATAAAATATTGGTTGTAAAAGAAATACAGAGTTTTGCCAAGAAAAAAAATATTTAATAAATTGATTTTATTCTTTATAATGAACTAGATTACAGAAAAATGGTTTTAGGATTGTTTTAGAAGAATACCAGTTGAATGGGATAAACAGTCGCAAGCACGAACTGGAATATTAAACCAACGATTGAGCTCGCTTTATGTTACTCTCGGAACTAAACAGAGCCAACCAGTCATGATTGTTGCTGACAACATTAAATTCCCGATAAATATCGCAAAGGCGTATCCTTTCCGGTAATGTGCAGAATACGGCGATCCGAGTAAATAAATTTTATAAATGACCCTACAAGCCAAACATTCCTAGCCTAATTGAACTATGAAAAATAGAGTCATTACCGTGGATGCGCACTATAATACTCTGCCACAAAGGGCTGCCGTTTACCTTTACCCCCTTGGAAATCAAATTATCATTATCGATACCAATACTACTCATGCAATTCCATATATTCAATCTGCAATGAAAGATAATAGCTTATCTTTTAAACAGGTAAGTCACATTCTCATCACTCATGTTCATTTAGATCATTGTGCAGGTATTCATGCACTTTTAGCACTTTGTCCACACGCAACCGTCTTGGCCCATCCACGAGCAATAAGACATTTGCTTGATCCTACAATGTTAATCGAAGCGACAATTTCTGTTTATGGCATTGAAATGTTCAATCGGTTATTTGGCAGCGTCCAAGGCATACCACCGCAACGAGTCCAAGCAATTGAGGACAAGCATTGTCTCGAATTGGAAGATGGCCAGTTTATTTTTTACCACTGTGAAGGCCATGCGCGGCATCACTTTTGTGTTTATGAGCCGTACACTAAAAATTTTTTTGCTGGTGATGTCTTTGGCTTAAGCTATCCTACCCTCCAAACCAAGGGAAAACCTCGAGTAATCTATCCCTCATCTCCACCGCCACAATTTGACCCACTAGCAGCAAAGAAAAGTATTTACAATATTCTAAATATCGGTGCTCAACGGATATTTCTTACCCATTTTGGATCACTCAGTGATGTTGAAGAATCTGCAACCTCACTGTTAAAAACCCTTGATTTTTTTGCAGAAATTATTGAAGAGCATTTGTTGGAGAAAAATAATGCACTGAACGATAAAAAAAAATTACAAAATCACGTTGCTTCTCAAATCCGCAAATACTTATTTGAGAAAGCCGAAAATAAATTCGTGATTCTAAGCATTGATCAAAAAAAACTTTTGGAATTCGATATCGATTTGAATACATTGGGAATTTGTCATAACATCCAAAAGAGAAGAGTCGTATTAAAGGAGAAGACATGATATGAAAAGCAAATATAAAAAAAAATATAGAAGGAATCAACCTGCAATAAAAAGATCTACTCTCTTTTTGACAATCTTCGGTAGTGGTATTATCTCTTTTTTTATCTATTTTATTATTTCACAGTATCTTTTTTTTTCATATCAAATAAAAACAAATGAAATGTCACCTGAATTTAGGAGAGGTGAACGGATTTTTATTTGGAAGCAATTTAACCCCAAAGATCTCTTGAGTTCCTTTGTTTTAATCAGACATTATTCTAGACATGATTTGGTGGCTATTCGCAGAATCGTAGCTGGTCCCGCCGATGAAATTGTCGTTCCCAAAGTCGGTAAGGTGATGGTAAATAATCGCGAAATCGCAGAGCTACCGAGTCTTTTTTTAATTGAGAGTAAAATGCAAAAAGAAATCAATACAAATACAATCTACTCTCAGGAAAAAACTGCCGATCGCCCACATTCTTTTCACGCACGATATCGATTACAAAAAGATGAATATTTTATTTTAGGGATAGGCAATACGGCGATCGACTCGCGTCTCTGGGGAAAAATAAAAAAAAAGGATATTATTGGAGTAATCTATCGACCATAGCCACAAGGTTTCTCAATCATGTAACTTGCTGATTAGAAAATGGTAAAAAAAGAACAGATCATATCGAGTTGTGCTCTATATTGACTATTAGGATTATAAGTGTCTTTTTTATAATACTCATTGTCAATCAAGAAAAGATAGCTATGTCGCCCCGGTGGGAAAGTCAAATCTAGCGAGAAATAACCTGTACTGTCGATTCTCCTCAATGCATATCGTGAATTATTTGCCCAACCATTAAAATCTCCTACTAAAGCTACACTTTTTGCTTCAGGAGCGTAAATCTGGAAAAAAATTCTCTGATCATCAGAACTACTTTTCCGAAGCCTCATGACCTTGTTATCTATTTGACCAAAGTCTATATAATGGACCGATAGACTTTGTCCATACCGATCATTTGCCTGATTTGGATTTTGAGGATCGGTAATCCAAATATTCTCGACTAAATACTTGTATTCAAAACTTTCATATTTTTTTTCAAAATTTTCGGCATTGATTTGTAAAGGTAAAATATAATAATGAATATTGTTTGAGTTAGCATGCATTTTTTTTGGGCGCCAACCTGTCAGACTACTGTTTATATAGATTGATTTTTTTGTTGGTTGAAAGTGCTGATAGGTAAACAATATTGAATAACTAGGATAATCACTCGACTTACCCTGAATAATGAAGCTGCGGATCAAACGAGGTCTTGTACTGACATTCATTATTTCCAACTGATGTGGAGACATTATCAAGGTTTCCTCTGCCGATAGAATACTAGACAAAAAAAATAGTCCTAGAATAATATTTTTTAGTCTCAAAAATTGCTTGAATTTTAGCGGTATTCTATTCATCTTATCATTATTCTCAATAATAATGTCGATACAGTTACCGAGAGTCTAAAGATTTTTTTTAGATAAGACCTCAATCTTGACAAGGAAAACTAGTGCTACCAGATAACTTAGCAAATGATTCCACGAAAAAGGATGCAGATTTAACCACTTCTCTTGATGAAGCCCTTAAAAGCCTTGAAAACAGCGAAAATATTTTTTCTGAGGCAATACAAGAATTATCACCGGATTTGGCAAAGAGACAAATCGACCAAAATCAAAGCGATATAGAACAAGCACTTATCCTTGGCCAAGCGAAGCAGCCAGATCAAGATCTAAAAAAAGAATCACAAACGGAACTGGACAAGCCACAAGATGGAGAGGTTGACCACCAGGAAATCTCTGACAATCAAGAAATTGCCGATTTTATTTCTGAATTAAAATTGTCTTCAAGCAAGAAGCAGAGCGAAATACAAACCAGCTCAGAGGTTTCTGATACTGAAAAAAGAGATGATGATGTCGGTCAAGAAGAAACTGAAGAAGTTCATCCTGAAGAATCAATGACCTTAACCGCCAGAGAGTTAAATAACATTGATAAATTTGTCCCCGAGATAACAGAAGATCCAATGGAAACGTTCAATAATCTTGCGCACGACGACTATCAACAAGCGGAGGTGGCGGACGACGAAAAGAAAACAAGTCTTGACAACACAGAGGATACCAGAACTGGATCGCCCTCAAGAAATCGATCACTCCTTGTTCTAGCGACAGCAATCGTCTTTCTTAGTATTGGCTATAATCTGTATGATCGATTTGTCGCTGCTGATAGGGTAAATTCACTCTATGAGAAGGGATTGATAGAAGTAAATCAAACGGCAATGACCCTTCCGGAAAGACGACAAAGATTGCTGGCTGCCGAAGGGATTTTCAATGAAGCTCTGGCTGCCGATCACGAAAAATTAAATTCAAATATTCTTCAAACATATGGCTTCGCTTATCAAAAAATTGGTTTCTATAATCAGGCCTTTATGAAATTCTTTGGCAAAATATCACCACAACCTACTTATCCAGACTCACAAATTTTGCAAATAAAAGAAATCACAAATACCTTTTTTTTCGATCAATATGGACGACGTTTCATAATAGAGAAACCAGGCGCCTATCTCAATGATCATCAAAATGGGCAATCAGCCACCTTAAGTACGCTACTTTCGCTGGCTACCTTTCATAGTAACCCGTCTGCAGATTTTACTTGGAATGATCCAGAAAATTATAAAAATAATGCTTTGGCCCTGAACTATCTAAAGGCAGTATTTAAAATTGAACGAGACAATATCGAAGCATTGTTGATTCAAGGAGATATTTTCAAGGAGAATGGGAATATCAATCAGGCGATCACAAATTACCAAAGTATATTAAATAAAGAAGCGATGAATGTCGCCGCTCATAGCCGGATTCTCGATATCTGGCTAGAACAAGCGACTAGATCCATTTTATTGGCCGATATTTACTACGCGAATATCTTAGATAAATATAATTATCTGAGAAAAAATGACCTTGCGATCCAGATTCCTTGGGAAACGCAAATAAAATTACTGACATTTTACAATCATAGATACGATAACTCTGATATCCCCAATCGTAGATTAGAAGTTATGATCAAGAGAGTTTTGGATGATATCTTTGCCCAAGAAAGCCTAGAAAGAATTCATCAATTGGAACAAGACTCTTCGAAAAAACATTTGGCCGAAACACTGTATTTCTATGGCAAATACTTGCGGGATGTAAAAAAAGAATCCGCACGATCATATCGCCTCTTTGAAAGAGCTGCAAAAAACGATTCCAATTACTATCCAGCTCTACTATCCTTAGGGAAAATTCATAAAAATGCCAATGAACTTAATATGGCTCAAAATTTTTTCGAGCGAGCTATCACCGCCTACAGCAATGTTCAAAAGGCAGCTCATCCAAAATATGAAGAGCTTCTTGGTAGCCAAAAAATCAGCGAGGCATATTTTTATCTCGGTGAAATCACCCTTATCCAGTACGCGAATTTCCCCGATAAGAATGCAAACAATAGCAATTATCGCGTATATCCATTGAAATCCTCTAACTTGAGTCCTCGGGACAAAAGAAGAAACGAAAATCTCTTAAAAAGAGCAATCCCCTTCTTTGATACCGCAATAAAAATGGGGCTTGATGATAAAGAACAAATTCGACTAGTTCATTATTGGCAAGGGTGGATTTACTATTTATCCAATAATTATGCTAGTGCTTTGGATCATTGGCTATTGATTAAGAACGGTGATCCAATATTAGACCTAGCTTTAGGAAATGCCTTTTTTCACCAAGGTAATTATGAAACCTCACTGAATCTTTTTCTCCAATCCAATGATCAATTAAAGAGGTTGGTATCGAATCCTCAGACACAATTTGGGGTCTCTAAAGAGTATTTTTACCTCTTACTCTCGACCACTGCTAATAACATTGGCGCCACTTATAAACACATTGCAGACCGAAAAGATTTTTCCATCTCCAGCCAACAAAGCCTCAAGTATTACTATCAAGCAATCGAGTATTCTGCCAATCAAGGGTTGATTAACGAAGTTGCGCTACTCAATCTGCAAAAAAATACTAATCAACCAATATTAGATGATTGGCTCCCAGTTTATCTATTAAAAGTATAGCCAGCTACGTGGCTGATTTACCAAAGATGCGGTGATACATAACCAAAGCAAAGAAAGCGATTAGATAAAACCAATAGTCTAATCGCCAAGGTTGTAGAATAATCCGCCATACCCAGCTATATCCAGATTCGTAGATAGATTTCACAAAAGAAACCCTATTCAGTCCGCCATAGAGTAGCAAAAATGTTTGTTCTAAGGCCAATACAACCCCACGAGAAAAAAATTTCCAATTATCCTTAATCCATTTTTCTTCTTTCCAGAAGCTCCCTCCGATCATAATCAAATCGGGACCTGCCTTATGTAAAGCCTGTTTGATTTTATCCTCACGGGCAACGCTCTGTTTCTTTGAATGATTACCGATAATTCTCATCTTAGGGAAAACTTTCAATAATTTACGTTGCATAACACCCGTCTTCTTGAGTGATAAATTGCTCAGGAAATAGAGCGAGAAACCCTTAATGTTGGCAATATCCAATAATTCCATCAAAAGAACAATGCGAGGAATACGACCCTTAAGCTTTTCTGTCATTCGCTTGCTTGATTTTTGGGCTAACATCGCAGATGCCCAAGATAAGCCTTTGCCTTCTGCAAGGAAAATTTGGTTCTTAGACATAAGGTCAAATTTTTTTCTCGAGAATTTTATTTCCATTAAACGCAAAGGGTCAAGAAAACTAATGCGATACGTTTTCTTTTCGCTTTCTAACAAATTTAAAATGATTGCGACCATTTGGTCAACGTCTACGTTCAGCAATGGAATTCCCAACAAGTCCACATACACCATTTTGCTATCAATTACCTTGTACTGCAGAAGTTTATCTAGATTTTCAAACATTATCGATCTATTCCCCTCAACTTCTTGAAATCATTCATATCTCACATGAGCCAAAAATAAAGATACTGTTAAATAATCCATTCAATCTAGGATTTATTGATGCTTTTTCCCAACCTATTCACGGTCTCTTGATTCTTCAAACGATGTTCTCTCTTGTAAAAAAAGATGCTAATAAAGCGACTCTATCGCCCACTGCTTTTTCTCGTACCGAGGGTCTTCTATTACTCTTCAGCTGGATTAGGGATTGTTTCACTAGTCGAAGATTCTTCTTCATCTTCAGATTCTGATTTTCCTTCCTCTTCTAGACATCCCCCCTCTTTTTGAATTTCTTTAAAGAGTGCAATATTCTTGAGGAATTCTTCCCTATCAAATTGAGCGTTCTTTTTTACGGTAGCCAATTCTTTGACATCGTCTTCGATGATTCCACTTTGCACTTGCATCATTTGTCTTCGAACAAATTGCTCTCCTACTTCTATACATTCACTGGCAGAAAGTGAAGCCATTCGCTCTGGTTCTTTTTTTCGTAATTCCTGACAAGCTTTAATCTTCTCGTCTTCAGTTACTTCATATTCTTTTTCTCTTATTTTTTTTCCTAAATATAATTGAGCGATTGTTTGCAAACGTGTCAGTTCCAAAATTTCCTTAATTTCGGGGTCATCTAAAAAACCTTCTTTTTCGGCAACTCTACTAATCATCACCAATTCTCGAAATTGATTGTAATGATTCTCTGGCCGTAATCCCGAAGCCAATTGATATGCTTCTGCCGACGGTGCAAGCGAAGGATTACAAACGGTTCTGTACAATCCCTCTCTATCGTCCCCTGCTAGATAATTCGCAAAATTAACAGCCGCTCTATAAGATTTTTCGTATTCCTTACTATAAACAGTATATCCAGCAATTTCCTCGATTTTCTCTCCTTTGTCACAACCAACCGCCAATATTCCTATAATACTCAATATAACAATTATGTTCGATATCTTTTTTCTCCCTGATCTCTTTTTTTTTGTTGATTGCCCCTCAATTGTCGCTTCTCCACGTTTTTCTAAAGTTTCAAAATTTTTCCTAATATTTTCTACTTTCATATTTCCCCTCATTGCTATTCAATTTATTGCGATTTATTTTCCTTTTCGTTCTTGTCTAAATCGTTGCCCTTGACACCAAAGTTAGGAACCTTATGTAATTTAGCAATTCTTTTCCACTACCCGCCAATTCCCATGAGATAGAGATTGAGTTTGTCGAGAGTATCGCCCTCAAGTGCTAAAGAAACTTGACGCGCAAGCATAAAAAAAAAATATATAGGTGCGAGATGGCGTCGTAGCCAAGTGGTAAGGCAAGGCTCTGCAAAAGCTTCATCGCCGGTTCAATTCCGGCCGACGCCTATCAGCCCGGGTGATGGAAGGGTAGACATACAGGACTTAAAATCCTGGGGCAGTAATGCCGTGCGGGTTCAATTCCCGCTCCGGGTAAGGTACTTGAAGATTAAAAATGATAGATGCACAGGAAATTCGCCAGCGAGCTCATCAAATTCGTCTGTTGACAATCGATGCGATTGAGAAAGCCAAATGTGGTCATCCGGGGCTTCCCTTGGGGATGGCCGATATCGCTGCTGTTTTATGGTCTCATCACCTAAAATTTCATCCAGAGGAACCGAATTGGCCTAATCAAGACCGCTTTATTCTCTCGGCCGGGCATGGTAGCATGTTGTTGTATTCTCTATTGCATCTTTACGGATATGACCTCACTCTAGAAGATCTACAGCATTTTCGACAATGGCAGAGTAAAACCCCTGGGCATCCAGAATATCGACAGACTCCGGGGATTCATATTACTACTGGTCCTCTGGGGCAAGGGTTGGGCAGTGCCGTGGGCTTTGCTCTCGCAGAAAAAATTTTAGCGAAGCAGTACAATCGTCCAGGCAAGGAATATCTGCCAATCGTTGATCACTACACCTATGTCTTTGCTTCTGACGGTGATCTGATGGAGGGTCTCAGCCACGAAGCCTGCTCTTTGGCTGGGCATTGGAATCTCAGTAAACTGATCGTATTTTTTGATGACAATGAGGTGAGCATTGATGGCAATGTCAATCTAGCAAGCTCTGATAATGTTGAAATTCGCTTTAGCTCCTATGGTTGGGAAGTAATACATATTGATGGGCATAACATCGAAGCCATTGATCGAGCCATCAAGAAGGCACAACAAAGTCAGGATAAACCGGTTCTCATTATCTGTAAAACCATTATCGGCTACGGCTCCCCAAATAGAGCGGGCACGGCAAAAGCACACGGTGAAGCTCTAGGTGCCAAAGAAGCACAACTAACAAAAGAAAAACTAGTCGGTAAAAATCTTCCACCATTTAGCTATATTATAGACGTTGCAAAGAATTGCAGTGAAACGAGAATAAGAGGACAAAAGAAGTTCAGCGAATGGCATGAAATAAAAACAGAATATCAACGAAAATACCCCCAGCGTATGCAGGAATTGGAGCAACGCATACACAATCAGTTGCCAAAAAATTGGGCAGAAGACTTACAAGAGAGCGTGATCGCCAGCAATGCCGCCAGTCGTAAAATGAGTGGGCAAATCATTGAAAAAATCATTCAAAAAATTCCTGGTCTGATCGGAGGATCGGCAGATCTTACTCCGTCAGTAAACACCTTCCATCAAGGAATGCAATCGTTCAACAGGAAACAGGAAAATGCCAATTACCTCCACTTCGGAGTTCGAGAACACGCTATGGGTGCCATTATGAATGGTCTCTCTTTACATGGTGGTTTTATCCCATATGGAGGAACATTTTTGGTTTTTTCTGATTATATGCGTCCAAGCATTCGTTTAGCAGCGATGATGGGCATTCAAGTTATTTATATATTTACCCACGATTCCATCGCTTTAGGCGAGGACGGACCGACGCATCAACCAATAGAACATTTAACATCCTTACGCGCCATTCCAAATCTAAAGGTCCTTCGCCCAGCATCGCCACTTGATTGTATTCGCAGTTGGAAAATTGCACTTGCGAATAATTCTGGTCCCACCTGCATCATCCTCTCGCGACAAACAATTCCCCCTATAAAAAGCAATTTTGCTGAGGAAAACTCTACGCAAACTCATGACAAAAATGACTTTGTAGTCTCTCAAAGCAAATCTTGTTGCAATATTGTTTATCAAAGCGCTGGTGATACCAAAAATATCAACGTTTTATTTCTAGCCACCGGGAGCGAAATCCCACTAGCAATAGCCGTCGCAAAGAAATTAGACCAATCAGAAAAAATCAATAGTAGAGTAATATCTTTTCTCGACTTCACCGATTATGCAGAAATACCAGAGAACCACAAGGCACAAATCTTTCTCCATGAGATTGACCCGCTCAACGTTGCCATTGAGGCTGGCAGGGGAGATTTCTGGTATCGCTATTTCCACAATCCAACAAGAAGCTTAGTGATTGGCATCGAGCAATTTGGTGCTTCCGCGCCGTATCCATTACTTTATGAAATGTATGGATTTTCGGTTGAAAAAATTGTTGGGAAAATCCTGAAAACCTTATCGGGAACAGCCAGTTAAGAGAAAAATTCTGGAGTTATTTCTAGATTTTTTTTGATTGCCAGATTCTCGCATTCCTCTTACTTGTTACCATATGATAGTAACCACCCATGCACTCTACAAACATTGCTATTGCAAGTTTGCCATTGGTGCTTATAATATTAACAATATGGAGCAAGCTCTCGGTTTATTTGAAGGTCATAGACAAGCACAAGCTCCGTTCATTATTCAAATTTCTAAAGGAGCCCGCAGTTATGCTGGGGTGAAGATGATTGAGGCGATCATTCGCAATTGCGATGAAACCTATCGGGATCTTATTTTTGCTGTGCACCTAGATCATGGAGATGAACAAACTTGTTACGATTGCATTGAATCAAAATTTTACAGTTCGGTAATGATAGATGCGTCTCATTTCCCTTTAGAAGAAAATATTGCCATAACCCGAAGAGTCGTGGAAAAAGCATCTGCGAACCAAGTGAGCGTTGAAGCTGAATTAGGCATGCTCGGTGGTGTAGAAGAAAATATATCTGTTGATGAAAAACACGCTAAGTTGACCGATCCAGACGAAGCGAAGAGATTTGTCGAAGAAACTGCCTGCAATTCTTTGGCAGTAGCAATTGGCACCAGTCATGGAGCTTATAAATTTACAGGATCGCAAGGTTTACATTTTGATAGAATCGCAGCAATTCAGAAAAAAATACCAAGTTTTCCGCTCGTGATGCATGGATCCAGTTCCGTTCCTCAAGAGGAAGTTCAGAAAATCAATCAAGCTGGAGGGAAATTAGACGCATTGGCCCGCGGAGTCGATGCAGATGAATTCAAAAAAGCCACCCCCTTGGGTGTCACCAAAGTAAACATTGATACGGATGGAAGATTGGTGTGGACAAGGGTTCATCGCGAACATTTTCGCGACCATCCAGAAAACTTTGATTTTCGCAAACCAGGCGCGATATTCATTAACGAATACGCAGATTTTATTGCACACAAATCGGAAAAGTTAGGTTCCAAAAATAAATTGACTTGGCTTAAAGAAAAATTGGCAATATCGGAATAGTCGCATACTCTGATAGAATGAAGAGAAGAATTCAATTGGCTGCGTCTATCTTAGAAGCTGATTTATGGAATCTAGAGACAACAATTACAAAGTTAACGGCAGCGGGTATTGATTCTTTACATATTGACATTATGGACGGGGTATTTGTGCCAGAGATTAATGGTAGTCAACAATTGGTCAAATCCATTGCAAAGGAATCCAATTTAAAACTAGACGTCCATTTAATGGTTGATCAACCATTCGATCAGATTCATAGATATGCGCAGGCAGGCGCTCATTCAATAGCCGTACATTATGAAGCTAAGCAAGATTCAGTCGAACATACAATCAATGAAATTAAAAAATGTGGCTGCCGCGCTACGCTAGTAATCAATCCGCAAACTTCAATTAACACGATTAAAAATTTTCTGCCTACCTTGGATGCTGTGCTGGTTATGGGTGTAATCCCAGGGTTTGGCGGGCAAAAAATGCTACCAAATGTTCTCGAAAAAATCGTACAAATGAAGACATTGATTCGTAGCGAACAGAAATGCCAGCACGTTCAAATAAAAATTGATGGTGGCGTAACCAGGTCCAACTTGAGAGAAATTATTAGAGCAGGAGCAGATATTATTGTTGCTGGGAGTTTATTGATCCGTACCGATGACATCAAACAGAAAACTAGTGAAATATTAGAAATCATCTCGACCATCATGCCACCAAAAGACCAAAAAGAACCAGCAGAAATCTCGCATCATACAAAGTGATTTTATAGCCAAACATTGTTAGCATTTTTCTAAAAAAAAGGAACTCCCCCGCCAAGTGAAAGTTATATGAGCATTTCTAATGTAACTAAATTGTGAAAATCTCTCACTCTATTTGCTAATATTTTTTTTAATTAAGGAGATTTATGAGGAGACTCAAAAACTTGGTTGATATCCACAAAAAAATCTTGATTATAATACTGCTCCTCTACTTTCCCTTGAATCTTTATTTCGCCATTGTCATTTGCAGAAATCTTTAGGGTTCCTCCGAGCATTTCAATTTTGATTGATTGATCAATAAGCCCTTTCTGGAGACAAACCGCGTACACGGCAGCGGCACTGCTCCCTGACGATTGGGTGAAACCCGAACCTCGCTCCCAGATATACACTTGGATGCTTTTTCGACTATTCGGATAAGCCACTTGGACATTTGTTCGATTCGGGAAAAAAGGATGGGATTCAAAAAATGCGCCAATCTTTTTTGTAAATGCTATTAAATCTTTCTCTGTTAAATATTTTTTTTCAAATAAGAGAACGCAGTGTGGATTCCCTAAATCAACACAAAAAATATCAAGTAAGTGGATATCGCCACCATAGAGGGCTACTGGCACACCGTTTTCGACGCCAACCTCCAAGCAAAGATCAGAAAAAATTAAATTATCTTGTCTTTGGATACCAGTAGCAACTGGCCTTTTTACAAAGAATTTCAAGCTATCGGGAAGTGAAATTTTTTTGGTTTTCTGTGCAGATACATCCAGAACTTTTCCTTTCCCGAGATTAATGACAATTTCTTCATCTTTTAGGTCAGCGATGGTTTCCGATAATAATTGTAAAGAATTCGCTGCACAATAATTATCTTGATACTCACTATTGAAACCGGGCTTCTCCCAAGTGAAAGCTTTTAACTGAATTTGTGGAATTTTTTTTCCAAGCAAATAGTATTTTCTCAAGTAGTACGCAAAAATTCTGAGACCATTCCCACTCTTTTCGGCAATCATTCCATCAGCATTAAAGATGATTACACCAAATTCATGTGGCAGGCCATTGGGTTCCCCGAGTAGTATTTTATACTCTGATGGATAAGAATAAAAAGCTGTTCTGATTGGCCCAAATAATATACCATCCGCGTTTTCTTGACGACAAATCTTTACTAACCATGGCTTTCTCAGACCATCAAAACCAAATCCAAGACTTAAGTGTTTGTCAAAAAGTTTTTGATTGCTGTCAATCACCAAATAGCGATTTCCTAATGCGACATAATTACTGATCAATAGATTTGCGCCCATACTATCAAATTTTTATTGTCTGTCTATTATTCAAGAAAGATAAGACTGAAGACTTCAATATCAGCGCAAGTGATAAATCTTTATGCAAGAATGAATACCTTAAAACCTGATACGCGAAGTAATCTACAGTTAAGTTAGCATATAAATGATAAGAGCTCATAACATTATTATTCTATAAATCAAGACAAGAAATGAAAGATGTTTCACAATAAACGGATTACGTCTCATAACAATATTTGTAAAGAAAACAAAGGCTCATTCTTGAAATCTAATTTAGTTGGCTTCTGGCTTTTTTAGATTTTCCTCCCGAACACAATTATTCTCCACTATACATTGCCCATTTCTTCGCAAGAAAATAAAATATACATTGAGAGAGTTCGATGCGAGTAACTACGAATCGAGAGCCCTGCAATCCCATTAGAATAAATAATGAGCCAGTCTCCGCTCGGATGATTCTTGATAAGCTAAGAAAATAAAAAAGTTACTTGGCATTAAACCTGCCCCCTTATAAATTTAAAAAACTAAATCCACTCATGGGCGTAGCTGGAGAAGCAGTGGTGCTTTCTCAGCTACGCCCACAGCCAGTACAAAGGGTAAAAAAATGAACGAACTTGAGAAATGCTTCCCCGCCTCTTGGTACAATTTGGATTATGAAGAAATCTATAAACGAGAAATATTAGAAAAGCGATGTACTCTAACCAATCAAAATACGATGGCCATTGATTCTGCTCCATATACCGGAAGATCACCCAAGGATAGATTCATTGTAAAAGAGAAAAAAACTGAAGGGCATATCAATTGGGGCAAACATAATCAAGCATTCCAAGAACAAGATTTTGACGAAATTTATCAGACACTTCTTCATTATTTTCAAAAAATGGAGCTTTTCATTTTTATTGGCTATACCGGCGTTGGAGAGAACAGAACTAGTTTCCAGATTGTCCTAGAAAATATCTGGCAATATCATTTTTGCAAGAATATGCTCTTTGAATATGAATGTCACGAATCTGATTGCCCTAATTCTTTTGACACAGATTTTACAATCCTCTGCTCCCCCTCTTTTCCCAATCCAAATTGGCAGAGACAGGGACTGAATTCAAAAACTTCCATTTTATTTCACTTTGGGAAAAAAATGGCAATCATAACACAAACCCTCTATAATGGAGAAATTAAAAAAGCAATCTTTACAATGATGAATTACTACTACCCTCTCCAAAAAAAAGCAATGACTCTTCATTGCTCTGCCAATATTGGGCAAGAGAAACAAGATACCGCACTGATATTTGGTCTTTCTGGTACTGGAAAAACCACACTTTCAGCAGATTCAAGACGCGACTTAATTGGTGACGATGAGCATGTGTGGGACACCAATGGAGTCTGGAATATTGAAGCTGGATGCTATGCCAAAGTATTCAATCTAAAAGCACAAGATGAACCATTGATCTATTCGGCAATCAGAAGAAATGCCTTACTGGAAAACATAGTGAGTGATCATCGAGGAATTGTTCGTTACGACAGGAATGATAAAACCGAAAATATGCGAGTCAGCTATCCATTATCACATCTTCCCAATGTATATCCTGAACCCATTGCCAATCATCCAACGAAAATTATTTTCCTCACTTGCGATGCAAACGGTCTCTTCCCACCAATTGCAAAACTCAATAATGAACAAGCGATTTATCATTTTCTATCTGGCTACACTGCGAAAATAAAGGGTACAGAAAATCATATCAGTACCATTGAGGCTACCTTTTCACTCTGTTATGGGGCGCCTTTTTTCCCACTCCACCCACATATCTACGCACATTTATTTGCAAAAAAAATTAAAAAACATGGCTCATCCATATATCTGGTCAATACTGGATGGCACGGTGGGCCATATGGTATCGGTAAACGTATTTCCTTAAAAATGACTAGGATGATTCTCAATGGAATTTTTGATAACCAGTTTGAGCACAATAATTATACACCATTTCCAGAATTGAATCTTGCAATTCCCAATCAATTTGGTAATATAGGAGCGGACTTCTTACATCCTTGGAGAAGCTGGCAGAAGAAACAACAGTACGACGCACAAATGAAAAACCTCAGCAGACTATTTAAAAAGAATATGAAAGAGAATGATTTAGCAATGATTTCAAAATCAACATGATCGTGAGAGAGAATAAATGGATCCATTGCCTGTACCTAGGATAGATGCTGAGAATAGCCTCAATCGGATTTCTATTGAATTACTCATCAAACAATGTCTGATTTGCGGAAAATTTATGAATCTTATTTAAGAGAACATCATATACCCGCAGAGACAGTTAGAGAATTTTTGCGGAGAATCGTATTTGTCCATAAGGCTCAAGAGCAACGATCAACAGAACAGAAAAATGAACAACTTCTCTTTCTAGACGATACAGATCTTATTAATTACCTTACAATCTCACAAATCTCAACAGAGAGGGTCAATGGTTCGACAATAGCCCTCGCTAAATTGAACGGCGGCATTGCCACTAGCATGTCATTACCACATGCAAAATCATATATCCTGTTAAAAAATAATAAGAGTTTTCTTGATCTGATTCTTGATCAACTGATCTGCTATAAAAAGACTCTTGATAGCCAAGTACCGATTATATTCATGAATTCTCCAGCTCTTACACAAATTTTTCAATTTCCGCCTTCTCCTAGCTTGGCCAATTGTGGTTGGCAGAAACATCCAAAGATTCCACTAACGATAACGCAAAATCTAATGCCGAGAATTATTAGTAATAATTGGCTCCCTCTAACTACCGGCACAAGCCAAGATTGGTATCCAGGAGGCCATGGAGAAATTTTACCCCTGTTACATTCATCAAACATTTTGAATAATTTATTAGATCTAAATTACCAATATATTTTTATATCCAATTCTGATAATGTGAATGCAACGATTGATCCTGTGATATTAAATTTTATTCTTGAAAAGAAAATTGACTTTTTAGCCGAAATCACCCAAAGAACTATCAATGATAAAAAAGGTGGTATCTTTGTTAAGAGAAAAGATGGTTCCCTCCGATTGTTAGAATTTTCACAGACTTCTTTACAGCAACAAAGGAATATTGAAAAAAATAATCACTTTTTTAATATCAATAATATTTGGATCCATCTAGAAGGCTTACGGGATTTGATTAAAAAAAAGGGAGAACTTGAATTAGATATTATTGTCAACCAAAAAATGATATGTGGGCAATCGATTCTTCAGCTAGAAACATCTATCGGGTCTGCAGTTCGCTATTTCCCGGATGCAAAGCTACTCAAGGTACCCAGAAGGAGATTTACTCCTGTAAAGACATTCAATGATTTATTGATCAAAAAGAGTGATTGCTATAAACTCAATATTCCAACAGGAACTCTTGAAGCACAAACAGTTTCTGGGCGGGAACCTGTCGTCGATTTAGATGAACGCTTGCAAAAAATGACTGCTTTTCATCAAGCCTTCCCAGTCATTCCATCTCTAAGAAATTGTCGTTCTCTTAAAATTAATGGCAGCTTCATTTTCGATCAACCAGTGGAGCTTGTTGGTGACGTTGTTCTTTCTGCGCCAAACAAAGTCAAGAATAGACATATTGCTCCAATCCGAATGAGTGAACTGAAACAATCTGTTTTCAAGGACAATGAGTTTCAATTTCAAGGTGGATTGTGAATGTTTCAATATCAAAGGAGCTGATTGATCATTGCCATTTACTATTAAAAGTTAACCTCTTAATTTCGAAGAACACCAATAATGGCAATTTCCCTATCTTTTGAGATTTATTAATTCCTGTAACATTTGATCACTTGTCATAATGGTTTTTGAGTTCGCTTGAAATCCTCGTTGTGTAATAATCATGTCTGTAAACTGATCAGCTAGATCAACATTGGACATTTCTAGTAAACCTGCGTTGATTGTACCCCGCCCGCTATCACCTGCCATCCCAATCTGAGGATTTCCAGAATTAATCGAATAGGAGAATTTTGTCTCTCCTTCTTTGGTGAGCCCCGCTGGGTTGATAAAATTTGCAATCGCAATTTGTGCCAGTGATTCTTTGACTCCATTAGTAAAAGTCCCCACAATACTCCCTGAATTATCGATTAGAAATGATTCAAGATATCCCATGTTATAGCCATCTTGTTCCCGTGCCCGAGTGGAAAACGAACTAGCATACTGAGTAATCCCATTTAAATTACCAGCAGTTCCTAAATCCAAAACGATTGATTGCAAAGCTGGATTACCTGCAATATTAAAATTAACTTGTACCTCTAATTGATCAGCTGCAAGCACATTGATACCATCAGTAATCGAAGCTATGCGTCCGTCTGGGGCAAAACTAATTTCAAAAGTATTCGTTGCTCCCTGATTCTGTCCAGCTCCCGCGGTGACATTAGTAGCATCATCTAGATTCACTTGGACTCGCCAGTTGTTTTCACCAATTTTATAGAATTCTAAGCGCAATTCCCGAGTATTTCCTTGTGCATCATAAACATTAATAGTGCTCACATGCCCACGCCTCGTGGCAGGCAGACCGGTCAGAAACGAGGTGATCTCTTCTGGGGTCGCATCAGCTGGAACAATTTCTACAGCCTGATTGAGATTTGATTCGTAGTATACTCGACTCGTTGCCTGAGCTGATTGTTTTTGCGCAATCGGAATTCGGATACTTTCAAGTGACCCTGTCGTATTAATGACTCGCTCTCCTGTTGCATTTTCTCTTGCCATCCAACCTTGAACTCGTAGACCATTTGATGGGTCCACATAGAAGCCATCTCTATCAATTGAAAAAGCTCCAGCCCGAGTATAATATTCCTTTAAGCCATCTCGGACTACAAAGAACCCTTCTCCAGAAATTGCCAAATCCGTATTTTTCCCTGTAGTCTGCAGACTTCCTTGCGTCATAATTTTGTCAATGCCCCCAATTGTCATACCCAAACCTATCTGTTTTGGATTTATTCCACCAACATTTTCCTGCGGTCGCGCTGCTCCAGAGATATTCTGGCTGATCATATCTTTGAAGGTTACACGCTCTGTTTTAAATCCATGGGTATTCACATTGGCAATATTGTTGCCGATGACATCCATCCGAATTTGATGATTTCTTAGACCAGAAACCCCAGAAAATAATGAACGCATCATATCTATCTACCTCTCTATTTTTTTGTATCGATAATTGAACCAGATGTTTCCCGCGACGACTCCATTAATCCCGAATGATCAGAACCTATTACAGGTCTTGCCGTAGGTGGCGAAACTTCAAAAATGTTCTTTGGATCTAAAATTGCCTCACCGATATGCAACATCGCTCTTTGCTGAGGGTCAAAAGAAATTTTTTCAACTTCCCCAGAAACCGACTTCCCACTGTAAATATCAGTACCTACCACTATCTTGCCCAATAGATTTTGACTCTGCTGATTACTGAGCTCTTGCATAGAACGCGATACATTTTGCATCTGTTCCAATGAAGAGAATTGAGCCATTTGTGCGATAAATTCTTGATCTTTTATTGGAGCGGTAGGATCTTGATAAGTCAATTGAGTTACAAGTAATCGTAAAAATTCATCTTTCCCCAATTGCTGTGGTCGGTCGACAATATCGACTCGATTGCTTTCACTAGCTATCCCTTGATTGTTTTGATTCTCTTGCACGATATCGGTGATAAAAATGCTCTTATCTTGATTTATGCTATTTTGTGCTATGAGTCCAACTTCCATAATTTCTTCTTCTATGCTATGATATCGACATTCCATTCTATTAGAATAAGATTTTTTTGATCAATTACTGTTTCTTTTGAAAATTTGTTCTCTGGTAACTTTAAAGTAGAACGATTCTCATCCCCTGAAGAATCATCGGATAAATTCTCCTCTCGAAATGAAGATGAATTTCCAGTCAAAAATTCCTGTTGAGAAAGATCATCCAATTGTTCTTCTAAGTCGTTTGAGCGAATCTGAACGCGAATATTTTCAATCGAAATTTGTTGATGCCCCAATTCATCGCGAATAATCTGCAAGTCATTCAATAACAGTTGTTGGGCATGCTTATTATCAACAATAAACGTAGCATTAACATGAGAACCATGTATTTGTAAATTCATAGTTAAGTTCCCTAAATGAGCAGGAAACATGCGCACAGTTGACGTTGAAGTTCCATCCGCTTGATTCTGTGCAAATGATTTAAGGATCAACTGACGATATATTTGTAAACGTTCTTGTGCCATCATTTTGGAATTGACAACCCCATGGTTGTTTTGTACCTGATTTGAATAATCCAAGTTACTGGCAGAGAACAAGGCTTCTTTCTCAGAGATAACACCACCATTTGCCTGAGTATGAGAATCACTGGAAAATTTTCGAGACTGTCTTTGTTGATCAAGATTCTTATTTTTTAGTGACTGAATTTGCTCCTCTGATTTTAGCACCTGGACGTTTAAAGGTTTTGTAGCCAGTTGGGCGCTCAGAGCTGAAGAACCACGCACTCTTTTTTCTTTTTGATTCTTTGGTTTTTCTATAAGGGTGCCTTCATTTGATTTTTCCTGTGTATCGATATGCTTCTGTAATAATTGACTCAACGAAATCTTTTGTTTTGATTTTACCGCTCCACTTTTTTGCTGATCATTGCCAGCTCTTGATGAAATATCTAAACTAGTCGCTGGCTTCAAATGATCTTTCGAACGAACACCTACATCACCTTGCTCTTTATCTGAATCTGCTTTTGTATTTTCCGTAGCATTTTGCGAGGATTGTTCTCCCTGATCATTTTTCTGCTGCGAAGCATTAGTGTTGTTCCGGACCTCGCCATGAGAACGATTTACCCCTGAGTTTTTTTCTTGAGAATATCCATTCTCTTCTTGCAATTGAGTAAAAGATTGATTTGAGGGTGAACTATTCTGTTTTTTTTCCGAGGCCAACATTGAGGCATCTTGTTCATTGTGCAGATGAGCTAGCCAATTCTGCTGATTGAGGGATATCCGAACGTTTTCAGATATCAAATCTGAAGAAGAAGAGGACTGATCGCTCGAATCATTATTGGGAAATAAATCTGCTGGAATTATTTCTTTCACTGTTTCACAAATTCGATAAGATTACATCATCACATGATAGTTTTTTTCTTGCTTATGTCGCCGTGCTAAAAAAAAATAATTGATCGGTGTCAATTTTTCGTCCTATACTTTGCAAAGGAAAAAAGTAAATTGGTAAGTAGACTAATGAAGCCTACAATTTCATCACTTCTATAAAAATGATTAACGGCCATTCACTCATCAAACAAGGAAAAGTACGATCGCTCTACGGCATTGACAAAGATAGAATCCTTATCGAATGTTCAGATCAGGTTTCCGTTTTTGATCAAGTTCTACCGCAAAAATGTGACGGGAAAGGTGAAATTTTAAATAGCATGAGTGGTCTCTGGTTCAAAAAATTTGAAAGCGATGGTTTTTTTTCGATGTACCGATTACACAGTCATTTCATCAGCAATGACTTTCATGACTTTCCAAAAGCCTTTCAAAAAAAAAATACGAAAAATTGCATGATAGCCCACAAAACCACACCAATTCCAATAGAGTGCATAGTACGCGGATACCTAGTGCCTTCTTTTGTTAAAACGTATCGGCAACAGGCCAATTTTTGGGGTTCAAAATTCTCAGCCGATTTACCAGTAAACAGCCCTTTCCCGCAAAATATTTTCACTCCTACCACGAAGGGGAAAGTAGATCAGCGTCTCAATCAAAGAGAGGCTATAGATATTCTCGGTATCAGTCTTTTCAACAAATTACAGAGATTCTCTTTGAAGCTATTTGAATACGCTAGCCAGATTTTAAGAAAGGTCAATGTTACTCTAGTCGATAGCAAGTTCGAATTTGGTCAATCTCAAGGGAAAATCTATCTCATCGATGAAATATTCACTCCAGACTCAAGCCGCTTTTGGATCTTGCCAGGAAAAAATCAATTTAACCCAGAACATTTTGATAAGCAATTCTTGCGTAATTACGTTCTTAGTCAAAAATGGCAAATAGGGAGGCCGTTACCGCAAATTCCTCCAGTAATCTTGGAAGAGTTGATCAATCGTTATAAAAAAGTAGCAGGCCTCACCATTGAAGCCTTAGAGTAAATTATGCAATTCTTTCGATTGACAGATAATGTAAAAATGAAACTTTTTTGATACATGGTCCGTGTTGAAATTACAATCAATCCTAAAGATGGCCTATTGGATCCTGAAAGTGCAGCCCTTTTGAAAACAATTCATGGTCTGAATTATCCTGAAATTAAGAGCATTCGCATAGGCAAAAAAATATCGATAGAAATTGATGAAAATGAAAGAAGAAAAATTGAACAGAAAATAGGGAAACTGTGCGAAGGTTTACTGGTGCAACCAATATTGGAAGATTATCAATTCGAAATCAAAGAGGATGAATCATGAAAGTCGGTATCTTATCTTTTCCTGGTTCTAATTGTGACCGAGATCTTTATACAATTCTCACCACATTCTTCCCAGAAATGAGAGCCGAACTGCTTTGGCATGGTAATTCTTTCCCAAATCAGTATGACATTATCTTTTTGCCTGGCGGTTTTTCCTATGGAGATTATCTGCGCCCCGGAAAATTAGCGAATTTCTCTTTTGCAATGAATTCATTGCAAGAACATATCCAACAAGGACGTTACGTAATCGGAATATGCAACGGCTTTCAGATTCTCTGTGAGGCAGAAATTTTGCCTGGGTGTTTGATTCGAAATAAAAATGGCAGACACATTTGTTGCGATCAGGCACTCAATTTTTCGACACACACAAATCCATTTGCTCAAAAACTAACCGCAACAGAATTGATACACCTGCCAATCTCACATAGCGAGGGGAACTATTTCATTGATCATGAGAATTTGCAAAAATTACAGAATCAAAATCAGATATTTTGTAGATATCACGGGAACCCCAACGGATCTACTTTTGACATCGCAGGGATTAGCTCGCCTGACCATCGCATACTAGGGATGATGCCTCATCCCGAACGATCCTTCCCCATGGCCGCTTATATAGAAAATTTAGCTCCAGAAAAAAAGTCTGGTAAGTTAATCTTTTCATCAATTTTATATCACTGTGCTGGAAATCCATGAAGTATTGTATTCATCATTGAAATTGAAGAAAAAAAATAAGAGGGAGCATATATTGAAGGAAAAAAACAACAATTGGAATAGCAGCGAAATTACCCAAGGAGTTTCGCGAGCCCCTAATCGCGCGATGCTAAGGGCAGTTGGCTTTCAAGATCAAGATTTCAAGAAACCGATTGTCGCGATTGCGAGTGGCCAGAGTAACATCACTCCGTGTAATTTAGGTTTAAATGCCTTACGTGAAAAAATCGAAGCAGGAGTTAAGAACAGTGGTGGCATGGCCCAAAATTTTGGCACTATCACTATTTCTGATGGAATATCGATGGGGACGGAAGGAATGAAATATTCTTTAATTAGTAGAGAGGTTATTGCAGATAGTATAGAGACAGTCTGTCGAGGTCAAAGCATGGATGCCCTGATTACTATCGGCGGCTGTGATAAGAATATGCCAGGAGCACTCATGGCCATTGCTCGCCTAGACATCCCCGCAATTTTTGTATATGGAGGCACCATTCCCGCTGGCAAATATCAGGGGAAGGATTTAAATATTGTCTCCGTATTTGAAGCCGTGGGATCCTATAGTTCAGGGGCTCTTTCTCAAACCGACTTCTATGAAATCGAAAAACGTGCATGCCCACAAGCAGGAAGTTGTGGGGGAATGTATACGGCAAACACCATGTCAAGTGCATTTGAAGCCCTTGGCATGAGTTTACCAGAAAGTTCAACGATGACAAGCCTCAGCCCTGAAATTCTCAAAAAGGCAGGAGAAAACGGTGAACAAATCATGCAAATCCTTAAACAGGACATTCGTCCCTCAAACATTCTAACACCGGCAGCTTTTGAAAATGCAATTGTAGTGGTAATGGCTCTGGGTGGTTCAACCAATGCTGTTTTGCATCTATTGGCCATTGCTCATTCGGCAAAAATTCAGCTTGATATCGATCGCTTTGAAGAGATAGCGCGTAAGACGCCACACATTGCAGATCTCAAACCATCTGGTAAGTTCCTGACTACTGATTTACATGAAGTGGGAGGTGTTTTACATATAATGAGCATTCTTGATTCAGCTGCTCTACTGAATGGAGATTGTCTTACTATTACTGGTCAAACCACCGCAGAAAATATTCGAAAATGGCGATCTAAAAAAGAAGAGACAGCCAGAAAAAAAAATGTGATAAAGAAAGTTATTTCATCGTTGGATAGCCCAATCTATACTCGGGGGCATATCGTCATTTTAAAGGGTAATCTCTCCCCGACAGGAGCAGTGGCCAAAATTTCTGGCGTAAAATCACCGGTTTTCACTGGGCCAGCCCAAATCTTTGACTCCGAAGAAGACGCTATGAAGGCAATTATCAGTGAGAATCAAATTAAAAAAGGTTCAGTCATTGTAATTCGCTATGAGGGACCCAAGGGAGGGCCGGGGATGAGAGAGATGCTGGCACCAACTTCGGCTATTATCGGTAAAGGATTGGCCGAACATGTCGCCTTAATAACCGATGGAAGATTTTCCGGTGGTACCTACGGAATGGTCGTGGGACACCTCAGCCCAGAAGCTGCGATCGGTGGCCCAATTGGCTTACTACGAGATGGTGATCAAATTCATATCGATGCGACGAAGAATCTAATCCAAGTAAAACTCAGTGATGAGGAGTTACAGCAAAGAAAATTAGAAAAAAAATGGAAGAAAAAAGCGCAGCAACGATATAGCTCTGGAGTCATTGCAAAATATCGGCTTTTGGTAAACGGAGCAGAAAATGGAGCAGTTACCGATGGAAGACAAATGCGCGCTTTGATGAGCGATTAAAGGAGAAAAATATTGGTCACAAAAAAAAACATTGGCATTATCTGCGGTGGCAAGTCGCCAGAACACGAAGTATCCCTATTGTCTGCTCGAAACATTTTCCAGAACTTTGATCGGAAAAAATTCAACGTATTTCTGATCTACATAGATAAAGAAAAAGGTTGGTATTATCTGCCAGATGTACGATGGATAGAGAAAAATAAATTGCTCGCGATTGAGCCTACCCTACTCCGAAATAAGATCAATATTAGTTTAGATAACAAGCCTTCGCTTTATTATAAAAAAGCAGAAATGGAGATTTGCATAGAAATTGACGTTGCTTTCCCAATCATTCATGGTATTGGAGGTGAGGACGGGGCCTTGCAAGGTTTACTAGAAATGCTAGAAATACCATTTGTTGGAGCAGCCACTGGACCTTCTTTTTTATCTATGGACAAAAGTTTTTCCAAGATCGTTGCCGATTATCACGATATTCCGACAGCACCATATCTAATCGTAAGAGAAAATCCAAATCTTGGATTCCCGGAAATCCTCGGACAAAAAGGAAAGGAAATGATCGAAAATTTCGGTTATCCTCTCTTTGTAAAACCATGCGGACAGGGCTCATCCATCGGTGTAAGTAAGGTAGAAGCCTATGAAGGGCTTGCGAGGGCGATCAAAGATGCCTTTCAGTACGATCATAAAATTCTGATAGAAAAGGGCATAGCAGGAAGGGAAATTGAAATTGCCCTGTTGGGGAATGATGATATTAAAGCATCAGCCATTGGTGAGATTCGTTCTGTCGATAACTTTTACTCTTATGACAGAAAATATCTCGTAGACGATGAGGCAGAGCTCCTTATACCGGCTGACTTAGCTGAAGATGATGTGATGCGTATTCAAGAATTTGCTCGGAAAATTTATCGGGTTTTTGAAATCAAAGGGATGGCACGGATTGATATGTTCTTTACCAAGAATGGACAGTGCTATTTCAATGAAATCAATACTCTGCCAGGTTTTACTGGTATTAGCATGTATCCAAAGTTGTGGGATTACAGCAAAATATATAATGCTCAGCTTTTAGAGGAATTAGTTCGATTGGCTCTGGAGCTCGCACAACAAAAGAAAAAGTAATTAAACGGTTCGTTATGAAGATTGGGATTATCGGCATGGGAAATATGGGGCAGATTTTCGCCAAATCATGGGCTCTGCAAGGGCATCAGATTATCGCAGTAAATCGCAATAACTCGCCTGCAAATGAGAAGATTCGTTTCGTAGAAACCATAGAAAAATTAGAATCATTAGCAGAAATCATTTTACTCGCCGTGAAACCACAAGATTTACCAAATGTCTGTGCTTCATTGAATGGTCACAAGAAAATTATTTCCATCGCTGCTGGGATCGAGTTGGCGAAAATTAGTTCATGGTGTAAGACAGGCTTGAAGAATACCTGCCGAGTCATGCCAAATTTAGCAGCTCAGGTAAAAAAAGGCATACATCTCATTTATTGTTTAGACAATGATTTTTTCTCAGTTGCTAACAAATTGTTTACCAGCTCGGGGATAACAGAAAGGTTACACAATGAAGAAGACATTCATCTTGCAACAATTCTTTATGCATGTCTACCAGCTTATTTTTTTGAAATGCTCACAGACATTCAAAAAATAAGCAATGAAATTAAAAAAAAGAAAGACCAACAAAACGAGCAATGGCAGCGTTTAATGCCACAAGTTTTAATCGGCATGGCTGAATTGATGAGAGATACCAATACAGATGAGCTCGTTCAATCAATCGCTTCACCTGGAGGAGTGACCGAAGCAGGATTGGCTATACTCCGCCACAAACAACAAATGAAAATTCTCCTAGAAAATTCGATTGAAATGGCATTACAAAAAAGTAAGTTTATTTCTGCGAAATAAACAGCATGATCTCTACAACTTTCGCGAGAAAACAAGATAATAGGTAAAACAAATCAGAGAAAAGAAAATATTTGATGACCATGCTGCCAACCAAGGCCAAACAATACCCACCTTCCCCAGGTTGATACCAAAGGAAATCCCCCAATAGTATATTAAAATTGCAAAGCTCGAAAAGAGAAGACCACTGATGAGAGCATTGCCACTCTGAGGCCCACCACGGACTCCTGCTAAGACACCAAAAAATGTGAGGATAATCGACACAAACGGCTGAGAAAAACGGAAATGATACTCAGTCTGATACGCTTCTAGAGCCAATCCTTTGTTGCCATATTCTTTTTCAATCGCAGATAATTCGAAAACAAGAAGCTTTTCTGGGGGTAAAGGACGAGAAAAAAAATCAATCGTTTCAGATAAAACCACTTCTATATTCGAAAATTCTTGCATCTGTTCAATGACAAGATTTTTCTTGAATTGAACAATGGTTACCTGCTCAAGTTCCCATTTATTGGTTTTTCGATTGTAGAAGGCTTTATCCGCTCTATAGAGTTTTATAGGTCGTTGCTGAGCATCAAGTTCATAATAGATAAAACCGTCGGTTATCTTGTCTTCATATAGATCAATCCGATTGACATAATAGTAGCCATTAGCCCCACGAACATTGAGATGCTGAAGCTTATCCACAGACTTTGCTTCAGCGCCGAGATACGATGAATGATACTGCTCTGCTAGCGGATTAAAATATGCAACTACAAACTCGTTACCAATGGCCGAACAAAGAGCAAAAAAAAAGAGGATAGTAAAATCGGCGATATAATTCTAAGAAAAGGAATACCTGAAGATTCTAAAACAATCAATCCCTTTGACGTTTTGATTTTAGCCATAGTATAGACTCCTGCAAATAACAGGGCAAATGGTAATCCTAAAAGCCACATTTTAGGGAATGAAAACAATAGATATTGTGCTAGCGCCCAATCTTGAATATTTGGTTTCCCAGTGTCTTCCAAAGTCAAATTAAGTAGGAAAAGAAAAGTCAACCCTGACGAGGCCAAAAAAACCATTTGTAGAAATTCGCCAAGAATATATCGATTAATAATCTTCATGTGATCAAGTTCAATATGCCAAGATGTGTGAATTAAAGATTTCTGCTTGGCTATAGCCAAAAAGTAATAAAACACCACTGATTGTCAATGCGCTTATTAAGGGAATGGCTAGATTATCGTCGACCCAGCCACGTGATATTGAAAAAGAATAGTGTTCTGCAACAGCACTTGTAATAACTGCCAACCCACTACCAAGAACAATTGGATATTGATATCTCTCATACAGCGTCGGATCAAAGGTCAAATAGGCCATAGCAATCAAAGAAGAGCTCGTAATGAATGCAACAGTTCCTAGGGCTGACTTTCCGCGTTTTGATTTACTATAGGGCTCACCAATTAAACTAGCACTTAGATCGCCAAAAACTAGATTTATCAGACTGAAGACAACAATTGGTTTATGCCAAAAAGTAAGGAGAAGACTCGTTCCCCAAATATAGGGTAGCAAAGCCAATAGCCCTTCTCTTTCTTGCTTTTTCATCACCGACGAAAAAAAGTGACAAAATTTTTGATTGTATTTGGGGAATAACAAACGGATCAATTCATTTATCGTAAAAAGAATCGATGACAATACCGCTATAAACAGAGCAATAGTCTGACTATCTATCTCTCTTATTTGATCTTGCATCAATAAAAAAATAAAGAAAATACCTGCAAAATGGAAAATTTTTCTATACAATATTGAGCAGAGTCACATTATCTCTGACAAAATGCAAGTCTAAATGATCATCAAAGCCATCCATGTCATTGATAAAATTGAAAAAATAAAACGGGAGCTCAAAGAATTAAAAGTGATGCGCTCAAAAATACGGCCCGATCGACGATATCAACGTGAATTGCTACTAACCATTGAAAACGAAGAAAGGCGCTTATCCCTGTTAAAAAATCAAATGCTTCACTTACCGATCAATAAAAAGAAAATACAGGATCAATTAGGAGAAACACATCGGCTATCTTGGATCTTGAAACAAAAAAAAGGGATGGAAATCTACTCTCAGAATTCTTTACTGAGCGAAGTGAAGACACCGATAAAAAATTCTCCTCAAGATGATGATAAGAAAAAGCCCCTAAAAAAAACACTATTACCCAAAGATAGCAAGCAAAAAAAAACGACACAATCTATCCAAGCAAAAAAGTTGCCCAAAAAAGAAAGCAACTTAGGATTAGATAATAACAATGACCCATTCGCTTTCAAATTTGATACTTCCAAGTAGATTTCTAGCCTATCGTCACAGCGCCACTCTCTTATTGCAACAAACTTGAATTCGTGTACCTCATGTGAGAATGTTCGTTTAAAAATGAATTAAGCCTGAGGCTTTACATTACCATGTCTTCTTCTGCTCCGCGGGTAATCAGAATTTCTCCGAGATCTTCTAAGTTGCGAATAACATTGACTATTCGTTGCTGACAGTCTTCAACCTCTTTTAAACGAACCGGCCCGAGGAATTCCATATCCTCCTGTAATAATAAACCCGCATGTTTAGACATATTCTTGAATATTTTATCCAAAACTTGGTTATCAACAGATTTTAAAGCTTTAGCCAAGTCTTGATTGTCAACCTCACGAATCAATCGCTGAACAGATCGATCTTCCAACAGGACAATATCTTCAAAGACAAACATTTTCTTTTTTATTTCATCCGCTAACTCAGGGTCACTTTCTTCCAAATTTTCAATAATTAATTTCTCCGTCGCTCGATCGACACGAGTCAGAACCTCTACGGTTGTGCCGATACCGCCAGCAAGAGTATAATCTTGCGATGAAAGTGAAGAGAGTTTCCGTTCCAAAATACGCTCTACCTCGTGCAAGACTTCTGGTGAGACTCGCTCCATAGTAGCAATACGTTTGGCAACGTTTGCCTGTATCTCATGAGGTAGGCTTGATAGAATCAGTGCTGATTTTTCGTAATCTAAATAACACAGGACCAAAGCAATAGTTTGCGGATGTTCATTTTGAATAAAATTCAAAAGATGCTGCGGATCCGTTCTCTGGAAAAATTCAAACGGATTACTGTGTAAATTCTTGACCAATCGGCCAATAATTTCGGCAGCCTTTTCCTTGCCCAAAGCTTGCTCTAATACTTGACGTGCATAATCCTCACCGCCATTCAGAATATACTCTTGAGCCATCATCAATTCATTAAATTCAAAAATGACTCTTTCCCGTTTCTCTACTGAAATATTTTTAGTCCGTGACATTTCTATAGTCAAGGCTTCGATTTCAGACTCTTTTAATTGCCGAAAGATATCCGCTGCAGATTCCGACCCCATAGAAATCAGAAAAATGGCAGCTTTTTCTTGCCCAGTTAAATCATTTTTTTCCATAGTATATTAGAGTGTGAATAATTGAGTTTATAGTTTTTAAGAGGATGAGTTGGCATCTATTCCATCAACCAAGAACGGAGCAATCGGGCTGCTTCCTCTGGTTTCTCTTTAGCGAGTTTGGCAGCTCGGCCAAACATTTCTTCGCGCATCTGTACTTCTGGACTAATTTCTACCTGTTCTTTCCCCTCGGTATCAGCATTTTTTACAGCTTGGGCCATTGCCTCTTGACGCGCAAGAATTGCATCTTCAATTTTTCTTTTTCGATAATTGATTAATGATAAGATTGAACGCCAAAGAATAAAAATTCCTAGTAGAGAAGAAAAAAGAATCACACCGAAGCGCAAATAAGTATCTCTCATTTTTTTATAATTGAGACTACGATCTTCTGTCAAAAATTCAAGTGCCCGATCTTTTTGTAAATGCTTGACAACAATCAAATCTCCGCGGGAACCCTTGTATAATAAGGAAGCCTTCAACAATTCTCTCAGAGTTGTCAATTCCTCTTGACTCGGTGGAACATACTCCCGTTGATATGCCCATTGGCCTGCGGCAGTCTGGGTTTCGCCAGTGATTTTCCATGTTCCATCAAGCGCTACCGCTATCGATCTTGCCCGCTCTTCCCAAGGCTGATGAACAATTTTTTTTTCTGCTGTGTTAAAGGCATAATTAGTGATTGTATCATCGTTACCGTATTCAGATCGCTGATAATCTAAATCTCTATAGCCAGGAGGAAGCTGTTCTGATGTCCCACTCGGCCCACCTGGTGTAAAACCTCGTCCCTTAAATTGTTCATTACGTTTGTTCTGTGAAACGATAAGTGAGCCGTTTGGCATTAATTTACGAGTATTATAGGGAACCTCTGGATCTTGTTCCTGTGCCTCGACCGGCGATACTAAATTTTGCTTTTCTGTTACCTGATCCCAATTAATATTCAAGGAGACTCGCAGGATACTAATTCGATCTGCCGGGTAGTATGCAGTGAGCCGCTCCTCCAATTCCTTATGCCAAAGCTTTCTTTCTCTTTCTTCAAATTTTTTCTTACGCATGGCTATATCCAATTCCTTTTCCTGAGCGGTATATTTATCATCCTCGGTAAATTCATAGCCATTATCATCGGTCAAGGTAATATTCTCTGGCTGCAAGCGAGGAACAGAACGATACACCAAATTTTTAATCCCTGTTACTTGCTTGGAAGAAATTTTATCAACACCTGGCTTCAAAACAATGACCACCGAAGCTTTTACTGGGTCGATATTGGTTAAAAAGTTATTCTGAGTTGGAATTGCTAAGTCTACTTTTGCCCTTTTGATAAAATCCAAAGTCATCAACATTTGTTCCAATGATCCCTTGATCGCCCGATGAAGTTTGATATTCTTATCAAAAGTAGTTTCATCCCATCGAGACATATCAAAAATCTCATATCCCTCGACTCCATTCGGGATCATATTGTCTTGTGCCAACTGAGTAATAATCGCTTGACGATCACGGCTAGATACATAGATGGCATCAGTTTCGTTACCACTCCATTCGTATCCCATTGCCTGCAGCGACTTTGTAATATTGCCATAATCAGCAGCATTCAAATCGTTATACAAGATAACCTTACCAGATTCTTTAGTGATGGAACCCAATGCAAAAAAAGCAATGATTACTATAGAGACCATTGCCAAAAGTGCGATTTGTTTGGAACGATCCAATTTCTCCCATAACTCTCTAATATTCTTTAGAATTCTTTTTACTTCGCTCATTTATTTTCTCTCCCTTTAAGTGACATAAGATCAATTAAATCGCTGGGTAATTCTGTACAAGATATTTTCATAGTTTTTCCAATAATATTTTAAAAAAATTTACTAAACAAAAAGTTAGTTAAATATCTATAACAGATTTATCTTAAACTCGTCAATTCACGATAGCTACGGACAAAACCTTCGACAACAGTCTTTGTTAAATTTAAAGCAAGCCGTGCCTTTTGTGCCGCAATGATGACCTCATGAGTTTCAACTGAATCTGGATTGATGACCGACTGGCGAATAATCGAATCAGAATGTTTATCCAAGTCTTCTACATTAGTCAATGCCTTTTTTGTCATCTGCGCAAAATCGTTTAGAATATGAGCGGGCTCATCATTGCCCACGTCTTGCTCGTTTGAATCAATCATTGATGCATATCGATTACTCATATCTTGTTTTGTGATTTTCATATGTCGATAATCATTCAATTGCGAGCCAAAAGCGTCATGAGAAAACTGATTACCTAGATATTTATTTATTTCCATAATGATTATTCTTTGTTTTTTGCTATCAGACCGCGCCCTTAACCTCGACCTATTTCCAATGTCTTGTTAAACATCTGCCGATGATTAATGAGAACCTGAGCGTTTGCTTCATAGGCCCGACTAGCCCCAATCATATCTGTTATTTCTTCAACAATATTGATATTGGGCATTTCTACATAACCTTTTTTTGCTCCATAGCTAATTGCGTCTGGATGATTAGGTTCATAGCGCAAATTAAATGGTCGCATATCTTTCTGAATTTTTTCGACCTTAACTCCTCGCCCTAAGCCGGGTTTTAATCCACTCGGCAAGAAATCAGTGAAAAAGAGATTTCGTTCGTTAATCGGCGTGAGCACAACCTGATCTCTCCGAAAAGGTCCGTCTCCGTTCACCGATCTCGTTGAACTAGCGTTTGCAATATTATTAGCAATAACATCTAAACGAAGTCTCTCTGCACTCATCCCAGAAGCGGCAATATTTATTGTATCAAACATACCCATATCACTCCCCCATATCTGTTTATATCATGCGGAGCAATGAATTATAATGTCTAAATTTTTCACCGATTCGATCGGCATACAAATTGTATTGAAACTGATTACGGATCATTTTTGAAACCTCAAGTTCCATATCCACATTATTGCCATCGTTGCGTACCGATGAAAGTGTATCGTAGTGAATTTTCGGTGATATCATTGCAAGAGACTTCTGCGCAACCCTTGAAGTAATGTGTTGGGGATGCATTGATTTCATTATCGGATTTGATTTCTCTGCTTGCTCTTGGCTATAGGCTCGTTTGAGTTCTTCCTCAAAAATTACCTCGCCCCGTTTAAAGTTTTTTACATTGACATTTGCTATATTATTCGCAATCACTTTACTACGGAGACTTGTCGCCGAAAGACCTTTTTCTAGCAGATTGATAGTATCTGTCGTCGCAGGCGGTATTGAAGTAAACTGATTCAATATTCCCATACGCTAATACTCGACAGAAACGCAAATCTCTTGAGTTTTTTTTATGTCTTATTAAAAAAAAGAGAACTTTACAACTTTTCCTCTGAAAACTGCGTTCTCAAGCAGTGGGCACAATTCAATGATAGTTGGGCTTGCACAGCGGTTCTGTAGTTTGCTTGTCTCATCATTGAGGGCGAATCGACCTTTACCGGATAACAACGATGTCTTCCTCCAAGTCTGCAAAGGTTTTCTCAAATAATGTTCTCGTAATAGATAAATATCGAAAAGCGAACGTATTAGATAATACCAGCCAAGGATTTGCCTTTCGTAGCCAAGCGATCTACTCGTCTTTCAACTTTGGGGTCTTCAGTCAGAATCGGACTATGATGCGATTTGATTCGTGCGTCCATCAATAGCGGCTCTTGGCAAGACCAATGCTTATATGAGACAGTAGAGAACGCGCCGTAAATATCGTGAGAGGGGTTGGTTCTCGTAAAGACAATCCACAGAAAATTTTTGAAATTTGCAGCAACCAGCTGTGCATCGTCGGCAAGAATGAGTAGTGGGACTTTATCCCAAAAATTGTCAAAACCACTTTTTATACTATGCTCGATTTTTTTTACAAGAATATTGATCTCATTCTGTGATTGTGAATAGTCTACAAACTTCTTCAAATTTACCGCTAAAACTCCCGGCGTCACCCAGCAACATCCATATCCTGCCAATAGATTTCCTAGCGTATTAGAGAGATTCCAACTTTCCTGAAATTCCTCCCGATCAATGAGTGTTCGAATGATTTGATTTGGGGCTGCCCAAATCAATTTTGAACCTTGATTGATCTGATCTCCCGAATAATCTAAAGTATCAATCGTCGTATTGCAAATAAAGTGTAAGTCTCGCGATAACTTAGTTCTCTGTAAAAAAGCATTCAGGAAGCTATCTATCTGATTAATTCTTTTAGGCGAAACAAAACTTTTCTCATCCATAATAAGCAGAAATTTTGCGAGAGAAAGTTGGCCAAAACCTAAGATTCTATGAGCGATCGTCAGAATCTCCTGTGGACGTTTTTCTCGTAGATATGGGGTATAGGTTTCTCTTCCCAGAGCTAAGAGCAGAGGATGTACCCCACTCTCATCCACTGCATGGATAGCACGAACCCCGGGCAGAACATGATGAATAAATGGATCGGTTAATTCGTGGATAATCTTGCCGAAAATCGAATCTTCTTGTGGTGGTCGTCCCACAACTGTAAAAGGCCAAATTGCATTACGTTTTGCATAGACATGTTTCACCACTAGGTAGGGGAAAGGGTGTTCGAGAGAATAGTAGCCTAGATGATCACCAAAAGGACCTTCAACTCGATTGCCTTCGCCGATTTCACCGAGAATACAAAAATCAGCCTCGGCGGCAACCAACCATCCCTCATCAGTATGAAAGTAGCGCCATCGTCTGCCATTGAGTAGGCCAGCGAGGAAAACCTCTGGTAGAAACTCTGGAGCTGGGAAAATGGCAGAAAAAAAATGAAGGGGCGAGCCTCCAACAAAAATACTTACTTTTAGCGGCTTGCCGAGTTCGATTGCTCGTTGATGATGGATACCAAGCCCACGATGAGTTTGATAATGCAAACCAATCTCTCGATTCTTCTGATAGGATTTCCCCTGCATTTGAATCCGATACATGCCCAGATTACTCTTTTTGAAGCCTGATTGAACGGGATCTTCGGAGTAGACTTGTGGCAAAAGAATATAACTTCCACCATCCATTGGCCAGCATTGAATTTGTGGTAGATCTTCAATTTGACATTCAGAATAATTCTGTCGTATTCTTTTTTTTGTCAATAATCCAAGTGAACGGGGAAGTACATTTCTCAATTTCAATGACATAGTAAGTTTTTGCGACAAGGATATTTCCTTTAAGAAAGACCATCCTCGCTCATTGAATTTTTGCATGAATTCTAAAAGCGCATATCCCTGTCGCAATAGATATTTGCCACGTTCCAGCGTACCAAAAAGGTTTGAAACTGCAGAATAATTACATCCCTTAATATTCGTATATAAAATTGCTGGACCGTGGGCACTAAAAACCCGACGGTGAATTGCCGCCATCTCCAGATAAGGATCCACCTGTTCAGGAACGACAATCAATTGCCGAGATTCTTTGAGTTCTTGGACAGCTTGCGTTAAATCTCGATACATTTCAATATCTATCTCCGCTCTCTATTGCAGTAAAAAAAATCAAGGTCAGAAAATCTCATTCGATAAAAAGTTATACCCCTTTTGAACCATTAATAATAATCGGGAATAGTCGAATTTTTTTTCTGATCGAATCTTATGTTAGAAGAGAAAAAATTATTAGGTAGTATGTTCCTTTCATTGATATTTACGAATAGAAGCTGACGAGTCAACTGATGATAATAAAAACTAAGTGGCTAGTTGAGTATCTACTCCTTAAGGTGACTCTCATTTTTTTTCAACGATTTAGTCTTGTTGGTCGTTATCGAAAAATATACTCATTCTTTCTTTTCTTGATAAAACTAAAGATTTTTCCTTTGAAAAGAATTCAATCAAATGTTCACCTCGTCTATCATAAAAAATCAGAAAAAACCCAAGCAAAACTCGTTAGCGCACATATTCGTAAAACATCATTACTATTGGCAGAATTTATGGAATTAGAAAAAATGAATGATCAATTTTTGGAAAAAAAGGTTCATTTTTTACCTGATCAAGAAACGCATTATCGCAATTTAGAAAATGGTGCTCTATTAATCATGGGTCATTTAGGATTACTTGAATATTGCGGAAAGATAATCCACTATTCTGTGCAAAAAAAAAAGAAGGTTTTTAGTTTCATTAGAAGGATGCGCAATCCGTATGCAGAGAAGCTATTTCTAAAAATAAGAAAAAACTGTGGTATTGTTCCCATATATAATGATAGATCTATCAAATCGGCGATTGCCCTCTTGAATAACAACGAAATTGTGGCAATGCCAGCGGATCAAGACGCTGGAACAAAGGGGCCGTTCATTTCATTCTTAGGAACATCCGCCTCTACTTATTTGGGACCGGCCTTTATCGCAAGAAAATGTCAAGCACCTATTTATTTTTATTACTCTTGGCATAGTAGCCGCGGCGACTGTTATTGCGCAATTAAAGAGATTAAAAGACCAAGTGAAATCCTGCTGAAGAATGATCGGCGGGCGTGGGATTTGGAATTCACTCATTTATGGGTGTCACACTTAGAACGTGCCGTTAAAAAACATATGACTGACTATTTTTGGCTCCATCAACGATGGAGACATCAACCTTCACCTGAGCTTTTTTAATTTCAAAAGCAATTCATTTATGGGGATAGAGACATAACTCTGAGTCATAGCCTCTTGATCGATGAGATTGCCGTTATGATAAACAATGTCTAGATCAATGGTTCTTGGCCCAGATTTGATTTTTGTCTTTATTCGTCCCAGCTGTTCTTCTATTTCCTTTAAATATTTGCGAAACTTTAGATAGTCATACTTGGAAGAAATTGCTGCAGCTGAATTTAAAAAATCTGATTGGTCTTGATAACCAACTGGTTTTGTCAAAATAATTGAACTCGCCACTTGCCAGTCGTGATCCTTCGCAATCAGTTCTTGCGCACGTAATAGATTTTTTTCTGGATCTATATTGGAGCCGAGAGAAATAATATAATTATGATTTTGTGTAGGCAATATAATTCCGTCCTCCCTTATGCTCTGTCATATTCATGTTTTCTCCACCATCTACTGTCAGAATTTCTCCAGTAACAAAAGTATTCTTGATCAAATAATTCATCGCCTGAATAATATTGTTCACATTTCCCAATCTTCTCAGTGGAATCCCCAAACGACGATACTCCAAATATTCCTTCTGTTTGTGAGCAGATCCCGGTAGCACTACACCCGGGGAAATTGCATTGACTCGGAGAAAAGGAGAAAATTCAGCAGCAGTAAGACCCGTTGCATTAGCGAGTGCTCTTTTACTCAATACGTATAAAAAGTACTCATATTGTTGGTAGTTTACTTTGTTGTCGAGAATATTAATAATTTGACGATCTGGGTACCCGTGGGGTACAGTCAGTTCTTGATCACGTGTCCGCGGTAGCACAATACCTAGTTGTTTATAAACCCATTGGCCAAGCTTTTTTGATAAAATGAGTGGTGCACGCAGATTCAATGAAAACACCTGCTCCATCATCGCATTCATATCCGAGGCCGTTAATTCGTTAGCAACATAATAGCTCGCATTATTAATGATCAAATCCAAGCCTCCAAAAGCATCAATACAGTGATCAAATAATAATGATACACTTTTTGTGCTCATAAAATCTGCATAAAATATTTGACATTGAATTTTATCACCATTCACATTTACCAAATTTGTAATGTCGCTTTGTGTTTTTTGAGCTTGATTTTTTGAACTATTGTAATGAAGAGCAATCGAATATCCCTGCTCTGCTAAGTTGAGTGCAAGCATTCTGCCAATTCTCTGGGCGGAGCCGGTAATCAAGGCTATCCTATTTTTGTTTTTCTTTTTTTCTTTCATAAGTACAATTTTGAAGCCTGATTCTCTCTATTATATAAATTAAAAAAATTATAATCTTACATGAATTGTTACGGAAATCATTTGTCAACAAGAAAAGAGCTTGGAGAATTGAAATAAATCAGCCTTAGATGGAGTAAGCTAAAGCGACTTGGCAAAGACTTGTGTATCAAGAAAAACTAACAGAAATTTTAAAGAGTATTCAATCCTCCTCAATGACAATTGCCGAAGGTTTAAACCAATTAAGAAATTTCCCTTTCCAAAAATCCCAAAGCGGTTTCTTTGATACTGGAAGAGAAATCCGAAGAGGTATTGCAGAAGCAATTTTTTGCCGTGGAAAAACCACTGACCAAATTTCTGATCTCTTCTTAACTCAGGCAGAAAATGCAGGGCCGACCGGATTTGTCTTAGCCACACATGCCTCAAAGTCAGTATTTCAACTGATAGAGAAGAAATTGAAGAGCACCCAATTTTTTCCCGAAGCAGAAATCATGTTCTATGGCACTCCAAAAAAAAAATTGGAGGGTACCAAGCTAAACATCGTGAGTGCAGGAACAGCGGACCGACGTGTCGTCGCCGAAGCACAAATCAGTGCCCAATTGATGGGGAATCATGTCCAGACTTTTCAAGACTTAGGAGTAGCTGCTCTTTCCCGTCTCATCAATCATCTAGAAGAGATTCGCCAAGCAACCTGTTTAATTGTCGTTGCTGGCATGGATGGCGCACTCGCCAGTGTCGTCAGCGGGCTCACCCAATTACCACTCGTTGCAGTGCCGACCAGTACTGGTTATGGAAGTGCTTATCAGGGTATTTCTGCCTTGTTGGCGATGCTTAATACATGCTCCCCTGGACTCAGTGTGGTAAACATTGATAATGGCTATGGTGCCGCATGCTGTGCTACGCTCATGCATCAAACTTTTAGCACTCATTCATAAATAAATGCCGGAGAACAAGATTAAGTGACTAAAAAAATTGCCTACCTTGAGTGTACCAACGGTATCTGTGGTTCAATGCTACTTGGCGCATTTTTAGATTTATGGATCGAAGAAACACTGAGTCAGCATCATAAAGAAAAATCAGTAAATAAAAAAACTGTAAAAGAAACAACAACTGAGAAAATCATTTCTGCCGTTCTCCGTTTTTTGAATTCAGAACTTGTGAAATTAAAAAAAATTTTACATCCTGATCATTTTCAACTTAATTTTCAATATCAGCAATGTCATGGAATAAGAGGAGGATTATTCCAAGTAGAACTAAGATCACAAAGAAAAATCCATCCGATCAATTTTCGCCAAATAAAATCTGCCATTATTGAAAAAAATTCTCAGCTATCACCCACGGTGGTAAAAACTGCCCTCGCGATTTTTAGCGAAATCGCAGATGCAGAAGCAAAGATTCATCACTGCCTAGCAGAAGATGTCCATTTCCATGAAATAGGCGGGATTGATTCAATTGTCGATATCGTTGCCGCTGCAATCATGATAGAGAAATTACAGATTGAAGAGATTCATTGCTCGGCAATTAATCTTGGTAGTGGGATTGTAGAAACAGATCACGGATTACTACCGATTCCCGCACCTGCCACCTGTGAAATACTAAGAAACATTCCCGTCTATGGCGAATCCCTCAATCAAGAACTATGCACTCCGACCGGCGCTGGAATAGTGAAAATTTGTGTGAAGAAATTCGGTCCATTACCAAATATGAAAATATTGCATACCGGCTATGGCGCAGGAACACACCCATTACCTCGTGCTAATCTATTGCGAGTTTTTTTAGGGCATTCCTTGCCAACAAAAATGACCTACCAGCATTCAAATGACAAGGAAATTGCTATGAAAATGAAAAACATTCCTTATGAAACATTAAATATTGTTTCTGCCAATATTGATGATATGACAGCAGAGCACCTCAGCTTGATTAGTGAACAATGCCTAGAGTTAGGAGCATTGGACGTTTGGCTTGCTCCAATTATTATGAAGAAGGGACGACCTGCCCATCAAATTTCATTGATCTGTAAATCAGACAATCAAACAAAATTTGTTGATTTTTTATTTAGAGAAACCAGTAGTCTTGGCGTGCGCTCATTAATAACCTCGCGTTATTTTCTGCCACGTGAGATGAAAACCTTTGAAACAGCCTATGGTAAGATTGACTTTAAGATAGCAAAGTTTCTCGAACAAACAAACGTAAAGCCAGAGCACGAGAGCATAGCAAAAATCTCAAAAAAAAGAAACATTCCTTATCATCTTGTCCATCGATACGCACAAAAATTTATTCTTGAACATATTCAAAATCATAAGAAAAAGGACGAAATTGAATAGACAGAGTTACAACACCCATAAACGTAAGAAAAATGAAAACCACATGCAACTCAATAATCTAGTAATTGGGGATAAAGAAATTCAAGCTAAAATTCTTGAAATTTGTCATTATCTCAAATCTTTTAAGAGTATTATCGTAGCCTTTTCTGGCGGTATCGACAGTACTTTGGTAGCCAAATTGAGCCAGCTTGCAATCGGTAAAGAAAACACCCTAGCTATCACTGCAGTATCGCCTTCTTTGGCGAAAAGGGATTTAGAAGACGCAAAATCCGTTGCTCAGAAGCTAGAATTGCGTCACATTCTACTCGCTGCCCATGAAATCAACAATCCATCGTATCAAAAAAATCATTCGGATCGTTGCTTTCATTGCAAGAATCATCTCTATAGTCTATTGAAAGAATATGCAGATTCACACGGTTATCAATGCATTGCTAATGGAACGAACCATACAGATCGCAACGACTTTCGTCCAGGCTTGCAAGCAGCAGAAAAGTTTTCTACTTTATCTCCTTTATCAAAATATCATGTAAACAAACAGATGGTCAGAAGAATCGCACAAGCCCTTGATATTCCTATCTGGGATAAAGCCGCCTCACCCTGTCTTTCATCAAGAATTCCCTATGGCGAGAGAATCGACGTAGAAAAATTGAAGCAAATCGAACAAGCCGAACAGATTTTGCATGAACTGGGTTTTTCAAATTTTCGTGTCCGCCATCATGGAAATTTGGCGAGAATTGAAGTTCATAGAAATGATTTTGTGCGATTTGTTGAGGAGAATCTTCGCATGGAAATTGAACGAAAAATTAAAAAATTAAACTTTCAATATGTCTGTCTCGATTTAATTGAGTTTCGAAGTGGTCGACTAAACGATCTAGTTCCGACGACTCTTTAACCAACTGGAGACCAACCCACCACTGACTACCAGACTCCAAATAAAGTAAATATGCCAACCGTATGTTTGATAAAAGAAAACGTTGACTCCACTAGAAAGAATCAACGAAGAAAGGTAAAAGTATTTACCGTCTCTTTGCCGTTTTCTTGGCTGATGAAAATCTAACTTTTTATCGAATGTATATTGAGTTGCATTCGATAGTGCGCGTACTGATGGATCAAATAAAATTTGTTCAATTTTTCTCATTCCCCTCCACAGATGTTTTTTATTGAGTAAATAGTGAAGCTTGAGGCTCCTTTTCATTAAATCTTGCACATGAGGGTTTGCCAAAGAAAGCATATTGATCCTATTATCAATATTCCGGGCATTTAAAAAAAGTAATGATATTGTTCTAGCTAAATAAATATATTTTCGTGGCATGCGAATTTCCACCAAAAGATCTCTCAAACGTAGATCTACTATTTCTAAATCATGTACCCGAATGATCTGACCAAAGCGCAATGGATTAATCCGCTGATAATCATCAAATCTAAAGGCGGCGAAGCGAGCATGGATTAATTCTAATAGGTTAATGTACTTTTCTGTATCAATCCAATCACGTAGAATCCCATTAGATATTCCAAAATAAACGAGTCCAGCCATATCGTGGTTTTGCAAAAGATCAATAATATCGCGAAGTCGATTTAAGGTATGGCTATTGAGATCTAGACTCGCGCCAAAATCAATAAATGCGACTCTAAAGGAAATAACTTTTTGCTGATCGTCTCTTTTGATTTCTGTCAGAAGGATATTTCCGGGGTGTGGATCAGCGTGATAAAATTTATGATCAAAGATCATTTTTTTATAGGCGTAAAGAAGATCATCGATTATTTTTTTTCGACCTCGAGCAGAGAAATCTGTTAATTTCAACTCTTTTTTTTGGAATAGATTCTGCAAAGAATAACCCTCAATATATTCCGTGCAGAATACAGTTTGCTTACAATATCCCTCAATTATTTTTGGAATTTTAATCCTATTTTCTTCTCGAAAATTATGATAGACTCTTCGTAGGTTTTCAACCTCATTGAAATAATCAATTTCCAAACGTGCCATATGTGAAAATTCGATTAGATGTGAGCGAAAATCCAATGTTCTGTAAACAATCCGAATCAACCAAATAACTCTTCGCATGGTTTGTAGGTCTTTCTGCAAAATGATTTCCATATTCTTATGAAGAATTTTGACCGCTACATTCTGCCCATCAAATAGCCGAGCCCGATGAACTTGTCCGAAGCTGGCGGCAGCGACTGGCTCACTATCAAAGGATTGAAAAAGTTCTTTAATCGGCTTGGAGAATTCTTGCTCAATACGAGTGCGAATCTCTGGATAGGATTGTTTGAATTGCCGATCTGGTACTTGTGAGAAGATTTCCGAAAAATCGGCAGCAAATAAATTACTCACTGATGATAAGTATTGAGCCGCCTTTAAAAAAATTCCCTTTTTTGATTCAAAAAATTTTGCTAATCGCTTCGCACCCTTTATCATCTCACGATACCGTAATTTGGTTCGCCGATGTTTGGGTAGTATTCTAGATATGTTATAAACAATCACGGAACGAAGTAACAGGCGGAGAGTAAATAAAAAAACATTCAGGGAACGCATTATCCACAAGTTTGACGAATGTGAAGCAGGAGTCAAATATTCTCCTTTAAAAATTAATTGCACACCACGAAATGGTCATTTAGAAAATGCTCATATGAATCAGGCAAAAAAAGTACTCATCACTGGTGGTAGTGGGTTTGTTGGCCACACTGTCATCAAAAATTTACTCGCTCACACAAATGATCACTTGGTCTTATTAAAAAATAAGAATGAATTTCCAGAGAGTATACAAGAGAACAGTCGGGTAACGTGCATTCCTTTGAAATTGGAAAATCTAGGGACCGCAAATCTCAAAGAAATCAAGCATACTATAGCAGACTGTAACTATCTGATTCATTTGGCTGGTTTTGTGAGTCGTAAAAGACAAGATAATCAAAAGCTCATGGAACTTCATGTAACGGCGAGTCACTTCCTCTTAAATCTGATTTCAGAGAGTAAAATTAATAAAATCATCTTATTGGCCACTTCAGGAGTTGTTGGGATTAATCGTGATTTTCCTAGAAATCTCCCTAACGATGAATCACCGTATGCAATTGAGATTGCTTTCCGCTATCCATATTATGCAAGTAAAATCTTACAAGAGAAGATTTTTCGAGATTATGCAAGAAAAAATAAGAAACAGGTTATCTCCTTAAGACCTTCGCTCATTTTGGGTACTGGCGATGAGAAATTATCATCGACTGCCGATATAATCCATATATTACAGGGAAAAAGACCACTCCGACCTCGCGGTGGATTATCGCTAGTTGATGTTGAAAACGTCAGCCAAGCCATTCTTCGTTCTCTAGAATATCAGTTGCCCTCATCAGACAACAATTGGTTTCGGAGTTATTTATTAGGTGCTGGAAACCTACTTTTTACTGAATTTATTGACCTCGTGGAAGAAATTGGTGGGACTAGGAATCCACATTTTCAAATTCCCCGAATCTTTAATAAAGGATTGTCTTGGGTTATTGACCATTCTTCAATGATGCAAGAACACCTACAAATAGAGGGGGCGGAAATGGCAATGGCAGATTTATTTTGGTACATTGATTCGCAAAGAGCGATCAATGATTTGGGACTACAGTTTAATCCCGTTCGTCAAGTCATAGAAAAAACTATCGAAGATTTGAGGAAAAGAAATTTATTCTAGATTGCTCTATCCTCGTCCATTTGTTGGTAAATTTATTAAAGTTGCCCCATCATATTTCTCAAAAACTCAGTGATGAAATAGTATTTACGCATCGCTGTAAATGACGCGACCTGCTCAAGCATCTGATTACTTTTGATAATCGGACCAATTTTCATTCGTACATCATTGGATAATTTCGGCAATACAGCCCCCTTGGGTAAGCAATGATATGTCCCAGAAATCTTAATCGGCAAGATATCTGCTCGCGAATGATAAACCAGATATCCCAATCCTTGTTTAAAAATCTTCATTTTACCATCTGGAGATCGTGTCCCTTCTGGAAAAACAAGTAGAGGACCACCACCTTTCTGTAAAAAATTAATCCCCTTGGCGAGAGATTCTTTATAATTAATCTGAGGGGTTCGGGCAATGGGTATGAGATTCAAGAAGTTGCGCACAAAAGTGGCCTTAAAAAAATTATTAAAGAAATAATCTTCTGCAGCGAGAATACCCATTTTCCGAGCATAATTGCCAAGCCCATACCAGATCAAGCCATAATCTAAATGACTTGAATGATTGGAAATGATAATGATTCTCTGATTATTCAAGGGGACATTTTCATAGCCACTAATTTTACAATTCAAAAAATGGCGATAGAATAACATCTGTAATTGATAAAACGATTGATCAATTGGCTTACTGATGGTTTCATTTAATTGAATTCCTTGTCGTGGTAGTTTTTTTTTGGCAAATTCTTTGAAGTGAGCAAAAAGGCCTGTAAATCTGGGATTATTTTGATCGGGCTGATCGTACGATGAAGAATTTTGTTGCGCGGAGTGAATAGAAAGATTTTCTCCTCCAGATCGTTTACCGCTGATCATTTGCAGATGTTTCTTCAAAGCACGCAGCTCCAAGGGGTTTAAATCGTTGATATTAGTATATTGAGTGTATTGTAGAAAACTCTGCAAACTGTTTTGCAACAGAGAGGTAGAGTTTGCATAGTCATTCAGCTCCTTACGCTTAGATGCTTGGTTTCGTTTATTTATCAGTGGGTCATTCAAATTTTTCAGTTTTTTCCCTTCAGGCTTTAAAGAAGATTGAAATTCTTTCAGGACGCTATCTGTTTTTCGAATGACACTATTACCGGATCTATTCAATTTATCGCTCGTCTCTCTCGCATGAAATGATCGCCATTGCATTTTTTCTAAAAAGCGAAATCTTTTTTCAAGAATAGGGAAAATTCTTTTTCGCACCGCATATAAATGAGTAGTGGAAAGATATTCCAGATAATCAATGTCCAAGGGATTAAAATGAAAAATTGGTCTTTCATCTTCTTGAATTCGCTGCCACAACTGGATCGCCCTCTGATTATCAAAAATCGGGTATCCCTCATAAATGAATGGCATAAACTCCTCAAAAATCTTTTTTTTAGCTGAGCTGATTTGATAAAAACGTTCCATTTCAATTTGACCATGATTGAGCATCGCTTGAACGAATTGATTTTGAGAATTCAAATGGGAAAACACTGCCAAGCCATTTTTTAATAGTGAAAACATCTTCGGACTAGAATACCTTTGAAAACTTTCTTCACGAACTGCTATCGGCTGTAGTTTTTTTTGTAAGAACCGAGTAAACCCTTTCTCATGATCTGCTCTATCTCTTTTGGCCACAGTCATTACTTGGACAAATGTATCTACAGTCACTGGTGGAGAAAGATTTCCCGCTGATAATTGATAAATCAACGAATGTTCATTACGAAGCAGCGCACACATTGCTAAAATTGTGCCATTAGCCACTTCATCGACTGGAATGCAATCAAGATTTGCCGCGCGCGGTTTACTCTCGGTGCCGTTGCGATGATTAAGTGTAGGAACAAAACGATGCCCCTTTGCGACAAGAAACATGAGTGGTGCAGATCCTTGAATCCCCTCATTCCAACCTTTGAATGGATAGCGAATCGAAGTCTCAACGATTGAAGGACGAACTATAGTCGCCTGAATGCCTTGCTCCCGTATAGCCTTTTGAATAAACAATTCTGCTAGTAGCTTTGAATATGTATAGCTATTTGGTCGATTTAATCTTTTCGCCCTTCGTTGCCCCAAAGAAATGAGTTGATTTCTTTGTTCTCTAACCAAGTCGCGATTTCGAGAAATTTTTCCATAACTTGCTTTAATCTTTTGAATTTCTCTGAGCGAGATATCTAATTCTGCTTCTGGATCAATAACAATTTTCTGCTTTTTGCTATTAAAATAATATCTCTCTACTTCTCTCTCCTGAGATTGCTCTGACAGAAGCTGTCTATCAATAACAAAACAGGTCGAGACATGCACAATTTTCTTATTCTTGGAAAGATTGCAAAATTTCAAAATCTCTCTGATAGATTCTGTATTTGCTTGTAAGCTAATATCGAGAGGTGGACTAAAATCAACATTGCCAGCAGTATTCAGAATAACATCAATCGAACCCAGTAATTCTTGATATTGATTCGCACTGATGCCAAAATTTGCAATGCTCGCATCACCTTCAACGACTTTGATTCTCTGCGACTGAACGACCGATCGAAAAAACTGTTGATCGCCCGCCACCATAGAAAAGACTGGAGATTCCAATATTTCTTTTTTAAATCTTTGCCAAGCTGATCGCCCTGGCGTAGCACGAATCATGAGATAAATTTTGTTTATATCCGAGACATTTTTTAATAAGAGATAAAGCATTGTTCGTCCAAGAAATCCTGTAGCACCAATCAAAAAAATATTTTGATTTTTTAAAGTTTCACGGACACTAAAAGTTATTGAGTTATCCCAATGATGATGTTTTTTGTCGTTCATTTACCCTCTCCAATTATCCGCGTCATGAGCATTGGCGGTAAATGAAGTAGCGTCACTTGTGGAGAATCTGTGGTGTTTGACCCTTCAGAATAGCCTGCCATTTTAAGGGCAAGCGAAAAGTCATCAGCATTTTCCCATCCCATTCTAGTGGGAACATGCTGGTGTTCTTTCTTTACGCCAACCACAATTATTTTTTTTAATCTGCGCCGACCACTCTCCCCCCAATACCACATATAAAAAGGATGAACTCCATGATAAGCATACTGGTTGCGATACAAATGGATATAATCTTGATCCTTGGCAAAAGCCATCTCATAGTTTCTCTGCAGATATCTCGAATCCGTCGATATTGGCAGGAGACGGTTGAAAAAGTCGACATAGCTCGGATGAAAGCACTCATCAAACTCATCTCTACAGGGATGGAAAATAATCATACTCCCACCATCTCTTATCAAAGGAGAACCGCCAACAAATAAATGATATATATAACCCAATGCCATTACCTGAACCAATAGTGGATTAAGAATGCTGTTCACACTATAGGGACAGACATAGGGGATGCCCAGCACTAAGATATCTGCTTGTCTCCGCACTTTTATTTCATATTGTTGATAACTTTTTCGAATAATCTTCTTGTGCACTGGTTGCACCGCTCCAGCATGAACTGCAATGCATTCATAGCCAGCGGGAATTCTTTGAAAAATCTGCCGTTTAAGCTTGGGGGAGAGGCTCGCCAATGATTTTTTTAAACCAGCCAGCAGGATTCTCTCTGACCTTGAATGAGAATCTTCATTACGTCCCAGAAAATCTAATGGTGGTGAAAACATCCGGTTGTTCAATACTGTTTCTATACGAAAAACTTTTACCTTTTCTTCTATGACTGCATTGATTCGTGAGTTTGCGTCTTGTAACGATGAACGAGAAACATCCATATATGAATTGGAAGCTGCAATAACTTCGGGGTCATGGTGTTCTCGCAAGGTTGCATAACCAGCGAGACCAGTCGCCACTGATTTTGCCCCACCATTCATTGGTACAAAGTTTATATTTAAGTAGATCAAGATATCACTCTCAGCAGCACGACGATTTATTTTTACGATTTCCCCTTTTTCCGTATGCCCAAGCCATTTCATTTTATCTTCATCTTCACCATCATGATTATATATTTGGTTTGGACTAAATCTTTCAAAAATTTCTTTACCCAACATGGTTATTATTTCCTTGTTGGTCATTCGTCGATGAAACGCTGTGGCAATGACAATATGTATATCTTCTATCCCTGCTCCTGCTAGTTGCTCAAGAACAATTTCTAACATCATTTTTCGTAGATCAGGTGCTGCCATCGCTGGTAGCGGTAAAGAAAGATCATCAATCGCGATGGTCACTTGCATACCTTTACTCAGCAAATCTCGTAGAGGCTTTTCTTCATCTGGATGATCAATTGCGTAGCGAATCGCACCAGAAACATCGCCAAGTGGTTTTATTGGCTTCTTTGGATAAATGACCCGTGAACCAATCGGCATTTTAACTTCGACCAAATCTTCACCAGAAAAAATCACTCGTGGACGCGAACGCCGATCAATATAAACCACTTCTGGATCTTCTTGTTCTTCAGTATAATCAAGATCTTCTTTTTTACTATCACAATAATTAACCAATCGTTGGTGAACCGCGCGCAAATGCTCTTCCATTTCCGGAGTCGAATCCAAACCCGACTGTTCCCCTGATATTGCTGGCGACATTTAGTATTCTCGTATTATTTAACTTACTCTTTTTTTAGTCATTTTCAGCCAAGATACTCATTTAAAATGTAAAATGGGCCAATGGTTTTTTTTGGCAATTCTCTTGAGCCTAGCGTCTGGATTTACAGTACACGGGAACCCGACCGAAAAAAGCATCGGCAAATCAGCGATGGAATCACCAAATGCATATGAGCCAGCTAGATCAATTTTCTTTTCCTTCGCAAAGGCAAAAATTGCATTTTTTTTCGCTTCACCCGCTAAGATCGGTGAATTCACTTTGCCAGTTGCGTAGCCATTAATAAATTCCAATTGATTGGTAATAAAATAATTAATCGGCAAATAATCTCGGAGACTCTCAACCACTTCTCTGATCGATCCAGTGACCAAAACTTGGATCAACCCTTGATCGTGGGCGATTTCAATTCTCGATCGAGCATGAAGAAAAAAATTTGGTAAGAGTGACCGTTTAACCAGCTCCTTGCCGAGCAATCGTAATCTGGCCTGGGAGAAACCTTTGTAATTCGTATAAAAAAAACGATTGAACATTTTTCGACTGAACGAATCAAGCAAAAAATAGAATGGAGAATAGACGATTGTCTTTCCCACCCGCAAGATACTCTCGCCAATCGAAGGCATATTCCGGGCAAAGTAGGCGTAGGTATGGACGATATTCGATTTTACTAAGGTGCCATCTAAATCATAAAAAACTGCTCGCTGCAGATCATTATTTTCGCTCATTTTGTCCATTTCTAGCTTATGGTATTTATGGGCAGGCGAGGTATTTCGTCAACTAATACTATCAATACCAAAGAAGATCAAGTTTTCTCTTTTTGCTTTCTCCAAGTGGATAGGGAAATACCCTTCGGCTGAATTCAAAGTTCTAAAAACTCTGGCTCATTTTTTAGATTCTTTGGCAATCCTCGATATAATTCCAACACTTTTCCACTCAGAATCAATCCGGGCCCTTGAATGCTAGCTAGATTTTGGGGGATTCCCTCGTGTAATCGCATAATCTTTATTTGTTGCGATGAAGTCGTTGCTCGTTCAATGACCGCTAGTACTTTATTCTTGTCATGAGTGTAAATTTGCAAAAAAGTCAGAAGTTCCCCTAATTTTGATAACCCCATGTAAATCGCGAAAGTTGTTTCAGAAGTTGCAATTCTCTTAGCGATCTGTTCACGATTTTTGATGTCTTTTTCTTGGGCATATAAAATGACTTCTACCGATGAGCTATAATTGCGGGCCGTTAAAGGGATACCCATTGCAGTAGCAGCGCCACTCATAGCAGAAATTCCCGGCATGAGACGATAACTGATTTGAAACTTCCGCAATATTCTAATCTCGTCCCAGACATTGCTATAAAAAGAAACATCTCCACCTTTTAAACGGAGGGTTTTCAAACCTTGTTGTGCAAAATCTACCAATTTTTTACAAATTTCATCCTGTGGCATTGAATTCTTCTGATTAACCGCCTTGCCCACCCCGATAATCTTTGCTTTTTTTGAAGTATATTGCTGTACGATCTCAGGATGCACTAGTCGATCGACTAAGATGACCTCGGCTTTCTGGCAAGCATGCATGACCTGTACCGTCAGTAAACTGGGATCACCCGGTCCGGCCCCAGCAATAATTACTTGCGCATGGGCAAAATAATCTACATAATTCTTTTTTGCCAAATTCTCTGTTCTCAATTTTCAGTAGTCTTACTATCTCACTTAGTAAGGCTGCTTTTGGTTGCCAAGCAAATCTTGGGCAATCATTCGCAAATTAGAACATCCATTACTTTTTAAAAAAATCCTCTAAAACTTCCATAACATTGAAGCGATATTCCTTGAGCTTCCCATTCATTTTCCCGATATTCATCCAACCATCCATTCATGAACACCCAAATGTTTCCTAAAAAGGGTTTCTTCTCTCAAAAACATCAGGATTGCACGGGCTAAATTCTATTTTCAAGAAATAAAGTTTGAAAATTAGATGACACGAGCAGATTTTTACTCCTTTTGTCTGTGAGTTCTTTCTGATTGATTAAAAAAACAGTCACAATGAACAATCCCAAACTGAAAGCTGCATTCTGGCAAGCAACGAGACAATAAAAACCCAAGCTTCTCCATCTGAAAAATCCAAAATTACTACGATCATCACAATATTGAATTGTCATTAAAACCATATATATTAATTAGGTTTTATAGAAACGAACGCAAGATACATTGAGCTATCCTCTCTCAATATTGTAAAAATTTGGAAAATTTTGTGAATTGATTATATGCGCCTAGGTATTACTGGAGGAAGCGGTTATTTAGGGCAGAATCTGCTTGAGGCTCTTCACGATTCCAAATTTTCTGGAAAAATACTGATCCACGAAAAAAAACTGATATCTATTCCACCAAGATTTTCGCAAATTCCGGGTGATGTCCGAGAAATCAATTCTTTAAGAGAACTGTTTACCGATATTGATGTGGCAATTCATTGTGCATCAATTGTTTCTGCTACTGATAAAATGAATACTGATTTAATGGAAACGAATGTAAATGGAACAAAAAATGTAATCCATGCATGCATTGAAAAGAAAGTAAAACGTCTGATTTACATTGGCTCTTCCCAAGCACACATTATCAATCAGGCAGAAGTTTTAAGCGAAAAAAGTCCACTAGTTGACGAAAATAATCATAAAGGAGCTCCATATGACCTCACCAAAATGCTCGCGCAACGAGAAGTACTTGCCGCTCGATACCAAATAGAAGTGGTGGTCATTGGACCCGCTGGATTGCTTGGCCCAGTAGAAGCTCAGCTGAGCTTATTTGGCAAGACTGTCATACAGATGTATCGGGGACAACTACCCGCTTTGATTGAGGGCGGTTATCATTGGATAGATGTTCGAGATGTAGTTACAACTATCATCAAAGCCCTTGATGCACCTTGCGCAGGAGAGGTATTTTTATTAGCAGAAGATAGAATCACTATTAAAGAAATTGCCGATATTACTCATGAATGCGGGGGTAAAAAGCCTCCCCTATTAATCTTGCCAATCTCTCTTCTCAGATTCATCCTACCTGTCATAAATTTTTTTGCTAAATTTTTTGGTATCCAGCCTCCATACACGCGCTCATACCTCTTAACACTTCAATCGCCCATCAAAAGAATAGACAATAGTAAAGTCAAAAAGATGCTCAACATCAAATTCCGACGTAGTCGACAATCCCTAAAGGAAATGGTACAGTGGTTCAAAGACAACGATTATCTTCCTCAATAAATTGCTGATCCCCATCGAGATAAACACATTCACTTTTTCTTTTCTTGTATTTTTTGATCAATAAGCCGATTTACCAATTGAGGATCTGCCTGCCCATTTGTTGCCTTCATCGCTTGGCCCACAAGAAATCCTTTGACCCGATCATTGCCTGCCAAAATTTTGTCTACCATATTATTGTTTTCTTTGATGACTCTTTCTACTTGCTTGGCAATCTCATTCTGATCAATTGTCTTTAATTTGAGTTTTTTTATCGCCTGATCAACATCTATATCGTCTTGGTAAACCGCGACAAATATTTTTTTTGCCATGGGACTAGTGATCTCTTTTGATTTTAATTTATTGATCAAAACAGCCAATCTCTCCGGTGGGCATTTGAAATCAGTAATTTTTATTTTTTCCTTATTTATTATACCAAGAACTTCATCTTTGACCCAGTTAGAAGCGAGCTTAGCATCTAAACATAGTTCAACCACTTTTTCAAAATAACAAGAAACAGCAAGATCCTTGTCGACCAAGACAGCAGCATCGTACTTGGGTAGCCCCATTTCCTTTTGATAGCGCATTTTTTTTTGATCTGGGCTTTCCGGAAGGTTTTGTCTAATCGCTTCAATATATTGCTCGCTCAACACCAAGCGTGGTAAATCGGGTTCTGGAAAATAACGATAGTCATCTGCATCCTCCTTCGTTCTCATCACCCGTGTCCAACCTTTCTCTGCGTTCCACAACACAGTCGATTGAATCACCGCTTCTCCTGCGCACATCTTCGCGCTTTGCTCGGATATCTGATATTCGATCGCCGCTCGTACAGCCTTAAATGAATTAAGATTTTTGATTTCCACGCGATTACCTAGAGGATCACTTGAATCTTTGCGAATCGATACATTAGCATCACAGCGAAGTGAACCTTCTTCCATATTTGCATCGGTGATTCCTGTCGTCCGTAGAATCGATCGCAGTTTTTGTAGGAAAATGACTGCCTCTTGCGCGCTCGTTAGATCTGGATGAGTAACAATTTCAATCAGCGCTACTCCAGCACGATTCAAATCAACCCACGATTGAGATTTTTTTTGTGAAGAAGCGTGATGTATCAAACGACCGGCATCTTCCTCCAGATGAATTCTCTCTATTCGAATCAATTTGCTGGCGCTTTTTTTTGCGGTACTTTGATCATCGTCGCTGATATCGAGATAACCGTTTCGAGCGTATGGCTCATCATATTGAGAAATTTGATATCCTTTAGGAAGGTCGGGATAATAATAATGTTTGCGATCAAATTTACTCTGCTTTTCAATAGTACAGTTTAGTGCTAGGGCACCACGAACAGCAAACTCGATAACCTGGCCATTTAAGCTCGGCATCACACCGGGTAACCCGAGGGTGATCTCATCAATCTGCGAGTTAGGTGGTGCTTGGAACGAATAGGATGCACGAGCAAAAATTTTCGAATTAGTTTTTAATTGACAATGAATTTCCAGTCCAATAACTGCAGATATATCTTGTTGCAAAAAAGGAGTCTTTTTTCTTTGAGTCATAAACTCGGAATTTAAGTCAAACAAATAATGGACATTCATTTATACAAGCGGGAAAAAAAGAACCGCAATTTTTCAAACGGAAACAAGATCTTTCATATCTATTTACCATCGTACTTTGGAGCAAAAGTTTGGATTCTTTGTTTTCTTTTCTCAATTGTAATACTGTATCAAATACTACCAGCATCAAAGAGAGAATTTAAGAATAATTCTTTCTTTGCTAACGATCAGCGGAAAGTCGTTTCTAGCGAAAGCATAAAAAATTCAAATTCCGACCCTATCCTAAAAAAAAATCTACTAGATAATAGAGAGGTACTGTTAGCTATGATGCAAGATCGCTACCGACTCCTTGATCAACTCATAATACGCAAAGAATTTCTCCTAAAAAGAATCCTTGGTCAAATCACCCAGATTAAGGATATCGATAAAAATTCTGTTGCGCAACGATTGCCCTCCAATAACGACGAAAAATCAGAACCACTCAATCAAAAGCAATTAGAATTCTTCAATTCTTTTCGAGTAGTTCAAAGTTTTACGTTTACTTATTCCAGAAATCTTACTTTTTTACCCCATATTGTGCCTATCCCAAATACAGGAAATTTTCAGATTAATTCTTTTTTTGGATTTCGCCAAGATCCTATCAATAGAAAATATGTGAAACACCATGACGGAGTCGATTTAAAGGCTTCAGCAGGACAAAGTGTTTTTGCCGCTGCTCATGGAACAGTCATTCAGGTGAGGCGCTCAAATTATGGCTATGGAAATATGATACGCCTAGCTCATTATTTAGGATATGAAACAATCTATGCTCATTTACAAGAGATTCTTGTAAAGAAAAATCAAACTATCGCAGCTGGGGATCTTATCGGGAAAGTAGGTGCGACCGGTAAAGTCACCGGGCCCCATCTTCATTACGAAGTGCGCTATAAAAAAAAGGCTGTGAATCCTTTACAATATGGTATTCAAATATACAGATAATTCAAATACGAGTACTGTCAGCGATCAGTTTAGTCCAAATAGACAATGGCTTTTTGCAGACTATGCTGTTGCTCTCAATCAAAAAATCCTCACAGAAAGTGTGAAAAGATTAATCACTCTTATTGCGCCTTACAAAATTTTAAATCCATTCGAGAAAGGAGAAGCCATTGTGCTGAGCGAGGCCTTCTACAATAAGTACTACGCTGATAAGAAAAAAAGAACGATCATTTTTGGCATTAATCCGGGGCGCCACGGTGCTGGTCTCACCGGAATTCCATTTACCGATAGCAAAAAATTAGAGAATATTTTACAAATAGATCCAAGAGGGATTCGCTGTCACGAGCCTTCGGCAACATTCATTTATGATGTCATTTTAGCCTTTGGTGGTCCTATCAAATTTTTTAAAAATTTTTTTTTCCAATCACCATTTCCTCTTTGTCTAGTTCAAAAAAACAACAAAGGCAATTGGTGTAACGCTAATTATTACGACAATCAAAAGTTGCTGAAGAATCTATTGCCAATGATTGACTTCACTATGAATTACTATTCCCGAATGCCGATCAGACGCAATCTCGCTTATTGTCTAGGACAGGGAAAGAATTTTCAGTTCTTAAAAAAATGGAATGAAAAGAAAAATCTTTTTAAAAATATAATCCCACTACCCCATCCAAGGTACATTGTCCAATACCAAAGTAAATTGAAAGATCAATTTATTGATCTTTATCTCAAGAATTTTGGGCACGTTAGATGAAAAAATGAATTGGAGAGAATTCATCTGTAAAACCAATTGGATCATTGTTCTTCATCTTGACTGATTGCCATCAACAGGGATAATCTTAGAGGTCGTATTTTTTTAAACAAATGGAAAATGGGCAGTATTCCTAAACTTTTGGCAAATTTTAAAATAAATTGACAATAAATTAATCGCAATGAGACATGACGGTGTGCAAGGGGTAGTAGCTCAGCTGGTTAGAGTGCCGGTCTGTCACACCGGAGGCCGCGGGTTCAAGTCCCGTCTATCCCGTAAACTGCAATAGAAGCGAATAGAAAGGAGTAGAATTTATGGGATATATAGGATTGAATACCTCTGGAGTTTGGATCGCTGTAGTCTTGGGAGCAATTCTCGCTTATGGACTAGGGGCAGTGTGGTATTCACCCATACTCTATGGAAAGAAATGGATGAAAGCCCAGCCTCACCGTAAAGCTAGCGATTATACAATGACTGCTGTGCCAATGATCATGCAAGCAATCGCCTCTCTATTTTTTGCATTACTTGTAAATGTCCTCATCGGGTTTATCGGAATTTTACCGGCGACTCTATTGATGATCGGGTTTTATGCGAGCGAATCAAAAGCGCATAGTCTCTTCTTAGGGCAAAAAAACGAACTTTGGCAAATTGATTTTGGCTATCGAGTGGGAATGATCCTCATCATTGTTCTCATCCGAGCAATCGTCAGTGTATTTGTTGGGTAACTAGGAGAAAACAGAAATATGGGGAAAACATCTTTGAAAGATATCAAAATTTTCCGAGATCAAAGCTTTATCAATGGAAAATGGCAAGAGAATCGCGCTGGAGCGAGACATGAAATTTTTAATCCAGCAAATGGAGAAATAATTGGAACGGTCCCCGACATGGATCAAGAGGAAGTCAACGAAACAATTGCCTTTGCAGATGCCGCATTCCAACAATGGCGGGCATACACCGGTAAAGAAAGATCACAAATTCTCAAAAAATGGTATGAGCTGATAATCCTCCATCAGGAAGAATTAGCAATCATATTAACAACCGAACAAGGAAAACCACTCGCTGAGGCCAGAGGAGAAATTCTCTATGCAGCATCCTTTATAGAATGGTTTGCAGAAGAAGCCAAACGAGTAAACGGTGATATCATTCCCTCTCATAAGAGGGATGCTCGGATCCTAGTGTTGAGACAACCAATTGGCGTAATCGCAGCAATTACTCCATGGAATTTTCCAGCGGCAATGATTACCCGTAAAGTTGGACCCGCATTAGGTGTAGGCTGTAGCACCATTGTTAAACCTGCTAAGACGACACCTTTTACCGCGCTGGCTTTAGCGGATCTTGCAGAAAAGGCAGGCTTATTGCCTGGTCTGTTCAACGTGGTTACCGGGAATGCAAAACTGATCGGCGATACCTTGTTGGATAGCCCACGGGTCCGCGGGATTAGCTTTACCGGTTCCACGGAAATAGGCAAGTATTTAATGAAGGAAGGTAGCAGGACCCTTAAGAGAATGGCCTTAGAATTAGGTGGGCATGCACCCTTTATTATCTTTGAAGATGCAGATCTTGATGCTGCAGTGCAAGGAGCAATTATCAGCAAGTTTAGAAACTCTGGACAAACCTGTGTTTGTGCCAACCGTTTTTATGTCCAAGACAAAGTGTATTCTGATTTTATTGAAAAATTTGCGATCGCAATTGAGAAATTACAAGTCGGTGATGGATTTGCCACTGGCATCACACAAGGCCCCCTCATTAATGAAGATGCCGTCAGAAAAGTAGAACACCATATTGCAGATGCTAAACAAAAGGGAGCCAGAGTAATCACTGGCGGCAGTAAGCATCAGTTGGGGGGCAATTTTTTTGAACCCACCTTGCTTGCAGATGTTGACCATCAAATGATATGTGCACAAGATGAGACTTTTGGCCCGGTAGCACCAGTCCTTCGTTTTACAAATGAAGACGAAGTCATTAAAAAAGCAAATGATTCGATCTATGGCTTGGCAGCATATTTTTACGGTAAAGATATGGCACGCATATGGAGAGTTGCTGAAGGATTGGAGTATGGCATCATTGGGGTAAATGAGGGAATTATCTCTACAGAAATTGCCCCTTTTGGCGGCGTTAAGCAGTCAGGAATTGGACGAGAAGGTTCTTATCTGGGAGTCGATGAATTTATTGATATCAAATACGTTCTAGTTGGTGGAATAAATCCAAGTAAGGCATAAGCAGTAATCTTTCAATGGGTGGTCTTCAAAGAATTTGTAACTATTGAATGATTATTGCGAGCTGAAATTTATTTGTAAGTCAAACTTGATAATCGGCAACGCTACTCTACTTAAGCAGATATCTTACCTAGGGCTTGCTTAAAAATCCGCGAAGGGGTGGATTTATAAGCCGGATTCTGTCATGAACTATCATCTATCTTGTCTATCCGTTACCGAATAGATCTTTGCTCTCTACCTACAGGATACACTGGGCCAGACCTGTTAACTTGAGATTGCACCAAGAGGGGTTTACCTATACCGTTGATGTTACCATCATACGTGGTGAGCTCTTACCCCACCTTTTCACCCTTACTACTGAGAGTTAGCTCTTTTGTAGCGGTATTTTTCTGTGGCACTTTCCGTTGCCTTACGACACCCGGGTATTACCCGGCCCTCTGCCCGATGGTGTCCGGACTTTCCTCACTGATTGTCATACAATACCGTGCGATAGTTCTCTCCACCCCAAATATAAGGTTAGCAAAAATAATTCATTCTGACAAGCTTTTTTCTCATAAAAATAAAGATAAAACTTAGTATATTTATAAAAAGTGTATGCTCTATATGTACTAAGAAATCTTTTATCTTGCCTGTATGTAATGAATTTATTTAGATTTATGAAAAATGTAAATTCTCGTTGACAATAAAGATCAACAAGAGAAATGTACTTAAATTAACATGGAAAAAACATTGGCGATAATTAAACCTGATGCGGTAAAAAACGGGCATGTCGGCGCGATTCTAAAAATGATCGAAGAATCGGACGTACAATTTCGAATTCTCGCCTTAAAGACTTATAGACTAGATCGGAATACTGCCAGCCAATTTTATAATGTCCATCGGCAAAAGAGTTTTTTTGATTCATTGGTTACGTTCATGAGTTCAGGCCCAATCATCGTCGCTTGTTTAAGCGCATCAAATGCCGTAAACAAATGGCGTAATCTCATTGGCGATACCAACCCTGCTACATCTGAGCAAGGAACAATTCGGCAGAAGTTTGGCCAATCTATCGAAGCTAATGCGGTGCACGGATCGGATTCTCCAGAAAATGCGAATCAGGAAATAGGCTTTTTTTTTAAGCCAGAAGAACTACTTTAATTTTCTGTAATCGGTGAATGCTTTTCAGACATTTGCTGAATCATTTTCTCAGCACTTTAATCATTATTTGGCAGAAAATATCTTTCCAATCATCTCAGCTATTCCAAGCTGTGATCTCGCCGAAGCAATGATTCACAGCCTCTCGAGTAATGGGAAGAGACTGCGACCGGCACTGCTCTATCTTTGTTCTCAGACTCCTATAGAAAACTTAGGAAAGTTTGATCAGCGACAATCGGTAGTATTCAAGTTGGCGACGGCTATTGAAGTTTTTCATACTTATACCTTAATCCATGACGATTTACCAGCTATGGATAACGCTGATTTTAGAAGAGATAAGCCGAGCTGCCATAAGAAATATTCCGAATGGCTGGCAATTTTAGCGGGAGATGCCTTCAATACTCTCGCATTTGAACAATTGGCTGAAATAGTTCGCATAGATCCGCAAGAAATTCACCGTCTTCCCATTTATTTGCAGATTCTTGCTTCGCATGGCGGCATGGCGGGACTGGTCTCTGGGCAAGCACAGGATATGTTTTCCCAAAAAAAAAGACCTCCCTTAAAAAAATGGGAACGGAAAAAAAATTATGAATTAAAGACTGGAAGCCTCTTTGCCTGCAGCTGTTCTTTTGGTGCCATTTTTGCAGATACAAAAAACATTACAGCTTATTTGCACTGGGGATATCGATTGGGCTACTATTATCAATTACTGAATGATTTGTTAGACTGTCCCCAAGATACAGATTCTCACAAAATGTCCACAAACCAACAAAAAGAGAAAATATTTCGAATTAAAAAAGCCCTAGCACAAGAGGTAGAGCAACTACCTCTTGTTTCATCCCAACAGGAATCAAAAAAAGATTCACGATTATTGTTAGTGAGTATGCTGGACTATTGGCTATCTCTTGTCCCAAATAGAAGTTGTTGAACAATTTTTCAACTTCAATTTATGATAAATTGCTATCGTAATGACCAAATATAAACAGGATTCCTATTGCTTTTATCCGAGCCGCGCTGCCCTAAAACTAAAAGGGGCCATGAACCGACTAGGAATCCAACTAGACGATACGATTTGTCTAGATTTAGGAGCTGGAGCTGGTGGTTTCACCACTATTCTGTTGGAATATGGAGCAGAACGAGTGTATTCTTTTGAAATTGGCTATGGGTTATTAGATTATCTTCTGCGAAATAATCCACGAGTCATTGTGCAAGAAAGAATTGACTTTCGCTCAATTAGCTCTACCCATTTTTCACCGGAAGATTGGCAAAAAATAAAAAGACATTGCAGTTTTGTGACTGCGGATCTTTCCTTTATCTCTACAGCAAGGACACTAGAATTCCTAGGGTTTTTTATCGAAAAGCATCAATTGGAAATGCATATTCTACTCCTTGTGAAACCACAATTCAATGCATCCGCTCAAACCGACAAAGGTATTCTTTCTGATCCTACTCTTTGGCAGACAATCATTCAAAAAACTCATAAAATTGCACTTGAGTTGAACTTTCAAATTGAAGAAGTTTTTATTTCAGCCTTGAAAGGACGCAAAGGTAATCAAGAAACCTTTTTTTATATCTCTAAAAATAAACGAGTATCAAACCGTGATCGTTTGATGCCTCGCAGGACCAACTGAGATGTAGCGAATACCGACCCCCACCAGTTCCTCAATCCGTTTGACATAAAATTGACATTCGGCTGGTAAATCAGAAAACTTTTGAGCTCCACTGATGTCAACCTGCCAACCATTAATGGTTTCATAGATGACCTCTATTTCATCGTCTAGAATAGCAGGAAAATATTTAATATCCTTTTTATTTTTGGAATGTCGATAGTGAATTCCAATTTTGATTTCTAAATATGAGGATAGAATATCTAGTTTTGTCAAGGCTAACGCAGTAATACCATTGATCATAACCGCATGTCGTAAAAGCACCGCATCAAACCAACCGCACCGACGAAGACGCCCGGTCGTGGTCCCTATTTCTTGCCCCAATTCTCGTAGCCTTTTTCCTTCGTCCCCCAATAATTCAGTAGGAAATGGTCCCTCTCCCACCCTCGTCATATATCCTTTACAGACACCGATAACATCTGTCAAATATTGGAATGAGACTCCACTACCGACTAATGCCCCACCCATTGAAGGATTGCTAGATGTTACATATGGGTAAGTACCAAAATCAAGATCCAAAGCCAGCCCCTGAGCACCTTCTAAAAGAATGACCTTCTTTGCCTGCAAGGCTTGATTCAAAAAAACCGCAGTATTGCATACCATTTTTTCTTTCTTCAGTTTGTCGATAAACGGTTGTAGGTCGCGGTAAATTCCATCGACCGTAATTTCGGGTAGATTATAAATTTTTTTTAATATTGGATTTTTTCGTTCAACAATATTCTTTATTCTATTTGTTAAAACTTTCTCATCAAACAACTCGCCGATACGTAAACCAATGCGCTCCACCTTATCCATATAGCAGGCACCAATGCCTTTCCAAGTCGTACCAATCTTTTGCTTAGATACTCTCTCAATTCTTTCATCAATCTGCTTATGAAAAGGAAGGACAATATGGGCACGATCAGAAATCATTAAACGTTGACTAATCGATAAATCTTTTTTTTCTAAAGAGATAATCTCTTCGAGTAAAATGTTGGGATCAATAACTACTCCATTTGCAATAACACAGTATACATGAGGATACAAAATACCACTGGGGATCAGATGAAATATGTATTTTTTTTGATCTACTACTACCGTATGCCCAGCATTTGCTCCCCCTTGGTAGCGAACGACTATTTCGCTTTTCTTGCTAAAATAATCGATAAACTTTGCCTTGCCTTCATCGCCCCATTGCGTGCCAATGATAATTCTTAAGGACATAAAATTCTAAGGTGTTTGCAAATGGGTTACTGACCAGCAGGAGTGAGAGATTTCTCAATAAATAGACTTAAATTGATCGCAAATCCAGCTGCTCCCTGTTGTTCAGGATAGGATTTATTTTCATCACTACTTTTTTCATCATTTTTTGTCTGTTTGGGATCTCCGAATTGTGCGGAAGAAGTAATTGCGTAGAAATCATCATATACCCCCCCCGATAGAATCGCCTCACCACTCTGATCAAGATATGCCTCAAATACCGGGCCACTATAATAGGCGAGTGGTCGCAGCAATGAAAAGTCAAAAATTACATCTGCAAACTGACTGGCGTTTTTAAGATAGCTTTGAATATCAGGGTAGCCAGAAAAAAAATTTTTCAGTTCTTGAATAATCTCCTTGCCGCCAATCAGAAATGGGAGACGAACGATGATATCCTTTTCACGCTTAGTAAAAGGAAATTGCCTTACCAATCGCTCAAGAGTCACTCCATCTTTATGATAAAATGCAATAAAAAATTCTCGTCGCAATGACAATGGTACATTCGCTAAGAGGGATTGAATAATCCGAATATCACCATAAATGATTCTTATATCAAATGGTGAAAGAATCTCCTGCGCTAATTTCAATAAATAAGGGATTCGCATCGTGGCACCAGTTGAGATTATTTCTGCTCCGACCTGGATCATATCGCGACGAGCAACACTGCCATAAGGAACATCGTGAAAAACTGGTTGAATATAATAGAAACGCCTTTCTTGATTTTTTTTTGTCGAAAGATGGGCAGCATATTTTAAGATCTGAATCGTAATATCGGAACGTAGTGAGAGAGATTCTCCATTTCTAGAAATGAAATCAAAACCACGATGATGTAATCCTTTGTTTTCTGCTGTTCGGAAAGTATTCGTATAATCACAAATTGGCGGTACCAATTCCTGGAAACCCTCTTTCTGGAAAAAAACTTGTAGACTCCTTTCCAATTCATGACGAATTTTAGTAAAATTTGGATCTTCAAAAGAAAAACCATTGGGTAGGCGATACCCAGATTCGGACCAATTTTGTTGATCGTTGGCCCTTTCCCTTTGTTTACAATGGCTTTTCAAATCCTGATGAGACACCTACCCAATTTTAAATATATGATATGTTCGTCAAGTCCGACAATCAGGATATTCTTCGCTAAATTGAGATGCTTGCCGATAATTATAGGGAAATCTTAAATTATGCGATTCCTTAAATCTGCTCTCATTGCTTTTGTACTTGCCATTTCTTTTGTCTTATTTTCGTTCGCAGTTCTTTTTGGAAGCCTGAATTATGTCACCCAAGATGCTGACAAAAAATTCGTAAACTATGGTAAATCCATTTTGATCGATTTACAAGATATCATCCAAAATACCGGTAAAGATCGATATCTGGTGCTATCGGTCTCTATGAATAATATTAAAAAAAGATCTCTGACCGAGGATTCCGAGTTTCAGATTCAAAAAATTTTTTATTTGGGAAAAGACTTAGAAACCCTCGCTCATAGTGATGTAATTTCTCTCGCTGATTCATTTCAAGAAAGCTATACACCGGAAATCTATCGGATCCCTGATCGGGAATTATTTTATGTGCGCACTATCGAGAGCTATACATTCCCATATGTTTATACAACTGCACGAAAAGATTTATTAGCAGATTTCCAAAAAATCCCTGCTATCTCATGGCTGGGATTTATAATCCGTTTTTTCACTCCTACTGAATGGAATATGGAATTCATGGAGAGATATCAGACTATTCATATGAGTTTAGCGTTACAACACAGTGAACAAAGTGTTTTTGGTGAAAGGATCCATCTATTTATGACCAACACTGGGTTTATGAATTTTGTTCGAGAATACATTGGTTACTACGGTACTCGAATTTTAATATTGGGATTTATCGGAATTTTCCTACTCACTTTTATTGTCGCAAGTATATACAATAATAACGGAGGATCATTCTCCAAATCAAGAATATCGCCACCGCCATATCCACCAATAGTCACCACCAATTTCAATGATAGTCTCAATTATTCACCAGAAAAAAGAAAAGGACTATTGAGAAATCGAGATCAAGATTGGCGATATGAACCTACCGAGGCGCACCATTTTCCTCCATCGCCTGCAGCAACCCGACCACAGCCATACACAATCAACTACTTTACTCCTCCTGCACCCGCTTACCAACCACCTGTTCCACCAGTATATATCCAACCGCCAGTGGCCAATTATCCTTCATGGCCGCCTTCGCCAATAAATATCAACCAAAATCTTCCGAAAACAGTAGATAAAAACACACAGCCTCCGCCAACAATGAATCATCCAAATCTAGTTCCACAAAATTATCCCGATAATCCGATTTTTCAATCATCCAGCCCCAAACAGCAGCAAAGAAAACAGACAGAAGTTCCAAATCTTAACGAATCCAAGCATCTTTCCGCCAATTTTGAAGCAATCCCATTGGAACGTTCTGAATTTGATCAATAAATAGCCTAAAAAAATGGATATCACGACTGGGACAATCAAGGGTACAAACATTGTCATTATTCACTTAAGAGGATTTCTCGACTATAATAGTGCTCATGAATTTTCCCAATTAATCGCACAATTGATTGCTCAATCGTACGTCGACATTGTAATCGGATGCGAGGAATTAGAGTATATCTCAGATCATGGATTTTCCTGTCTGTTTGAAGCTCAAGCCAATCTGCGCGGGAAAAACGGACACTTACTCTTTGCTGAAGCAAATTCTGAAATAAAACACATGCTTTCCTTGCTAAAAATATGCTCCAAGTTCTCATTTGTAAATAACGTGAATGAAGCAAAGGAAAGGTTATTACAAAAGCAGAAAAAATAATGAGAAAATTAAAAGCATGGTTATTACTAAGTTCAACACTACTATCTTGTATTGACTACCTCAGGAAGAAGGAGCGTCTAAACGTGTTACCAGAAAATCGGGAATTGAATTGTCGCTTAAAATCTTATCTGCAATGGATTAAGCGAGGAACTTCCTCACGTACTACAATAATCGCAAGTAATAACCCTAGTCCTGATCAAATAAAAAAACGAACAATACCGAGCAAATTGAATAGAAAGCCAACTTTTTTTGCTTCTTTAACTTGACTGAGATGTAATTCACTTGAATTCAAATCCGTCCCCGCCAAAAAGATCTCTTCGGGAAAGCCTGAATAGTTCCAGCAACTCTATCGTTGTTTCCCTAAACATCATTTTTTCCCGACTCCTGGGAATTGTTCGTGATCAATACCAAGCATTCTTTTTTGGAATTGGTCCCTTTGCCACTGCTTGGGAAATTGCGATTTGGCTTCCTAGCCTATTGCGCCATTTCATTGCTGATGGGGCACTCAGTCAGATTTTTATTGCCGAGTACAGCCGCACTCTGAATAGATCAAAAGAAGAGAGCCAGCGACTAAGCGGGATCGTCCTCACCATCACGTTTATCTTTCTCATTTTTTTAATTGCACTACTTTACCTATTATTACCAGTTCTGATTCCTTTGATTATAAATCAAACGGCAGAGGAGAGTAAGATAGTCATTCGAATAACGCGCATCACGTTGCTTTCTCTGTTGCTACTATCACCATTTTCGTTGATGAGTGGGATCGCTCATTCTCAACAAAAATTTGGTATTCCCAGCTTATTGCAAGCTTCGCAAAATTTTTTCCTCCTGATCACCTATTTTGCATTTGATTATTTCGAAATCATGGATAACAGCTTACAGCTTTTCTTTTTAGCTTGGGCGCTTGTATTGAGTGGTTTTATCCAATTAAATGGACAAATTTTTTATATCTATTACCTCAACCAAATGCCCAAATTAAACTTCGATATTAGTTCAACTGGCCTAAAAAAAATATTAAAAATGATTGGTCCTGCTGCCATCGGCTTAAGTGTATTCCAACTCAATAGTTCAATAGACATTATTATAGCGAGCTACTTTATTTCTCCAGAAATAGGCGCCATCCCTGCTCTGCGCTATGCATCTCGTCTGACAGGATTACCAATCGGTGTTGTGTCGACCGCATTGGTAACCACGATTCTTCCATCAATTTCTGCAAATATCGCAAAAAAGATATCTGATGGCAAAGATGATCTTAAAGGTGCAACTCTCTTTTCGCTATTTCTCACGATTCCGGCCATGATTGGTCTCGTTGTTTTAGGAGATGATATCATAGCTGTCTTATTTGAGAGTGGAAAGTGGGATAAAGAAGCTACTTTTCAAACCAACTATGCCCTGCAATATTTAGCCTTTGCCATTCCCTTCATTAATATCAATAACTTTATCTATACTTTTTTCTATGCCCACCAAAATACAATCATCGTCATGAAAATAATGATTACCGGAGTTATTTTTAATCTGGCATCAAATTTAACACTGGTACACTCCATGGCACAAGGTGGCATCGCCTTGAGTACAACGCTTTCTAGTATCCTTGTTAGTTTTTTCCTATTCCATAAGTTATTTCCGCACAAAACTGGAGATAGATTAAAGCAAGTCTTCCAATATCTGAAAAAAAAGCTTCTCTGGTTGTGGTTATCCTTTACTGGGTACTTGATAGGGCTCAAAGAAATCCTTGAGGAATGGGAAAAGTATTCTAGTGAAAATTCGCTATTGACAAATGACACTTTTATTCTAATTCTGTTAATTGGATCCTCTTTACTTTTCTACATGTTTGTTGCATGGAAAATGCGTGTATCAGAACTAGAAGTGCTGCGTATGTTCTGGCAACGATTTAGAAATAATAAGACTTGAGCACCCGAACTAAATTCTTTATAATCTTCTTGAACACTTGAATTTTTTACTGATGGAAGAAAAACAATAGCATGGACAATCATCAATACCCCAAACCACTCACCAGCAAAGACAAGAAAAGTAAATATTTAAGAATTTTTGGGGCTCGAGAACATAATCTAAAAAATATCAGCCTGTCTCTTCCAAGGGATTCGTTTATTGTTATTACCGGTGTTTCTGGTTCTGGCAAATCGACACTTGCATTTGATACTATTTATGCTGAAGGTCAAAGGCGATACGTAGAATCATTATCGTCTTATGCTCGACAATTCTTAGGCAGAATTGAAAAACCTAAGGTAGACTTAATTGAAGGGCTTTCGCCTGCCATTTCCATTGAACAAAAATCAACACATCGTAACCCACGCTCGACAGTGGGTACCATCACCGAAGTATATGATTATATTCGCTTGTTATTTGCTCGCGTTGGCGAACCACATTGTCCGAATTGCAAAAAGAAGGTCACTTCAGTCACAGTTGACCAAATTGTTTCACAAATCGTCCAACTTCCACCACAAATCCAAATACAAATCTTGGCACCTATTGCAAAAGATAAGAAAGGTGAGTTTCGTGACATTCTCGAGAAATTGCAACGAGAAGGTTTTCGGAGAATCCGCTTGGATGGTCAGATCTATTTATTAGAAGAAAAATTTAAAATCGAAAAAAAGAAAAAGCATAATATTGATTTGATTATCGATCGTATCACGCTGAAGGAAAAGAAAGATCGGAATGCACAGATCAGTCGAATCGCTCAATCGGTAGAAACTGCGCTTTCCTATGGAAACGGAAATATGACGATCTTTATTGATTCTCGAAAAGACGAAAAAGAAATATTTTTCTCTAAAAATCTATACTGCAAACAATGTGACTTTTATTTGCCAGAGATGAATCCACAATCTTTCTCCTTTAATTCACCACAAGGAGCCTGCCCAGAATGTGATGGGTTAGGAGCACTCCATGAATATTCGGAAGAAAAACTGATTCCTAATCCAAACCTGAGCATTATGGAAGGAGCCATTGCTATTTGGTCAGGTAAACGCTTGGAATATTTTGCTGAACAAATCCACTATCTTGCAAAAAAATTAGAATTTAGTCCATTTGAAGCATGGAAAAATATTGGCCGCCAGAAACGAAAGGCGATTCTCTATGGACATGAAAATTTGAACTATGAAGGGGTTATTGAAAATCTCCATCGAAGGCAAAAAGAGCTGAGCAAATCTGGAGAACTTCCTGGTTGGTTTTCTAAATATTTGGGCAAGGTTCCTTGTTCTGTTTGCCAAGGAGGACGGCTAAAACCCGAGTCTCTGGCAGTCTTTCTCAATCATCGAGAGAATCGGAGTAAGAAAAATATTGTGCAAATCTGTGCCATGACAATTGAAGAATCCTATCATTGGTTTGCAGGTCTCAAGCTCGGTAAAAATGAAGCAAAAATTGCCGAGCAAGTCATGCGAGAAATTATCAGTCGATTGAAATTTCTAAATAACGTCGGTGTTGATTATTTGAGTTTGGATCGAGAATCTGGTTCTTTATCTGGCGGGGAAGCGCAAAGAATTCGCCTAGCCACCCAAATTGGTAGTTCACTTATGGGTGTTCTTTATGTCTTGGATGAACCTTCCATTGGACTCCACCAAAAGGACAATGCTCGTCTGCTCAACGCCTTAATGAAAATGCGAGATCTCGGCAATACCTTGATCGTGGTAGAACACGATGAAGACACGATCCGCAAAGCTGACCATATCGTCGACATTGGCCCCGGCGCTGGGAAATATGGAGGTCAGATTATTGCCAATGGAACAATTCATGACATACTTCAGGAAAAAAGGAGCTTGACCAGTCAATATTTATCTGGGCAGAAGTTTATCCCGATAGCAGAAAAACTTCGAACAGGATTACAGAAAGATCTGATTATCAGAAATGCAAGAAAAAATAACCTCAAAAATATTAAAGTGCATCTCCCTTTGGGAAAACTCATTTGTGTCACTGGTGTCTCAGGATCTGGTAAGTCCACCCTGATAAACGAATGTTTGTTACAAGGGTTAAAAAATAAATCGCCATTAATCAAGAATCAGAATCTCATCGAATCGATCATCTCGATCGATCAAGAGGCCATTGGCCGGACGCCACGCTCCAATCCAGCGACCTATACTGGATTATTTGCGCCGATTCGCGAACTATTCGCAAAGCTTCCAGAAGCCATAATTCGCGGATACCAGCCCGGTAGATTTAGCTTTAATGTCAAAGGTGGTCGCTGTGAAAAATGCGAAGGTGCGGGACAGCTAAAAATTGAAATGCACTTTTTGCCAGACGTCCATGTAAAGTGTGATAGCTGTAACGGATACCGTTTCAAGAAAGAGACCCTAGAAGTCAAATTCAAAGGAAAAAACATTTATGACATTCTTGATATGACGGTTGATGAGGCGGTAGTTTTCTTTGAAAAAATTCCTCGCGTTTATCAAAAACTGGTAACACTACAAAAAGTGGGTCTCAGCTATATGCATTTAGGCCAACCGGCAACAACACTCTCAGGAGGGGAAGCACAAAGAATTAAATTAGCCACAGAATTGACCAAACGTGGTAAAGGACATATACTTTATTTTCTAGATGAACCCACGACTGGTCTTCATTTCGATGACATTCGCCGATTGTTACACGTACTACACGAACTCGTAAATCGTGGGAACACTATGATCATCATTGAGCATAATCTTGATGTTATAAAAACAGCAGATCATATAATTGATTTAGGTCCAGAAGGAGGAAAGAACGGCGGCGAAGTCATTGCTACAGGCACGCCCCAAGAAATCTGTAACAACAGCCGAAGTTATACCGGACAGCATCTAAAATCTGTGTTGAAAAAAACAAAACTACTCGCAAAAAAGAAAGAACCTGCCCTCCGCCAAGCCCCCATCAGTGTTGCTAAAATTTAGAGTATTGGAGCTTGAGTACAACGAATATTGAGACATTAGTTATCACTAGGGCAATCAAAAAAGAGTAGTTTCCCCCAAAAAAAAGATGATAAGGAAGATCCTCTTGGCTCCGTAAAACTGTCGATCATTTATTATTGGGTGAGACTCGATATAGAACAAGATCAAGAAATAGAGAAACTCTATACTCTAATGAGGTTAAAGAAATTTGGAAATCTAAGTATTTGAAATTCGTATTGACACACTCAGCTCCATTTAGTGAGTAGACAAATAGGGTTGATATGTCCAAAAAAAAATTTCTAGCTGGCTGTTCTTTTTGTATCATCATATTTGTTTTTGGTCATCATCTCGATGCAAACAATACGAAACGTACTTTTGAAATAGATCCTGTTGCAAGTAGTATCTACTGGGTTGGTAAAAAGAAGATAGGCACAAAACACTCGGGAAATATTCAAATTAAAGTTGGCAAGATAAAGAAAAGATATAATTTCTTTTCTGGAAAAATTGTGATGAATATGCGGACAATCTCTGCTACCAGTGTAACTGGTAAAGATAAGAAAAAACTAGAAAAACATTTGAAAGGTAAGGATTTTTTTAGTGTAAGAAAGTATCCCCAAGCAACGTTGGAGATTAAAAAGGTGGTCAAAGGGAAAATGAATAATTATAAAGTCTATGCTGACTTGACCATAAAAGGAATTACTGAACCTGTCAGGTTCTCGGCAAGAGTAGAGTTCTTTAAAGATAAAATGAGGGCCAAGGGAAAGTTGATCTTTGATCGAACTGACTATGATATTAAATATAATTCTGGGAGCTTTTTCCCTTCTCTCATAAAGGATAGAATAATCAAAGATCAAATCAAAATAATTTTCGAAATCAGAGGTAAACCAGAATAATCTTTCTCTATACAAATTGCGAAAAATCGTTATTGATGAGTAGCTTGATTAAACAATAATTTTAATTTTCCGGATGAGCCTGATCCCGATTTCCTCGTAAAAACTGATGGGATATAGCAATTTTCTGGCTAGGCTAAGCTCAATATTTTCTTTTCCTCCGTTGACAATACTCATAGTGAGATTTATACATAAAAAAAAATTGACTAAATCAAAGATCATTGGAAAATTGCCACCAATGAAGCTAAAAAAAAGGACAATGAATCTTCTCTTGGTGTTATTTGCGGTTGCTTTGAGTGCACCTGTAATAGCCCAAGAAGGAGCTTATAAAGTAATCCCGTCCAAGAGTAAAATCAAATGGAAGGGCTATAAAGTAGTCGGTGCCGGCCACTCTGGGAAAATTCAGGTGAAAACTGGTGAGATAAAAGTAACCGAGAAATCTTTTACGGGAACAATACTTATCGACATGAATACAATTGTCGATACAGATATGGTTGGCAAGGATAAAGCGGACCTTGAAGGGCATTTGAAGAACAAAGATTTTTTTAATGTCAAAAAACATCCGACTGCACTATTAACAATCAAGAAAGCGGATAAAAAGAAAGGAAAGAATTACCAAATTTCTGCTACCCTCAAAATAAAGGGTATAAGCAAACCGATTTTTTTTCCGGCGCAGATTACTTTTTCCAAAGATACGTTGAAAGGAAAAGGGAAGCTGACATTTGATAGGACAGACTATAAAGTCAAGTACGGTTCAAAGAAATTTTTCCTTGATCTAGCAGCTAACCAAGTAATTAAAGATAAAATTGACATTACTTTCAGTCTCCTCAGTAAGAAATGAAATTTTATCTTGTGAGTATACTGCAAGAACATTCAATCAAAAATCGAAATTACAAAAGAAGAATACGGTTAATTTTATCTTGCCACATAATGTAAGTGACAAGATAAAATTAACACGCATTTACTCGGAAGTAGATGATTCAATCCGCCACCCTTTAGAGCGCGATAGAGGACGAATTGTCCACTCCAAAGCCCTGCGGAGATTGAGCAATAAGACTCAGGTCTTCGCTCAATCTCCTCTGTCTGCGCTGAAAGATACTTTTCGTTCAAGACTTACTCATTCTATTGAAGTTTCACAAATTGCCCAATGTATTGCCCGTCGTCTGAACTTAAATCTGCTATTGACTGAATGCCTTGCCCTCGCGCATGACATTGGACATAGTCCCTTTGGCCATTGTGGTGAAAAGGTACTCAATCAAATCATGGCAAACAATGGTGGATTTGAACACAATTGTCAAACCCTGAGACAGCTCTCATCATTGGAAAATAGATACTATGAACATCCTGGCCTCAATTTAACTCAAATTACTTTGTTGGGGTTAATGAAAAGAGGAAAAATTTATGCTTGCGATACAATACTCTCTCAAATTCAAAAATTATACCAGAAAAACGGAGCTCCCCTCGAAGCTCAAGTAGTGGATCTCAGCGATCAAATTGCGTATCTTCATCATGACTTGGAAGACGGGCTAGATCTCGAACTACTTGCAATGGCTGATCTCGAACAAAATCCATTTTGGCAAAAAACATGTGAAGTGAGTTTACAAAAAGAAAATAAAAGAAATACCAATGGAAAGGATCATTCTTCTCTTCCTTCCCATTCGCATTGGCAAGGAAATCATGATCCCTCATTGAAATATAAGACTATTATTCGCGAATCAATGAATGTCCATATTCTCAAAGTCATTCATGAAAACGAGGACTCCACCGCTCAAATCAAGAGTACAAGTATATCCGAAAATTTTTCGAAAATGAAAGAATATCTCCACGCAAATCTATATAATCATCCGCAAGTCAAAGAAATGATGAGCAAGGGAGAAATAAAAATTCAGCAGATTTACTCCCATTTGCAAAGAGAGCCCAATAAATTACCCCTTGCCTATCGCCATAGAATTGAAGAGTTTGGTTTACCTCGATCAATATGCGATTATATCGCTGGCATGACCGATGGATATTGCATTTCTTTCAAATTATAGGACTTTTTTTTATCTCGTATCTTCATAAAAATAAATTCCACTAACTTTTTTAAGAAAGAAAAAAGAGTTATCGGTCGATATTATAATTGTGCTAGTGATGCCACAAAACAATTTAGAAAAAAATTGGACCGATGATTCAATTATTCATAAAATAACACTTTTGGCCACGCCAGAAGTTGTCTTTTCAGCGCTGACGAAAACAGAAATTATTGACGAATGGGGAGGCGGCCCTTCTCGAGTAGAAGCAAAAAAAAATGGTTGCTATAGCCTCTGGGATGGCGATGTACAGGGAGTCATTCGTGAAATAAACTCACCATATCACCTTTTACATACTTTTCGTTTTAGCAACTGGCTGGATAATTGGCACGAGTCTCTCGTCACTTGGAAAATTTCTGGTAACCTACATTCCTCATCGCTGATTCTCCGTAACAGCTGTCTACCAAATATAAAAATAAGAGAAACCATAAATACTCATTGGATTGAAAGTTTTTTAGGGCCACTTAAGGCCTATCTAGACAATCAATTCTTTCTCAAAAAATCAATTGAAAAATAAAAAAAAAATTGCCGTATTAGCTGGCGATGGAATTGGCCCTGAAATTATTGGTTCTGCTCTTCAGGTATTGGAGACCATTTCATCTTCAAGTTACATGTTTGAGATCAATGAATATCCCGTAGGTGGATATGCAATTGACCGCTTGGGAAATGCTTTACCAGCGGAAACCCTAAGAGGTTGCGAAGATTCTCAGGCAATTCTATTTGGTAGCATCGGTGGTCCCCAGTGGGAACATCTGCCTCCAAATCAACAACCAGAACGGGCCGCTCTTCTCCCGCTCCGCAAGCATTTTCACCTTTTTGCTAATCTCCGCCCGATTGAGGTGTATTCCCAACTAGGTATAAATCTTCCGGTCAACAATAGTGCTGGGGCTCGTATTCTCATCATTCGAGAACTCACAGGCGGAATTTATTTCGGGCACCCCAAAAAAAAAGAAGGAAATGGTGCCAATCAATTTGCCTTAGATACCATGCTCTATCATCGCTATGAAATTGAACGAATAGCTCATTTAGCATTTCAAATGGCCAAACAGCGTAAAAGTGTGATCCATAGTATCGATAAGGCAAATGTCCTGACGAGCATGTCTTTTTGGCGAGAGGTAGTACGGGAACTCCATCAGAAAGAATATGCAGACATCACTCTTAAAGAATTATACGTCGACAATGCCGCTATGCAACTCATCTTAAATCCCAAACAATTTGATATCATGCTTTGCCCTAATCTCTTCGGTGATATTCTGAGTGACGAGGCGTCTGGATTAAGCGGATCACTTGGGTTGCTCCCCAGCGCTTCACTTGGTGAAAGCAGACAATCAGTGGGACGTTTTGGTTTATATGAGCCTGCTGGAGGGTCCGCACCAGATATTGCAGGACACGGGATTGCTAATCCAATTGCCCAGATTCTATCATTGGCATTGATGCTCCGCTATAGTTTTTCTGCAGAAGAGCCTGCTCGTTTGATTGAAAACGCGGTAACAAAAGCAATATCAGCAGGTGCTCGGACGCAAGATCTCATAAGCAACGGAGAAAAAGCAATCAGCTGTGCAGAGATGACCACCGAAATCTGTCGGCAAATTCAATTGTCTCGAAAACCCTAGTCTATTCCATAGATTAAAAATATCTGCACTGGGTAGCAATCAAGTATTTCGGGCGATCAAGAAACATCCGAGCCAACTAAACTGTAATCGAGTGAATATTGTGCGCGAAACTGCTGTTCCAATTGATGGGTAAATAACAACAGCTGATGATCATAGAATTGTGGAGCAGAAAACTGAATACCAATTGGTAAGTGCTGACTGTTGAATCCTCCCCACGTGTTGATAGCTGGAATCCCAGCTAAGCTTGGGGGTACAGTAAGATAATCAGCCATATACATAGCAAGAGGATTCAATTTTTCCTTAAAGCGAAAGGGAGTAAAAGGTGATGTAGGGGTCATAATAAAATCTACTTGCGAAAAAAATTGATTGTACTCATTCACTAGTAGTTTTCTCAAAGATTTTGCCTTCTTATAATACTGATCATAATATCCAGCAGACAAAACAAAATTACCCAATAAAATGCGCCGGCAAACTTCAGAGCCAAAGCCTTCCTGTCGGCTCATCGTATATATTTCCTGTAAACTTTGCGCCCGTGGATTTCTCCATCCATAATGAATACCGTCGTAGCGAGCCAAGTTACTTGCGGCCTCTGCGGTCGCAATGATGTAATAAAGTGCAATTGAAGCCGCATGGTAATCCGAGTAGATGGTCATTATTTGACATCCCAAACCCTTTAATACCTCAAGCATTTTTTGTTCCGCTTCTACCACCTCCGGCGCATAATTAATTTGAGCATCCTTGCTCAAGCCCGACATCAATAGATGACCAATTTTAATTTTCGAAAAATCAATCTTTGTTCCTTGAAAATCGGAAATCTGAATTTCTTTGTAGCCATGCTGTAAAGTAAGATCTTTACCATCTCTACCCTCAATCAAAGAAAGAAGTACCGCGTTATCACGTGCTGTTTTTGCCAGAGGACCAATTTGATCCAAAGTGGATGCGTATGCCACTAATCCATATCTAGATACTCGCCCATAGGTTGGGCGCATACCAGTAATTCCACAGAATCCAGCTGGCTGACGGACAGAACCACCTGTATCAGAACCTAGTGCCCAAGGTACCATTGAACTCGCAACTGCAGCCGCTGCCCCCCCAGATGACCCACCTGGTACATACATTTCATTCCAAGGGTTTTTCACTTCATAAAAAGAAGAATTCTCATTAGAAGACCCCATAGCAAATTCATCCATATTACAACGACCAAATAGTACCAAGCCACTATCGACGAGACGGTCGATTACAGTAGCCGAATACGGTGCAACATAATTAGCAAGCATTTGTGAGCCACAAGTGCATGGTGCTTCCCTTTCAGAAATGTTATCTTTAATCCCAATAGGAATGCCGTCGTAACGACTCAAAGTTTGATTTTTTTTTCGACGAAGATCAGAAAAACGCGCCTGTTCCAAAATCTTCTCCTCATCATAGGATAAAAATGCGCCAATTGATTTATTTTTTTTTTTGACTTCTTTGAGGCTAGCCAAGACAAGTTCCTCACTCGTATATTCATTTGCAGCTAAGGCCTGACTATGCTGCCAAGCGTCTCGTAAAAGAAGGGTCTTATTCAGGATCAATAACTCCAGGGACAACAAAATGTTGCGCTTGCCACCTATCTTCCTGATGATCTCCAGCAAGCTTTGCTAAATCTGCCAGCTGAGACGCATCCAAAGACGACTCTCCCTTATCTTCTCGCCAATAAGTTGCTGATAATTCTTTTGCGATAATCTGTTTATGTGTATTTTTTACTCTCTTATTCGTTGATTTTTTGGATTGCTTTTTGCTTTTTCTGGTATTTCCTCGTCCTCTTTCGTTACTATCAGAAATATTCTGTTGTCTTTTTTCGTCGCCTGAAATTTTGTCATAGAGTGATAGCATTTGTTCAATATAGCTGAGTATCTCATTGAAATCTTGATTAAAAACGGAAGACTTCTTTGGATCTAATCGAGATAAAATTGCTAATTTTTTAAATTTTTCTTGATCAATCATCTAAAGATTATCGTTTTACAAATAAATTGTCCATCTAAATTTTGATTCGATAAATTAAAAAGCAATCAATAAATACATTTTACTTTTCATGAAGCAACAACACAATACGAAAAATCCAAGTATTTTTCAAGATATTCGATTAATTTTTTCAACAATTTTAACTGACCCCGGTTCCTCGCTAGCATACGGTGTCGATTCATTGATTGCAGTTACTGTTTTTCTCCTCGTCCAAGACTTTGTATTGGGAGTTTGGGCAACCGTTGGTGCAGCCGCCCTCATCATGACTGTCTATCTTATCGCCATTTTGATCTATAACAAAATGACCATCTATCACGTACATAATAAACTGGGTGGCGGAGCATTTGTTAGCTCCTTGTTAGCGGCTCATCAAATTCGTTCTCCAAGGATAAAAAAGCTCATCTTAAACCTCGGAAAAATGGGAACAGCTTCGCTGCTCTCGGATTTCCCAGTAACTCAGGCGATTAGTTTGGTAGCAGGTGTTGAAGCCCTTTATTTTATCCCCTACAACGAACGATTTATGTATATTATTATTTTTCTCCTGCTTATTTCTTTCGTCCAGCGTTATGGTCTGAGTAATCTCTCTCGATATCTAATCTGGCCAGTTTTACTCTTTTATTTCTCAAATCTCATCATTCAGTTCTATGGTATCCATGAGATTATCAGTCAAGGATGGGAGAAACCTAATTTTTCTGAATTTTTTAAGAAAAATTCCATACATTCTTTCTGGCCCATCTTATTAACAGGAGTCGCCAATGGGGCCACGATTATCACCGGAGTCGAAGTGGGTTATTCTTCAGTAAATTTACCTTTTTATCGCGGTAAATCAATTCGTATCTCCATGTGGATTCTTTATTCGATTATCCTCATAACGTATTCTCTACAAATCGTTAATTTCCTTGGCTTAGGCGTTGATCAGACTATATATGGCGACCTTAAGTCAATACCACCTATTCCTCTGCAAATTGCTTTGCATTTGGGAGGAGATTTTATCGCCACAGCGTTTGGGGTGATTACTGCCATAATCCTTCTCTTGGCAGCACAGACGGCCCAATCTGATTTTCCACTTGAGTTTCTTCGTGCTTCTCGAAATGGTTTTTTCCCTCGTGGACTAGGCGATAATGCTTGGAAAAAGCACCGGCCGACACCCATCATTGGCGGACATCAAGGAGTCTACAACCCCAAGGCAATTCTCTTCCTGGGAATACTCAGTTTAATCATTATCGTGCTGTTCCCTGATAGCCATCAAATTGAAGGAATGTATGGCTTGGCGATTGCCACCACGATTTGCATTGATATCGGCAGTTTTTTTATTCGCCTAACACATATTAAAAAATGGTCTCTGCTCGTCATCTTTGGTCTAGTCATCATGATCGGAATGCTCATAAACATCGTCTACTTTAAATTCTTTCAAGGAGCTTGGTTTATCGTAGTCCTCATGGTCTTGTACATGTGTTTCTTTTTCTTTTCAGAACGAATTTATAAACTATGGCATAGTAAACTAGATATGATCCCACTCCATTTGGTTTTGCATTATCCAGCATTCGCGAAATTACCAGTAGATCAAAAAACAGTACTTTTGGTTTCAAAATTTCATCCAGGGATTCTCTATTTCCTTAAAGGGTACATTAAGAAAGGATCCATGCCGTTAATCATTCATTTCCAAAATGAACAGGAAGTAAAAGAAAACTATCAAGTTCCTAAATGGTTTAGATATGTCAATTTACCTTTTCATCAGGATACGGTATCGAGTATCTCCAATCATATCCGCCAGATTAAGCCAGATCGAGTTATACTCATCCCTTTGTTGGTACAGGGATTGGAGCAAATTCAACATCATTATTTTGGTAACAGCATTGAACAATTGAAATATGAAATATCTGAGATTACAGAATTACAAGTAGTGTACAATCAAGAACGGGTAAGTCTTTCCTTCAAGGAACTTTTTGGGAGGTAAATCTTGGCTAATAGAATATTCTATTCGAAGCTTGAGAAAATAATTAGAATATTTCTAGTCTCGGAGAAGGTGGATTGAAAAACCCGCTTCGCTAATTTTTCTCATTTTTTTTGGCCAAGTATGAGGAAGCGGTGAAAAAAAATGCATTTTCTGTTTATTGATTGGATGACGAAAAACCAGCTGGAAGCTATGCAATGCCAACTCCATGGATAGTTTCGATTTCCTTGCCTTGTATTTTTGATCACCCACTAGAGGATACCCCCTTCGACCAAATTGTGCACGAATTTGATGGTAGCGACCAGTATAGGTTCTAATCAAAACAAGACTGTACGGCTCTGACGCTGATTTTCCTTGAATCATCTGATAGCACAGTTTCGCTTTTTTACCTGTTTTTATATCTGCACAGTAACTCCGATAATTTTTCTTATCGTGAACTAGATAATCAATCCAAAGACTTCCTCGAGGAAACGGTTCTTTTGGCAGAAGAGCTAAATATCGTTTGGTTACGCGATGATCACGAAACTGTTGATTGATTCGCTTGGTAGCCTTTGACGTTTTTGCTAACACCATCACGCCACTAGTCATTTTATCTAATCTTTGTACCAGTGCAAGATAGCACCTGCCAGGTTTCCGATATTTTTCGCAAAGATAATTTCCAGCAACGGTCATAATGCTAACAGGATTTTTTTGATCTGTTTGACAAGCAATTCCCGCTCGTTTATTGATTACAATTAAATGATTGTCTTCAAAGAGAATTTCCTTACTTGTTAGATGCAATTCTTACTTTATCAATCCGTATATAATATTCAAACTTCTGAAGCATAGACAATCATGAATTATTCATGATCCTTCAGCCTCAACAATCAAGCCGACGACACATCGCTAATAAGAAAAATCATATCCTAGTTTTATTAGCCGATTATGAGCAACAACCGAACGAATTGCTAGGCCTGTATAGACAACTCTATACAATAATAATGTATTCCAGATATTATTTTGATTCGCTGCATAATCAAATCTCGTCTGCAAAAAGTTACTACCAGCAATATAAACCAGCCCTAATTCAACTCCAAATAAAACCAATGCCCTAGTCGTCAGATCATTTTTGCTAATAATTGGTGATTTATTTGCTTCGTAAATGGAACTAAATGTAGGTGAAATGAAGTTAAGAACAATGACTCCCACAATCGATTTGCGTTTGAGTTGCTCTTGTTGCTGTTTCTGTTCATCTGAAAGAACAGATCCTTGGGTAATAATTCCTTCTTGTTCAAGTATTTGTGCGAGCGTATGAATTTTTCCCTCTTCTCCTTCTAATCGAATCAAAGTGCTATCATTTTTTTTCCATCTACCAATAAATATTTCATAATTCAATAGACTTCCTACTTTACTTTTTAAGGCGAAATTAAAACCCTTTGTTTTCTTGACCTCCTTAAAACCTCCCATTTTGATTTTCTTGAGAATGTTTTCTGTTCGATATTTAGCTCTCTCCAGTGCGAACGGTGACCCATAGACTAAAACGCTATTAGCAAATAATGTATTGGGAATTAAATTTATGGCAATAACAAAGAGAATTTTGGTTTTCATTGTAAGAAAATTGATTTATCGATATTTTTTGGCAACCAATTGTTCTCAGTCGCTCGTGTTTTTGAGCTAAAAAGAAAAATGATTTATTTGAATTTTCTCTGCAGATTGTCTTTTTTTCCTAATTTCCTCGCAGGGAACTCATATACATTTCATGGAGAGTAACGAGCAAATTATAGACGGCATGACCGCTGCAACTCGCCCACCATCCAAAATAGTAATACAGTATAGAAAACATGAAGGCAGGTAGCATGAAAATAACGATACTTCCGCCAGAACTATGGATATTCATGTAGTGGACTACGAGAAAGAGAACAGAAGATCCAGCTATTGCCAATGGAGCATTTGAGACTTCCTGAAAAAATCTCTGGAGAAAATTTCGAAAATACAATTCCTCAATTATTGGTGTTAGAATTACAATCAATAGCAAATTTTCAAGAATTTCAAAGTCTACAAATCTCATGAAAAACATATGTAAAGAATACTCTGAAAAATTAAGAATATTGATTGACCAAATTATTTTATCAGATTTGTATATGGAAAACCAATGAATTAAAAAAGTTCCAGCAATAAATCCAAAAGTCGAGCCAATAAAAAGGTGATAGGGAGTCTTTTTAGAGTATCTGGGAAAAAAATTAAGGTCTTCCTGGTGGGGATATAATTTCCATATCCAATAGGCTGGCAAAAGCAAAAAAATTCCATAAAAAAATAGCTGAAAAATTTCAATAATCTGATATTCAACGACTATCCATGCCCAAATCAGATGTGCAAAAATAAAATGGCAGAGAATAAAAATGATAACTGTATCTAAAGTATTTATAGGTGCAATTCTTTTCATAACAGATAGCGCAGATTTTCCGAGAATATCCTGATTATCAAAATTCTAAATTTCTCAGACCAATCACAATTTATCTAATTTTTTTATTGAGGAAAAACAAATCCAATAAAAACTGAAGCAAACAAAAACTAGAAATGATACCTAAACGACGTTGGTCATCTCAAATTTACAGTAAATTGCAAGAAGTTATTTGCACACAAAAACCTGGTCTCGCCAGTTTTGATTTTGACCAGACGCTCATCCAACAAGATCTCGCCGTCGATGTAATAGAATATTTAATAGAAAAACACCCGCCATCCAAAAAAATCACAGAACTCGCTCATGAAGAAATTCAGATTTTTTTAACCACAAGAAAGTCTCCTAGTAATCTGCCATCAATTATTTCACAAGATTTATTGCAAAATAAATTTGATTCTGGTAAGTACTTTGCTTTATTGCACCAGATCGATATAAATTTTGCTTACACTTGGTCAAGATTTCTCTTCGCTGGAATTCATCAAGATGAATTAGAGAATATTGGCATGAAAGTTTTTTGCCAAGGTCTCTACGAAAAAAAAACTTTGCATATATCCCGAGAAATGCAAGAAATTGTACAGATCCTCCATGAGAAAAAATGGAAGGTCATAATCGTTAGTGCATCTCCCAAACCAATCCTCACGACTGTTGCTGAGATGAACTTTGGTATTTACAAGGACAATCTATTTGCAATGGACTTGGCCATCGATAAACAAGGATATACTCTTCCCAAAATTATCCAACCTATGACAAGTTTTGATGGCAAGGTTTCTGTCCTAAAAAAACATTTCGCTTGCCGACCAAGTATTGCCTTTGGTGATTCAGTATCAGATATTCCCATGCTCAAATACGCCAAACTTGGTATCCTCTTAAATCAAACAAATCAGCTAGTCCAACAAATTGCTGATTATCCACATATATATTCTCAGCAGCCCTTTGCCTGAAATGGCGAGTAATCAGAATATCGGCTCATCAAAAGCGAAGATGGTAAGAAGCATAATATTGGTGAAATCCATTTTCGGTCCAACGGGATCCAAGACTGACCTCACTTTTCTCCTCATAATAGTTTTCACTATTTAGAGCTTTACTAAAGAGAATACCCGAAACGGTTAGAGAGAGAATCCCCAAAAGAGCACTCGTGTTGGCGAGACTATATTGGTTTGCCGAATTGCGTTGTGGATTATTAGAAGCACGTTCTTGCTCAGCCAGACGATTGCCTTGAACATTAAAATAAAGCCAGCCTGCATAGAATCCAAGAAACGTATACAGCATACCTCGGGCAGCCTTATAATAGTCTTCTGCATACGGACGCTCCATCATCGACTTTTCCAAGGCAACTTTCTTTTCAAATTTCTTCCCTGCCTCTATTTCTATCTCATCCAAAAAATCTTGATAACCGTTGGATCTCACGCGTAAAACTTTCTTCCCGGCCTTCAGCTGTAAAGATAACGGGGTAACTCCCAAGTATTCCTCATTCAAATAGACTTGAGCACCGGGTGGACTGCTGTCGATAAGTGCCCCACTCAAATCTTCCTGTAGAGGAATCGTAAATAAAAAAGAAATAGGCTTTTCATCGGCCTGATATAAATTGATAACCTGTGAAATGAGTCTATCATTGTCTTTGCGGATTTCTAGTTGATACTTACCTCTGGGAAAAATCTGTGCAATTGGCGTTTCTCCAAAAAAGAAATTATCCAAATAAACTAGATAGCCAGCTGGATCAGTAGCAATATTTACTTCAACAAGAGAGGTGCCCGCTAATTCAGCAATAATCTGATTACTGAGTGATTGCAGTTCATCTAAGACATTACGAGAACATTTCTTTTCAAAGGTCTTCTCCATCCCATCATTTTCATATTTTAAAGTAGCTTGAATAAAATACCCTTTTTCTTGGCGGAAGATTTTCCCTCCTAATAGATAATCACTATCTAAAGGAGATTCTCCGTCTCCTTTCTCCTGAAATAAAATCTCGTTGATTCTCTGTACTCTCAAATGTGTATACGATTCAACAGGAGAAATGCGATCTTGCCGACCGTAACGTTTGTAGCCATAATCTAAACCCCTTTTTGTCTCTGATTGATCGTTGGCAGATAAGCCTATCATACTATCAGCAGAACCCTCTAATTGAGGCCATTTTCCAGAATCAATTGAAAATAATTGTAATTTGTTATCAACAATGACAAAAGGGAGGCTACTAATTTGATCCCGCAATACATCAGCAATTGATTTTCCTAATCGATCATCTTGTTTTTGGATGTCAGCATTGAGCGATTCACCACTGGAAAAAGAATAAACGGATAATTCACGATCATTTTCAATTAATTGGAATCCTTGCTCCTCGGAATAAATCGGTGTTGATGCAAATAAAAATAAAAAGGAAAGGATGGGATAAAAAAAAGAAAAAGGAGGCATTATTTTCATGATCAATCTTTCGTGAGAATCATCTGCGGCTTTAATCCAGTAACACTGCTGATTCCCGGATTCTCTTGGGTTATACCGATAATTAAATCGCTTTGCGCAATTGTCAGCTTACTATGACTAATCATAATAAATTGTGTATTTTGTGATAATTCTTCGATTAATTTCAAGAAGCGCGGGATATTTGCTTCATCCAAGTTTGCATCGACTTCATCTAAGAAACAAACAGGAGACGGTTTTATCAAATACAATGCAAAAAGAAATGCTAGTGCACCGAGTGTCTGTTCACCACCAGATAGCACTGATATTGTTGAATTCTTTTTGCCAGCTGGTTGAATACGAATATCAATGCCACTTGTCAACCGATTACTTTGATCAAATAATTGCAATGATGCTCTCCCACCATTAAATAATCGATCAATCATTTCTTCAAATTTTCTTTCAACTTTTTTTAGAGTCCGATCAAATAATAGCAGAGTTTTTTCATCTAATTCCGAGATGAGTCGTAAGATATTGGATCGAGCCATCTCGATATCTCTCTTTTGCTTTTCCATATTAGCGACTGCTTCTTCAGCTTTTTTTAATTCATCTTCCGCTTGCAGATTCACAAAACCCTTAGCCTTTAAATCTTCTTTTATCGAGAATAATTTTTTTTTCAATTTCTCAGAGTTAGTCATTTGATGCCTTGGCGAGATTGAGATTTCTTCTACCTTTATTTGGTGATCATTAAACAGGTTTTGTTCTAATTCTGTTAACTCTTCCATACTTTTCTCAATTTCCAAGGTGAGCTTTTGTCGTTCCAATAGATTAGCCGTATTCTTATTGCGATTCTCTTCCCTCACTCGTTGAATACCTGTGATCTGATGATTTCTTTCTTGCATTTGCTGGTTCAATTCCTTGATTTGAGCATTCCGTTTTTTTGATTCTAATTGAGAAGCCTCAAGAGCGATTCGATATTCTTTTATTTCATTTTGATTTTTTTGAGAAGCTAATTCATACTCATTAAGTTCCTGGGTGAAATAGCTGACTCGTTTTTCAACACTCTTTATTTCCCTATCATATTTTTCAGTATTCAGTTCAGTATTTGTTTGATTGATTTGATTGGTTTTAGTTTCAAATGTTAATTCATCGATTTCCCCATTAATTTTTTTTATTCTTTTTTGCAATTCCTTTTGTTCCAATCCAGATTTTTCAATTTTTTGACTGATTTGCTCTTGCTTCATTTGACAAGATTGCAAATCTTTGGCCAAATCATCTGATTGAGAAAATAAACCATCACTGCCAAAAAAAAGTGAGAGAATATCTTCCGATCTCTTGATATACTGTCGATTAATACGCAAGAAATCATTAAATGAATAAGTAGAAAAAATCTTCCGTGCTTCAATATACTCTCTTTGAGAAAATGCCTGTTCCATTTTTTCCATCTTAATTTGAACTTCGTCCAAAGTCACAAGCAACGTCTCCCTCTCTCTCTTCCAGTCATCCGTGATATCTCCTACTGATTTTTTAATGTTTTCAATCTGTTTTAATAAATTCTCATTAAGATATTTGATTTTTTTGTAGTAGCTATCCTGTTGTTGCGATAATTCCTCTCGTTGTTTCTCTAATTTTTTTTTGGTCTCAGCAGTTGCATTCAAAAGATTCTCGATTTTTATTTTGCCTTGTTGCTTGGATTCAAGTGTTTTCGTAATATCTTCTATTTTTGAAGAGAGATTAAAACGCATTTGATGTAGTTCAGCTGTCTGTTTTTTGAGCATCCGATACGTGTTCTCCTCTGATTTTAATTGTTTTGAGACAATCTTTACCTTCGCATCGATTCTCTCAGTCTTACTCTGAAACGTTTCAATGGTATGACTCTCAGCAGCCATTAACTGCAGATCACCTTGATAGGCACTTTGAATACTCTGAATTCTTTGATTGATTTTATCGACTTCTTGTTCATATTCAGCAATTGACCTTAACAGACTCTGATCTTGATCAATCGTATTCTCGTTTCTCTTCTCTACCTCATGTAATTTATCTATTCTATCTCGCTGATATTTTTTTAACTTCTGCCAAAGCAAATATCTCACGGCAAGATCAATTTCATCGTATTGCTTGTGCAGACGCTGGTATTGGCGGGTCTGGTGAGCCATCTCTTGAAGTTTGGATAACTCTTTTTCTTTTTCGATCAAAATATCAGATGTTCTGCTAATATTGAGATTGGTCTCTTCAAGCCGAAGTAGCGCAGCGGCTTTTTCTTTTTTTGGAATAATTACCTCCGCAGCCTCTTCGATGAGGCGACGTCGATCTTCTCCACTCGCCGTCAATAATTCAGAAATCTTGCCTTGTCCAATGAAGGCATATGATGATTGCGATATCCCCGTGGGTTTCATCATTTTTTCAATGTCTTGTCGATTGATTCGCCTATCGTTCACATAATATTCACTCCCTGCAGCAAGGTAAAGCCGCCGGGCTATAATAACTTTTTCAAATTCTATATCTAGCATTCTTGATCGATTATCCAAATACAGTCTCACCTCAGCAAATCTACTCTTGCCTTGAGTCGAGGAGCCAAAAAAAATAAAATCATCCATCACTTTCCCACGCAATGAATAGGCGGATTTTTGTCCTAAAACCCAGCGAAATGCATCTAAAATATTTGACTTACCACAGCCATTTGGGCCAATAATAGTGGTTACTCGTGAGGAAAAATCAATTTCTAGTTCTTGGGCAAAAGATTTAAAACCAATCAGTTTAATTTTCTCTACTTTCATTTATTCTGCAAATGTCAATCAATTCGATATCTTGTAAAACCTTTAAAAAACTGCTAGCCATTTTCTATACAAAAACCAATAGAATCAGACCAAGATTGTCGACTCAAATGAAATCCACAACCTGACTTCAGCTACTCTTCAGCTCAAAGAATTTCTCTCACAGAGAATTAACAATGGGACTCAATGGATCGACAATGTCAGGGCAAGCGAATCAGTAAAACCCGGGTAAATCCAAGTGACAGACCTCATGCATGGCGATCTCTTGGTTTTCTTTTTTTGATTTGAGATTTTTTACAATATATCTATTTGACATATAGTCTAGATTATTATATTAAATAATTCTTATGTTCTCATTCTTTTTGATTCAGGTGAAAAAATATGATTGACATTTTACAGGAAAAATTATTGAGGCAAAAACCGTATCTCAGTCACTATTTTACCCACAGCAAAGAGAAGTCTGCATTCAGACTTAAGAAAGTCTATGATGATCAAGAAATGATCCTTTATCAGAAGGATGATCTAAAAGGTAGAAAAATAAAATTGAGCTCTAGTCTTTCTCCACGGGCAGAGGCCAGCAGAATTTTACAATCACAAAAAATATCGATTACTGGCAAGGAAGTAGTTTTAATTTTGGGAGTAACGTCACCTGAGTGCCTCGCATTAATTCATGATCAATTGAAGAATAACCAGATTTGTATTGCCATTGACTATCATTTTAACTTGGGACAAGAGCTCATCTTAAATTCCAATAAAACTTTACAGTTTCTCCAGCGTCCCGGATCTCATCTTTTTTGTGGGTCATTGATGGAAAATACTCTCTGGCATTATCTTCATTCGATACCAATCGATCACTTCCATAGCATTGTTACAATAAAAATACCCACAGCTCTGCGATTAGCCCCACTCTATTATTTGAACATTGAACATAAGTTGCTACGATTTTTTTCCTTGAAATTGTCTGATCTACTCACTCGGCTTAAGTTTCAAAAAGTTTGGTTAGAACATACCCTCAAAAATAGCTCTTTTCTGCCGATACCAAAAGTTAAAAAATCAGTAAATAAATCAAAAAAAAATGTATCCAACATTTACCACTTGAACCATTATTTAGGGGCACTCAAGAAAAGAGCGGCCGTATTAGTTGGTAGCGGTCCCTCGTTAATCAATGAGCTTTCAGCCTTAGAAAAACTACACTCACGAGCGTTTATTCTAGCGGTATCGAGTGCCTTACCCATACTGCAAAAAAAAAAAATAAGAGTCGACGCAGTTATTACTCTAGACGCTCAAAAACATGCTCTTTTTCCATTTTTGGAAAATCCTGAATCCAAAGAGATCATTTTTGCGGACCTCGTTACGCCACCGAGTGTTTTTATCAATCGCAAGAATAACCCAATTATCTTTTATTGTAGTCAACGCATCGAAAAAACAGCCGCTGGACAAGTCTACGAAATACAAACACCAGGTGTCTCTTTGCTCGAGGAAATTCATGGTCGTATTGGTGCCATTACGAGTGGTGGGTCAGTTGCAACCAGTGGCTTTGATCTTCTTGGTAAACTTGGCTGTGATCCAATTATTCTCATTGGCCATGATTTGCAATATACTCATCGACAAATTCATTCACCTGGGTTTCATCAATACAATCAATGGCAATTGAAATTGAAGAGGACGCAAAGCCTCATGACAATGACAGAAAATATCATTCAACAGAGAAGTCACAATAGAGCAAGTGATTCTTTGTCCTCACACCCACAAGATTTTATTCTAGATATTTATTATCAATGGTTTGAGGATCGCTTAACGGGAAATAGTCCACAGGTGTACAATTTCACCACCAACGGTCGAAAGATAAAAAATTGTATTCATCTGAGAAGAGATAAACAAGATTCTTTTATTGAAAGCCTCCCGCCTTTTTGTTTGGCAGAGACAAAACTAAGAGAAAGTCAAAAATTAGGCTTTCCCTTGCAACAGTGCCATTCTTATCTAGAAGATTTTATTGATAAAATGGAAAACCTGTCATCAAACTCTATCGAAGTAATATTAGATAAATATCCCTTCCTCCAGAATCTAATCAAAGCAAAATCGATCCACCTACACAAGAAACAACCCAATTTAAGCGAAAAAATAAGAACTGAGCTTTTGCATCAAGAACTAAAAAAGATTATGACTGATCTAGCCCTCAGTCTTAGAAAATTTATATCCGGCGTAAAAAGAATTTGATCCAATATTCAGCAGAGTTTCCCGACATTTTTTCTTCTTTTTCTGAGCTATTCAGAATCGCAAGTATTTCTGCTTCTCCGTATCCTAGCCGCTGGAGAACTTGCACAGCTTTTGCTTGTTCTTGATCCACCTCCAGCTTCGCTTTTCCTCCTTTAGTCCAATTTTTTTTTCGCCGATTCAATTCAAAAATCAACATTTCGGCGGTAACCTTGCCAATGCGTGGAATTTTCTGTAACTGCTTGCTATCCTGCTTTTCACAAATCACTTGGAGTTTCTGCCAATCCAAATGACTTAGAATAGACAGGGCTAACTGTGGTCCCACACCCTTTATATTGAGCAAAAAAATAAACAATTCCCGATCATCAAGCGTTGAGAAACCGTACAATCGTTCCTCGTTTTCACGCAGATAATGATGAATAAAAATTCGGAGCGATTGATTAGGTGAAAAAGTAAGATTGATTGGAACAAATATCTCATATTCAATCCCATTGACAAGTAAGCCAATTCTCTCGGCCTCTTGATGAGTAATCAGTCCATTTAATGCGAAAAGCATAAATCCTTACATTCGTCTCGACACAGAAAATATGACGCTACGCTATAATCAGGCTATCTTATTGCTGATCGGATTATCTGTGTCCAATATCAATTTCTTTAAGATTAACCATTCCTTGTAATTTTGTAAGTCCGTGCTTGAATTGTCGATCTATTTCCTTTACAGTTAGGGAAAGAATACCTAATAACTGACAGTTGAAAACTACATGACGATTATAGATTGACAAAATGGCGATGATCGGTCATACTTTGATCAACAGACAGGGAGCATAAAATGAACAATAGACAAAATAAAATACGAATACTGAGTGCCATCCTTTATGCCCTCGCTTTTTTCATCACTGGCAAGGTCAATGGACAGAATATTTACTATACATCTATCCAAAAAACATCTCAGTTTTTTAGACCATTTAGCCCTTGGGGAAAAATAAATTCCCCAATAGATAGATCACCTTACCTAAAAAATACCTCGCTTGATTTGGAACAAAGAGACAATGAAGCCAATGATTTATCCACTCGAAACCCAAATCATTTCTTTTTCTTAACAAATGAGATCGAAAAGACGAATTTAAATCTTTTTTTGCAAAATTATTTTCCGCATTTCATTGCCTACCCATGGGGTTTGGGTGTCAAAGTAATGGAGAATTCTCGAACGATCGAAATCCAGTCGGGAATTCAATATCAGTTGACACCATCAATCGCTACCAATGCCCAGAATGAAACTACTTTATTCTTGCACAATCGAATCCAAGGGTTTGTTCGAGCTCGCATTCTCATCTATTTAAAATAGAGTTGCCCTAAATTCCGACTAAAATTCTCTTGGTATGAGAATGATTATCCGCTACTTCTCTACCAATGTAAAAATGATGGAGCCCCAGAAAAAAAAACACACAGCTTTTTTTTTAGCAACACACAGAACCTCGTTTTTTGGATTTTTCTTGATCCTGTTATTCTTGCACACGCATCCTCTGCAAATGCAAGAGAATCCAGCCAAGCAGTTTGTCGTACGCGAAGGATATCAGACTATACTCTCTGCTGGCATTGATAGCGGCTATGAACACTTCGACATCGGTGAATCCTCCATCAATCTTTCTGAAGAAAAATCCGGGTTTCGCGTTGACAGTTTAACTTTGTCCCTTATAAGTCAGCGCATTGGCGCTAAGTTGCATGGCTTAACTTTTGCGCTATCTCTAGATTTAGCATCAGCAATTAACTTGCGCGACGGATGTCCAGAAACGGGAAATATCAATTGTAATGGTAACAACGATTATCTCGCAATTTTACTCCAGGCCAATGTTAAATTTCCCCTTGCTTCTCGGCAACGAGACGAGCGTGGACATTGGATCACCATAGGTTTACAGCCATCAGAAATGAGTGATAACTTTGCCTCTTTTTGGGACGGCCATGTCTCAGACCCAATTTTGCAAGACACAGAATTTGCAGCGGAAACCGATTTTGGCTTGAGCTATTATTATCTTTCTCGCTTAGGCTCTATCCATCTATTCTTGGCCAACGGTGAAGGTGGAAGTTATCGTAATGCCGACCCATCAGCGCCGATACCAGCAGCAGAAGGATTGAGTTTACAAGGGCTAGCAACCATTACTCCACAAAGCCCTAATAAACTGGTATCTTTTACCATTGCATTGCCATTCCAATTGGATAATCTGATCGCTTTTCGGACGCCAAGAGGAGAAGTATTTACTACCAGCACACCTTTCCAACAAATTCATTCGTATTCCTTGGGTTGGAGTACCGATCTCACGATCAGCCAAGGTGCAAATCGATGGTCAGCACAAATCGGTAGCTTTTTTCTTATGGTTCCGCAGTTTTTCAACACAATCACCAACAATGCGCAAGCGAGAAGCAACGGTCGCCTTGATTTTTTTCAAACCAGCTATCGCTACCAAGGAGCATCTATTTTTTATCGCTATCAGGAAAACACTACATTTACCAGTGATGGCGGCCTCTTACAAGCAATTCCTCAAGGCAACGTCGGGGGCAAAGCCACTCATAACCTATGGGGCCTTAGTTTCCATATCCCGTCACCCGGTGAATTCACGTTGAGCTTAGGAACAGATACGACTCTTGTAACGTATCAAACGGCAGAAAATCTCGGAACACTTCTTGCAAGCCGAACAACGGAATTGTTTCTCCGGATGTCTTACGAGTTTCAGTACACAATTGATTGAAAACTGAAAACTTTACTCGCTGGCGGGCAAATATGTACTACCAACCACTCAGCTGGGAAGCGGTAAAAGTATTGCTTGCTTCACAGTCATCACCAAGATCATTGGGAGTGATCCAAAATTGATGTGCAATGTTTTCAATACAATCTGAATCTTGCCCCAGCCTCTGTCCCAAGTATTTCTGCCTGATTATTTGCCTTTCTTTGAAATAATCGGCCAGTTCTCGGCTCGCTCTTTCTTCGTGTTTTACATCCAAGCCACCAATAAAAAGTATGACTTTGTTGGCAGCAATACGACGATTGATTGACGGCGCCGTTGGTTTATCTAACACCTCGGCAAGCTGCGGACAAATCGATGCAAAGGTTCGATAGGCGAGCAAAAATCCATACCCATAAGCGTTGCCGAGATTCGCCGGTCTCATGAATTCGCTGTCATAGCGGGCCGATGAATCCGGTTGATTAGTCCTATTGAAGGCAAAAGAGCAAATATAGGCGGTTCGATTGGTAATCCCTGGAAAAAAACTCTGACCGCTCATATTAGTTGGTAAAATAGGAGCGATATCATTACTGCTAAGCCCAGGTATTCCATAACTGGCACTGGGAACATCTGGAAAGCTCTGACGACTACCTGTTGCTGGCATCACACTGTTTGGCAAAGTAATTGTCGTTTGACGTGCGCCATAGGCATTGGCAAGCTCGCCGATGTAACGAATAGCTTTGCCAACCCTTTCTTCATCTTCAACAATACCCGTCAGACGATCAAAAATACCGCCTGCATAAATCATATCGCCATCAATTTGAATTGGATTGTCTCGATAGGCGACCATGAATTTTTGAAAATTAATGCGGATATTTGGGTACATCCCTCTGCAGACAGAATCATCTTTGCAAGCTGTCAATAGAATATTCATGAAATTCTGAGCGAGCTCAAATCCTCCCGATATAACATATTCGGTTGGGCCGGTAACTTGCTCTAAGAACACATTGTGCAAGGGAAACATATCTTGGCGGGCAAGCATATATCCCAAAATAACTCCGCCAAAAGATCCAGTATATAGATCAATAGCATCAGTCATGGCATCAGAAGGTAACAGCTGTTGAGGCGTCATTGTTGCGCCATCAACTACAATTTTACTATCCTTATTTCGCAGGATGCCGACGATTTCATTGACATCACCGGCATTGCGTCTCGGAGAAATCAAACGAAAAGAAGACCGACTCTTGAGGCAAGATATAAAACTAGGACCGGGAGTACACTCCACTGAAGGATTTTGGGGCGATGCTAACTCATCCCTGCCTGAACCGCGATAATTAACGGCAAGCCAAGCCCTATGCCGCAAGCCATCACCAGATAAAAAATGAATAATTTCACCACCTGTGCCTCCTTGCACCTCTAGCCCCAATCGCTTCACTATTCCTTGACTCGGCTGTCCCACATTTAATTCTCGAAGTGATAAATAGGCCTCTACTGGAGCACCATCTGGAGCCTTATATACTCCCCGATAAATAGTAACGTCTGAGGGGACGGTAATAGCTGAGCCTCCTCCTAGGGGTGTTAGATCTGCGACAGTAGCTCTACGAAATTCGAGAGATCCAACAGCACTGCCATCATTACCAGAATTATTGCTCGTACATTGCCCTAAAAAATAAGCTGCAATCAGAACAAACCACGCGAACTTTCCAAATATCTCTCTTTGTAACGTTTTTCCAAATTCCCATTTTTTTCCCCTCATCTTAAAACGAATTTCTATCAGTAACGGTACCCTACCCTACAATGCTTTCTTGTCAACCTGATTTTTTTGAAAAAAATTTGCAAAGAGAACAATGTAAACAAGTAATCAGAAGTATGTTTATCTTTTTACAGCGCAGGACAAGAAATACTTGCATCAATAAAATGACATATGATATCTGTTGATGAACAAGCATGCCAACTAACGAAAAAATATTTTTGAATTCTTACACCGGTCAGAAAGAAAAATGGCTGTATTCTTTTGCCTGCAATTTCAATTACTCCACACTCACAAAGAGGCTTTCCCCTTGAGAAGATTCCGTTGAAACGATACAAATTATATTCTAGGCATAAGAAAATTTTGTCCGACGTGTTGACGCCAGTCAGTGCCTATCTCAAATTGAGAAACCATTTCCCGCACAGTTTGCTTTTGGAAAGTAGTGATTACGATGCTCATACCAACAGTTTTTCCTACCTGTGTTGCCGCCCCATTGCAACCATCAGTATTAAACAAAAGAAAGTCAAACAGACTTTGCCAGATGGATCGACAAATATTTTCTCACTCCAAGAAGGCGATCTTGTTGCGGAAATCATCCATACCTTTTTACAGAGATTCGAAACCAAAGATTATCCTTTTAAGTTTCTCAGTAACGGTATATTTGGTTATATCGCTCATGATGCTGTAGAATATTTTGAATCCCTGTCGTTCAATAAAAAAAAACCTCATTTAGATATTCCTGAAATATATTATGCGGTGTATCAGAATATTATTGCCATTAGCTTATTTAGTCATGAAGCGCACTTGTTTTCACATACCTACAATACGAAAAGCAACCTAGCAGAAATCGAACAGTTATTGAAGAAACCCGAGATCACACAATATCACTTTGCCAGAAAAGGAGATAAAATTTCTCATCTAAGCGATAATGAGTTTATCGAATTGGTAGGACGAGGGAAGCAACATTGTTATCGAGGAGATGTTTATCAGCTGGTACTATCGCGCCGTTTTTCCCAGAGGTTTATTGGTGATGAATTCAATGTCTATCGTAGTCTTCGATCTATCAACCCATCCCCTTATCTCTTCTTCTTTGACTACGGCAATTTTAAAATTTTTGGAAGCTCGCCCGAGGCACAATTGATCGTTAAAGATGGACGGGCCGAGATCCATCCGATAGCAGGCACTTTCCCGCGCACTGGCAACGATGAACAAGATGCTGCACAAGCCTTAAAGCTGACAGAAGACGCAAAGGAAAATAGTGAACACATAATGTTAGTGGATCTCGCCCGCAATGATTTGAGTCGCAATGGCACAGACGTAAAGGTCGAAAAGAATCGTGAGATTCAATTCTATTCGCATGTCATCCATTTGATTTCAAAAGTAAGTGCACAAATGAAGAATCAGAGCAAAACCTTTCAAGTGGTTGCTGATACCTTCCCGGCTGGAACTCTGAGTGGCGCTCCAAAGCACAAGGCTCTGCAATTAATTGATCGCTACGAAAAAATTAGTCGCGATTTCTATGGCGGAGCGATCGGCTATATGGATTTCAATGGAAACTTTAATCATGCCATCATCATTCGATCTTTTCTCAGTAAGAATGAATACATACACTATCAAGCTGGAGCTGGCATTGTGGCTCATTCTGTGGCACAAAATGAGCTGCAAGAAGTCTATAATAAATTAGGCGCCTTAGACAAAGCTCTTGCCCACGCCGAGACAATTTAGCTATCTATTATGAAAAAAATATTTCTGATAGATAATTACGATTCTTTTACCTATAACATTGTACACTATTTAGAAGAACTCAATTGTCAAGTGACCATAAAAAGAAACGACCAATTTACATTGAAAGAGCCACAAAATTATGATGGAATCGTATTATCACCGGGGCCGGGGCTACCTGCTCAAGCGGGATTGTTAAAAAAAACTATTGTACAATATGCACCAACTCATAAAATTTTTGGCGTATGTTTGGGACAACAAGCTATTGCAGAGGTGTTTGGCGGTCACTTGTGGAATCTGAGCACCGTATATCATGGCGTCGCCAGCAAAATCACCGTAACCCAAGAGGATCCATTATTTAGGGGACTGCCAAGATCATTCCAAGTGGGGCGCTATCATTCATGGATAGTACAAAATCCCCTCCCAAAAGTCTTGCTCGCCACCTCTGTAGATGAAAACGGTGAAATCATGTCCTTGCGACATAAAGAATATTCGGTTTCTGCCGTGCAGTACCATCCCGAATCAATCCTTACTCCGTTTGGCAAGCAAATTTTAGCGAACTGGATTGCCTGCATTGCATGAAAACGATACTCAATCGATTAACCCAGTACCAAACACTTTCAAACATTGAAGCGAAAGACCTAATGACAGCCATTACCCAAGGGAAGTGGAACGCGAGTCAAATGGCAGCTTTTATGACCGTTTATATGATGCGGAGCATCACGCTAGACGAACTGAAGGGTTTTCAGCAAGCATTATTAGATGTGTGTCGGCCGGTTGACCTAAGTGATTTTGAAACCATCGATTTATGTGGTACCGGTGGAGATGCAAAGAACACGTTCAACATTTCCACTTTGGCATCTTTTGTTACAGCCGGTAGCGGCATCAAGGTTTCCAAACATGGCAATTATGGAGTATCCTCTGCCTGCGGTTCCAGCAATGTCTTAGAACATTTAGGATTGAAATTTTCTAACAATCATGATTTTCTAGTTCGCTGTATAGAGCAAGCGGGTATTTGCATTTTACATGCACCGCTTTTCCATCCAGCGATGAAGAATATAGCTACTATCCGCCGTGATTTGGCTATGAAAACATTATTCAATATTCTAGGGCCTTTGGTCAATCCCGCTCGACCAAGGCATCAGCTGATTGGAGTATTCAATCTCGGATTATTACGCTTGTATGGTTATTTTATGCAAAAAACTACGCAAAATTTTGCCATTGTATACGCATTGCAGGGCTACGATGAGATTTCTCTGACGTGTCCTACAAAAGTCATGCAAAGGCATAGTGAAAAAATAGTATTACCGGAAGATTTTGGATTATTGACCCTCCAGCCAGAGCAAATTCAAGGTGGAGACACCGTCGATTCTGCTGCTCAAATTTTTATCAATATTTTACAAGGAGAAGGAACTGAAGCGCAACGAGCGGTAGTCTGTGCAAATGCTGGAATGGCAATTGCACTCGTAAAAAATATTCCTGTCAAAGAAGGCTTCGCCATAGCACATGAATCATTGGTCTCTGGTAAGGCCAGAAAATCCTTTGAAGTTCTCCGCAAACTTGCTCAAGAATGAACTTATTAAACCGAATTTTGGCAAATAAATCTCGAGAAGTACTTCTCAAAAAGAAACTGATACCGAAATCCCAGCTAGAACAATCATTATTGTTCCCAAGAAAAACCATCTCGATCAGTCAGCAGATCAAAAAAAGTAGCACGGGCATTATTGCCGAACATAAACGAAGATCACCCTCTCAGCCAAATATCAATCAAGAGCTTTCATTAATTGATGTGATAGTAGGTTATGAAAACGCGAAGGCCAGTGCCCTATCGGTATTGACAGATAATCAATATTTTGGTGGGAGTTTGGAGGATTTACTACAGGCCCGTGCCGCCAGCCGCTTACCCTTGCTACGAAAAGAATTTATTATTGACGAATATCAGATTTTGGAAGCTAAAGCTTTCGGTGCCGATGCTATTTTATTAATTGCAGCTTGTCTAGAACCTGTGAAGATGAAACGATTTGCAAAATTCGCCCAAAATTTACAATTAGAAGTGCTATTAGAAGTACACTGCCTACAAGAATTAGAAAAGAATCTAACACCCGATATTAACCTTATTGGAGTCAACAATCGAAATTTAGAGACCCTTCAAATAGACTTGGAAACAAGCCACCAGCTATGCGAGAAAATACCATACGACTTTGTGAAAATATCTGAAAGCGGAATTAATTCGGTAGAATCACTACGCAAGCTTCAAACTATAGGCTATCAGGGTTTTTTAATCGGAGAATACTTTATGAAAACTACGGATCCTGGATACACAGCACAAAAATTTATCGATGAAATCTAAAAAAAAAATTCGATTGAAAATCTGTGGAATGCAAGACCATGAAAATATTTTGCAGGTCGCTGACTTACAACCTGATTACATGGGCTTTATTTTTTACCAATATTCACCACGATTTGTAAATTCTCCGACTGATACTCTATCAAAAAAAATCAAGAAAACAGGAGTATTCGTTGACGCATCACTTAAATCTATTCATAGTAAAATAGACCAACATCAATTACAGGCAGTACAACTACATGGACAGGAATCTCCCGATTTTTGCAAACTTGTTGGTCAATTACCAGTGGAAGTAATCAAAACTTTTTCAGTAGGTCCTGAATTTGATTTTGCTGTAATGACACCCTTTGAAACTGTTTGTGATTATTTCCTTTTAGACACCAAAGGAAAATTCTTTGGCGGCAACAGCATCACTTTTGACTGGAGTATTTTACAGAATTATCCTGCGCAAACACCATTTTTTTTAAGCGGCGGGATTGGTTTAGAGCAAGTAGATGCACTAAAAAAAATCCTTTCCTTAGACATACCATTTTACGCAGTGGATATTAATAGTAGATTTGAAAGTAAACCGGCGTTCAAAGATATCCGTTTATTGAGAGAAATGAAAAAAAAATTATATGAAATACAAAATTGATGAGAAGGGATATTATGGCGATTTTGGTGGCGCATATATTCCCGAAATGCTCTATCCTAACATAGCAGAATTACGCGAAAATTATTTGCAAATAACTGGCGATACAGATTTTCAAAGAGAATTTGACAGCTTGTTAAAGAACTATGTTGGACGTCCTACCCCCCTCTATTTTGCAAATCATATTTCTAAAAAATACAACAGTAGAATTTATCTCAAACGTGAGGATTTATGCCATACTGGCGCACATAAAATAAACAATACAATAGGTCAAATCCTTCTTGCCAAGCGATTGGGAAAAAACCGTATCATTGCCGAAACTGGGGCTGGACAACACGGAGTAGCCACCGCGACGGTATGCACGTTAATCGGAATTCAATGTATCGTTTATATGGGAGAAAATGACCTCAAGCGTCAAGCACCCAACGTGGCTCGAATGAAAATGTTGGGTGCAGAAGTGCGCCCTGTACAAACGGGTAGCAAAACCTTAAAGGATGCTACCAACGAGGCAATTCGCGACTGGATTAGCAATCCAAAGAACACTCACTATATCATTGGATCCGTAGTAGGACCACATCCGTACCCCGATATGGTAGCCCGTTTTCAATCAGTAATCAGTGCTGAAATAAAATGGCAGCTTAAAGAACAAGAAGGTCGAGATTATCCGGATTACCTAATCGCCTGCGTTGGCGGCGGAAGTAACGCAGCCGGATTGTATTATCACTATTTAGATGATCCTCGCGTAAAAATGATCGCGGTTGAAGCAGCCGGCGAAGGTATCGACTCAGGTAAAAGTGCGGCAACTTGTGCCCTCGGGAAAGAAGGTATCATCCACGGTAGTAAAACCCTGTTAATGCAAACAGATGACGGACAGATTAACGAGGCCCATTCTATTTCTGCTGGTTTGGATTACCCAGGGATAGGTCCTCTCCATGCCCATCTCTATCGGAGTGGTCGCACTGAATTTATTTCTGTTACCGACTACAGTGCGATGGATTGGGGTTTGGCTCTTTGTCAAATGGAAGGCATCATTCCTGCGATTGAAACAGCTCACGCCTTTGCCGCACTAGACACCCGAACCTTTTCCCCGAATGAAATCATTGTCTTGAACTGTTCTGGGCGAGGCGATAAAGATTTGGACACATACATTGACTATTTTAAACTCTGACTCAACAGGTGTTCGACAGTGATAATACATTTCAAAATAGCATTCACAAAAAGAATTCTCAATCTACAAAGTTTGACGAGAATATTTGGATATTGGCAATCAGCAAAAAACATGATGATACTGGACGAGCGTAGTAGATTTACAAAGACGAATTTGAATTTGCTACTATTTTCTTCGCCAGCCAAGTGTACCCTCTATTGGAGGAATTGAGTCTCAATTACCGTAAAAATGAATCGTATTGATACAGCTTTTCAATCTCATGAAAAATTACTTTCGATCTATTTTTCGGCCGGATATCCAGAGTTAGAGGATACTGTCCCTATTCTTAGAAAATTACAAGCAGCTGGGGTAAACATGGTAGAAATCGGATTACCCTTTAGTGATCCTCTGGCCGATGGCCCCCTCATCCAAAAAAGTTCGAAACAGGCCCTACTTAACGGAATGACCACCGCAAAACTTTTTTCACAATTAACGGAAATTCGCAAAGAAATTAAAATTCCTTTGATACTGATGGGATACTTGAATCCATTACTACAGTACGGAATGGAAGAATTTTGCCAAAGATGCGCTCAAATCGGCATTGATGGTCTCATTATTCCTGATCTTCCGACGGATGATTATGAACAACGCTATAAGAAACTGTTTGAGCACTATCACTTATCCAATATACTTTTGATCACACCACAAACTCCCGACAAACGCATTCGTTACATTGATCGTCTTTCTACCGGTTTCATCTATGTAGTAAGCAGTGCTCGGGTAACTGGTATTCAAAACACTTTTGATGACGAACAAAAAGATTATTTTTATAGAATTGCTCAACTACAATTAAAGACTCCGCAAGTCATCGGTTTTGGAATAAGCAATGCCGCCACCTATCAAATTGCTGTGACTAGCGCCCATGGTGCCATTGTTGGTTCAGCCTTTATCAAATTTTTAGAATCTCAGGGTACTAAAAACATTGAAATGTTTATTCATTCGATTCGAAAATAAATTTTCCACTCTAAATCCTTTTCATGATTCGATTCTTCTCTCATCTGCATGTAGGATGAAGAGTATAGCAAGAAACAATCAACAAGTAGCAAGCATAGAAAATAATCTCTTGGGTAAACTCGATAAATCAGATACTGAGATGCAACAATCAGTCATAGTGATTCCAATTTCATTTTTGTGGTTGACTTTCTGTAAGTGAAATAAAAATGTCCAATTGGATGCAAAAGAAAAATCTAAAAAAATTGTCTATTATTTTACTGCTACTGGCTCTGTCGACTAACATATATGCGCAAGAAAATACGGAAACGCCTCCTCAAGGACCAAAAAAGATCAAAGGGATGCACAATAAAATTGATGGTGTATTATATACTGGCTACGAATATTTAGATCCCAGAGAAAATTCCCGTAATCCGAAAGACCAAGACTCTGGTTTTACGGTAACTCGAGCGTATCTGAATTTTCGAGGAACTGCAGTAGATCCTGCGTACGCAGGGTGGGGGTATCGAATCACGATTGATTTTTCCCCAGCTGCATCGCTTGGGGCTGGCTGTGATTCTACCAACGGCTGCGCTCAGAGTAATGATCTTGATGGCTACTTTAAATACGCCTATTTTACTGCACCTGCTGGCAAGAATGGACGAAACCAATTTATTATTGGGCAACAAAGTAGTCCCTTTGCTGATTTATTACAGAGAATCTGGGGATATCGGCACGTTGCTCGTTCAGTCCTCCGTCAGGCTAAAGTTGCAGCGTCTGCGGATAGAGGGATTAGCTTTAAATCTGACAATCCGTATTTTAAGACCCATTTGCTCTTAGGAAATGGTGAAGGTTATCACTATAATAACGCAGATCCGGGCTCCAGTGAACCTTCACAGGCACTGGATCTGTACGGTAATTTTATTTTTGTTCCAACTGGAGCAAATAAGCAGAGTCAGCTCTATATTCACTTACCATTTCGTCTCTACAATATAATTGGCTTACGAGATCGAGAAAAAGATTCCGACGAAATCAATGCGGGCGAAGATTTAGGCCGGCTTCGTGGTTTTGGGCGTGGTTTGGAAATCAATTACGTTTACCAAAAAGGTAATAATGAATTGAAAGTTGGCGTCGGCAATTATTTCTTAAATCGACCAGGTGGTCATAAGAAAGACTCTACAGAACGAATAAACGAAGGAGTCGGGAGAATCGGTTATCTTTGGGTAACTTTTCAGATTGGTATTTTCGGCGCTTTTTATAGCTATTATGAGGCGACATCTAATGCTGATAGTAATGATGGGCGTCTGGTTGCCTTAGAAAAAAATGGTGCGAACAATGGTCGAGCAATTCGTAGAATCTATGGAATTAATTTTCGACCGCCCTTGAAAATTGCCCTCTTCAATATCAGTTTAGGCGAAGATGTTACGCATCTGACTGAAATAAACATTCCAAGTGGTCTGATAACCGGCAAAGCAAACAGTAACGCTTTTTTACGATTTGGTCTTACTTTCTCACTCTACGATAGCAAAAAAAGAAAATAAACTAAAACAGTATGAGTAACTCTCTATCTATCATTTTTAGCACTCGATAGTATCGGAATCGATCGATATCCAGCTGATAATTCTTAATCCCAATTCTCGAATTGGCCATGACGGATATCTTTGCCTTTTAAATTGAAAATAACATTTTCTGCTAGGTTAGTCGAAAGATCACCGATTCTTTCCAAACCTCGCGCCATGAGGATTATCTGAGTATTACCACTTTTTGTGATAATATCTTTTTCTATCTGATCCACTTTCTCTTCTAAATCAAGGATCTTTTTGGTATTCTTGATACTTTTGGTCAGAAACGAATCTTGGGCATTATTGAACATTTTTAAAGCATAATTACCGAGTTCCACTAATTCAACTAAATCATCCACTGATACTTTTTTCATTTTGCGCATCTCCCGCATAATATTGCCACATTCATCGCCGATACGTTCCAAATCCTTCACTGTTTTTCCTGTAGTAAAAATATAGCGCAAATCAGTGGCATAGGGCTGTTCACTGACCAGTAATGCGATACAGAGAGCGTCGATTCTTAGCTCTAGTTCATCAATTTCGGCATCCAAGGCTCTCGTCTCATCACTATGATGTTGGGCGGTTCTTAGACTCATCATAGTCCACTCCAGTGACTTAGAAACCAAGAAAAACATTTTCTTGATTTTTGCCTCCAATTTATCCATTTTTATCGAAAGGTTTGTTACCATACTAGTTTTCCTTCATATTTTAATTTCTGAGATATCTCTCTCTAGCAATATTGAGTGCACGGATAATCTCTTGCCGTAAGGACTCACATGATGCAAAAGTAAAATCTACTGTCTCCCGCTTCGTCGCATCTTGATCAGCTCTTGACTTGAAATTAAAATCAGCTAATATTTTCTTGCGCAATTGAGCAGCATCAAGTTCCTTACCCTCGTCCATGAGAAGTTGATATTTTTTTCCATAAAATAGATCAAAACTGGCCGAAGCTCCCATAACCGCTAATTTGGCACTGACTGGAGCTGCACTCACAATGTTTGGTCGTAAAAACTTACTAAAAGCTTGAATCTGTCTCCCACCATAGTTTTGTAGAATCACGAGCGAGGCGACCGGCATCGTACTGAGTACATTGGCGTCTAACGACAAAGCACCAATTTGCTGAATTCTCAATTGTTCTTGTTTTATTCCCGGTAAAAAACCGGGTGCATTGGAAAGCATAATCAGGGGAAGATTAAAACGTGTCAAAAATTGTGAAAATATTCGGAAACGCTCGGTACCGGGAGCATCTGGTGCTCGCCCGTGCAAGCATTGATCCGCAATAACACCCACAGTCTTTCCCTGGAGTAAAGCAAGGCCAATGAGCAAATTTGGTTCCCATTCTGATGTCCATTCGCGGTCGGGCATGCTAAAGCGAGGATGACAAAAAGAAAGGAATGAATCGACGTCCACTACTCGTTCAATGACCGTACTGTACATATCAAAGGTTTCCATAGGATTTTCAGGAATCTCTAGTCTTCGCTTTCCCTCTGAAGCGCTTGTTGTCTGTGCAGTTACATCATCCTCATTCAAAGATTCTTCAATTAATCTATTTTTAACGAGCAAATATTGTAGAATGACACCCGAGAGATCAAATGCCTGTCGTAAGGTCTTGACCACAAATGTTGAAAATTTATAAACTCTCTCCCCATGTTTACTCTGCTCGCTCAAATCTGGTATTACACTGATGACAATGTCTCCAAAAATTTGCTCTGACATAAGCCCTTCTGGCTCATAAATAATCTGAATGATTGGAGATTTTTTTGAGTTTCTCAAATTTCTGATAACTCGCTTTAGATCTGCTGCAGCGCTCATCTGGTGATTCTCTTCAAACGAAAGAGGACGATACCAAACGCGACCACTTACAATGATAATTGGGCTATCAGTTTTTTGTGCAATGGATAATGCTTCATATGTTTTAGTAAGAGCCTGATAGGTATGAAATCCATGATGCGTCCGCGTCGCCACAATCAAACATCTGGTACCAGCAATCCGAGCAAAGCCAGTAAAAACGGCTTTTGCTTGGCGGAATTGGCTTTTAAACGGCAACAAAGTATCCGCATCTACTAAATCTTTTAAAATATCTTCATCAATCACCAAGCGTACAAATTTGTCGATTTTCTTTGGGCTATCATAGCTGTTAAAGATCGATAAAATCTCCAGCGGCTTTTCTGCACCCACAGCTAGCTCATAGAATAGCCTCTGAATCTTGCGTACATATGAAATCAATTCAAGTTTATCCAATGCCGATAGATCAATCGTCCCATTTTCACTGAGAACCTTTGCCCCACCAATCTCATAGTTCGTATAAGATTCTCCAGTAACTGATTTAATCACCACCGACCCAGTGAGAACTCGATAACTTGCCTGATTATCATACATTACCTGAATCGCCGCCTGCGAAGAGCCGTATACATCTAAACCGGTCGATGAACCAATCCCTACCGCAACTAAAAAAAAGTGTTGTGGATATTTTTTTTTAGTTTTGTCTTTTAGGGTAATACCAAAATGCTGATCAACCGCCTGCAGGAGTCTTTTTATTTGCTCATCTGGATATTGCTCCAACCTAGCAAAGAAATCTTCATAACTCACTCTACTCGCTGTCAACGCATTTAGCATGAATCCTAAGGCAGCGCGATTGAGGGCTACCATGCCTTGTTTGACATTTGCCCCGGCTCCATCATTAAAGACATACAGTGGAATGTCCCAAACATAGGCTAAGTAAGCAGCAATCGCAAATTTTTGCCCTTCCATATCTCCGGTAGCTCCACCATTAATTCTTGAATCCTTCATATAAAACAATGCAGGAGAATTCGAAAGTTCCCCCCGATAAATCATCGCAGCAACGGCGGTATCAGAGTTGCCAATGTCGATTAGCGGAATTTTTAGTTCAATAAAACTCCCATTGTCAAATGTTTCTCGTGCCCAAAATTCAATGGGCCATTTGAATTGCTGAAACAAACGATAAGTCCGTTGAGCAATTTTCGGGTCAACAAGCTGATAGTTTTTTTCATGCCATAACGGATGCATCGGACTATCTTCAGGTATCAGATCAAAACATACTTGTCCTTGCCGGGTGTACATACTGATAATCTGTTGTTTAGAGACACGGTCATGCTCACTTAAAATATTAAGGAGCAAAAATTTCACACGAGCATGGAGAAAAAAACGTAGAACTCGCGAGCAGATTTTCTTTAGCCGGTGAGCTGATAATACATGAGAATCTTCACTATAGATTGAGAATGGAGTAGAAGCATGATTGGCAAATATTTCTGCACGAAAATCTGATACTCTGAATAAAACCTCATAAATTCGAAACACCTTTGCAATCGAAATCGCTGCTCGTTCCAAATTTGGAATTGAAGTAATTTCTTTCTCACGGTGGTCATTCTTATCGAGACTAATGTCAAGAAATCCCTCATCTAACCAAGTAAAGCAATAAAAGGAAACCTTTTGATCGTCCAGATTAGTTGTCTGCATCAATACCGTCTTTGTGATCGGTGAGGGAAGAAGATTAATCTTGAATTTCTCATCAAGAATTTGTAATCGTTGGAGTATTTGCTCTTTTACCCATTCGGGGGTCTGTTGTTCTATCGATAAAAAATCAGATGAAGTCTTTCTTTTCACCTCACTCATTTTTGCCTTGATTTGAGCAAGTTTTTGCTTCTCAATCATCTCTAATGGATGGAGAATAAACTTTCTAAACTCCTTCAGATAGTAGCGGCTCAATGCAAGATTGCCAGTACCAATTACCTCAGTTGTTGAAACTACCGGTAGTTTTTTAATCTGTTCCTTGATTACATTATGTAACGGTTGTTCTCTTAAGAGAATTTCTGACCCTAGCAGTCGGCGAAAAAGCTTAGCGGTCTTATTTGCCAGCCGAGGAGTGTCGATCAATAAACCAATAAGATATTTGAGTGGGCTCACATTTTGTTTCGTCATAGCCTTCAAAACATAATAATAGGAAATTTGGAAATCACGGCTTTTATTCTGCGTCGAATCAAAGTTGTAGCCATATTCGTTCATGAGGAAGAGTAAAATTGATTGGAAGTTCCTCACCGGTCGATAATCGCTTCTCTGCCAATAGAATAAAAAATCGCTCATTTCTTCAAAAAAAGAATAGCCACTATCCTCAACTATCAACGGCGAAATAAGCTGACGAGAAAAAATTACAAATTCGACTTGTCTATGAATTTCCTCTGCTAACTCTTCTTTTTTTTCTAGTGAAAGTGGATGCCAAATCTTCTGTATTTGCTTAAAATAATTCGTGAGCAATTCAATTTGTTCGCTATCGACGATTAATCCTTTCAAGCAAGCGTCGGCAAGTTGCAGTGATTTCCTAAAGTAATACTCTGGATCTTTCTTCGCCATATCTATCATCAAAGATGTACCCTCAGAAAATAGAGCACTAACAAGCTCAGAAGCCTGATCGATCTGCAAGACAGGCGCTGGTGCTACTGCCACATCTCTTTTTTCTTTAATTTTTTCTTCTGAGGCTACAATCAGCAACGGTTCTCCTTCGTTCAGGTTTTTTCCAAGAATCAATCCATCCACCGTTTTTCCGCGAACCAGCCTGCTCGTATCACCATCCTCCACTAAATACTGTACCACTCCAGTCAGTGGAGAGGTTAAGGTGGTTTCCATTTTCATCGCTTCAATTACGATAATTGGCTGTCCTTTCTTTACTCGAGAACCAATGGCAATTGGATTTCTTTGAGGATCATTTGGATCTTCATGGAAGCGAACGAAATAGCCTTGAAATGGACAGCGCAATAATCCTCTATTATCTTCATCACTACCTCCTTCCATGGTTTTTGAGTGAATTTTCAGCCGATAGTATTTTACATTGGTTTTAATATCCATCATCCGGACTGATAAATAGTCTGGCCTAAAATCTAACCGTACAGAAAAAGAATGATTACCAACATGAATCTGATAACTGAAATTATTCCCTGGTCTCACGTGAACCTCTGCCGTCAGAAAATACTGTCTATTGATAAATACTGACATTGCATCTTTGGTCAGTTGAACCAATTGCACTTTTATTTTTTGTTCATCAATTTCCAATTCTAACTCATGGGGAAGTTGATGGAGAAAGTCTTGTCCTTGTGATAAAAGCGTTGCAAAATTGCGGTAGGAAAAAGATCGTTCAATATTCTTTTCTTGACAGTACATAAAATAAGATAATGATGAAAAGGCGCAGAGAATATATTTATCCGCGCTCGTGACTTTCATTGATTGGTACTGTGGTTTCTCTAACAATAAGTTGGTATAGCAACCATCTATAAATTCTGGATCTCTTACAATCTGAAGGAGCTGCTCGACATTGGTCACAATTCCACCAATGTACAGTTCACTCAGTGCCCGTTCCATTCTGAGCAGAGCTTCTTGACGATTACTACCACGTGTAATGATTTTACCAATCATCGGATCATAATCAGCAAGGATTCGATCACCAGAGCGAAAGCCAAAATCTGCCCGAATTCCATTGAAAGATGGAAGTTCCATAATCTGAATCACACCTGGCGCTGGTGCATAGTTATTGTAGACGTCTTCAGCGTAAATCCGACATTCCATTGCATGCTGGCGCGGGTGAAATCGTTGCTCGTTTATTCTTGTCAGAGGAATTTTATCCTTCCTACCATCAAAATAGAGAAGTTGCCATTTCGCGAGATCGATATGTAATGACTGGTCAGTCACTGGATATTCGACTTGCAGACGAGTATTGACTTCCAAAAAACCGATCATTTTCGTCTTGGCATCCATAAGAAACTCTACGGTACCAGCACCGCCTCCCCAAATAATTTTCTGTGTGGTTTTATCTATTCTTTCGCCATAACCGGCAATTTCGGCCATATTTTCAGCCGCGGCAAAAAGTTGAAGGCAGACTGGATCATCCAAAAAAGCATGCCCGCTTTCTTCAATTACTTTTTGTTTCCGTCTTTGCACTGCACATTTGCGTAAGCCAATAGCATTGTTATTGAAAATTTGAACTTCAATATGCACAGGTTCTTCAATCAATTTTTCTAAATAGTAGGAGTCATCATCATAATTCTTCGCACCAATTCTCTGCGCAGATTCAATTGCTTCCTTGAGCTCCACAGGGTTATAAGCAGCCAACATTCCCTTACCACCACCTCCTGCACTCAGCTTCACTAAGACCGGATAGCCAATCTCCTCGGCCGCCTGATGGGCTTTTTCAATAGTGGATAGTGAAGAAGATCCAATAAATAATGGTACGCCACTTTTTTTTGCCAATTCACGCGCTTTTAATTTATCACCGAGCTTGTCCATGACGTCATGGTTCGGTCCCATAAAAATCAATTCTCTGCCGGTCTTAGCAGATAGTTTATCCAACGCGGCAACAAAGCGGGCATCTTCCGATAAAAAACCATAGCCCGGATAAACAGCATTGGTTTTCACCATGAGCACCGCAGCCAAAATAATATTAATATTTGTATAGTTTTTAGCATCTCCAATATATATGACTTCGGTCGCAAAATCATACCAAGACTGCCCACGGTCAGGGTCGCTCACAACGGCAACCGAAGGGATATTCTCTTCCTTCAATAAAAAGAAAAATCGTTTGGCAATTTCACCCCGATTGACGACTAAGACCTTCTGTAAACGATGGGGTCGAGCCTCCACCGAATGTGCCGAAAAATCATAGTACGGATTTAATTTCTTTATGACACGAATTTCTTCTGTCAAATCCATCGCTAAATCTAGATGACCTCCGGTAAATCACTCGCATCTTCTAAAATCACATGCGCAATTGCATAATCTCGAATGTGACTCAAAGTTAAATGAGATTTAATAATCTTTTGTTCACGCATATAATCAAAGAGCGAACCATAAAAAAAGAAATATGGCCGCCCTTTCCCATCATTTCGTATTTCACATTCATTGTAAAGAAAAGAGAAATTTGCCCTCTCAAATAACCGTGGCCCATCCAATGCCTTTAGTAAAGCCTCTTTCGCAGCATAGCGAACACTCAGACATTGTGCTCGTCGATTCGTTTTTGACCATTTTTTGCATTTTTTCTGTTCATTAAGAGTGAACGTTTTTTGGAAGAAGATGCTTTTGCTCTCTTGTAAATAATCAATAAATTCCTGACAAGAGACCAAATCAATACCGATTCCGTAAATCATGCGAGCATTTTTTTCTGATTTGCAAAAATGAGCAAAAATAATCTCAAGTCTCCGTTTGAATACGCGCCGTACTATCCAGATAAAATTTAACTTCCTCGTCAACATCACCGATGATACTCTCCTTCCTTCGTTGATAAAGAGGGACACCCAGTTTCATATTATGAATTCTCTGTTGGCTATAGTGTTCCCTAGTGGTACGCCTCTGAATGTATTCTTTTTTCTCATTCTCATTGAGCAACGTAAAGAAAAAATCTGGATGCAATACCACAATCAAGACGCCAACGTGTCCAAAACCGAGTGATGTGACCATGCCTCCCTTCAATCGATGTTTCCCCACTTGAATTAATTCGTCTGTAAATGCCAAATATTCGTATTCATCCATCTGCTTATCTACATCATCCAGTGAAAAATTCGGTGGATATACTCCCTCATTGAGGCTCTGCACTAGACCATGTAATTGCCAAGAGGCAGCTCCTCCCTTTGAATGACCGGTTAGAGATTTCTGCGAGCTGACAAGCAGAGGATTCCCCTTATCGCGGCCCAGTTGGCGTTGTATTTCATTATGAAGCCGACACTCGTTTGGATCATTGGCATTGGTCGAAGTATCATGTTTATATACTATATCGAGATCATTCACTGATAAACCATAAACACTCAATGCGCCCTTCAAAGGTGATATTTTTGCATTGCCCTTCCAGTAATCATGAAAAATTTGTTCGCGCATTTTGCTCTTTAACTGATCGCTTGCGAAAACTTTCGATTTTATTATTTCCTGAAAAATTGTTCGACGAGTAGATATTGATAATAATTCATCATCTGGGGAATTCGCCCCTTGATTAGTTTGATCCTCCCGAGCTACCGAAACCAAACCCAAACCGGGGGCTGGAATCGATGCTTGAATTCCATCAGTATGCGAAGCCACGTATGGAATGATTCCCCATATTGGCAAACCCATCTCGAGGACCAAATCCGCAGTTGCAAGCAGAACCACCCCTCCACCTTGCGATTCGATAAAGCCAGCACGACGCACATCATTCGGGCGACTCATCCTTCGGGGAACAATCCCCTTTTTTTCCATTTCTACATTATTGGCCGTTGCATCCATATCGCCAAAACCTAACATTCCCTCTTCTCCCAAATCATCAAAACCACCAGCAATAACGAATCGAGCTTTTTTTTGTTCCAAGAGACTCAGAGCAAGTTCTACAGAAATTCCAGCGGTTGCACAGGCGGCCACTGGCGTTTGAATCGGGCCCACAGAGCCCAGTAAAGAGGTGACAGCCCATGCGACAGTTACGTTGATCAGCGTTTCCTGCAAAACATCGTGCTGTCTCTTTTGATCTAATCGATGGTCTTGAAACATTCTTTTTAGTTTTTGCATACCGCCCATTCCACCGCCTAATGTACTGCCGACTTCGGCTGGATGAAGGTATCGATAAATTTCAATCGGCTCAATCCCAGCTTGAACAAAAGCCTCACACGTCGCTAAAATCGCGTACAAAGAAGTCTGATCAACTTGCTCAATCAAACTTCGTTCGACACCATAGATTTCTGGATCCCAGCCAGTGGGGATTTGTCCAGCGACAAAACGCTCTAAACTCATGGACTTCTTCACTTTAATGATGGTACCCTTTTTGCGTCTAATGAACCATTTATCTTTTTTTTCATCAAAATACACTTGGGTTTTATCTGGTTCTGCAATTTGACAACGATAAGCTTCATCTTGATTGATCATAGGAATAATAAAATCTTCCTCTAAAACTACATCAGTGAAGGCAGGAAAATTCCTTGGATCAAATTGATTGACTTCTGCCTCAACGATACGAATTCCGCTATGGGCTAAAATCATCTCTTCATATTTTTCCTTAACGTGCCAATCAGCAATTTTTTCTTTGGTTTCCTTATCAATCCAGTGTTCACGCTTACTCTCGATAAAACCCATGATCCAAGCCAGTTCCACTGCTCCTTCCAGAGACAAAAGTCCATGTTTTTCTAAATCCCACCTGGTACGGGCGCTACCACACGGCCCGACCTCGCCAAAGCCCACCAGACAGATGACTCTTGACCGTTCTAAATCCGAAAGATCTCCCAAATCTCGTAAACGTTGCGCATCGGGAATAGTTGGGAAACTACCATTGTTTACGTTTGCCAACGGTTCAATCGTACTATTTCTTTTCTCGTTTATTGATTTTTTGCTTTGCATTAATTTTAATTTTCTCTGTATATTTACTTTTGCTAATATCTTATGACGGATTTTAGTTAACCGAATTTTTAAGTCCCTTATCTGATCCAATTTACCCGATAAATTGGCCACCACGGCTCCAGAATTGTGAATAGAACTCCATTCTATTAGACTCAGCAATAATAATGCAATTTCCTTGCGATGGAAAGTTTTGCAATCAGTCGTTTCTTCTAATTCGGGGGCAACAATATCATTTAACTCCATCAAGCCAGTACCGCGTACCCAGCCGATTCTACAGCCCACAATGTAGCAGTGACGTCCCCAATCTTCATTTTCAGAATGCCATTTTTCCAAGAGTGCTTCAAGCGCCAGTTTCATCTCTGCATACAGACCATCGCGACCAAAGCTACCGTGATTAGGCGACAAAGGAAGCAATACGTGAAATCTCTTATGAGAGATAAAGCGAGCTCGATATTCTCGAGACATCTCAGCAATCATACTATGAATACCCAGAAGCATGACGCGAAAAGTAGAAGTTGATTCGACATTTATTCCTAGCAGGCTATTTTCTTCAGCCACCGCGCCAAAAGGAATGAGACAATCCACTTCCAACCCCGCTGCAAAGGCTGTTTTCACCAAGTTTTGACAATCTTCTAGCGATGCTTGCGAAAAGGGGACAACGCACAGTTGAGCATCAAGCGCAGCATTATTTTGATAAACTCTTTTATAGAACTTTAAACGCTCTTCACTATAGGAGCTGGTACCAAGAGCTACCTTTGCTCCTGCTCGTAGCAGATACTTCACTAGCTCTAAAGCAATCGAATTTTTGCCAGCCCCAGTTATCAAAAACGATTTGCCTTGCAGATTAATTCCCTCCATAAAAAGTCGGTGTAAAATACTTTGCCAGTTCTCATTTTGAGAATTCGCGACATTATTTCCTTGGTCGCGAGTTTTATCTCCCTCAACGATGGCTTGATCTTCTAATCGAATCAAGTGATCGGTAAATAGTCTTTTTGCCCATTGACCGTCCTTGAACCTATAATCATTTACCTGATTTTCCGTGAATTTCAATTGCCCATCGGCTAGCTGCAGTTGTCCGCAAAAAGGCCCCTCTTCTTTTCCGGGGACGAAAAGTGTGAACATATCTTGAGAGTTTTTCTTTGCTGCAGACGAAGCCCGAATAATTGTGTTTTTTATCTCATCAAGCCATTGACGGGCATTCTCATATTTTTTTTTCTTTGCTAATTGATAATAAAAGTCCAAATGTGCGTTCACTATGTCTTTTTTTGCATCTTGAGCATGCGAGACTAGTTGTTGCAAAATTCGATCTGAGGATGTTGATTTTTTTTTATTCGCTAGCTGCCAGAAATTTTTGATAAGGTTCTTCTTTGCCCATTGCCAAGAATTCTGTAACCAAACCACCTTATGAGCATCAAATAAAGAACGATTCTTTTGGGCGTAATCCTTCCCATGGTCTTTTTCCCACCAAGAAGCCATTTTTGCCTCTTCTTGTCGCAATTTTAAGTTTTCCAAATCAGCTTGTTTGAAGCGTTCAAACGGATCCTGTTGTGAAAATAATTGCTGCCCGTAATATAACAACTGTGCGACACTACCGTCGACGCCAAAGTACTTAGCCTCTAATTCAAGCAGAGCCGTATTCGATATTAGACCACCTTGCTGGGAATCCGTCGATGCTTGACTCGCGCGAGATGGAATTTTGACACCAATAATTCCACCGTACTGATCAATTGTTTTATCTAACCAGAGTTTCGCTTTATCGACAGTTTCTAGTCGTTTGGTCAAACCAATCTTACTCAACTCTCCTTTGCCTAATGATTTTCCTGAACGAGCAAAAATAGGAAGGTACATTGACAGTGACAGACAATGCCCTTCACCCAACATTCTTTCTTGCTGAAAGTATTGAAATATTTCGGAACGACCAAAACCTGCCGGCATTTTGGATTTAATAAAATCTTCGCTCGCAGTCCGTAAAAATGGACCGGAACGATCGTAGCTCGTCATTTCACTGAGGGACACGATAAGATCGCTCAGAGTTTTCTCCTGCACGCCATCCAATGAGCTGGTGGAAAACTCGGCGCTCAGATCAGCAAGTGCTTGATTTCTTTTCGATGAATTTCCTTGAAATAAATTCTCAATGGTTTCCCCCGGCGAAATCTCATCTAATCGAAGCTGAGCTTTTGTTGCCAGAAAAACAAACAAACCGTCTTGAATCGTCGGATATCGATCGTCGATCGGTGTTGCCGAATCTGCTATCGGTGACGGCTGAACCGCTGCCACTTGATCACGCTCTACTGCGTCATTATCGGCACCTTTCACTACAGCCGTTTTTTCTGCGACTATGGGAGGATCTTGTTTTTTATTTTCTTTTTTTACCGAAGGGACAGTTTGTTTCCTCTTATTTTTTTCAGTTAAAGACAGTACATTTTTGCTGCTTCCATAGACATCAGCACGATTCTCATCTAGATGATACACTTCTATCGAAGGAAGTCCAGTGAGCCCTTTGATTGTCTGGCGAGCCATTCCCGCCAAGTCTCCGCGTGGGCCAATTTCAATGACTCGGCGAACTCCTTTTTCTCTAAATAATAATTCTTGGGTTTGGATCCATAAAACTGGTTTGGCAAACTGATAACAGAGCAATTCAATCAGCAATTTGCGACGATTTTCATCTTTCTGTAATTCTGCATCACTGAGTTTTTGCATGTCTCTCACAATAGAGCTTTGGCTTTTTTCATAAACCGCCTGCAAAAAATCTTTCGTCATAGCAAATGGGAGCGCTACTAAATTCGGGATGTATCCTTGCTCTAGACGAGAATAATCTCCCTCGTGACTCAACGTATCCTGCAACAATTGGCGAAAGGGTTCTACACCTTTTAATAAATGAGAAGAATGAAACGGTACATCAATGCCCTTAAGACGAATAAAAGTTCGATGGCCACCGGTTTCTTTTTGCAATTTATTCTCGAGAATTTCGAGGGCATGGATCGTGCCAGTCACCGAATACTGTCGATCGCGAATATTGTAGTTCACAATTTCCAACAATTCTTTACTTTCTTTTCTTGCTTCAGCCACGAAGCGAGCGATCTGTTTTTCATCTAGATTAATCTTCTTTAATCCCAATACCACCGACATTGCATATGCACTCTGTCCCCGCTCATCTCTTTCAACATAATCTTGCATCGTTTTTCCTCGAGAAAAAACTAAGCTAACCACACCACCCAGTGACATGATTCCCTGCGAAGCCACCGCCGCGTATTCACCGAGAGAATGACCACCATAATAATACTGTTTGGGGACTAATTGCCTTTCTTGTAAGATCCGCCAATCAGCCAAAGATTTCACGATAATGGCAACTTGAGTAAACTGAGTAAGATTGAGAACACCATCAGGATGAAAATAATCTTGTCCTTTCACGCGTAAATACTGTGGATTATCCCGCACAATTTTTAACAGAGAAAAACCAAGTCTTTCATTACAGACTTGTTCTGCCTCATCCCAGATCTGGCGATACATTGGCACTTCTCCGTAGCTATCCATCCCCATGCCTTTGAATTGCGATCCCTGCCCAGTGTAAAAATAGGCAGTCAATGGATAACGTCCAGATATCTCACCCGTGGCAATTGTTTTACCAGCATCTGCCAGAACATTTGCTTGCACTTGCAGATTCCATTTACCAGCGCGATGTCCTTGCATATGGCCCTCAACCATAATCTTGGTCGCTAAATCGACTTTTTCTGTAAAACGTGCTTTAAAACTCTGAATTCTTTTTTCATCGCCATCAAGTAATTGTGAAATCACTACTTTGAGAATTTCATTATAATTGTAGAGACCATGGACAATTGGGGCTTTGAGATTTGCTAAAATTGCAAAGTGAGGTTCTGTATGAATCGGATTAAAGTCTAAGGATCCTGCTGCATATTGAGTCATTGTCTGCGGACAAGTATATTCATCGCTCAATACTCGGTTTGTTGGTTTTTCTAAGGATGAATTATCATTTTGCTGGAGAAGTTCTAGTTTTGGAGAAATGAGATTTAGCTGGCCTCGCCATTCTGTATTTATCTTCTCTGAAGCGATTTCTTGAATCGATTCAATCGACCCAATAATTTCTCCTTGAGAATTTTTTAAGGCTGCCTGAAAGATAAAATCCCCTCTTTCGTCTTTCCAGTACACATCCTGTCGTATCTGAGTTTGCACGCTCAAGGTCTCTTTTAATAAGAAATCACCTTTCGCATATTTGGGATCAATTGTTAAACCGGGAATTGTCAAGAGATACTGCTTTTGGGTAAGATCCATTACTTGGATAGAGTATTGAGTTTGCTCATTCTCATACAAGTATTCTTGAATAGCATCATCCCTGAAATTTCCTTGAATGAAAAATGTTGAAGAAAAGGAGAGCAGTCTTTTTTTCTCTTTCCTGAGTTCACCAGCAATGGTCACTTCTTTACCTGTCTCTCTGACTTTAATCTTTTTAACCCAAGAACGGGCACTGGCGAAAGATTTTTCTGAACCAACAGGCTGCGAGTTTGACTGAGATAGTAGCGCGGTCAACATTTCAAAATAACTGCTCTCCCAGACCGTCTCATGCTCTAAATGAAGAAGATCTAAGACATTATCCTCTGGGAATGACTGCAGTAGGGTGCTCAACATGTTTTTCCAAATCAGAACTACCGAAAAAGTCGACAATACCTGATCCGTCGACAGGTCGGATCCACCTTCCCGAAGATTGAGGGCTCTCATCAGAAGATGATACTGTTCTCTTTTAAAAAAAATCGGATCTTCAAGAGTGAAGAATTTTTGCTCTTTGCCATTTTTCCCTTCAACTTGATTCTTATATTTTCTCTGCTGATCACCTGTTGTCTGCCAGAGCTGAGAGTAAAACTGATTCACCCTTCGACCATAATCCTCGCGCTCCTCAAGGATGATCCAGCCATACAGTCTTTCTTCTCTAATAAATCTCCTCGTAAATGCGAGTGGTGATTTCTGCAGATAGGGGACATCAAAAAAATATTCAACTGAAATGCTTTGATCGCCATTATCAGAAATTTGGATTATTCTTCTTGGATCATTCGAGTTTGATCCTTCTTGATCTGCTGGGTCCAGTAAAAATTCCAATCGCTCAATCTGTCCCTTCGCACTACCCTTGCGCGACCAACGGATAATCACATTCTCTAACTTCACGATCGACTCGAGAGTCGCCCGAATATCGTTGGGAACTTTACTTTTTTTCTCCTGAACAATAAATGGTGCTTGCAAATAGATGCCGAGCGGGCCGCAACACAATGCAAGCAACGCAGACCACCAGTCATCATCAAACGATTTGAGTTGAATTTCGGTCTGTAAACTCGATCTTTGTTTGAGGCTCTCTTGGCTACCGTACGCTCGTATCAGGTTATCTTGCACATGAGAAATTGATGATTCGTCGAATGCCGCGAGCGAGCTCGGCAGTGAATCAACCTTTGCACATTTCCCAATCAGGAATGATTCAAATTTGGAAAAAACATCTATCACACTTTCATTCTTTTGAGTAATTCCACGTACAGCGAGCGGGCCCGGAATCCAAGCACACGAATCTGCACTGATATTTTCGCAATGGGCATACCACAACGTATCACTCCGATACCATTTCAAAATATTTTCATCTAGAATTGGAATAAAGTTGACCGGCTTGCCTGCCTGCATACAGACAGACATGAAAAAATATTCATCTTGCAAAAGTACTCTTTGCACGAGCATTTGTGGATAATTTTCAAAAAGTCGTGCCAATGCTTCATGAGGATTTTGTAATTCTGTCAATTGAGTAATTGTTCTTGACTCTAGATAGGATTGTTCGCCAGCAAAACGATCTTCAAATCGCTGTAGCAGTTCAAGCAAACGTCTACGATAACTAATATCAATAAATGGTTCATCCGGCCAAGCCCCCTCTGAACTTCGTAGCCGTTTCCCTGGGCAAGTGAGTTCGACAAAGCGTTCCAAGACTTTGCCGTAGGTCATCTGCGTGATTTGCCCAAAATACGGTTTTGGTGTTTGATTCAGGGCATCAATAATCTTTTGCTCATTCTCGGAAATGATTTGTTGGGCTTCGGCAGTTTTTTTACCTTTCAGTATTTTTTCTAGCCAAGCCGAAGTTCGTGCCCAATGATTATTCGCATAATGGATGTTCGCCCCTAATCCTGATTTACCAGAGATAATGCCACCCATATCCGTACCATCTTTGCCCCGCATAAAATGAGGAGCCCCCTTGATTTCGATAAGAGCCTGCTTGATCGCGGCGTTCGTATGAGTCTCCTTACAAGCCATCAATCTGGTGCCCAAAATGACTGCATCGACCGGCTGTCTGATTTCTTGATTCCACTCACCACTCAAATAGCGATATGCATCTTCTGGAGTGGCAATTCCTCCCCCAACGGCTAAAATAATATTTTCCTGTTTGCGAATACGGGCATAATTTTCGGCAATAAGTTGATCAAGTTGTTCCCAGCTATGATGTCCTCCAGCTGCCCCTCCTTCAATCTGCATAATGATTTTTCTTGTTTTATCTGCTTGGGCAATCCGGAGAACACTTTGAATTTGTTTGGTCGTGCCTGGCTTCAGTGAATTAAGCCACAGTCCTACTTTCTCGTATTCACTCAAAATCTGCAGTGCCTCATCCGTATCAGGAATACCCGCGGAGATCGTAATACCATCAAGAGGATAACCCGCTTTTTTGAGCTTCACGACCAAAGGATTCTGTAAATTCCATAAATAAGCATCTAAATATAATAAATTCAAGACAATGCCAGTCCCTGGCTGCAGACCTTCACGTAGGCGATCAAGACGATTGATGAGCATCTCTGCTGTCACTTGCCCACCGCCAGCCCATTCGACTAATCTACCACTATTAGCCGCCACCAGAGATAAATCAATTTCGACCGTCGATGGCGTCATTCCACCGCCAAAAATTGGCGGATAAGCGGTAAATTCAGTATAAGCATTGATTATTCTTTTTTTTTCTTTATCGATCCTTGGAGCATAACTCCGCCAAGACCTTTTTCGCGCTGGTGGGTCTGCCACAAATTTATTCTGGTTTTCTCGCGAAATTAACGAAATATGCTGCATTCCCTCCCCAAGTAATAATCTCTCGGCTAATTTTTGTAGCATCGTTGACGGACCAAAGTTTAGGCTATGAGTAATCGCACTTGATGTCCTCGCCGTCTTCTCTTTTCCTCCAGCAGATATTTGCGCTACTGATTTCATAACCAGAGGCCAGTTAAGAGGTTGCACCAGAGAGACTTTTGCAAGATAATGACTGAGATCCTTTTTCTCCTGCAGATTACTACCATCGTAATTACAGATCACGGGAGTGACAAGCGCACTACCTTGCAGTTTGAATTTGATTCGCTGGTGGTCTTGATAGAGCAACTCTGAACTATCGTTATGCAAAGGAGTATGAAAGGGACAGGAAGTACTCAAAAACTCAAGCCCACGCTCAATTGAACTTCCTAATAACCAATCGCGGAACTTGCTCACAAGTAGCCGAACCCCACAGACCACTTGCACCTGATCCATATTCTCTAGCCCAACAACAAGGAAATCTTGTTCAGCTATTCTCTGTTCTTGATGAAATTTGTCGATTTTTTCTTGGACAATGGATTTTTTTCCGCGAACAATCAGCATAGGGCTACTGCCATCAGCAAAGGGGAAACTGGCATTATCTTGTCGCAAATAGTGTTGTTTACTCCGATAACCCAGCCAAAAAAGAATGGCCACATTTTTGCGAAATATTGCTAGTTTTTCTTCCATTGAAGATGAAGAAAAACTCTGAGCAATAAAGAGGGCTGCATTCAATCCTAATGAATGACCTACAATCGCTGCGGTATGCGCTAAGATTTCACGATGAGTCATTCCCAAGCGGTCTAAGCGAATGACATTCATCACTTGGTAGGCAAAGACCAATGGTGCAGAATACAGAATATCATGGGACAGACCATTTTCTAATTTTGCAAAATGATCATCGTTAGTCAGCCATTCCTTGAGCCGAAACTGATCATAGTACCAGTCTGGATGCTGATTTTCTGGAGAGTGAAACTGTTCGGCTATTGCTTCAAAGGTAGCCTCGAAAAAATCTTCCAACAAAAGGCGATCTTCGTGGAAGAGATTTCGTAAATCTTGAAAATATGGATTTCCTTGCCCAGAAAATTGCAGAAGAAAACGATCGTTGCGCGATTTAATTATTTCCAGACCTCTGACCATAAATCCATTTATGAAGCTTTATCTTTTATCAGCACTCGCAGAGTCAAATTGCAATAACCTTTATTTCTTGTCATGAACCATAATGGTGCTACACTCAAATTACCCGACCATAAGAGTTTATCTTGACAAATAGGATGTTGCAAATTAGTACCAATTTGCTAGTATCAATCATAAAATCAACTTTTTTTGAAATCAGATTGGGCATGCAGATTTTGAATCTGTCGTAATCTACCAGAATATTATCGGACTCAGCTTAACATAATGTAGGGGATGATGGCTAGAGAGCTAAAAGAGAAAAGAGAATTGGCAAAAGCTATTTAGGAGGTAGCTTGTATCAATCTTTCTAAACTATCAACAGGTAAATCATGGATAACGATCGAACTTCCAACGGACAATTCGTTTTAGATCGTTTTGGAGGATAAGTCGCTAAAAGTATAATGTAATATGAAAACTGCCAACCTTTGGTTGCTTGCTTTCAAGCTGTAAAAAGTGGGTGTGAAAAAAATCAACCTTCCAGCAAAAAACCCTGCGCAAAATCTGATACATTAAGTCGAATGATTCTCCGAATTTTCCAAAGCCGACCCACTCCCCTTCTTGACGAAAGGAAGTGGAGAAGCTTTCGTTAGCTGCAAGAACTTCTTGTTGTAATACCAATAGTCCTTCCACATAGGATACATTCACCGCCCTGACCCGTTCCTGCACTAAATGTTATAGTCGCCGATGATCCATCTGGACATTCACAACTACCACATTCGCTAGAATCATTCCTACAACTAGTGCATGAAGCTTGATCAGGACAACTCACGTTACCAATTCCACACGAAAAGGTTGAAGTAGAAGTGGTAGTTGTAGTACCACCACTGTTTCCACATGTTATTAACATCAAACATGCTATTAGCATGACATTTATTTTACTCATAAATACACATATTTAATCGTTTGATATATTGTCAATTTTTTTCTTCTATTTAGATATTGATATAAAGAATTATTAAGATAAAGCAGAAAAATTTGACTTTATGCAAATTCATCATCAAAAAGAACTCAAAGGATTATCAGAGGCTGCAGATAAGCAGATAGCTTGGCAAAGGTCGGCGAGGAATCGACCACTCAACTTAGGACTAGGCTACGCTTATCACGAGTTTTATCTATTTTAGATTTAGACGGTATTCTTGTTCTTGTACCAGCTTATCGGTTAATCGACTGGGTCCAGCTGAGCGCCCATGCGGGCTCCATGTGTCAAAGGAAATATCGATCCCGTCAGTATTGGCAGAATCTAGTGATTTGCTGCCGATGCCCTTGGGTGAGTTTGCTGGACTACAGACAAGATCTAAGTTATCCAACCAACCACAAGCCGAGGCAAAATTGCGCTCTGGATCTGTTGTTGCTAAATTTGTAAAAAATTCATCTGGAATTAAATTTGGTATCATCAAGTCCATCAAATGCTTAGCACGATTGCTCACCAACGGGTTGCCCAATCGTCCCCGTTTTCCCCAAGTCACCGGCGTAACCGCAGAAAATTCGCCAGATTCTGGTCTATCAATGTAGGCGACGTCCATATCGGTATCGTAAAAAAACTTAGTTAATGTCGCTTCAGTCAACATTGCAATATCTTCATATTGGGTGGTATAACTATAGTCATGTACGCCTCTATCGGCACCAAACCAACCACCCATGTCCGTTGCACTCCAAGCCTCTTGTTCACTAGAAATCGCTTTACCACTATAACGCACTTTTGCATAGTCTCTCATATTGGTATCTTGCAAACCATAATCGACATCAGAAAATTCGAAGATGTGCGATAATTCATACGGAGCCGCCCAATCAAAAAAGGCAAGAATGGGGGGCTGCCTACATCGGATCGGCATATCAGCGCAGGAAGTCGATGAAATCGCTTTATGCGAAAAATAATGGTTGGCATGTGCGAGTTCGTGAAAGAGTAGCCTTGCCATGTAGCGCGTAATGTCCTTCTGTTTTCTATTTTCCAATGCTAAATTGTAATGATACTCATTTTCGCTGGTCACATAGCGCCAGACTCCGATAAATTGGAAATCTTTGCCAAATTCGCTACGAAAGTCTGCTTCTTGATCCACAGTATCTGCTTCTTCTCTGGTGAGAGCAATCAATAGCGGATCTAAATAAATAGCACTATTTCTCAGATTATAATGGGAAGGACGGATATCTGCGCTAATTGTGATAGCAGTTATCGATCCACTTAACCGCAATATCGCAGCGAGAACCCGAGGGTCCATTCCTCTAAGAATACTTTCGAAACGTTCTCCCATCCATTGGTGAGATATGACCAAACGATTTAAAAGATCTTCAATCGTGGGAGGTGCAGAAACCATGCCAAGAAACGGTATTTTCTCTAGGCTACAGGCCACAACCTGAGTACAACCGACCAAATCATTACGATACGGATTGTCCACGCCACTTTTATAAACAAAATGGGAATTAGCCTTCACCTGAGAATCAGGACTCTTATTTTCTAAGCATGCATTAAAACTGCTGATGAGCAAGACGTTGCCCAAAAAAACCAAAAGATTCTGTTGTATCTTCATAAAAAACAAATTTATCAATACTTAAAACAAACCTACATGATTTGTCAACCCTTTTTTGTACGGCTTTAAAATTTAGGGAAAATTGAAGCCAACGCCAGCGTAGTCCTTTGATCAATAAAACCATGGCGAAAGTTCTCCATGCGTCAGATAATGAGCAATACCGACCAGCAGATTGCCAATAAAAAATCATTGAGCTAACATTCATTCCTCTGAATTCAGCCAATGGGTACGCACTGGCGGCTATCTCAAGCGGATATCATACTCTGCCGAGAAAGACTATATTTCGATAGTAGGAGCGATAAATAGCCTTGACGACTCTCTACAAGAGTACGATAATGATATCGATAGAGAAGTTTGTAATACTTAAAGATCATCTATTCATTGTTTTTATTATGTCAGGACACAGTAAATGGTCAACGATCAAGCGAAAAAAAGGCGCAGTCGACCAGCAACGTGGCGCAATCTTCGCAAAGATCGCGAAGGAACTCACAATCGCAAGCAAATTACACGGAACTGACCCCAATAGTAACCAACGATTGCGCAGTGCCATAAGCAAGGCCAAAAATTTTAATATGCCGCGAAATACCATCGAAAATGCGATTGCCAAAGGCTCGCAAGAAACTCAGAAAAATAATCTAGAAGAATTGATTTTTGAGGCATTTTTCCCAGGAGGAATTGGAATTATTATAGTACTGCTTACCGACAAGCGAAGCCGCACAACTCCAGAAATTAAAAGTATTCTAAAAAAATATGATGCACAGCTTTCAACTCCAGAAACAGTACTGCGACTGTTTCAGTTGACCAGTGAAATCATCATTGCTAAAGAAAAAGCCCAAGAACGTGAAGAGCGATTGCTCGAAATACTGAGCGAGTTTTCAGATTCTTTGATTGGTGATTGGCTAGATCTAGCAGAGGGACGAAAACTACAATTTAAGGGACATTTACCTACCAAATTGACTGATATCTTATCAAAGAATAATTTTTCAATACTCAGTACCAACAGTGCTTATCTGCCACGACCGGAAAATGAGGTGACGATGAATGCTGATAATCAGGTCAATCTTAATCAATTGCCCGATTTCATTAACAAATTAGAAGGTCATCCAGACGTCACCCATGTCTATCATAATAGTCACCTGAAAAAAGGTGTATTTTGAAAATTCTCGCAGTTGACCCAGGATATGCCCGTTTTGGCTGGGGAGTCATCAGCAATGAAGGACAGCAGTTAAATGCCATTGCCAGCGGGGTAATCGAAACTCCGAGTAATATTGACCTAGCCCAGCGGTTATATTACCTGAAAAAAAAAATCTCTCCGCTCATCCGAGATATTGATCCAGATCTTTTTATAATGGAGAAATTCTTTTTTAAGAAAAATAGTACTACCGCAATCGGAGTATGTCAGGCACAGGGAGTCTTTTTGTCGATTGTTGGTAAATATCAAGCAAATCTACTTGAAGTCGCTCCGACAACAATAAAAAAAACCGTTACAGGTTCGGGACAAGCCCGAAAAAAAGAAGTGATGAGTATGGTCTGTCGCATTCTCCGTTTGCCGTTTCCGATACAACCCGATGATATTGCCGATGCTCTAGCAGCAGCGATTACCGGCTACTTCTTGAGTCAGCAAAGACCATATCAAATATTACAAAAAAATCATATTTGAATTTTCTCAGTCGATAATCTGCTCTATCGACTGGAATTCTTGCGCAAATACAGCACCATACTTGAAGTCATAGCAAAATTGCCAAATGCCAAGAAGCTGATCAGATGATACCACAATCCTTTGCTGATATTGCGTAGCAGAGATCCTCTTTTTTTTTGTAGATTATAGATTTTTTTTATTTTAGCCGAGAGGGAAAAATCAACTGGATGATAAAATCGCTGCAGGGAAAAATCATAACGCTCTAGTATCTGCACCAAATTTTCTTTGGAATAATAAAAAAAATGTCCAGGAAGATAATAGTGATAACTGCAACCCGCATGCTTTGCCTGCCAACCTGCAAAATTTGCAGTTTGAATCACGAGGAGCCCACGAGGAGAAAGCAACCGATTCAAAGCCCGAAAAGCTTGATTTGGATCGGCAATATGTTCCAGTGTTTCGATCATAGTCACTATATCAAATTGAATGTTCATCGCAAACTTTGACCACAATAATGCCTTTTTTTGTTTGTCCATTTTTTTTTCTGGCGATTGACCGTGAAGCCGCATACTATCAGATAAACTCTCGAGTTTTGCTTTGAGAATTGGTAAGCCTCTTTTTTGCCCCTGGGCCACTGCATAATCAGAAACATCGATTCCCCAAGCTTGGTAGCCGAATTTCCGAGCACTATGAACAAAGCCACCGAAGGCACACCCAACATCTAACAGTCTGGCAGGTGGGGGGATATACTGCGCCAATTTCTTCAATCGAGACTGCCAGACCAATTGATTCGCAGATTCTTGTTGTCTTTCATCGCAGTAGCGATAGTTCTTTTTAGGGGCATGGATTGGTGAATCTGGTAGAATTTTCCTTGCCGATTCTTGCGATGACTGAGTGCTGGTCCCATCGAAATAGGATTTGTTATAATAGCGATATGGATCTTTCTCAGTCGGTGCTCCCGCCTTAATCTGCAGCTTACAGCGTAGACACTCAAAAACATCGAATTGATAGGCAGGTATTGTGTATTTTCTTTTTGTCAAAATCTGGCAGAAAGGACACAATAATGGTATTTGTTCTTTAGCTAACCGACTCATGACAATCTCCGACCAAAGAGTTAAATGTCCCTTTGGACGCATCAAAATTGTAGTATCGGGGCGACCCAGTCGGAATATCCAAATGCAAAATCTGCTCATCGGATATTTTCTCTAGCCATTTAATGAGGGCACGGATACTGTTCCCATGAGAAACAATGAGGATTCGTTTCCCTTGTTCGAGCTGTCTGAGAACTACTTTTTTAAAATATAATACCACCCGTTTTTCCACAGCAGCCAAACTCTCGGCGATCGGTAGATGAGTGAGCCCCTGCTGCTGATATAGAAAACGCATTTTCTCAAATTGCTGGTCCTGTTTTCTCTGCGAATCAGCTGAAAGCGGTGGTGGCATGGTCTTATAACTACGGCGCCATTCCTGAACTTGATGAGCACCATACTTTTCAATCATTGCATTTTTCTCTGCACCTTGCAAGCGACCATAATGACGTTCATTGAATGCGCAATGTTTGATTATCGGAATCATCATTTGGTCTGTCTCCTCAAGGATCAACCAAAGGGTTTTAATCGCCCGCTTCAACAGCGAAGTATAGCCATAATCGATAATGAAGTCAAGATCTCTCAATTTTTTTCCAACCGCCTGTGCTTGCAAAATACCCTTTGAGCTCAATGGGACATCGACCCAACCGGTAAACCGATTGCTTGCATTCCATTCACTCTCGCCGTGTCGGGTCAAAATTAAATGACAGTTCTTTTTGTTTAGATTGTTCAATATTTCTTCTCAAAGAGCGATACTCATCTCATTTTAGATGTTGCATTTTCCAGCTTGAGCGTTTCTTTGGAAAAGCCTGAATAAGCGGTAAATAATTTCAAGTATTTTGTGAAAATATAATTCCACTATTTACTATAAATCTTAAAAAAATAGCTCGCGTCATGCAGAATTTTGCTTTTTTAGAAAATTCAAGTATACCAGATCCTTCCATATCACCAGAGTACTGGAGGCTCATCTGACAGCCTTGCTCCTAGCGAATATTTTGCGATGATTGTTCGAAGGCTACCAATAAATGTGGCGCCAAAAGAAAATAAAAATTTATGAAAAATGCTTGACTTTCCCTGCCAATACCCTATAATGAGCCCGCCAGTGTTACTGGTGAAAGGATGGGCAAAAAGATATGAACTCAATAAAGGGGACTCGTATACAGAAAATTTTATCGCTAGAGAATCAAAAAGGGTATAGTTGCCCGCCTCAAAGAAAATTATTTCGAAGCAGATTCCTAATAGTTTTTGTTATGATTTTGGCCACGACTCTTGCTTGTAACAAAAAAAATATTGAACAAACTAAATCTCCCTCAACAGAGGAATTGGAAAAATATCCGAAGCTCGTTTTAGCTGGAGGTTGTTTTTGGTGTACACAGGCGGCTTACCAAAAAACTCTCGGAGTCAAAGGAACTTTTGTTGGATATGTCTATGATGATGCTCGACTCTCACCGAATTACCAAAATGTAGCCTCAGGGGAAACAGAAGCCCGAGAGGCCATGCTTATCTATTACGATCCTAATGAAATCCGCTTGACCACTCTATTAGATATTTACTGGCGGCACATCGACCCCACTGATGCAGAAGGTCAATTTGCCGACCGAGGCAGCCACTATTCCACAGCGATCTATTTTACCACTCAAGAACAAGAAGAAGTGATAATCGCCTCACAACAGCAAATAGCAAGCTTGCCGCAGTTTATAGGAAAAGAAAACAAGATTATGACGGAGATTCTACCCTTAAAAAATTTCGCTCATGGGGAAGAAATACACCAGAACTACAAAGAAAAAAATCCTACTCAATACGAAAGATATTTCCAGGGATCTGGCAGAGCAGAGTTCATCAAATCGTTCTGGGACAAAATTGATTCTCAAAAGACCATTCCGCAAGAAAGCTCTCAGGGAAGCTCCAATAAAGAAAGCGGGCAGGTGAAAGAGTGGCAGGCAGAAGACATGAATCCGCGAGAGAAAAAACAGCGCGTGGCCAAGCTTGATTCTCTCAGTGAATATGTCACTCAACACGATGGTACCGAGCGACCTTATGAGAATGAATTCTGGAATCACAAAGAAGATGGTATTTATGTGGACATCGTCTCGGGAGAACCACTTTTTTTATCGACAGATAAATATGATTCAAAGACTGGTTGGCCAAGTTTCACGAAAGCTATTAATGAAAGGTTTGTTTATACTAAAGAAGACAACCAATTAGGGCTCAGTAGAACAGAAATTAGAAGCAAAAATGCTGATTCTCACTTGGGACATATTTTTTCTGATGGGCCACCAGAAAAAGGTGGACAGCGGTACTGTATTAATTCTGCAGCATTACGATTTATAAAAAAAGAAGAAATGGCAAAACAAGGATATGGCAAATATATTCCTCTCCTTGAATAAAGTACTCTTCATAATACTTGATGCTTGAGCTACCAAAGAAACCTAGGATAAGCTAAGATTCAATGAAACGCATATCATACAAACAATACCAGCGGATAAGATTTGATGCATCAGCTAAGTGCGAAACTCTGAAAAGCTGACATCATGAACGCTCGGAACTCGTTAATCTTGCCGAATACCTCCACAACTTCAAACGAAGAAAAAGTAAATTACTCACAAATAGTGTTGGCGGGTGGCTGTTTTTGGTGTACTCAAGCCGCATACCAAGAAATTCCACAAATAAAATCGATATCTGCAGGCTATGCTTATGAAGACAATAATCTTGTACCAACGTATCAAAGTGTTTCCACAGGACAGATAAAAGCACGTGAGGCTGTAATCATTACCTATCAATCAGCGGCTTCTACCAAAGATGACGATTTGACTCTTGCACGCATTCTAGATATCTATTGGCGCCATATCGATCCAACCGATGCAAAAGGACAGTTTGCCGATCGAGGATATCACTATACCACGGCCATCTATTTTACCTCCACCGAGCAAAAAAAACATATCCTAGCATCAAAGAAAAGAATCGAAAAACTATCAGAATTGCAAGAAGAACAAGTCGCAACCGAAATCTTACCTCTGAAAAAATTTACGATAGCTGAAGATTATCACCAAAACTACAAACAAAAAAATCCCGAGCATTACCAGAGATACTATCGAGGTTCGGGAAGATTGAGTTTTGTAGAATCATTCTGGCAAAAAATCAATCAACAAGAGACGCTTCCTGAAATCTCAGAAAAACCCCCTCCTCGCAACAAAGAAAAAGAAGAAGAAAAAAAACACTGGCAAACGAGCCATTTTAATAGTGAGGAAAAAAATCAAAAGATTCGGGACTTGCAGCCGATCAGCAGGCAGGTAACTCAAGAAGAGGGCACCGAGCGACCCTTTGCCAATGCATATTGGGATCAGAAAGAAGAAGGCATATACGTAGACATTGTATCTGGGGAGCCACTTTTTTTATCTCATAAAAAATTTGATTCGGGTACCGGCTGGCCTAGTTTCACTGAGCCAATTAACGATAAATACATTTGCACCAGAGAGGATCACAAACAATCACAGGCAAGAACCGAAGTGAGAAGCAGAATCGCTGACTCTCATTTGGGACATGTTTTTGCTGACGGTCCAAACGGCACAATGCGCTACTGTATTAATTCTGCTGCCTTACGCTTTATCAAGAAAAAAGATATGATGAGCGAAGGGTACGATGAATTTATCCGACTGCTAGAATCCTAGATTCATGCCTACTGTTGTTAAGATAAACCCCTTTTAGAAATCGTACAGTAGCGCTGCGAAAATTTCCGTCTATTCAGATTGAACTATCTTGGGCCAATTCTGTTTCGCTTTTCTATGACTTTTGGGATACGAGGAAAAGAATTTCTTCTCTACGGATCGATTATAGTTGAGAATTAATTCACCGTTTCTGATCTTAAAAACTCGCGGATCTGCCTTAGTCAGCCCGTTTTTCCAAGCAGCATAGGCACAATTACCACCAAAAAGTGGTAAATATTTTTCTGGTTCCTTCTTAAAGGTATCCAGATTCTCCTTATTAATAAAATAAAAATTTCCAGATTTATACTTAAATGTATACTTGGCTTGACCTTTGATCGCTCGATTCTTGGTGAAATAGGCGACTACGTCATAGCCATCTAATACAACACCACTCCTGTTTACATTGAGTAAATATGGGTTATTCTTTGGTGCCGCAACCGACTCCAACGAAAAACTAAAAAAAATAGCTACTAAAAAGATTAGGTAGCTAGATACAAAGTTTGATTTTCTAAACATAAGAGGACTATGGGAACAATCGCAGAAATTGCAAGTCTTTTTTTACTCAATGAATCATTTTTCAAATAATCAAAATAACGATCAGAGCTTAGAAGCATTCAATAGAAGAGCTTTTTTGCTCATTCATTTCCCCTTTTGATCTTTTCTCTCAATCCACAGAAGTAATTTCTTTATCTTGGTGCCACCCAGAAAAAAAGAATAGTTCCCAATATCTCCATTACAACGAATTACCCGATGGCATGGAATCACAATCGGTAGCGGATTTTTCGCTAAGGCATTGCCAACTGGACGAGCAGCGCGTGGACAATCAATTTTTTCTGCCAGTTGTGAATACGTCCAAACATCGCCGCGCGGAATCTGGCAGAGAGCCTGCCAGACCTTTTTCTCAAATAACGTGCCCGATAGGCTCTCGATCAATTTATAGCGCCAGTTCTTCTTCTTTTTTCTCATTTCTTGCAATTCAAAAGAGTGAAATCTTCTGATAATCTGTGGATTTTGTTTTTGACAATCATAGTGTACTATTATTTCGATGAGGGCTTCCCTTATGACGTGTCTTTTTTGTGGAGAAATTGAGTGCTGGACGCAAATCATTTTGATCTTTTAATTCAAGACTGGCTGTTCCCAAATTTTTTTTTGGAATATCCTGTTTGGATAGCACATTCCATGTTGGGTCTGCTGGCGAAAGAGGCTGCACATGATTCTCAATTTGATATCCTGCAGCATGAATCATTGCCAGAGTTTCCTGCAAACTCTCCCCTTTTACATTGAGATAACCTTCGACAAAAAGAGAGTTCGCTACGCGGATCGCTTCGACTTGTTGATCGGCGAAATAGGCCTCTCTGCCAGCTGCTAGCCGAATCTCGGCTTGTGGGTTTAATAAGCGAAACATAGCTAGAATTTTTAGGCAATATTGTGGTTTATAGTTCTGCACTCGTTTATCAGCAGAAGAGCCTTGGTGCTTTATCGTATGTCCGGGAATTGGCAAAAAAAAGTTGATCGGAATAGATGGAATTTTTAATCGAGCGCACTGCTCTGCCATTGCCAGTAAATCTTGATTACTCTCCCCTAGCCCGATGATAAATCCGCTACACAATGATATCCCTGCCTGTGATACATTTTCCAGAGTCTGTAGGCGATCCTCATAAGTATGAGTAGTACAAAAACTAGCGTAATTCTGCGAAGTGCTATTGAGGTTATGATTATATCGATCTAAGCCCGCCTGCTTTAATCTTGTAGCCTGTTGCGAATCATGCAAAAGGCCAGCACTCAAACATAGTTGTAGGGGAAAGCGCTCCTTAATTTTTGCGATCACTTCGCAATAAAAGTCAATATCTCTGAGTGTAGGACCTCTTCCCGCACTCACCAAGCAATAGCGATATGCTCCTTTCTGCCACGCTAACTCTGCCTCATCAATAATCTCTGCAATTTGTTTTCTTTTGTACGCAACGATCTCTACTCTATCCCCAGTTTTTTCAGGCTTTCTTTGCACACAATATCCACAGTCTTCCGCACAATGACCGTTGCGTAAGTTGTTAATGATATGCAATTGGACCCGCTTGCCAAAATAGCGCTGGCGGTAGACCTCCGCATGCGAAATCAAATATTCAGCCGAAGTCTCATTATAACACTCAAGTTCTGCTAGAATTTTTTCCTTTGATACCTTGAACACCGATGGCTTTTTTTCCATTCCCGTCATAGTAATTCTATTTTTTCATTATTATTTATTTGAGAAACTAAAATTAAAGTCGAATGGGTAGTTTGAATATGTATAATATCCAAATTGCCACACATAAGAAAATATACAGAGAATGAGCCATGTAAATCAATTTTTTTTGCTTTTTGCGCAAATGACGAATGATTGCTACCAGTGAATAATGACCCACCAGCAAGACTAGAGATTGAGAAAGTAATAAGGTAGACAAATAGATAATATGGTCAACAGCCGATGAATCGGCCCGAAGATCATCGGCAAAAACAGAACCATGAACAAAGCCAGAAAAAACTATAAACAAACAAAGAATGAGAGAAGAGAATATTCGCTTCGAATCAAAATATTCTTTTCCAAAACCTGTTTGCCAAAATTTCCACGATCGACTAGCCACTTTTGTTTGCCCTCGCTGACTCAATTTTGGCATCTCGACCGCAAAAATCAGGGCTAAAATGGTGAGACTCAATAAAGGGAAAAAATCGGCAAAATTTATAAGGCCGTGTAAGCCAGCCCCCATTAAGGTACCACCTATAAATAGCGAATAGACCGGGAAACGGTGGGGAAAAGAGCTCCGCAATAGAATTAATCCTACAAGAAAGAGTAAATGGTCAAAGGCAAGTATAGGATGGAATAAACCTGACATCATGTAAATAGAAATCTCACTGCTACCATTCCCTATCCCCCATTTAGCTGGCAACCATGATGGATGGTGCGCCATGATATCCTTCCCGGAAAAGAATAACGTCGCAGCCAATACCTTGCCAATAAAAATCTTCATTCAATCGATTTTCCAAAATAAGAAAAAGTTTGTTCCCCACTCAATCTACATTGACGGGATCTCTGTCAATAGTTTTTCTTTTGTTTAATAATCCAAATACAGGAATGGCTGAGGTAATTCAATCAATTATTTTCGCCAAGTCTCTCAGCGAAAAGCATTCACCTTAATCTCTTAATTTTTTTTTAGAGAAGATAATTTTTTTTCTTGATATACCCTATACCTGTATATAGTATGGTCCAAAACCAGTATGTTGAATACTAAGCATAAATTTTACATTCTCTTACTCGCCTTTTCGGTATCCTCACCAGTGTTTGCCCTACCGATATCGTATGTTGGCGGGACGAATTTGAGCCAATCCAATAGTATTCTTGGACATAGCTTATCGATATATCACACCCTGAATCGCAATGATGCCTTTGGCGCGGAGTTTGTTTATCTCACTGCTGTCGATTTTTCCTATAGTGGTATACAATATGCCCGGCTATTAAAACGCTGGAATCGTCGCAAATCGCAGGGGAATCTTTATTTTTATGCGAGTGGAGGAGGCGGTTCAGCAGTTCGAGAAAAATCACCAGCCCGCTACCTCAATCAGAAATCTGATATCATTCCTTATGTAAAGGCTGGTTTTTCTGCAGATTGGGAGAGCCGATTTCTCTACGTTTACTATGGACTTAACCTGACGGTTTTTGACCGAATTGGTGAAACATTTACCCAACGCGTACGTTTTGGCTTTTCTCCTTATAAAGCATCCTATAAGAAAATCCAATTTTGGATTATCTTGCAACTATCCGATCGCAGTTACACTGGACAAATATTTGATTTTACACCGAGAGCGATCAATCCGCGGCGAAATCTCACAACTTTTACTCCATATTTTAGAATTTTTAAAGATACTTATTTTTTTGAAATCGGATACAGCGATAGACAAACTCTATTATTTAATATGATTTTTCGCTTGTAATCAGAAAGGGAAATTCCTGAGGAGGTGGTGCTTGATTAATATAAAACTGTTTTGAAAAAATTAAGAAAGAATAAGAAGTAAGGAGTAAGGAGTAAAGATGAAAACACTCAAAAGTTTGATCGTACTAATAACCGTACTGAGTATCGGTTCATTAGTCGCTAAAAATGAAAATATCCTAGTCGATGTGGATGGTCTCGTCTGTTCTTTCTGTGCTTTTAGCATAGAAAAGAAATTAGGGAAGAACAAAAAAATAAAAAAAGTCAAAGTCGATCTCGAACAAAGAAAGATACGTATTAGGCTAAACCCCGGACAGAAGCTTTCTGATCAAGAGATTAGAGATCTCGTCAAGGATTCTGGATATAACGCCAGTAAAATTACTCGAGAAAAATGACAGAAGCACTTATGGATGTCATGTGAAAATACTCGGCACGAGGCATAGCCAGTATAGAGATGAGCAGGTTCGATTCATACCCTGTGAAAGAAACCTGCTGATTTCCGATTGCGAGCATTTAACTGAGCCAAAAACTATTGAGTATTCTAATAAATATTGGTTTTTTCAATTCTTTTATGCTTGCCCTTTGCAGAGCAAACAGTATTACTTGTCATATACTAATCAAGTTATGAATTCCACGAAAACAATCAAAACGATGTCTCCTCCCGCAACAAAAGATGCTTGTTTCCCAGATCATAGTCAAACATTAGATCAATTGGCAAGGATACGAGGGCAAGTAGATGGTGTGAGGAAAATGATTTTAGAGCGTAGATATTGTCCAGAAATCATTGATCAAATCAGTGCGGCACGCGCTAGTTTAAAGTCGGTGAATGCCAAGATTCTAAAATCACATTTACAGCAATGCTTAGTAAAAGCGCTAGAAGATGACGTGGATCGAGAGAATAAAATTCAAGAAATCTTAAGAATCATTCAAAATGCAAAATGAAACTTTGACACTTTGGATTCAACCCGGGGGCTTAGCTCAGTTGGTTTAGAGTGCTACCTTGACATGGTAGAAGTCACAGGTTCAAATCCTGTAGCTCCCATTTTTCCCAAAACAACGTAAAAAGAATTTTACAAAAAAAAGGAGTCTAAAAATATAGGATTATATTGAGGGGATTTCGATTGATCAATGTTTTGGAAAAAACAATCTTGTTCTTGAAGACCTCAAATCATGCTCTACTCAAGGATCCAATTGGGGCTACGAGCAAAGATGCATGAGTAAGTGAGAGGGGAAAGAAAAACGCAAGTTATTGAGTTGTAGTTATGGAAGAAAAGGCAATGTGTTCAAATTGTGCACACTGTATAGTTGTGCGCCGATACGAAACGGATCAAGAAAAATATGTTCTGCGGATTCGTTGCGATAAAAAGAAATGGATTAAAAGATCAGGCGAAGAAAAATATTATAAATACTTTACTGTTGCCCGCAGAATTCAACCAGATTGTAATGAATATAAACCCATGGGAGATTTCAATCCATACATTAAGAATCTCAAAAGAGAATTGCCGATCAAAGATGAGATCTATACAGTCAAAAAGTATAAAGCAAAGTCTAGCACCTAGCCTATGCTGTTGTAATGTAGATCAGGGAGTATGATTGCATTCTTTTCGCCTCTCGCCTCTCCGATATAAAAGACACAATTACCAATGGATAGAGCTGATTTTCAGTCGATATTCCCAATTGAGCGTTGTGAAATTACCAATCGGCAGTTCGCCGACAAAGAGCAATTGTTTCAGTATATATTAGATCAGAATACCAAAACATCCATCTTTAGCCAAAGCAATGGCCAAATAAAAGAGAAAATCTATCAAGGCTTGATTGCCCGCGAAATGGTCATCAGTACAGGGGTTGGTAAAGGATTGGCCATTCCCCATTGCTCACTGGACTTTCTCCATGATACGTATGGCTACCTCCTTCGCTTAAAAAAGGAAATGGAATTTCAGGCGATTGATAAGAAAAAAGTTTTTTTTGTCTGCACTCTATTCGTTCCTACGCGAGGCTACGCTAGGGAAATGCGTATTTTATCTGATATTTGTACCCTCTTTTCTCGTGATCATTTTCGACAGCAAATAAAGGAAGCGACCACCGCACCAGAGATCCACGACCTATTGCTCTCTGAATTTCCAACCAAGCGAAGAAAAAAAAGTCGATCAAGTAGTCCCGCTAGCTTAAAAAAAACGGCTGCGACCTGACGCATTTTTTTTATTTTTTATTGTCGGTAACCAGTTTATCTATCACTTGATCAACGACCCCGTATGCCAATGCCTCTTGAGCTCCGAGATAATAATCGCGATCGGTATCGGTTTCAATCTGCGCGATACTCTGTCCAGTATTTTGATGTAAAATTTTATTGAGTTCTTCGCGAATTTTCCGAATTTCCTCGGCTTGTATCTTAATATCAATAGCTGGTGCTATAATTTGTCCAGAAATCAATGGTTGATGAATCATCACTCGAGCATTTGGCCAAATACTTCGCTTGCCTTTCCTACCACCACTGAGTAAGATTGCAGCCATACTAGCTGCTAAACCGACGCAAATGGTGTGGGTATCTGCGTTTATCATTTTCATCGCATCATAAATTGTCATTCCCGCACTGATGATTCCACCAGGACTATTGATATAGAGGCTGATGTCTTTATTACTATCTAAGTCATTTAAATAGAGTAGCCGCTCGACCACATCACGCGAATTTTCATCGTTGACAGGCCCCCATAGAAAAATTTTGCGCTGCTCCATCCAGTGGCGATCAATGACCTTGTCCATCGACATGGGCTTTTGATTACCATCTAATTCTTTCAATTCTTCTACCATTGATGAAACGATTAGACAATGAGGCGAGTCGCTGTCAACACAAAATCCATCAAATTGCTAGTAAAAATGCAGCGTTTATCCATTTTTCATTGTTGTCTTTACGATAACTAATAGATCTACCTTTGTTACTAGTCATATAGTACTAGGGGATTGAAAGGTTTGCCGATTGTCATATTCGTAGTATAAAGCCTGCCCCAATTTTTTTGGCACATCCTCACTTGTTCGATCCTCATGCATTTGCCAGAAAGGATATCTTGAATCGTTTACTAAAAATATTTATTGATTGAAATAATTTGTAACGATATCAGATTATGGTTTGATTACAAGGATTCACTTGTATTAAAAAAAAATGAAGAAAAAACTGCTGATTATCCTAGGAGTCTTTGTTGGTGCCCTAGCAATAATCTTATTGGCCCTTACAATTGTTATAAAATCTATATCATTCCCTGATTTGATTGTGAAACAAGTGGAAACAATGTTTAATGTCCGCGCCAGTATTGACAAATTCACGCTACGCTTTTTCCCCGCCTTGCGAGTCAGCCTCATTGAAGTCACATTCTATCCTCGTGATAGTGTGGCCGATCAAGGAATCCCACTTGCCGACCGAAAAAAACCCGCACAGAAAAAAATCATTCAGATTCCGAAAATTGATCTTTCGATTAAAATTTATGAACTATTGACGCAAAAAAAAATTATTGTCAAACAATTTTTATTTATCGAACCGATCATCGATATCCGCTTATCCAAAAAAGGAAATTTAAATTTTTTACCCATGCTTTCTACACCAAAAATAGTCAACGATCAACCCAATCCCAACTATAAATCGATATCAAAGGAGAAAACGCCACCTTTCGATATTCGAAATCTGCCGATCGCAGGGCTAGTAGAAAGAATGGGTTTTGAAAGGGCAACCATCAATTTTCTCTTAGAGCTCACCGGGAATACTATAAAAATCACAAATCTCAATCTGATTTTAAAGGATATAGACTTAGATCCCAATAACCTAGTCGATCACAATTCGGCACATTTGAATTTTGATTTAAAATGTGCTGTCTTTGCACGAGATAAAAAAAGAACAGCAGAAATCAATCTTCTTTCTAGTGGAGATATTGTACCCTTTTCCGCAAAAAATGGACAAATAAACCCAGAAATCACCTATCAAATCACTATTTTACGCGATTCCTATGTAAGCGGCTATGGAATTTTCGATCAATTAGTTCGATTTACCGATGATTTACGAAATTTTGGTATGAAACTTGAAAATTTTCAATCACTCAAACAAAAGTTTCAACTTACTCATGATAGTACCTTAAGAGCTCGCTTTGCTAATTCAAAAATCCAGACTTTAAGTGATATGCGCCTTAGTAATGAGCAAATCAATTTGAGCTTATTCAAGAAATCTTACATTCATTTGACAACACTGACTCAGAATCTGAGTGGACAATTTGAAGTATTAAATAACTCGGACACTCAAAGCATATTTCATTCTTTTGATCAAAAGCTAGTGGAAGCGAGTAAGGTCTCTCTGCCAGAGGTGCAAAAAATTCGCGGACAATATTTTGATTCGATCACAACGATCAATAATGGTAAAGAGGGAATCGCAATTCGCTTTTTGGCTACTGGCACTATCAGTAATCCAAAAATAGCAATGATCTATTCTCTACCCAAGCCAGATCAATTGCTCAATCAATTATTACAGCAGAGAATAAAAGAAGAGCAAAAAAAGGTTACAGAAGAGATAAACGAACAATTAGAAGAGAAAAAAGAAGAACTCAAAGAAAGAGCACGAGAACAACTAAGGAAACAGCTTGAATCAAATTTTCAGTGACTTTTCTTATTTCCTTTTATCATTTGAAATAAGTTCCTTATCTTTTTTCGATTATTCCAAATAATATAGCTGAGCAGACCACTCAAGAGAAAAATTCCATAGAAGCCGAGTATTCTTTTGATTTCTTCGAAATGGAGTGCGGTTGTTTGCCCGATCCAAAAGAGAAAACCATTGAATATAGTCACGGCGCAACTAAAGACAAAAAAATAGAGAAGGCGATTCACCCTTGTCATACCTGCTACCGTGCTGACAAAAAAGCGTAAGCCAAGCGAGAAACGAGAGAACAGAATAAAAAGCAATCCCCAGTGGGAAAGCCAATATTGGGTACTGGATAGATTCTTATCTGAAAAAAAAGTTCGAAAACTTGTGAAAAAAAAGAATGATAGCTTTTTTTGAAGTGGTCTATTTTTTACGCGACTTCTCTTTGTTCGTTTTATTTTTTCATCAATGACTATTAATAGACTACGAATTCGTAATCCCAAAGAGTACATCCCTATCGCCCCGACTAGATTACCACCAAAAACAGATAAGAAAGAAAGTGTCAGATTCAATTTCCCCTGCCCAACTCGAATCGCACCAAGTAAAGTTACCAAGTCACCAGGCCACGGTGGAATGACATTTTCAATCAATGCCGATAAAAATAAAACGGTATACATCCAAGCTGAGGGTAAAGAAAAAAGTAAATCAAATACTTCTTGTTCGCTCATGGTTGCTGACCAACATTTCTGAGTAGGAATTCACACATATTATCTTGCCGAATCACATGATTCTTTCTTTGCTCGGTTTGCTGAAAAATCATCTGGATTGATCGGGAAAGATAAAAGAAATTCCAAAAATATTCCCATATTCAAAAATTCCTTGGGGGGGAAGACCGAAGTTTTTACTGCGGAGAGTGTTCAGACAAGCCTCATCTATCATTTTGTCTTTTTGACTTTCAACCAAGTGCACATCTAAGACATCGCCATTTCTCGCCAACAAAAATTGCACTTTGACGACCTGAGGGGCGATGGAATTGGCAAAAACGACTCCCGCCCGATCGCGATATGCGAAATTTAATCCAGGTGGAGTGAATGTATCACGCAATCGTTGCATCATATGACGAAAATAATCAAAGCCAGCAATTTTTCTGCGAGGCAGATACAATTCCCCATGCGGACTAAACCGCAATAAGAAATCATTGCGAAAATAATAATTAGCTGGTATTTTCCGATAGATTCTCCGAGGGAGCGGTCGTAGCACATTATATGATATAAAATACTTTTCTTGTAATTGACCGCTCTGATTTGCTAAAAATTTTTGCTGAACTGTAGGTTTATTGACAATGGCGTCGGTGCTTAAAGTATCACTATTGGTAACACCGGTATGAAATCCCCTCTCTTGAGTGATGCCACCCTGCCCTCTACTATCTACATCCGAGAGCGCCCGCCGTTCTTTCTCTGAATCCGACAAGGGTGAAGAAGATGACTCTTGTTTTACTAAAACAGGATAATCTTTTTGTGACTCTTGAAATAAAGATTGTACAATGTAATCTGGAAACCCATGCGCAAAAGATGGGAAATCCAAGATAAACAGTATCATGGAAAAAGAACAAGACACAATAAATGCTGAGACCAGCAGATGCCAGCTGCCATAAATTCGTTGGTTCATCGTCTCGAAATTTCGCCCTATTGACTATCTTTTATCCTTTTCAATATGATAGATCAATTTGACGCATCAGCCTCTCTTGGGGTATTTATCTATTTATCAAAGGTCTCGATTAATGAGAGTGCATTTGCACTTAATTTCCTGCCGCGAGCAGTTTTTTCGATAAGACCATTGCGCAGTAAAAATGGCTCATGATCATCTATCAGAGTTTTTTCTTCCTCGTTTGCCAACGTGGCCAATGTTTTCAAACCGAGTGGATTTTTCTGTTTCTCTAAAATAATGAGAATTCTGCGATCGAGCTCACAGAGACCATATTCATCGATTCCTAGTTTTTTTAGGCTATTTTCTACAAATTCAACGCTAATCAACTCATTTTTCTCACCTTGCACAGAAACATAGTCTCGAATTCGTCGCAGTAATTTATTACCAATTCGTGGTGTCATACGAGAGGTTCGAACCATATAATCCAGTGCTTGATCACTCAACTGCAACTGCAAAATTTTGGCTGATCGTTGTAGTATTTTTCGAAGATCCGCAAATGGATATAGATCAAGCCGTAAATCTATCCCAAATCTATTTTTGAGAGGTTGTGATAAATAGCCTTGGCGGGTGGTCGCGCCAATTAAGGTGAATGGACGAAGATTAATTTTCACGCATTGCGGACTCAATTCACCGCCAATAACAAAATCAATCATAAAGTCTTCCATAGCAGAATATAAAACTTCCTCACAAGGCATAGATAATCGATGAATTTCATCAATGAGGAGAATATCACCCTCCGCTAGGTTAGAAAGAATCCGCACTATATCCTTGGGTTGATTGAGTACTGGTCCGCTTGTTGCATGGAGATTGCCAGACATTTCATTGGCAATAATTTGTGCCAATGTACTCTTCCCCACCCCAGGCGGTCCCATGATAATTACATGATCTAAAACTTCTCTGCGTTGTTTTGCCGCAAGAATACAGATTTCTAAGGCTTCCAACGATTGCTTTTGCCCATAGAATTCCCTCAAACGAAGAGGGCGAAACGCTCGATCATCCTTTACTTTTTCATTTAATTCAGAAATTAAGACCATGAGATATAGATTGGTTCATTATAGATTCTCTATAAGCTTTGTCAAGCTGCTCCTCAATTCAATTGCAGGAAAATCTATCTATCACAAGCCGACTCATTAAAAGAAGATGGAAAGTTTTTTGGTTGTCAATGCATATAAAAAAAGTAAAGTTCACCTTTATTAAAGAATGAATCTGAAATTCATGAAGTCTCTTGCTGGGCATCTCTTGATCGCAAAAAGTTTTACCCAAGACACATTGTTTAAGAAGAGTGTCATTTTATTGATTCAACACGATGAGCAAGGGGCCTTCGGATTAATGGTCAACCAACCATCACCTAATTTAAAACTTTTCGATGCCCTACCAGAATTGACAATACCTGAGGCAAGAAAAATCCCTTTATTGATTGGTGGTCCAGTTCTGCGACATCAAAGTCTCTTTACTCTCCATTCCACAATGCCAGAAAGCCATGAACCCTCACCTGAGCAAATTCAAATTAATGACGACTTATTTTTTGAACCCAACTTTGAAAAAATGATTAATTATTGTGATAAGAGTTACCTTGAACAAATTCCTTTTGAAGATAGGCCAATAATCCATTTCTATATAGGATACGCTGGATGGGCGCAGGGGCAATTAGAAAAAGAAATACGAGAAGATACATGGATTATTGATGTCGCAAGTGGTAGAGATATAATTTTTCCCAGCAATCCAGAACATAGCTGGTTACAAGCACTACAGAAAAAAGGAGGAATCTATAGAATCTTTGCGGAGACTGGGCAAAACCCGCTATTAAATTGAGGCAAAGATTAAGGAGTATCTATGGCAAACACAGATAATGAACAGATAAGCCGTCGAGCTGCGATAGGCAAAATTGGTGGGTTCATTGGGGGAACCACCGTAATTTTGAATAGCCCACTTCGAGCAGCAACTAAATTCCCAAGAATTGAGCCTATCATTATTATTGGGGCTGGCTTAGCTGGTTTGACCGCTTCCTATGAGTTAAAAAAAGCTGGAATACGATCCACGATCTTTGAAGCTGCCAATCGACCGGGTGGGCGAATCTTGGTAAATCGCAATCATTTTGCAGATGGTCAACCTGCAGAATTAGGGGCTGAGTTCATTGGTAAAAATGATACTGATATTTTACAATTGATCCGGGAATTGAATCTCGAATTAGAAAATGATCCTCACAATAAATCAAATAATGTTATCTACGCGACAAAGAATGCAACTCACCCTTTTCAGAGACTCTGTCGAGATTTTGCAAACATTAAAGAACAGATCGCAAAAGATCAAAAAACCTACGAACAGATACCGGCCTACCTAGAAAACGTGCGATTGAATGACTACCTCAAAAAAATTGATACCAAGCAACGTCTTTTTTCCATTCTTAAGACAATTTTTAGCTGTGAAAATGGAATTCCGATAAAAGAACTGAGTGTGAATAACCTCTTTGAAAAATTTCGGAACAATCCACAGGAGAATTGTTTTCTCCCGCGTTGGAACATGATGAGTAACAATTACCGACTGAAAAACGCAACTGATTCATTGATCAATCAGTTGATGGGAAAGGTGATCGACCAAGTTTTCTTTAACTCTCAACTTACCAGAATTGAACAGAACAAAAATGGCATCTTTTTAACCATAAACAAAAAAGAAAAAATTCGTGCTCAAAAGATTATCTTGACACTACCGTTTACCGCCTTACGCAAAGTGAAAGTCAAAAAAAGCCAGTGGTCCAAAAATAAATTAAACGCGATCAAATCATTGAAATATGGAATCGGAGGAAAATATCTTTTTCAATTAACAGACAATACTCCTTTTAGAGGATTGCCTTTGAGGCTGATGAACGATCAACTCGGTTATGGCTGGCGCAATTCAGGAAACTCAGCAGGGGGAAAAAGGATTTTTTCGATTTGGTTTGTCGATCGTACCTATATCAACCAACTGAAGAAAAGAGAAAATCGATTAATCGTCCGCAAAAAATTTATTAAGGAGATCAGCAGAAATTATCCATTGTTTAATAACCGCGTCATGGAAAAAGACTTTGTCATCCAGTGGGCAGAAAAAAAACACATCTATGGATCTCATCCCGTTTTAAAATTTAATCAGAATCGGAGAATTTATGATGCTATTAGCAAGGAACAGGGAAATATTTATTTTGCTGGCGACCATTGTGACCGCACCAGTTTTGCCACTATGAATGGTGCCGTTCGATCTGCTAAAAGAGTCGTGGCGCATATTTTGGTAAAACTAAAGAAAATCTAATTTAACTTTACCGTCGCCTTCGATGAATTGACCGCTGGGGTTTTCGTGATTTTTTTTTGCCACGCCCTTTTTTTTCAGTGCTGAGCGCAGGATTCTCTGGAGCTACATGTTGGGCAGCAACCTCATATGTTTGTTGTCCGTCTTGATCATTGGATTCTTCGTTTTTTAGAATCTCTTCTTTGGATAATTGGACACAAAATAAATACTCCGTGATTTGCAATTTCACAGATTCTATCATTTGATCAAATAGCTTGAAACCCTCTATTTTGAATTCTATCAACGGGTTACGCTCAGCATAGCCAGAGGCCCAAACCCCTTCGCGCAAATGATCGACCATCTTGAGATGCTCCTTCCAGTGATTATCAAGTACCTCCAAGGCAATTCTTCGCTCGACATAAGAGAAATCTGGAAAACCTTGTTGCTGATAATCCTCTATTTTTTTTAAGTAAAACTCCTTTGCAGTAGAAAACAGTACATTCAATAGTTCTATTTGTGGATTATTGTTTTTGTTAGTAGTATTCTGGGAAATATCTGTTATATTGACCTTATTGATTTCATCTGGTAGGCGTAATCCCTTTGCCAACCATTCATCCAATGAAGCCAAATCCCAAGAATCCACTTCTAGAGTAGGACAAAGACGGACTATCATAATTTCAAAGGCATCTTCCATCCATTGCAATAAATAATCTCGAATATTTTCTTGGCGAAGAATTTTATCTCTCTCCAAATAAACAAACTCTCGTTGTTTATTCATGACCTCATCATAATCTAATAAATGTTTGCGAATATCAAAATGATGGTTTTCTACCCGTTTTTGGGCGCGGGCAATCGCGCGATCCACCATTCGCGCTTCCAATTCCTGCTCGTCTTCCATACCGATTTTACTCATCAGATTTTTGATGCGATCGCCACCGAAAATCCGCATTAGATTATCATCCAAAGATAAATAAAATCTACTAGAACCAGGGTCTCCTTGGCGCCCACTTCGTCCTCTCAGTTGATTATCGATTCGCCGAGCATCGTGTCTTTCAGTGCCAATGATATGCACCCCGCCAGCAGATTTTACGAGCTCATGATCTTTGAACCAATTTTTGGCGCTGGTTAAGATATTTGCTAATTGACTCTCCATTTTTTTCTCTCTCTCAGATTTTTTCCCATTTCCCCGCATCTCTTCAAAAATCTTTTCAGCAAGTGGCATATCTTGATTCAATAGGGCCTTGCGAAATTTCTGTAAGACTTGCATGTTTTTTTCTCGCTCCTTTATCTCTAGCTCCATATCCTTGTCGCTCTTTTCTTTTTGTCTGACTGAAGTACTCGGATGCAAAGATTGGAGGAGCTGATCTAACTGCTGCAGATACTGAGGTGCTGCGCCAAGAACAATATCGGTGCCTCGCCCTGCCATATTCGTTGCTACTGTCACCCGTCCCGGCGCCCCAGCATTGGCGATAATCTCTGCTTCACGTAAATGATGCTTGGCATTGAGCACAGAATGCTGGATATTGTTCTTTGTCAATAATTTGGAAAGCTTTTCTGATTTCTCTATAGATATCGTTCCCAATAGTACCGGTTGTTTCTTCGTAACACATTCTTTCACATCACTCATGATTGCGTTGAATTTCACATCTTCGTTGCGATACACACGATCTGGATAATCAATGCGAGACATCGGTAAGTGAGTCGGAATAATCACAATCTCTAGTCCATAAATCTTGCGAAACTCTTCTGCCTCAGTAGCAGCTGTGCCAGTCATACCTGCTAATTTTTTATACAGACGAAAATAATTCTGAAAGGTAATACTTGCCAGCGATTGACTTTCTTGCTTGATCTCTACGTGTTCTTTCGCTTCGATAGCCTGATGTAAACCTTCGCCATAGCGGCGTCCAGGCATCGTTCGACCGGTGTGCTCATCTACAATCAATACTTCACCTTGGTCTATCATGTAATCTACTTCTTTTTGGAAAATCAAATGCGCCTTGAGTGACTGTTGAATCATAACAATCAAGGAAGCATACTGGGGAGCATAAAGATTTTCAATTTTCAGAGACTTCTCTAAATTTTTTATGCCTTCTTCTGTGAGAAAGACATTGCGCCCCTTTTCGTCGATATCATAATAGTACGCGCGGACGATGTGCGGTTCTTCCTTGCCCGGCATCACTTCTTGTTCGGGCGGTGGCGGAGCCTTTGCAGCCTGCTCCACTAGACGATGAATCACTTGATTGACATAATAGTACTCTTCCATGCGTTGCGCCCCAGCACCGGAGATAATCAATGGCGTCCGGGCCTCATCGATCAGAATTGAATCAACTTCGTCTACAATCCCAAAATAATGACCACGTTGAACCTGATGACTCAAATCATTGACCATATTGTCGCGCAAATAATCAAAGCCAAACTCATTGTTAGTGCCGTAGGTGATATCTGCAAGGTAGGCTTCCTTGCGTAGGTTGGGCGGCATGTTTGCCTGAATCACACCAATTTTCATTCCAAGCATCTGATACACCGGAGCCATCCATTCGGAATCCCGCTTGGCCAGATAATCATTAACGGTAATCAAGTGCACACCTTTATTCATTAACGCATTCAAATACACCGCTGCTGTTGCAGTCAGTGTCTTGCCTTCGCCGGTTTTCATTTCAGCAATTTTTCCTTGATGCAAGACCAGTGCCCCAATCAGTTGGACATCGTACATGCGCAAACCCAAAGTGCGGACCGCTGCTTCACGCGCGAGGGCAAAGGCCTCGGGCAATATTTCTTCAATTGCAGTCGGATTTTTTGCGAGACGATCACGCATCTCTTGGGTTTTTTTTGGAAATTCTCTATCATCAAGCTTACGTACTTGTTCTTCTAAGCCATTTATTTTTTTTAAACGATCTTTTAACCCAGCGATATTCCTCTCGTTTTTTGTTCCAAAAACGTTGTCTACAATTTTACCAAGCATGTTCTTAATTCCTCATCACCAAAAGTAAAGAAGCCAGCCTCGCTCTATTCGTCTGTTGAAATCCTTTTTGTTCAATATATTCATCTTTGTCTCCTCATTCTTGAAGACTCAGTTCCTCACTCAGCGGACGCAAATGAAAAAGGACAATTTGATTTCTTGAACCGAGACGCATCCGCGGCCCCCAGAGTGTTGCTCCATCTGAAACAAAAACCTTAAAGTCATCGATTCGAGTCAAACCACGTGGAACATCGTATATGAGATTCATCAAATGAGTATAAGGAAACACCTGACCGCCATGGGTATGTCCAGAGAGCATCAGATCGACTCCTTTTTCTTTTGCCGCCTCTATCCCTCGCGGCCGATGATATCCTAATATATTAAAATACTCAGGTTTGATGAGGAAATTTTGGTTACTGGTCAGGACAGATCTCACTTGATTGCTATCGTTACTATCATCGATGCCGATGATATTGATTTCATTCTGATAGGTCACATTTTGGTTGCGCAGAATCTTATAGTCTTGATCTTGCAAAATTCCTAAGATCCGCTCAAGGTTATGATAAAATTCATGATTTCCCAAACTAAAATAGACTGGAGTTTTTTGGGGTAGATGGAGATCGATATCTTCCGCTGAAAATCGACTGGTATCGATTTGATCGCCAGTATTGACGATAAAATCTATCGAGTATTCTTTACAAATTTCCTTTATTTTTGCCGCAATTTTTTTGACATGAGAAACACTAGCGGTGCCGAATTGTAAATCGGTGATATGCAGAAATTTATATTCATTTTTTATTTTTGCTGATTTAATCTCCACCTGCTTCACCTCAATCGGCCGCAAAAATAAAAAATGGCCAAGTACTACCAAAATCACCAAGCTAGACACCACACCGGCACTCAGTAATTTACGGTGTTCTGTCAATTTGGGCAAAATAGCTGGCAAGAGTCCGCTCTGATCGCTTAACCATGAGACACCCAATAAGAGATCAATTGTCATCACTAGTGGAATCGCGAAAAAAACCGGAGCAATGAGCAAACCATATATTTGACTAACTTGGCGATAAACTGGTAATGGCAAATAGTCTGAAAAGATTCTATGTAGAAGAAACGTAGTGCAATAAACGATTATCAACAAAAAATACTTGGAACTAAATTGCCCACCGCCATAGCCCACCATTCGCCAGATCAAATAAGTGTGAATCAAAATGGATACTGAAAGAAAAGTGGAAAAAAATAAAAAAAGTTGGAGATTCATTTTCTTTATTTTCTGCTCTTTGGGGTCAAAGTCTTGTGAGCATTACGTTTCCTCTTAATCATAGACATAGAGCACATAACTCACCAATACTTGGTTTTTTGTGAATAAATGGTAAAATAAAGCGACAATTACAAGTCTTTTTTCTTTCCCTACCAATATCAGTATATTAAAAAACCGCAGAGAAAATCAAGTCTTTTTCTGAGAAAGCCTCAATATAGAGGAGATAAATGGATGCTTTTCACAGAAGTTCATTTTTTCTAGAAAAAATAGCAAATTTAATACTGAAAAAACTGAGGAACCATCTGGGTTGCCTTGCCAATCAGTACTTGATCATAAAATTCAGACATTTCAGTCCGTTCAATATTGATCTCTACACAATACGCAGAGGCCTGTTTAGCAGAAAGCACCAGACCAGCGGCCGGATAGACAATACTTGAAGTGCCGATCGCCACAAAAAGGTCACATTTCATTATTTCTCGCTCGATTTCTTCGAGATAAAACGGCATTTCGCCAAACCACACCACATGGGGGCGGAGCTGACCGACTGACTGACAATGCATGCAAGACGCTTCCAAATTCTGTTTTTTAACAGTCTTTTAAGGAAGCGTCTTGCTTTTCTTATGATCTATCCAACGATCGCAATTCTATTTACTCAGAATTGCGATCGCTCATAACAAACGACACATCTCCAAATAGAGGCCTTAACGAGATGTAGAAACTCTACCAGCGTCAGCCACTGCAACGAATCTACCTTTACCGTAAGCAACTGCATAGTGTGTAATGAGATCTACACCTACACCTCTCCAAGATAAACCATTATTCGCGCTCGTGAAAATTCCTCGACCAACTGCGACAAAAACACCATTACCGTAAGCGACTCCCCGCAATGTGCCTGATATCGAATTAGAAACTTGCGTCCAAGTAACTCCATTATTTGTGCTCCTTACAACAACTCCAGAATCGCCTACTGCGACAAAAACACCATTACCGTAAGCGACTCCCCGTAATGTATTTGATGTTCCAGCGTCTCTTTTTACCCAAGATGTTCCACCTGTGCTAGTCAAGATAGTACCACTTGCGCCCACTGCAACAAATCTAGTTCCGTTCACACTTATTCCGGTCAAGCTTGAGGTTGATCCAGTTGATCGCCTCGACCAATGGTTTGCCCCTACTGGGATGGGACTACTCCCACTTCGAGTTAAGATTACCGAATTAAAATTGCTGAAATGAAAACCGACCGCAACAAATAGGTTAGCTGAGATAGAATAGGTAATCCCTGTGAAACTGATATGGTTCTGGTTATAATGGTCCACCAAAGCCACCGTGCCAAGCGCCTGCCTCCCGCCAATCCGACCGTTTGTACAGGCCATAAGATAATAATCTGAACGGTTACGAGCAAGTGAGATACAACGTCCCAAAAACAAAGTACTCCGAAAACTTCCCCAAGTTAGTCCATCTCTGCTGGTTGAGGTGGCTCCTTTGGTTAAATCATGCCTAGTAGTGAATGGATTATCAGCACCGTCTCGGTCCTGTCTCATTATTGTGAATCTGCCACCACCATAGTGAACAGTTGTTACGGCGTTTGAGGATCCCGCGACAGTATTAGCCGTAAAAGCAGTTCCACTTGCTCTACAAGTTGAACCATCCAAAAAGTATCCCAAATTACACAACCCACATGAAACCCTTGGAGTGTCTATAAATCCTGCTGTTGCAGCTCCATTTGGACAAGTGGACATAAGTCGTTGTTCACACCTACCACCCTGAAGAGAAAATTCAGGATTAGAAACTGAACCACGACCACGATCGCAAGCGATACAAAAAACCCTATTTTGAACATTCGTTGTTGCACCAGAAGGTGTTCCATTAGGACATACAAAATTGTAAGTCGGTGGAACACACTGGTTATTTTCTAAATTATATCCAGAATTACAACCAGTACACCTGACTGTATCTCTGATCGTTGCTTCACCGCTATTCGCTGTTCCATTTGGACATACATAATCAAAAGTCTCCACAACACACCGTTCATTTTCTAAGTTATATCCAGAATTACAACCAGTACATTTGACTGCATTTGCAATTGGTGCTTCCGTAGCATCGGCTGTTCCATTTGGACAAACAAATCTATTTATACTATTTGGATCAACACATTGTTCATTTATTATATCAAATCCAGAAATACACTGAGTACATTTGATTGTACCTGCAACTGGGGCTTCTCCAGCCTCGGCTACACCATTTGGACAAGAATAAGGCCCTCCTGTAGGAGTTGGCGGTGGACAACCGATCACACCCACCAAGCCAGCAATGAGCAGTGCAGTTGCAACAGTAAGCTTCTTCATTGAAAATGCTCCACTCCGCCTAGGTTCAACATGTGACTCCTTGCTCTCTACAACTCTTGTCTTTAAGTTCTTCCAAAACATGTCACTTTTGTTGGAGAATTTTTCTTTTTTTAGGTTCTTTTTCATCTTAACGTTTCTTAATTATGAATAATATTGCTCAAAATCCATCAAAACAACATTATTCAACTCCTTTATTTTTTGATTCAACATAGTCACGCCTTTAGTATTGCATACTTCATTTTTTTTTGCCACTAATAGCACAACCATTTTACCAATAACTAATCTATATTTTCTTCTCCAAAATGCTGTCAAGTATTTTTTTTAAAAAGGACAATAATAGTAAAAAAAACTTACTCGTTTTTAAAAAACTGAGGAACCATCTGGGTTGCCTTGCCAATCAGTACTTGATCATAAAATTCAGACATTTCAGTCCGTTCAATATTGATCTCTACACAATACGCAGAAGCCTGTTTAGCAGAAAGCACCAGACCAGCAGCCGGATAGACAATACTTGAAGTGCCGATCGCCACAAAAAGGTCACATTTTATTATTTCTCGCTCGATTTCTTCGAGATAAAACGGCATTTCGCCAAACCACACCACATGGGGGCGGAGCTGGCCGACTGACTGACAATGCATGCAAGACGCTTCAAGAGAAAGATCTCCATCGACCGTAAAAACCTGGTGACAACCAGCACATCGCCCGAGGTTCAGTTCACCATGCATCGCCAAAACATTTTGACTCCTTGCTCGCTGGTGTAAGCCATCGATATTTTGGGTAATCAAACAAAAACCTTTTTCTTTTTTATCATCTTCATTTTCTAGCTTTGTAATTGTTCCGCCGTTTATAGCAGAGAGAGCAGAAGGAATGGCTGCTTTATCGGCAAGATAGTTTTTTTCATATTCTGCCAAGGCGATATGAGCGCGATTTGGTTGGATTTTCTTGATATTCTTACGGCGCTCGTTATAAAAGCGATGCACCAGATGTGGATCCCTTTGAAATCCTTCGGGTGAAGCAACATCTTCGATTCGATGTTGATCCCATAGCCCTCCCTTATTGCGAAAGGTAGATACTCCCGATTCTGCAGAAATACCTGCCCCAGTCAACACCACTATGCGCATGGGTAAACTGTCTGATGATCCTGATTTTAATCAAGAAGATTATTTACTCGCTTCGATAAGAAATGCTTGAAAAAAAGACTCGATAACTAGATTTGGGTGCATAATGGCAGAAAAATTGGCAGAAACGAGAGTAATCCAGCAATACAAAGAATTTGTCGATAGCTTTCGTAGTCTTTGCTTGGCAACGGTCAGCGTGTCTGGACTGCCAAATGCAAGTTACGCACCGTTTGTCAGAGACACTCAGGGGAGATTCTATATCTTCTTGAGTGGACTTGCAGCCCATACTGCCAATCTCCAGTATACCAAAGTTGCTAGTATATTATTGATTGAAGACGAGAATAATGCTACAGAGATATTCGCAAGAAAGAGATTAACCTACCACTGCAAAGCTCAATTGATCGCTCGCGACCAAGAGTTGTGGCAAGCTATCGCCGAGCAGTTTGAAAACCGATTCGCAAAAACCTTTAAAATGATCAAAAGCATGCCTGACTTTAGAATGTATCAGTTAACTCCACAAAAGGAAGGCTTATTTGTCATCGGTTTTGGACAAGCGTATCGCGTCTTTTTAGATTCGGATAAAATCGTACACATTACCGGCGATCGGCAAGACGACCAAGGACAAGATAGCGGGCATGGCACGAGAGCACACGAGATTGAGCACAAAGTCTGAGAAAAAGCATCTCGACATTTTAAAAAATGCCGTCAGCGAATATAAAAAAAAACACCCCAAAGCCTACCCCCGAAATATTGCCGCTGATTTAAAAACCAGTGAAGCCCAATTACTGGCAATGCGGCTGGGAGCGGATGTATGGCTGCTTAAAAATGAACTGCAGTCGATTTTGGCAAAGATTTGTCGTTTCAACAGCAGAGTAATGCTGCTCTGCCGGAATGAGTATGCGGTAAGCGAAATTTCTGGACAGATAAAAATAAGCACACCCATAAACGACGTAATAAACAAAAAAGAGTCTTTGCATTCTGAAATAGAAAATCATACGCAGCAACAAAGAGAACAGATAAAGCTGTCAGTGAATTCGCAGAATGGCACGATCGCCTATTCAATCTTAAATAAAGATGTAGCCATGATTTTTTTGCATAAAGATGAAAGACGATTTTCACTACAGGTCTTTAATCGATTTGGTACTGCTCTGCAAAAAATATTTCTGGATAATCAAATACACCCACAGGAGTTTTCTAATTTTTTTGCCAGCAAGCAAGAGCCATATCTCGTTGTTCCCAATAAAGCTCCCAACAAAATCAGCCCAAAGAATCTGGCAACAACCGACACCACAGAACTTACTCGGCTGGCTATACGAACCATGATCGAAAACTGTGCGGCAAAAAAGGTCCCCTTAAAGATTACCGTAAAAAACTCTGATTGCACGCAGAGCTATTATGGATTGATCGACAGAGTGATGGATGCACGCGGTTGGTTCAATGTTCTTGATCCAGATTTTAGTCTCCACTTAGACGAAAAAAATTTACAAAATTGCTACTTAAACGGCGCTCCAGCAGATCCTGTAATCGTCGGGCTTGCTGATTCATTACCGATTATTTATCTTTCTGCTGGGAAGAGAAATAGCGAATGGACACAAATCCTCAGGAATTTTGCTGACAAACCACTTCACTTGCAAAAATAAAGTGAGAGTGTACAGACTGACTGATTATTAAATAAAGGCTGGTCGGTCTGCAAAATCGTTACAAAATAACTATGATCCAAAGACAGTTCATAAAGTTTATCGTCATCGGGGGTTTTTCAACTGTGATAAACTAATGAAAGAATCGTATCATTGGATTCATCTCAAAAATTCATTTTCCGAGCAAAATATTGAACGCATCCACAAAAATTATCAAGATGCAGATTTTCTTTATATGCCAGTGGCCTTTATGATGAACTTCGATCGTGTATTTTTAAATTGTGATTTTTATCGCTGGAACTTTCAACATGAACGATTTGATTTACATTCGGTAAACCAATACGGATTGTTGTTCATTGCCAAAGATAGAAAAAAAGATTTTCCCTTTACCAACAAAGACTTACTCAATCAAGCAGAAATTGAACTCGCTTGTGAATCATTAAAGAATTACATATACCATCATTAATATCTCGTTTCAAATAATTCAATAATCACCCTCACGATTTTTATTGAACCACAAACTTGAAAATGATTTAGGCTGTATAGCAGAACTACCACTATGAATGAAATCATTTTCCCAAATATTGAACTTGAGACGATAAAAGGCGTATTGATCGACATTGATAATACACTCTATCTCTATGAGACGGTACATCAAAAATCATTGGACGTATGTTATTCATTTTTTCTGCGTCAAAGTAAGATAGAAATTCCTTTGAATACATTTAAAAAAAAATATCGTGAAAAAAGAAACGAGGTCACGGCGAGGCTCAGACCACACGGCTCGTGTCGCTCCCGTCTTTTTGCTTTTCAAGAAATGTTAGAACAGATGCACATAGTGCCCGCCTTTTATCTGGCATTGGATCTTGAAAATTTATACTGGAAGACTTTTCTCAAAAATATGAGGCTGGCAAAAGATGCGCTTCATTTTTTAAGAAAATGTAAACAACAGAATATTTTACTGTGTGCAGTTAGTGATATGCAATCGCATTTTCAAATCCAAAAACTACAGGCCCTGCGACTAACCCACCTGATTGACTACTTGGTAACTTCTGAAGAAGTCGGTGAGGAAAAACCCTCTGCTCAAATATTTCTTGCCGCACTTAAAAAATTAAATTTGCAAATAGCTGACGTGATTATGATCGGTGATAATATTGGGAAAGACATTCAGGGGGCAACAAGTTTGGGTATACGAGCCTACCAAATCAAAATAAAGCAAGTGCAAAGCCCAACCAAGAATAGCAGCCCATAAATGATGATTCATTGCTCCTCAAAAAAAGGTGAGTTAGTATACAGATAATTATTCCCATGACCGGCTCGGGTGCTCGCTTTCGGGCAGCTGGCTATGACCGCCTCAAACCATTCATAGAAATCCATGGCAAACCAATGATTGAATGGGTGGTTAGTTTATTTGGTAACGATAAACACTCAATTATATTTATCTGTCGAAAATCACATCTGGAAAACTTGGACTATATGCGTAAAGAATTGACACGAATTGCGCCGCAAGCTACGATCATGAGCCTTGATCATTGGCAAAAAAAGGGGCCCGTCAATGATATCCTGCGCATCTCACAAATGATAGATAATCAGCAGGCGGTAATCGTGAGTTACTGTGATTATTACATGCACTGGGATTATCAAGCCTTTAAGAATGAAGTCATAAAAAGAAATTGCGATGGTGCCGTTCCATGCTATAGTGGATTTCATCCGCATTTGAATATGCCAAAAAATTTATACGCAAGTTGTAAAGTAGATGAAAGAGAATATTTAATTGAGATCAAAGAAAAATTTTCTTGGGAAAAAGATAAAAGCAAAGCTCGTCATTCACCGGGGATTTATTACTTCAAAAACGGATCCTATTTAAAAAAATACTATCAAGAGCTGATTGATGTCAAAAATCATATTGAAGACGAGTACTACGCCTCACTTCCCTACAATTATTTAGTGAGGGACGGGCTCAAAGTCTGGTGTCCCGTCAATGTCGACCACTTTTGCCAATGGGGTACACCAGAGGATTTAAAAGAGCACCTGTTTTGGATAAAGACCATCCAAGGATTTGCACGATGATTGTACTCATCCCAATGGGCGGTCAAGGAACACGTTTTTACAACGCAGGCTATACCACCAATAAACCATGCATTTTAACAACCGATAGACATAGCGGTAAGAAACTACCAATGATCCTTTGTGCAATGAAGGATATACCCAATATTCAAGAAAAGAAAAATCAGATCATCTGTGTAGATAGAAGCTTTCATAGAGAAAATGGTACAGAAAAAATAATCCGAGATCATTTTCCCAAGACAATTTTTATCCATGATCATGTTTTGTTGGATCAAGCCTTCGCTTGTTTTTTAGCCCGCGAGTTTCTGCAGAGCGATGATGAGCTTTTCATTGGGTCTTGTGACAACGGTATAGTTTATAATCAAAGGGATTTTGAAGCTGCAAAAAAAAAGGCAGATGTACTCATGATGAGTCATAGTAACGACGCAAATATTGCCCGGAATCCACAGGCTCATAGCTGGGCAAAATTAAAACATGTAAATAGCCGTGACATATCTGCTCTTTTTTTTAAAACGGTAGTCAGTGAACAGCCCATGCAAGATCATGCGACCATAGGTATGTTTTGGTTCCGCCATGCCAATATTTTCTTAAAACACTTGGAAAGTATGATTTGGCAACAAGACTTGGTTGATGGTAAATACTACGTAGATAAAGTTTTGCAATATTGCATAGATGCGAAATTAACGGTACAGTACTTTGATGTTAAATATATTTGTTGGGGAACTCCGGAAGATTATGAAGAATATGAAAAAACCATCGCTTATTGGCAAAGTTTTATTAAACAGGAGGAAAGCTTACGATGACTAAAAAACTATCGATTGTTATTCCCTGTTTTAACGAAGCGAAGAATATTACGATTGTCTTACAGAAATTCAAAGACATTTTACAAGAAACTAGTCATCGCATAGAAGTCATAGTAGTGGACGGTGGGTCAACTGACTATACACCACAAGAATTAACGAGAGAATTTCAAGCCTTGGATCCGAGTAAATTTATCCTCATATTAAGAAAAGAACGCGGTGGCTATGGCAATGATCTTATGCATGGGCTCGCACAGGCAAGTGGTGATGTTTTAGCTTGGACACATACAGATTTACAAACCGACCCGTATGACGTAATCAAGGCCTATAAAGTCTATTTAAAGGAAAGTCAAAAAACAGAAAAGATACTGATCAAAGGAAAGCGAAAAAATCGACAAGTCCTAGAAGCATTCTTTACCTTTGGCATGCAGATTATTGTATTTATTTTCCTTAGAAAATACTTGAGCGACATCAATGCCCAGCCCAAACTTTTTTCACGAGTTTTCTATGAGAAATATTTAAGGACTGATTATCCAGCAGATTTCTCTTTGGATCTTTTTACCCTTTATCAGGCAAAGAGGTACGACTATCAAATTTTGACAATCCCCGTATACTTTTCCAGACGCCAGTATGGAGAAGCAAAGGGAGGCGGTGGTGCTTGGCTCAATCGGCTCAAGCTCATTCAAAGAACTTTCTCGTATGTTTTTGAATTAAAAAGAAAATTTGCACAGACAAAAAGAAATTAGACGACAAGAAAATAAGGTTAGGATAAGTTTTTTTCTAACTTGCCTATAAAGTCATTCCTTCGTTCATGATTGTAAAAGGGTAAGCCGATAACACGTTGTTTATGGCGAGCACCCAATTGTAGAACTCTTAATGGTTCGGGATATTTCTCATTAATCTTTCCCATAAATGTTTCCTTCCAGCTATCATAAAGTTGCAAATACGCACCCTTAGGTTCAATGAATAATTGATAAGTAAGCAGCACATTATCTTGTTTTTGCAAAAATAATACAAAATCGGGCTGAAATCCCACACCATTATCAAAATCATAAATTGTGAAATGCCGTTCATTGCGAATAAGCCAAGCGATTTTTATATCTTGGTTTTCTTGCAAGAATTCTTCTACAGTGTTAACCAATGCCTCTTCTTCGCTTGTGCCCGAAAATTGACTTTGAGCAAAATGTTTTGCACTATTGCCATTATGAACTGTTTTGTCTTTGGCAATGGTAACTTTTTTATTATTGAAAATTTCTTTTACCGGTTTTGATTCAAATTCACTGCCCGTATATTCGCTTACCATTAAAGCTTTTTGTAATTTTCCCAAAACTGCAATCACGCCCTGCAATTTGTCGTCAGGGTTAGGTTCGCGCGATTGCTTGGCATCATAAACAAAAGTTATGGAGACATCAGCACAATCAGTATAAAGGTCGCGTATTGATTTTATACCCAGCACAATGCCTAATTTATCAAACCGATAAAATTCATTCTTACTCAAGGCTTTATAGAAAATTGGAAAAGATATATCTTTAATTTTTTTGACACGAGTCTGGTTAAAACTACTATCTTGAGATTTTTCGGTAATCACCCGTTCTTCTATTTTGGTATAAATGTTCACCTGTACATTGAGCTTTTCAAGCGCAGGTACAGGGATATACATTTTATTAAACAAATCTTGGGCAACGCTCCCATCGCTTAAATATTTTTTGAGCGTATCCCTACGATGCAAACGGTTATTGATAAAGATATAACCCTTCTTGTAAATATCTGAATCTTTAAATTCATCTTTCAGATTCAACGAGATTTCTTCTAAGTTCGTTTCTGTTAGCAAACCATCTGCTTCAAGTCGCTCATTAAGCTCATTGATAAAAATAGAAGCATCTTTGCTATGATAATGCAAAGTCTCTAAGAATTTTAGCATATGTTCAGTTTGATCATCATATTTGCGCTTATAGTAATTTTCATCATGTTGGTTTTGAGAGAATGGATAATAGCGCGCACCCCTGCCAATTAATTGTGCTTCTTGCGTAGTTTGCTTAATCGTTTTGGTCTCGAATAATTTCACAATATCAAATAGGTTTAAAACATCCCAACCCTCATTGAGCTTATTCACCGCAAAAATTACACGGATTATATTGGCCTGATCTTCTAGACTATTAATTTCAATTTGTAGCTGTTGTTTTTTTTTATCATCATTAACATTGATAATTTTATCCCTGCTAAATTCGCGTTTCAAAGTTTTGACAATTTGTGTGGAATTTTTATCGCGCCAATAGGCAAGCATCGCATTAATCAAAGGAGATTTTTCACTACCCCTTGCAGTTCTTATAAGAGCCTTTTCAATATCCACCCTTGCTAAATTATCAAGCATATCCAAGAATATTTCTTGATTTTTCTTAGATTCATCAATTTTGGAGGATTTAAAAAGAATAATCGGCTTGAGTGAAACTTGATGCAAAGAAGCCACCTCTTTGCGAAATTGATTGATCAGCAATGCCAACAACATTCGATCATGATTATCACTTCTGTTGATAAGTACCGATATAATTTTTGAATAGCCCGCTCTACAAAATTCTGCCAGCGTGTACTTATACAGTAATTTATCGCGATATTTTTCGACGAGATTGCCCTTATCCAGCTCGGCGGTTGCAGTGAGCTCTAGCAAAACATTATTATCATTACCTTTGAAAATTCGTTCCACCGTGTTTTCCCATGATTTTTCTAACTCCAACTCCCTTTGCTTGCTTTGTGTTTGAAAATGATGCGCCTCATCACCTAACAAAACCAATTTATGGTTGGCTAAATCATCGAACGTAACCGCGTTTTCGCGCGGCTTATCAAGAGTCATATGCAAGCCTTGAATCGTAGTAAAAATGATATTGAGACGATCGGGATTCGCCTCGTCTAAATTTTCGACTGGGTTAAACGTTACCTGTGCGCTATCCAGAGTAATATTATCTGCAAACAGATATTTAGAGTTGCTACTATTGGCAAAATTGGCTTTGGTTTTTTCAACAATAGTAGTGGAATCTACAAAGAAAATAAAATTGCGATAGCCCTGCTTGTACAAGTACAGCATCAACCCTGCCATCAGCAAAGTTTTACCCGCCCCCGTTGCCATTTCAAATAAAACATGATTGCTGAGTTTGTTTGGTTCATGTTCAAAAAAATAGATAAACCGCTTGAGTGCACGTTCTTGATAATCCCGAAGAGGATATTTCAACGCGTGGGTAATATCTGGCGGAATTTCTATCTGCCACAAAGGTGAAGCTTCTAACGCATCATATTGTTTATATCGCCATTCTTGTTGCATGTTATTTTATCTCTAAATTTTGTAAAGCTTCCAGACTTGACAAATCTATTTGTAAAGTCTTTTTTGCATTTTAGGCTTTACAAATTTGTTTGTACCATTTCAAGACTTTACAAAAAAATTTATCTTTGAACTTTGTGGAGTCTAAAATTGAAAATAGGCTCCACAAAGCAGTTTGTGTCATTTGAAGACTCCACAAAAAAATTCATTCCATAGTACCACTTTCTGCCACTTGAATTAATTTTATAAAACCATATAAGGCAGACCTACGCCCGCTACCTGCCCGCACTTCTACTAAAACATCTGCATCTTTTAATTTTCTTAATAATTCGGCAGCTGTTTGTGAGTCGTTCACAACAAGCCCATCATATTGTTTATAAAGACATTTCATTTATTTAACCTAGTTTGTTCTTATTCTAAATATATTACACTGAAATTGCAGATGGTTCGTTTCTCAAGGCTGAGTAGTACGACATCTGCTTTCTCATTAAAAAGGAATATCATCATCGAGGTTACTTTCAGCAATTGTTTGAGTTGATTCTGTTTCGGGAGATTCCAGTAATGGTTTTTCTTTAGGGGCTGGTAACGCTTTTTTATTTCCTGAATCTCGTATTATTTTCATTATTTTATCAATGAAAGGAATCACATTTTTACATACTTCTTTTGCCGTAACTGAAACATCAACTACCATTTTATTAATTCTTTCAAACCTTGTCTTATCAGTATCGATTTCTTTTTGTAAGTCGTTTAATTTTAATATCATTGCTTCTTTTTTATCGCTTTCTTTTACTTTTTCATTGATGATTATTCTTATTTTGTTGAGTAATTCATTGAGCTTGTTTTTATCTTCTGGTGATAGATAACCCCGTTTTTCTCTTTCTGCTTTATATTTTAATTGGGGAATATTATATGTTATTATTGCCATGCTTTCAGTAAAAGCTTTCAGTAATTCATTTTCGTCCATGTTGAAACTTATTTCAGGCATATCAATATCTAATTCTGCTGCTTTAATATAACCACTAATCGACATCAAAGCCCATTTTTCCGGATTATATCCACCTATATAATTACCATTCATATCCGTCTCCTCGTTTCTATCCTGCTTTTTATATTCGTTATATTCGTTTCTTACTCTTTCAAGAAATTCTGAAAATGCTTCAGTTTTATCTTCAGATAAATTATTCAAATTGACTAGTGGATAAAACATTATTTTTCTCCTTTATAAAAATCTTCACTTAATTTTATATCTTCTTGCGAACATTTGAATAGCGAGTCGGTGCGTTCGGAATAATTTACATAGAGCTGGTTTTTATCCAGCATACTGATGAGGATTTGTTTTTGCTCGTTCAGGTCTAAACCGACAAAGGCTTGGTCGTCATGGGCGGCTTCATGGTCTAGCTGATATTGCGTGAAGTGAGATTGTAATATTTTCTCGCGGATTTTCAAAATGATGTCTAAATTATCCGCCTTGTCAATCGCATCAATAAGGGTTTGATTGAGCGGGGCAAGCTCGGCATAGATAAATTCACCCCCGCCTTGCCAATTGACATTCTTTGAGATTCCGCCCGTATCATAGTCATATTTATCGCCCATTAAATCGGATTCTGTTTTGACCCCAATCACTTTTTTCAAGCGGGCTTTGGTAATGGTTTCGATATAATCCATCTGCTCGACCGCGATATATTGCCGCCCCATCTTGTGAGCGACCGCGGCAGTCGTGCCAGACCCTGCAAAAAAATCGAGAACAATATCGCCCTGTTGCGTGGCTAATTGCAAAATGCGCTCTAATAAAGCTTCGGGTTTTTTACCTCTTTTTAATTTAACTTTTCCTTCATCAGCAATACCCGTAACTTGTATTTCATCGTGACTCCAGAAATTATTCATATCTGCATTTCTAAAAACCCTTTTACCATCTGTAAATGCATAATTTTCTAGAAATAACAAAATACCATTCTTAATATAAAATGCTTTTTTAAATCTTCCCTTCTGTTTTCCAAGTGTCGGTATATATTCAACTGAATATAAAGTTTCTTCATCCAAGTTTGATAATATTTTCTGTTGCAAGCTACTTTCTTCTTGTTGTGCCGCTATTCTAACAAGCTTTTCGAAGTTATCTAACCTATCTTTTACAGGAGTCTTTGATGGTATCCTTTCCAAAAGGTAATTATCATGCTTATAAAGTTCAATTTTATTTCCTTTACTATCCGTTATGACTTTATCAAGCTTTCTATTACCTTCAGATTTCAAATAATATGAATACTGATTAAGAGCTTTTTCGGTTGCATCTACTTTTTTCTGAATATTTGAGTCTTTAGGTTTATTAATACTACTCTTACAAAAAGATAAAATATATTCAGAGGAATTATTGATAAATGAAGAGCCTTGTCCAAGGGCTGTTCTACCCTCAGGCGTTCTTTGCCAAGTTATATTAGTTATAAAATTCTCCCTACCAAACACCTCATCCATGAGCACTTTCAAATAAGCCTGCTCATTATCATCGCATTGTACGAAAATCACGCCATCATCGCGCAATAATTCACGCGCCACCTCTAAGCGGTTTTTCATGAAAGTCAGCCAAGTCGAATGGTTAAACCTATCATTATATTTGAAACTATCATTGCCGGTATTATAGGGCGGGTCGATATAGATGAGCTTCACGCAATTTTCAAATTCAGCCTTGAGACTATGCAAGGCACAAAAATTATTGCCCTTTATCAGCAAATTATCGATAATTCTGCCGTTTTCATTGCGAGTGAAGCCCGTTGCTTGCGATTCCCCAGCCGCAGTGATGCGCTTTATGTTGGTGAGTAATTTCGGAGCTTTGAGCCGATCAATTTCATCAGCAGCGAGGATTTCATTATAAAAAATCTCGCGTTTGCCTTCTTCTTCATTGCTCATCCCGCCTTCAAGCACGCAATCCTTAAACGGAAACATCAGCACAGTATCGTTTGAGGCTTTGAGATATTTCTTACCATCGCCCAGCCCGATTTTATTTTTATAATCGGTGTAGCTATCCGCGAGAAAATTCTTGTGGGCAATAAATTCTATAAAGTCATCGCGTTTAAAAATTAACGCTTTAGCGGTTTGAGTAAAAAATTGCTTGTGCATTTGTGGATTGCCCAACAATAAATCCAGTAAATCCCCATCACCATCACCATCATAGGCTTTATTTAGAATCAAGGTCCGGTTCAATCTCCCCTCTGCATCTAAATAGCCTTCCCCGCTTTTTAACAAATTCTGTAAATTGTGATAAATATTTTCCATGAGTATTTTATACCAAAGATAGCGACCATTGCCGATAAAAAATTACTTATCGTAGGTTTCTAGCAATTTTCAAACAACGCGAGCTTTCCATGCAGTTACATGCTCAGAAAGCTTACGCATCCTTCTTTGTCTCATTTATAGTTATCCATTCCTCATATTCCTTCAAAATTAAGAAACCACCTTTTTATCTGACGTCTTCAGTCCCAAATAAGCGGGTACACGCGATATACGCAGGACAAGAACAGATCAATGTTGGAGGAAGTATCTGCTGCTATAGCCCGTGTCATTGTAGCAAAATATGCATCTCTAATGCAAACGATCAAAGATGATTTGGAAGAGCGATAAGCCTGATCATCCGGATAAGCAATCTAAAAAATAACGGATAATTCCGACAAAATAGCGATCTTTATTGTTACCTCGATCAATACAAGCTTAGTTTGTCTGACTTCTTTAATCCATTGATTGATGTTAGACAAACGCCAGCCGCTAGCAGATGATTAACCCACCGAGGACAACCGCTTCCTATTCTGATACACATACATTTGACTCATAGCTCAGGTCTTTACGATTAAACGAATTTTTAATTGACGAACTCTTTGAACGGTCGCACAATCTGTGCCCTCGCCTATTATTTTTCTGCCAATAAAATTTCTATGAATCTTTCTATCGCTTGCGCGCGTTTGTCGCCTTTGTGGGTTTCTCCAGCAAAGACAGCACGGACGTAACCTCGTTTGTCAATCACATAGAAAGTCGGCCAATATCGGTTACCCAACGCCTGCCAATAACTAAAGTCATTGTCAATCATTACTGGATGTCGCAATTTATACTGAGCTATCTTAGCGCGCACGTTGCTCAGCTTGCGTTCATGATCAAACTCGGGTGAATGCACACCAACTACCTGTAACCCAGCAGCACGATAACGAGTCTCAATCGAGCGCAACCACGGAAAAGAACGATAGCAATTCCAGCATGAGAACGTCCAAAAATCAAGAACAACGACTTTACCCGCCAAATCTTTTATACGGATCGGTTGAGTGTTCAGCCAATCCACTGCTCGTTGATGGGTAAACTCTGGGGCTTTGATGGGCTTCTTGAGAATACCTAAAGGAAGCGCGGCTGTTTGAGTTACTATCAAGATAGCACTCAGAGCAATGAGAATTTTAAATAATTTTATTTGCATCATGTATTTTTATTTCAGTCTAACTGCAATGCCACTACTCGCACCTTGAACGATTTTATATGCTGATAGATTTTCCGTAAATAATATTTATTCTTGTCCACCTTTGTTTTGTTTTTGCCCATCAAATAACCGAGGGCAGATACAATATAATAGCAGAATGCTTTCTTATTTACCATTAGAATAACTATCAATTCACCAAAGTCTTCTTGAAGCATTCATGAACAACAGCGGCACGCTCGTTAAAAATTTTGAGAACGAGTACACCCTCTATAGCCGCATTTTCTCCTACAAATTTGAACCGATAATAAAAGTCAAAAAATCCAGCGCTTGGATATTCTGCCGCAAAAAGTGAGCGATTTTTAGAAACACAGTTAGTGGTTTTATCTAACTTGGGCTTGATGGCGGGCTAAAGAGTATATAAAATATCTGAAGAGATTTTTGTATTAAAATAAGTAGCGTTTAATTTTGTGAGCATCCGATATTCCATTAAGTTAATTATATCTTTCTAAGAATATTTTTTTTCTATACAAAACTAATAACTAAGAACGTTATATCCCCAATGAATAGCTTTCCCCTTGAAATTAAAAAATTTATTGAAGAGGTTCCATGGACTTTTGCAAAAACTTATGCCAAGACGTGGCCTCATGAATATATCATCAAAAAAAAAGTAGACGAGGGAAAGTTTTATAAACTTGCTGAATATCTACGAGTCTTTGGCTACCTAGCTCCTTTTTATTCACAGAAATATCATTATTTTGATGACCATTCAGTAGATGGTATAATGACCTATTGGACATTGTGCCCGCCACCATCTGATCCTCAATGGTTTTCTTTATTTGAAACTCAAGTTATCAATAGATGCGCTAAAGAAAATACCTATGAGGAGAGATTAAAAAGAAAAGATTTGCCAGAAAACTAAAATGAGTGAAATTAGAGAGGATTTTTATTATGAATAATATCGCTCACTTTAACCAGGATTTTTTACGATTACGGGAAGACTATACATCGCTCAAAAAAGAATTCGCGATAAAGGATAAAAAGGAAGCATCAAGGTACAATATTTTTTCCATTCTCAATATCCATGAGTTTGAGGAAAAAACTCACACTCCATTTCTTAAGAATCTTTTGGAAGTCGATGGGACACACGGACAAGGTGATTTATTTTTGAGTTCGTTTATTCAAAAATTTATTCCTCATGAAAAAAAACAGTACTTTATACTTGATAAAGAAAATAATTACCGGGTTGAGGAAGAATTTTTTACAGGACAGAACGGTAGACTAGACATTTATATTCATTCTCACGATCCACAAAAGAAATTTGGGATTGTCGTAGAAAATAAAATATATGCAGATGATCAGCCAGAACAAATCAAAAAGTATTATGAATTTCTCAAAACCCAGCAGTTTGCTGATATAGAAAAACAGATGATGTTATTTTATCTAACAATTGACGGTAAAGAACCTTCCACTGAATCACTGCTCGCAGAACTAAAACAAGAGTTAATCAGAAAAAATATTTTACAGACAATAAGTTATAAAAGAGATATCAAAGCTTGGCTTAAAAGCTGCATACCTGATGTCCAAGCAGCAAAAGTTCAATATTTACTAGAAGCCTACCTAGAAACGATCAGAGATTTAAAACAGTACTAAAAGATAAAAAGCTCTATGACTACAAAATACGATGAAGCAATGTTCGAGTTCCTCATAAAAGCAGATAATTTTTCATTTGCTTTTGAAGTTTCTGAAAATTTTGACCTCGTTAAAAATAAGCTCATAGAGGACTTTTGGATAGAAATTAAAGAGCATATTGAGGAAAAAGTTAAAAAAGAAAATAAATCTTGGAAAATCGAACAAACAGCGGTAAAACCTCAGGATCTTCATCTTGGTTTTTCTTGGCAAAACGGTCAGGTCAAAGTGATGTTACAGCTCTGGAAAAAACGTGACGTATATTATGGTCTTTGGATAAATACTGAAAGTGGGCAGGTAGATATAAAAAAATTCCGAGAGAACGAGCAATTAGAAGAAATTAGAAAAAAAAGAAAGATGACCGATAAATATGAAAAATGGCCATGTGCAAGCAATAGTATTCTAGATTTTGATAAACGAGCGGATCTCGAAAAGATTTTGCCTACCAATGGAAAGAATTTAGTATTGAAGCTCGTCAATACCCTCTTTGAATTAACAGAAGAATTAGAAAGCAGCAATATTCTCTCAATCTAAAATAGATTAGTTAGATTTTTGAAAACCAAGGAATGAGCAAATTTGTTCGCTCTTTATATTTTTGATAGTCTGGATCACCTTTATATTTTTTTTCGTTGCTACTTTCCAAAAGTGGAACGCCGCTTACTTTTACTAAAATATAGGTGATACACAATGGACTCACCAGAGAAATGAATAATTGCCAGCCCGACAAGGCTGTTAAACACTGAAAGTAGATGCCATACCAAAGGAGTATTTCGCCAAAATAATTTGGATGACGGGAATATTTCCATAAACCAGAATCTATCCATTTATTTTTATTTTTTAACTTAAACGAAAATTTTTGCATATCTGCTATGGTTTCGATAATCAGTCCGCTAAAAAAGAGTATCAATCCTAAATAATCAAATATCGAACCGTATGCAAAGTAGCTATCCGTGTTAGCCAAAAAAATAAAGGGGATACTCAAAATATAGACCGCGATTGCTTGGAATAACCAAAATTTTGCAAAGCTCCAAAAATTCCCGCGTTTATCATCGAAACGTTCATCCTTACCAATCTTGAGGATTCTATAAAAAAGATACGCTGAAATACGAATTGACCACAGTATGACACAGAGTAAAACTATAATCGTGCGAATATCATTGCTCGGCTTGAATAAGTAAATGATACTCAGTAAGAAAAAGGTACTACCATACGAAATATCGGTAAGTTTGTCCGTCTTAAAAAAAGCAGCAATAAAAAACATGATTATCTGAATTGCAAAGACAATAATAAAAGCAGACAATAAGGTGTAGGTATCAAATTCAAAAAATTTCATAATGTAATAGATGTATCAATAAGGACAATGACCAAATCTATGCGTTATTAATAATTATATATCGGAATTTTGTAAATCCTTTTTTACCGCCATACATCTCAATATTGTAGCCCGATTTTTGCTCCTGCATTCAATCAAAGTCCTCGATTCACTTTTCACTCGATAGATTTACCAAAGTTCATCGATTCTATTTTTCTTGAATCTGTCTTATTTTGAGATCGGTATCCTTTTTATTAAAGTATGAGATTTTTTTAAAAAATAATTTCAACGCTTGCCAATGGATTGAAACGATGATTTTGCTGGTGATCAACGGGTATTTTAGATTGAGCTTGATTAAATTCTTTGTGGTGAGTGTAAGAGCCTTACCGTATAGACGGGCGGATAAAATGACCTCGCTTGTTTTTTTATCTCTTGAGTTAATCTCTACAAAGATTTTCTCATTACCGGGATTGGGTAGATTGAATTGGAAATTACAGTTATGCTGGATAAATGGCGAAACATAGAAGTTTTTTGTTTGTAACTGATCTTCTGACTTATCTACCCTGACTATATACGCTTTTTGTTCGAGGTATGTATTGTTTACCTCCACCAGTACAAGTTTTAATTGATTATTTGCGTCATAACAATAATAGAGACTCACAGGATTAAAAATATAATTAAATAATCGAAGCTGAGATAAAAGGTAAATTTTTGTCGGAACAAAATCAATGCCATTTTCTTTCAAGTATTGCTTTACTCGATTCTTGATAGAAAGTTTTTCTTTATTGGTTGTAAACTTTAAATGATCTTTTTCAAAAAAAGAAAACAGTGAAAGTCTTTCATAAGCCATTAGTTTACTTATTCTATGAAGATTTTTAATTTCATCTAAATCCAAATAGAAAATATATATTTTATACTCAAAAGTATTTACTTTAGGGCGGAGACGAGTATGCTCTATTTGCGACTCGTATATTCTTGAATTAAACATTGATTATCTCATGTCTTTCGAGCAACCTTTTCGATAAATTCAAGGCTGATGTAAAAGCATCTTCGTGGAATCCGTACTTAAAATAACTTCCACAATAAAAAATTTGATTATTTTTATTTAGTTCCCCTAACTGATTTTGAGCAATCATGGTTTCCATGTCAAATATTGGATGTTCATAATCAATAGTACGATAAATTTTTTGCGGATCGATATCATCGAACTCATTGATCGAAATAAAATAATCTTGCTCTGTTTTGAGATCTTGTAGAAAATTCATATAATAAATAATCGACGACTTAAGGTTGTAGCTTTTGTCGTTTATAGTCTTATAGTTCCAAGCCGACCAAACTTTTTTGAGCGGAGGCATCAGCGAAGCATCCGTATGTAATATTGCTTGATTTTTTTCATATTTAAACTTTGCCAGTAATTCCTTTTCTAGTTTTTGGGGATTTTTCAATAGTGCCAAAGCTTGATCTGCGTGAGTTGCAACGATCACTTTGTCAAATAAGACATTCCCTTGTTTCGTTTTAATGGCTACTTGATCTTCAAGTCTTTCTATTTCATATACTGGGCAATCCATTTTATATCTAAAATTACAAACGCCGCATATTTTCTCAATATATCTTTTTGCCCCGTTGGTAACAGTGTACCATTGATACTGGGTGTTCAATCCCAAAAATCCATGATTGTAGAAAAATCTTATCAGTGTCTTTGCTGGGAAGTTGAGCATCTTATCGATAGGCGTAGACCAAACTGCTGCACCCATCGGCAAGATAAAATTGAGCATGAAATCATCACTGTAGCCTTCGCTTCGTAAATACTCGGCAAGTGGTAAGTCTACCTTTTTTGTCTCGAGTTGGATCGGTGCTTGTTGAGTGAACTGATTGATTTCATAGACAAGTTTCCAATGCCTCGGTTTGAATACATTTGGTCTTTGCGCAAATAAATCTCCAAGACTCTTGCCAGAATATTGGAGATTTGTGTTCTTATTATAAACACTAAATGACATTTTACCGGGTTGATATGTCACATTTAATTTTTTTAAAAACTGAAGCAAATTGGGATAGGTTTCTTTGTTAAATACGATAAAACCGGTATCTATGTTTATCGTCTGATTTTTTTCTACAATCTCTACAGTGTTGGTATGCCCTCCCAAATATTTATTTTTTTCAAATACCGTAATGTCATAATGATCACTCAAATGGTATGCTGCACCTAAGCCAGCAATTCCACTACCAATGATCGCTAGTTTCTCTTTCATTTACTTTTTTGTCCCTACTCCACAACCACCGAATACAATTTTCAAATCGGAAAATCTGCTGAGAATACGGCGCTTAAAAAACTCAAGTTCTGAATGCGTTCGTTTTAGTACTAGGGAAATATGCAGTTCAGTATACTTATGTGATGCCAACTCTTTTAAGATATGAAATTCTGGAAGATTACCGCAGAACTTTGCTCTCCTATGCTTGTATAAGAGTATTCCATAGTGAAGTAGTGCGCCAAGCTCGTGTTCATCTTTAGAATAAACGCACACCAGTATATTGGGTTTGGTGTCTGTTTTCAATCTTCTTATCTTGCTGTCAAAGTAGCCAAAAAACCATTTGGAGAATGCATGTTCTTCTGCGACCGTAATGAGCTTTTCTTGCCACGCTTTACCCACCACTTCAATTAAAGAACATAAATCTTCTTGAACCCATTGAATGAAATCTTTTTCTCTTTCCCTTTGATCATAAATTCTTGCCAATGAAAAAAATTGATTCCCCTCAATGAGGCTAATGATTTTTAGCTCACTGATATTAAAATTAGCAAAATTTTGAGTTAAAAAATCCTCTCTCGCTAATTGAACAACATCCTTTAAGCGATATCCTTTATCTAGTTTTTGTTTCATTGCATTGAGCACATAAAAATCCTCATTTGAATAATAATAGTATCCGTTGTCCCCCAAAGTAGGTTGCAGTAGTTTATATCTTTCCTGCCACTTCCGTATTCTATCTTTGGAGATGTTTGTTAACGCTGCTAAATCTTTGATCAAATATTTCATTTTTTTGTACAACCTTGCTTGGAAATTCTCTGGCACAAATTATAGAACTGAGAACAATTTGAATCCCAAGTAGATTCAAAGATAGTCACAAAATAAAAGAAGAGCATTGTCTGCTTTGCCGTTCACCATTTTAATGAGTGAGGTTGTTCATTCTTCATCTAAACTTTTTCAAAAAGATAATGATTGATTACCCATTCATTGCCATTTTTGTAGCCAAATAATTCAGCAACCGACATAAAAAAAATTCTCCAGTATTGATACCAAATTTTATATTCATCTTCATAAACATCTTGAAATATTTTTAGTACTCTCTCTTTATTGGCATCCATATTTTCCAACCATTTATCTGCAGTGTAGGTGTATTGTTTTCCATTGACGACCCAATGATCATTGATTTTTAAGGGATGGCAAAAGTATGTAAACAGATGATTGCTTGGCATGGTACCGCCAGTAAAAAAATACTTAGACATCCAATCTGAGTCATCCTTTACTTCAAAGGGATAGGCAATCTCCCGATGAGCGAAAATATGAATAAAGCACTGCCCGCCCTTCTTTAGGAAGCTATGTACTTTCTGGAATGCCTTTTCATAGTTTCTGATATGTTCAAACATTTCAATGGAGACAACTTTATCGAACTTCTTTTGGGTACTAAAATCATTAAAATCGCTCGTTATCACGTTAACATTTTTTATCTTCCTTTTCTTTAATAGCTGATCAATATATTTTTTTTGCACGCTTGAATTTGAAATTGCAGTAATTTTACTTTTGGGGAATTGGGTGGCCATATAGACAGTCAATGATCCCCATCCGCATCCCAGTTCTAAAATTTCGTCGCTGTTTTTAATCTTTGCTCTCTGTAAATATATATTTAACATATTTTCATCAGCCTCAGCTAAGGTATCTTTCTTTGAATTAAAATACGAACAACTGTACTTGAGCTTGGGACCAAGCACGATTTTAAAAAATTCCGTTGGTAGTTCATAGTGTTGTGCATTGGTCGTCTTGGTATTTACTGAAATCGGCCCAGTCTTCAACTGTAGCATGAATTCTTTTAATTTTTCATGTCGGATTTCTGAACTCAAAGAATAATGTTCCTGCAATCGTCGTTTATTCAAAAATTTTATACCCAGCCGTATCACAAAATCAGGTAATCTGCCACTACCAATCAATGTATCTATCAAACTGTAGTTCTTATTTTGATGTTTCAAAAGTTTCTTGAATTGTTTCTTCATATTAGTTACAGACTTTCATTGAGATTTGGGCACAAGCTCCGATAGCACTTTGTGTTGGTGTCAAAAGTAAATTTGCATCGATCATGAATTCTTTAATCCTGAGAGATATTTGCACCGAGCTATCAATATCCCTCATACGATTGCTAAAAAAAGGCGATTTACTTTTGGCTGATGATCCTTCTTGATAGTTTGAGACATGATCCAATCGACTAAAACTCAATGCTGGTTACTCCGCTTATCGTGAATTCCAGTTGTTACAATCACACCAATTATATTATTTTTAGTCAGGTACAAAAATCAATTTTGGTGAATCAGGATAAGTCATTCATTTGTAAAAAAATCTTTCTGGATCCATTTTCTTATCCAAGATAATGCTTGTTCATAAAGTTCTGATACAAGATTTAGAGCAATCGTTTACTTTTTATGTCCAAGTCTAAATTTGAATATATTTTGTCCAATGTTTTTTAAAAACTTTAGACAAAATAATTTAAACACCAACAACCGATATCATTAGCCGTGAAAGCTCTTGATCAACTGATTGCCCCTGCATAAACTATTTGCGTTTTCTATGATCGAGCAATGAATAAGATCCTTGCAAATAGACATTCTCTCACATGCAGGAACGTGAAAGAATCGACCAATGGAGTGTTTTTCCAATTGTTTACATATTCTTACGTATAGATAGAATTAGTCGAAGTATGTCACAGCCTTTTAGAAATAGCGCTAGTTTTGGCAAACGAATTGAATTTTGGGTCAGTTGTCGATGATGATGCGATTGATGCGACCATCCGTAAGAAAGATAGTCGTTTGATTAATGTGCAAATAAAAGCGAGTTCAAAGAACGTTGCTTTTGGCTCTGCTTCTCTTTTTGCAACAATACCTCACAAAAAAAGGAATGATTATTGGTTTATTTTTTACTCAGAAAGAATGGATATGATGTGGCTCATGACATCCGCCGAATTCATTCAAGAATCATCTTCAAATAAAAATGGTAAACATAAAGGGAAAAGGACAATTCATTTTAATGGGAGAAATACGAAAAAAAATTCTGAGCATTGTAAATCACAATTTGAAAAATATATAGTTACTAATTTTGATAAATTAAGATAGCTGCTAAACTTTACCGGAAATAGCTGTTTACATTCTTGAGTATTATCTGATAATCACTCTATGATTATTATGCCTTGCATTTTTATCAAATCCAGAAAAAATATTGAACAGATTCTGGCAAGATCTTCGATTAAATTGATAGGTTTTAAGTGTGGTAAAAAAACGTATCTAATTAAAGGAAGAAATCATTAAATTTATTATGCTCAAGTATATCAAAAGAAAAATTGGAAAAGCAAAACTAAAAAAAAAATTCAATGAATATGGATTCAAGGTAAAAAAATTTCAAATCCCTAACATAGGGACAATCCAATATGCTCAGTGGCTACATCCTTTGGAAAAGCCCAAAGAAATCACTGCCTCAAATATCCTGTTCTACCAACAACTTTCAAAGAAAGGAGGAATGATCATTGATATCGGTGCTCATACCGGTGATACGACCATACCCATGGCACGTGCAGTCGGGAAAGATGGACTGGTATTAGGGATAGAGCCAAATCAATATGTTTTTAAGATTCTTGAAAAAAATGCCCGTTTGAACTCAGATCAATTAAATATTGTACCATTGTGTTTTGCTGCAACTGCAAAGGCCGGTAAATTTGTTTTTCATTATTCTGATGCATCTTTTTGTAATGGCGGTTTTTTGCAACAAATTAGAAATCAAAGATATAATCATAATTTCCCTCTGGAAGTGGTCGGGAAAAATTTACAAGATTATTTATTGCAAGAATATAAGGACAATCTTGTCAAATTGGATTTGATTAAGATTGACGCCGAAGGATACGATAAAGAAATTCTTAAGACAATTCCTAAAATTCTGGAGAGCTACCAACCTAATCTATTAGTTGAATGCTATAAGAAATTGAATGTTTATGAAAGAAATGAATTATTTGACGTCCTCAATAGGTTTGACTATAATATGTATTTTTTAGAAAATTTTAACGTTTTTGATGAGCTAAAAGAAATCAAGAAATCTGATATGTCCAAAAAAAAACATTTTGAAATACTCGCTGTTCATAAGTCAAAAAAATTGTAGGGTAACAGGCGATATAGAAATGAGGATTGAGGAAAGTTTGACTTCTTTGCATGATGTAGCTCACTTATAGCTGGGGCAAGATATAGATGATTGCAAAGAAAGAATAAATAAAAAAGCGGTGTTGTATATTTTTCTCATAAGCTTAATTTTCAATCTGCACTTGCGTAGCTAGTCTTTCTTTAATCCTTTGATAAACTGGTATATTACTTTCTTCATGGGCCTCTAAGGTTACAGCTAGGCCATAAGGAATTTTCTCGTCTAACTTCTTGGTTGCTTCTTTCTTACAAACTACTTGTAAAATAATCGTTTCATCTTGTTTAAATACTTCTAGCTTTTTTTTGCCTTCTACTACCTCATGTTGAATTGTGCCACGCTTCACTTGGTTATGATCTCCATCCACACGGTTAATTTTTAAAGGAGAATCATCCCACTGTCAGTAGGCTGTATTTCCAGCTTCGCTTCTCTTAAATATCTGTGTTTGGTGTTCATTGGCGAGAACCATGCTAGAGTGACAATCATACGCCGAAAGATACTTTGACTGCCAAACTCACTAGGAATCGGAAAACGATATTCGTGTACTTTAGAGGTTGTTATTTCACCAAATCCAATTACTGTACCTCGTTGTTCAGTGCAAGCCAACACTCTATTAATATCAACAGCTCCATAGCCCAGATAGCGTGCTAAAGTTGTTTTAAATGTTTTAGAATTAGCAGAGTTTCTTAAATGTTCTAGTTTATTTTTTGCATTCTTGCCTTGTATGGCACCATGCACAAGCAGGGCTTTAATCACAACTGCCATCAATTCATCAGGGATTTGATTTTCATCGTTTAATTGGCTTAACACTTCATGAATTTGTATACCAGCCCTTGTTGCTAAAGCTGTTGCATTGCTTGTTCCGCGAGTAAATACATCCTGTGAAACCTCTCCTTCTTTGTTACTATCACAAGCGACTTTCTGACCGGGTATTAAAGTACTATCATTCAGATGGAATTCTTGTGTCTGCGGGGTACTTGGCTCCTTGTACAATTGTCGCCCTCCTGGAAAATATATTTCTGGTTTCACTGAGCTTCTAAAGCCATGACCTAAACAAGATATTGGACTTAGCAGGGGATGATTCAGCAGCAAGTCAATTCGTGAACGCAAATGATAACTATTTCCACTTTCATCTTGATGCAAAGCACCTACAGTCAGTGAGTTAATCGACTCGGCAGGAGCAAGTAAGCGTCTCTTTGAGAGATTCTTTTGCATTACTTCAAATAACGATTTTATTTTTTCATCATCACTTTTTTGTTGATACTCTGAAAAGGGTATATCAAAATTATATGAATTAGTGTAATTACCAGCACTGACACAAAACAAAACCCGATATTTCCATGAAAGAGAATCAAGCAATCTTGCCCATGGGCTGGGTGTATGAATAAAGGGTCTCTCTGGGTCACCAAGTGACAGATTAATTATTTTTACAGTAGGGGCCTGAGCCTCTATTTCGCCATCTTTATCTAATATACGGCGTACTGCTTGTTCAATCCTATCTTCATAAAAAATATTACTGGGAAAATGCTCTACTTTTTTGCGCGAATCTCTTGCTTGCACATCTGGTTGCATTACGGCGACATGATATAATTTGCTACGAATAGGCTTTTGACTACTATCAGAACGGTCACCATGAATGATTAACGATGCCATAGATGTACCATGCTTACGTTCACCCGCTTGATATTCATTCTCTAAATTGAAAGGATCATCAAAATTAATATGATTTTCTAGTGCCTTATGTTTTAAATTGGGCATACCATCCAAAATAGCCGCGATGGGTAGTTGTCTTGCTTCTGTTTTAAGATATTCAGCCTGCTCACTATCACCTTCAATAGTAGAGACAATGCTTTGCCCTGTTTGTCGAAAATACATAACATTTGGATAGACAAAAAGGTTATCTTTTTGTTCTGAGTTTTCTAGCTCGCTTAATAGTCTTTTGACGTTTTTAGCTGGCATACTTGCCTTCACTGCATGAAATCCAATTTCATGCTTGTCAATAAATGAATTGATTAAAACACCCTGATTAACATTTACTAGGTGAGTAATATTTTTTTCAATTTTTCTTCGCTTATTTTCGTCTTTACGATAAAAACATTCTATTTGAAAGTTTATTTGTTCTTCATCTAGAAATCTTTCAAAATAGTCTTTCATACCTGTCTCTTCTAAGGTTTCTTGTCTTCCCCAGCGTCGAATCGTTTTTAGACAAGCAAAGATGTCACGCCATTTTGTTTTGCCGGGTGGGAGTTCTTCTCCCTCTTGCCATTTTTTCCAAAGTGAAAGAATTTGATTCATGCCTTGTTGGTTGACTATGGATACATATAAACGACCAGCAAGTTTATTTGTTGAACTTTTTGCTTTCTCTAAAGCTTGATTGATTGTCTCCTTAATTTTATTTTCGTACGGCAAGAGGTGCTTCGGCAATGAAAGCTCCATTGGAATTTTAATTAATTTAAATTTCTCATCAAGAAATTCCTTCTTCCTCAAGATAGTTTGAATTTCTTTTGAAAACTCTTTTGACAGATTAGCAGGGGGGGTTTGAAAAAAGGTTTTTCCAATTTTAATAAGCGAATAAAAATCTTCATCGGCTTCTATCTCATCATCCCACTCACCCAACCATTCTAAGCCAGCACTCTGCATGGCCCTTTTGAAATCATCGACTTTCTTCGCCAATTCAAGTACCAAAACTAATTCTGGTTCTCCGCCTATTATTGTCCTAGCTGCCGAACCGGCAAATTTTGATAAATCAGCTTCTAGCTTTTCTATTTGTGGAGTTAAACGCTCAACTTGTCTTATATGCGAAGGCAGATGTATTGTAGTGGGAAGAAAACCTTGGTTAGCAGGTGTATTGACGAACTTGGGCTTAGGAAAAATTAAAAGAGGAAGTTTATTTTGTGCCATGAGCCGTTTCTCTATTTGTGGTTGGCTTTAGTCTATTCTTCCATTGCTGTAACTTGAGGGTGGTGATTCTTTTTGCATTTTTATGTTCATGTGAGAGAATGATACGGCGTGCGATATCTAAACAAAACTCCTCGGCTTCTGCATAGCTACAACCCATTAACGCTGTTACTAGTATTTCAGTAGGGACTCCAATATCTATTTCACAGCGTGTCACTATAGATTCAATGAATAGGCTCAATTGTTCTTGTGTTGGTGATGGTAACTCAATTTTTACTTGAAAGCGACGCCATACTGCTCTGTCGAGTAACTCAGGATGATTGCTCGCTGCGACCAACACCACATAGTCTGGTAATGCATCAGTTTGTAATAACAAAGAACTGACAATACGTTTGATTTCTCCTGTCTCTCGTGTATCACCACGTTCTTTACCTAAGGTTTCAAATTCATCAAAAAATAAGACACACCGTTGGGTTTTAGCATATTCAAGTATTTTTTTAATTCGGTTAGATGTCTCACCTAAGTAACTGCCGATCAATGATTCATAACGAATTACAATCAGGGGGTACATTAGTTCATGAGCTAGAGCTTCGGCAAGAGTTGTTTTCCCATTGCCGGGAGCACCTGCAAAGAGCAATCGATGCCTACTTTTTAGGTTATAAGAATGGAGTAATTCCGAACGATGTTGTTCTTCAATGACTTCTCTGATTTGCTCTTCAATACCCATTGGTAAAAATAAGCTATTTAGCTTTCGCTCAGGGTTGATCTCATAAAATAATTCCCCCGGAGGTCTTTGTATCTGATTATTGAAACGTTGGGAGTTCTCTTTATATGAAGGTTGTAATGCTTTACGCATCCGTTCTGCTAAGATGCCATGGCCCTTACGTTTTTCCTCAGCAATTAAATCTTCTGCTATTTTCTGAAAAGTAACTTGATCAGCCTTACTGCCACTTTTCATTAAATTAACTAATAAATCCGATCTTGCCATTATAATTTTTTTTGGTTATCAAAACTCCACAGTAATATTACAGATACAAGTAGAGTATAATAAAGATATCTTTGTATAAACATAATTTATTAAATTTATTACAAGTAATTTTTTTTACCAAAATAATTTGAGAGTCGCTTCTTGGGTTAGTTCAATCAAATTTGATATTATTTCTATTCTTATACCTGGTTATATTTATAAGCAATTTTTTTTGAAACTTTTTTTTATAGTATTAATTTCTTGCTCATTCATACTAAGTTTATAATACTCTTTAATCATAATCCAGCTTTTTATATATTTACATTGATTGGTAACAGGGAGCCAATTTGCAGGGTCTCTTGCACCTTTTCTACGATTGGCTTTTGCTTCGACTGCAAGCAGATGTTGAGAATTTTTAAGGTCATTGGCAAATTTTTTCTTTTTATCCTTATTCCAAAAATATCCTCCCGAAATAAAGGCTTCTTTCAAGGGGACAACGTGGTCAATATCTAGTTTTCGAGGGTTTCTAAAAAGCTTGTGAGTGTAAGAACATCTCCATAAACCTGAAGCAACTCTACATTTCTTGGCAGTCTTAAAAGTGACAGGTTTAAGACTATCTCGTATCAAAACTTCTTGGCGAGTATCTTGGCAGTCTCTATCAGCATCAATCCAATGTCGCCAATTGTGGCGCTTATATCCAGGATTCACATATTCTGGCACATGTTTAAATTTTAATTTAGATAAAAATGAATTTGTTTGGGGTACTAAAATTCCCGTGAATATTAAAAAAATTAGAATAGAGAGAACTCTATAAGTCATAAGCATTACAATTAATTTGAAACTTTAAGGCAGGACCAAGGTTTTACCAACAAATTATCATAACTTGAACTTTGGCAATATAGTAGCCAGCTTTTATTGAGAAAAATCATATTTACCTAACTTTAGCAATCCGATTATAAGAAAGTGCATAATATCAAAAGAATACTCTTCAATTCTTAAATTACAGTGTGCTATTTTATTTCTCAGATTAAAGCCTGAATTTTCAGTTAGTAAAAATCGTAAAAACGATATATCATCTTTACCAATTATTTCTTCTAGTTGTGATTCATACAAGAGTGCGTTTATATCTTTATTTTGTTCGATATCTCTGCCTTTTTTATCTTGTGTTCCAAAAGTGGTAGGTATATTATTAAAATTACAGAAGTCTCGCAATAAACCTTCAAATTTTAGTGTTAAACTGTCAATACAAAGCACCAAGTTTATGTTATTTATAGAATGAGATTGCATATGCCTTTGTTCCATTAACAAAAAATACTCATGAAGAGCTGGAAAGATAAGATTAAGCCAATTGTAATCATATTTGTCAGAGCTGGCTATAGATTTATGTAGGTTTTTGCCAAACCATGAATTTGATTGAAAAAAAGAAGTAATGGTATAAATAGAAAGCTTCTTTTTCTTAATTGCTAGTGTGAATATTTGATATATTAAATGAGAAGATGATGCCTTAAACCAAAATGAATAATTTTGTGATATTCGATATTGCCTTTTTTCTTCTTCCATTTCAAAGTATTGAGTTGTATTTTTATTTTCGTCTACCAAAGATTCTGAAAGCATATCTAGTATTTTCTCCTCGCTTCCCTCATCTTGTTTTTCCATCATTTCGTATGTGGGTATGACATCAGGACTTCCGGTTAGGAACGCTAGTATTGCAGAAACATCCTGTTCAGTTATTTTTTCAGCCCGTTTTGTGTTTTCAGTGTGAATTTTAGATAAGTCTATTTGTGTTTCAACACTCACAAATTTTAATCTTTTTTTGCCCTCTATCAAAACAGGCTGTAACTCTTGTACTTTCTTTTTGTTTCCAGCTTTTCTATAGTATTTAATCGCCTGATTGCAAATTGAGGAGGCTACGTTTTCATTTTGCTTGCTGATATATTCTTTTTCATGAGTTTCAGCTATTTTATTGTACCACTCTTCTTTGGGTATATTGAACCTACGATAAATTTTAATTATGCTTTTATATAACCTAGTAGCTGGTAAAAAATTTGAAGATTCTATAGCTTGTTTTGCTAGTTGATCACATATATTATCTATACCCTCAAAGCTATTTTTATCAAATAATTTATTGTTTTTCAGCATTAAATCAATCAGTTCCCAGCGTATATAATAAGCTGAACAGTGCTCAAAGCTAAAATTATGCACTAAGAATAATATCTTTTCTTTTATTTTTAATAACATCTTTTCATCTTGCATATTGTTGGATAAGCAATGGGCATTTTTGACTAAAGGAATCATTTGCTGCCCAAACTGTGAATCACTTTGATTTTTACATTCGTTAAAATAGTGAGTAATTAGTTTTAAGTATGCTTCAGTCGCGACAACTGCATATTCCTTATGTTTGAGAGGTGAAAACCATAGCAAATGGAAATATCTTGCCTTGAGATGTAGGGATTTTACTTGTTTACTTCGCTCTCTGAGGTAATTCAACTGTTCATCTGTGAGGTTCGATATATCATGAAGCCTTATATTTTCAGATATAACCAGTTGAAAAAAATCAATTTCCCATTGGCAATATTTTATCTCATCTTGTTTTCGAGATTTTTGCAGTTCATTTTTAAATTTGAATAATTCAGAAATAATGTTATGTGAATAGGGTAAATCAATTTTTTGTTCTTCAAGGAAAGAGTAAAGATTTGCTAGTTCTTCATTACTCCTCACACCCCACTCTCCACAACCTTAATTTCTTTAGGCGTTAACTCGTACAACTCATAAACAAGCTGGTCAATTTGTTTGTCGAGATTATCGGCTTCTTTTTGATATAAAGATTTTTCACTTGGGGAGGTGGTTTCGTGAAGTTTTTTTTGCTTTCCATTAAATACTCCCATCCCTTTGGAAAAATTTTTTCAAGAATTTTATTTATTATTTAGATGCTTATTATACTGCCTTCAAATCAGCTTATCTTTCCCTAGCTTCTGCCGTCATTGAGTTGCACTATTTTTTGGTTCTTGGAATAATAACTTTAAACTGCTCACCCTCCTCGTCGTTAATAAAGTCAATATTAGGCTGTTCCTTCAAAGACCTACTGATGCCCGAACCAAAACCCCTATAATGCATGGCGTTGCTGGCATATCCTACCAGAAGGTTATTTCTTACAACAGGGTTACTGTATTTTATTTCTGCAACAGTAAGGCTATTGGGTAATTTGCCCGGGTTGATTATCTCAATTCTATTATCAAATATACAAAGACGAATCGGTGCATTTTTAAAATAGTCACGATGCAATAAGGCATTTTGAAGTAATTCTTCCAATGCTACGAGTGAAACCTCTAACTTGCCCGTTGAATTAAAGTTTTGCCCTTGTTGAGTATGCAATAAGTTATTCTTTAAAAACTTTATACCTTGAGTAAACATTTTCGGTATTGTTTCTCGTATATTGTCGCTGTCTCTATAGCTTGACCCCGATATTTCATCACCAAAAAAAGAGATTGCTTTTATCTCAAAACTTGATTTGAATGATTGAGGGTCGTTACCAAAAAATAACAACCCCCCTAAAGAGATTTTACCCTTGAGAATGACTCGTTTTATTTTCAAAGCTTTCTCGTAGCTTAAACCTTCTTCTTCAATCGTTGTATCTTTTATTTTTTTGAAATATTCACGGAATGCTTTCTCATCAATATCGTGGAGAGAAGCATCTATAACAGGCATTTCATCTGCCATCAAGTTACCGCCTTGTTGAAAAAGCCTGCTTATCTCGTTGTTATCGGTAAGCCTTCGTTTGTCTGAAGCCTGCTTGACATATATTTCTCCTTTTAAAGTTTTATATGGTTTATTGATACCTTCTGGCACTTCAATAAGCAATACTTTCTTGACGCTTCCATCTTCTACAGAAATAATTTCTGTCGTGACATAGATAGGCGGGATAACATTGTTTGTCGCTATATTGCCTATTTTTTCGCTTAAAGAAGTCAATACAGCAGGTTTTATTCCAAGAATATCACCGGTTTTATCTTTCACTCCGATGATTATCCTTCCCCCTTTTGAGTTAGACATCGCAATAATCTCTTGTGCTAGAGATTCATTCCGAGGTAGCATTGCTTTAAATTGAACCTGACTGGTTTCTCCATCAGCTATAATATCAAGTAGTTCAATTGCATTCATATTATTCCACTATTTGCCTTTCATAGTATCCCAATTCTCATAAATAGTCTTTCGTCGGCGAAAGGCTTCTTCGCCACCCTCCATGATAGTTACAATTTTTTTTTGGATTCCAGGACTATCGATTGTGCCTCCTGTTATCTTAATTTTTGGTTTCGTAGCAGAATTGAGATATTCACAAGAAATTACTTTTTCACTATCACCGAGCACAGGGATATTAGGATTATGAGTAGCAAAGATAAACTGCATATTGCCTTTTAATTTTTTGATGGATTTGATAACGTCTTCATAAATAGTTTGATTATCTAAATCATCTTCGGGTTGGTCGATGATTAAAACATCCGTTTCTTCTTGCGCCAAGAGAAACAATATCAATGCAGTAGCTCTTTGCCCCAGAGAGTGTTGGTTTAATGGCTTCTGGTTATATTGAATGGTAAACTTGTCAGGTACTCGGTAAGTTAATAAATCTTCTAGTTTTTCATTGAAATTATTTTTAAACGTAACAGTATGATTTTCACTTAGCTTAGTTTTTTCACTTAAAATTGCAAAGTCTTTATATATGGCGATAAAATCTTTATATTGTTCTGTTATGGTATCATAGTTATTTTTTCGAATGCCACTTCCTTTGCACATCTCTTCAAGTTTATTTTTAAATTTATCTTTTCTACCTTTGTAAGCTACTTCAATAGAGAGGCTATTTTCATAGTTGTTGATACGCTTAACTTCGTTTTCAATAATTTTATATTCTTGATGCCATAGGTCGTTTAGTTCCGCTAAACTATCATGAAGTGATTTCTCTAAATTGCTTCTTTGTTTTTCTGATCTTTCAATTTCAGTAAGTTGTACTTTGGAGGTTTTAATAATGCGTTTAATTTTCAAAAAATCATCAGGATTTAAATCGGGTATTGCAATTGTTCTTTTAATTTTGGCAAACTCCTCTTTAAGCTTTTCTTTTTTTTCTAGGAGTTTTTTGTGGAGATTTTCAAAGTCTTTTTGCTCTTTGGTAATATTATCATGTATATTGCTCAATTTTTTAAACTCTTTATAGATATTTTTGTAAATTTCATTTGCTTGTTCAAAAGCCTCTTTGTTTTCCTCTGAAATAAATTGAGAATTAGTGAAAAACTCTTGATAATCATCATAAATACCTTTTAATTTATTTTGAAACTTCTCAATGTTTTCATTCACATTTTCAAAATATTCAATCTCTGCGTCAAAAATACTTTGTCGTTTTAGTTTTTTTTCAATTCCTTTATCTTTATAAATTTTGAGTTTGTGTTTAGCATCTTTGATTTTTGCCTGTATTTCTTCTTTTTTCTCTACTAAATCTTCTAGTTTTTTTAGATCTGATATTAGTATTCTTACTTCAGATGACCTTTTATTTATTCTTTCTTTGATATCATCTAATTTATCACCAATAAGCTTTTTCACCAAATCTGCTTCAAAATCAATGTGCTTGTTAGATAAATCTTTTTGTCCAAAATAAACGGGCTGTTTAAAAATCGTATCTATGGAAGAAATATCTAAACGTGTATTGCCTTCATATATTTCTTCTTTTTCTCCATAAATCTTATGTATGCAATATTCTTTCTTATTTTTATCAATAGCTGTAATAATGGTTTTTCCCCCACTTCCCAAGACATACTCTATGAGATCATTTTTATAACTTTTATCATTTGATTGTTCACCAAGTGAAATACCTAATGTATATCGTAGTATCTCCAAAATAGATGATTTTCCACTGCCTCGGATACCAATAAAATTATTAAGCTCAGGTGAAAAACCTATCTTTGTTTGATCTAATAAACCACCTTCAAAAGTAATGGACTTGATATATGAATTTTTAATTTGAGGCTTTTTTTGGAGAGTAATACGGTTTTCTTTATCTATCAGAGCATATTTTAAGGCTTCAAAATTATGATCCCCTATTTTCACCCATGCTGATTTTGTAACTTTATTACCATGTTCATCTGTTTGCTGACCACAGTCACCAACTTGCTTCAGACTTTTACAATCTGAACCTTCAACAAAAGCTGGTAGTTGTTCTTCTCCATTAAACCATGTGATAAGATTTGTTTTAACCTTATTGGTTCTTAATTTTTGAAATGCTAATACATTAGATTTAAATAATTCCTGCTTCGTAAAATTTTGAATTCTTCCTCCATTCAGTTCTTTGAAAAATCCACTTTTTTGTTCAATATGAGCCATCGTAATAAAAGAATCACGACCTTCTTTCCTATGTTCTTCTAGTTTTTCGCATAGGCTATCCAAATTATACTGGCATTGAGTATTTTTATTTTCACGATTTGTAATTAATTCAAAAGCAGCATTGAGAAATTGTTCAATAAAGTTATCATTATTTTTTATCCAAGCTTGGTATTCAAAAGTTATTAAACAATGAATGCCATTTGCTCCATCCTTTATTGAGAGTTCAACTCCCGGCAAGAGCCAGATATTTTTGCTTTTTGCTTTTTTTTGCAGAGCTACAAATTCTTTTTTATCAAACTTGTTGTGATTGGTGATGATACCGATGCCGATATTTTGTTGTTTTAGTTGATCCACATATAAACGACAAAAATCATTATCTTCTTGTTCATAGGAAAATTCTTTGTCAGCTTTTGTATGGAGATGAAAATCAGCTTTTAACCATAAAGAGCCATTTTCAAATAGTAAATTTTTTGTTTCCATAGATCCAATAAATCCGTCATAAACTTATTTACATTGGTATAACTTTTGAGTATCTAGTCAAAGTAAAAAAAAATTATCCCACATTAAAAATTATTTTCTGATCCCTTCTTGGCTCGGCTTTTACTCCTCACACCCCGCTCTCCACAACCTTAATCTCTTTAGGCGTTAACTCGTACAACTCATAAACAAGCTGGTCAATTTGTCTATCGATGTTATCGGCTTCTTTTTGATATAACGATTTTTCACTTGAGGAGGTGGTTTCGTGAAGTTTTTTCTGGGTATCGAGCATTTGACTCACAAAAGTTAAGATACTATTGTACATTTTAGACTTCACTTTATCTCTTAAAATTATAGGTAATGCTTCTACTTCAAAAACTCTTAATTCTATATACCCACCACGCATCCCTGTTGCAGAATATTTTTTTCTCGAATAAAAAGAAAGTAAGTTAGAATTTAAGAGAGCAAGTAAAAACTTTTCTGAATATGAGTTTTCTGATTTAATAACATAGACAGTATTTATAGGATTAATTTCACCTTTTTCATCGTATGCGACTTCTAAGTTAAAACATATTTTTTTCATAAGTAATTTTTTCTCAAAGTCATTTACAAAATCATTCTTCCCTCTATAAATTTCTTTATTTTCAATATGGTATCTATTTATTTCTCGATTCGTAAGAGATTTTACAGTAGATTTTTTCCGGTTAGAGATTAAACACTTTGATGTTCCTCGCCCTCTGTATACTTTTAGAGCCTCTTTAGAAGAATTACTTTCTATTTTATTCAATAAGATTTCAGACCCATCAAGCCTGCTAAAGGTAAAGAAATATTTATTTTCATCAAATATTTCTTTCTGTGCTAATTTATTCAGATGTTGTATATGACCATTTTTATCTTTCATTAAATTTACTTTCTTTTTTAAATTTGGATTTGAAGATTGTTCTATTATAAATATATAAGGATACGTTGATACATCACCAAAAACTTTAGATCCAGAACAATCTACAATGGATTGTATTATTGTTTTTGTAAAAATTATTTCACGTAATTTTTCTCCATAATTAGTAATGCAAAATTTATTAGATGCTATATAACCTAATAAACCACTGATTTTCAAAGTAGATAGACCCTTTTCATAAAATATTTGGTATAAATCAAATTGACTTTCAGCTGAATAGTATTTCTGCCTGAAATAATCCTTAACCTCTTCTCTCATTTCGTGAATCCGCACATAAGGCGGATTCCCTATCACACAATCAAAACCTCCTGCTTTCATGATTTCAGGGAAGCCATCAGGACCATCCCAGTCAAAAACATTAATCTTGAGTTTTTCTTCTACGGGGAAAAGGCTTGTTTCCTTACCATCGTAAAAATCACTTCCAATCAACGAGTTACCAGATTTGATATTATTAGCAAGATTAGGTAGCATCTGCAAATCACTATGTTTAAAAAGCTCTTCTTCACTTGCGATATTTTCATCTTCCATGAGTTTGAGTAGTAAAGATAATTTACTAACCTCAACCGCTTGACGATCAATATCCACACCATAGATATTGTTAATGAGAATACGTTGTTTCTCATTAATTGTTAGCCGATATGTCTTACTCACTGTACTCTTGATGTCGTAAACTTTATCTTCTTTGATCGCCTGCTTTAAATTTTTTTTATTGCTGTAAAACTCTAAGTGCCAATTCAAAAGTTTCTCATACGCATTCACGAGAAAAGAACCAGAACCACAGGCAGGGTCAAGTATCGTCAAGCTTGCTACATCTTTAGGTGTTTTATTTTTTAGTTTCTCTCCTACTGTATTTTCTACGATATAATCAACGATATATTTAGGAGTATAATAGACACCACCCGCTTTCCTTGTCTCTGGCTTCTCTTCAATTTTGGCACGTTCACTTTTGGTAAAATAAATTGTTTTTCCTAGAAATCTTTCATAAATTGAACCCAGTATCTCTACAGGTAAAACCTTAAAACCATAGCTAGAAACATCTAAAAATTGTAAAATTTCTTTGAGAGGGGCATCACCAACATTGAGTTGAGTGATAAATTTACGATTACCCTCTCTATAGAACAAACCGCTATTATATTTTTTATCTGCCTTTTGAAAAAGCTTCTCTAGATGTTGAAAAATATTTGTAGTCTTTACTAAGCCTTTGAATTGTGTAGATGATTCCATTCCTCGTGACTCAGCAAATTTTAGAAAAAGAATACGATCAATGATCATCTGAACGGCTAAATTAAGGTCTATAAGGTTTAGCCTACATTGGTCTTTTGAAGTTCTGTTTTGTAAGGCTATATTTGAAGCTAGTGTTTTTCGCCATTTTTCGATTTCTGCTAAAAAATCATTATCAATGTTGGTGGTTACTTTTTTACTTTCGCCAACCAGTTTTTCCAAACTACCAGTGTTCACGGCTTCTTTAGAAAAGTTTTCTTGAAAAAAGCCCCACTGTTTCACATACTCATTATACTTACAATAAAATATGCGATGAAAGTTTGCTTTGTCATTTTTTCGAATGGGGTGGCGTGTGTCATACACGGCAACCTCTTCAAAATCAGTTAATATTGAAATTGACAATTTTGCCCAGTAACCATATTCTCTAGTTTGCTTGGCGGGATCGTCATCACTATAGATATTTACATTTGGTTTTTTAGCCTCAACAAAAAATTTTTTTTCATTGGCTAGTTTGAAAGTATAGTCTGGTCTTTCTGAGCGAATTTTATTTGTTCTTTCTTCTACGAGTACATCGCGATACGCTTCAATTTTCCCCGATTCATTACGAACATCCCAGCCTAAAAGTATAAAGAATGGATCTATAAATTGAAGACGTGTGTCTGTCTCGTTTCTTGAAGGAGCTTTCTCGAATTTTTCAACTAATTCAATAAGAGTCTGCATAGATTCAAGAATCAATTATTTGTTTGTTTCGTAAAGAAGGAATTTTAAAGCTTCCTCCAAAAAAAAACCACCATCGGAAGGGGCGGGATTCGAACCCGCGGTACATCACTGCACACACGCTTTCCAAGCGTGCACCATAAACCACTCGGACACCCCTCCTTATTAAAAAAAAAATCAGTATTGATCATCGATTAACCACGTTTTGCTCCAAAAAAAGATTTCAATATCTGTTGCACCTCATCTCGATATGATTGTAAGAACACAAGCTTAGGCAAATGATTTATACTACAATTTTTTTTTCCTTGCATTTTCTTCGCCTGCGCCAGTTCAAGTATCTCTGCTAGCCCAATCCCCCGATCAGTCGGACAGCAATAATAGACACTCTGTAATCTTGCTAGAATAATCGCGCCGCTACACATAAGACACGGTTCTAATGTCGTCAGTAGACTAAATTCCTCCAACCGTTCTCGCCCCATCATTTGGGCAGCCTGCCGAATCGCAAGAATTTCTGAATGGGCACACGGGTCCTTCTTTTCACAAATTTGATTATCAGCAAATGAGATCAATTCGATTTGTATCGGGTCATCTTTTTTTTTGTATTCAAAAATAAACGGAGAAAACCAAGATCTTTTTTTTGTGTCAGCTGGATTCACAGCCAAGGCAACCAAAGCCTCTTGTAGACAAGCCAAAAGATCAGCTGGTTTTTCTACTCTCCTTTTTTTAACCGACCGTAGCTTTTCTGGTAAATCTTCTTGATCATCTTGATAAGAGATACGAAAGATCATGGAAGCCACTGGAACTTCCGCCCCGCTTACTGTTATCGTCCGCAAATGCGAGACTAGCGCATCAGCGAGAATTGCAATTGTAAATTCCAGAGTTGGATTTTTTTTTGCCGTAGGCTTGATCAATGCACCTGCGTTATGTTAATTCTGTGATGACAAACGTGACCCGCGTATCTTTGCGTTCACATCCCCTTTGTTTGAGCTTTTTTCTCTATAATAGGCAATCTTATAGAGCTGGTGCTGGATCTACTTGCGAAGGTATTTGATAATCTTTTTGATCTTTATTTGAATCACCAGAACTACTCGATTTATCTGCACTGGCCTCTGGTTCAATAATTGCCGCCAACTGCACCCCATCAATCGTTTCATTGACGAGCAATGCACGCGCAATGTTGTCCAGTTTTCCCCTATTTGACATAATCATATTTTTTGCCCGATTTTTTTGATAATCAATGATGCGATGTATTTCTTCATCAATAATTGCAGCAGTCGACTCGCTGTAATGACGGACCTGTGCCATATCTTTGCCCAAGAATAGATTATTATTGTCGCTGCCATAAGCAATCGTTCCGACCTTTTCGGACATTCCCCATTCACAAACCATCTGCCGGGCAATCTTGGTTGCTACTTGAATGTCATTGGAAGCGCCGGTAGAATTATCGCGAAACTCAATACTTTCTGCCAAATATCCACCCATCAATACGCAGATTCTATCAGCCCAATAGCGGCTTGAATGCAAGTGATTATCTTCTTTGGGAAGACTCTGGGTAATACCCAAAGCACGACCGCGGGGGATGATCGATACCTTATGGACAGATTCGGCGTGCGGGAGAAGATAGCCTAATAAGGCATGCCCTGCCTCATGATAGGCAATGATCCTTTTTTCTTTTTTGTTAATAAAAAATGACTTTCTTTCTGGTCCCATCATGACCTTATCTCTGGCTTCTTCTAATTCTTTCATGCCGACTTGTTTTTTATCGATGCGAGCAGCCAATAAAGCCGACTCGTTGATTAAATTGGCCAAATCCGCACCGGTAAACCCTGGAGTTCCCCGTGCAATAATGTTTAGATCGGTACTATCGTCGAGTGGAACTTTCTTTGAATGAATTTTTAAAATTTCTTGTCGTCCTTTGATATCTGGAATATCGACTATCACATGACGGTCAAATCGACCAGGCCGCAAGAGCGCTGGATCCAATACATCAGCACGATTAGTGGCAGCAATAATAATAACCCCTTGATTCTCTTCAAAGCCATCCATTTCTACCAGCATTTGATTCAAAGTCTGTTCCCGTTCATCATGTCCGCCACCAAGACCAGCCCCACGCAATCTCCCTACCGCGTCAATCTCATCGATAAAGACGATACACGGCGCATTTTTCTTGGCGTTTTCAAATAGATCGCGAACTCGCGAAGCACCGACTCCTACAAACATCTCTACAAAATCAGAACCAGAAATTGAGAAAAAAGGAACCTTGGATTCGCCAGCTACTGCCCGTGCCAACAATGTCTTCCCTGTGCCGGGTGCGCCCACCATTAGAATGCCTCGAGGAATCTTTGCTCCCATATTTTGAAATTTCTTGGGATCTTTTAAGAAATCGACTACTTCTGATAAATCGGTCTTTGATTCTTCGCAACCAGCAACATCTGCAAATGTGACTTTTTTATTGCTCTCTGGATTCAAGCGAGCCTTACTCTTGCCAAAGGATAAGGCGCGATTGCCAGTGCTTTGCAGTTGACGCATCATAAAAAACCACAGCAACACCACAATCAAAATAATCGGTAAAATACTACCAAAGGTAGCCCAAAAACCACCCTCATCGTCATTGATAAATTCATAGGCAATACTGTTCTTTTCTAGATTCTTCAACAAGTCTTCGGTAATAATATTGTTGATGCTCACCACTTTGAAGGGAATCGAACGGGCTTTCAAAATTTCTGCATCATCGCTTTCTTCTATTACTTGCCCCGGTGTCAGATAGCGTCCTCTAATTTCCCGCGAATGAATCCGCAGAATAAAATCTGCTGATGGTCCTCCTAAAAAGGATAATGGTCCGGGTTCAATTGTCAGATCTGGCCGTGACACGATTTCACCAACCGTCCCCTTGCCCTTGGCTTCCAACATCTGTCGAAATTGAGAAAAACTGATGGTCTCTATTTCGCCGTTACTTTCTTGATTAAAGGATTTTGTGCTCAGCCAGAGTAAACCTATCCCTAAAACAAGAAAAATCAAAAATCTTCGTTTATTGTTTTTTTTCATTGATTCTCATACCTGATTTATTTTTTTGGTTCGAACAACAAAAATCTTGCTCATCATCTATTCGCTACTATTGCCATTCTCATTGAATTTGCAAGTCTTTTTATAAAATCATATCCAAATCAAACGAAAAAAAAATTCCCTATTGCTACTGATATTGAGTAGGAATTTTAATTTTTTACCTGTCACTCGCATGGTCATTCAGTGATACAACCAGTCTTACTACCATTAAACGAGCCCCTACTACTGTGGCTACATATTGTACTGTTGAATAACCTCTTCAATCTCGCCAAAGATCGTTATCCGAATTGCAGCCTCAACGTCATTGATGATACGAATAATCTCTTCACTCTCTTCTAGTTCAAATTCTTGGTGCACGTATTCCTCGCGCCCCTGACCGTTTAAGGTCTCGCCACGAATACCGATATGGATTCTCACAAAATTAGTCGACTTCAATGATTTTTTAAAGTCAACCAATGCTGGGTGCCCTACGAGGGAATCACCTTTACTGATTGCAATCTCACCGAATGGTTTACTAAAATCATCAAAAATAACGATAATATCTTGCGGTCTAATGTGAAGAAATGAAGCAATGTAGAGAGCAGCCTCACCGCTCAACTCGGCATAGGTTTGTGGCTTGAGCAGTACCACTTTTTCATTATCAAACGTCCCATAACCTAATAAAGTTTTCTTTTTCTTGGTTTTAATATTTACCCCAATGTTATTGCCAATAATGTCTACGACCTTAAAACCAATATTCGAGCGACAATCTTGGTATCTTCCTCCCGGGTCTCCTAGTCCAATAATTAGTTTCAAATTGCATTCCCTTATTTATAGTTTATAAAATCTATAAATTATCCAGATTCTTTTTCTCCTCCACTATCCTCTTTCTTGGGCTTGACAGTGGGAACTTCCGCCGCCGAAACTTCTTGTGTCGTTTCTTCTACTGCAGCGAGTCGTGAGTGAGAAACCTTAAAAACAATTGCATCTGCTGGCACTGTCGTCTCCCATTCTTTGGGGAGCTCTAAATTTTGCATCTTGAAACTGTCACCGATTTCTAAACCACTCAGATCAACCTCTAATTTTTCAATGATTGATTTTGCATAAGTTTTTATCTTAACCGATTCCAATTTTTGTTCTAAGATGCCGCCTGCCTTGACGCCAATCGGCACACCAATGCCAACAATCGGGATCGGTACATTTACTTTTTGATCTGCGGTAATATGATAGAAGTCTATATGGACGATTGTTCCGTCGACTGGATGAGTCTGCACTGTCTTGAGAAGACAAAGATCTTTCTTTTTTTCATTCTCAAGTTCAATCAGCGTGCTCGTCATTAATCCTTTTTTTCTTAACTCATTAAAATCTTTGGTGAGGATCTGCACTGACTGTGACTTGCCGTTGGATAATAGATTTGCTGGAGTAAAACCTCTGGTGCGTAAGCGACGTACTGCATTTTTGCCGACATCCTCAGGTGAGCGAGCTGTAAATTTGAGGGTACATCGTTGCATAGACCGATTTTGAATCTTGTCATTTGTTTGCCAAGTAGATTTTTTCCTACTACAGCTGGATACATGCCCCAGTCTTTATGGCACTATCGATGGCGCAAACACCGCCTCCACACAAAAAATTAATGCGACCTAAAATAAAGAGCTGACTGACTGGCCGGAGTGAATTCGAGCGATGGCCTCGGCGATCAATTCAGAAACAGACACGATACTCAGTTTATCAAATTTTTGTTGGGGTGACAATAAGATACTATCCGTACAAACCACTTCATCAAGCACCGATTCTTGAATTCGCTTGCCAGCATCACCGGATAAAACTGGATGAGTGGCACAGGCGATCACACTGCACGCACCCTTGTCTTTGAGAGCACGAGCTGCGCCAATCAAAGTCCCCGCAGTATCGATCATATCATCAAAGATAATACAGCTTTTATTTTGCACATTCCCAATCACATGCATGACCTTGGAAATATTCGGCGCTGCACGCCGCTTATCGATAATTGCAAGATCACTGTTTAGCCGCTGTGCCATAAAACGTGCTCGTTGGGCACCGCCCGTATCTGGAGAAACACAGACACAATCGCCCAAATTCTTGGATTTTAGATATTTGATAAAAATGCTCGCAGCAAATAAATGATCCACTGGAATCTTGAAAAACCCTTGTATCTGATCGCTATGAAGATCCAAGAAGAGCATTCGATTGGCACCCGCCGCTTCAAATAAATCAGCAATCAAACGAGCAGAAATTGGGACCCGCGGCTCATTTTTACGATCCTGCCGGGCATAACCATAATAGGGATTGACTACCGTAATCTGGGTTGCCGAAGCTCGCCGCAGGGCATCAAGAATTAAAAAAGACTCCATAAGATTATCATTTGCTGGCGCAGACGTTGACTGAATAAAGAATAAATCGTGTGACCGTACGCTTTCTTTGATCTTCACACAAAGCTCTTGATCAGCAAATCTATGAGTACTCACCTCTCCTAGTTTCACTTTCAAATACGCTGCAATTTTTTCGGCCAATGGGCGATTGGATGATCCAGAGATCAAGGTGAGCTTTCCGTTTTCTGCTCGATTCATATGATTAGCAGAGCAATGAATAAACGGTCATCTGTTGCCCACCTCTCCATAAGAATTGAGTAATTAATTACATCCATTTGCCAAGATTTGTTCTGCTCGCTTTTGATCGGCTAAGGTATTGATTCCTTGCGCTTGTAGATAATTGCTGAGCAAGAAAACAGCAACTGTTTTTTTTTGCTGAACGTACAATTGTGCCAAATCCGTCAGATAATATTCACCCTGCTCATTTTTTTTACCGATCTGCCGTAAAGCTCCAAAGAATTGCGGACAATGTAACATATAAGTGCCTGTGTTGATTTCTTTAATTTTGCGCTCCTCTGGTAAAGCATCTTTTTCCTCGCTGATTTTCTCAAACTGACCGCCAGCAGCTTGGCGAATCACTCGGCCGTAGCCGGTAGGATCTGGTAGATTTGCCGACATAATCGACAGAGCAGCATTTTCTCTGTGATGAAAATCATAGAAATCACGAAAATTCTCGGTAGAAATCAGTGGCATATCCCCACAAGTAACGAGAACTTCGCATTTATGTTTCTGCAGCAATGCTTCGCTGGCCAACAATGCATCGGCGGTTCCCTTGGTTTCTTGCTGCAAGGCAGTGCACACTGAAAATTTCTCTATTTCTATAAGACTGGAAATTTCTTTTGGGCGGGGGGAAAAGTCGTTCCCATAGAAATTCTGTAAATAATCTTCTACTTGCTCCTTAGCATAGCCCACGATCACCACGATCAAGGAGAAACCAGCAGCCTTTACGTTTTCAATCACATGGAATAGCAGAGGCTGATTGGCCACTTTTGCTAAAACCTTGGCGCTCTCACTCTGCATTCGCCGCCCCTTCCCTGCTGCAAGGACAACTGCTATTTTTTTGTTGATCTGCTGGGGCATTCTATCCTCATGTCAGTTGTGCAATTGATATCGATTGCACGTGCTGGGCCGGAAGGATTCGAACCTTCGTATCACGGGATCAAAACCCGATGCCTTACCGCTTGGCTACGGCCCATTATGAAAGTGTATAAAAAGGGATGAATCTAAATTCCACATGTCGTTTTGCCATTCGTCGAATCACTTGTTTTTGTAACTCTTTATGCGCGCACAGTGCAAATACACTAGAGCCCGATCCTGCCAATAATGAAAAGAAGGCTCCTGAGTCATAAAATTCGTTCTTGATGATTCGTAATTGCGGATACCGAGCAAACACCACTCCTTCAAAATCGTTGACAAATTCCTTTTCCCAGATTGCCTGCCACTTGCCTTTTTGCAAGAGTCCATCGACCAAGCGATCAGGCCAACAATCTATTAAGAGACTTTTTTTGTCGTTTTCCTTTTGTAAAGGTCTTTTTAATTTCTTATAAGCCCATGCAGTAGAAACCGAGAAAGGAGCAAGACACAAAACCCCATGTAGCCGCGGGATTCTTCGCTTGCTGATTATTTTTTCGCCAAAACCGCCAATGTCAGCTACTCGATGGGGAGATCGAAAAAAAAAAGAAACATCTGCTCCCAAGCCCATGGCAAGCTGTAAATAATCCCTCTGTGACTTGAAGAAAGTTCTCTCAGCAAGCCGCAGAGGGAAACTCCACGAATGCCGATAAAAATATCGCAGTAGCGAGCCAGCATTTGAGCTACCACCGCCCAAGCCACTGCCGAGCGGAATGCGCTTGTGCAAACAAATTGCCAGCCTTTGCAGACGTGATCGATCGATTTTTTCGAGCAGCCGATAGAGCAAGTTACTGGTAAAATTTTCGCCATGCGGTGACATTACTTGCTTTACTTGCTCGCTACTCCTTCCCGGCCAAAGCTCATTGTGAAAGTTCCAGCGAATCTGAGGTAAGGCCGCCGAGCTCTCTTTTCGTACAAATCCCTTGAGCATACTTGGTAAAAAATAATCGTAATCTAAATCAATTTGATCCCCCCAAGAGATCGCGACTAGAATACTGCGGATTTGATGGTAGAAGCGCTTTATTTTTTTTTCGGGAGGCTGTTTACTGCAGAAAACTGGGCTCAAATCACCGACTCGTAGGGCTAGATTAATTTTTGCTGGTGAAAAGATAGCTTTCTTGGGCAAAGACAGCCTCTATTTTACCAGATAGCTCTATTCTCAAAAAAATTATTTACTGAGTTTTTTTTCGCGATAGAGCACATGCTTACGTATTTTAGGATCATATTTCTTTACTTCTAATTTATCTTGTTGCTTTTTTTTATTTTTGGTGAACGTATAAAAATGACCGGTTTTGGCAGTCGATTCGAGTTTTAAAATTTCGCGCATAGCTCATACTTTTAACTATACGAATAATGTCCATCCTTTAAATTTCGAATGAATAAAAAAATGACAAAAGAACAGCTAGATTTTTTTAAGAAAATCGAAGAAGAAAATAAGCAACCCTTTTCCCCTTCTCAGAAAAAATTGAAATTTCGTATTTTGGCGATCTTGTTTCATCTGATTGTTCCGTTATTCTTTTGGAGCTATCGAATTAAGATCCATTTTGCCGATGAAATCGGAAAGCAAATATTCACCACCGGCAAGCCTACATCTATTATCGCTTTTTGGCACGAATTTCTGTTTTTAATGATACCGTTCATACATCGCCATTACGTAACTCGCAAAATTCCTTTCTTCTCTTTGGTCTCAGCATCTGCCGACGGTGGGCTGATTACCCAACTGTTACGCCCTTGGGGGTTCCGAATGATTCGCGGATCATCAAATAGAAAGGGTTTGCAGGCAATCAAAAATCTCCGTACCGCGCTGTGTTTGCATTGCCATGTCTTACTCACGCCAGATGGGCCAAAAGGACCCAAAAATAAGATCAAAGGTGGTATCAGCTATTTGTCATTGACAACACAGGTGCCCATCATTCCCATGCGCTATGAGGTGCGACAAAGGCCTTGGCGCCTCAAAAAAAGCTGGGATCAGACCATTATTCCACGTCCATTCAGTACCATTGATTTTATCATCGGCCCGGCCATTCTACCAGATCGAAAGATTTCACGGATAGATTTTATAAAAAAAATTGAAAGCCAAATGAATCAGAGTCAGTTAAATGAAATCTAAGACTCACCGGCTTGTTCAGAAATTCGGGTGATCGAATAGAGTTTCATGGGCTTGGGGCGAAACACTGTTTTACCTTCACCTTTGTGCACAATATGGTAGCCCTGCGGTAAATGAGAATAATCAAATATTTCATTAAAAACCGAATCAGAAAAAATAATTTCAAAAGGATCAGCCTGCATGGCCATTCTGATGGCAATTTCCATATCATCACCCAAATGAACAATATCTCTTTGAATTTTATTACGTACTCCCCCCACAATAATTGGGCCACAAGAAATACCAAGACGCACCCCCTGCCAGGCTTTCAACCCTTGGGGAGCAATTTGTGGGGTATTTTCCTGATCAGCAGTCTGAGGTGACGGGGACATACCCTCTTCTTGGTCGGTCCTGCCCATTGAACTCTCCCAGTATTTTTCCAAAACCACCAAAGTTTTACTACCAGCACGGGCGGCATTAAGGGCGCAATTAGGACCTTGGAAATAGGCGATCAAGAGGCTACCCGTTGCTCGCTCCATAATACCTTTGACGGCGAGAACCGACTGGGTGAAATCTAAATGGACGCGGTTAATGACACGGATCATTTTAGTATTGTCAAAAGATGGGGTAGTCTTGCGAACGAGTCCCATATAGAGTACCAACACTGCCATGTTGTTCTCTTCTACTTCCATTTCCAAATTGTGTCTTATTTTCCTATCCTCGGCTTTTTTGCGAATGAATGGTGACAGATATGAGTTGAGATTACTCATACTCCGTAATCTTTCGGCGAGACTCAGCGAAAGACGAGTGATTACTCCCCGATGATCTTTGTACTTCGATACCCGCTGCAGCAATTTTTTTTCTGCCCCAACAAACTCCCCATCTTCGCTCACTTTTGACAGGGCGCCAAACCAACGCAAATACTCGGCATATTTACGATAAAAAATAAGCGAAACCAATAACAGAAGAACTGTAATTACCGATATCATTTTCTCTGCCTGTTCAATAAATATTTGTTGGTCACCGTTTAATCGATAGTCAACAGCGACCAGACCGCCCACTTGCCCAGCATTATCTTTAATCAAAGACAGACCGGTAATCCACTCGCCATGCTGGTCGCCATAGCGAGGAGTAACAACAATATTATTTTCACTGAGCATCGCAAAACTTTGATGAAGCCGAAATGGTACCATAGAGATACCATTTACAAAGGGTTCCTCATGCGTCATCACCGCATAACGGAGCGCAATTTCATTTTTTTGTTTCCCCTTTTTGCCAAGATCAAAAAAATCAACAAAGTGCTCCGCAATATCAACGCTAGTCGTATCACTCTCCTTATCTTCTCGTGTGGTCAAAAACTTGCGCCATGTGTCGTCACCAAATTGATAGGTATAAATATAGTCAGGTTGCCAAGAATGTTTTTTGGCAAACCTACGAATCTGTTGACGAATTCTCCGAAAAGATTCACTTTGAGCATCTTTTGCGCTCTTAATCGTGCGGTGCTCTTGTGCAGATATCCGTTGTCCCATTTCGATCGCTAGATGGTGTAATACAGTACCCGCTTGCTTTTCAAATTGTCGCATTTTTTGCGAAAAATTTATAAAGACGAGAATAGTACTGAGTAATAATAAGAATAAAAATAAATTGACTGATTTCTTAAAAGCTGCTTTGCCGCTGTCTTTTCTCATTATCTTATTAGCTTTTGAATGTAGTATTAAGATCGGAATGTCTGATAGATAGCAATCTTAAATTTCTATGTTCAATATTGTTTTGTGCATTGTCTTTGGAATTTCAATTGATGATAATATTTCCGAATCTATCATTATTCTGTCAATGTTTTTGACAATCCTATCAATTTATAGAAACTAGGACCCGTGCAGCCGTTTTACATCACCACCCCCATCTATTATGTAAATGATAAGCCACACTTAGGACACGCCTATACAACCATACTAGCAGATATTTTTCATCGTACCTATCAGCTGATCGGTAGAGAAAGTTTCCTCCTTACTGGGACGGACGAACACGGACAAAAAGTCTTTCAAGCGGCAAAGAAAACTGGACAAAGCCCACAAGAGCATGTTGAAAAATTTCACCAACGCTTTCGCCAAACTTGGCAGCGGCTCAACATTGATTACGATCACTTTGTCCGCACAACCGATCCCTCTCATGTGACCTATGTTCAACAATATTTACAAAAACTGTATGATCAAAACGATATTTATAAAAAAGAATATAGCGGATGGTATTCGGTAGGAGAAGAACGCTTTTTTACCGACGATGAACTCGTTGACGGGCTTGATCCGATTAGTGGGCGCCCAGTAGAATGGGAGAATGAAGTTAATTATTTTTTTCGGATGAGCCGCTATCAAGCGCCATTGCTCAGCTATCTTGAAAAACACTCTGACTTTGTTCTACCAGAAAGCCGGATGAACGAGGTTCGCAGCTTTTTAAAAGAACCACTCAATGACCTCTGCATCAGCCGACCACGTAAAAGACTACCTTGGGGCATCCTGCTACCTTTTGATAATGATTTTGTAACCTATGTCTGGTTTGATGCGCTCCTCAACTATCTTTCGGCTGTCGAAGATAAAAGCTGGAAAACTGCAACACCAAAGAAACTTTGGCCCGCCCACGCTCACATTATTGGGAAAGATATTGTCATTACCCATGGAGTCTATTTCCCAACGATGCTACTCGCTCTCAATCTTCCATTACCCAACCACCTAGTCTCGCACGGTTGGTGGTTGCAAAAGGGGAAAAAATTGAGCAAGAGTTCTGGCAATGTTATCGATCCAATTGATCTGCTAGAAAAACTTGAACCCGATATTTGTCGTTATTTCTTATGTCGAGAAATGACACTCGGCAATGATGTCACCTATGATCAAGACCTACTCACTCGGTGTATCAATCGAGATCTTGCCAATAATCTTGGCAACACCCTTAGTCGAGTGAAAAAAATTTTAATATCCTTTTTAGTAGAGGGGACATGGCAACTGAATGCAGCGCAAAAAGCTCTGTTGTTGCCAGAAAAAAAAATTGATTGGTCTTTGTATCAGGAATATTGTTCTCTTTGGATTGATCAGTCTTCATCGTTGAATCCAGCAAGCAAACAAAAAAAAATAAAGAAAATATTTGATCAAGTATTTGCCAAGGGTTCCCAGACAAACCTCATGCTGATCAATTGCAGATGATCGCACAAGATCATCCCCGACCACAAGAATTCGTCAATGAAATTCAAGAAATTATCGACTTCACTAATAAACATCTCATTTGGCATAGCTTGCCAAAAAACTTAGCAAATTTTGATCTTTCTTTTTTTCTGCAAGACATCCAAAAACTAATTAGCAAAATTAATATTTTTTTCGAAAAAAATACCCCTTGGAAATTGGATAAAAAAAAACAATATGACCGACTCAGTTCTCTGGTCTATCCAAGCTTAGAAGCCCTGCGTATTTGCTTAGTTCTTTTATCGCCAGTTATGCCAGAGAAAAGCAAAGAAGGATTGGCAATGCTCGGGTATACTCTCACTGATAGCAACAAAATGGCAGAAAATTCAATCATTCCCCCATTTGCTTGGGGGCAGCTGCCAGAAAAAATCAATAGAGAGGCAGGTTCTCCACTATTCCCTCGTTGGCAAGACTTTGCCCAGCCAAAACAAAACGCATCGAAAATGAAAAGAATCTTACCTACGCCAACGGATAAAAAATAAAAGTGTAAGAAAAACCAGTAGGATGCCAAAGGTAATGAGACTTCGTTTGGTTTCCTCGTCAAAGTCGGTCAATCGTCTAAAGAGTTGCCATGATGACTGATCAAAATCGGCGGTTTTGTCGGTGGATTCTTCTTTTTCGGTCTCGGGTAACTCGCCGACTTGTTCTTTATCAATGTAGTTGTCAAAAAAAGAATCGCATTCATAGAGATAAAGACATTCCCATTGTGGAAGTTCCTCTATGATTTTACTTTGCTGTTCTTGCTGTGAAGAAGTCTCCGTCGATACATTTGGAGTTATGGGCAAAACCGAAGGCTCTTTTTCGCGAGGCGATGACTGGGAATGAAGTGGAAGGGTTAAGGAAAAAAAAAGAAGCGTAAATCTGTTAATTTTCCCCTTAATCACCAGGCAATATCGACAAGGTTTCTCCCCTATATAATTAAGCAGTAGTTTTCTTGTTTGCTTTCTTTGGCTCTACGGTTGCGCTATACAGATGACTAATCGCCGAGCGCAAAAATTCAATTTTTACCTCGCCAACATTAATAACTGCAGTATTTTCCTTGAGTGAGTGGATAGAGCCAATCATACCACTAGCCGTCACAACACGATCGCCTTTACTCAATTGACTGAGCATCTCTTTCTTACGTTTTTCCTCTTTTCGCTGTGGGCGGATTACGAAAAAATACATAAAGACAAAAATTCCCAGTAGTAACATCAATCCAGTTGGATTGAATAATCCTCCCTCGCTATCAGTCTTGGTTTCTTGCGTCTCTTGTGCCGATTGTTGAGCGATAATAACTGGATATTCCATGCCTCTAGCCTTGTGTTCAGGTCAACAATCCAACTTGAAGCTTATCTGTCAAGTTCATACAGGAATTTTTGAATTCTGTCAGCAACATTTTTCTGTAACACCAAAGTACTCTTTTAATAACCAAGACAACGCAGTCGCTAATCTTTCGATCAAAGGCGCATACACTCTCCTATTATTTCCTACGCACAACAAATAAAGATCGATTTATATAAAGATACTGTGCTCCTGAAATAATGGTAACAAGAGCAGTAAAAAATAGTAGATAGTAGGGAATAAATGTCGCCAATTGAAAAATGATGTTGCCAGATGATATGTTTCCTACGAACATCTGCAAATTATCAAAAGCAATGCTAAAGGTGCTCTCTTCTGGCTGATCCAGATAGATTTGATCGATCAGCTTCCTTTCCCGATAGGTCAATAAAAGAAAGCTAATCAGAATCAAAGTAATACTCAACATTTGAAATGCAGTCTTGACCTTGGCAAACTGTGTTGTTCTTAAATAAGTGCCATTGAGATAGGCCAGATAACGCAGAAATGTAATAATCAAGTCACGGCTCAAAATACACATGACCATCCATAATTCAATTTGTGCGCTCACAGAAACAAAAGTCAGTAAAGCACCCATGACCAAGATTTTATCAGCTAAAGAATCCAAATGTCTGCCAATGTTAGTTTCCATGCCATACTTACGCGCCCAATATCCATCAATATAATCGGTAACGGATGCCAATAGAAAAAGGATTACTGCTAGCCATTGCCAAAATGGATCGGGTGATAAGAGGAAATAAATAAACCAAGGTACGGCAAAAATACGAAACAAACTCATTGCATTTGGCAGATTGACAATTTTTTGTATTTTTTTCTGTTTTTCTTTGACGTGTTGAGCGATACTATTCTTTGGTCGATTTTCTTGGCTTTTTTTCGACATAGTCAATCTTCGCTACCAAATAAATTCAATCAACTAAGTTTGTTTACGACCACTACTAGAGAAAGAAATGATAAAGAAGAAAACGATTCATCGGCCTATCCAACTAACGAACTACAGAAATATCTTCACGGATACGATAGACACTAGGATCCAAGGGATCTGGAATACGAGTGTAGTTTAAATGGACAATATGACCTGCAGGACCAAGTACTCTCGGCCTTGCTCCTTCGCGATAGCGAGTAACCCCACGTCCGTTACCCACTTTCAAATCTAGTCTATCTCTTGCTTCAAAAGTTCGCACCTCTCCAGCGACGATAATCCTGCCAGCATGGCTTTGTCCATCTTGTACCCATTCAATGTAGGAGTCTTCGGTAAATCTAAGAGTTACTTGAATATTGATGCCCGCTGCTTCATGACTTCCAGCATCATTGCCTCTTTGCCAATCTGTCCCCGAACCTTCGCTCTCATTTCCATCGGCAAGCTTTTTCTGATCCACGAAAATATCCTCGGTTTCCATTTCCAAACGAATAGAAAAATCTCCAATCACGATTGGCGTTAGTTTTATTCGATGTTCAAGTCCTTGAAGAATCCCCGGCTTTCTTTCCAAGACATAGGTTTGTCTCTCCGATAATTCAAACCTAATATTTTCCTTATCATTAACATTAAGATGGAGAACTGAAATCTTTTTATTCTTACGGACATCTTTTTTTATTTCAAAGATACACAATTTAAAGTATAGCTGATCCAAGGAAAAACGCAATGCGTCGGGCGGATTCAATGAAAGCGTTTCGTCACGTGGTGGCGAGCTGGACGTTGGCAGAGCAATCGCATTGACTTGCCTCTCACCCGAGTGGCAGTACGAACTACTCTCCGCTGCATCCTCACTCAAGAAAGAAAAAAAGTTCGGCAAACCTTTCTCAAGATAGAAGCGAATTCCGCTGGCAAACAAGAAAACAAGAATTATGAGAGCAAGCCCATGGAACCAATATTTTTTCAAATGGAAATAAAGAAGCTGATACCATTTCAGTTTTTGAATCAATTCTTTGATCGGTGCTTCGCTTGCATCCATTTTGTCATTTCTATAAATCTCTAGAATCTCATCGACATTTAGATTTAAGAATCGCGCATACTGCGTCAGGAAGCCTACCAGATAGGTCTCCGCTGGAAAGATTGTGTAGTTTTCCGCTTCAATCGCTTCAATGAAGCGCATCGATATTTTGGTGCCTTCGTTTACGTCGCGAATCGTCAATTTGCGAGCTTCGCGGGCCTCCTTGAGCAATTTCCCCAACTTGGGTGATAATGACATTATCTCTTCTCTTCATCCACCAAAGGATTCGACACGACACTCATGTGAGACTCGACCTTAAAGGTAAACATTTGTCCGGGAAGTTTTGGGTTTTCTTTGATATCACTAAAAATTATAGAAGTTTGTTTGCCGTAACCATCATCGCCATCCACTTGATGAACCAACATTGTTTCGCTATTGATAAAGAGTTTCAACTCACTGTATCCGCCAATTTTCTCTCGTTGCTCTAATAAAAACACATAACTGGGAGTAGGATCATCCTTGTTAATTTTGCGCGGCTGATCCAAGGTGTCAAAGCGATAGTGGTATTTTTTAAACATCCTGCGTAAACCAGAAACGGGAGTTTTAGAAAAAACGTTATCTGTGGTATTCTCTCCAATAATGAGATTCTGCTTGCCGACAATCTTTAATCGATCGATATAGAACCACATAATCTTGCCATCGGCAACCACTAGATTTCCCTTGGGAGAAGAAAATTCATAGCGTAGCAGATTCGGCTTCTTATAATAGACTCTACCATTCATTGATCTTTTTCTATTGTTCGTTTTGATTTCAATCTTAAATTTAGCTGAATAGGTTGTTAAATCATCGAATCGACCGAGCACCTTGCGCGCCACCTCAATATTTGACAACCATTCCTCCTTCTTGATCTCGCTCATCAATGGCGACATAAAAAGAAAGCCAAGAAGAAATAGAGCGACTGCTCTACTTGACGGATAATGAAAGAATCTTCCTATGTCACTTCGTAATTTCAATGTAACTCCCTTTGATTTATCATCATTAATCGCCTCAATTATAGCAAGACATTATTTGTAAAAGTGCTCAAACTTTAAAATTTATAGATCTATCGGTGCAAAATCTGGCGTTCTTTGCGTTGATCTGCTTTGCTCAAATATCCTTTTTTTTCCAAAGCTTCAACAATATTTGCGGCCTTATTATAGCCAATGCTCAGGCGACGCTGAATATATGATATCGAAGTCTGATTAGAATCTAAAATCACTTGCCATGCTTTTTTTATCAGTTGCGGATCTACTTTACTCTCGCCATTCTTATTCAAACCATTTTCTTGATTCGTGGCTAACTGAATATAACGTGGGGACCCATAAGATCTAGTAGCACGAACGATTTCAGCAATTTCTTTTTCACTAATCATCGGTGCTTGAATTCGAATGAGATCAGAAAATAGCGGTGATTTGTACAATAAGTCGCCACGCCCAAGGAGAATGTCTGCCCCGGGAGAATCGAGAATAATTCGACTATCACTTTTTTGTGCGACATGAAAGGCGATGCGAGCTGGACAATTTGCCTTAATCATACCGGTAATCACGTCCACCGATGGTCTTTGTGTCGCCATCACTACATGAATACCAACAGCCCTTGCCTTTTGTGTCAAACGAATAATATAATCTTCCACCTCTTTCGGAGCAATCATCATCAAATCAGCTAATTCATCGATAATCACCACTAAATAAGGCATCTTCTGCTTAACTCCTTTCATTCTATTGTAGGAACGAATATCTCGACAGCCAAGCCGAGATAAAATTGAGTAGCGAGTTTCCATTTCTGTTACCAACCAATTGAGAGCTTGACTGGCCTGAGCAACGTCCGTAATTACCGGCATGATTAGATGAGGAATACCATGGTAGAGGGTAAGTTCCACCATTTTTGGATCAATCATCAAGAGACGGAGCTCTTGCGGTGAATGGCCGTATAGTAATGAGGCAATGACACAATTTAAGAAGACCGACTTACCCGCACCGGTTGTCCCAGCAATCAAGAGATGAGGGAGGGATGTGAGGTCAATACTTTGGAAATTGCCACTAATATCGGCACCGAGTATAATATCTAGATGATGTTTCTGTGATTTTCTATTCTCGAGCATCGGCCGCAACAAGACTTCTGCGCGGTTTCTATTGGGCACCTCGATACCAACTGTCGATTTTCCCGGTACCGGTGCAAGTATCCGCACACTAGGTGCTTCAAGATTCATCCGCAATTCATTTTGCAATCCTTGGATTCGGGAAACCTTTACCCCAGGCTCCAATTTGATTTCATAACGGGTAATGACTGGCCCGCATTTGGTATCTACTATTTTAACGCGAACGCCAAAATCCAATAAAACTTTTTTTAGTCTTTCAGATGTAAGCGTCACCTGTTGTGCCGAATCCTCATCAAAAAACCTCGTCGGCTGATCAAGAATTGTAGTCGGCAAAGAATAGGGACGGCGAGTCATGGGAAATGCGGGAATCATGGTTTCGCAGGTTTCTTTTGAGTCTTCTCCATCATCTGCGAATAATTTGAAATCGTTAGTTGTTGGCACATTTGTATCTCCATTTTTTTCTCGATTCACATCGGTGATCTCTTGGTGACCGTTGGTATCGAGCCGATCTTCACCTACTCTATTATGAGTCGCCCGTTTTTCAAGATCTGGTTTTATTTTTTTTTGCAGACTATTTGCAAATTCCAGTGCGCCTCCTCTCGATTTGAGCACCTCGCCTGTCGTCGGTTCTGGGGAGGTCTCACTCCCGCTAAACTCGCCCACTGAATTTCGTTCTGGCGAATCGGATGCCATTTCCTCATCAAGCTGGCGATTTTCCAACCCATTACTATATTCTTGCTTGCTCAAATCATTCTCTTGTTTTTGATAATCGACTTGGGTCGATGACTCTTCGGGTAGCGGTTCTTGAAAATCATCAGTAATCTCATCGGATATTGGAATAGCTGATTTTTCAACATTGATGAACACTTCATTCCCCTTTTGCTGGGATGTCATTGCTACAGATGAGTCACTTCTCAACCTCGACTCCTTTGCTGCCTCAAACTCTGGCGAAGCATGCCCCATCTCTACATCAAGCGGGTAATCCTCTGACTTATTCTCATCTCCTTGTTGCTTGGCAAAGCTATTTGCTTGTTTTTGATAATCGACGTGGGTCGATGGCTCTTTGAGCAAAGGTTCCTGAAATGTATCGGTGATCTCATTGTATACTGGAATAGCTGATTGTTCGACATCGTTGATTGCTTCCTTCCCCTTTTGCTGGGATGTCATTGTTACAGATGAGTCATTCCTCAACATAGGCTCCTTTATTGACTCAAACTCTGGAGAAGCATGCCCGATCTCTCTATCAGGTGGGTGATCCTCCGACTGATTACAATTCTGGTGTTGCTTGCCAAAATCGTTTTCTTGTTTTGGGTTTTTTGACGTCTCATCTACCTCATCCAGTAGATTGCTCGTTAACTCTCTACTTTCTCCAGCAGTCAAATCATCACTGGGAACTGCATCCACGATAGGAATCGCTTGCTCATCATTCTGGCTACCATTACCATGACTAGAATGTTGACTATCCTCGGCTACTTCACTTTGATCAGAAGAAAATTGATCTTGGTAAATTGGCGATTGATCTAAAATCACCGGCTGATAATTTACACCCTTGCTGAAGTGAAAACGTTTATTTTCACTATGATAGATTCCCACAACATAATCAGTTGCTGATTCTTTTTTTCCTTGTTCAGATTCATTTCTTTTTTTTCCCACAAATTTAGCTCGCTCTGAAGCTGGACTTTCCCTCTGTTCGCTCGGTCCATCCTCGTGAGCGTCCTGTATATTTTTTTCATCTAAGTGGTGGTGCCCATTCTTATTGGCTTTTGCAAGCTCAGCAGATTCTTCTGGAGCCATCACACTAGAAGATTTGTTACTGATCGCATCTCTGTCCATCAATTGAGAAAGCAGATGATCGAGTTTTCTTGTATGCCAGACCAATTGCTGGATGGTCCCCTTGTTGGCCTGCGGAAATTCTTCATCCATCTGTGTTTTGCTTTCAATAACGGGAGGCTTTTCTATTCTCTCTTGCACCTCCTCTACGGCGATTTGCTGGTTATCGTCGGATTCGGATGTGGGCACATCTTTTTGCCTTTCTTCATTTACCACTGAATTTTGACTTGTTGGTATATCTGCTTTTTCTATTTTTTTTATGCGATCATACCAAGGAACAGTTTTATCAAAGATTTCTCTTAATTCTTCATCTTCTTGGGTTACATGTGCTTGATCTCTTCCCTCATCTTGTCTCTGATGATCTGCCATATCGGTTTTATCTGCTTGATCTTCAGCAACGATCGGATCGGAATAAAATAGGGAATGATTACTTTCTTTTGCTCTCGCCTTCACGTTCTTCATATTGGGTTGAGAGGCTCTTTTCTGTCCGACCACTTGAAAATGACGACCCGCAGATCTAACATAGTGAGGTGGTTTTAAGTAGTTTTCTTTACTATTTTCGAGTGATTCAAGCCCTCTCTTTTCTTGCCCAGTTTTCTCCGTAGTCTTACTAACAGAGATTCCTTGAGGATCTTGCGAAGAAAATAGAGAGGGTTTCGCACCTCCATTGGCTTCTCCTGCTTTAGAGGAAGTCGCTAGTGAAAAATCTAACATTTCAAAATTGTTAAAGAGATTCTTATATTTTGCTAACGTATGTTTACTCAGCAGACGAAGTCGATGTAAAAATACTGGCATAGGAATTCTAATTGCCAAAGAAAAACCTATACACAACACTGCCAAAGCACCGATCACGGCGCCATAATTACCCATGATACTGACAAACCATCTCGCAAACCGCGAACCTATGAGCCCGCCATTCAAATGAGAAATCTGTCCCTCACCTTCAAAGAATAGCGAAGTGAGCATCGATGTTCCAATCATCATAATCAGAATAGCCAAAATTCTCGCCATTGGATCGTTAAATCCACCGCGAAAGATTGTCACAATTCCCAGAATAATCAAATAAGGACCAAGGCTAAGAGCTGATTTACCAAACAGAAAAAAAAGATTTTCGGAGATCACATGCCCTAAAATACCGATTGAATTATTAGCCGCTTGTGGATGCTGCCCAATGGCTAATTGATTTTGTAAAGAAAGCACAGCTAAAAAAACAAGAATTCCAGTAGTGACAAAAATGAGACCTAACATTTCTACCCAGCTAGTCTTGCTATATAAGTTCTTGGAGATGTTTGGATAGGAACTTCTCGGATTATTCAAAGGATTTCTTCCTGACTTGCCGTGGATATATTGCTGAGATTTCGAATTATCCTGCGTTTTCATAGATTGTAAGGAACTTGCCTTACTCTATTTTCGTCAGATTCTGACAATCTACTGATTTTTTTTTATGTCTTATTAGAATTTCGACAAAAAATTGTATTTTTTTGATGTATTTTAATATTAATGAGATAGTTGCTGAGCCAGTTAAGCCAAGCCACTGCTACCGAAACCGTCTGTCCCTCTCTGAGTAAAAGACAAATCTTCCCGAGATTCCACCTTTTCCCAGTCAATCGGATAGACTTTTTCTAATAAGATTTGAGCAATGCGCTGATGATGACGAATGATAATCGTCTCTCGCTGATCAATATTACCAGCAATCACCTTTATTTCCCCTCGATAATCTGAGTCGATGGTAGCAGGTGCATTCACCAGAAAAAAACCTTGTTGATAGGCCAAACCCGAACGTGGGCGAAGAGAAATCAAATAACCCACAGGGATCTCTAACGAGATCCCTGTGGGAATGAGTATTCTTTCGCCAGGCGGCAGATTAATTTGCGTATCTGGCGGTAGACACGAAAAAACATCCCATCCTGCGGCCTGCGACGAAGTTCTTTTCGGTATTTTTGCTCCGGGAGATAAGTGAATCTTCAGCTTGATCTGACGATCATCTGATTCATCGGCGGGGACGACGTCCTCCTCCACCTCCATGATGTGAATGAGAGTGCGGACGCTGTCCATGTTGATTCCCATCTCCATTATGCCGTGGTTTTCGCCGGCGATCGCGATCAGGATAGTTATTTCTTTGACCACTACTGCCGCCATGCCGACTGTTTTGCTCACGTTTTTCGTCAAATAAATCTTCAATGACCAGTTCCAATTTACCACTCCGATCGACTGCCAAAACTTTCACCCGCACGTCTTCACCTTCAGAAAATAAATCAGTTACTTTATCTACTCGCCCACGCGCCATTTTCGAAATATGTAATAAACCTTCACGACCCGGCAAAATTTCTACGAATGCGCCAAAGTCAACAATACGGCGGATAACTCCGCTAAAGGTATCTCCCTCTTTAATTTCTCGCAATAATTCTTCAATCAGCTTCTGAGCTTTTTTATTGTTATCAGAAGAGCGAGAAGAAATTGAAACAATCCCAGCATCATCCACGTTTATTTCTGCTCCCGATTTTTCCGCCAGCGTCCGAATCATTTTTCCGCCGGGGCCAATCAGTTCGCCGATTCGTTCCGGATCAATTTTAAGAGAGCTAATGCAAGGAGCATTGGCTGGAACGTTCTCCCGAGCCTTATCACAAACTGCATCCATCTTATCCAAAATATGGGCAATCCCGGTGCGAGCTTGCTGGATCGCTTTTCGCATAATATCTGTCGATAGCCGCTTCACTTTCAAGTCCATTTGAAAAGCAGTAATTCCCTTGCGAGTTCCTGCCAATTTGAAATCCATATCACCAAAATGATCTTCGATTCCGGCAATATCAGAAAGAATAACAGGTTGATCGGTACTATCCCTCATTAATCCCATGGCAATCCCTGCAACTGCCGAGCGAATCGGCACACCAGCGGCCATTAAGGCTAAACTAGTTGAACAGACGGTGGCCATTGATGAGCTACCGTTGGATTCCAAAATTTCCGATACCACGCGAATAATATACGGAAAATCTTCCTCTGTTTTTGGTAGCATATTTTTGACTGCTCGATAAGCAAGATTTCCATGCCCAACTTCTCGCCGACTGGGCCCAGGAATACGCCTCACCTCACCAGTTGAAAATGGTGGGAAGTTGTAGTGCAATAAAAAGCGTCGCTCTTTCATTCCTTCTAGTGTATCCAAACGTTGATTATCTAATTTTGTTCCTAAGGTGACCGTTCCCAAAGATTGGGTTTGCCCACGCGTAAAAACCGCAGATCCATGAGCATTGGCAAGAACATCCAACTCAATATCAATGTCTCTGATTTCAGTGGGCTTTCGTCCATCAAAACGGATTTTTTCTTGAGCCAACCGCTCTCTTACAATTTCGTATTCTAGCTGCTGCAACTCGCTACTCAGAAAATGCTTATTCTCTTCCCACGCATTGCTTGCTTGCTCATTTTTCTCGACATCCGTTGACTTCTGCATCAATTCTCTCATTTCTTCTTCTAACTTCTTTTTAGCAATACGCCGCTCGTTTTTATCTGCAATTGCTAGAATTTTAGTGAGGGGGTCTTTCGCTGAGTTTCTTAATTTTTCCCGCCATGTCGATTCTGAGGTTTGTATTTGAATATCTCTTTTTTGACAGTTGACCGCAGTCATTATCTTCTCTTGAATCTCAATTTTTGTTTGCAGTGCCTTTATGCCAAGATCCAAGGTCGCCAACATTTCTTCTTCTGAAATTTCATTAGCACTACCCTCAATCATAGTTAGAGATTCACGGTTACCACCGATGATAAAGTCTAAATCACCCTCTTCTGCTTTCTCACCAGCAACGTCATAAAGCTCTTTATCTTTAACACCGCCAATTCTGATACCAGCAATCGGCCCATCAAAAGGAATATCCGAGACCATGAGAGCCGCAGAAGCAGCAGTAATTGCATGTCCCTCGGTGGCAATTTCAGCATCATATGATAGGATTTCGACCATCATCTGCACCTCACACATATATCCCTTGGGAAACAGCGGGCGAAGCGACCGGTCAATCAAACGAGATATCAAAACTTCATGCTCAGATGGTCTCATCTCTCGCCGGAAAAAGGATCCGGGAATTCTACCTGCAGAATAAAATTTTTCTCGATAATCTACCGATAGCGGGAAAAATGGCTGATTTGGTTTTGCCTCGTGCACCGCACAGACAGCCGCCAATATCGCCAAGTTACCGATTTTATATACAACTGCTCCATCGGCCTGCTTCGCCCAACGCCCACATTCAATGGTCAGTTCTTTGTTATTTACTGAGATCTTTTCGATCACTATACTTTTTTCTTTCATACTTCCTCTGTTTTATTGAATGATCAACTCATTGATCATCTCTTGTCTTCTCCAAAAGCTCTTTCTCTATAAAAATTCAATAGATGTCACTGGTTCTATTCCTTTCTCATTTACGCAAACTCAATTTTTTGAGTAATTCCTGATAAACAGAGAATTGTCTCGATTTTAAATATTCGAGCAATTTCTTGCGCCTGCTTACCATTTTCAATAATCCACGCCGTGAATGATGATCATGGCGATGATCTTGAAAATGTCCTGTTAGTTTTTGAATCCGATCTGACAGCCGAACTACTTGAGTCTGAATTGAACCAGTATCTTTGTCGTGCATCTTAAAGTGCTCTAAATTTAGCTCTCTATCGCCTTTAATTTCTCCCTTCATCAATATTTTTTTTTCTACTAAATTTTCCGTTTCCGATTTTTCTCTTTCTGATTGGTCTTTATTCATATTCTTTTGAAATTCGTGTTATTTTTCGATAATTACAGTCGTCTTCTTGAGTATCAATATTTGTCAGCTTATGAATTGTGTTTCTGCAATTTTTTCTAAATTTGTTTCTGTTTCACTCAAATATGGAAAAATTAGTAGATATTCCCTTTTTTATTCACTTACTCTATTTGTCTAGTCATTTTGCTATCTGTATTTCAATACTGCCATCTGAACGGTCGATCCACTTCTCGATTCCTCATAATCGTCCTATTATCAGAAGAAAATTCACAGGACTATGCCCCCATATCGGATAGGAATATTAAATTGCCGCACCCTGATCGAAATCCTCGCTCATAGCACAAGAGTAGATCGCTTCGCTGCCTCAATCAATGGACTCTTGGGAATCCACTCCAAACTGGCTAAACTCTCGGTTTATTCAGCACGAATAAATTTGAGATCGACTCTAACAATATCAAATAATGCTCGTATTTGCTTTTCAATGCCCTGTTTTCTCTGAGCGGTCATTTTCTGTGAATGAATTAAAATAGCGCGGACTTGATATAAGTCTCGCTCAATTATCACAGTTAAATTTAAAATATCTACTGTCCTTATTTCTGCATTAATAATTTCACGAATTTTCTCTTCTTTCTCTTTGATTATATATGTCTGTCTGGTAAAAAATCCCAAAGGCAATGCAATCAAAAATAATAAAATCAGCGTATACAGGATTTTCTTTTTAGCACGTTTACCCACTGCTTTTTTCCCTTTGGTAATCGGATGAACGCCAAGCTGCCAAAAAACTAAACTCGCGGCAAGAGAAATGCTAATCAAATTTGTCCCGTAGAGGAGGACCGCTCCTCGAGCAGAAACCCAATCACCTAAACCGAGCGAAATGCCGATTGTGCACAGTGGTGGCATAAGTGCGACCGAAATTGCAATACCAGAAATCGAATCTGAAATTTTGGGATTCGCAAAGGTATAGGCGCCTAAAAGCCCGCTGGACAAGGCAATCAAAATATCGTATAAATTCGGGTGAATGCGAGCACTAATTTGTTCATTGAACTCAACGCCGGGAATCACAAGAACAAAGAAAATGGTGAGAGCTATGACAACAAAAAAGCTCACAGTGAGAGTCATCAGACTATCAAAAAACAAATCGCGTTCTCCCCACAGAATCCCCAAAGCAAAGCCCAAAATTGGCATCATGAGTGGTGCAATCAACATTGCGCCAATAATCACAGCAGCAGAATTTTGAAATAGTCCAAATGTGGTGATAACACAAGAACCGATTAATAGTATTAGATACTCTCGACCAAGTGAAGATTGACCGGCAATATAATCGTAGGTGCGAAGACTGCGAAAGTGATTCTCTTTGACGATTCTAAGATCTGCATAAATTTCCCCCATTTTTTTTATGGTGTCGCCAATCCTCCTTCCTTTGATAGCGGACCAACGCTCCTTGAAATAGGAAAAGGTGGATTGAGGTTCTACTGCATCGCTCAGTTCGCTAGCTTTATTTTTATCGAGCGTTGGCAATTTTTTGCGTAGGGCAGCTCCTTTTTTTGACAATTTCATGTTTTTGGATTTTTATCGTGATTTTGCCCGTTTATTGAGTCAAGACGATTATTTGCTGGTCTCAACGGGATACAATGGAATAAATCAATACCGAGTGACACAAATTGTTTGGCAGTTTCCAAGATGAAGAGAAGAGAATAGCGTCATCTGGTAACTTTTCCCCATTTAAGATAAAGTTTGTGACTCGACACAGGAAGATGACAAATACGATAGAGAATGCTTCTACCTGATTATTTATGAATAAAATATTGCTCAAGAGATCAGTGGTCGCAGTATTGTGGTAAGTAATCAGCTCACATGCCGTACTACAAAAAGCATGGGTATTGCCGATCGTCGCTGCTGCTCAATTAGTGCATGTTTATCGCCGTTAGTGGTAACAGATGTACTGGTACTATCATAATTTATCTTGTTCTTCTCCATTATCTGGTATCTGGTATCTGGTATCTGGTATCTGGCTGGAAAAAGTAAGATAAGCAAAAAAAATTTGACAAGAAGTAGGGCTGGACATGAATAAGCAATGTCGCAAAGCACAGCTCAAAGAATTAAATTACTAATGAGGGAAAAGCAAAAAGAATGTGACATAAAAGCAAAAAAAGAAGGAACGAAAAAGAAATGAATAATCAAGAACTACTGCAATTAAGAAAGGACAACGTACCCAAAGGCATTGTTACCACTTTCCCAATTTTCGTGGATCGGGCAAAAAATGCGGAAGTCTGGGATGTAGAAGGCAAGCGATACATCGATATGGCTGGCGGGATTGGAGCTTTGAACACCGGGCATTGCCATCCAAAAATTACCGCTGCAGTCAAGCAACAGACCGATAGAGTAATGCATACTGCTTTTCAGGTTGCAGGATACGAACCATACATCCAACTCTGTAAATCTCTGAATCACATGGCACCGATCGACGGTGATGCAAAAACAATTCTGTTTACAAGTGGTTCGGAAGCAACCGATAATTCGATAAAATTTGCACGGGCCTTTACAAAACGCCAAGCTGTAATCGCCTTTTCTGGAGCATTTCACGGCAGAACAATGATGGCGTTGGCGATGACCGGCAAAGTAGTGCCCTATCGTCATGGTTTGGGACCAGTAATGCCAGAAGTCTATCACGCACCGTTCCCAATGGCGCTCCATGGGATATCACCAAGCGATTCGCTCAAAGCTATCGAAAGACTCTTCAAGAGCGACGTTGAACCCAGCCAAGTGGCTGCAATTTGCTTGGAACCGGTCCAAGGAGAAGGTGGATTTTACATTGCCCCCAAAGAATGGCTCCAAGATTTGCGCAAGATTTGCGATACCCACGGTATTTTGCTGATTGCAGACGAAGTGCAAGCGGGATTTGCCCGTACCGGAAAATTCTTCTCGATTGAACATTCAGGTGTCTCGCCCGACATTATCACTTGTGCCAAGAGTTTGGCTGGAGGGATGCCTTTATCTGCAGTCATTGGTCGCAAAGATATAATGGATTCGATTGAGCCTGGCGCTCTGGGGGGCACCTACGGCGGAAATCCACTGGGTTGTGCTAGTGCACTGGCTGTCATCGATGTTATTCACGAAGAAAAATTATTGGAGAGAAGTCAAATGATCGGGGCAAAAATTAGCGAACGCTTGCAAAGTATGCAAAAGAAGCACTCACAAATCGCAGAAATTAGATCTTTGGGTGCAATGATCGCCCTTGAACTATTTACTGAGCAAGGACAACCTGCAACAGAATTGGTAGCAAAAATTAGCCAAGAATGTTTACAGCGTGGTCTGATTATTTTGCCTTGCGGATATTATGGCAATGTCCATCGCTTCTTAGTCCCACTCACGGCAACTGATGAAAATATTAACGAAGGATTGAGTATTTTCGAAGGAACATTAGCAGATTATTTATCCTGAGTTCATTCGAAAATATCCTACGCGGCTGTAGGCTCAACGATCAATGTTACCTTAAAAAGTACTATCTGTAAAATATGCGATAATCCCATTGCTCAAGAAACTAAAAATCCAATAATTAGGTGAGAACACTGGGGATTTTCCGAAAATAAGTACAATAAGAATTTTGTCGCTATTGAGCCACCCTTGAGCGAACAGAGAATCGAATTATCGCACAATTAATCGTAAGGGAGGCGAGCTAGCTTGGGTAGCAATCAGAGCTTCACATACGATTACTTCACCGTAGTCTATGCGATAATCCCATATCTCAGAAAATCTAAGATTCAATAAATAGGCGAGCACACAGCGGATTACTCCAACATGAGTAAAAATCAAAATATCGCCACTACCCAACTGTTCTTGTTCAAGAAGTGAATCGATTTTTCGTTTGACTTGCGTTCTAGTATTTTTTGTGGCAAAATAATCTTGAACAAAGCAAATAACTCGCTTTTTCATCAGCTGATAGCTTTCTCCACCAGTAGCTGGATATGAGCTTGGATTCTCTACCCATAGTCGGTAATCTTTTGCATATTTTTGTGCGATGGTGTCCCAATGACAATTTTCCCATCGGCCATAATAGAATTCTTTTAAGCGATCATCGACGACCAAAGGAATATCATTGCAAGAATCTCTGAGCATGACGCTTGGTTTGGCAGAAGTCACTTGCGCTTTGTCCACAATGTGATTCCTTCCCCCCACAATCTGCTCACTATTGAAAACCATCTGGCGAAAAGTCTGTGCCAATTGCAGACAGCGAACAAGCGGACTACTGATAATCATTTTTATGCCATCGTCACTGACACCAGCCACTCTCTCCTGCAGTTGCTCAAGGTCTCGCTCGTAACCATGAGCAAGGGGAAAATCGGTCTGTCCGTAACAAACCGAAAGAGGCGGCTCAATCTTACTATGACGCACAAAGAAGACTTTCATTTTTTAACGATTTTTTGTTGTAGATTGATCATTTATACCGGATAGATTAGATTTTTCTTCAAATCGAATCAAAAGTGAATATCCCGTTAGCAAACAGATGAGGTGCTAATCCATAGCTGACGAGCAAAAGAATTTGTTGCAAAGCACCTAAACAATCACCGTTTACTCCTTGGAGCTTTGCCCGACAATATCGAGAAAATCCATATGCACATCCAAACAAAAAAAGGCACCAGAAGAATAAACCAGTGACAGCAAGTAAAAGATGAGACGATCGAGCAGCCCAGCTAAAAAATCCCAATTCTTGATTTTGCAAGAGCATAATAGTAATCAAGGTAAATAAAACCGCTAGGCATACATTGATAATCATATCCTTCCGGACGACGGGCAGCAACTGATAAGCCATCTTACTGCCTTGCGCGATTGGATTGTGATAGAGGGGCAGTAAAAAAAAACACCGTGATAAAATTTCACTGCCGCCAATAATAAACAAATATCCTCGGGATAGATTGTCCCACAAAAAAAATAATTTCCCCGAAAAAAATAACAATAAGGCTAGCGACCCATACACACCAATCGAAGAATCTCGCATAATCTGAAAACATTCTCGCGGATTTTTGCCGCTGCCGATACCATCAAAAAAATCAGCTAGCCCGTCTACATGGAGGGCACCGCTAAAAACAACCTCAATAGCCAATAGCCCCCAGCAGAGAATAAAAAGATTTTTCGGTGAAAACGTGGATGGAACAATCCACCCATAAAAAAAATAGCAGAGGGAATAGACGATAGCTAAAAAAACACCTACCAATGGAAAATAGCGAACCGATTGTCGCAGTTCAACACCAACTGAAATGCCCGATCGTTGCTTGGACGCTCGCTGATTCTTCTGTAATGCTAGTAAATAAGAGTTGGTTCGATTGAGCAACCCAGCGACAGGAACACGACTCAACAAGGAAAATGCGACTAAGAGGGCACGAATTTCTCGGATAGGAGCGGTGGCAAGACTTCTCTTGAAATTGGCTGGCAAGTGAATTTCCTTCATTTTTTAATTGATCACATATCTAAATCTGAAAATTGTCCTAGTCCCCCAATCAAACAACAGGCGCTCCGTAACATCGGTAAGGCTAACAGAGCCCCAGAACCCTCGCCTAAGAAAAGATCCAAATCAAGCAGTGGTTTTTTCCCAACAATATCACAAATCAGACGATGCCCTGGTTCCGCTGAAGAATGCGAGAAAACCGCATATTCGCTCACCAGCGGATCGATAAACCAAGACATCAAATAGGCCACACTGGCAATATAGCCGTCAACCAGCAAAATCATGCCCTCTTGTGCTCCCTGTAAATACGCAGCTGTCATCATCGAGATTTCAAAACCTCCGCAAAATGACAGTAATTCCATGATTTTTGTTTGCCGTTTTTCGGGCGGCAAGAGCACCAGACTAGGCAATTTCCTTTTTTTTTCTAACTGAACATCACTGGGACTCTTTTTCTGATTACCGCAATGAGACCCCTTTTCGCCTGCTTGGTACTGATGCCAGCGGCGAATACAAGCTTGCAAAGCTCGTTTTTTTTCTTGCACTCCAGACGTTGATAAACCAGCACCAGGGCCCACGCATTGTTCTAGTGGAATGTCCATGCTCAGCGCCTGTAATAAACTGGCCGTCGCAGAGTTGCCTATTCCCATTTCACCAAGTAGCAGGGTGTTGCATTTCTCTATCCGCAAATCTGAGACAATCCTTCTGCTGGTAAGGAAGCATTGCTCCAATTGCTCCATGGTCATTGCATTGTCTACGCGACAATTGCCAGTGCCCCGCGATACGCTGCGATCTAAATAGCGGATCGCCCATGATTTTTTTTTATCTTTTTTTTTGTCAACGCCCACATTTTCTTGAGCAAATTTTGACAGCCAATCAGCAATTTCTGGAGATAAATAAACTCCAGCATTGACCACCGAAAGACCCACCAAGAATTCTTGACAAAGAAGGTTAACCGTGCCTTTCCCCTGTAAAAAAATCCGTAGCATTTGTGCAGTGATACTACTTGGATAAGCACTTACCCGTGGCCCATGCTGTTCACTCGCTCTCGTGAGACCATGATCTGCAATAAATAGGAGCATCTGTGGTTGCACAATTTTTGGTCGTTTCGTCGCTTGAATTTGTGCCAAAAAAATCGCCAACTCGCCGATTTTCCCAAGAGATCTCGGCGGAACTACCCTGTTATCTAAAAGACTCTTGTAGATACCCTTGTGCGAAACTTTTTTGATGGCAAACATAAGCTTGTTCTCTTTCATTTATCCGATTTAAACTTTTTCTTGGACATAAATTTGTTTTTAGAAATCAATACCTCATCTCGCTGTCAATCATGAAACAGATTCTCTGACAATATGAGCGAGCAACGATTACCATTGGGAGAAGGTAAAAAGAAAAAAACTTGGGCAGGCAGCATGGTGACCGCATATCCACTGCAATATCCGAATTTCGCTTATAGATCTAAAAAACTGTAATATTTCTCGCTTTTGCAGCCGATGCGATAAGAATACACTGTAAGTCGACCGTTTGTTAAAAAGAATTTTTTATAAATTTTCTCAAAAAATCATTGACAAAAGAAAAATGAGTAATTAAATATTGGCGGTATCGGATTTATGAAAAGGATCATAATATTTTGCAAATATTATGATAAATTCATACTGAAAACATGCGAAGAGCAAGGGTTAATCGCAGACAACAAGATAGGGCAATCTATTGCTGGGGGTGAATATGAATAGTGAAAAAAAACAGAGCGAATCGACAAAGTCAAAGACTACAGAAATACATAAGGAAGAGATAAAAAGAGCTCAAAACTTTAATGAGAAGAACGGTACGCTCTCTCTCTTCTTTATTCTTTTGGACTGGATAGCGATTTTTACTTTGATATTTATCAGTGAGTATTTTTGGCATCCATTATTGTATATTTTGGTTTTGTGGCTGATAGGTGGCAGAATGATCGCATTGTCCGATGTATTTGGGCACGATTCAGTCCACTATAACTTATTTAAGAAACGTTCTCTCAACTACCAATTACAGTTCATGTGGTTTTTCCCGCTTTTTGAAACTTGGGAACGGTATCGAGAAGAACATTTCCGTCATCATAGCAAATTACTGACACCAGAAGACCCGGCGTATGTAGACTACAAGCGTTGGGGGCTCTTTAATAAGAACAATAATTATTACTGGGTTTGGTTTATTCGGCCATTTTTACTATTTGATACCCCGTATTTTATATCATACACTATTCGCTGTATGATCAAAGATAAAAAGTATCGATGGCAGCTACTGATCTATTGGGCCCTCATTTTTGCTGCTTGTACCCTCACTGGCACCTTAAAACTACTGTTGATGTACTGGTTTGTACCAATGCTTTGGTGCTATCCTGCCCTGTTGTTTTGGAGTGAAACTGGCGAACATTTTCGTGCCGATGATGGTGAAAAGACTCGCAGCACGTATGGTTTTCTTGAGTGGCTTTTCATCAGCCCACACGATGATCGATTTCATTACGTACATCATCGCTTTCCACAAATTCCTTGGTTTTCGCTCAAAAAAGCGACGCAAGAATTAGTGCCAGATTCTCCACGATCCGATGGCTTTGTGAATCTTTTTTATCAAGTGAAGGATGAAACTAGAAATAATTATCAAGAAGCAAAAGAATCGAAACTTGAATAAATCAAACTTCAGTGGCACTGAGTTGCATATCCAATAGAGTGATTTTCTGCCCTGCCAGTTTTCGGTATTTCTCTTCTAGTGGATAAGGAGAACTAGACAAACCCATGGCAGTAGAGAATGAGTAGTATGCCGGTCCCTGAATCACCGCAATCATTCTTTCTAATCGACTCTTGGGATTCCATACAATGTTCGAAAAAAAACGCTCAATTTTTGATGGCGGAGATTCTCTCCCTACCCAGTCACTATAAGGAAGATCGATAAAGAGTACCGCCTTGCGACAATTACAAATAATGTACGTCATGCGGATAAAGTCTTTATGAAAAAGTTGTATACTACCTGATTCTTCTCGCAAAGAATTTCTAAGAAAACGAATGGTGCCCAAGTCTGTATCGCTCAAAAATACACGACCAAAACCAATACTCAGGGCTTCGTAACCGATTTGTCCTGAACCCGCACAAAGATCAAAAAAATCCCATTGATTGGGCTCAGAAATTCGCGCTAGGAGTGTATCCATAACTGATTTTTTAACGATTGCTGGAGTCAATCGCATTCTTTTTTCTGAAGATTTGAGTTTTTTATTTTTTTTCTGGAAGCTGAGAATTTTTCCTCGATATTTTCCCCTCTGAATTCTCATGTTCAATCTAGAATAGTATCAGAATTGCTCTTTACTTGTCTCGATAACTCTGAAATTGAAAAAAATCAATATGCCCTCCTGTGGACAAAGAAATTATCTACGAGTTTATGGGAGCGAGGCTTCGCCTGATCAAATCCTGTTGCTCTTGTATATGTATTTTCATTAAACCAGCCGCTGGGCTTGCAGATTCTTTGCGTGCTATACATTCAAGACGGATATTTTTTTTGCCATTATTCAAAATATGATCTCTTTCCAACTTACTCTCGACAAAGAACCAAGCACCCTGATTGACAGGCTCTTCTTGTACCCAGCGTACCAATTGAAGTTTATCTAACCGTGATAAGGCTTCAGTCATTTGCTGATGAGGAAATGGATAAAATTGCTCTAAGCGAATAATCAAAAAATCATTCTTTTTTTCCATCTGTGAATATTTTTCCAAAATCTCGTAGACAATTTTGCCAGAACAAATAATCACTACTTTTACTTCTTTTAGATTGGGATGAGGTTCGATAATAATCTTGTTGAATTTGTTACCAAGAAGATCTTCCATTGATGAGGTCGCTTGTGGTAATCGCAACATACTTTTGGGCGAAAAAATAATCAAAGGGCTTCGCCTTTTCCCAATAATTTGGCGACGCAATATATGAAAGTACTGATCAGGACGAGAACAATTGACAACTTTCATATTATTATTTGCACACAACTGTAAAAATCTTTCTGGGCGAGCGCTCGAATGTTCCGGTCCTTGCCCCTCATAGCCGTGCGGGAGGAGGAGAACCAATGCGCTCAGACGATACCATTTTACAAAAGAACTGGTGATGAATTGATCGACTATAATTTGTGCGCCATTAATAAAATCACCAAATTGTGCCTCCCAAATTACCAAACTTCGTGGATCAGATAAGGAGTAACCGTATTCATAACCCAGGATCGAATATTCAGAAAGCGGTGAATTAATAGCTGTAAAATGCCCCTGTCCCTTCTCAATATGATTGAGTGGAACGTATGCATTGCCGTTCAGTGAATCAGTATACACTGCATGACGTTGCGCAAAAGTCCCACGCTGGGTATCCTGCCCCGATAAACGAATATTGTATCCCTCTATCAAAATAGTGCCAAAAGCGAGCGCTTCTGCCATGCTCCAATCAAACTCAATTTTACCAGCGAGCATCTGTCCTCTTTTTTTTAAGAATCGATTTAGTTTTGGATGAAGTTTAAAATCTTCTGGAACTTTCGTGAGAACTGGATTAAGATTTTTGATTTGCCTTTCTAAATCAATATAATTCAATTCTTTGGTTTCAGTATCGCTTGCTTCTCCATTCTCGTATTTTGCCCAAATTCCCTGTTTAGAATCGACCTCCATTGTAACATTGTCTTCTTGTCCCTGTTCAAATGAATTATAAATAATCTTTTTAGCCTTTTCTTCTATCCCATCTAATGTTTGTATCATTTCTTCTTTTTTTTCTGATTCTTGTAATTCTGTCTCTTTTAACAGTTGTTCACGATATATCTTATAGGCAGGCTGGTGTTGAGCAATTTTCTTATACATCTGCGGCTGAGTAAACGCAGGCTCATCGGTTTCATTGTGCCCACGTCGGCGATACGATACTAAATCAATAACAACATCGCGCCCAAAAGTCTGGCGATATTCAAAGGCAAGCATTGCTGCCTGATATACTTGTAAGGGATGATCATTATTCACGTGAAAAATTGGTACTTGAAAACCCTTGGCAAGATCTGTCGCAAATTCGGTTGAACGGGACTCATTAGGGAGAGTCGTAAAACCAATCTGATTATTAATGACGACATGGATAGTGCCACCGACTCGATAGCCTTTCAATTGTGCCAGATTCAGAGTTTCCGCAGAAACACCCTGCCCCATAAATGCCGCATCACCATGAATCAAGATAGGAATCACCTTTTTTTCTGGATCTTCTCCACCAAGAAGATTTTGCCGGGCTTTCACAGAGCCCAAAACAACTGGATTGGCACTTTCCAAATGACTTGGATTGAACATTAAAGAAAGATGAACATCGTGTTTATATCGAGTTCTTCGATCAGACGAATATCCTAAATGATATTTGACATCTCCGTAATCCGATGTTTGTGGATTGTAATTTTCCTCAAATTCTGCAAATATTTGTTGAGCAGGTTTATAAAAGATATTACTCAAGACATTGAGCCTACCGCGATGGGCCATGCCAACGACAATGTTTGTTACTTTAAAGCGCCCCGATTCCTCTACTATTGTATTCATCAAAGGTATAAAGCTATCACTTCCCTCTAGCGAAAATCTTTTCTTGCCTACATATTTTTGCCCAAGGAAAAGCTCAAAATAATGCGCTTGGAATACCTTTTTGTAAACCGTTAGTTTTACCTCATCGGACAAAAAAGATTTAAATGGCATTTCTTCTATTTTTTCGCCGATCCATTTCCGTTCCTCTTGATTACGGAGGTACATGTATTCTATTGCCAGATGATTGCAATAGCATTCCTCTAGGCAGGCAATAGTCTGCCGTAAGGTTGCGCGTGAAAGATGAGTAATATCAGTGTCAAACTCTCGATCAAAGTCTTTCTTTGTAAAATCATGGGACTCAATATCGATGGCATCACGATTGACTGGAGCCATGCCGAGAGGATCAATTTTTGCAGCCAAATAACCGTAACTACGATAGGCGTCGACCAGAGAATGCATCCCTCGAGACCGGATGCGAGTCTCTACTTTTTTCTTTGCAGGAGCTTGCAGAATTTGTTCTTTCTGCAAGTCATTGATCTTGCCTTTAGTTTTGTCAATGGCAAATGGAATATGCGACCTTCCCTCGCTCATTCGACCATTTCCTTGCGGAATATGTTTTACACCATTTTCAAAATTACGAAAATATGCGCGCCAGCTTTCATCAAGCAAACTTGGATTTTCTAAATATCGGTCGTAATATTCTTCAATGATGTGGAGATTTTCTCTAGTCTCAGGCATTCTTTATTATAACTTACTCAATTCTCTAATCACAGCCCAAAGTTTAGTCATCGCTACTAATTGCTCTCGACAGTTCCCTCTTGTCAATTCATTTTTTATTTTAAATTCCTCTCGCCATTAATTTTCTATCGGTTTTTTTGTTATCTTTTTTTTGCTTTTTTCTTTTTTTTTCGTTCACCTAGTTCATTTTCTTGAGGCATGAGTAATTGATTCTCTTTGCTTATTGATCCAGTACTCATAGAGAGATTCTCTATTTTTTTGGGGGGGCGAGAGTGCTTCTGAATTTTTACGCTCGCTTGTTTTTCTCCACCTACTTGGGCAATGGCAGACGCATCTTTGTTTTTTTTTGCTAAAGCATCCACTGGAAAAAGGTTTTTCATTTTATGCTGCAGGGTAGATCGACGTAAAGATAAATTTCTCGCAGTCTGAGAAATATTGTTTTGATTGTTTCTTAAGGCAACATCTATCAGATTCCTTTCTAAATTATTGATAATTTTTGTTAAATTGAAAGAACTACTTGTGGACCGAGCAAAGGCTTGATCAATTGATATTTCTTTTTCAAATAGAAAAAAATAAAGATAACCATACTTCTGTCCTGACTCGGTTGTCAAATCAAGAATGTACATATAAGAGTTAAGGTCTGGCAAGTAGGTGATGCCATCTTTTTGGGGACCGTCTTTTTTTTCTAGTTGGCGAAGTACTAGATCTTGATGAATCTGTTGCAAATAGGCCTCCGCCTGCAGCAAGGAGTTTCTTATCTTTTTATGACGGATTATTTTCTCGGCAAACACCTCGTTATAAAAAAGCGACTTCCCTTGCAAATTCACCGCAAACATTGGCCATGGCAAGGTTGCTAAAATCGCCTGTCCTAACCAGTTTTTGCCGTACTTCTTATCATTTTCTGAGGGATGCGAGGGTTCTTCGAGATTTTCCGCAACATTCCCTTGCTGTAACTCTGTTAAGCGCAACTGGGGGTTTGGTGAATTGTTGGTAGCACTAGAACTACCAAAGGAAGATAAATCTTTATCATTGCCTGGCTGACTGGTCTTCTCAAGAAATAACAGTCGCCCATCAGTTTTTTTAACCTGAGAATGCTGGGGAACAGAAGATTTGTTTTTCTGTTTTTCGAGTAGTTGCCGACGAAAGGTAAGTAACACTTTTAATAAATCTTTCGAAATAGAAGGCAGTTTATTTTGACCTGCCAGAAGCTCGCCAGTCGTTGATAAAACTGGTGGGCAAACACCTTCGTTAATCAACAATAATAAATCCTCTGGGACTCGGTCGGTGAGCAATAGGCTCTTCGGTATCTCTTGGTATGACTGTTCACAACGCTGTAAGTCACTCATCCATATGTCTAACTTTTTGCGGGATAAAAAACCAACCAATTGATACTGCTGTCTGTTGATTTTTTTGAGTACTGGCAAATATTGTAAATGAGACAGATAGAATTGCTTCTGGAGACTAAGGCTATTTAAAAGAGACATAATATGAGAATATAACTAAAGGGAAAAAAAAGCTAACACATGTCAAAGCTTTTTTTTCAAAAAAATCTGCATAATTTAAAAAAATACGAATCCACAATCATTTATGAAATCTAAAGTTTTGCTTATAGCTCAACAGTATTTCTCTTTATACGGCTCACAGCATCTACTCAGTCATTCAACAAAGTTCCTGCCGGTTCGAACGATATTCCACGATAATAAACATCCAGAATCTTATTTATCTTATCCTTAAACAACATTCTGAGACTTCACTTTTTTTAACAGTTGCGCAATAAACTGAGATAAACGGGACAGTAATGCTGGAAATTCATACTCTACCGCATCACCTATACTCACAAAATCCTCACGGCTCAGTTGTTCTGCCAACGGATTAAGATGTTCTTCTAAGAGTTTTCTCATAAAACCTTGAAAGCTCTCCACTTCCCCATCAATGGTCATCAATAGCAGATCATCTCCCTTTTCGATTTTTACTTTCGTTGCGATCATGTTAATTATTGTGATGATTCTTCGCAATTCATCTGCCTGTAGGTTTAATCGCTGCATAGCCTGCTTGTCTTTTCCCATTTGCAAATCAAGGTTAATCTTTGCCCACGCAGATAAGTGTTCATCAAAACTCCCCTTCATCTTCACGAGTTCATTTTTTAATTGAGTAAAAGAAGTGGTTTGTGCAATTAATTGCACTTGTAGATCATTTACCAAGGATTTCAGGATGCGAAAAATTTCTAGAATTTCTTCATTGCGTGAGATGGCAGTCCTCTTTGTTTTTGATTTCGTTGCAATCTTGCTGCGCAGTTGGGCAAACAAATCCCATAAGCCAAATTCTTGCTGAGATTTTCCTTCACTGGAATCTTCAACATGCCATATTAAATCAGTCTTGCCAAAAATCTTTGCAATGGATCTTGCCGCAGTCTCCATCCAATCTATGCCTTCCAGTAAATCATTGATATCTTTGCTGGAAAAAAGGAAAGTGAACGCTGATTTTTTTTTCGTTTTTATTCGGTTTTCTGGAGAATCTAGAGAATCTTCCTTATCTTCATACAATTTATTGTTTTTTTCAAATAAAAATGAACCGACCCTATCAAGGTACTGTTGCCATTCAGCAAGTCCTGCTAAAAGAATTTCTGCCTTGTCACATACACAAAAGTCCAAGCGCTCTACTTGATTGGTCGCGATTTTCTTCCAACTCTGTTGCTCCGCTGTCGATAACACAGTTTCTCTCTGGTCGACTTTAATGGAGTAAATAGTCTTTTGCTCCTGAGACAACCATCGATCTAGGCTATCGTAAATCTGACCAATATTTTTTTCCTTTTGAATAACCACATCAATTAACTCATCATTAATATATATTTTTGGCATGATTTGGGTTGTCCGCTGGAGAACGGGTTTTTGCTTCACTCCCATATTAATCGAATAGAACCTTGAACATTGAAGCAATTACCACTCTTATTGAGAAAAATTTCTTTTTCGACTTTGCTGATCAAGGTACTTGCGGGTTTCCTTGCTTTTTCGCAGTGCTTGCTCCATGCGTGAAAAATCTCGCCGTAAATTCTCTTCCTTTCGTTCGAGGCTTTGCTCCAAACTTAACTTGCTTTGTTTACTACGGCTATTGCGGTCTTGCAAGGCTACTATCTGATTTTCAATAATTCCGTTGTTTTGCTGATTATAGGGCTTTAAGTAGCGTTTCATGCGAAAGGCCACACCGTTATCGATACTTCTGCTTTTTTTTGATTTTGAAGCAAACAAATGGGATAATTCTTTTGGATTATTGACAAGGACCTGAGCCAATTTATCCTTTTCTATTTTCAATAGGGCTTCCTTGACACTGGAAAAATCTGCACCGGGTTTACCGCTGTGAATCCCCACTGCTGGTAGGGTGCGAAAGCCTTTTTTTGAATAGGGGGGATAGGCTTCTGCGACTATCGTTTGTAGTGAATACTGTAATGTTCTAGCAGAAGTTTCTCCTAGTAATAAACCGGGATTGTCATCACCGAGCTTGTTGATATCACTAATCGGTGAATGACCTGCCTTCCGCAAATACGTGAGAACTTCGTTATAGGCCTTCACCCACCCCTCGACCCCTTCTTTTACCGCCTCATTATCGTAACCGACTCGGACTTCAACAGCCTGTGCAGATTTTTTATGGATGTCTATCTCGGCGTTGGGAATAATGTCATCGATTTTTTTATTCTTTGCACGACGTAGTTCAATTTTATCCACTTTAATCCGGCTATCACGAGGGTCGCCTAATTCATGCTTCGGCCGATTGCCAACGCCAAAGTCAAATTGCATGGCTGATAGTTCCACATCGTCCTCGGTTGAAAATTGGATTCGGTCGGGCATTTGCGACAATGGAATATTGATATCTTGATTTTTTTTGCCTACATCCAAAAGATGCTGAGAAATCGCTGGTGCGTCGCCATTGTCGGTAATAAACTTCACGACAACCCGGGCCACCTCTCTATCTGCCCCCGGAAGACCACTGCCATTATCTGGCACTCGAATTTTCTTGCGAGATAGATTGCCCGCCTGGAAGAAAAGCTCGCCTTCTACATCCACCTCGATCTCTGGTCCGACTTGCCCACCCTGCTCATATTCAACTTGACCCTCTTTTTTTGTCTGAAAATCTGTCTCTTCTTTATCCGTTTTGGTTTGTGTCAAAATTTCCAACGCCTTCATTTGTGCAGAAAAAGTAACAGCTGGACTCTGCTGGTTCTGCTGAGGTCCAAGGTGATATTTAATTTCGTCATCGATTCGATAGATAAACTTCCCCTTAGTCAAGCGGATTTTTTCTTTGTTTTGATTATCAAACTTCAATGCATCATTTTTTTCACCTGAAGCATTGAGCTTTTCTGGCGACAAAACAAGATCTTCAACTTTGCGTGCTTTCTCTACCAACCCTGCTGACGCAAGTATTTGATCGGGATCTCCAAAGTGCATCCTTCCTGAAGCTCCGGGAGTCTTAGATTTAATACGAATGTAACTTTGAGATCCATCAACAGTCTTTTCAATCTCATAGAATTCTCCCTGATTATTCTGCAAAAATTGATAAAAATCTGCGAGCGAACCACCCGGGTAGGAAAAATTCTTAGTCTTCTTGTTTACAGTAATACCGAAATTTCCCCTAGGAATCTGCTGAGTATCCTGATTGAGCGCATCCGATCTAATTTCATGATCGTTTGCCAACTGGAAGACTTGCCAGTTCTGGGTGAGCGGCGTCGAATTGGCTTTAGCAGCCCCAGTAATCACCGAAGGATCGCTGGATAAGACTAATCTTTTACGAAATGGGCTGTTGAATGAATATAGTTTACCAGATAATTCCTCTAATCGCTTTGCTCGTTCACGTAAACCCTCCCAAGCTACTATTTTGCTCTTATTTGCTTCTATTTCTCGATTGATCCGATAAATTGGCTTTCGATCCACTTCAATGAGCTGTTCGATAACCTTTTCTCGATCAAAGCCACTTTCTGATTCAATGGATGGTGGAATCGGCATAGTCTTTTATCGGCAATAAATTTCATTGACTCACGGATTTTTCATTCTGTCAAGTAAGAAGAGACGGGGCAAGAAATATTTTTTGGGAGATAAAAAGCCATTCATATCAACTTTTTCGAATAATCTGTAGATTTTCTCTTATTAATAGTCCGCTTCTCCCCATAGAGTCGTTACTCGCACCAACAAGGTGTTCGAGATCTGCCTTTCCAATATTCTCGCCTACAGCCAGTAAAATTCTTTGAGCCAACGAATATGCATCGTAATCAATTTGATTCTCTATCAGTCTCCTAGAATAGCACATTTTTTTGATTTTTTCCCTTTTCTTTTTTCTTTAATCAGAAAATTAGTTGAAAAAAATACTATGGTAATATTCTGTAACTAAAGTCCTCTACATTGGCAATCCTTCAGGATTGATGAAACGATGTAATTTGCCAAAATTTTATGCCGTCACGGTAATTACAGCAAAAAACCAATATTTAAGAATAGAAGACCTTCAGCGATGAGCGACGAAAGAAAGGATAAAAAAAATAAAAAACCGATTTATCGTATCTTATTTCGTCACGAAAGTCATAAAATTGAACTATATGCCCGCCGAGTTTTTCCTAGCGACTTCTTGGGCTTGGTGCGAATAGAAGACCTTATTTTTTTTGAGGATAAAAACTCTCTGTTGATCAATCCAATGGACGACAAAATCAAAAAAGAGTTCGCAGATACTCGAGTTCTACACATTCCACTCCACTGTTTGTTGCGAATTGAAGAATTAAAAGTCTTTCATCTAAAAGGCAAAAAATCAGCAAAAGTGGTGAAAATGAAAGATCATCAAAATTCCAATGAACCACAAAAAAATTCAAAAAAACATCCAGTCCGATTATATATGCCAGTGAATCCATTTGATCGTAGTTAAAGACGATCAGCCGAAAATTTGCATGGAAGACGTCGGTGCGGGGCTATACACAGATCACAGTAAGCTCGGGCTCCTCATGTGAGCACCACTTGCCCACGACCATTGAAACCAGACAAATCTTTCATGAATCTCGATTGTGAATTTCAAGCCATATTTGGATGAACAGAAAAGCACCGAGTATTGCAGCTAATAGATTAACACGAGTCAGGAAAACACCGTTGAACTTTGGGGTAATCAACCATTCAATCAAAAAATTAAACCAACCTTGAAAAGTCGCGACAAAGGCCACCGATACTGCTCCCAGAGTTCCAATGATCAATCCTCCCCAAATGCCACCGAGAATTTTTTTATTCCTTTTAAGATAAAACCAAGAAGCAAAAGTGCCAACGAACAAGTAAACTGCAAAATCAATGAATATGCGGATAAATTCAATCATTTCTCAAATATTCGGCTATATCGTTTTTTTTGCCTAGTGTAAAATTTTTTTTTAGGTTTTTCTCAAATAAATCAAGCAAAGAACTATCTTTTCGAATGATAGTTTCCTGATCTCACTTGCATGGCACGTCTAGTAAGTTAAATAAAAAGGCTAGATCAATTTCTCAATAGAATAATTTCTGAGTCTACGCTTCAGTTTTTCTCAAAATACTTATGGAAATGGAAGAAAAAAAACCAAAAAAATTTGCAATCTTGGGGAATCCTGTCAGCCACTCACTCAGCCCACTTCTTCATAATCAGATCTTTCAAAAATTAAAAATTGCCGCACAATACGATGCGATGCAAATGAACCACCTCACGCACGATGATTTATCGCGATTAAAAAGCCACAATTACCTAGGTTTTTCCATAACCATTCCTCATAAGACCAAAGCGTGCCAATTGGCTCAAAAAAAAGATCAAAGCAGCCAGATTTCACAAGCAAGTAATACTCTCATCTGGCACGATAAAGAGGCTGCTTGGTACGCTTTCAATACCGATGGCATGGGAGCGATGCAAGCGCTCCAAGAATGTCTCTCGGTGCCCTATAACAAAAAACGTTTTGTTGTGATCGGCTACGGTGGGGTCAGTGCGGGAATTATTACGGAATTGTTAAAATACTCGCCAGCAGAGATCATTGTTACTGGACGAAACTACAAAAAAGCGCAGATCCTTGCCAATAAAATTCAAGCAATCCTCAAGTCATATTCGCCATCTGGCTTGCAGGGGGGGAAAAAGAGCGAGCAAAAATACGAGTCAACGATAGTCCATGGTATTGGTCTCTCAGATATCGAGCAAAAGACCCAGCTTGAACAAACTGTTCTGATCAATTGTACTCCAGTAGGACTGTTGACCACGACAGAAAGTGATTATAATAGCCCTTATGGGCTCATACCAATCGACAGCGAATTCATCGATCAATCCTTCCTGGTTTTTGATACGGTATACCGACCAATGATGACACCCCTCCTGCAAGTAGCCAAGGATAAGGGATGCCAAATCCTTCTAGGTTATAAGATGTTCTTGTATCAAGCTGTTCAGCAATGCGAATTTTTTTTGCAATATCATTTTCCACATATTCGTCACCCAAAGAATCACTACCAAATTAGGCAGTGGATGCAAGACGTACTCAATGACCACTTTCAAAAAAAAAATTGAACAAGATCTCAATCAGAGAATCAATTTAGAACAGAGTCGCCATTATAATGGTTTGCAAATGCAAAAGAAACTTGTAATCTACCAAAGGATCGCAGAACAGGTCTTAGGAGATTCTTATCTCAATCAGGAATGGAACTCTAAAAGTAAAAAAAATACTCGCATCCACGTGATCGGCTCCAACGGTAAAGGTTCACTGGCCTTCTATCTGGCTCACTGTGCCGATCAAATAAACGGCAATGTAGGGCTTTATACCTCTCCTCATTTAATCTCTCCTTTGGAGAGAATTTCCATCAATGGCAACCCGATCAGCACAGAGCTAGCCTATCACGGATTGCAGAGCATTCAAAAAAAAATGGCTCTATCTCATTATAAAAACATGAGCTACTTTGAAACAATGACCTTATTAGCTCTGTTCCTTTTCAAGGAGATGAACTGTACACTGCAGATATTTGAGGCCGGTATTGGCGGTCGTTTTGATGCGACAAAGATTTTAAATGGAGATGCAACTGTCATGACGCGAATCGAATTAGAACATTCAAATATTCTCGGCGATCGAAAAACAACGATTGTCAATGAAAAAATTCACATTATGGGCAAAGCTTCTAAGTATTTTTTTTACTATATTAATAGAGAAATCCCTGATTTTGATCAACTGATAAAAAAGGCAATGCCTTCTCATATAAAAATATATTCACTCGACGAAAATTCCCTTGAACCAACTTATTTACAAGAAAATGAGAAATTTGCATCTCTCATATTACAGAAAATGGGTATCAAGACCAAAAAAAGTAAAAAAAATCCACGGGGAAGATTAGAGAAATTACAGATAGTCATCGGGAAAAAAGAATTTCAAAAAATGTATCTCTACTTTGATTGTGCACATAATTTGCCAGCCATTATCCGCACTCTGCAAGATTTCAAGAAAATTGGTTTACCAAGCAAAGAGAGTCTTGTTATTTATGGGCAAATTCCAAATCCACAGCCTTTTCTTGACCCATTGCGCAATCCCCAAAAAAATATCGCCGCTATTTACGCGCTAGATTTTCCGAAAATCCTTTTGCTACCTAAAGAATTTTTCACAGATGACAGTTCATTTCTGCTTCAGGAAGAACACTCAAGGCACATTGATCAGCAATTAGATCAGGGCGATAAATCTACTGTATCATCATTGATCAAGAGGATTTTCTTACAACAAATTCTCTTCTTGGCAAACAATCAAAAAAAACGACACCTTATTTTTATCGGCAGCCATCGTCTCTACAGCTTATTTCTGTTAACAAGGTCGGTACTCACGACAGGATCACTATGATTACCGCAGACGAATATTGCCAACGGCGAAAAAAAATTCGTGAGAAATTATCAGATCATGATATACTTTTGGTCTTTTCTACTCCTATGGTGGACGAGTTGACAGGACTCGACACTCGTTATATTCAGGATCGAGATTTCCTCTATCTTACCGGTAGTGATCAACCGCACGGTGCCCTACTCATAACTTACCAAACAGAAATTTTTTATTGTACCACACAACATTCACCCAAACAGGCAATATGGCATGGATTACCCCGTAATCATAAAGAGCTTGCCAGAGCAAATGGCATGCAGATGGATCAGCTACGAAGCATTAATCTGCTGTTTGTGGATTTACCACAGATACTCAGCCAAATATGCTGTCAGAATTTCTATTATGATTTTGGCAAATATACAGAGCGTGATCAAAAAATATTTTCAATCTTACGAAAAACAAATCAAAAGAAAAGTCGCTCCAGCGGTGAAATACATTCTCTTCATAAGCCCGGAGTTCTCATCCATGAATTACGGTTAAAAAAATCTAAAGCAGAAATTTTCTGTATAAAGGAGAGCGTCGCAATCTCCATCGCTGCACATAAGAAAATTTTAATGAATATCAAAAAAAATAATTTTAGCAACGAAGCCGAAATTCATGCATTGCTTGAATATGAATTCTTGCTTGCCCAAAGCCACGCAGCATATCCGAGTATTGTTGCCGGTGATGATCGAGGTACTATTTTACATTATAGTAAGAATAACCAACCTCTTAAAGAAAACTCAGTATTGTTGATCGATGCTGCCGCTCAAAAAAATCATTATCCGGCAGATATTACGAGAACTTGGATCCAGAGCGGCAAATTTACCGAGGGACAGGCTTTAGTATATGATGCAGTCCGTGATGCTTTGCAAATAGCCATTAAACTGTGTCGAGCGGGAAATGATTTTTCTCAATTAGAAAATGTAGTCTCCCACCGCCTGATCGGCTGTCTGATTGACCTAGATATTCTAAAAGGATCTGCCAGTGAGGAATATGCGAAAAATCAGCAGAAAAAAATTAAAGATGGGCAAGGATTGCCTGGGCAATTGAACAAAGATGTTGATATGAGCTGTGATAGTGATCAGGAAAATGTCAGAACACTCGCAGATTACTACCCTCATAAGGTGGGACATTGGCTTGGTCTGGATGTGCATGATGTGGGAAGCTATTTGGTGGATGCTGGAACAAAACCACGAACATTTGTTAAAGGAATGGTGCTCACCGTTGAACCGGGTCTCTATTTTCGCTCAATCGCCAAAAATCACCCACTGTTTACCGAACTAAACGGCTTAGCTATCCGCCTTGAAGAAATGATATTGATCACCGATGACGAAGCAAAAAATCTTACTGCAGATTTACCGCTTGATCAGATACTCTAGCAAGATCTGTAGGGAAAATCAAATCCAAAAAAAAAGATTGGACAAAAATTCCCTGTGAACAATCGTCGAAGAACAATTCAATCATTATTGATGGTTTATTTATGTTGAGTGAACTCCCATTCCCGACTGGCATTAGCTTTTTAGGCAGATACGGCATCTCGACCTTTAGCATCTTTTTGCTCGTCGGTTTTTTATCAGCCACCGCCATTCTACGACGGGAACTAGGGAGACGGAAGCTCCGCCCAGAACTTACAGATAATATTCTTTTGATTTCTGTAGTAAGTGCTATCGTCGGCGCTAAAGTATTTTTTATTTGGGAGATTTGGGAACGAATTTGGATTAACGATATCGGATTTTGGGATACGTTCAATCGGGTATTTTTTTCTTGGAACGGGATGTCTCATCTATCTGGTGGCTTGGGACTTTGGGCAACCCTTTTTAGCGGTGGCGGCTTGGTTTTTTACGGAGGGGTCATTGTTACCTTCATTGCTCTTTATATTTTTTTACGAATGCAAAAAGTTAATGTTTGGGCCTACGCCGACTCCATCGCAATGGTCCTGGCTTTAGGCTATGGGTTTGGACGCTTGGGGTGTTTTTTTAGTGGAGACGGCTGCTTTGGGCATGGATCCTCGGTAAACATTCCTTTTATTACTTGGGTCTTTGGTCCAGAAGATGGGATCTGTCCTACAGATCCAAGTCTCAAATGGAAATACCCGTTAATTTGCACCTATGGAATTCGAGTATGGAATACTCCCGTCATGGAAGCTGCGGTATCTTTTGGTTTTTTTGCCTTAGCCATGCTGCGAATCAGAAAAATCAATTATCGTCCCGGGATGATAATTGCGCTATTTTTTATTGTAAACGGGATTGCCAGATTTCTTGTTGAATTCATCCGGGTCAATGATGCCTTCATTCCCCTACTTAAACCGCCATCTGCTATCATCGACGGCAAGGAAGTAATCTTAAGTCACTTTGCCCAAAATCACGATTTGTATGTAGTGAATCAAGCTCTGCAAGAAAAGTATTTCTTTGAACATTGGCATTGGTATGGAATCACCCAAAGCCAACTGATTGCCTTGATTCTTGTCGGAATCAGTATTTGGTGGATTTTACAAAAGAAACTCTATTTACGAGATCATCATAAATAACAACCAAAGAAAATTTCCAGCACGAATTACGAATTGTTCGCTACTCTCCTGTGAATTTTATTGCAAATCTGTTGGCATGGCTTTGGAAATTTCTTGCAGTTCTTTTTCAATTGCTTGTTTAACCGGTCGCGGCCTTCCCTCTTGATCTAAAAACCGATTGGTGAATTCTAATTTAGCCTCAACTCGTCCAATATGGCGGGCAATAATTCGATCAAAATCGATTTTACCAGTATTGATCCGATACATAGTACTCTGTAAGGCGGGCAGATCAATTTGGCTACGATAGCCCATTGCTTGCCCGGCATACTTTTTTGTCCGTTGCCAATATGGATACGCTTGGTAGTAGTATGATCGTGCAATGAAAAAGAATTTTTCTAGATTATCACTAAAATCGGTATCATAAAAATAGAGATTTTGTTTGTCATATTTTGCACCAAGGCGAAGATGCATGCGCATAATCCGCAGGTTCAATTGCATGAAGAGTAGTGATCGATACTTGGCATATTGTTCCTCGGTTTCAATTTTTGCCAATGCGCGAGCTGGATGGCGAAAACGACTATTTAACCCTGCTAAAAGAAAAAAGATATTCTCCTTTAATTCGGGAATCTGATATGCTGGCGCCAAGCCTACCAATTCATAATAATCCTCCAAAAACATTGGACGGTACTGTCTTTGACTCTTGGGAATCCAATCAGAAAATTTTACCCAGCGGCCAGATCGATCATAATAATAGTTCAGTCTTAAGCGATGGCTCGCAACGAATATCGGATAATAGGGTTCACGAATCGCCTTCCCAACAATGCTCGAGTTTTTTAAAGACGATCGATCGCCCCCAGAAGCGTCACTTGACTCGCGCGCCAAGAGTGGCTGCCCGACTACCTCGCTAAAACGCCATCTCAAATATTGATCGCTGGTTTGCATATCTTGCTTTAGCATCTGTCCAAGAGAAATAACAGAAAAAAAGAAAATAAAAACACAGTGATTGGGCATATGATATCTATCGCTGCTCCGTAGCAAAACCTCGACTCTTAAACTAAAACGTCGATTGGTAAAATCAAAAAAATCTTCCTTTTAAAGCATGCAAAATAAGAGCTCCGAGTGAAATCTCTGGTTTTTTTGACAATCTACTACCCGAAACGAATCCGATCTCCATAAATATATCTTTTTGGGCCTTTTGCTTCGTCTATACGATCTTTTGAATAGATGAGGGGTAAAATACTTTTATTAAAACTTCTATGGCTGACTTGTCATCTTTTCATCAGCTATAAAATTGCAGAAAACTGGCAGATGGTGAGCGGTGGACTACTTGTTTTCTTCTTATTGACAATAGCTCTTTTGAGTCATTTGGCAGAAAATCAAGCTAGATACAAAAAAAAGGGTGATGCAAAACTCTCTGACATGCAGGCAAAGATTTTTGAAAAAATCAACAAAGATAAAACAAACAATCTGCGGGATGCCTGCATTATTCTTGCGCTAGCTTCCTTATTTGTCACTTGGACTGATTACCGCCACACGACCGAAACCCATCAGCCAGAGACCCTCCCGCATTTTTTATTGGCTCCCCAGCACAGCTTATTGATTCGTGGTAAAATCGATCGGATTTATAAAGCAAGCGATAAATTAAACGAAGAAAATGGTAGTTATCGCCTCCAATTATTAGACTTTCAACGACTATTCGCAAAAGATAGCCAAGCAACTCCTTTAAAACCGCCAGTATATATTTATCTACAGACAAAAAATCCACTTTGGATTGGGCAATTGATCCCCGGTTGTCAATTTCAATTTGTCATTTTTAAGAAACGAGCCATTCGTAATCCACCCGATAATGGTTTTGGCGAATACCTCAAAAAAAATAAAATGCAAGGAATATTGTATGTCAAAAATAATATTCGTAACTTAGATTGCAGTCATCCCAGTCGGTATGGAAAAACCCTATTATTCTTACGCGAAAAACTAAAAGCAGCAAACTTCTCTCCAGACGCTCTTGCAGTGACCCTCGGAATGCTTTTGGGAAATTCTGGTTATTTACCAAAAGAATTGAAGGAACAGGGGCGTGAATTGGGTATCCTTCATTTATTTGCGGCAAGCGGGCTACACTTGGGCATCCTTTATATTATGTTCCATTTACCCCTCAGTATTCGCTACGGGAAAAAGAGTAAAATCGCCTTGTTGATACCTCTTATCACCTGCCTTTGTTATTTATTTCTCTTAGATTTTCCGGTTTCACTCACTCGCGCATTCACATTTATTGTATTATATACTATTGCCGCCCTTGGTCATTTTCGTCTGGCACCAGCCAATCTGATTATTAATACGGCAATCATTTTATTCTTATTCATGCAGAACAATGTGATTGCTAGCCTAGGATCCCTTTTATCCTTTGGTGCGGTGAGCGGAATTCTATTCTTTTATCCAGTATTAGAAAAAACTGCAAATGACCTATGGCAGAAAAAAAGTAAAATTTTCGACCTTTTGCTAAAACAGCTGTTTATTAGTGTCAGTGCGAGTCTCGGCACCGCCTTGAGTATTCTCATTTTCTTTCAATCATATTCTTTTTTTGCGATCGTTGCCAATGTCATCCTCGTCCCTCTAGCCTCTCTGCTGTTGCCTCTCGTGGTCAGCTCACTACTCTTTTTTCTGATGGTTTTTAGTGTAAGGAATGGCTTAGGTTTACTTTTTGAAAGCTCGCTTATGGTCGGGCAACAATTTCATGAAATCACTTCGCTTGCTCTTTTGCCTTTACAATTAAGTGCCATCGTTATGGGGTATTTTGTTCAACTCACTCAAACTCTCCATCCCTATAATTTATTTCGCAATTACTCTGCGAACGATATTTTTTTGAGCCCACCAATGATTCTTAATTTTTTATTGATTTTACTGTTACTCGGATTGCGCTTTTTTTATCAACGCCAAGCAAATTCCTTAAATGCGACGAATCAAAGGTATAAACGAATTTTCCTACTGACAATAGCCAGTTTAATCTTGTTGATCGGGCCGCTCGGTGCTCTGTTTTATTAGAGAATGCGCGATTGCCTACTTTCATAAATGGGTTTCTCTTCGTTAATATCAATATTTTCATCCCTTAGTTTTCGTCTTCTAAAAATCAAAAAAGTGTTGCCTTCTCACAGATTATAAATACAATGGTATTATGCATTATGAGCGTTACTCTGTTTTTCTTATCGTAATCTGTCTGTCCGCACTTGTCAGCAATTGTCAGAATAGTGGTGAAGTCAGCAATTCTCAGAATAGTGGTGAAGTCAGCAATTCTCAGAATAGTGGTGAAGAATGTGGTTTTATCAGAGCTCCAATCGTAAACGGAGCGGACGATGCAACTTTAGTAGCAGAACAATATTATATAAAGAGTACAGGTGATAGACAACTTGATCTGAATCTCGGTGATTTGGATTCAATGAGGAAAGGGACAGGGATCAAGATAGCAGTTGTCGATGACGGTGTGGAAATCAATCATAGCGATCTCAATCCAAATATTAACCCTCTGGGTAACTTAAATCTTTTTTCAGGAATTGCCAATCAAAGCAATTGTATCGATAATCCAACGAGTCATCCTCAAGCTATGCGGTCACATGGCACCCAAGTTGCTGGAATTATTTCAGCTCGTGACGGAAATAGCCTTGGAATTCGTGGAATAGCTCCACGGAGCCAATTGAGTGGTATCAATTTTCTTGCGGCAAATAATATGACCTCGAACAATTATTTCATACAGGTGGTAGAAAAACAGATAACCAGTGGAACAATGGTCTCTACAAATTCGTACGGTAGCGCCGATGACCTAGGAATACTCAGTCCCCCAAATGAAGAAGAGGATGCCCTACTGACTATGGGAGCAACGATGGGCAACAAAAGCAAAGGAATAAATTTTCTCTTTGCTGGAGGAAATGGAGGTACCCAAAGATTTCCTGTATACATTAACCCGACTACTATGGAAGGTGAGATATTTATTTCGATGGAGGAAACAACTAAAGAAAATAAACAAGAACTAGAAAGGTTAAAAGGAGTTCCCTTCCTGACTGATCTAAAATATCCCTTTGATACAAGTTATCACGAGGCAAGGAACAGTCATCATCAGGTGATGGCAATCACTTCTGTCAATCGTATGGGGATCAAGTCTGGTTTTTCAGAAAAAGGTTCCAATATTTGGATTTCCGCTTTTGGGGAGGAAATTACGACAACTACTATCAACAATCTCTACGCCCGAGAAAACGACGAGGCCAATCCACAATTTATTGGGACCTCTGCAGCAACGCCAGTTGTCAGTGGCGCTATCGCATTGATTTTGGCGGAAAATCCAAATTTCAGCTATCGTGATATTCGCTTAATTTTGGCAGAATCAGCAGTAAAAAACGATTATCGCAACCTAGAATGGATCACCAACAATGCAACAAAAATAAGTGGCAATGACGGCTATAATTTCAATAGCAACTATGGCTTTGGTCTGGTAGATGTGGGTGCAGCACGCACAATCGCCCGCAATTGGACACTAATCAGTGGTAAATTGCTCAAGCATGACACTCGTGTTACCGTAGTAAACAAGACTTTTCTCGACGGTGTAGTAGCGGGTATGACTCAAGAGATTACCGTTGGCGATTCAAGCATCACCAGCATCGAATACATGCAAGTATATGTAGCTACCAGAGGGGCAAACCATGGCGATTTAGAAATCACTATTTCTGGTAGCAATGGTACAGTAATCACACTCGCAGAACCCCATTTTTGTGCAGAAGAAAGCAAAAATCCAGAAGGCTTTCGCACAATTGGTTCGTGTTTACCACCACCAGAAATAGGAAGGGGGTTTACAGCTGATTATAACAACAGAGGAGACGGATGGCGATTCGGCAATGTTGCCCATCTGGGTGAAACTGCCAACCAAACGTGGACGATAAAAGTCGCCGATATAAATAAAGATTTACCTAACATGACCGACCCCATACCACCAACTCCAACCCGAATGGGCGTAGCCGGTCAAAGCGTCGACTTGTCTGAATACCAAAATAATGACACAGATGGTGGCATTTTTGTATCGGCTCGTATTGTTTTTTATGGTAGATAATCTGGCTTTAATGGCAATTTAAAATTGATTGACAATAGGAGGAGTATATGTCAACGTGAAAAATATGAGTAAAAAACAGAAAATTGATATGGTTCAGCTACTAGTCAGAAGAAATATTATAGTATTAATGAAGTATTGCAAAAAAAAGTCAATGATTGTTGCTATTCTTGTGCTTATTTTTGGTGCAACGGCGGCAATAGCTCAGGTAAATGAAAGGAGTACTATTTTCTATTTGCAAGAAGGTAGTAAAAAAAAGATCATTTACTTGGATAAAAGTCAGATCGCCGAAATAAAGAAAAATCACTCAGGAAAAATTGAAAGTATTACTTATCGGAAGGCCACTGATACGGAGGAAAGTCAGGAGCTCATGCAAAAACATAAATCGCAATTAGTAAAAAAATCCAGTAGCAAAGGGAAAGCGAGCAGTCGAAAGGAGATGATCAAACGGTTAAAGAGAAATAATGGCAGCAAAACTCCGGTATTTCGAATGAGTAATCCTCTCGGGGAAAAGATCAGCATGCCTGGCAATATCCTTGTTTATTTCTCTAAAGATATGACTGATAATAAAGTTAGAGAATGGGAAAAAGAAAAAAGTATGAGCAGAACGGAAATCGTGAGTACATTGTTTAACGTATATGAATATCGATCTGGTAATGGTCTCTATGCTTTAGAAATGACAAGATTGTTGCTAGAAGAGAAGGATGCTCGAGTAATTAAAATTAAACCGGTTATCACTTATTCTTATACCCTCAAATAGGCGATTTACCAACAAATACCTATTAAAATACACTATAAAAAAAACCATCCAAGTTATACTCTGTCGTTATCTTCTCTCATCTCATAGAGAAGTAGATTGTAGCGAGCAAACTAAACTAAAGATGGCCTTGCGAATCAACGACATGTTATTAGTCTGATAAAATTTTTTTTTCTATAAAAAATGGTTTTATACGGATTTCTATCTATTGAGAAGTGAACCAACCACTCAGCTTCGCACTTTTGAGGTCTATCTATCATGGAACAGCAACCACCGAGACGATTTCGAGCAAAAAAAAAATGGGGTCAAAACTTTCTGATCGACCAAAATACAATCGATCTGGTCTGTGATCAAATCGAATTATTTTATGAACATGTGCCCTGTAAGGATCAATCGACCGAGAAGCAAGGCTCGCCGCAAGCAGTAGAAATCGGAGCTGGCAAAGGCGCTCTCACTCGATGTTTACTCAAGCGAGGTTGGTCAGTAATCGCTTGGGAAATTGATCCTTGGTTAGTTGAATACATTGAAAAAGACTGTCAACGCTACAATACCAATGGAAAATCTACTAATTTTTTTCAAATTCATCATTGTGATGCCATAAATGTGCTTTGTTCTCTGCAAAAGATAGCAAAAAATAAAAAGAATAATAATTGCAGCTACCAACAACCCCGAATGACATTGTCAAAGGAGTTTCTCCAGCAATTGAGCACCATACCCTATATTTATGGTAATTTACCTTACTCATTGGCCACTAAAATTTTAATTGAACTAGCCCAATGTAGTAATTTCACCGGGGGAATTTTCATCCTTGCAAAAGAAATTGTTCAAAAAATTGTAAATCAAGATGGCTCTTTGGGGATTTTTCTCGCTAGTTTGGCTGATTGGCGAGAAATTGATCTATCCATCGTACCTGCTGCCTTTTCCCCACGGCCAAAAAAGATTATTTCCAAATTAATAACGTATCGTAGATACGATGAACCTAAAGCAAATCTAGCCCTACTTTCTTTGCTGTTAAAAATGAGTTTTGGTGGGCGTCGAAAGAAAATAAAAAACTCTTGGAAGAAACAGTATTCCCAATATCAAAGCCAGTTGCATAAAGTATGCCCATACATTACCTCTCTTGATATAATCTTAGAGGCCGCCAGAAAAATCAATTTTCCATTAACGATAAGGCCAGAAGACATTCAGGGTGATTACTACTATCAGCTGGCAAAAGATCTATTCACTACTTCTTAAGAAAAAAAGACTCTAAAGAGAAATTTCCCGATGCTCCTGAATTAAAACTGAAAACTTGAACTTATATAACATTATATTCTGGGATTCTCATTATCCATTTTCTCAAAATTAATATGAAGTAACTCTTATTAAAGACAAAGTTCAACTATGGCTGAACCATTTCAACCATAGTCAAACCCCACTTAAGAAAGAAAAACCTCCTATCATTTATCTGGACAATTACGCTACTTGCTTCTTTTTCTCAGATTTTTTTGATGTGCTCTCTTCTGATGTATCCTTATTGCGATTCGGTGTATAGTCAAATCGCACAGATTTTGCAATCACTTTCAGCCGACTCCTTAGATTGCCGTCATCACCCTGCCAGCGATCTTCTCTTAACTCACCTTGGATAGTGACGTGACTACCCTTGTTCAGGTATTTTGCACAGTTCTCTGCTAAGTTTTCCCAACATTCGATAGGAAAATAGCTCACAGTTTTCTTACCTTCTTTGCCATTGTACTCATGGTTAGCTGCCACTCGAAAATTTACTACAGTTTTCCCGGAAGCTGTTTGTTTTTGCTCTGGATCGGCTGTAAGATTACCGTCCAAAACTACACTCGCTATATTCATTCTTTACCTGCCTGACTTTTTGTCTTTCATTTATAAGAATGTAGATTCTTCAAAAAAGTTCAAAAAAAAATCTTTTTTTAGTTTTAAAAAATAAGCTCCTATGGTAGCTGGAGCGAACTGAATAATAAAATTCCCCAGTGAAAAAAACTATCGATTTTACCCGAAGGTCTCTGGCAGTTAACGATAATAGTCCAGCCTATAGGCTTCGCATTGTGGAATACAGATCTAACAGATGTTGGGTAAGTCGATCACGAATCTCCCAATCTAGGTAAGGATTCGCAAAATATTCTTAAGGAAAAAAAAAGATCAATGCTTGAAAATACTGTCAAAAACTTCTTACTTTTTTACTAGAATACAAGTAATCGGCAGGAATTCTTATTTTTTCTCTTTTTGGCGGGTAACTTGATGAACAAGGATGGCTACTTGAGAGTATTAAAGGTAGATTTAAAGTAAATTTTAGATAATACTTTTTCCAGAATTACTCTTTTATGAGAGACAAATCAAAACTCAAGACCCATTACTCTAATACCATTGGCTTGCCGTTAAGCAGTCCAATGGTATTAAACGGAGATATACTTCGTTACTAAAAATAAATCAAAAGATTTTACAATCGCAAATAAGCGTTCTTATCCAATAATCTTAGACATGTCAAGCAACAATTGCTATCCCAGCATCAACATGAATAAGCATTCTTTCCTGACTTCTAACTTTACGCTAGCGTGCCGTTATCGGTAGAATGATCCATCCTCATGGATGTCTCTGCATCGCTCTTTTTACCCTGATTCTTCTTCTCTCTTGAACAGGCAATTGTACTTTCTTTCTGATTAGTCATTTCATTGCTAATTTTTTCTGAATTCTCTGATAGGGTCGGCAAGCAAAAGATACACAACGCTATCAAATAAACTATTTTTTTCATACTGGTAATATTTATCTGATATATCCGCTTGTCAAGTAAAAAAAATAAAAATTTATAAAAAAATCAATAAACTGATCAAATTTGCGACCATGATGATGAATACTATTGGCTGTCAGTATACCAAAGGGCATCAAACGGGGACATTCTGAACAGGCTACTGGTAGGCCTTGTAGATATGATTAGAGGAGAAAATAGTAGATATAAGTAGCTGAATGGCAAAGTGACAGTATTGAATACTGAAATACAGTGTGTTTGTAACAATATTTAGGTAGAGACGACACCTCCTTAATTTCACAATCCACATGCTAAAAAAAGAAAACCATGAATTTTTGCTTCTTGCACGCCTGATCCCCTCTTCAAATACTGATTATCAGAGATCAAAAATATTTTATCTCCAACAACTATATACTGATTAATATCAATGAAACTAAGAACCAGATATTTTCCCAAACAAACATTGGTTTTCGGAGGATTGATTTTACTTTTGGGCAACTGCTCTTTGCTTTCTGCAGAGACTCAAAAAAGACAGCAAGAAAGCCAGAAGAAAATTTTAGCTATAAAATTATCTACCAATAAAATTGAAGAACTGATCCTAGAATACACCAATCAGGAAAGAAAGAAATTCAATCTCCGTCCAGTTAGTCACCATCGAGAACTCGCTCTCACTGCCGACAAGCATTCCCAGAATATGATCGAATATGATTTTTTTGCCCATAACGATCATCTCAACCGGACTCCTGCCGATCGTTTTCATCACTGGTTCCCACACTTTATTGGGCTTACCGGAGAAAACCTAGCAAAATTTGAAGGGTTACGATCTGATACTAACCAAAGTCTCGCTAGGAAAATGGTAAAGGGTTGGATGAATTCTTTACCCCATCGCAAAAATATCCTTAATGGAAAATATTCTCAACTAGGAGTCGGAGTAAAAATTCGTGGAAGAATCTGTGTTGCAACACAGAATTTTGGTACATTAATCGGCAAACTCATTAAAATCCCCCCAAAAAAAATACTCTATGGTGAAAAAGTAGCTGTAGAAATGGAATTTTTTGATTTATTCCCGCGCAGTGACTTAAAAATCTTTTTGGTTGTGCCAGATAAAAAAAAGAAATTTTTTTTGCACGACAGCAACAGGTACTATACTGGCATCATGCCTCTAAAAATCAATTGGATCAAGAATAAAAGTCGTCTTCGGGTTAAAATCCCCTTCGTTTCTGGGGTGGGGGCCTATCAATTGCAGTTTGGAAAAACCGATCAGCAGTTATTCCCCTATTCGTTCCAGATGAACGCTCAATAGAATTGTAATAAAAAGAAACGTTCATCTTGAACTAAAGCCCAACTTTTTTCGTTCTACTAACTAACAGACTGTTCATAAAATAATATCAGCTTTTGGAATAAGCTGCAAAAAAATGCAAAAAAATTCAAATAGTACGGATACACTTCCGCAAGAAAATCAAGATTTGGCACAATTTTCCGAGTTACAGCGCCGAGCAATTCTTGATCCAGCAGTAATCAAACAAATCATTGCCGGCGCTGGCAGTGGTAAAACAAAAACCATTATTGGGCTACTCACGTATCGCCTTACTCACTGCCGGGAAAAACCAGAGTGTATTCTGGTGCTCAGTTTTAGTCGCAAGGCAGTCGCTGAATTAAAGGAACGACTACCAGAGAAATTTCGCGAGTCGATTCAAGTCAGAACATTTCATGGTTTCTGCCTCCAACAAATTAAAAAAATTTATCCAGAAAAGAAAATATCAATCATTGAACCCGCCGCAAAAACTGATTTTTTTGTCAAAAAACTCCATCAATACCCAGAAATTGGTGGTATCCCATTTTCATTATTAATCGAAAATCCAGATATTTTTCAGAAGCAATTTTCAGAAATTGAAAAGAAAATTAATCGTGCTTTTGCGCGACATAAAAAAAGACATGACCTCCTCGAATTTTCTGAGCTTATCGATCAATTTTTGCATCTATTGCAAGGGAAAGAACGATGCCCAAAGGTTGAAAGTATCCGACAAAAATTTGAATGCATCATTGTCGATGAATTTCAAGATACCGATCCAAGGCAGTTTGATTTTCTCTGTCAGATGAAAAGTAAAAGAATCATCGTGGTGGGAGATGATTGGCAGGCAATCTATGCTTTTCGCGGGGCGACGGTAAAACCTTTTCTTCTTTTTCAAGAGAGGCTCGCCGCAAAAGTCTTTTTCCTCAAAGAAAATTATCGCAGTCTCAAGCAAATTGTCGACCTTGGCAGTAAGGTTATCAGTGCATCAAAAAGACAGGTTGCAAAAAAAGTTAAAGTGGTTCGGCGTTGTTCAACAAAAATCCCCAATTTTGCCATTGAAATCAATCGAAAAACAATCGTCGAGTTTCTCTCTCTCTTAACTGACAATCTGCCATATGCCTTGTTGGTGCGTAGCAATCAACGAAGAATCTTTTGGGAAAAGAAGGGAATCCCCAAAGAAAAAATAATGACGATTCATCGGGCCAAAGGACTGGAGTTCCCGATCGTCTTTCTTGATCTCTGTGGTGGCTGGGGCACGATTTCTTTACACGTAGATCAAGAAAAGCAAGACTTTCAAGATGAAGAAATCCGTATTCTTTATGTGGGTATTACCCGAGCACAAAATCTCCTAACTTTTCTCTATTTGCCCGTCTATCGCCCCCGTAGTCGTGATGGTTTTTTTTGGCAACAATTGATAGTCAAGCAGGTACGATGCATTTATCAACCTCCCTTCCCAACGTTATTTAAAAAGAAACTCTCTTTGGCACAAAAAATGAATAGTTAGCTTTCTAATCTCTACCCATTCACCTTGAACGCTACCTTTCGCCCCAAAAAATTCAGAAACACACAATTCATCGTGCTTGAAGTCAATTTGTTGAGTCTTTTTTGCGAATATTCATATGAAGAATTCCGCGCTTACTCTCTTGTTCAAGAAAGTCAACAAATTCTTTGACACGGCTTAGTTCTGGTGAGTTTGTCGCAAGTTCTGGTATGATTTCTTTTTTTATTCGGGCTAATCCTTTTTGTTTGTTGGAACGTTCTTGGACGAAAAAAATTTGATACACCTTTTTAATAATTAAGCGTTCTCCTACTGAAAAGCCGTTGCGCCGCAAACCAATCGAATTCAAACCATAAATCTTGGCGGAACCCCCGGCCACCATAACGTAGGGAGGTACATCTTGTGTCACTCTAGTAAGTCCGCCGATCATACAATATGAGCCTAAGCGCACCCATTGATGAACTCCCGTCATACCGCCAACGGTTACATAATCACCTAAAATACAATGTCCGCCAAGCACACTGGCCTGGACCAGTATATTGTGATCTCCCATCTTCACATCGTGTCCCACATGACTCTGGGTCATCAAATAATTATGGTTACCAATAAAGGTCTTGCTATTATCATTACGCAACATAGAGCAATGTACTTGTGAGAATTCTCTAAATATATTATGATCACCGATTTGCAAGCGGGAATGATTACCGGGGATAAAGGATAGATGCTGAGGAGGACCACCTAGATAGCATGAAAAATGAAGTTCATTATTCTTACCAATAGTGGTCCGACCAGCAACGCAAACATGTCCAGCAATTTTGGTTCCTGAATGAATTCTTGCCTGCCGACCAATAAGTGAATATGGACCTATCTCCACATCCTCATCAATTTGCGCACCCGATTCAATAATGGCCGTTGAATGTATTTTACTCATCGCTAGATTTATAAAAACAACGCGAATAAATCCATTACCATAATTGAAAAACCAGAACGGCCAGAATTGTCGGTGGCAGTGCACCAAATAGCAAGTTCAAAGCACTAATGGTTTTATTCTCAAATTTTCCCTGCAATAGTGAAACCCCAGCTGGATTCGGTGCATTAGCAATAATGGTAAGTCCACCACCCGTTACCGCACCGCTGACTAGTGCTACTTTATAAAATTCACTTGGATTCTCTACCAAGGCACCCAGATATGTGATCGCTGCATTGTCAATAAATGCTGTCAGCGTCATAGACAAATAGTACAGGTACTGTTGTGCAATACCTGTCATTGCAGGATTGATCCACCAAGCCTGAAAATCGCCTAGAGTCTTCAAACCTGCTAGGAAAAAGGCCACCAGCAGAGCTTCTCGCAAAATCAGCTTACGCTGCCAGCGGGTATAAGCTTGGCAATACCCTAAGAACAAGAGTACCAAACCGATCACCAAAACCGAATGATGGAGAAAATAAACCAATGCCACCATAAAAGAAAGATGAATAGCATACACTGAAATTGGCATTTTTGTTCGCACCTTGAAATTAATCTTTGCACCTTTTGCAATTTCTCGGCGAGCAAGAAGAGTAGCCCAAAGCGCATTGAGAAAAACGATCAACAAGGATTTATTGCCGATCAAATTAAAAACCGTTGCAGTGTCCCAGTTCCAAGTGCTGGCAACCATCAATACTGGCGGTGCAGCATAATGCGTCAGAGTCCCTCCCACCGAAATATTTAAGAAAAGAACCCCTAAAATCATATATTTAATTTTTTCTTTCATTGGCTTGGCGAAGAATTTATCACGCAAGGTCAAGGCCGCAATCGTCATTGCTGCTGGTTCAGTGATCAATGAACTGAAAAGTGGAATAAAACACAAGACGACAAAAATGGCAGCCGTCTCAAAGTGGCATAAAAACATCCTCATTATGACGGCCGCTAGTTTATTTACCATATGTTGACTCAAGGTCAAAATTGGCTTGCTGGCCGCAACGACCATAATTCCAAATACAAAAATTGGTTCGCTATATTCAATTTCATCAGTAAACGCATATACCTTAGAGAAACCAGACAAAAACATCATTGCGAGGATGAACACCATAGCCCAAAAACCAAAGACCACTTCCACTTCACCAAGCAGATGAAATAGGCCCGCGTGTTTTCTTGAACGATTGCCCAGCTCTTTAAAGTAGGTCGCAGAAAAAGTATGAAGCAATGCGATTGCAAAAAATGCGGAGGCAATGATATCTATCGTTGTTACTTCCATCGTAACACCAACCATGCTCGGAAACAATATAGATTATTCTTCTTTTTTGCGCTCATTCTAAGATTTTTTTCTCAGTACTGTAAATATTTACCAGTATATTGATCTTCCATCCCTTTGTCAGTAGATTTAACAAACTCTCTTTTTAGCGAAAGAATTTCCACGAGATTTCACCATATTGTCACTACATTTCAACCAAAAGTGATTCGCACACTAGTTTTAACAATCCACTCTACTAGTCAATTGTTAAATGGCTACTCTTTGCTGAGAACAATGGTATTCGACAAACGCTTTGAACGAATATATTTAGTAGAGAAAACCATCATTTTTCAAAAACCGATTATATCCAATTGATACGCCTTTTTTTATGTATTGCTGTTATGGGAACAAAATCAATAGTTTTGTTCTCAAAAAAAGAAAGGAGAAGAAATTAAAAAAAATTTCTTTAAAAATTTAAAATTGCTTGCCAAAATAAATGAAAAATTGAGGTATAGCTTATCATAGATTTACTAAAAAAATACATCATTAGTACATTTTTTAGTATCTATGAAAATTTAACAAAGCTGAAGAGTTAAGGAGTAAGTTAATAATGAAAGAAAACTTAAAACTTGAAAGTATTTGTCTTCATGGAGGGCCTGAGCCAGATGCAACCACGTTGTCGCGCGCTCTACCTATCTATCGGACAAGTTCCTATGTGTTTAAGAACACAGAACACGCCGCAAACTTGTTTGCGCTAAAAGAATTGGGTAATATCTATACCCGAATAATGAATCCAACGCAAGCAGCACTTGAAGAACGTGTTGCGCAATTGGAAGGAGGTGCTGGCGCATTGGCTCTTGCCTCTGGAACAAGTGGAATTTTTTATAGTATCATTAACATGTGTAAGCACGGAGATGAAATTATATCTGCCAATAATCTATACGGTGGAACATATACTATGTTTAACGATATTCTGCCGCAGTTTGACATAAAAGTTCATTTTGTTGATCCAACTAATCCACAAAATTTTGCGAAATTTATTAATCCAGAAAAAACGAAACTTCTCTTTTGTGAAAGTGTGAGTAATCCGGGTTTAGACGTAACAGACATTGAGGCTATTTCAAAAATAGCCAAGGAAAATGGTCTTCCTTTGGTCGTAGATAGTACGTTTTCTACACCATATCTGCAAAGACCACTTGAGCAAGGAGCAGATATTGTCATCCATTCTCTGACCAAATGGTTAGGCGGACATGGGACTGGTATTGGTGGAATTGTGGTTGATGGAGGAAAATTTGATTGGACGTCTGGTAAGTTTCCATTGCTCAGTGAACCGGATTCTAGTTATCATGGAATTCGCTGGGCACACGATCTACCAGAACCTCTCAAACCATTAGCTTTTATATTGCGGATGAGAGTAATTCCACTCCGTAATTTAGGATCTTGTATTTCTCCTGACAATGCCTGGTACTTCTTGCAAGGTATTGAAACTCTTCACCTACGGATGGAAAGACACTGTGAAAATGCAAAGAAAGTTGCAGAATATTTGCAGGCACATGACCAAGTAGAATGGGTGCGTTTCCCTGGGCTGAAAGACGATCCAAACTATGAACTCTGCCAGAAATATCTAAATGGGCTGGGTGGTTCAATGGTTGTCTTTGGGTGTAAAGGTGGGCGTAAAGCTGGAGTAAAGTTCATCGAAAAACTGCAAATGTTTTCTCATCTGGCGAACGTTGGCGATGCAAAAAGTCTAGCCATTCACCCAGCGAGTACGACTCATTCGCAAATGAACGAAGAGCAGCAAATCGCTGGTGGAATCAAGCCTGAGCTGATTAGACTATCGATCGGCATCGAAAATATCAATGATATTATCGATGATATCGAACAAGCACTAGAGTAGATACTCTTTTTTCTGGCCGTTGCTGATTGGGGCGCGGCCAGAATGAGTAAATATCCCATGAGTGTTAAACAACACCCATTTTTTTCTTAACTTTTAAAGAAATTATTTTCTTTCTTTTTCTTGCGTTAGACGATGTGCAAGGATGATCGGAATAAAAGTAACAATAACTACAAATATCGCGACAACATTAGTGACCGGACGGTCACGTGGGCGCGGCAGTTGATTATAAATCCAAATCGGCAGAGTCGCTTGCTGACCCGAGGTAAATATAGTCACAATCAACTCATCAAAGGAAAGAGCAAAAGCGAGCATTGCGCCAGCTACCAAGGCTGTAGATATATTTGGCAAGATAATGTTTAGAAAAGTTTTCCATTGATTGGCACCAAGATCTAACGAAGCTTCTACCATAGAAGGGGAGCTTCGACGCAGACGAGCTAATACATTATTATAAACGATCACAATGCAAAAAGTTGCATGTCCTAAGACGATCGTGAAAATGCTAAAGTTCATTTCGAGGAGACTCATTGCCGAACGAAGAGAAACTCCAGTAACAATTCCCGGTAAGGCAAGTGGTAAAATAAAAATCAAGTTGATCGATTCTTTACCAAAAAAACGAGTATTGTACAGTGCATAAGCTGCCGCTGTACCCAAAACAATCGCTAGCGAGGTACTCATGAGAGAAACTTTAATAGAAAGCATCAATGCCTGCCACATATCACTACGGTGCCAGGTAACGACAAACCAATCAAAAGTCAATCCGGGAGGAGGAAAAGTAAAAGCCGATTCTTCAGTGGTAAATGCATAAAGCAAAACAATTATAAAGGGGAAGTGGAGAAAGAAAATTGTTCCTGCCGCGGCAAATCTCAAAAGAATATTCCTTTGGAATCTTGCTGGCTTTATTTTAGAGGGCATCGAAAGCTCCTGTCTTGCGAGCAAAATAAAGATAAATTATCATGATGACGATAGGCACTGCGGTCATTGCCGCAGCAAGTGGAATATTCCCAGCAGTCCCTTGCTGAACATAAACCATTTGCCCAATGAAGAGACTCGAATTCCCGATAATTGAAGGGATAATATAATCACCTAACGTTAATGAAAAAGTAAAAATCGAACCAGCCACCACTCCCGGAACTGCCAAAGGGAGTGTAACGTTGTAAAAAGTCAAAAACGGTGATGCACCCAAGTCTTTTGAAGCTTCTTGGTAAGAGCGTGGTATTTTCTGCAAGGCAGATTCAATCGGCAAGATCATATACGGTAGCCAGACATATAAAAAAACTAAGAATGTTCCCATGTATGAAAATGATAGGGATGATCCGCCAACCACTGGTAAAGAGAGTATCCCCTCAAGCAACCAATTGAGATGCATCTGTTTGAGCAACCAGGTGGTAATGCCTTCTTTAGCCAAGATTAATTTCCAAGCGTAAACTCTAACGATATAACTCGACCAGAGTGGCAGGAGAATGGCCAAATAAAAAAGGGCCTTGAAGCGAAGTTTTGCTTTAAAAGCCATATAATAGGCTAATGGAAACGCTAAAAGAATCGAGCAGGCAGTGACCAATATTGCCATGGTTAACGTCCGCCGAACAATATCAATATTAGAGGCAGTCGTCAATGCGAGATAATTGTCAAAGGTAAAAGCAGCAATAATCTGCCCAGTATAGCTATCCAAAGTATAGAAACTCTGAACAAGCAAGGAAACAATGGAGCCCAAGTAAACCCCACCTAACCAAAAAAGAGGCAATGACAGCAATAGAATTGTGAGTGCCCATTGCGGTAAAATGGCAAAGATCATGTGTTTTGATTTTCGTGTAAAAAATTTGATATTCATATTATACCACGATTCTCAGGTATCTTTTATTATGGCTATTTGTATTCACTTATAGTTTCTCTCTTTTCTTATTGACCGTCATATCTTAAAAGAAGATGACCGTACAGTAGATTGGCTTTTTCAAGAAATATAGCGCATATGTTCTCTGCTCCAAGATACCTTTACTGAGTCACCAACTGCAAACTGATGAGGATCTTGACTATTTACCAAAGTTTGGATGATCTGATCATTGTTCCATGAAATCTGATAATGGATATGCATCCCACCAAAATTCTTCGTCTGAACGACCGCTCCTTGCAGACTAATCTCTTTCGGTGTAGTCTGCACTTTTTTTGATGTATTCTCTTTCTTGCCATTGATATTGCGCAAATGCAGATGCTCGGGGCGCAAAATAAAAGGTCGTGTATCCCCACTTAGTTTTTTAGCGAGCTCTCCAGAAAATTTTGTGGAAGTGCCGACAAAGTCCGCACTAAACTCTGTCTTTGGATATTCATAAATTTCTTGCGGAGCACCAATCTGTTCGAAACGTCCTTGATGAAAAATACCTAAACGATCGCTCATTGAAAGTGCTTCTGCTTGATCATGGGTCACATAGATAAAGGTAATGCCTACTTGCTTTTGAATTCTTTTGAGTTCAATTTGCATCGCCTGACGTAGTTTCAAGTCTAAAGCTCCCAGAGGTTCATCCAATAGCAGTATCTTTGGTTGATTAATCAAAGCCCTCGCTAGTGCCACTCGTTGCTTTTGCCCGCCAGAAAGTTGCTCAGGTTTTTTTTGATAGATATCTGGTAAATGTACCAATTCAAGCAGTTCCTTTACTTTCTTCAATCTCTTACCTGCTGGAACCTTCTTGATTTTTAGTGAATAACCAATGTTCTCACCAACATTGAAGTTAGGAAAGAGCGCATAGTTCTGAAAAACGGTGTTCACGTTTCGGCGGTATGGTGGCACACCACTCACATCTTGACCGGCAATAAAGAGGGAGCCTGCATCTGGTTGTTCAAAGCCACCGACTAAGCGGAGACAAGTTGTTTTCCCAGAACCAGAGGGTCCGAGAATCGAAAAAAACTCGCCGTCTTTTATCGTTAGATCCAGATTGTCGACGGCTTTGATATTTCCATAGTGCTTCTTGACTGCCTTGAATTCGACAGCGACCCCACTCACACTATCTCTCAAATAATCTCAAGAAGATTATCCACTAGGGACCATCACATGCTTGCTAATCAAATAATCACCCATAGACTCTGCGGATAAATCCTTACCAAATCCTGATTGTTTAAATCCACCATGCGGTGCTTCAGATGCCAATGGTAAATGATCGTTGATCCAAACCGTTCCAAATTCTAATTCACGTGCAGTCTTGAGCGCTCGCTCAATATCTTTTGAAAAAACCGAAGCGGCCAATCCATACGATATATCGTTACCGTAGCGAATTGCCTCCTCATCGCTCTCGAATTGCTGAATCGTGAGAACCGGTCCAAAAATTTCTTGTTGAACAATTTCTGATGACTGCTGTACATCGGTAAACACCGTCGGTTCATAGAAGTAACCCCGACCGGCATTTTCTGAGAACTGTCCACCTGTCAATAGACGAGCACCTGAGGCCTTCCCTTTTTCAACAAAGCTATGAGCACGATCACGCTGAGCTGCCGTAATAAAGGGCCCCATCTCGGTATCCGCAGCAAAAGGATCACCTACTTTCACAGATTTCATGGCTTCGACTAAAGCCTCTGTCGCTCGAGCAGCTTGTTCTCTGCTCACATAGACTCGTGTTGCCGCGGTACAGTCTTGTCCAGTATTCACTGTCGCACCGATTGAAACTTTCTCTGCCATCTTGGCAATATCAGCATCATCCAAGACCAATACCGGTGCCTTGCCGCCCAGCTCCAGATGAACACGTTTTAATGATTTAGCTGCAGTCTCCATTATTTTCTTGCCAGTCGCAGTAGATCCAGTCAGACTAATCAAACGCAGTTTGGGATTTTCGACAATTGCTTGGCCGGTTTCGTTTCCACCGGGTAAAATATTTACCACGCCATCAGGAATGCCCGCTTCTTTGGTTAATTCCGCTAGCATTAAGGCAGTAAGCGGAGTTGTCGGTGCAGGCTTAAAAACAATTGTGCAGCCAGCGGCCAGTGCTGGCGCCATTTTCCAGATAGCCATCAAAATTGGATAATTCCATGGGGCGATTTGTCCAACGGGGCCGACAGGCTCCCGCCGAAAGATTGAGGTATAGCCGACTTGAAACTCTCCAGCACCCATGCCATGGTTATCACGAGCAGTAGAGGCAAAAAAGCGCAGATTGTCTACGCTAAAGGCAATATCTCCATCTAAACTTAGGCTCGGATACGGTTTCCCGGTATTTTCCGATTCGCATCTTGCAAACTCCTCTCCGTTTTTCTCTAGCAAATCAGCTAAACGCCAAATAGCTAATCCTCTTTCTCCTGCCGTTATTCTTGACCAGCGCCCGTCGCCAAATGCCTTGGTCGCTGCGTCACAAGCCAATGCCACCTCTTCAGAGGTGGCATCTGGTATTTCTGCAATAATCTCAGTCGTTGTTGGGTTTTCAATTTTCCGCAGATTTCCCTTGGAAGCGATCCATTTCCCATCAATCCATAATTTTGATTGATAAGCCATTTCCTATCTCCCTCCAATAACTGCAATGTAATTGGTGACCCATTCGTGATAGGGGACACACTCTTTTTGTGTTTTACAGTCGGCCACTGGTGTCCGCCAAAACCAAATCTTTTCGAAACCATCCAGACCATTGGTTTGACAGCCGCTATCCCCCAGAAGCTCATTGCCTTCACAAGCTTCTAAGCGTACCGGCACCGAGCCAAACCAAGCTGCAAGATCACCTTGTAGTTTGGGATTGATCGAATGTTCCAGCCATTTATAGGCACAGTTGGGATGAGCTGCATCTTTATGCATCATTGTCGTATCAGCCCACCCGGTAGCACCTTCCTGTGGAACGACGCTTTTAATTGCTGGAGCTTTTTCATTGCCCTGCAACAAGTTTACTTGAAACGGCCAGGTGCTTGAAGCAATGACCCCTTCGTTCACAAAATCATCTATCTGCACGAAGGCATCGTGCCAGTACTTACCTACCAGCTTACGTTGCTGCCGTAGTAAATCAAGCGCCGCATCAAATTGCTCACGATTGAGTTCGTATGGGTTTTTAATTCCTAGACTCTTATTGTGATACATCAAATAGAGAGCTGCATCAGCGATGTAGATCGGACCGTCAAAGGCCTGCACTCGACCCTTATTGCTTTTACCATCACTCATTTTTTTTTCTGTGAAAACCAAATCCCAACTCTTGGGAGGAGGATTGACAACCGCCGTGTTATACGCTAAAACGTTCGAGCCCCATTGATAGGGTACTCCCCAATGTTTACCATCTATGTAGTGCCAAGGCGCCTCTTTTAATCGATCGTCAATCGTATCCCAACTGGGAACCAAGCTCAAGTTGATTTCTTGCAGACGATCTCCCCGAATCATACGAATGCTCGCATCACCAGAAGCAGTCACTAAATCAAAGCCGCCCTCATTCATCAGAGCGACCATTTCATCGGAAGTGGCTGCCGTCTTTACGTTGACTTTACAACCAGTCTCTTCTTCAAAACTAGTCACCCAATCAAAATTTTCATCGGTATCCCCTCGTTCGATATAACCAGGCCAGGCAACTATCGCAAGCTCACCTTCTAGGTCCCCTATTTCCTTCAGGGGCTCCCCCCCCGATGAGCTCTTTTTCTCCTTACAAGCACTCAGTAATACTAGAGATACAATCCCTAATATCAATAATATTGTTTTTTTCATTTAAGTAATCCTCCTTCTTAAAACGTGCACAACATTATTAGTCAGCATTTTTAATGGCAAATATTTTAGATGTTTTATTTTATTTTTTTTGTTCGCAATACGCAAAGAGTTACCCTCAATCACAGCTTTTTACCCTCATTTTCTACCTCTATGAATATCAGTAATGATTGCTCAACCCTCGCAAGTTATTCGAATGATCGATACTTTCAAGAAAAGTCTGCCTCGCCATATACTGTCAGTTTTGAAATTCCGCCAGCTGGAAGGACATATCATTGCAATAAAAACCATCATAATTGTTCCACTCAGAATGGCGTCCAATTCGTTAGGGCAATAAATTTTTTTTACTGACACTGGAGCACATGAATATAAAAATATATGTATGCAATACATCTGCCTGTTACGCGCAATAAATGTAAGCGGAAAACGGAAAATTCCCATGCAGGCACTCCGCGAATTGGGTCGTCTTTTGTTTGACTACGCCCCCGTTCAAAGTTACTTGCAGAGTGGTAATCTTATTTTTAGTAGGAGCAAGAAAGCTGATTTAGATGCAGAGCAACTGAGTAAGACTCTTTCCCACGCAATCGGCAAAACCTTTGGCTATACCGACGTTGATGTACTCGTTTTTGATACTAAAAAACTCAGAAAAATATTTGATGATAATCCTTTTCAGGGCAAAGACTACGATACTACCAAACTTTATTTTACATTCTTAACTGATAAGCCAGAACAAGGTCGCATCAAAGCTATCCCTCCTGCCGACTATCTCCCCGATGAATTTGCCATTGGTAGAGGGCAGTCAGCTCAGGTGATCTACGTACACTGTCACAATGGCTACGGTCGGACCAAGCTCACTAATAGTTTTTTTGAACGCAAATTAAAAATCCGAGCGACAACTCGTAATTTCAAAACCACCGAAAAACTGAGTCAATGGCCCAAATTCAGCGAGAACTTATTGACCAAAAATCCTTGAAAATAATTGACAGTCGAAAACCATTTGCTAAAAAATAAATTAAATAGAAAAGTTTTATTGAGCAAGCAAGCAAAATGGTAGAAGTTCCAAAAAAAAATATAGAAGAATTAACTATCGAAGAAGCTAGTCGATGGGTATCCACTTTATTCAATAAAAAAGTTTCAAAACATAATATTTCTTACTTAATTCAATATGGCTTGATTAATAAAATTAGCAAAGATGGGACTATCTTCGTTAAAAAAGAAGAGCTTGGAAATTATTATGAAAAGAATCTTGATAGGGAAAAACGTTGGAAGGATAAGCTGGGGAAAGACTTAAACTGGAAGCTTTCTTTTGAAAATCTAAGAGAATACGAAACAACAAAACATGTTCATCGTCTTCATCCTTATAAGGGGAAGTTTATTCCTCAGTTAGTAGAATATTTTTTGAACGATAAAACGGATAATTTTAAGAGAGAGACTTTTTTTGAAAAAGAGGATATTATTTTAGACCCTTTTAGTGGCAGTGGAACTACGCTCATTCAAGCCAATGAAATGGGACTTAACGGAATTGGTATTGACATTTCTTACTTTAATACTTTTATAGCAAAAAATAAGCTATTAAATGTTGATATTTCTAAACTAAGAATTGCTTGTACTCGAATCTCAAATAATTTACGTACTAAATTTGCTAAGACACGATTTATTGCCTTTGATCAAGAATTAATCAAGAAAATACAGGAGATTAATCTTAAATATTTTCCCTCTCCCTCTTTCAAAATTAAGGTAAGACAAAAAATAGTTGATGAAAGAAATTACGCCCGAGAAAAGGAAAAAGCCCTATTGGAGGAATATTTTTTCCTTGTTGAAAAATATGATATCCATTTAAAAAATTCTGTCCGCAATACCTTCCTAAATAAATGGTATATCCCTCATATTTTAGATCAAGCTCATTATACTCTTAGGCAAATTGAAAAAGAAGAAAGCCCATTGAAAAATGTATTAAAACTTATTTTAAGTAGGACTATGCGATCTTGTCGAGCCACAACCCATGCAGACCTAACAACATTAATAGAACCACAGTTAGCTCCCTATTATTGTAAAAAGCATGGGAAAATGTGTAAACCTCTTTTTTCTTTGGAAAATTGGTGGAATCGCTACTGTAAAGACACAATTAAAAGGTATCAGGATTTTCGAATGTTGAGAACAAAGACACATCAGAGCTGTTTAACAGGTAATGCAAAAAATATTGATCTAGTACAAGTTCTCCAAAAAGAAAATCCTGCCTTCACAAAGCTGATTCTGAGAAAAAAAATTCAAGGAATCTTTTCAAGCCCTCCTTATGTCGGGCTCATTGATTATCACGAGCAACACGCTTATGCATATGAGCTATTTGGCTTTCCGAGAAGAGATAAAGCAGAAATCGGTTCCCTTGCAAAAGGACAGAAAGAAACAGCAAGGAAAATGTATATTGAAGAAATAGCCAGAGTATTAATTCATTCAAAAAAGCTACTCACCAAGAATTACAATGTTTTTTTGGTTGCCAATGACAAGTATAATCTTTATCCTATTATTGCAAAAGAAGCAAATATGCAAATCATCAATCAATTTAAGAGACCTGTCTTAAATCGAACTGAAAAGAATAGAAATAATGCTTATTGTGAAATTATTTTTCATTTGAGAGAGCGGGAATAGTGCTTTCAAAAGAAGAACGAAACAGCTTAAAGGAAATTATTGGAAATTGTTTACGCAAGAAATTCAAATCTTACAATCCAGAGCCTGCTCATATGCCTTTTCATACAAGTCTGATAGGGAAAGATCGACTAGCTCTATATCAGTTTATCCACTCTCTAAATACAGCTTTTGGAACTTCTATTTTTGAACCTGTTGCTGAGAAACTAGCCCAGAAAAAATTTAAAGTTGTTTCAAGACAAGTTGCTGTAGGAAATTGTATTAGTACAGAAAGTAATAGAGTTATTTCTGATATTATAAATCAATTGAGTAGTAATGGAAATCCCAACAAATGCAAAGAAATTAATACTATTAGAGAAGTTTTTAACAAAGGAAAGCTAAATAAAATAAAGCCAATTAAAGCAGATATTTACTTAGAAGATTATAAAAAGAATATTTTCTTAATAGACATAAAAACAGCAAAGCCTAACAAAAGTGGTTTTTCTGTTTTTAAAAGAACCTTACTTGAATGGATTGCAATTGCCTTGCTCAATGAAAAAAATAAAGAAAAAAGAATCCATAGTCTCATAGCCATCCCTTATAACCCCTATTACCCAAAAGCTTATAGCAGATGGACTATGGCGGGGATGTTCGACTTAAAAAAAGAATTGAAAGTAGCTAATGAGTTTTGGGATTTCCTCGGTGGTGACAATACCTATGACGCTTTAATCGAATGCTTTACAGAGGTAGGTATCGAAATGAGAGATGAGATAGATATTCATTTTAAGAACTATAAATAAGAATGGGAAGAAGCTCATTCTAAAAACATATCTAAAAATTCAAACGCCACTACCAGCTTTCAATCATCTCCCTCCAAAAAAGTGCTCCCCCGGTAGGATTCGAACCTACGACAAATTGGTTAACAGCCAACTGCTCTACCAGCTGAGCTACAGGGGATTGTAACGCAGATAACTATTGCAAATTGCAATTCTAATTATGGTTGTCAAGAAATTTTCTAGAGATTCCCCAATGATAGATAATTATACCAAATAACTCACCATTGGGATAAGCCCTAACCACTGCCCTCAATTTTTACTTTTGAGATTGGCGATACAAAGGCATTACTTTGGCTAAGTTTTCTCTAATAACGGTCATTCGGCTTTTTGAAGTCGGATGAGTCGATAAAAATTCCAAAGAAGATGAAGAGCCAATTGCCGCGTTGGCGGTTTCATAATCAGACATTTTTTGCCAGAGGCTCAAAGCCGCCTGTGGATTGTAGCCCGCTCTAGCAGACAATTCAATCGCCAGCAAATCGGCTTCCTCTTCGTCATCCCGTCCGTATTTTAAACTGAGCAGATGACTACCGTAATCGGCAGCAAGCATCCCCAGATCGCCGAGCCCCAATAAATAGCTGGCTATCAACAAAAGTATTCGCGTACCAAGTGATTTTATCAGTTGAATCCGACTATGCTGACGCAAGGCATGAGCAATCTCATGCCCTAAAACAATGGCAATTTCTTCTTCATTTAAGGCGAGTTTGTTGATGAGACCGGTAAAAATAATAATCTTACCGCCGGGCAAACAAAATGCATTCATTGTTGGATTATCGATCGTTGTCACGAGCCAATCCCAATCTTTGGCCAGGTGATAGCCGCTCGCTGGCACTCGAGCTATTATTCGTTCAGCGATTGCTCGGATGTGAACTGCCGGTTTTTGGGTTTCTCGAACAATGAGATTCTTTTCTTTGGCAGACCTCAGTATTTGTTCGTACTCACTATTTGCCCTATCATGCAATGATTGTTCTGGAATCAAATGCATCAACTGGAGCGTTAGCCAATTTGGTTCTGCTAAAAGAATTTGTGCTTGTAGAGCTGATTGTAAAGGGAAAATCACCATGAGGATCATGATGCCTCTGAGTACAAATACCCTCATAGAATTAGACGATTTTTCTCGTTTTTGACGGATTTTCATGACAGTCCACTGATGACTCTTGCCTGAGTTATCTCCATAATTATTCTGTATGGTTCTGATAGATTCAGATAAATCAAACTTTGTTTAGCCAAAACTCATGTAATAGAATCAAAAAAGAACCATTTACTGCCCAGTAAAAAATAACAATGCAATCCATTACAAATAAAATAGCACCGAAGCTACTGTCTTTGATTTTACTGTAACCACCTCAAATTCTCTACATGTTGGTTCCTCCGAGAGAAGCATTATCAAGTCTTATTTCTTATGATATAGAAGATCCACTATGACGCAGTTGGCCATTTCAGCAGGATGACTGCCACTAAGAGACTGAAAAAAAAGCGAGCGAACAAAACAGCAGATAAATGAGCACCAGCCATAACCATGATTATCGTATCTTCAATCAAAGCATGACAGATACTAATAAATGCAACGGCCACGTAGAGATTCGTGAAATTCTGTTTGCGCGATTCTGCAATCAAGAGCCCACTACCATACGTGAGTCCCAACAATCCACTGACTGCCATAATATGGGAAAGATTTGGCGACAAACCCATCATTCGTAACAAGGGGTGCATCAGTAGTTCACAATAATAAATCACTCGTATTTTCTTAAATATCTCCATTATGATAACAAGAACCACAACTATTGTAAACAACCAGAGCAAAGAAATCGTTTCCTGTCCGAACGATCGCATCAAGCCATCCTCCGTATCCTGATTATTCTGATTATTCAATGCCCATTGAAAAACAACCGATTCCTGTAAAAGACCAAACGAAGTATACACAATATTTAATCCTATACCCAAAGAAAAGGCAACCAGTAGACGAAAGCCAATCATCGACCAGAAACGAAATCCCAAAGCTTGAGTGATACGTGCCTCGACCGGTAGCGAATGGGCTACTAACATTACCGTGCAAAGAATACTCATTTGTGCGACGCTCAACGTCGAAGTCTCACTACTGCTTACCAATATTGCCAAGCCGCCATAAAGATTAGACAGGATTGCCGTTACCCAGACCAAACCCGTCCACTCTGGTAGACCCATGACTTGCATAAAGGGTGCAAATACACCGGCCAGATTATCTGCCATCCCCCATATCTCCAATAAGCGAACAGCGATAATCGCCGGTAGCATCCACTTCAAGACAACATAGCCAGATTTAACGGCTATCAAAAAAGTCTGCTTCCAAAAAGGAAAGGAAAGAATCGTCATATGATCTCGAGTACAGTACGCTTATTCGGGCAAGAACCTGCTTGTCAAAGTTTATAAGAATTTCTAGTGACGACTATTCAATCTGTAGTACTTTCTTCAAACAACAATTATATCCTGTAGTTATCGATAGATCATTGAACAAATTTTTTGGATTTGCTAGTATTGCTGGCTTTTGCTGTCCCAGGCGATTGGTTGTCAGCAGAAATACAATCTCCAATCTTTTTGTTGAGATTAGATGCGGTCTGTAAGATGTGCAGGGGTTGCCAAGAAAAAACCAACGGGAAATCAATCATTGATACTTTCTTGGTTAAATACGCCAAAGAAATTTCTGAGTGTAACTTTGAATTATCAAAGGTGCCTCGGATATCTCCATTAATTTGGTATCTGGTAATGCTATGGCGAAACTTTCCATGATGGCTGAGCCCGGTTTTTTTTTGTCCGATATCCATTGGCAGAGCAAAGTGTTCAACCAACTGACCGACCATTTCATGCAGTTGATTAATCCGAAGTTTTTCCTTCGCTTTTTTTTGCGTCGGTCTATCTAGCTTATTCTGTTCGCTGATCGACAAAAAATAAGGCAAGTGCCAATGATCAATAAGAAACGGAAATTCCTGGCTCTTGACCATCAAAATCAAGTTTCTTGTCATTGCGGTGGGCACTGGATGGCAATAGATCAGGACACTATGCCATCCTATACGTAAAAAAGATTTTTTATTAATACTTCCATTATTCGAAATGCCCTGGCGAATAGCATTTCTTTGCAACTTGATTGTGTTTGTTGTTCGATTTGCTTTTCCAGAAGAATATTGACAACCTTTGCTCAATGGACAGGCATCACAAATGGGATTGCGGGGCAGACAAAGCACCCCTCCTAATTCCATTAAAGCTTCATTGTGGACACCACTATCGATGGATCCTAATTCTTTCCCAGCAACGAGACCTTGTCCCAGCCATTGATCAGCCAAGTTTTGAAAATCAAGAGTCGTAATCTCCTTATCCTGATGATAATAGCGACCCAGCACTCTTTTCAAATTAGCATCCACCACCGCATATTTTTGCCGATAGGCAATACTCAAAATAGCACGTGCAGTGTAGGCACCGATACCCGGCAAGGCCAATAAATCTGGTAAATTATTCGGAATTTGACCACCATAGTTTTTTACAATAATTTTTGCACTCTGATGCAGATTCTTTGCACGCATGTAGTAACCCAGACCGCTCCAATAGCGGAGCACGCTTGGCAAATGTGCAAAGGCTAACTTTTTTATCGTCGGAAATCGATTGATAAAAATGGTGAAGTATTTATTCAATCTGTCCACACGGGTTTGTTGAAGCATCACCTCACTCAGATACACGTAATAGGGATTTTTTGAACGGCGAAAAACTAATTTTCGCTGATGTTTGACAAACCAAGAATAAAGAGCAACGAAATCCACAACCGTTGGCGGTTTTATTTTTTCTTGCTCACAATAAAATTTACTCTTATAGAGATTCATCAAAATTACTTGTAAAATAAACCGTCAGACTCATGTTTGCCTTGATTGAATTCGGATGGTCAAAAAATGCAACCTGTAAAATCTCTCCCCAGTTTTATTCGTGACAACATCAGACTCCCTCTCGTTTGTGCACCAATGTTTTTGGTTTCCGGGCCAGAACTGGTTATAAGTTGCTGCGAAAATGGCGTACTATCTGGCTTTCCCTGTCCCAACACCCGCTCAATTGAGCAGCTAGAATCATGGATAAAACAGATAACCACGACGCTTGATACTAAGAAAAAAGAAAACCCCTCTGCTTTGATTGCTCCTTGGCTCATTAATATGATTACTCACTCCACTTACAAGCCCTTTCACGATCAACTACAACTAGTAAAAAAATATGAGCCACCGATTGTAATCACTGCTCTCGGGAGTCCAATTCCAGTCATTGATGTAGTCCATCGCTACGGAGGTTTGGTTTTTGCCGATGTCAATAGCGTTCCATACGCAAAAAAAGCCGCAGCAACTGGAGTCGATGGCTTAGTTTTGGTGAGTGCAGGTGCAGGAGGACATACTGGAATGATTAACCCATTCGCCTTCTCTGCAGAAGTTCGTGAATTTTTTTCGGGAATTGTGCTGATCTCGGGTGGCTTGATGAATGGGCAAGATATCCTTGCAAGTCAGGCTCTAGGTGCCCAACTTGCCTACATGGGAACACGCTTTATTGCGAGTGAAGAAAGCCTCGCATCAGATGAATACAAGCAGTTACTCACAGAAACCGACGCAGATGACATTGTTCTGACCGGTGCAATCACTGGAGTGCCAGCAAATTTCATCCGGCGGACGTTACTAGAAGCTGGATATAAGAGTAAAGACCTCCAAGAACGGAGAAAAATTGATTTTCAAGAATTGGCCGAGCCCAAGGGTAAGGCTTGGCGGAACATCTGGTCTTGTGGTCATGGGGTCGGACGGATAAACCAAACTCAGCCAGTGGCACAGATTATCGATAATTTGATAATAGAGTATGATGCTGCTCGATCTGCACTCCGCAATACCCTTGAATGCTAGCTTTCGCCGCTAGAAATTCTCAAAACCTTATAAAGGGAGGCATGCACCTCCCTTTATAAGCTAAAGTTGATTTAGGCAACTTCAATTTTTTTTGGTTTACTTTTTTCTTTTAGTGGAATTGAAAGTTTCAAGATTCCATCTTTTAACTCTGCTTTGACCTTATTCAGCTCAAAGTGATTGACATCCAATACCAAAGTTCTCTGATAAGAGCGAACATTCTGAAATTCCGAGTAAACCACTTTTTTTTCAGCCTGATTCTCCTCGTTTTTATCCTTTTTTTCATTTTTCTCACCTGTTTTTTCCAAGTTCACGTTATCGAAGAAGACCTGACCACTAAAGGTCAATTTATCACCATCGACCGAAATTTTTAGATCATCCTTCTTTACGCCTGGAATTTCGGCAAAAATCGAATATTCATTTTCATCTTTATGAATTTCGATACTGGGAGTTCTTTCTTCTCTTCGTCCTTCAACAGCCTTGCCATTACCCGATTGATCTGACTCCAACAAGTATTCTTGCCAGGGTGATTTATAAGACATCTCGTACATAGTATACCTCCTTATCACAAGTTTGTGTCTACATGAGTATTAAGCAAAAAGCGTGCCAAACTTGCTTCGCATTAACTGCAAATTGGTAGCATTCTCTAGCAAATACCCTGCCAAAATAGGCAAAACAATGTCAATTTGTCAGTTTAGCTGAGCGAAATGAGTAGTAGAGCAAAAAACTAGGAAATTCTCTCAATGTTAAAAATTGTAACTAACGATAATGGATAAAGAAGAACCCAAGCATCTATGGCAGCATTGATTATCAAAAAAACATTGAGATGAACCATTTGAGGCAAAGAATCTAGGTGCGAACATCCGTGACCATTCACTCATAAAGCAAAGTTCTTTTTCGTGGTTGAAAACCACAATTTCGTAAAAAAATAAGAGTTTTTTCCTCATCCTTAAATCCGTGATTTCGCAGAACGTTTTCTTCTAGTACCACTGAACTCACGTCGTCTGCGCCACCGTGCAACGCCAGACTCCCCAACTGTTGTCCCATCACCATGAGTGAAGTCTCCAGATGGGCAATATTATCCAAAAAAATCCGAGAAACACCAAGGACTCGCAGATATTCGGGGCCGAGAACTGTTCGCACCTTAAATTTCTTTGTCTGCTGCTGAAATATCCATGGGATAAAAGATAAAAAACCCTGAGTCTGATCTTGTAAATCACGCACATGCTGTAAATGTTCAATAATCTCTTCCGGTTTCTCCACACTGCCAAAGACAATATTGGCACTACCGGGTAGATTCTCTTCGTGACAGATACGCATTATACGAAGCCACTCTTGGCTACCAATCTTTTTTGGCGAGAGAATATTGCGAACTCGATCACTCAAAATTTCGGCACCAGCACCAGGCACAGAGTCTAAACCAGCCTTTTTCAATTCATTTAAAACCCAAGATAATTTCTTACCTGTTTTTTTTTCCATACCGAGCAATTCCACTGGCGAAAAAGCTCTAATATGAATATGCTGCCCTACTTCCCGCTTTACTGCCGAAATTACCTGCAAATAATAATCAAATGGCAGATTCATATCCACGCCGCCTTGTAAAAACATTTGCTCGACTCCAGTTTGTTGATTGGCCTTTTTCATCTTGGCGACAATTTCCGCGACAGTTAACCTCTTGCCACGTGAAGAGCCATAGGGCTCATAGTAGCTACAGAAATTACAATCGACATTGCAAAATGTGCTATAATTGACGATTTGAAAGACGGTGTAGGTTGCAATCTTTGGATCGTGCATTTGGTTGCGAATATCACGGGCAATTTTTTGAATCTCTAAAAAATCTCCTTCTTTGAGCAAAAGGAGTGCTTCCTGCGAGCTAATTCGCATACCGTTTTTTCGCTTCTCCAGAATAGTTGTGATCTGTTGAGTCATCCCTTTACTCGCTTAAAATAGATTGACGCTACAATGACTACAATAAAAAATATTTTAAAAAACTTGAATTGCAAATAAAGTACACTTATATAGAAAACGATAATCGTAGATTTGAAGCAACCGCACTCTCGGCCAAGCCCCTAGTAGCAGAATGTTTCGACAAGAGCCGACAAAAAACTGGTACCAGCAGACCCCTTTTTGCAAATATGTTCATCAGTTTATTGACTCGGAGGATTCAGCCATATTTGGCTCAGTGAAAGTAGAAGCCCGTGCTGATCTCATATCGATAATAAAAATAATGACAAATTGATTCGCTCAAAAAAAATAAGCTCATACTTAAGAAGTAGCTCATTGATAATCAACAAAATCGACAAGGATGAACAATAAAGAATCGCACTAAATAAGGATATTTATTTTTATATTTCATGATGGAAGACATCCGTTTACAAATTCTTCACCTGTTGCTATTCCTAGGTAGCATGAGCATTTTTGGATATGTAATCTATAGCAGAATGCAAGTCATGCGACAGGCAAAAGATTCGCCATTTCGCTTAGCTTCCTACTTCCGCCGCTTTGGTTCCTTTTTTACTAACGTAGTTTTACAAGTAAAAATGTATCGTCATCCACTGCGAGGGATGGCTCACGCCATTATTTTTTACGCTTTCTTAGTATATGTGGTTCATTCGCTCAGCCAGATTATTGCTGGAGTTGCTTGGCTCCCGTTGAAAAACTCAGGATTAAATCCATATGACTTTAGCCTTGTTGATATGTTACAGTTTCCGTCAAGCTCAGTTATCGGTGCGACCTTAGAATCTCTCGATCATCAATCCACCGCATTTATTCTGATAGGGCTGATTGGATCTATCGCAATTATAGCCAACTTTTTTACCAGAATACGCATATCCTCCAAAAAGGGTTCTCTCCGTCTGCATAATTCTCCAGCTCTACAATGGTGTAGTATCGGAATTCTTCTACCGCTCATTATTGTAGCCTTTACGATTATTCTAGCCAATGGGCGCATCTTTTATGAAGATATACTCTATTATATTTCGTTACTAGTTTTTCTGGCTCTATCTGTCTTTGCCATTCGACGCTGGTTCTTGCAAGGAGAAGGATTGGATGTGCCTTCTCGCCAATCTTTAATCGTCCTCATGCTCATTTCCCTACTGATGATGTCTACAATCGGCTTGCTCAGCAGTCAAAATTATTTGCTCGGTGATCGAGAGCCGCGCCTGTTGTCGGCTCAAGTCTTGATCGGCTTGTTTGCTGGCAACGATCGTTATGCTTGGCAAGCAAGTAGCCACTTTTTTTGGTGGATGCATCTCATGAGTGTCTATCTTTTTCTAGTCTACATACCGATTTCAAAACACGCACATCTTCTATTTGCACCGTTGAATTACTTTTTCATTCCCCATCGCAAACCAGGTGAACTCGCACTGCTCAACTTGGAGACAGCGGATTCAGATGATGATGAAACAAATAACTTTGGTGCCAAAAAAATACATGATTTCTCGTGGTTAAATATCTTAGACGGCCTCTCCTGTATTGAATGTGGCAGGTGTACCGTGGAATGCCCTGCTCATCGAACTGGGAAACTATTGGATCCAAAAAAAATCATGACAGATCTAAAATTGGTAACGCAGCTCAATGGGCAGGATAAGAATCTGACTAACGGACACATAAAAGATGAGGTTCTCAATGAAAATCTAACAACAGAAGAAGAGATTTGGGCGTGTACTGCTTGCAATGCTTGCGTGGAAGCCTGCCCAGTCGGCAACAATCAGCTAGATGCAATCATTGAAATGCGACGTCATCTGGTTTTAAATGAAGGATCAATGTCCATGGAATTACAAAATGCACTCAATAATATTGAAAAACAATCCAATCCATGGGGTATTTCCGCAGAACAAAGAAGTGATTGGTGCAAGGATTTGAATGTCAAGACGATGGCTGAAAATATGCAAGCAGACGTGCTCTACTGGGTAGGCTGTGCTGCTTCCTTTGATGATCGAAATAAAAAAATTGCTCGCTCGTTTGTGAGTATTATGCAAGAAGCAAATGTCAATTTTGCGATTCTAGGCAACGAAGAAAAGTGTACAGGTGATTCTGCCCGACGCGCTGGCAATGAATATCTGTATCAAACTTTAGCAAAAAACAATATTGAAACCCTGAATAAATATAAGTTTAAAAAAATTGTTACAGCATGTCCACATTGTTTCAACACCCTTGGTAACGAATATCAACAATTAGGAGGCGATTATCAAGTACAGCACCATAGTGAATTCATTGCCCAATTGATTGATCAAAAGAAAATTTCTGTACATGCAGAAAACAAAAAAAACCTAGCAACGAGAAGAATGGTATATCATGACGCTTGTTATCTGGGGAGAATGAATGAAGTCTACGAAGAACCGAGGAAGATTATCAGAGAGACATTGGGAAATAGTATTGGCGAAGCCAAAGATCATCACGCAAACTCACTTTGTTGTGGAGCTGGTGGGGCACAAATGTGGATGGAGGAAAAAAAGACAAAAATGAATCATGTCAGGAGCCGACAACTTATCAATACCGGTGCAGATACAATTGCCACTGCTTGTCCTTTCTGTATGACTATGATTAGTGACGGTGTGAAAAGTGAAAGAATGGACGAGCAAATTGCAGTAGTCGATGTTGCCGAAGTGGTACATATTGGCATGGAAATGAAGAAAAACCCAGCCATAATAAAAGAAAAAATGAAATCTTCAGGCTTTCAGGCAAAAGATCATTAATAACAAGCTCGCTACTTTCTCTTTTTTTCTTTCTTCCCGTTTGTGAACAAAACCACGGTATCGATTGCAATTAAACAATAGCTAATCAGTGTTCTACTTTTTGTAATGGTACATCAATGTATTTACCGGGATACCAAAAATGGATATGTTGATCAACTTTATCCTGAAACAATTGTTGGGCATAATAGCGTAAATGATAAATTGCTTCCTGTGGTAGGTCATCTCCCAATTGAAAAGCACCCCAATGAATCGGCAAAAGTTTTCGTGCACCCAGATCCAAAGTCGCCTGAAGAGCTTCTTCTGGAGCAATATGTGAAGTGCGCATAAAACTACGTGGCTTATAGGAACCGATAGGAATAAATGCATAGTCAAAACCTTGGGGATACATTGTCGATATTTCCTTGAAATGTCCAGCATAAGCGGTATCCCCCGCAAAATATAAATGGTTGCCGCCCATTGAAAGAGCATAACTCCCCCAATGAATCTGTAAATAGTCATTGAGTTTCATTTGGCTCCAATGTTGGGCCGGTAGAAACTGAATCTTTAAATGACCAATGGTTTTTTTTTCATACCACTTTATGATTCTGACAGATGATATTATCTTTTTGCTACGAAAAAAATCTTCCGAACCTTGTGGAGAATAAATCTTTAGATGAGGATTCCTCTGCATCAAATAACGAATACTCTTCATGTCTAAATGATCACGATGAGCATGGCTGATTAAAATTATATCGATCTTCGGTAGCAAGGATTTATGAATTGGTATTGGCGCCAATCTTTTCATAACATAGGAGATATCCCCCAAAATTGGATCTGTTATAATGTTTAAGAATTGATTCTTTTTCGTTGCTATAGTGAATAAAAGAGTAGAATGTCCTAACCAAAAAACACGCATGTTTTCCTGATTCCTCTCAACAAATAAATCTTCTGTCAGTTTATTGATCGATGGTGGTTCTTCAATGATCAGCCAATCCTCTTCTGGAATACTAGGTTTCTCCAAAGGAGTAAACCACTTCCACTTGACGAATTTTTGAAAACTCCGCAGAGCAAGAGTCTTATCATCCTCTTCAAAATTATGAAATCTCCCGACCGAGTAATGCGGACTGTCATATGTTTTTCTCCTGTCGCGACCATCTATCCTCTTATTTCGTAAAAGGCGACTAGAAATCTTTTTTACAATTTTCTTGGTATTTTTTATTGGCCGTTTCACTGGAAGCTTATTCAAGATAGGTTGTATCTTGAGTCGTGCTTTGGCCTTTAACATTATTGATATCGATATAGAAGATCGTCTGCTATTTGATTCTTTAATATGGGAATCTATTGACGGTATACCCAGTTTAGCAAAAATTAATATATGAGTCAACTTAAACCACCAGAGGACATGCTCCAAATGACTACCCTTGGAAAATCGATAGAAAAGGGAAGTTTTGCCGTCATTGATGCAGAAATCGGAGAACATAAATGGCCCAAAGATCAATGGACAGTAGTGCGTCGAGTCATCCACGCAACAGCAGATTTTGAATTCACAAAAATCTGTAAGTTTCATCCACAAGCAATAAGCAATGGTATCGACGCCTTACGTAGCGGATGCAATATTTTAGTCGATGTACATATGATTTCGATTGGTTTGAATCAGAATCGCCTCGACCATTATGGATGTAAAACCTATTGCTTTATCAATGATCAAGATGTCATCAAGACAGCGAAGCAACAACAAAATACGACAAGGGCAATTGAGGCCATGAAAAAAGCCCAGAAAAAAAATCTATTAAAGAATAGTGTTATAGCCATTGGCAACGCACCGACTGCCTTACTACATTTAGCAAAGATTATCGAAGATCAGCAAGACAATCAGCCAGCACTTGTCATTGGTGTACCTGTAGGCTTTATCTCTGCAGCCCAGTCAAAACAGAGAATCAGTTGCCAAACTAAAGTCCCTTGGATTATCACGCAAGGGAGAAAGGGGGGCAGTCCTATTGCAGTCGCCATCATCCATGCCTTACTTTCATTAGCCATACAATCATAATAATGCAAGAGATTTTCCCAGTCATTGTAGGTATGGGAGAAATAGGCTGTTCTAGCCTCAGCAATCAAGCCATAGAATTTATTGCAAAAGCACAAGTCTTGTGTGGTAGTAAAAGATTCCTCGATTTTTTCCCAGACTTTCAAGGGGAAGCTTTTCCCTTACCGATGGCAAAAAAGAACATGTTGGAGAGTATACAAAGTTTAGTCGAGATGAGTACGGAAAAAAATTTGGTCATATTAGCCTCAGGAGATCCTCATTTTTTTGGAATTGCCGATCTTGCGCGAAAATACTGGAAACAACTTATTGTTATTCCCAGTCTCTCTAGTATGCAGCTCGCCTTTGCAAAAATCGGGATCAGTTGGCAGGATGCTTTTTTTTATTCAGTGCATGGACGGAACTTACAAGGAATCACTGCTCGGATACGCTCTGCAGAAAAAATCATGTTGTTCACCGATACAAATAATAATCCATCGCTGATCGCACAGCATCTGATAGATTACAATGAAACTGAATGGCAGGCTTATGTGTGCGAAAATATGGGAAGTATTCATCCCACTTTGGAAAAAATTACTTTTTTTGATAATTTAGAGAAGCTCGCAAGTAAAAAAAAGCAAGATTTTTCTTTACTCAATATCTTGATTCTAGTACGAAGAAAAGGCTATGTGAAACCACGTCTCAGGTTGCACTTAAATGAAGACGCCTATGCGAAGAAAGTCTTTAAGCGAGGATTGATCACCAAGAAAGAGGTACGGATTTTAAGTATTGAAAGTCTAGATCTAAAAGAAAATAGTGTCATTTGGGATATTGGTGCAGCTAGTGGTTCTATTGCTATTGAGGCCGGAAAATGGGCAAAGAAAGGAAAAATATTTGCGATCGAAGTGGAAGAAAAATCATTGGAATACTTACAGAAAAATATTTATGCTTTTCAAGCTGATAATGTTGAAATTATTGCTGGTTTAGCACCCGAAATTCTGCGTACTATTCCCATTGACCCAGATGCAATTTTCATTGGCGGGAGTAAAGGAAATCTAGAACAGCTCATCAAAGTATGTTACCAGCGCCTACTTCGACCCGGCCGCCTTGTAGTAAACGCCATCACTCTGGAAAATATAACCACCTGCTATCAAACCCTCAAGAAGATCGCTCTTACTGAACAAGAGGATAATGATTATCATTTGTCAGATTTTTTATCAATCCGCCTCGTGCAGATTTCGCGTGCCGTTGCACTGAGCAAATACCTGCGCTACGAGGCACAGAATCCCATCCATATTTTTACTTTTAAAAAAAATGATACGAATGAACTGAGAAAGGAACGCTCATAAGCAAAATGCAGAATCAGAAAATGAAAAAGCCTACTCACTTTGATCAACCAATCGTTGTAGATGAAATTGAACGAAGCAAGCTCGCAGATCTGTATGGTATTGGTGTTGGTAGCGGTGCTCCTGAGTTAATTACAATCCGCGCACTATCGATTCTCCGCTCAGTCGACCATTTATTTATTCCACGTAGTTCTCAGTATGTACCCTCGGTTGCTTGGAGAACTGTGCACAAATACTTAGACAATAGCCGACAAAAAAAAACTGAATTGTTCTTTCCCATGACTAAAGATCCGCAAATCATTATTCCAGCTTGGCAGAAAATCATTGATCAATTTGAACAGGCCTTGGGCAGAAACGAAAAGTCAGCCTTTATTACTCAGGGAGATCCTCTGTTTTATAGTACTTTTAATTACATATTTGAGAAAATATCAGAAAAATTTCCTGACAGAAACATTGAAATAGTTCCTGCCATCTCTAGCATTACCGCTGGTGCTGCAGTTGCAAAAATCCCCTTGGTTGACGGACAAGAGAAAATGGCAATTATACCAGCAAGTTACGGTTTGCAGAGTTTAGCACAGATCCTTCAATTATTTGATACGATCCTGTTACTCAAAGTGTCACGTGTTTTACCTGAGATTATAAAGATTTTAACCAAAGAGAAATTTCTAGATCGAGCGATTTATATTCGTCGTGCGACGATGCTGGAAGGTGAGCAAGTCATCCGATATCTCCCCGATGCGCTCAGTGATCGCTGTGATTATTTTAGTCTCATTCTTATTAAGAAATATCTCAATGATAAAATCCTATTCGGTAAAAAAAATAAGAGAATCTAACTACTAAAAAACACGAAAAAAAATTACCCCTGGGTGGAATCGAACCACCGCACCTGGCTCCGGAGGCCAGTGCTCTATCCACTGAGCTACAGGGGCTACACGTTGAAGCGAAAATATACAATATCCCCGTCACACATTTTATAATCTCGACCTTCAAGACGAACTTTCCCCTCTTTTTTAGCTTGCGTCCAAGAACCGCAACTAATAAAATCTTGGCAGCTAACAGTTTCCGCACGAATGAATCCTCGCTGAATATCGGTGTGAATTGTAGCCGCAGCATCAATCGCATATTCCCCTTGACGCAGATTCCATGCTTTTACCTCCATTTCACCGACCGTAAAAAAAACTTGTTGTTCCAGTAAATGAAACGTCGCTCGCACAACGGTATCCAATGCACTCTCTTTCATATTCATCAGAGATAAATACTCACTTTGTTCATCTCCTCTGAGCTTGCTGATCTGTGCAGCAGATTGTCCGGCAAGAATAATTGCCTGATTATTATGATTTTTCGCGTATTCAAAAATCAAATCAGTATAGGCATTTTTCTGACTTTCCTCTCTTACATTGCAGACAAAAAGAATAGGCAGATTCGATAGAAGTTGATATTCTTTCTTGAGCCAAACATGCTCATCATCAGCTAATTCACAATTACGCACGGGAATACCTTGCGCTAACTGATCAATTACTTTTGTCAAACAGGACAACTGAAATTTTCTTTCTTTTTCAGCGATCGTTCTTTTTTTTTTGATTGCGTTCAGTTGTTTTTCCATAAACTGCTTGTCGGCAATTAATAATTCATACTCAATCAACTGAACATCTTCCAATGGATTAACTTTTCCGCTGACATGTATTAAACTATCATCGTCAAAACATCGAACGACATGAAGAATTGCCTGACATTCCCGAATATGTCCTAAAAATTTATTGCCCAAACCTTCTCCTTGATTGGCTCCTTTGACTAATCCCGCAACATCCACATATTCTGTCCATGCTGGGATTGTTCTTTCAGGTTTCACAAGTTCGGCAAGTTGATCCAATCGTTTGTCGGGGACGGAAATTCTGCCTCTATTGGGCTTAATTGTACAAAATGGATAATTAGCTACTTCGGCACCCGCATCGGTGATCGCATTAAAAATTGTTGATTTACCCACATTCGGTAAACCAACAATGGCACAAGATAATCCCATTTATATCAAAGGAATAACGACCGAGTCGTCAAGCTACCAATGGTCGCTGTTGCTCTCCAGCCTTTGCTTCTTCCAATTTGATATTTAATTGTGAAATTGTTAACAAAGCAATTGGCACACTGTATGCTGAACATGACACATAATTCAAACCTATATTATAGCAGAATAGTATATTCTCTGGATCGGCTCCATGCTCGCCACAAAGACCAATTTTAATATCCGGTCTAGTCAAGCGTGCTCGCATTACACTAATATCAATCAATTCTTTCACTTGTGACCCTAAAACTCTAAAAGGATTATCTGATAATAAATCATATTCAGTATAATCTGGAAAAAAGGAATTTGCATCATCTCGAGAAAGGCCAAAAGTTGTTTGAGTTAGATCATTGGTTCCATAACTAATGAAATCGGCATATTTTGCGATCTCATCAGAGGCGAGCGCCGCAGCAGGAAGTTCGACCATTGAGCCGACAAGATATTCGACCGATTGATTTTCCTTTTCAAATATTTCCTCGCTGATTTGAGTAATCCCTTTGACAACTTTGCCAGTGATTTTTTTACCATTGCGGATCATTCTCATCTCATGACTATTCATAATGATCGGAACCAAAATTTCGGGGACAACATTCATTTTTTCTGCCTTCAAGCGACACGCCGCAATAAAGATCGCTCGTACTTGCATTTCATAAATCTCAGGATAGGTTACACCAACTCGACAACCCCGATGTCCTAACATCGGATTAAATTCCGACAGGTGCTCAATTCTCTGTTTAATCTGCTCTGCATCTACTTCTAAATCCTGTTTTTTTAAATGATCTAGGTACTCTTTAAGAACTTGATCATTGCGGGGCAGAAATTCATGTAATGGCGCATCCAAGAGACGGATTGTCACCCGATCTGGATGGGATATTTTAAAGAGTTCGTAAAAATCTTGAATCTGTATCGCTTCTAGTTTTTTTAAAAAGTCAATCCTTTGTTCTGTATTCTCGGACAAGATCATTTGGCGAAAAAATTGAATTCGATCTTCGGAAAAAAACATATGCTCAGTCCGGCACAGCCCAATCCCAAAAGCTCCCATTTTTTTGGAAAGTTTTGCATCACGAGGTAAGTCTGCATTAGCTCGCACAACAAAATCATCTTTTATAAATTTCTTGGAAATTTCAGTTAGCTCTAAGAGGCCATTTTTCTCAATGTCAGGACTGATGAGCCCTGCTTCACCAAAATATATCGTGGGTTTTTTGTAGATTGGTACATCTAAAGTAATATAATCACCTTCTTTTACTATTTGCCCATTGAGTTCAAAGGATTTGCCATCAATTTTTATTTCTGGATTAACCATCGCGACTTTACCCATTGAGCGTGCCACCACAGGAGCATGAGAAGAATATCCACCCTCAACTGCAATAACCCCTTGCCCGATTTCAATTGCTTTTACATCCTCGGCAAAACTTGATTTAACACATAAAATTAATCGAGTATCTTCACCTTTTTGTATCGATTCACGATAAACATCCATTAATCGCTCTGCATCAAAGAATACTCTGCCAACGGCAGCACCCGGTGATCCAGAAAGACCTCCTTCCGTTTTTGCTAAATTACCTAAAGTGAGCGGATCAATAATGGGATACAATAAACTCGCTAAGTAACTTGGGTTGACTTCTTGGATCAACCATTTATCAGTTATTGCACCATCACGGTAAAGATCTAACAAGATGCGAAGATGAGCTTGGGTTGATTTTTTTTCTTGTCGAGTTTGACTAAGCAGCCATAATATTCCAGATTCGACGATAAATTTGATCTCATAGATGTCTTTGAACTTTCTCTCAACCAAATCTCCAATTTTTTGCAAAGTATCTAGGTATTTAACTTCTAAATTTTCAATATTTTCACCGGTTCCCTTGAACAGCGTATATTGATTTCTCGCAAATTCACCACTTGGCTTTTTTTTACCAGTAACGATATCGCGATTACAGTAATGTCCTACGATCGACTGACTATCCATATTAGCGAAGACCATTCCTTGCACCAAAATTGCGACATTATCATCCATATCAAGATCAGGATCATAATAATTCTTTGCTAAATTCTTGATTAATGTCTCCAATTGTTTATACGGATCATCTGCCAATTTTTCTTCATCTACCAGCTTTCGCATTTTTGCAACGATCTCCATCCTACTTTCGAGTACTCCGGTATACTGATTCGAAATTTGTTCAAATTCTTGAGGATCAATATTATATACCTTTTCTCCGCTCGTTTGCAAAAGATAACAGTACTCAAACCAAGACTTATCTTCATCAGCATCCATTAATTTAGTTAATCCTGGCAAAGTGGTTGGCGAGAGCCCCACATTAAACACCGATGGATGAGCAGACATCAGCAAGTTTGAACTACAGACTAGTTTTAAGAGCAATGGGTTGGAGACATCACCAAAGCGTCGGCCCAATCTTTTGCCAATTCTATCAACATTTGCCCATATAAAATCCAAATCATCATATTCACTCAATTTTGCACATGTCCTCGCATCAATAATAAATCCCGGTACAATAGGAAGTTTCGAAGAAGCTAATTCAAATACACTTCTGCCACGACTACCACACCGCCGCCAGATATCTTTGTCTTGAGTGCATCCCTCTTGGCTAAATTCATGAACAATCATTATATTTTTCTCATCTCATTTTCAGTAGTTTCTTTGAGTTCAACTCCATAATGAATTTTCACTTTTCTTTGAAAACCATTTTTTTTCATAAAGCCACCGAGCTTATAAATTTAACTATCGGAGTAAACTGATAAAACACACAAAGATCGACTCTACTGATAAACGTTAACTTGTCAAGAGTTTTTCTATCAAAAATATTATTTAAGAACTTTTGTCTGTTGCGCATTGAAAGAGGAAATACAATTTCTCCCTTTACTTTTGCAGAGGAATAAGGCTTCATCGGCAAGGGCAATAAAATCATCAGCAGAAGTCAAATACTCTTGATGGACAGGAAAATGTGCAATGCCAATTGATGCAGTAATCTGAATCGTTTTTCCATTATTCAAAGGGATTTGCGATTGTTCAATTTGAATCCGTAAATTTTCCGCAATATCCTTCACTGTCTCCAATGAATATCCAATCAGTAAAGCACAAAACTCCTCACCTCCGTATCGACCAGCAATATCTCGACTCCCCAATTTATGAAGAGTCTGGTGCAAAATATTCGACAAATGCAAGATAGCGATATCGCCCGATTGATGACCGTACGTATCATTGACTTTTTTAAAATGATCAATGTCACACATAAGGACTGCAAGATTTTGCATCTTCTTTTTCGCTATATTAAATTCTGCATTTAAAACTTCTCGAAAATAAGCTCGCCGATAAAGATTCGTATCTGCATCGACGGTTACCGAATGGTTCAGACGAGCATTTTGGACGGCAATTGCTACCTGATGACCTAAAATCGTCGTAATCGTTAGATCGGTTTTATCAAATGTCTTATTCTTTTTTTTGTTGAGTATTTGCAAGGCACCAATCACATTTTCTCTAACAACCAATGGGACACAAATCATTGTTCGACTAATGAATTTTGTCTTTTTATCGATCTCTCCTTGAAATCGCGAATCGGACTGGCAATCAGCAACGAGGACCGGTTTATTTTTTTGCACGACCCAACCACAAATTCCCTGTCCTTTTTTTAGACGGGTCGTCTGCAAGACTTTTGCGAATTCATTTTGTTCCCCCGTCATATACAGATAGATATCCCCCCTATCTTCGTCGACCATCCAAAGACTACTTGCCTCCGCTTCACAGATCTCTTGGGTTTTTTCCAAGACAGCATCTAAAATAACGTCAATGTGATGAGTGCTCGTCAATGACCCACTCAGATTTATGATCTTGAGCATTCTCTTATGTTGTGCTTTTAATCTCTGATTCTCTTTTTTCAACAGTGATACTGTACTTTCTGCACTCATGTTTCCAAAAAAACAACTATTTATTTCTAGAACAAGTATAAAATATTAAATCCTAATAGAAATCATCAATATTCTTTTCAGGAGGCAAACAATGAAGAACTATTTGTTGATTGACATTTTTCCCCGCCTGAAAGAAAGTAAATCAGAATAATCATCATGGACAATCTGAACGCAGATAGCTTGAAATCATTGATCACCGAGATGAGGGAACAGAGGCCAAAAATGCCCAAAGAAAATTTGAGCAACAAAGATTCGCAAAATCCAGAATCATTGAGTCAACAAATCAGTAATCTTGGTAAAGGTGCTCGCAAGCGATCTATTGAACAATTACTGGGTAGTATTCAGCAAACCTCGGAGGCCGATAATAAAATTGATGATGATCCAATTTATTTAGATGCCAGTATCCGCAAAAATCTAGGAAAACTAGTAAAAACTCTTATTGAAGTGGATAAAAAAAAACAGCTAGAAATGATCTTGAATGAGCATCATAAATTCATCGGTGATATTCTTACCCTCCTTGCAACCAAGTCTGACAAAGAAATACACAAGAAAAATCTGGACAAATAATTTGTGAATATCATTCATTTGCTCCAATAAAATTATTCTCAGCCTCTTTTCTTGCAATAACGCAAGTAAAAACAGTTCACTTACAATCAGCAGATATCACATATTTGTGGTTGCTGTATCTGAAAAACCTATAGGGATTCAATAGTTGGCTGTAATCGTAGCAAAACTTCTTTCATTTTTTTAGTAACAGCTAATCGTTTGACCCAAGCAATATATTTCTCGATATCTTTTTTGCTGCCATTTTCACTGATCTCTTTTTCGAGCAATAATAAGCGAGCAAAATCCTGTTGATACTGGTTACGGGCAATTTCCCAGATATAACTGCCAGATTTTACTCGTGTCAATCGTTGATCCGGTAACCTCAATAAGTCACTTGGAAAGATCAAATTCGGATTTCTTTTCGCATTTTCATTGTTGTCTATCGATGCTTCTAACGATTGAAAATTATTTTGCGTAGCCAAAATATTCGCATATTCAAAGATTTCAGCATCAGTGATCTCAATCTCTTCTGCTCCGGGAATATTCTCATTTTCCTGAAAATTACCAACGTCAACCAACCCAATGAATTCTGGAGTTGATGGTGAGTATCTGCTGACCATTATCACCAGAAGAAAAGAACTCAATGCTAGCAAGGCAAAAATGATCAAGCCCTTAGGGTTCATTATTTTCTCTTTTAAGTCTATCAGAACGTCTTTCAAAGAACCTAGATTAAAACCGTTCGATACCAAATCTGACCAAGATTTTTTGCTCTGTTTTAAGTAGGGCCGCTCACCAAAAATACTTTCTCCAACCACGCTCGTTCCCAAACGTTCTACTAACTTTCGAAAAGCAATCCATTGTTCCTTGAAAAATTGTTGTTGATTGACCATTTTCTCAAGCACTTGGAGAATCGGTAAGTATTCTTCGTATTCTTTCTTTCTGCCGATAATTTTTTGCCATAAAATCAATTTTTTACCGTATTGTTTTTCTTGCTGCCGAGATGTCAGTATTTCTCTTGGCAAGTGCCAAGGGAGTTTATCTTTTTGCAGATTATCGATGAATAATATGGATTTTTTTTCCCTATTGCCAAAAGATAAGATCTGAATAGTCACCTCTTTGCTTTGTAACCCGAGCAAATCGCTGTTGCGATACTTGGTCAAAGATATTGTCTTTTCTAATTTATTATAGCGAGACATCTGCTCTTTGGTATAGTTACCAAAAGTTACCGTATATTTTAACACTTGAACAAAACTAGCCAAATTGACAAACTCAGTTGTCTGACTATTCTCGATTGATCTGTGGATATACAATAGCTCCTCAAGCGATTGACGCAAATAATCGGTCTCAGACTTGAGTTCCGCGACCTGATGAAACTGATAGATCTTTGTTAGGCTACTTAAATACTCTGTGTCACGGAAACAACGCAGTGCCACATCCATAATATCATTAAGATTCTCTGCTTGATGGAAGATATACTCGGTATTCGGAATCAGTGGGAAGTTTTTTCCCCTAATTTTTTTTAGCTCAAAGGTCTCTTGGTCGATTGCTCCGGGATACTGAAGTTGCAGATTTGCGGTTGACAGCTTAAAATCATCATGGGTATCAATTTTCTGAATTTCGACATCATACGGGGCACGAATATTCTCTATTTGCTTCTTCGCAGATTTTCGCATGCTAGGGAAAAGTACGTTCACAAAGTAATCACTCTGAGCAGAAAAACGCCAACTCAATGCACTATAGTTTCCTCGTCTCGACTTGCTCAAAAACATGCTTTTGGCAAATGGAAGCGCCACACCAGCGGTCATTTGCCGTAGGTTAGCTGAATTATATATTTTTTTAAGACCAACAAACTGATTTTCATCGGCGATATTCACACATATTTCTTGATGCTCTTGATGAGCATATAAAAGGCCGTTATTTAACCCTGATGTCAATCCATCGCTCGCAGAATATCCGACTACATTCGTGGGATCAATGTGACATTCAAATAGGTCTTGATGAAAGCCAGATGATGGCTCGAAAATAAATCCCTTGCCAAGACAATTCCAATAGAGTGTCGGCAACAATTTATCAAATTTTCTTCCTTTAACCCAGACAAAACTTATATCTTGTGGGTCACTGGCCTTGGTTCTTGGCATCTTCTGCAATGCTTCTGCAAACAATTTGTACTCGGTTTCAACTGACCAAGATTTATTTTTGACTCGATCATTATAGTCAAAGACTCTTCTATTATTTATTTGTATTGAAAAATTCTCTCTTTCTTGAATCGCATATACTTGTATCTTGTCTTTCTCACCGTTAATTTTTCCATACGGCAAAATTTGGATCGGAACATTGCGCCCCTTATCTTCAAGCTGAGGCATTCCTGTGATATTATAAATTTGATCAAGACGTTTTTTACTGCCTACATATTTGATTGACGCAAAGCCTTTCTCAATCGCATGTTCAATCCATTCGATTTCTCGCCCGAGATTGACTGGATCCTGTTCGGACAGGATTACATGCCCAATCCATGCCGCTGAATTGCGATGTATTTTTTCACCGCTACCCACGCGAATAAATGGCTGTAAATCAGAACTATTGGTACCAGTATAGACGAGAAAAAGGTTTTTATCTAGACAGAATACGCGCTCATTGGCTCGCAAACCACGTAATTCGTGATCTAATTGTTCTCTAATTTCTTTTTTTCTTAGCATATCTAAAATCAAAATCTCCAATCGAGAATCTATCATCAATCGAAATTTTTCCCTCTTCCTTTTGCTGACTATACGATATGAGACCTCTACTCTTTTTACTTGCGATTAAACCGAATCCATCTTCTAGGTTCACTGCTCTCAGTACCAACGGCTTTTTGAGTTTCAATCCACGGATGAGCAAATCTACGCCTATCTTGGAGCCAATGACCACTCGATGCTTCTTTAATCGATCTAAGACAAATGACTTCTCAGTATAGCTACCCAATTTCCGATTATAATAAAAGAATTTGCCCTTTACCTTGTTTCGAGTAATCTGTATCCGAATAAAAAGTAATAAAATGATGAGCATGATGAGAATTCCAATTTCCATATCGTATTCCTTTACTAAATTTTCGATATACTGTATCCTTCTTTTGCTCTCCAAATCATTAATCAAAGATGCAATACTTGAGGAAGGATCTCCATCCTCAATGGTCCGAACTTGATCTGGGGCAATACCTTCTAAATCCTTGATCAATCCTTCGTCTACCAAGAGTCCCACACTCAAATAATAAATGTAAGTGTCCTCAAAGGATCCAATCGGTTTATTCCCATCTATCGCCAAATCTTCTAGCTGAATTTGAAAACTTGATTCCCGTTGCGGATTAGGATCATCAATCCCATCTGAGAGAATAATCACAAATGTGTCTCGATCCTCCTCATGTCTCTCGATTAAATATTCGCGTATAGAAAGAACCATGCTCCCCATATCAGTATACGCTCCCTTGGCATCAAAGGATCGGACCGTTTCAATGATCATCTGCTTATCGCTTTCGTCTTGAATTTCAAAATCAAGATGAGTTTGCACACCATCATCGAAAGATATTAAGTAAACTCGGTCATCCTTTTTTGTAAGATCAACCAAAGGCTCTATCGCATCTTTTACTCGGTTGATCATCTTCTCATCCGGTGAATTGCCCTGAAACATAGAACCAGAGGTATCAATCGATAAAATAAAATCTCGAGGAGAATCACTCTGGCAAGAAGCTACAAGAAACAAAAGCAAAACAAAAGATTTCATGGTAACTCTAGACAAAGTTCTCGCAAGTCCTCTTGGTTTGCTCATTTTGTTTTTGATAATATTCATAAGAAAATTAATTTGCTTCCTTTCAGTATTTATCTCTTATTATCGCTCAGACTATACCTTTGTCCAACAATATTTCAAAGACTCTCCTTGTAATTTGATTTTCCCCCGAATTCGTCCAATCAGCATTCATCATAGACCCTGTTGCTTTTGACAAAATTCCGCAAATTAATACTCAAACCACCTTTTACATCAATGTGCTCCAAAAATAAAATATAAAACCACATAAGAGTTTCATTTTCCGTAAGTAGCCCCCGGTAATCCCCTCCTTTCTCCCAGTCTCGAACCAAAATTCCCTGATCTAAAATACAGAGAATATCCGGCCTTTCATTTATTGGAATTTTTTTTTCTTCACATAAGGACAATAGTGCCTCTTTGACATCTGGTAATTGTTGTAAAGATGAGTAAGAAAAATAAACCGAATAAATAGGAATTAATTCCTCTTGCTTTTTTTCTGCGTTAATTTCACTAGACTTCAGATTTTTCATGGCACTGGTCAAGTTTACATGAGCACGTAAGCTCGCAGGAGATGCGGCCATCTCCACAGTCATAAAAGCGTATATATCATCGACGATAACATAGCCCCCGCTCAATTCTAAATAGGCATCACACCATTTCTTATATACAAGTAGATCACAGTTTTTACTCAATATTTTTTGATGATTGCGGACCTTGCCAGTCGCTAACGCATACTCATAAGGCAAGTGATCCTTCAAAAACGAAAAAAAAGATCGGTATGCTTTGAGATTTTTTGTCTTGCTAGCCTGATTTGGCTTTTTGACCGGAGTATTCTTTTTTGATTTAAGAATACTTGTTTGTTGCTGCGAAAAGTACTTGGAAAACATTTTTCAGTTCCGTTCCCAACAAATTGTCATTTATTAAAAGAGATTTAAATGGCGATAAATGTCTTGCTTAAGAAATGCTTCATAACGTGAGGAAGCACCTTCAAACAAATATTTTTGTAAACGTCTCACGTCACTAATATCTTCTCCCAAAACCTGAAACAAGAGGACTCCACCATGTTTCACTTTACCCCACTTAAAGAGGGCATTTAAATCTTGAATTAGTTCACCTTCGTAGTAGACTAAGACTCGGCAACTTGGATATCGATCCTGATACGATGCAATAATATTTTTCCAAGCCTCCACGTTTCCATTATGAAATAGTTCATTGGTTACCTGAACTGAATATTGTGGAGTCAAATTTTTCTTTTGCTTTGCTGTTGATGGAGCAGTTTGGGTGGATACTTTTTTTTCCGTAAGAACAGCAACGCTTGCAGGGTCTCCTTCGCTCTTGTTAGGGGCTTCCCAAGTAGCAGCATCTGTTACATGCGATGTGAAATCCGTATCAAGTTCCTTGATATCTTGGCCATTAAAAAAATCAAATAAAATCTTTAGTGCTCGTTGGTTCAATTCCTTATCTTTCCTTTTATTCTGGACATAGACCACCAACAGCTCGTTTTTGTGCAGACTCTGCACATGCTCCTGCCAAAGGCCAATTTTCTTAGGATTCAAAACGCATACTTTAGAATTCGGATGAAAATAGGTGATCACAAAATCTAACGACTCGCATTTTTGACACATAGCCACTAGAGATTCAAAGTCATTGAATTCCATACTCAAATTTTCGGCTCGATATTGATAGTTGTACTTCTGCACCAAAATCAATGAAACCAACGGAAGAAGCTGATCTTCCATTATCTTCTTTTCCTCAAGCGCAGCATTTAATATTTCTGCGAGATTTTCACCCTTCCCTACTCTGTTGACCATGTCTGTCACGTTCAACATATGACGTAAGACAGTATTGTAAGATTTTTTTCGCCCAATGTTACTAAAATCAACTTTTACATTATCTATCATTTGATCTTACCCTCATTCATGAAATAATCTACACATCTATTATTATACTCAGTTTGATTATTTTTTCCTTTTTTATATATTTTTTTCTCAGTTCCGTGCTTCAGTCCATCAATCTTGATAGATATTACATCTGCCTCACTTCAATAGCAACTGATATTGCATCAATCGCTACTGAAGTAGTATCTCAATCAATTACAGTTCTTGCAAACCCGAACCCTTATCTGGATTAGAATCCTTAAGCGACCTTGGGGTTACATTTGCGGAACTTTGTGATCCACCCATAGTCTGACTCTGACCAGAGGAAAAAGAGGACATTCTTTGCTCGTAGGCAGTGCTACTCACAGATTCTCCTTCTTGAACTTCAGTAAAAGTATAGTCGGCAGTATCTCTCGTCGTAGATCTTCTTCGAGAGAATGTAGCAAAGGCAGCATCAGCAAAACCTTGTGAAATTCCAAACAGGAATTCATTTAATACATTTGCCATTGCCCGCATCATATACTGTTTACGTTTCGTAGTCGTCATATCAACGTCCAGCAATACTCCTGGCTGCAGATGATGTGGATTGACTTCGTAGGTGAAATCATTGAATTCGTGTTCAAGAAACATTAATCTCTCCTCTACCAATACCCTTTCCATGGGATTTTGGTAGCCAAAGAGCTTTTGTAAATCCTTGCGCATTTGATTCAACATATCACCATTATTCTTAATCTCAGTGGAATAAGTGCGATTGTTTTTCTCAACAAAAGTACTCGAATGATCGCGGAACTGAAGTGTGCGCCATTGCAATTCGTCTTCATCTTCTGCTAGCTCCTTGCGTTCTTTTCGCCATTGAGCTGGCATTATGGACATACAAAGATCCTCAAAATCAGTGATTTTCTTGGGGAGAAAGCCAAACGCTCGTCTCTTACTTCTTTCATGAAGCGCATTAACAACGTCCCAAACCACTTGAACCTCGCGGAAAAATGCATTTATCCTTTGATCATATATCCGTTTTAAGTCGCGGATTTGATTTTGATCGTAGTACACCAATCTCAGCTGATAGCGTTCATCGGGTAGATGATCTTCGTTCTGATCCTCATATTCGCGGATGATTGCCTCACGGGCATTCTTTTTGTTATCGCAGTACTGATATCCCAATTTTGAGCTATCCAATATCGAAGTAATTGTGTTTACTGCAGTATTGAAGCCACGATTACGAATATTCTCAGAATCGATAATCGATTTAATTTGCTCTCGCAAATTAAGTGGATCATATTCATCCTGATCAATTTCTGCCCGCAATCCTTCAATTCTATCTATAAATTTTTTCGATAGAATTGTATATCTCCTAGAGTTTGGATCGCTGACATTGTCATCCGTAAAACTCTCAGTAGACTTAATCTTCGCAAACATAACTTCACCAGAAGACATCTCTTGTTTCCCAGCATCGACAATTTCATCCTTTAATTTTTCAATTTCACGATCAATCAGATAGGTTATATGTGACGCCAATTGCTCTTTGAGCAAATGCTCAACTGTTACCTGATAGTGAAAAATAGGACTGATCAACTCAGAATCCAAAATATTTACAGATAATTTAATATCAGTAACGGTCTTTGGCTTAGCGCGACTGTCCTTAAAAGCACACTTTACGATGGCATAGGCGTTTTCCCCGCGGACAAACGAACCAACGTCTTGTTTCTGCCGTAAAATCGCATTTGTCTCTACCTCTAGATCATACACACCTCTTTGGATATGACCTTGCAAGTGACCATACATATTCACCACTGATTTTTCAACTTCACCAGTATTGAACTTATCGGCACCACCAACCTTATCAAGGATCTCAGTGATTTCCCGTGGCGTATAGCGGGCTAAATTCTTTATCTCTTCTTTATCTACAAAATCACGAACCTTCTTTACCATCTCATCTTCAACCGTTATCGCATAACGATTGAACATGTTCACGTAAGCTTGATTCACATAGTTGTATATTTTATCTTCAAGACTGGCCATAACGTCCAGATCTTTTGTGATCTCCGGTGGCAATTTAATTTTCGTATATTCTGAAATATATTTTGCCGCCTCATCAATTATTTTCTTCGATTCCGCTGGCTTACTCCGACCTTCCCAAACTAGGGATGTCCGCGAGGCTACCGCGCTCGGGATTATCGGATCAATCTTATTCGGACTCTTAGGAAATTGTGAAAAACTCATTCATACCTCCATTCCTTTATACAATATCGCCAGTATAAGTACAAAAGATAAATCATGTCAAACTTTTTTTTCTTTCTTTTGATGAGAATGAGTCAAAAAGGGAAAAATATGCCATTCATCGCATAAATTACCGATTGCTCGCAAGCAAACAGCTGTTTCATAAAAATTGAGTTCACGAGTTTATTGCTAACAAGTTTTTTTGTTGTGAAAACTTAAAAAATGGGGCATATTTGAGCCGGTACCTATGAAAGTCATTACTAATAGAGGACAATCACCTTTAAATTTGAGCAGAAAGGCACCTAGAAAAGGTAGATGCTTCCAGGATTTCACAGAGCTACGAGTAACAATCGCCAATGCACCGCTCAGTTGCGGCTGCTATTCTTGGTCAAAAAACGATGAGTTACTCTATGTCGGCAAAGCAAAAAATCTTCGCAACCGCTTGAAGTCATATCTGAATGAAAAACTTCGCAAGACTCAAGCGATGATCAGCGAGGCCAATCGCCTTGATTGGATTATTACTGAAAACGAAGAAGAAGCCTATCTTTTAGAAGCAAATTTGGTGAAGTCCCATCAGCCCAAATACAATGCTCGCTTAAAGGACGATAAAAAGTATCCATATCTGAAATTGACCATCCATGATACCTATCCACAGTTGGTCATCACTCGACAAAAGAAAGCAGATAGCCAGCTCTATTTTGGCCCGTATACCAATGTTCGCGCGACACGGAATATTCTTGCCTTTGTTGATAAATCTTTCAAACTCCGCAAGATTCGGCAAAAACTGCCCTTAAAAAATAAAAAAGCTCCTTGCTTGAATTATCATATCCAACGTTGTCTCGCACCCTGCCAAGGAAATGTCGATGTGCAAAAGTACTCACAAATAGTTCATCAGGTAACCTTGTTCTTGCAGGGTAGGCATGACGTTCTCATGAGCGAACTGGAAAAAAAGATGATTACTTATAGTGATAAACAATCATACGAACAGGCCGCACAAATTCGCAATATTTTGCGATCGATTTCCAAGTTTCAACAAAGACGCAACGTACTCCATCAAGAAGCAGATGCTGACTTGATTGCCTTGGCGAGAAACGACGGCGATACTGCCCAGATAGTGATTTTTCAGTTACGCAACGGCAATATTTTGAGTAAGTTGGCATTCCTCATTATCGGAGTGCAGAAATATTCCGATGGTGAAATTATTCGCAGTTTTCTCCGCGATCACTATTTGGAAAATCTGCCTCCCGCAAGAATTCTCTCGCCGATCAAAGTCGAAGATAAAAAATTATTGGAGCAAACCTTTCACAAAAAATGGCAACAAAAGTCGAGAATCCTGAGCAAAATAAAGCAAATTGGCGTTTATCGACTAGCACAGAAAAATGCTGCCCTTTTACTGAACGAACACTTGTTAGCAGTACAGTACCGCAAAGAGCGGGAAATTGCCCTCCAAGAAATCAAACAGCTTTTTCAATTGCCAGCGACACCAGCCATCATGGAATGCTTTGATATTTCTCATACCGCTGGACAAGCAACCAGTGCCAGCAGTGTTCAGTTCCTCGATGGGGTCCCCAATAGTTCATCTTATCGACGCTACAAAATCCGTAGCGTCTCTGCCCACAAAATTGATGACTTTCAAGCGATCTTTGAAGTCTTATTCCGTCGCCTGAGACGTTTACAGCACGAAAACCTCGTGCAGCCAGACCTTCTCATTATAGACGGCGGGCAAGGACAATTGAATGCCGCAAAAAAAGCTGCTCGGCAGAATAATCTTTATTCAATGCCGATTATCGCTCTAGCCAAAGCAAACGAAGAAATTTATTTTGAGAATAAATTATTACGTTTAAAAAAAAACGAGCCGGCGCTCTTATTGCTGCGCCACATCCGTGATGAAGCTCATCGCTTTGCCCTGCAGTACCACCGCCTAAGAAGGAAAAAAGAAGCTCTTCCCTCAATTAAAGAACAAATAAATCGACCAATCGAGGTGTCGGCGAATCGAATAGAGAGCAAGTAGTGACGACTGTCGCCAGCGATTGAGCTGTCATCTTGATATCCAACGATACAAATCGCCTATCTGCAGAGATTTTTTTTCCTATTCTCACAAGAAACTCAAAAAACTTGACTATTGAAAGCAATGAAATTAACTTGGTCTTGGTAAGTCACCTGCTGATAAACATAATTTGAATATGCAACTTTTAGCACTCATAGTATTAACGATAACTTTTCTTGCTCTTGCAATCCGTATTCTCAACGAGTACGAACGTGCGGTAGTATTTCGGCTGGGTCGTTTCTTAAAAGTGAAAGGACCAGGGCTCATCCTTCTGATTCCTGTTATAGATAAGATGATCAAAGTAACCACTCAAGTCATTGCAATGGATGTGCCTCCGCAAGATGTAATTACCAAAGACAATGTGACCATGAAGGTCAATGCGGTAATTTACTTTCGCGTCATGAGCCCCGAAAAGGCAATCATTGAAGTACAAGATTATTTGTACGCAACCTCACAATTAGCGCAAACTTCATTACGATCAATCATTGGTGAATCAGATTTAGATGATATTCTTTCAAATAGAGAAGAAATAAATCGAAAACTTCGTAGTGTCATAGATGAATCCACTGATTCTTGGGGAATTAAGGTCTCAATGGTAGAAGTAAAACATGTGGATTTACCAGAAAACATGCAAAGGGCGATGGCACGACAAGCCGAAGCGGAACGTGAACGACGAGCAAAAATTATTGCCAGTGAAGGAGAATATCAAGCGTCTGAAAAATTAGCACAAGCAGCAGATATGATTGCAAAAAACCCAGTGACCATCCAGCTTCGCTACCTACAAACTCTTTCGGAGATTGCTGGGGATAAAAATTCCACTACGATCTTCCCGCTACCGATTGACCTGATCAAAGGGTTCCTCGATAATTACAAAAAATAAAACCCATCTCCTAAGAGTATAGGTAGAAGAATAAAGATACCTGATGGGTAATCAAGGTGTCGCCAAAAACATGGAAGTAGGAAAAGCGTATTGAAAGCGCCGCTAGTGTGTAGCTTGCAAGCCGCTTTCATTCAAGACTTTGTAAGTGGCTCGATCCATGAGAACCTGTGCCGATGAATCATTTGGATTTTCTCGTAAAACGGCTTCAAAACAATCTACGGCGTGGAGATATTTCTTGTCAAAATAGAGCGCGCGAAAGCCATCCTCAAAGGTAGACTTGCTCGATATCTTTAAGGTGGCATAGGGATCTATTTGTGACGATAAAACTTCAATTACTTTGGTTTCTTTATTCTTACCCTTTACTTTGACTCGATCAAGAGTACGCATATCAAAATCTGAATATTCTTCTAATTCCATCTTGGTGTCTTGACTCATGAGAATGGTTGCTCCATACTCTCGGGTTAAACCTTCGATCCGCGAGGCTAGATTTGCCGCATCCGAAATAATATCTCCTTGGATCCGTTCTACTTCACCCACTGTCCCGAGCCTCACGACCCCGGTATGAATACCAATTCCAGTAAGTACTGCCTGACGATTTTTCTTTTTCCGGTATTCATTGTAGTGGATCATGTTTTTTTGAATTTTAATTGCTGCATGAATCGCATCTTCTGGTTTAGCCGGGAAGACGGCCATAAGCCCATCGCCAAGAAATTTCATGACAAAACCATAGTGGCTACGAATCACTGGCCCTACTTGATCCAGATAGGAATTGACAAAACGGAAATTTTCTGATGGTGACATTTTTTCGGAAAATGTTGTAAAGGAGTGCATATCCGTAACCATGATGGTGACCTTGATTTCGATATTATCACCAAGGGCGACCTCGGTGATTTTCTCCTTTTGTAAAATCCGTACAAACTCCATAGGAACAAACCGACTATACGATTGATTGAGCTGGGCTAACTCAAAGCTGATCTTGCGCTTATAGGCGAGATAGGATATCAAAAATTGATCACGATAGTCCTTTTCAGCGACCATTTTTGTTGTGAGAAAATAAATAAAGAAAATTCCCGCCCAAAGGACAAATTTTTGCGGAAGCATTAGCGGAATTTCCCAGGTATAGACTGCCTGATGGACAATGGCAATTGTAAGCAAAAGTAAGCCCCCTAACTGCCACCGATGCTTCTTGTGCGAGACAAAAATCATCGAATACATCAAGAGTATAACTAGACAACACGGCAAAACAAAGTAGACAAAATAGACTGCCCAAGGACTCACGAATACAATGATACTCACGAGCAGGCAAAGCAAGAGATAACTGGCAGCAAAAAAGGATTTGCTGCCAGTTTTGACCAGTGCTTTCCAACCCCAAGTATCCCATCGCCACCTCCGAAATAACATTACGTAAAAGAAAGAAACTAAAGGGAAAAATAGTACAACATTTGTAATCGTGACAAAAGAGACAATTGTGCCCGCTAAAAACGGTATCCCTTCCATCAATAACAGCCCAATCCAAATAAAAGTAAAAGTCAGTAGACTGAGAAAAAATTTAGAAAACTGGGTGGCTGCCCCAATTTTTGCAAAGAGCCAGAATAAGAGCGCGATTACAATCAGCAAATCAAGATTTCGCCAAAATATGGTATAGAATACCGACTGTCGCGTACTTATCCAAGGCAATGCCATAAAGAACTCACTAGGATTTCCATTGATCTGAATAGCAAAATAAAGAACCTCCGTTGGTAACTTGATGGGGATCCATTTCCATCTCAAAAATCTTGCTAGGTGGGAATCTTTTAGATTTGTATCTTGATCTGCCATTAATATCTGTTTGCGATCGTTATAAATAGTGAGTGGATGAGTCCACTTACCACTGAATAAATATAAATTATCACAGGAATTTTCCGTCTGTTTTGGTCTAGTGATTTGCCACGATTGAGAATTGAGCCTTTCGCATTGTTGCCGCATATCCGCCGCCTCAATTCTAATCCATAAATGGTTACCTAATTGATTCCGTTTTAACTCTTGAAGGGGTTTCCATTCTCCTTGTGACTGATTTAACCTGTCGATCGAATTCCCACTCTCAAAACCGTGAGCGGGAATAAAATACTGCCACTCATATAAATTCAGATCGTTGTGCATAAAGAAAAATCGCATTTGACCTACCATTTCACTAAAAGAAAATTTTGATTCTTTTTCAAGAGCAGAAAAATTGGAAAAATGATTTGGATGTTGAACTAACTGTAGCCCAAAATAGATAAAAATAAGAATGACAACAAACAATCCATTGCGCAAGGATAAGTGACGCTGGTTTTTTGCCTTTGTTTGCGCCAAATTCTCACGAAACTCCTTAAACTCACGTTTAATCATAGAAGCAAATTCCCCGAAGCCTAAGCCATTATCTGTTTGGCAACAGAAAGAAAAAAAGTATTACCCTAGAAAAAAGCATAGCTCACTAAGGATGTCTTCGTGCTTTCAATTCATCTAACACGCTGTGCCATTTAATATCACTTGCCACCAGTGCCAATAATAGATGAAAAATTAAATCTGCAGCCTCATGGATAACTTCGTGCCGCAGACGAGCATCTTCTTTCCCTTTTTCTTTTTCTTTGTTATTTCGCTCGATGCTCTTCTTCAAAATGGCCATGACCGTCTCCCCTGCTTCCTCATTGATTTTTTTGAGCAAAGCTTCTGGCTTCTCTTGAAAAAATTGCTGCAATAGATTATTCGTGTAAGATACTCTGGCATCGACTCCTGATTTCTGATTATCTTGCAGACTGTTGCTGATTTTTTTTCTCTTTTTTATCAGTAAATCTTCTATCTCAAAGATAATCTGCTGGCTTGAGTATTCTCGCTGATGTTCCCCTTTTATCATGTTGCTATAATCGGATTGGAATTTTCTCACTTCTTACTTTTTCTTTCAACTGACGAATGGTAACCTTCTTTTGGTGGAAAATACTCGCAGCTAAAAAGGCTTGTGCCTCACTCTGTTTCATTGCTTGGATCACATGATCGACATTACCTACTCCACCTGAAGCAATCACCGGTAGTTTGCAGCTACTACATGCCGTTGCCAGTAATTTAAGATCATATCCTAGTTTGGTACCATCACGATCCATACTCGTTAACAGAATTTCCCCAGCACCCAAGTCTTCGATCTGATGAATCCATTCTCGCACAAAAATTCCACTTGGCTTACGACCGCCAAATAAAAAAACTTCGTAATCTTGTTTAGAATGATTGAATTTCGCATCGATGGCGACGACGACACACTGAGAACCAAATGTTTTCGCTGCTTTTTCAATTAATTGTGGATTATTGACAGCTGCAGTATTGATAGAAAATTTATCCGCCCCACTCAAGAGGACATCCTCCAAGGCCTGAAAGTCGCTCAGTCCGCCGCCAACAGTAAAAGGGATAAAAATTGTTCGGCCAATTTCTTCGACTAATTTTAAAAAGATTTTTCTCTTCTCATGACTGGCATTGATATCCAAAAAACAAAGTTCATCGGCGCCTTCTTTTTGATAACGTGCAGCCAGCGGCAATGGTTCACCCATTTTTCGTAAATGTTTAAAATGAGTTCCTTTGACCACTTGTCCGGCCAAAATATCCAGACAAGGAATAATCCTCTTGGTCAACACGAATCTCTATAGTGAAATACACGGTTGAACCGAAAGTTCTCTGAGATCTTTTTCCATGCTCACTAAAATTTCCCCTAATAATTGATTCTGAGCAATAATTAAACTACTGATCTTATCATTCTTTAATATCATCTGTTTGTCAAAATTTCGGTAATACAAGGGCTTTTTTGACGGCTGATCAAGTGTTATCGCTATTTTCAAAACTGCTCGCTGATTGTTTTTCTCTCGCAAATCATAATAAAAAGCTTCGATCAGAGCATCCAAGTAATAACATGTCCCAGTGCTTCCCCGATAAAATTCGACTTTACTAAAAAGCCCACTGTCGGTAAACCATTGCCTCAATTGATCGGCAAACATATCTTCTGGATCGATGAGATACTCGTTATAAAAGTCCGTTTTAAATCTATTATCCCCTAGGCGATAGGTTAAGCTCCGCTGATTATACGCCGACACAATGACAATTTCTCGAATTTTTAGGTTACCTGTAAATCTCGGTGGCGATACTTGAGAACCTTTTCTTGGATTGTTGACCATAAGGACATAGGTGTCTTTTTCAATCGGTTTTTTATTAAGATTACAAGCAGAAATCATAAAGAAAATTACAATAAATCCCAAAAAATTATATGGAAACGACTCTCTATTTTTCATTTTTTCTCTTCTCTACCCAATAAACTAGCGTTTGCTTCTAGGTGGAGGATCGCCAAAAAGGATATACGATGGGTATTTCGTGGCTTTCTCTGAAACTTCTCCTAGATTTTTACTAATTTTATTCAGGTTCCGCACCGTTTGTCGAAAGGATGCTTTATTATCGATTAAGATCGTCTGGATCAAGTCATTTGTTTGCCGAACATCACTGACTAACCCGTTTATGTTATTGACTGTATCACTGATTTTGCTTTTCCCTAGCTCAATTCTTATCCTTTTCAAAATCCGATTTAGATCAGCAAAAGTTCGCTCCAAATGTGCTTCATTAATATCTTGGCTCAGCTTGCTGATCGTACTACTAATCGCATTCAGAAAACTAGGAGTAGAGGGAATATAGATGTACTTCGGTTGCCAGTTCAAAGGTTCCTCAGATTTTATATGAGCCGCACTCTCATAATCCAAGTCTATATAGGAGATACCGGTAATTCCCTGGGGCATTATTTTTGTCCGTAACCCTTCATCAATTAATGTACGCAGTAAAGAACTACTCATCGTATCCAAATGGTCAATTTTAAATCGAATCAACACTTGCCGCTTCCATTTTTCATTGGCCTGTGGATATTCTTCACCAACAAAAGCTATTTTATCGACGACACCAACCCGCACGCCACGATGCTTGACAATTGTCCCGACTTCGATTCCCTGCACTGACTCATCAAAATAAGTTTCGACGTTATAGCCCAGTCGCAATAATTTATTGCTACCAAAGAATATGATTGCGGTAATCCCGATAATAAATGATGCTAATAAAACGCTCCCTAACAATAAATGTCTCTTTTTTTTCATGATGAATCCGTATAGTTACCTATTACTCGCCTATTATCGATAAATTGCTGATTTTTGCCACTCTTTTTAAAAAAAATAATTAAATTTTTCTTGAATTCAACAATCTGGCAGGCATAAAAAAAATGACGAGCAACCCCAGTCGTCATAAGACTAGCAGATTATCTAGCTTGCTTGACTCACAAGAGCCGATTATCAGTAGCTCATATTTTTTGCCTCTCACGGGAAAGGGAGGAAAATGCCGGGCAAAAAAATTGAGATAATTTCTTGCAGAAAGATGCGTGGGAAAATCTAATCAATAATTGTTAATTTTTTAAGACTCTTCTTTAATTGTTCTGAATCTCGAGGAGCACCAATAAAGGAAGTTCCTTTCGCTGATTTATCCAATACAGCGACACGATCCGCAATATGAAAAACACTTCTGAGATCATGACTAACAATGACAAAAGTAATCCCAATATTCTTTGATAAATCCAAGATCAGATCGTCAAGCTCGCTCACTAAAACAGGATCCAACCCCGATCCTGGTTCATCAAAAAAAATAATTTTTGGATCTGTTATGAGAGCACGAGCGATTGCTACCCGCTTGACCATCCCGCCACTCAATTGATCGGGTAAAAAATCAGCGAAGCCCTCTAGTGATACCAATTTTAATTTCATGTTGCAGACTCGCCGGATCATATTTTCTGGTAGATCTGAGAATTCTCGCAGAGTTAACGCTAAATTCTCATAAACCGTTAAAGAGCTGAACAAAGCCCCCTGTTGATATGTCACACCGATCGATTGCAGTATCTTATTTTTTTCTGCCTCATCTATTTCAAAGAGATTCGTATCGAAAAGTCTCACCTCTCCTCTCTGTGGTGGAAGCAAGCCAATCAAATTGTGTAAAAGAGTGGTCTTGCCGACCCCTGATCCTCCGACAATCATAAAAATCTCGCCGCTATATATTTCAAAATTGATATTCTCTAAGAGAATCTGATCTGGATTGTGACCAACCGAAAGATTTTTTACTGAGAGAATAGGAGACGGCTGTTTTTCTTGTTTTCCCTTTGACGGCAAATCATCTTTTAATTGCAAATCTTTCACATTTAACTCAAAGTTCAAAGACATAAATAAATACAGAATAAATACCGTCTAAAAAAATAATTCCAATCAAACTATCGACCATCGAAGCAGTAGTGGCCTTACCAATTGCCCGTGAATCACTAGCTGAATAGAGGCCGCGATAACAGCCAACAAAAGCGATTAAGGTACCAAAAAAAATCGGCTTAATCATTGTGATCAAAACACTACTCAAGCCAATCGCCTCTTGGAGCTGAATCAGAAAAATTGAAACAGGCATCCCCGAAGACACAACCACCAGAGCGGTGCCAACCATCGAGCTAGCGACAAAAAAGATATTGAGTAAAGGGGTCACGATCGTCATGGCAAGAAGACGAGGAATGACCAAAAAAACCGTAGGATTAATTCCCATAGTTTTCAAGGCATAGATTTCCTCATTTTTTTTCATTGCGCCAAGCTCGGCGGCAAAGCTTGATCCTGTTCGACCAGCTACTATAACTGCAGTGACAAACGGACCAAAGCCACGAAAAATTGCAATGGAAACGGCATTTACCACGAATACATCAGAACCAAAGTTTCGCAGAGCAACCATAGTCTGGAAACTAAGCACAACCCCAACCATCATCCCAATAATCAAAATAATGAAGAGTCCAGTCACTCCCATCTGCTGCATAACTGCAAGGAAATCCTGTTTGCGAAAAAAACGCGGGTGGCGGAGGACATAGCCAATCGATTGTATCACCTCACCCAAAAAAGAGATTCTTGCCAATACATGTGCAGACCAATGATAAAAAAATCTTCCCAAGCCTGTGGGAATTTCAATCAACGCTGACAAGGTGGTTGATGAGTAACTCTGCACATCAAGACTTTCCTTTTTTCTTGTCTTATAGTAGGTTATTTTCTCTTGGACGACTGTAGTTAAATGAGAGATGGAAAAAGGTAGGCTCCTTTTCTTTGCTAACCTCTCACATTCCAGAAAATAGGCGACACCAAAGCTATCGATTTCTTTAAGCCCCTCACAATCAATTTCCCAAGCCAAAATCTTCTCCGATTCCTTGGTATGCTTATCAAAGTATTTTTTGGTTGTAGCCCACAGGCTAGAAATCTCACTCCTCTGCAATATTCCAAGGAGCTTAATGTTGATTTTTTTTGGCTGCCCGACGGATGCCTTGGTGGTTTCAATTTTTCCAGTAGTGTTGACCGGTTGACTATCAATCAATGTAATCTCGTATCGCAAGCTCACTTCTTTCTTTCTTTTTCCCTCTCTCTCCTGCTTTCCTTAACTATCAGTCAACCGATCTTCTACAAGCATTTTTTAAGAGCACTCATCGCTTGTTGAATTGTCGCATTAAATTGTTGCGAGGTTTTTAGATTTCTCACAATAATTTCACCTTCTCTTTGCTCATACTGATCTAAAATCAATACATATTCATGTTTTTTTTGTACAGCTATTTTAATCTGTCTACTCAATTTATCACCACAACTCTCCTCGACAATCCATCCCATCTTACGCAAGCGTTGAGCCAAGACAACATTTTGCCAGAGTTTTTTTGGTTGAGTGCACACGATCATACAGCTTCTGCTAGTAAATTCATATTCCCCCGCTAATTTGGAGCGATCTTTCGTCGCAGAAACTGGACTAAAAAAAGGATTGAGTGAATGAGAATTAAGAAAACTCTCTAGAGGAATATCACCTAGCCCAAAACCCACTGCTGGCACCAAAGGGGCATTCTTTTGATCGCTGCTGTATTTTGTCAGCAAAGAATCATAGCGACCACCGCCAAAAATCGAGCGACGATTCTGAGGGTGGCAATCAAAGACTTCGAAAACCATACCGGTATAATAATCAAAACCTCGCGCCAAACTAGGGTTAAAATGACAGCAATCCGCCAGACCAAATTCTGTCAATCCTTGCGCAAGACAACGAATCTCAGCGATGATATTGGCATTCTCATGGTTTTCACATGACGAAAGTTCCTCCAGCGGATTTTTGCTCGCAATAATTTTCTGTAATTTCTCTCGTTCTTGATTATCTGGCACGAGTAATTTTAAGTTTTCTTGAAATTTCTGACTAGACATTTTATCCTTTTTGTCTAGCAGGCGCATTACTTCATTCTTATCATTTTTGTTTGAAAGCATTGAATAAATCAATCTACGATCAGAATAATATAAAATAAATTGACCGGCTTGTGCCTGATAACCCTGAAGAATCGCAATTGCCAAGCGAATAATTTCTAAATCTACCCATGTCTCCTGCAAGCCAATCAAATCCACATTCAACTGATAGAATTCACGCAGACGGTTATGTCCGGGACGTTCATAGCGCATAAAATTTGCGATACTATACCAGCGCAAAGGTACGGGAAACTGACGGATCTTCGCCATAGCCATGCGAGCTAGTGTAGGAGTCATTTCTGGGCGAATCGCAATTTCTCGATTTTTTCGATCAAAAAAATTATAGATTTGCTCATTGACAATTTCATTGGATGTTTTATTGCGATAGATTTCCATGTATTCAACAACAGGCGCACCATATTCTTGATAACCAAAAGACTCACAAACCTGCCGCTGTTTTGCAAACAGCCAATTTCTAAACTTCATGGTCGCTGGATAAAAGTCGCGCGTGCCAATGTACCTTTGCATCTTCATTATTCTAGTTCCAACAATCTTCCCTATGGCTAGCCAATTATCCTATCTAGTAGTTAAAAGGTAGACTAGACTAACGAGGTGTGCTAATGATTGCAAAGTTCACCCGTCGTTGAAATTGAGCCTTGTCTTTCTCCGCTTGATCGAGTGGCGGCTGCCGTGACCCTAAACCAACCACATCTAAGCGACTGGAGGCAATTCCTAATTTCACTAAGGTAGCTTTCACTTGCTGGGCTCGTTGCTTGGAAAGCTGAAGGTTATAGTTTTCCTCGCCGCTAGTATCAGTATGCCCAAGAATACGAATCCGCTCAAGCGGGAAAAGTTTTAAAATATCAGCAACCAAGAGAATTTTCTGCCGATAGAGCGGTTTGATTTTTTTTTGATTAAGATCAAAGAAAATGCGTAATTCCTGCAGACAAGCAAGCTCCTGAAGTTCGCATTGCTGCGAAAGATCGATATTGCCGATTGGTTGAAGAACATATATTTTCTCGAGCGGATCTTTGCGCCCTGCTGAGGACTGTTTTTCTTTGCGTAGATCCAAAGTCTGCTCACTCGTTTGGTAGCCGCGCGCGACAATACGCAATTGGTAGACTTGTTGTAAAAGCGGCATAATTTGACGTGGAGCATTCCCACTATAAAAGAGACTGCGAGTATTCTTGCCTTGGATTTCGATGATCGCCGCGATATCTCGGGTTTCCTTGCCCTTTTTCTCAACCACGCGAAAAGTGACTTGACGTTGCTTAGTCGAGGCAAGGGCGGTAAGAATAGGCATGCGATAAAGATTAAAAAAACCTTGCCCTGCTCCTTTATAGACCAAACGATCGCTACTAAAATAAATATTTTCACCATCATTGACATTCGGTGCCTCATCGTTGCTTGAACTATTGTAGGGGAAAGGTAGTGGATAGACGGTTTGCCAAGCCCGGCTCAACTCGTCTGGAGACTGCTTCTGATTCGCTCTTGAATAATAAAGATCATATCCACCAAAACCATCGCTCCGATCTGAACTGAAAAACAACACCTTACCGTCCGCTGAAATCGTTGGTGAAATCTCATTCGCAGTGGTATTGATGTTTTTTCCAAGATTGATCGGCGTGGACCAAGACAGACCATCGCTTGCCGATTTGCGGTAGGCTATCCAGATATCTGCATTGCCGTACGAACCGGGGCGATCCGAAGAAAAAATCAACGCCCTGCCATCACTCGAGATGGCAGGAGATCCTTCATTAAAATCACTACTGAGTACTGTCACCTGTTCACTGATTGTCCACATTTTACCCTCGATTTCTTTGCGTGTATAATAGATATTCAGGCCAGCAGACCCCGAACGTCCAGTCTTTTCATTAGCGACCGAAGTAAAATAAATTTCTTGCGGTTGATTGTCCTGATAATAAATTGTCAGTCCACCCTCAAAGCCGTCAGTATTCAAGACAGAAGTTTTTTTATTTGCGGCGAAAAAAAGCGGAAATTCACGCTTGCTCCAACTACCTTTAGAATTGAGACGGCTCACCCAAAAATTGGAATGTGCACGAGGGGCATTTCTCTTGGATTGAAAAATTAAAGTCTTACCATCGGGGAAAACATGAGGTGCATAGTCATCCCCCCCCCAATTTAAAGGATAGACCTCTTGTCCTTGCAGATTATAGAAAAAAAAATTCGTTACCAACAAGACGGATATCACAAATGTGAACTTATGCATACTTCATTAACGGTGTTTTTCACCAAGTGCTTGAAAGATTGTTTTTGATAACAGCTCAGCAAGCAAGATAGAGCATGGACTCAAGCAACAATAAAAAATCAATAACTGATAAGCAATGATATCTAAAAATAAAGGCAATATTGATCGAGAACTGATTCCCTTTTCACAACCAATCATCGGAGAAGAAGAAATCCAAGAGGTGGTCGATACCTTGAAAAGTGGCTGGCTTACGAGCGGCAGAAGAGTAGCGGCGTTTGAACGCGATTTCACGCAGTACAAAGGGAGAAAAGCCGTAGCCGTCAACTCTTGCACCGCAGCGCTCCACTTATCTTTGCTAGCAGCGGGCATTGGTCCAGGCGATGAAGTGATTACCAGTGCGATGACTTTCCCTGCCACGGTAAACGCAATCATTCATAGCGGAGCCCAGCCTATCCTTGCAGACATCGATCCAACTACCTTGAATATCTCGCCTCGGGAAATAGAAAAGAAAATCACCCAACGAACCAAAGCTATCCTTGTGGTCCACTTTTCTGGAAGAATGTGTGCTATGGCGGAAATCCTCGCGATCATCGACAAAAAGCAAAAAAAACAGTCTTTGATCTTAATTGAAGATTGTGCGCATGCGATTGAAAGTCGACAAAATGGGCGAGAATCGGGGACTTTTGGTGAATACGGTTGTTTTAGCTTTTATGCCAGCAAAAACCTGACGATGGGGGAAGGTGGTGCAGTCCTCGTGCGAGACGGAGACAAAGAAGATATCATTCGCTGCCTGGCCAACCATGGGCGAGATCAAAGCAGCTGGCAACTGCAGGCTTTGCCAGCAAAAAAAAGAAAAACCAAGAATCGGCTCGCCTATGAAATTAAAGAAGCCGGCTTTAAATACAATGTAACCGATATACAAGCCGCCCTTGGCGCGATCCAACTGGCAAAACTAGAAGAACGATATTTGCGCCGCCAACGAATTTGGCAACTCTACCAAGAGAACTTGACTGGGCTCCCGCTCATCCTACCGCAAAAGATTGAAATTTTGCCCAACCGACAACAAAAAAAGCCAAAAAATCGCCATGCTCTCCATTTGTATACCGTCCAAATAAGCAAGACACAGAGCAAAACCATTCGCGACGAAATCGTCAACTACCTGCTCAAAAAAAAAATAATTGTGAGCATTCATTACCGCAGTATTGCTGATTTTCCCTTTTATCAAAAAAAACTCGCTATTCAAGGAGAACAGCTTCCCAATGCCCAAGAATTTGGCGAAACTACTTTTAGTCTGCCGTTATCGGCGAAATTGACCGATACGCAAATTATGCGCGTCATTGAAGTTGTCCGTCGGTTTTTTAAAAAAAAGAACGCTTAGAGTGCTCTTTCGTTGTTGCTTTTTTCTCCATTATCAATGACAGAAAAAAAGAAAAAATCATTGACAAATTAAATAGCGCCAGTTTACTAGACTTAAACATACTACATGTATACCTTTGATATCAAAAAATTGATGGATCTAGTAGAAAGAGGCAAATATGCCACTACTGTTGCTGCATTCTCTGCGATTGATTTAATCGATCAAATGGAAGATTCACACAAAAAGAGTAAAAGCAAAAAAGTAGGCGTGCAGGTTATGGATCTCCTCGCCGATGACCACATCCAGTGGAGCTACATCTCGGAAGAAGATCGATTAAAATTAGAAACAGAACTCGGAGAACGAGAACAAGAACACACTCAGGCGATGGCACGAGGGGCACGATACGGCCAATTAATTGATAATACTTGGGAAGATGATGAAAGACATTCTTACGATAATAATCGCAAACCGACCGCCGAAGAATTAGCGGAATTCAAGAATGCCGACACGGATGATGATAGCGAACTTGGAGAAGAAATCCCAGGATTTGATACAGATAGTCATGTATTGGGGAAAAGAAAAGAGAGACTAACAGAGGTCGAAGATGATTCTGATTACAGGAGCAACCCGGTAAAAAGATTGATTGTCGAGGATAGCGATTAGGAGCACGCCGCTCCACTGCCCTGAAACGGTTCCTTGCTTGCTTGAGTTAACCACCAGCAAAATTGATCAACAAAGTGTAGATATACACACCGATAATATTTCACATCAGTGAAAGATTCTCTATTTTCGTTACAGATACCAAATATCTGCTTCCAAGGGCAGCCCAATCAGAAAGCCGATCAGGTGGTTATCCCAGAGTTGGGAGCCCTTCATAGCAGTGCCGATCCAGAACGAGAAGCTCAGCGACAATGGCTCAATCTACAGTCAAGAAAATATCAGAGCATCCTCTATATCGGTATGGGTTACGGATATATTGTGGACGCTGCATTCAAGGCAAGAACTAAAAAAAATGAACAGAACACTGCTCTTCAGCACACAAGGTACTGTGAACCGACAGTTTTTTTCTATGAACCGATACAAGAAATGAGAAAAAAATTAAAAGAGAACGGTCGCTACCAACAGTGGAAAAAATTGATGAATTCAGAGGTCGCGACTACTGACACGAAAATCACAGACATTATCGAAGATTTACCCTCTTGGCTGAAATCTCAAAAAAGACCAAGCGTAAGCCCTATCCAAATTATTTTTTCGCCGGTATATTATCGTTATTTCCCCCAGTGGTGCGATCAACTGAATAGCTATCTGTCTCAATCGACACGGCAAAAAAAAACCAAGGAAAAATTCGCGCGACAATGGTTCCATCATTATCTCATCAATCTCGGTAAAGAAAATCTTTCTTTTCTCACAATGAACAAACGTGAGCAGATTAAAATAACGGGGCAACCGATCCTATTTTGTGGAGCAAGCAGCAGCTTACTCCCGGAACTAGAAATGCTCCGAGAAAAAAATCCCAATTTTTTGACGGAGAGTTTGGTGATCGCTAGTGATAGCGCAGTCATTCCTCTCTCTCAAGCAAAAATTCCCATTGACTTAATTATCAGTGTCGATAGCGGCCGGGGTACTCTCATGCATTTTGCAAACCTTGCACATTTTCTACCAACAAAGCAGAAAAAAAATAAAAGTCAGATCAAATCTCAAATTCCACTATTGACTTGGCTCGGTGGAGCACCGCAACTAGATCAGTGGTTCTCAGAAGTTATCTACTATCGATCGACTTATCCGCTCGATCAATTATTAGCAGAAGAACAATTAGCACAACTGCCGTTAATGGAAAATCCTAGCAATACCATGGTTGGGCTAGCGATCTTACTCGCAGAACTCAAAAAAAGTCAAAATCTCTATATCGCTGGCGTTTCATTTGTTAGTCGACAAGGACAAAGTCATGTCGTTGGCAATGGTTATACCTATTATGCACAATGTCTCTATCATCGTACCAACAGTATGCTCAATCAGCTGACTACAAATTCACATTACCCTCAACAGTTGCTCGCAGCTGATAAAAGAAATTGGCAAGCCTGCATCCATATGGCAAGAAAAAGGAAGATCAAGCTCAAACGATTGAAGCAGCTTCTCAGACAAAATAAATCTGGGGAAATGATGCAGATTCTTGCAAAAACTAACCCACAAAGCAAAAGCGACAAACCAGTCTCAATGTTTACTAAAGAAACATTCCCCGCACAACAACTCTACTCTACTTTGAAGCAATCATTAAAAAAATATTCAAGCGCACAGTTTACCGAAACGTTAGCACTAAATTTTGACTATACAAAAATACTGCAAAAAGCAAAACTGGCAAGAAATAGAACAGTACAGAATAGCGTCATTAACCATAAAAAAAAAGAAAATGAAAATAGAAAAAAAGAGCTAGGATTTAACAATGATTATTCCTAAGGCCGCTTATCTCACAGAAAACCAATTAACGGAAGTAAGCAAAATTCTCAATGAATTCAACTGTCGGTTACAGGGTATAAAAGGAGAGACTCGACATGTCTATGCAATATTGGGAGATGAGCGGAGTGAAACAATGATCAATCGTCTACTTGGACTAGACTATCTATCACGAGTCGATACAGTGCAATCACCGTATAAACTCATGGACATACAATCACATCTTGCGGAGCATCGTATTAAAATTGCTGGGAAAATCTTAAAAGAAGATCCTCTGTTTATTGCCGGTCATTGCACAATCGATATAAAGAATCCCCAGCTCTTTATTGAAAGCGCACATGCAATCAAAGAAGCAGGTGCAGATTTACTCCGTGGCGGTGTCTGGAAACCACGCACCAGCCCGCACTCTTATCAAGGAAGCAATCAAGCCTTAGATATATTAGTCCGAGCCAAAGAAGAATGCAAGATAGGAATCGTCACCGAAGTCATGGAGCCCTCACAGATTGATTTGGTAATTGAGGCGGGAGTCAGCGTTATTCAAATTGGTGCACGGAATGCATTGAATTATTCGTTACTCAAGGCAATCGGCCAGCCAAAGAAAAATAACCAAATCGCCATCCTCTTAAAACGTGGCATGCATATGGGATCGTTAGATGAATTTATTTGTGCAGCGGAATATGTTGTTGCCCAAGGGAATCCTAATATAATGCTATGTCCCCGGGGAACGCAACCCAGTATCGATGGCTATCGCAACTACCCAGACGAGTGCATTACACCACTGTTGAAGGGAAAAACATGGGCCCCAATTGTGGTGGATCCATCGCATGCAGTTGGACGCGCCAATTACGTACCCCACGCCATTTTTGCTGCATTTTCTTACGGTGCAGACGGCATCATTGTAGAAGTGCACAGCAATCCCAGCTTGGGTATTGGCGATGATCCTAAACAGGCAATTTCTCCCAAAATGTTAAAAACGATCATAAAAGATAGTAGCGATTTATTTAATAACGTACGTCAGTATCTATAGAATGTCCTCTCTCTTAGGTAGAATCTTTCGCATCAGCACCTTTGGAGAATCACATGGATCAGCAGTGGGTGTCGTCATCGACGGTTGTCCCTCTGGCTTGACTATTGATGTAGATTTGATCTCGCAAGAGTTAGCACGTCGCAGGCCGGGGCAAAGTACAATTAGTTCACCGCGTAAAGAACCCGATGAAATTCAGATAATGAGCGGGCTCTACCAGCAAAAGACGATCGGGTCGCCAATTTGCCTGCTGGTAATCAACAAAGACCAGCGCGGTAAGGATTATGTTAAATGGGAGGACATCTTCCGTCCATCGCATGCAGATTATACATCTCATATTAAATATGCTCATAGAAACCCGCTCGGTGGCGGTCGTTCGTCAGCGCGAGAAACAATCGGCAGAGTCGCAGCGGGTGCGATCGCGCAACAGATACTCCAAATCGAACTGGGAGTAAAGACCAATGCTTGGGTTGAAAAAATTCATACTGTAGCCAGTAGCATTAGAGACGAAAATGAAATTGATCGAAAAAAAATTGAAGCGAGTATCGTCCGCTGCCCGGACCTAATAGCAAGTGAAAAAATGGTCACAAGAATTAAAGAAGCACAAAAGGATGGCAATTCATTGGGAGGAATCATTCGTGGCTATGTACAAAATGTACCACCAGGTCTCGGTGAACCGGTGTTTGGCAAGTTAGATGCAGAAATAAGCAAGGCTTGTTTATCTATCCCGGCCTGTAAGGGGTTTGAAGTGGGGAGTGGTTTTTCTGGTACTGAGCTATTCGGCAGCGAGCATAACGATCCTTTCTATAATAGTTGCGATGAATCGCCCATAGATCAACAAATACAAGGGGAAAAAAAATCCAAGCCAAGCAAACGGCAACAATCAAGCCATCCGGTCATAAAGACAAAAACAAATCATTCTGGTGGAATCCAAGGTGGGATCAGTAATGGGATGCCAATCACCGTTCGGCTGGCCTTTAAACCTACTGCGACCATCCACCGCCAGCAAGAAACTGTCAATGCCAAGGGAGAGAGTAAAACTATACGCCCTGGCGGGCGACACGATCCATGTGTTTTACCACGTGCCGTACCAATTGTCGAAGCAATGTTGAATTTGGTTCTCGTCGATTGCTATCTGCTACAACGCGCCCTAAACCCCAAATGGTACCAACAATACCAGATATAGACAAGTGGAAATATATAACAGGATGATGAGGAAATTCTATGACTGATCCAAACGTTAGTGATTTACAACAAAGAATTGAGAGCTTGGGTTATACTCTACCAGATGCACCAAAATCAGTGGCTCTATACATTCCCGCAAAAAAGCACAATGGGCTGGTCTATACCAGTGGACAGCTACCGATACAGGAAAATGGTGAACTAGCAATGTGCGGGCCGCTTAGCGCAGAACTCTCGTCGACAGAAAAAAAGCGGGCGGCTGAAGCTCTGATCTTGTGTTTGATAAACGCAATTGCGGCGGTAAAGGCTATCCAAAACCTTGACGATATTCAAGAAATTATCCGCTTGGGTATTTTTGTGCAATCGGACACACAGTTTCACGAACATCATTTAATTGCAAACCCAGTTTCCCAATTTGCCGAAAAATTATTTCCAGCAAGTAAACATACCCGGACGACGATTGGCGTAATTGATTTGCCGCTCAACTCGACTGTGGAAATGGAAGCCCTTTTTGCATTAAGATGAGATCTTTTCTTTTATGAAAGAACAAGAAAATTCTAGTAATGTGATTGCCCTTGTACGGCGCTATCTATTCATTTCCTTTGCGGCGTACTATCATCTATTCCGTATCAGCGCAAAGGATTTTTTTAATACTTTTTTACAAAGGGATAAGTTGCTTGCCTACTTTCTGCTCGGCAATATTGTGTTGCTCTTTTTGAGTATTTCCCATTGGATTGAATATCAAATAGTTTGGGATGGAGGAGAACAAGTAGTCAAACAGAATCCAAGCTCATCTCGCCTGTTCTTTTTTTTAGCCTCCCTGCTGAGCCTCATCATGAGCGCCCTACCATTGATCCATCGCTTCACTTTTTTTTTATTATTGATGATATTTGTCTTTTATATTTATGGATTTGTTCAACCTCAAGAAATTCATACATCACTGCAGGCCAATGAATATTCTTTTACTGTAACCAGTTATCTTTTTGGGCTGATCTTGCTACCTACTATTTTCTTTTCGACTGCATGCTTGCGGCACTCTTGGTTTAAATTTTCGCTCATCATTCGTTATCTCAAGAAAATTCCAACATAATGCCCAATAACGATCAGCAGAGCAGCCTACTTTCTAGTTTTCAGCTGGCAGAGACGTTTCTTTTAGAAGAAGAAGAAAAACAACACTGGTCTTCTCATAGATTAATGAGATCGACCTATCAGGCAATTATCGAGAGGAGTAAAGCCGAATATTCTACCCCAAATCGACAACAACAACAATCCATCGCCAAATATCCAACCTTAGAGGAAATTCTCTCTTGGGTGGTCGAAAAAAAAATGCAAAAAAAAAATGACGCTCCAGTGGACACTATTGAAACAAAAGATCTTTGGGTTGAATGCTTACGATTATCGAGCTACAGTGCGCTTTTTATCGCTCGAGCGCTCAACTATCAACGTGCTACATTTTCTTTTTCTAGCCATTTTTTAGTCAATACCAATCAGCAACCGCATGGCATTCAAGAAGCTCTTGAAGTAATCATTGCGCATTCCATCCGACAAATAGAAAAACTACAAACTGATCAGCTACTACTCACAGAAGAAGCAAAGGCCCTACAAAAAGTAACCCATTACCAAAATTTCCCGATGCAATTAAGCGGGCTGAATCGTCAGTTCCAAGGTTTTTATCTTTTCCCGAGTGAGCTAACAGCTCCTTCCTCAACGAAAAGAGAAGAGGATGGTGAAAAAAATTTCAATCGAGAAACAAAAAATAGCCAAGTTCTCAATCAAGTCAATCAGCGAATTCACTTGCACATCGTTCTGCCGTTGATCCAAAAATCCTTGGCAAAAAATCTTTTACTGAATTTTCGTGGCGAAGACTTAGTCAAAAGAATTCAGAGAAATGATCAGCTCGACCTCTCTTCAGTTGCAATTTATGATCTTCTTTATTTGAATTCATCATCCTACTTGCAGCAACGCTATTCAATCCTCAAAGAAATCATGCGCCCAGCTTTTTTTTCTCCTTACTATGATGAGTCTCTCCTATTATCGCTACAAAAAAATGCTCAAACAGGGCAATCATCTTTGCAACAACAATATGCGAAGATGATCTTATATTCTGTGAAGGCAGGGAGAAAGAATATTCCATCAATCTTACACCAATTAAGTATTGAGTTTCTCCAACTTGAGCAATGGATAACCGAAGGTAAGACTCATCCAATAATTTCGCAAACTCCATCCTTTTTTAAGGAACAGCAAATAGATGACAAAAAACCTACCGAGGAGCTCCCACTCGTAAAAAGCCAGCCGATACCAATGAACGACAAAGATCAACAAAAAAAAAGCACTGCTACAGGTAGCTGGCATAAAGACCATGACCTTGACAAAAAAGGCAAGTCTCTTGCTGAAAAAGATTTTGGAAAAAAACACACAGATTCTCAAGAAGTTAGTCGGTTAATTGATTTTCTAAAAAACTACGGGCAAACCTACCATTTAAAAAGAACTGAACTTCTATTGACTGACTCAATGATAAACATAATGCAAAGGCCATTCCCAGAAATCTTTATTTGCTTGGTTCCCTTTATCGATGATAACGAAAATATAAATCCATTGAGCGTCTTTAATAAGAACCCAAACGATTATCAAGTTTATCTGTTGTACAATCACAAAAAAATAATCAAGAGTGCTTTTGAAAAAGCTCTCATGAAAATTGAAACAGAAGAAAAATATGAGGATCTTTTTATTTTAGAATATCTATTTTTGCATTTAAAGCAAACACACAATATTCCGCAAGAATACTATAAGCTTATGAAACGATCTGTGCGGATAGCCCATCGTGATCATCTTAGTTTCCGTCAGAAATTTCGCCAATTTTTCTTTGGGCGGGCAAAGCAAACAAACAGGGAGTATCATCGTTTTATTGAAAGAAAAGTTTTTGGTTTAGAATCCAATTTTCATTGATAAAAAAAAAATAAAAAAAAACATTTCTTTTTTAGTGGCACAGATACACTTACAGAATCGAAATATCAAAAATCTTGCTGTTACCCAGAGCGATAGGAAATTCCACAGGCATCACGACATTTTTTTAAAATAGGCTGAGCGACTTCTTTTGCTTTTTTGCTGCCATCGGCCAGAATTTCTAATATCTCTGGTTTACTGATTTTTTGCCGGCGTGCTCGTGCTGGAGCAAAAGTATCCATGATCAAAGAAAATAGTTCTAATTTTATTTTTTGATAGCTACTTCCTTGCTGGTTAAACTTTTCAATCAATCGATCTTTGGCATCAGCTGTAGATGCGAACAGAGAGAAAATCTGAAAAAGAGGAGTTTCGCTCGAATCTTTTTTATCCTGAAGCTGAGCAGAATCGGTGCGAATGCTCATAATGCTCTTTTTGAGTAGGTTTTCTGCCGCTAACGGACAAATCATGTTTTGGTAGCTCTTGGACATCTTCCGCCCATCAATTCCTACAACTAATTGTTGGTCGGGTAAAATATCAGCTTGGGGGATAGTAAAGACTTTACCAAAAAGATGATTAAAACTACGAGCAATTTCGCGGCAAATCTCAAGATGTTGAGCTTGATCTTTGCCAACTGGCACAATATTGGTAGCAAAGGCTAAAATATCAGCAGTCATTAAAATCGGATAGGTGAACAGACCGGCAGTAGCCTGCTGTCCCTGCGCAACTTTATCTTTATAACCGTGAGCGAGCTCCAATCGTGAAACGCTGGCATGGTGAGTCAAAATCCAAGTGAGCTCGGCTATCTGTGGTAGATCACTCTGCACCCAGAAAATACTTTTTTGCGGGTCAAGCCCAAGAGCTACGTAATCAGCAGCCATTTCTAGCGTTTGTTGCTGCAATTTCTCTGGATCAGGCTTCAAAGTAAGCGCGTGATAATTGGCAATAAACACAAACAGTTGATTATTTTTTTTACCATCTGAGGCTGGAGAGTCTTCTTGATTTTGATAGGCAATCATTCTCTGCATCATTCCAAAATAATTGCCCAAGTGAAAAATTCCACTCGGTTGAATTCCAGACAATATACGCCTCATCTATCTAGCAAATCCAACATATGAACCGAGTTTATAAGAAAATCAAAATCAGCCAACAGATTTTTGAAGCTTCCTGGCAAAAGAGTATTCTGCCAATTCGATATTGCTTCATAACGGCAAGCGCAAAAGGTCGGCGGGCTCATTGACTAGAAACGGAGTCGATTTCTGAGAAAAAAATTGCCAAATAGAACCCCATCTAAAAATTCAAATATACTGATGATTTCTCAAATGCGAATATGGCAAAATCGACAAAAGTCGACTTTGCACCGCTTTGTTTATAGAATGGACTCTAGAAATGATTGAGATTCCACAATTTTTTCAAATATTCGCTTTAATGCTGACGGCTTTAGTCGGATTGCTCATGACCGCTTGGAGTCTTTTTATGATTATCTCCTATTTTCGTGGAGATAAACAAACTCGCTTTAAAAAACGGATCCATTTTCGTCTCGCATGGCTTTTCTTGTTGATTGGCATTGGTGATGTAACTGCAGTGGTTCGCGAGTTTTTTCAATAATGCTCCTTCATGTGTAAAGAGAAACTTCAAAAAAAAAATCCTCCACAAGCAAAAATGGCTAAGAAAATGTTGACAGGAGAGTGTGTCAGTAGATGTTAGGGGTGTAAAAGTATGAGTAAAAAGCAAGTAACCCTCCACCATAATGAAAAAGTAGAATTGGCAGAAGACTTCCCAGAAATTGGAGATTCTCTTCCAAATAATTCCTTGATTTCCCCTGATCTAAAAGAAAGTTCACTCGGGGACATCCAAGGCAAAAAAATGATCCTCACGCTACCAAGTGTAGACACCGACGTTTGTGCTAATGAAGTAAAAAAATTCAACGAACAGATAAAAAAAATCCGTGAAGCAGATTCTGCAAACGATTTTACCGTAGTTATGATTTCCGCAGATTTACCCTTTGCACAAAAAAGATTTTTTGATCAGCACCAAATCGATCAAATTCAAGCATACTCTCATTATCGAAATTCAGGAGTTGCGGAGGGTTTAGGGGTGGCGATGACTAACGGGCCGCTCAGCGGACTTTCTGCCCGGGCAGTTTTTATTTCAGAAAATAAAAATAATCGAGATGAGATCAGCTATGCTCAGCTTGTGCCAGAAATAACTGACGAACCAGATTATCAGGACGCACTCAAACATCTATCGCAATAATTTCTGTCTTTGATGGGGAGGGCAGGCAAAAGAGTTGCTCTAATTTTAAGAATTTCCGATGATGCCCAGATTCAATAAGAGATTAAAGAGTAGGTTAAGAAAGAATAACCGATCATCCAATGAGAGCAGCAAGCGGTGGTGAGATCGGAGGGCTGTAGCATTCAGCTGAATTACAAAAAATGAACTTTGCATGAATTTAAGACAGGCGATTGCAATCTTAGAAAAACTGTATTATCGTCCTCATGATCTTTTAGAGGATCTTAAAAAATGGGATGGTCTCCATAAAAATCAAGTGATTTGGCGCCTCCATTTGCCGATCTATCTGTTGATCTTGCCATTCCTCTTGTCATCGCCATTCGCCATGTACTATTCGCTTTTTTCTTTGAAGTACTATGCAATCCCCTGTGGATTACTGGTGATTTCTTTGGTGCTGGCAAGTTCGCACGACTATGTTCAGTACTACTTTGGTTCACCGGTCAGTGAGCGTGCAGAAAAAATCAATCATTTTTCATTATTAGCACATCTCAGTGTGGGGGCAAGTTTTCCATTCTTTTTCTTTCATCCGGGGCTAGGAATTATTTTTTTGCTGATAAGTTTAGTCTATGCTCAGTTTTTAGCAGTAGATCTCTATGCTCGAGCAAAGAAAAAATCACACGCAGTCATTTGGGGACACAACCTCATGTCTATGATTTTTTTCTTGATTCCCCTCGCTATAGTCTTGTTTATTCTGAATGTTTGGCAAAATGTTCTGTTCCTTTATAAAAGTTTTTTTTGAGCCATTGGCTCAACCGTAATCGAATCTTCGATTTACATTGTCGACTTCAGCTATTCCCCTGTAAAAAGCTACTGAAATAAAAACGTATACCAGCAGCGGACTTCTTTGACTCTTTACAAAATAGACAAATTCTATATGACAAAAAATACAGTATCAGCATGACTGGTAGACATAATTCTGCTGCCTAGGGCAATATTAACTTTCATGATTCTCAGCAAAACAAATCAGAAAATGCATTTTCACTTGATTGGCATCGGTGGTATTGCTATGGCTCAGCTAGCCTACCTGTTAAAGAAACTTGGTTATCGAGTATCTGGCTCGGACAAGCAACTCTATCCGCCGGTTTCTCATAAACTAGAACAATGGGGCATTGATTATCATGATTTCAATCAAGAGGATCTGAAAGCGCCCGATGCAGTGATCGTAGGCAATGCAATTTCACGCGGTAATCGTGCCTTAGAATTTGCCCTTGCACAGCAATTACCTATTTTTAGCATGCCGCAGGTCATCCACTCGTTGCTCTTGCTCAAGAAAAAAAATATTGTTGTGAGCGGTACCCACGGCAAAACAACGACTACTTTTCTGATTGATCATCTGCTTGGTCACGCTGGATATCGACCAGGTTTATTTTGCGGTGGTTTCTTGAAAAATGGTGAAGCTGGTGCCAGATTGGGCAAAGATGATCTCTTTGTGATTGAAGGCGATGAATACGATAGTGCTTTTTTTGATAAACAGGCTAAATTTCTTCATTATTTTCCAACCGTTCTGCTGATCACCTCGTTGGAATACGATCACTTAGATATCTATCCTGATTTTGCTGCTTATCAAAGAGCTTTTATTTTGGCGATCCGCATGGTACCTGAAAACGGCCTGATCGTGGCCAACGGGAACTATCCGCAGATATGTGAAATGCTGCAAGAACACGCACTCTCACCAGTCGTCTTCTATTGCTCACCAGATAAATTAGCATCTCTACAACGATTCCACCAGGAACTCCCAAGCAATCGTCTTGCACAATTCCAGTTTTTTTCGTATCGGCAAAAAAATGATCATTGGATTTTCGAGACACCAGGTGAATCTCTCGATCTCCAACTACCAGCAGATCTGGCGGGAGAAATCAATCGGCAAAACACCATGGCGGCTCTCCTCACTCTTCAGTTTCTTTTAAGAACTGAGCCGCGCAAAAATTTTTCACTTTCGCAAAATTCTATCAACCAGAGCCTGGCGAGTTTTCAAGGAGTAAAACGCCGACAGGAGCTTCTCTATCAAAGTAAAGACGGATTGCTGGCGGTATATGAGGACTTTGCTCATCATCCAACTGCGGTTAGTGGCTTGATTCAAGTAATTCGTGAATTAAATTCGCTGACACAAATCGTCGTGTTTTTTGAACCGCGCAGTAACTCATCGCATCATCGATCCTTTACCCAAGGCTACATCGATTCACTGGCGCAAGCAGATCAGATCTACCTGAGCGCAGTTTTTAACAAACAAAAATTCTCTCGAGAAAATCTATTGGATAGCCGCTCAATTGTTCATGCAATCAATCAGAAAAAATCTGTGCCCCAGAAAAATATTAAAACTAGAGCAGATTGTGCACATTATGGAAAAAATCCCCAAGAATTATTGGAAAAATTCAAAAAAAATTGGCAGAATGATAAAAGGAATCAACACAAAAATATGAAAGCTACCACCTTGGTATTTTTATCCAACGGTTCTTTTGATGGCATTGCCTTAAAAACGGTAGATTTTTTAAAAAACCTAAACAAGCAAAAGAATCAATAGTACCTCTCGAGCTAAAAACAAGTCAGATAGCCCTTTGCCTGCCTGACTATTTCCTCGATCTGGATCAATCGCATGCAGCGAAAATGTTTTTTAGGGCATCGAGCATATCCCAAATGTGAACACGGGCGGCAGGCAAGACCTTCTACCTGAATCACTTGGAAGGGGCTGGTTTGTTTTATTTGCTTTGACCCCCCTACTACATTCTTTGAAAAATGCTCGATAAAATTCTGTCCGTAGTAAGGCCACATACCAAAGAGAGGTGAAGTGTTTCCCCAAATTGTGATTACGTTTTTTTTAAGTGCAGCAGCAATGTGCATCAGACCGGTATCATAACTAATCACAACCTGCGATCGCTTAAGAACCCAGGCCGAACCAAAAAGAGAGAGGCGATTACAAAAATTAATCGGCTGTTGCGCTTGCTTTGTCGCCGCCATATCCATAGTGATTTTTTGGGCAACTTCTTCTTCGCTTTTGCCACCCACAATCACAAGCGGTAAAATCGGCGATAACTGGTGCACCAATGCACTCAGTTTTTCCAACGGTAATTTTTTTGTCTGATAAGTCGCACCAATCACCAAAGCCACATATTCTGTTTGCGGTAGTCCAGCTTTTAACAAGTCGGCGTCTTGTTGTGTAAGTTGTTTTGGGAAAAAAAAGTCTAAACCTTGCCCATCGTTTTCAATCCGAATCTGCTGATGAGCGACTGACGAACTCACATGAGCAGAATTGACAACCCACCTGCGTTTATGTGTTTTGACAGCCAAAAATGTTTTTTCTACGATATGAACTTGGCTAGAGTATTTTCCGATTTTCAATTTACAGTGCAGCCAACGCTGCCAGCGATATTTTTCCAGACGTGAGATTTGCGTGTTGGAACGCCGAATCATAGAACACAGATAATGACTACGGAGATTATTTTGTAAATCAATCACCCAATCGTACTCATTTTTTTTGAGAATCGCCCTGAGCAGACGCTGGGATTTTTTTTTCTTTGGATAATGATAGAGACGATTGAGGTATGGATTGTACTTCAGAATCTCACCATATTTTTCCTTGCAGAGGTAATCGAGATGAACCTGAGGAATTTGTTTTTTCAGACAGCGAATCAGTGCTGTAGTCAAGACGATATCACCTATTGATGACATGCGAATGATCAAAATTTTTTTTGCCATTACTATTTGTTTATTTGCTGGTTCGGTCAAGACTTGCAGATCTAAAGAGAAGATCAATGCTTATCTTCTAAATTCTTTATTGCCAACCAATAATCTGCGGTTGCAAATGAAGCTGCCCCTATAATAGATGACAAAAGAACCATCATAAACCAAGAAGGAACTGAAGGAACTCATGAATATTCAACAGGAATTAAGTCAACTCAAGGATATCGTTGCTGATTGTACGCTCTGTCCGTTAGCACAAGGACGCAAGCAAACTGTCTTTGGCGAAGGATCAGCAACAGCAAAAATTATGTTCATTGGAGAAGCACCCGGCCTGCAAGAAGATTTGAGTGGTCGCCCCTTTATTGGTCCCGCTGGGCAACTGTTGACACGGATTATTGAAAATGGGATGCAGCTTGATCGCCAGCGAGAAACATTCATTACTAACTTATTGAAATGCCGCCCTTATTTACAGATCGGTGAGAAAACCAAAGATCGACCACCCCAAGAAAGTGAGATTGTCGCATGTCACGGTTATTTAAAAAAGCAAATTAGCTTGATCAAACCAAAAATTATCATTGCACTGGGATCACCTGCCACAAAGTTCCTTTTGAACACCACCACAGGCATTACCAAAATCCATGGAATCTGGGGACAGTACTCAGGGATACCGGTCTTGCCAATTTTTCATCCGAGCTACGTCCTCCGTAACGGCGGTGAAAAAAGTCCTCTCAAAAAAGTAGTCTGGCAAGACATAAAAAAGGCCATCAAAAAAATGAAAGAAGTCGAACAATGATCCCTCGATACATCAATACAGAAATGGCAGAAATTTTTTATGCCACCGCACCGTTTACCTACTGGTTACGAGTGGAACTGGCGGTCTGTGAGGTCTGGCAGCGGCGTGGATTATTTGACCAAAAGACTCTAGAAAATATCAAAAAAAATGCCACGTTTGATGCACAAGAAATCTTAGAAAACGAAAAGAAAGTCCACCACGATGTGATCGCATTCTTGATGAGTGTCAAAAAAAGTGTGGGTGAAACAGACGGCCGCTATATTCATTATGGTCTTACCAGCTCCGATGTCGTAGATACCGCCCTCGCCTTGCAATTACGCGATGGCTTACAGGTGATCGAAAAAAGGCTGCTCACTCTGATTACAGAAGTCAAAGAAAAAGCACAACTCTATCAAGATCAAATTATGATTGGTCGGACTCATGGCGTCCATGCGGAAATCACCACACTTGGTTTAAAATTTGCACATTTCTACGCCGAATTAATGAGACAAAAAGAACGTCTGACCACTACGATGAAATCGATTGCAGTTGGGAAAATCAGCGGGGCGGTTGGTAGTTATTCGGTACTCACGCCAGATTTTGAAGAAGAAGTTTGCCGGCTCTTAGACCTAGAAGTTGATCCTATCTCAACCCAAGTGATCTCACGAGATCGTATCGGTGAAATGATGAGTGCCCTTGCCTTGCTTGCTGGTACTCTGGATCGTCTTGCCCAAGAAATCCGTCTGTTACAGAAGACAGAAAGCCGAGAAATTGAAGAACCCTTTATGGTGGGACAAAAAGGTTCCAGTGCTATGCCCCATAAAAGAAATCCAGTAATCTGTGAACGTATCTGTGGAATGGCTCGCGTCATCCAAGCTAATTTGCAAGTCAGTTTGCGCAATATGGCGTTGTGGCATGAGCGAGATATCTCTCATTCAAGCAATGAGAGAATTATTTTACCGGACACTCTCATCTTAAGCGAATATATGTTAGAGAGAATGTGTTTTGTCATCAAGAATTTACAGATCTATCCGCAGGCAATAAAAAAAACCCTCAATACCACCCGCGGCTTGATCTTCTCCCAACATGTGATGCTCAATTTGGTCAATAAAGGGATCGATAAAAATGAAGCCTATGAATCGCTACAAAAAATTGCCATGAAAGTCTGGAAAGATGAGAAATTAGATTTCCAAAAGGAATTGGAAAAAGACGAGAAAATCTCCAAAATCCTGAATAGAGAAACTCTTACAAAAATTTTTGATAGTACGAATTATACTAAAAATATCGGTGCGATTTATCGGCGCCTGAATTTACATAAATAATACCACAGATCATGCTAATATTCTTCAAATAGGAAAATTCATGTAAAAAATGATAGCGCTTTCTCCTTCTGCCAAAAGGAAAAGAAATCTGCAGGCTTTAACTGCCAGAGAATATGATGTCTGTGTTATCGGAGCGGGTATTCAAGGAGCAGCAATCACTCTTGCCTTGGCCGATGCAGGATATCGAGTAGTCGTCCTTGATCAGGGTGATTTTGCCAGTCAGACTAGCCAAGAGAGCTCAAATTTTATCTGGGGTGGTATCAAATATTTAGAAAATGGTGAATTCAAGTTAGTACGCAAACTCTGCCTTGCCCGCAACTTACTTGTGAAACATTGTCCCAGCCAAGTAGAGGAAATTCGATTTTGCCTCTTACTGAATTTTTGGAAATCTCTTTTAGTGTATTTGGGAGCTTGGTTTTATTGGTTGATGGGATCGTGTGCAACCCAAACTCCAGAGTTTGTCTTTAATGGGAAAAAACATTTTATTGCCAAAACTCTAAAAAACTCACGCTACCGCTTTGCTGTCGTCTATTCCGACGCAATATTAGTGGAGAATGATGCTCGATTTGTCTATTCGTTTATCCGCCAGGCAGAACATCTCGGTGCCATTGTTTGCAATTATACCAAGGTCATTGATATCGAACAAAAGAACATCTGGCAAATAAAGGTGAGCGATCAAAAGACAGCACAAGCTGCTGAAGCTCCTCTGCAGATTCACGCAAAGTTTCTGATCAATGCCTGCGGTGCCGAAATTCAAAAAATCAATAAGCTCATTGGAGTGTCTAGCAAATATAGTCTTCTTTTTTCCAAAGGAATTCATTCGATCTATCCACGACCGGATGGACAAGATAAAAAAAAAGATTTGCAAAACTTCATCGTCTCGTTTCTTTCCTCCGATCACCGTCCCTTCTTTGTCATTCCAATGGAACAAACCCTTTGCATTGGCACCACCGATACCCGCGTCGATCAACCAGTTTATCAAGCAAACGATGAAGATAGAGAATTTATTAGAAGTAACTTACAGAACCACCTTGGCAGTGAATATCATTTTCCCGCGAGCGAACTCATTAGCGATCGTTGTGGCGTTCGCACTCTGGTAGCAAAAAAAACAAAAAGAAATCTTCATAGCTCCAGAAAAAAAAAGAAAGAAAAATCATGGCTCTCGCTCTCGCGCAATCATGCTGTAGAAGTTTATCCAGATAAAAGAATTCTCGCAGTATTAGGTGGAAAGCTCACAGACTGCATTAACATTGCACAAGATGTATTGAATCAGCTAAAAAAAATACAAATTTTCCCACCGTCCGCCAAGACAACAAAGAGAAATTCAATTTGGTACGGCGAAAATCTACATTTAAAAAATCAGGCAATTCATAACTTTTCTTCTTTCCTGAACCAATACTACTCAACAGAGAAAAGTGAAAAACTGGCTCAAAGACTCTGGTCTCGCTATCTATTACATAGCGAAGTTTTCTTAGAGAAATTAAGAAAATCAGAAAGCAAAAAAGAACTTTGGCAAGAGATGATTGAGGATTGTGGGGTAATCAAATTTGAATGGTTTTTTTGTCGTCAATTTGAATACGTTGAAGAGTGGCAAGATTTTTTTCGACGAAGAACTAAGTTGGCATTGCTCTATAAAAGAAAAATCATTCTACAAATCCAAAATGATCTGCAATCGTTAGAACCAGTAAAAATCTAAATTTTTTTGAAACATTGAACACCTTTGCACGTTTTAAACGATGTGCAAAAAAGAAAGAAAAGTCTACTAACGTTTGCTCGTATGCGAAACAGATATAGGCTGGGCAAGCTTGCAAATCATTTGATTTGCGTGGCTTTACTTTTACTTGCTGCGGGCTGGATCCATCAATATGGACATCTGCTGTCCAAGCAACCTCTGACGTTCAATCATCTACCGAAAAAAGAGGATCAAAAAGAATTCAGGAAGGCTCTTAAATTCTTAGAACAACAGAATGTTACCCTGGCCCAGCCAATCTTAATGAATTTATCTAACGAATATTCTTGGTATCTACCGTTACAGATCGCAATTTTGCGAGTATACTTAGTTCGCAATGAGGTCAAATTGGCGCAACGACTCATAGCAGAAACTGAAGACAAGCATCCTCATTTTTTAGATCATCGTCAATGGATCAAATGGAAGGCAAGGATCTCTTTGCTCGATCCGCACACCACTTTCTTGCCTTCTTCTCTAAAAAAAATCGTAATGGAGGATCCCGACGATTTACACGCTCATCTACTATTGGCAGAATATTACCACAGGCAAAAAGAATATCCTTTAGCAATCAACGAACTCTCTTATATTTTGCGTTTTGAAGGGTTTTTTATAAAAGCACACTACCAACTTGCAAACATTTTTCATGTTCTCAAGTTGCCGAAAAAAGAGAATTACTATAAAAATAGAGGATCGCAGCTCAAAAGCAACTTTCAATCGTTTGAATCATCTCAATTATGAAAAAAAATCTTATCTATAATTTATTTATCATTTTTTTTTCACTTCTAGTTTTAACAAAGCATAGTCAATTGAAAAGCGAGCAGCTTTGGACTTTGCATGATTTGCAAAAGCTCGCTCTTAAAAATGACTCTCGTCAGCAGGCATTAAAGCTAGAAAAAAAAGTCTTACTACAGCAAAAAAAGGCACGCTTGAGAAGATACCTGCCATCGGTCAATTTGAGCGTCCAAAGAGACCGTGTTGTTGCAAACAGTAATAGCGATCAAACGAGCAACCATTGGCAGATTCAAATCAATCAACCTATCTACGATGGTGGGAGGAACCAGATCGATCGAAAGATCAATCTGATGCAAATCCAAAATCTCAATGATAGAGCGAAGATATTACAAAGTCAGATACAATTGGAAGGGTTGTCCATCTATCTAGAAACCATGACTGAATACCAGCAATTATTATTGGAACGAGGAGAAAAAAAAAATAGAGCAGCGAGAAAGACAGGCACGCTCACAACGACAAGCCGGCTGGATGAATCCGCTGACACTATCGCGTATCCAGATTCAAAACCAATTACAAAGAATAAAAGTAGATCAGGTGGAACTTGAAGCAAACAGGGTACTCAATCAATTGATTGCTTATGCTCTTCCTCAAGGAAAAAAGCAAGCTGCAAATCATACGTCACTACTCACTTGGAATAATCTACAAGACTTAAGTCAAATTCAAATTCAATTGACCATCCCCGAAGAAAAAAATATTGTTTGGCAGAAAATTTATGATCAATCGCCAGATGCCCTCGCCATTAAAGAACAATTCGGATTAGCGTTTCTCAATAAAAAAAGACAAGGACGGGAAAATTTACCGAGAGTTTTTTTGTTAGCAATAAAAGAATTTCTGATGCAGACTGGTTTCAAGGACTTGGCGGGAGTCTAGTGAATTATTTGGGCGCCGGAAATTTTACCAATACATTGTTGCAGAGTCTCTCTTATGACCAGAATGGCAATCTTACTGGGAATTTCGATATTGCTAATTTCCTTGCTTCCTATGTAGATCCCGGCAGTCAATTAATTTTTCGTAGTGTGCGCGCTGGCTATCAGCTATTACAGAATAAATATTCTACAAATTACGAAGAAGATGCCTTATACTTTGCCAATCTTTTATTTCACCAGATGAGAACATCCTCAGGGCAAAAGAGAGTCGATGCAGCTCATCTCTTTCGCAATGGATTGGGGATTACCACGCTCGAGAACAATTTAGCAAATAGGAACATTTTTCAAGCTGATCCAGAAGTAAATCTCAAACCTCGTGACCCACATTTAACTGAAACAGTAAATTCTGAAACACTTGAGTTGGATCCGCAACTGAATAAGATCCGCCAAGCCTTTGCTCATTTTGAGAATCAAGTTTCAGGTATCTATTCTGATGCAGTTGATTTTATTTACCATCTGCCAGAACGTGTGAAAGAATTATCAATGGTAGCCGATTTAAAAGAATTATTCAATGCCAATAACAGGGAAATCAATAATGCAATTGCCTTATCTCGCAAGAAATTTTCTGCACTCACTTAAAGAAGAAGTTGCATGGTTAAAACGTATCTATTTCGAAGAATTTGCTACCAAGCGCAGTGCTCTACAAGTTTTTTCAAATTTATTTCGTGAAGCCACTCCTCTATTTCAAAGCTGGTCGATCGAAAATATTGAAAAGAATCGGCTCGCCTATCTCGCTGGCTATCAGGGATGCTGGGAAGGGAATAGTAATTATTTTTATACTCATGATCCAGTAACAAATACCTATTACGAAGTCAAGAGAAGATATCATCCGCAAACAGGAGGCTACACCGTGACTCAATCTCATGAGATTTCACACGATAGCTATAAAAGAATCACAAGTCAAGTGTATCGCAATCACCATAATCGTTGGCAACGCTATCAGTACCAAACTGCTTACAATTTTGTCTTAAGTCAAGTCGCCAGTGATACGCTCGGTGCCAATAGTTTACAGAGTCATGATTCCGCCAATGGCTACAACGTCTATCAGATTGCGCAAAACTTAAAAAAGGGTTTTTATGACACGGATAGCCATGAGATTAGACGCATTGGTGGGCAAGAAAATCAAGAAACGTCAGATTGGCAAAATGCTCTCACTAAAGCAAAGGATGGATATTTTGTTTTTGCTCTTTATCCAGGAAGTGCCAAAAAGCATGGACATGTTGGGATTCTCCAGCCGACAACATCAGACAAACAAGAAAAAAATATCAATATTTTTCAGGCTGGGCATCTTTTGGTAAAATGACAATCGGGCAAGGATTTGGCAATCGGGGCGTTCAGTACTACTACTATCATCCACTGAAACGTTAAACATCAAGGCGAGAAACATACTGAGCATTTTTTTCAATGAATTCACGGCGCGGTTTCACTTGATCTCCCATCAAGATATCAAATACTTCGCTGACACTTGCGGAGACCTCTGACGGTATCGCCTCTAACTGTAAGAGATTTCTTCTTGCTGGATCCATGGTTGTCTCCCATAATTGATCTGCATTCATTTCACCGAGTCCCTTATATCGCTGCACCACAAATTTTCTCCCCTTCATTTTTTCAATAATCTGGTCCTTTTCCTTAATTGAATACGCATAGTGTTTCTCTTTACCACTCTTAATCAAAAACAAAGGTGGTTGCGCGATATATAAAAAACCCTCATTAATAATATATGGCAATCGGATGTAGAATAATGTTAGCAGTAGAGTGCGAATATGCGAACCATCGACATCTGCATCAGTCATGATAATAATTTTATGATACCTTAATTTCTTGATAAATTCTTTCTTATCGGCAAGGATATCAATACCCAAAGAAGCTATCAATGTTCTGATACCATCATTCTCGAAGGTAGCTTCTGGTCTTTTTAGTACATTGGCAAGCTTGCCGCGCAACGGTAACACCGCTTGAAAGTTACGATCTCTTCCCTGCTTGGCTGAACCACCGGCAGAATCCCCCTCGACAATAAACAACTCACTCTTTGCCGGATTTGTTTCAGAACAATCGGCAAGCTTGCCAGGCAATCCACTCCCTTCCAAGACACCCTTTCTCTTCGTCACCAGCTCACGGGCCTTTCGAGCCGCTTCTCTAGCCTGAAAGGATAAAACACACTTTTCGAGGATACTTTTTGCTTCCCCCGCATTTTCTTCAAAGTACAAACGAAGTTTTTCCGTAACCAATTGTTGGACTAAACCCTTAACTTCGCGGTTTACCAATTTTTCTTTCGTTTGTGAATTAAATTGTGGCTCGGGTATTCGGATTTTAATAACGCAAGTCAAACCCTCGCGGCTATCATCGCCACTCAGATTTGCATCCCCTAGTTTTTTCTTTAATTTCCCATCTCGGTTCAAAAAATCATTTAAGGTCCTAGTAAGAGCCCCACGAAACCCCTCTAAATGAGTTCCACCTAGAGTATTTGAGATACCATTCGTAAAACAAAATATTGACTCTCGGCTGCTTTTTGTATAAACAAAAGCAAATTCCCCTGAAATTTCTTTTTCTTTCCCCTGCAGATAAATAATTCGCTTATGAACCCAATTCTGTTTCTCGGTATATCGCACGACCATTTCTTTTATTCCACCGACAAAGTAAAATTTCTTCTTATAAACGGGTGCTTCACGCTCATCGGATAAAATTATGCTTAATTTCTCATTTAGATAAGCAATCTCCTCCATTTTTTGAGAAATTCGCTTTCGACCAAATTCAATCGTTGAAAAAATTTGATCATCTGCTAAAAAACGAACCAATGTCCCTTGCTTTTTGGTCTTGCCACTCTGCCGAACCGCTTGCACAGGTATTCCTCTTACGTATTCTTGATAATAAATCTGACCATTTTGATAGACCTCTACTTCCAATCGTGCGGATAACGCATTCACTACAGAAACACCTACGCCGTGTAATCCACCAGAAACTTGATACACCTCTTTCTCGAACTTTCCACCTGCATGTAATTTTGTCATAACAACTTCCAATGAGGATATCTTAGCCTGTGGATGTTCTCCGACTGGTATGCCGCGACCATTGTCTTCAACTTCAATTATATTATCCTTGAGAATACTCACCTTAATTTGGCTCGCATAGCCAGCCATGTGTTCATCTACTGAATTATCAACAACCTCATAGAGCATTTTATGCAGGCCTGACTCATCCTGCGTACCAATATACATCCCCGGCCTTTTACGAACAGCTTCAAGACCCTCAAGAATTTTTATCTTACCAGCGTCATAATTGCTCTTTTCGACATCTCTGGTCATGCTGATGCTAGAAGTAGCGGACTTCATGATTTCATTTAGTACTCGATTTAGACGAAGAGGGAAGCAGATTAATCTCCACTTTTTTCTCTCGCCAATAAATTCTGCTTTTCAATTTTCTTTGCATATTCCGTAGTATAGCGTGTCCAAGGAATATATGTCAAACGGTTTTCTGGAATTCTCTTTTTTGTACCCTCACAAATTCCATACTCACCAGATTCCATTTTTTTTAAAGCATAATTAATCTCATCTATTTTATGCCTATCCAGTTCAGAAAGAGCTTTTAGAATATTGGTGGAAATTTGAATATCTGCTATATCTGCTAAATCGCCATGAGGTTGGTAATTCAACATCTTATCGTCTATATCAATATCTGCTAAGATTTCGTTTCGCTTGTCTTCTAGCATTTTTTTATATTTTTTTAATTTTTCTTTGTTCATCTTGATTTTTCTTATTGAATTTTAATTCTCTTTATTTCTCTCATTTTCAATTGCACTAGCTTCTCAGATTTTTTTTAATCGTCTCATTCTTTTATGACATTATATTATGTCAAATCTATTTTGTCTCTAATTTGAGGCATTGTCCCGAAGAATCAAAGATTCTTCTCGACAAGCCGTTTGAATTTTTTCTATGATTTTTTGCATATCTTTGGTACTCATTGTTTTATCAGATGACAAACAGATAATCCGATAACTGACAGATTTCTTATCGGCTGGTAATGGCGATGCCTGATAGCTATCTAAAAAAATAACTTTTTGGATCTCTTTAATCCCCAACGATCGAATAATCTGTAGAGGAACTTCACTTCCTAATTCTTTGGGCATGATAAGGGCAATCTCAAAAGACAAAGGGGGATAAACTGATGGAGTATGATAATCAGAATGAATTGGCTTCACTGCAATGTCAGAAAAATAGAATTGTCCTTCCTGTTTTTCCATATCTTCAACGTACTGAGATAAAAACAATCGACTAACATTCATTTCGCCAAGAAGGAGAATACTCTCTTGTAGATCAAATTCTTGTCGAATCTGCGGATGCAGAATACCATAACTGGCCAATTGTAAACCATTCGCCAGATGAACTGTCACGGCTGCTTTGGGATGGTAATAGAGTTGGTTTTCAATTCTATTATATCTAACATCTATTGAATATTTTCGAAAAAAAGAATTTAGAAACAAGCGCATCTGGATGAGTGCCTGCTCTATCTCCTCGTCACTCGCATTCAGTGAAGCCGCAGTGTAATCTAGCCAGGCAACCCGCTTTATCTCTTGGCACGGTGTAACACTCGCTTTCTTTCCCTGCTCCGATGATTTGTTTTCTGTATCCCAGAAATGATAAGTCCGCGCAAATTCAAATAATCGGAGTTGGTCGTAGGCATTCCGATTTGTCTTCACATTTTCGATCAAGCCACTAAACAGTTGTGTTTTGAGATATCGTTGATTTTGATCCACTGGATTTCTAATTTCAATAGCAGGTTCATTGCAAAACAATTCATTGTTGATCTGACTGGTAAAAGAGTAATTGTAAACTTCACGATATCGACCCACTTCGGCAAAGAAAGTCTTGATTTGATTTTGGTTTCTTCTCTCTATATTCAGTTGATGACTCCGCAGTCTCGTGTGAGCCGCATCTTTCTTTAATTTTTTTCCTCGCATCACTTGAGAATAACCCACCATTCTGCCAATTTCCTCGACAATATCTTCCGCAATAGTCAGATCATATTGGGAGCGAAAGCTGGGAATCTGTAAGATAAACTCAGTTTCTTTTTTGACCTGCTTGGCAACGACCGATATCTGTAAACGTTCCAAGATTGATTGCACTTGCTGAGCATCAATTTCAATCCCTAATTTTTTTTGAATAAAGCTCAAACAACAGGTAATCTGGTTCTTGGTTATATTAGCAAATCCATGAATCTCACTCATTTTTATATGCGGAGAGGTTAACGACATGAGATGATAAAAACGAAAGATCGCTGGCTTTGCTTGAAATGGATCTTGCCCTTTTTCAAAAGCGCGACTTGCATCGGTTCGCAAATTAAGCGCAGTCATTGATTGACGGATACGTTTGCGCATAAAAGTTGCAGATTCAAAAAATATCCTTTGGGATTCTGAAGAAATCGCAGTTTCGTTACCACCCATCACTCCAGCAACCGCGATCGCTCTTTTTTGTTTTTTCGCGGACTTTGCATAGATCATCATGGTATTTGCTGGAATATGCCGAGTTACTGCGTCTAAGGTTTGAAAGTACACTTTTGACTTTTTTGATGATGAAGCCGCTAACACAGGAGATTTTTTTTCGATTCCTACATGAATTGTATCTTCATCAATCTTATTATGAGAAAAAGCATGGCATGGTTGCCCGATATCATACAAAATATAATTAGAAGCATCAATGGCGTTATTGATAGGCTTATGACCCAACAGAAGCAGACGAACTTGCAACCAAAGTGGCGAGGGAACAATCTGTAAATCTGAAAAATCTGCAGCAAAGTAGGCGAGCACGGTATCTTTCTCATAAGTAATTTTTTTACCAGCAGATTTATTCTTGCCAATTGTGGAATTTATTTTCCCAGCAGCAGGAATCGATTTGGGCTCACGCAGCGGATCCTCCTTGAGGGGAAGATCAAAAATTGCAGCTAACTCCCGAGCAAAGCCAAAATGTGACCAGAGATCTGGACGATGAGTAATCGACTTATTGTCTACTTCGATAACAAAGTCTCTTGCATCAAAATAATGAGCTGGTTCAAACCTAGCAGGTTTTTTTGATTTTTTTATTTTCCAATAATCTATTCCTTTTTTTCGTAACATTTCTGTCTCGATTTCTGCAATCGGAATATCAATAATCATCAACTCATTTTGATCATCGCTATCGTATTCTCTCTGTAACGATGAGAGCCCAATTTCTCCCCATGAACAAAGCATACCCTCTGATTTAATATTGCGAATTTTTGTTGCCTTGATTAACATGCCGTTGGCAATTTTTGTTCCTACCGGTGCTAAAATACTGAACATTCCAACCCGAACGTTGGTAGCACCGCATACAATTTGAATTTCTGTATCTTCCTGATTTTCTGGCAGCAGTTTACCCTTCGCAATTGATCCACTATAGACCTGCACTTTACATAAAGCCAGCCGATCAGCGTGAGGATGCCTACTCACACTGCTAATCTTAGCCCATTTCAATCCGTCCAAATGAGCATAGTGTTCCCGCCAATCATCCACTTCACAGGAATGGATTCTTATTTTCTCACAAAGCTCCTCTATAGAAAACCCACTGAGGTCCACATAATCATTGAGCCAGCGATAAGAAAGGTACATCGATTAAATAAACTGCTCTAAAAATCTGACATTGCCCGATATAAAATGCCTAATATCTTCTATTCCATGAAACATCATCACTAAGCGATCTAAACCCAAACCAAAGGCCAAGCCAGAATATTTCTCTGTAAGAATTTTCCCTGAGCGCAGTACGTTTGGATGGACAAGACCACATGGTAATAATTCTAGCCAACCACTTTTCTTGCAAGTGGAACAGCCTGAACCATTGCAAATCAAACATGCAATATCCAATTCAAAGCCAGGTTCGACAAAGGGAAAATATCCTGGACGTAAACGAACGGATATTTTTTCGCCAAAAAATTGATTCAGAAAATCTTGCATAACGCAGATTAAATCAACTACAGAAAGCTCCTCTTCAATCATCATCCCTTCCACTTGATAAAAAGTGTGTTCGTGAGAGGCATCCGTTTCCTCAAAACGAAAACATCGTCCCGGAGAAATAACCCGGAAAGGTGGCTTGCTCCGTTCCATAATTCTCGTTTGGACTGCTGAAGTATGAGTTCGCATTAAAGATTGGTGTTTTGTCCAAATCGTGTCGTGCACATCACGGGCTGGATGGTCGTCACTAAAATTCAAGCGACTAAAGTTCATTTCATCGCTCTCTACTTCTGGACCATCAGCTATTTCAAAACCCATGGCGCTAAATATTTCTTCGACCCGCTGTTGTGCCCGAGTAATTGGATGCAATGATCCTTCCCCCTTGAAAAGATCTACTGGCCGCAATAGGTCAAAGAAAGATTGCTCGATTTTGGATTGGGCAATTTGCTCTTTGATCTTTATTCGCTTCTCCTCATGAATGGTCTTTAATTCGTTTATCATGGTATGAATTTTTGTTCCAACTTGTCGTTTCTCTTGATCACTAGGTAAATCCTTTAGTCGCTGGAAGAGTCGATTGAATTTCCCATTCTTCCCCACATAGCTCCGATAGATATCTTCCAATTGTTTTATTTTTTCTGCTTGATCTAATTCTTGTCGAAAATCAGCACTGACTATCGATATTTCATCAATCAAAGACATAGAAAATTTTGCACCTAAACCATTTTATTTTTTTTTGATTTTGACTATATCAAAAAAAGCAATTAATGACAAAAGAAAAAGACTAGACATCTTGTCAACAAATACAATCTTTGACCTACTTCAGCTGTAAAAGGGAATCATAATAAAATAAGAAACTTTGATCAATGGCAGTACCTAAAAGAAAGACTTCAAAGGGCAAAAAGGGAGCACGTCGCTCGCATGATGCATTAGGTAAACCCACGATTGTCGTCTGCCCCCATTGCCAAGAATATACCTTGCCTCACCAGATATGTTCAAAATGTGGCTGGTATAAAGACAAGATTGTCAAAGCACCAAAAGTAAAAAAACCAAAGATCGAAAATGCACCAGCATGATGAGACTTATTACGAAACTCATCACTTAGAGCCTTTCTCATCCATAGTATACGTCTTAAATTTGCCCTAGATAGTATAATAGAGTTTCGCACCTGCGAGTCCCATTGTTTACAGAAAATCTGAGTTTTACTTCTCAAAAATTTTGTAGCATGACCAATCGCTTGCCACAGACAGTCATAGATTTGCAATTTCCCTAAAAAAAAGTTGACAACCACGAAAGAAAAAATCATATTAGTCATGCTCAAGCAATGAACAAGTGAGGTAAGCAAAATGGAAATTGGAATTAGTAAAAATAACAGAGAAAAAGTGTGTGCAGTATTACAGGAAATACTAGCAAATTATCATATTTTCTACATTAAAATTCGCAACTTTCATTGGAATGTTGTTGATGAAAATTTTATTGTCCTGCATAGGCTCTTTGCGGAGTTTTATACCGCATTAGAAACAGACATAGACGATATTGCCGAAAGGATTAGACAACTAGGAGATTTTCCGGCCGGTAGCATGAAAGAATTTTTAGAACTTTCATCAGATATCTCTGAAATAAATAAAAATACCAGACTAAAAGCCGGTGAAATGGTTGATATACTCTTATCTGATTTTGAAAAAACCATTGTCAAGCTACGAAAAGCAATTGGAACTTGCCATGAGGCATCAGATGAAGGAACTGCTGATTTTTTAGTAGAACTTATCAGGAAATCTGAGAAAGTTGCTTGGTTCTTACGGTCTTCACAAAAAAAATAAGTTGATCAAGTGATTACGCTTTTTTCTCTGTTTGTTGAGATATCATTGATCAATTAAATTGATCCACATTTTCATCCACGAGAAAATCTAATAGACTAGATATTTCCTAGTAAAGAAAACTATTTAGAGGTAAATTTAAAAAAAAACTAAAATAACTTGGCAAAAATATTTTAATTAAAGATTGTGTGACTAACAAAGGAGGTTTTATGGCAGATTTTGAAAAAATTAAATCAATCATTGTAGAACAACTGGGTGTAGAAGAATCAGAGGTTACTCCTGAAGCAGATTTTATAGATGATCTAGGTGCTGATTCGCTAGATACTGTTGAGCTGGTAATGGCATTTGAAGAAGAATATGGTATTGAAATATCGGATGAGCACGCAGAGAAATTGCGTACTGTTGGCGATGTTGAAAAGTATATCGATGAGCACACTTCCTAGTCTCTAGGCACAGGTGGTGTCTCTGTCGGCAACCGACGCGCCATGCAAAAGAATAACTGATCGAAGGGAGATTTCAGCTAATTGCTCTTTAATCTCCTTTCGTATCTTCAGTAAACAATAAACTTCCATACGAATTTCATATAAAAGTTAATAAATACACCGGTCGATTGGCTGATTGATGACGATTCCTGATAACCAGAAAAAAAGAGTAAAAAGAAGTAAACTACCAAAGGTCACGAAAGTAAAGACAGAAAGATCAAATTTGGATGTTTTTTTGCTGAGAGAAAAATTAGATATAAACGATTATTCGTTGATTGAACAGGCCTTTATCCATAGTTCTTTCATCAACGAAATTCCCCCTAAGAAAAACCTCCAGAGGAAAAAGAAAAATCTTCATATCGATAACCAGAGACTGGAGTTTCTTGGCGATGCGATCCTTGACATAGTGATCAAAGAATACCTCTATTTGTTTTGTCCCCAAGCCGATGAGGGTGAATTAAGCCAATTGACTGGAATCTTGGTTAGTCAATCTTCGCTCGCCAAACTCGCCCGAAAAATGAAACTCAATCAATTGCTCATCCTTGGCAAAGGTGAGAGGAAAAACCAAGGACACCACAACAGCTCTAACTTAGCTGATGCCTTTGAAGCTCTTTGTGGCGCAATTTTCTTAGATCAAGGCTATGCCTTGATACAAAAAAAGATTATCCATTGGTATGGTGATATGCTTTCGGAGAAAAGTTTAAGACAGCTCCAGAAAAAAGACTATAAATCACTTTTACAAGAGTATTTGCAAGAACGAGGTCTTACTCTACCTGAATATCACTTGGAACAAGCAGACTTAAATAAACCGGAATTTTCAATCCGCATTAAAATTGACAACAATTTCTACGGGAAAGGAATTGGAAAAAATAGAAGGATTGCTGAACAAAGTGCTGCAAAGAAAACAATGTTTCAGCTAGCGCGCACCTGAGCACTGATCATGGCTAAAATAATTTGCGATATTCAAAAAAGAAAATATCCTATTTATATTACTGATCAGGATCTTGATCATAAGACCCAAGAAAAAATCAAACAATCATACTCATCAATTTTTTTACTGTGCCCAGAGAATCTAAAACAATTAGTTGCCACTAGCTTTCTTAATTCCTTGAGTGATCTATTCCCTTCTGGAATTCAAGATCGGAGAATTTTATGGTTAAAGGATGGAGAGCAATATAAGAGCATCCATGAGATTGCACCCATCTATCAAAAGCTGATTGATTTAGGAGTTCGACGATCTTCGTGCATTTTTATTCTCGGAGGAGGTGTCGCTGGAGATTTGGGCGGCTTTGTTGCCAGTACAATCCTTCGTGGAATTCCTTTTTATTTTTTTCCGACTACTCTGCTCGCAGCAGTAGATTCATGTTTAGGTGGGAAAGTCGCAGTGAATGCCGATTCTGGGAAGAACATGATAGGCGTATTTTCGCAGCCACACTTAGTCCATTGCAATGTCAGATATTTTCGGAGCTTGCCTGAAATTGAATGGGAATGTGGGTTAGCAGAAATAATTAAACACAGTATCCTGAGCCCCTCACAAAATCTACTCAAAAATTTAGAACAGTATCCTTTAGATATTCTAAGAAATAATGATAGATTACTGATCACGACTATCATCGATTCACTCAAAATAAAAAATAACATTGTCACAGAGGATCCCTTTGAAACTCGTGGAATCCGTGCAACTCTCAATTTAGGGCATACAACCGCCCATGCAATCGAATCAATCAATCAGTATCAAGCTCGCCACGGCACTGCCGTCCTCCTTGGACTCATCACAATGCTCTACTTGAGTGTCGAACTTGGTGGTTTAAGTGAAAATAAAATGAGACGAGTCATTGAATTGATGAAGTATTCTAATCTTCACCTTTATCGTTTCCCTGATATTCATGGTAGCCAAATCTATCAACACATGCTACAAGATAAAAAAAACAATGTAGCGAATAAGCCTTGCTTTATTTTACTCAAAGACTTGGGAAGACCAATCAGTAACATTGAAATTAGCGAAGAGCAATTTTCTCGTGCGTGGAAAAAACAAAAGGAAATCAGTCTCGCATTCCCCGAAGCAAAACTCTCTTAAAACGAGAATGATCTTACAACTAATTTTCTGCATTGCTGGAGGCCTTAAAAAAGTCGTCGCCTGATAAAAATTTCTCGACGAAAAAATAATAAGAAATTTGCTAAAGCACACAATGGACCAATAAAAAAGAAAAGCGAACCATTGAGCAGTTCAACAACCATATTTGGCACAAAAAGTAAAAATAAGGCAACTAGTGCCACCCATTTAATCTTCACGGGAAAAACAAAAAATAAAAGGACTTCTAAATTAGGGGCCTGATAAGCGCACGCTAGAAAAACTGAAAAATAGACATGATAGGCTTTGAGCGGAGTAAAATAGGTTCCTAAAATCACAAAAAAGAAACCAACCAAAATATACCCAGTATACCAGCGACTTCCTTTTATTTCTTCCAGGTGTTTACCAAAGAGCCAGAAAACATAAAGACTGATAATCAGTTCTAACCAATTATTTGCAGCACGAAAAGGAAATAAGAGGAGATTCGCTAAATTACGGACGTTCAAGGGGTCTTGGATAAAAATATGGAAAGAAAAATGTTGCCATATTCGTCCGCTCAGCAATTCAAAGCCATTTACTAGCGCCGTAAGAACGACCAGTACCATGGTTAAATCGCGGATCGAAAAATTATGAATTCTCATTCTTTCTCCGTGCCAAAAAGACAAATCACTTCTTTATCAAGTATTTCCCGAGAAAAAATTCCGCTTTCGATCACCCCGGGGATTAATTTCAAGGATCTCTCCAAGAAAACTGGATCCTCAATTTCAAAGGAGGCATCAATAATCAGATTGCCATGGTCTGTAACAAGAGGACCTATTTTGCCACTTCCCTCGCGAATTGTAATTTTTTTCGCTGCCACTTGTATTAATTCTCTTTCTACCAAGCTCACAGCTGAAGGAAGAATCTCTATCGGTACTGAAAATTTATCTCCCAGTCTTTGAACTCGTTTTGAGGAATCAGCGGCAATAACAATTTTTTTAGACAGACAATGGAGGATTTTTTCTAATGTATGAGCTCCACCATTACCTTTCAATAAGTTAAAATCAGGATCAATCTCATCGCTACCGTCAATACAGATATCGGCAAAGAGTATCCCTTGTGGTTTTTCCGGGTAGAGTCCAGCCTCACGAGCGTAAAAAATAGAATCCATAGAAGAACAAAGGCAACGAATAGAAAGCTTTTCTGTCCTCATTCGCCGTCCCAACTCCTCAATAGCGAGACGAGTGGTTGACCCCGTTCCGATGGCAATAGTATCACCATCGTTCACCAGCTGAACCGCTTGCCTTGCACTATTTCTTTTCTGCAACTCAATGATTTTGTCCATTTTCGCGATACTCTTTTTTTGGTACACTTCCATCATTTGACAGACGTAGGTCTAACTCTCAATTTGTGTGGATACTTAGGATATTTTCCGTCTCCTTTCCAAATCCATTTTTCTACGATACTGATCCACCTGTTTTCTTAATTCGTCAGTATCCGTACAAATGATTTTTCCTTTTTCAATCTTGAGCCAACGGTTCTTTATCATGGTCATTAGATAGTTCTCACTATCCGCTAGCGGCAGGCCTACCATCGGCATCAGTTCTTCTCCGCCAAAATCATAGCTATAAGCAATGTTAGGAGCGATTTTCGAACGGTTTTTCTCTGCAATCGTGAGGAGCATATCATATAGACGACTCATGGGGTCCTTAATCGAAATATTTGCCAATTGTCTATAAGCCATCCATATCCTTTCTGACAATAAAGTAATCAATTTTGTGGCAATCAATGGCTGCATTCGAACCATCGATTCAAAATTACTTTTGTTGATCGCCAAAATGGAGGTATTTTCGGCGCAAATTGCAGAAGCGGTTCGTGGCTTACTCTCTAAAATAGCCATCTCGCCAAAAATATCTCCCTCCTGTAAACCGGCTAAAAAAACTTCCTTCCCTTCCACCATTTTGGTGATTTTGACATTTCCCTTTTGGATAATATAGAGTTCTTCTCCCAATTCATGCTCGCAAAAAACAATTTCTCCTTCGGGATAGGTTCGATTCATATTTTGATTCTCATTCTTCGGTAAACCAATTCCTTCATTGGCTAAATCACGTAAATATTCCTTTGCCTTCCCGATATGATCTCCATCTTTCTTTAATTCTAAATATCGATAAAGAGCGTAAGCTGCGTGGTCTTTGCGCCCTTCATGCAACCAATGCTCTCCCATCTTAAAAAGATAACGAGGATCTTCTTCCATTGCGTTTTGAAACGATGAACTCGCAATAGCGTTATCAAAATTTCTCAATTTAGCAGAAAATGAACGGATAATCTTCATCGCGATGGGTGAGTTCTTTTGAATGAGGGTGCCAAAATCGCTACGATGAATCTCAATTAGCTTGCAATCGGACATGGCAATCACAGTTTCTACTCGACTGCGATCAGCCATCGCGCTTTCTACTCCAAAAAAATCGCCTGGGCCTAAAATTTGTGAAGCCTCAATTCCCTTGATTTGAGTCAACCTCTGAGTACGCATTGCTCCTTGTAAAATAATATAAAAAACGTTCTTATCCCGCTTGCCTTCAATTAAGGCATACGAGCCTGCCTTAAACTGTGTGGTCTGAAATGCCATTTCTCTAAGGTTGCAATTTCTTTGACACTGATTAACTCTCTTGCTTGCTTCAGTCGATTTGGTCCAATGGGTTTTCTAATTGGCCATTGATTTTCGAATCTTGCAAGTCGTTTGCCCTTGGATAGAGGATATCCAATAAACTAGAATTTTCTTGTCGCGGTAGCTCGGGCACAAGATTGTATACTTTATCTGAGGAATAGCTCTTTTGCTTCTCAGTTTGATTGAATTGTTCTAAATAAACTGAGTCCACTGTTGTTTTCCCTCTCGCTGAGGATTCAGATAAATTCGAAAAAAAAACTGTTAATACTGCACCGATTGACCAAATCACTATTGCGACGATAGACACCCATTGCCGCTGCTCATTATTCAATTTTTCCATAAGAAGTCTTTCAATATGTCTGATTATTTGTTTCATTTTGTAATTTTCGTTTAATAGAGCAAAAAACTCAGATAGAATCTGCGCTGCTCAACCATGACTACCTAATTTTTAACGCATCATCAATATTTTGTCAATTTTAATTTATTGTCTACCAAAGAAAACTCTAAAAAAGAGACAAGAGATATGAAGGACGATTCGCGCAAAATTGATCATTGAATGTAAGGGAAAGTAAACATCAAATGATATGGATTATCTGTTAACAATTCTCCAAATCCGAGTAGCCGAAAAAAGCACAATTTCCAGTTTAATATTCCAGTTTAATATAGTAAGAAAAAAATTCCTCATAAAGAAGTTCACAGCGCAGATTTAGCCGTGAGACCAAATCTGTGCACTCAGAGGTTGACCCAAGAAAGTTACTTGCATTTACCAATCACGAAATATTATTGGGGCTAACTATGAGTCTTTTGCAAATACTCGCCATTGCTCTCTTTTTAATTATATGTATACTCCTTATTGTACTCATACTTCTCCAAAGCAATAAAGGAGGTGGTCTTGGATTAATTGGAGGTGGGACTTCAGAAACAGCCTATCGATCGGCAACAACCGATATTGTCACGAAAATCACTTGGGGATTTTTAGTGGCCTTTTTTGTATCAGCGATTATCGCGGCGATTCTATTCGCTGAAAGTACCCCAGAGCTCTCAGATGTTAAAGATGAAATAATCATCAACGACAACAATATCTTAGATGAATCTCCAATTCCGGGAAAACCATGACGTCAACCTCGGAAGAATGATACGGATAGATATTCACGCCTAGAAATATTGGTGAAATGAACGATTTAAAGTCTGCTTCGTTTCTTAATTTATTCAATCACCCCATTTTTGTCATCGATAAAAATTATCATGTCATAGCCGTCAATCAAGCTGGAATTTCCTTTACTCAAACCGAAGAGGAAAAAATTGCAAACAGAACTTGCCATCAACTTATATATCAGAGAGAGAGCCCGTGTGCCTATTGCCCAATGAAAGACCTAAAAACGAAAGATACCCAGAGCAAGGTCATTAGCTTTCATAGCAAAAGCTATCAAATAAATTTCCATGCCAATCAATCCGAAGGTAAAGAATATTTCATTGAAGACATCCAAGATATTACTAAAGAAAAAGAAGAGAGAGAAAATGAAATTCGCATTTTTAATCTGGCCAGCATTGGTACTCTCATTAGCGGAATTGCTCATGAGTTGAATAATCCTATTACTGGCATGAATCTAAATCTACAGAATTTAATCGCAAATCTAGATAGCTATAAAATGCAGTCAGTCCGCCAGAAATTACGATTGATGCAAGAAGATGTTCATCGTTCTCTGAAAATTATTGGAGATATTTTGAGTATCACATCCCCTCAACGAGCTCGCTTTATCACGACGAACTTTCGTCAAACGATAGATCGCTCGATAACTACGATTAAGCGCCTTTATCCGGAATTGTCTCGTAGAATTCATTGGGAGATAGATGGTTTGTCGGTACAGTTTGCCTATCAGTCAGAAAAAATGGAACGGCTCTTTTCTAACCTGTTTCGTAATAGCTTGCAAAAATACGATTATAAAGAAGGAACTATAAAAATCTCCTGGTTCATCCAGAATAAGATTTGTTATATTACAATCGCTGATCAAGCTGGAGGCATTGACGAAGAGACCGTAAAAAAATTATTTCTACCTTTTGAACGCCAAAGTTCAAAAAAAGAAGGAAGTGGATTGGGACTAACAGTATGTCTGAGAATCGTCCAAGAACACTATGGCAAACTACTCGTTGAAACCAAAGATGGCTGCACTATTTTTAAAATTGAACTTCCTATTGACCTCTTTTGATTAACAATGAAAAAGAATTATCGTCTCCTCATTGTCGATGATTTAAAATCAATCCGCATCGGCTTACAAGACATTCTCAGCAACAATTATGACTGTCAAATCAGTTCTTCTGGTGAAGCAGCATTGAAACTGTTGGCAAAAGAGAAAATTGACTTGATGATTACAGACATTCGGATGCCAGGGATGAATGGTATTGAATTGATTCGTCAAGCAAGGAGGAAATATCCTAACCTTATTTACGTTTTAATGACAGCATATAATACAAACGAATATTTATATTATGTGAGAGTAGAAAAAATAAAAAATATCATCCCCAAAGCCAGTATTTCTGATCTACCTGGCTTCAAGATCCTCATTAAGAAATTATTGGGAGAGATAGATATTTTTGGTATCAATCATTATTTTCCAAAGATGCAAATATATAATTTTAAGAATATTGATTTTAAAAGCGAAAACATGACAATAGACAACCGAGCCTATACTCTTACTATCCATAGTTTGCAAGAATACCGGCAAGCTACTGAATTAATTTGGACTGAATTTTTGAGCAAGATCCATAAAGAACGTACAGTTGCTCTGTTATTAGACGAACTCTGCTCCAATGTCATACAGCATCTTTATTTCCAAAAGAAATTTATATCAAAAAAGGAGTTCAAGAATCCTTTTCGCCCTCCCTTCCACCTGACTTTTGGACATTATCAAGATTCGATTGTCATTAGTGTCGTAGATCAAATGGGAGTTCTTGATCAAGAGACAATTCTTGGAACTCTGGAATCACAAATCAACCAGAAAACCATTGAAAATAAAAATGAATCCACCCTTGAAGGAATTCTACGAAAAGGTCGTGGTCTTTTTCTCAGCCGAGAAATGAGTGATCGTTTGATTTTCAATATTGACAAATTTACAAAGACCGAAGTAATCGTGATTCTTTCCAAAGAAAAAATAAAAAATTCTACTCAACCATTCAGTACTTTTTTTATTTTTGAAAATCCTAAAAAGTATTAGAAAACATTGGATATGCAAAATGACTATTACCAAATCTGTATTATTTGCAGAGCATCTTCAAACTGGATCAAAAATGCTTGACGATCACTCTCTTCTGATAAAGGTCTGCCTTGCATCTCTCGCTCGGCAATTGGTAAATGAATGAATCGTAAAGGTTCCCTCGGCATGGGTACTCTTAATAGCTCTTTCCCTTGATTACCTATTAAATATAAATCCTTTTTTTCCGAATAGAGTAGATAATCTTTCAGGGCAAAGACAGGGCGAAAGTTTATCATTTGTTTTTCCTTTTCCTTTCGCCAATTGAGATCATCATCTTCAAATGAAATATAGAAAGTTGCAGTTTTGCTCCCAAATAACAGGCCATGAGAATTAACGGCCATGGACAATAGATGAGGATAACTTTCCTCTATCGGATAACTTTTCTGAAAAATGGGTTCATTATCACTGTTAAATGTATAGAGATAAAATGCATCATTTTCCTTGACCTCGCCGCTCTCTTGCACCAAGGTGTGAATAATTAAGGTATTGCCGTCACTGCTCAAAGAGCAGGACTTTAAAAAAAATGTCCTATTTTTTTCAATAATCTCGAATTCCATCGACTTCTCATCATTGATCACGATAAACTTGCCGTCAGCAAAAAGAACAATCTGCCGATTTGGCTTTTTTACATCATGATCTTGACAAAAATGAGATATGTACAAACCCGAGTAGGTATTTCGCCATTGCCCGTTATTGTCATATAAATTGAAAGAGCTATGATCTCCCGATAGAATGATCAAATTTTTACCCAGAGTATCGCTGATCGGATAGCCATAGAAATCTTTTTCCCAGTAGATTGTATCACTGTGACCATTCTTGTAGATGATCCTACTCTGATTTTTCGTATATTGGTACCATGCATCTGAAAAAATTGGGACATAGACGAGGTCATCTCTGACAATCTTTTTAACCTGCCTTTGATCAGAGAAATAAAAAGACCAAATCTCTTCTTTATGCCGTAACGAAAAAACCTCTGGAAATATGAATTCATTGATCTTTGGCGAAACTTGGACTTCTTTGGATTTTTGCAAATCATAAAACCATAAGGATTCTATTTGGAAAATTTCTGAACCAGGAGTCGAACGATCAAAAAAGAAGAGCAACAAAAAAAATAGGAGGGATGTGATAATAGGAAGCCACATTTCAGTTAGAGGAATGTTACTACCACAAATACCATTGATCTACTGACAATCAATAAAAAAAGTAAAACAAGAGGTTACCTACATGTATCCCCAACAAACTCAGATTTTTTTTGTTCATATGGAAGTTCCTAAAATGACTGTACTCCCCCCACCCAGATTCCTCAATGCTTTTTAAGAACAGAGACGATTACACTTGTTTTTCAAATATGTTGGCGCTGATTCGTTCCTTTTTTTTAAAATCTGGTTATATTGAAATTGAAAGTCCTCTGCTATTGCCACACCCAAATGTAGATGCCTATATTGATTCGCTCAAAGTCACACGCCATGAAATAAGTAAAAATCCGGCAATGAAACCCCAAGTTCGCTATCTGATTAGTAGTCCAGAGTTTTATTTAAAAACCATCCTACTAGATTTACAAAAAGAAAATCCGCCTTTGGGTATTTTTCAAATTGCCCATTGTTTTCGCAGTGCAGAAATTGGCAAGTTTCACAAAGAAGAATTTTTGATGCTAGAATATTATCAATTAAATGCGAATGAACATGAATTGATGGATTCTTTTTGGAAACTTCTTAGCCAACTGATATCTACTCTTGCAAAAGAATCGAAGCTACTACCGACGAATCCAGTCAAGCGGACACTTGCCCAAGTTTTTCAAAAGTATGCGCAAATTGATTGGTCTAAACTTCGGCAAAGAGAAAAAAATTTCATTGATTTTGAGCATCATTTTCAACTTCTCATGATCGAAAAAATTGAAAAATATTTAGGCTATCCTTATCCAGAGTTCATTTATCAATACCCACCTGAGTTCGCTGGGTTCAGTAAAGTTTTCGATGACCGTAAAGACAAGATTCAATATGCACGCCGTTTTGAAGTCTATTGGCAAGGAATTGAATTAGCAAACGGTTATTATGAACTAACAGACTATGTAGATTATATAAAGCGAATCCAGATGGAAAATCAGATTCGCCGTGAATTAAACAAAAAACTGATCACAGAATCGATCCCATTTCTCAAGAAATTGAAAGCACAAGGCCCGCTCATCAGATCGAGCGGAGTTGCCGTCGGTCTTGATCGATTATTTATGTTGATTCAACAAAAAAAAAGGCTGGCTGACTGATATCAGCTTGGACATTAAGGGTATAGCTTTTTTCTTTCCCGAATACTATGAGCCAGCAGATTGTGATCTGCATACTCAATATTTTGCCCACTAGCTAACCCGTGCTGAATGCGGGTAATGAGTACTACACTCCCTTGATTGCCTTTGCTCAGCATATCATAAATATAGTGAGCCGTCGCATCTCCTTCCAAAGTTGGATTAGTGGCAAGGAGGATTTCTTTAATATTCTGATCACTGTTTTTTGTCCCCTCTACTCTTTGCACAAGAGAATCTAGGCGCAAATTTTCAGGAGATACTCCGTTCAGAGGGGAAAGAACGCCACCCAAAACGTGATAGAGACCGTTGAATTCTTGCGTATTTTCGATTGCCATAAGATCGACAATATTTTCAACTACACAGACGACTTCATTATTTCTATTCTGATTGAGACAGATGTCACACAGCGTAGCGTCTTTTAATTGAAGATTACCGCACAAAGAGCAAAAATGCATTTCATGACAGAAATCTTGAATTGCAGAGCATAAATGCATTATTTTTCCCTTATCTTGATTTAAAAAAGATAAGGCAATACGCATCGCACTGCGCCGCCCGATTCCGGGAAGACCACTCAAACAATTCACTAAATGAAGTAAATTCCTTTGCATATTTGAGATACGCTATAACATTTTCTCTAACCCGGGGATCGAAATGCCACCAAAAATTTCTTTCAATTCACGTTTGACATGTTGTTTTACTTTCTCATTCCCTTCAGTTATCGCACGAGCGAGAGTTTCTTCTAAGAGATCCTTATCTGTCAACAATGCCGGTGCAATATTTATTTGCAGTATCTCCCCCTTGCCATTGAGAACTACTTTTACCTTTTTTTCCCCTTCACCCATTTCAACTTCGACAAGCTCTCTTTCAATTTTGACTTGCAACTCTTTGATACGTGGCGCAATATTTTTTAGATTTTTCATCATATTCATGAAATCCATTCTAATTACCTCCTCCATTTTCTTTTAGATCTGCCCGATTCTTGTGAAGCACCGTGCCTTGAAATGTCTTTTGCAACTCGTACTCCATAGATGAAGATGAAGTTGTTTGTGAATTTTTCTCGGCTAAGGTATCCTTCTCTTGCAGTATACTTTTTTTACTGTCAGTGCGATTCTTTGTGGAATCAACTTTGGACGTCTCTATTTTTTTTTTCTGCCCTTGATTTATCTCTTGCTTTGTTGTTGGCGTGCTCTCATATTCCTCATTTCCCTCATTTTCCTTGGCGCTTGCCAACAGTTTACTGAGAATGTTTGCCAAGGTTGGTCTTCTCAGTTTATCTTTTAATTGCATGAATTCTAGTTCTATCAATACACTGAGCTCAAGATGACTATCCAGAGGTAAATTCCGCGATTGAATCAATAGTTCGTAAAAATGGCGAGCACACAATTGTATTTGTTCGGGATAGACTTCTTTAAAAGCTTGGTGATACTGGATTGCCTGCTCTTTGGTGATTCCTAAGTAATCTATCGTTTTCAGATCCCTCTTAAGATACAGTAAAATTCTTAAAAAATTAATCAATTGCCAGAGAAAACGAAAAAAGAAATCGACCGAAGGTCGTGATCGCAAGTATTCACTCAATTGCCAGAGAGCAACTGGATCTTCATTGTTTTCCATTGTTTGCTGCGAGGTTTTCTCGCGATCTTGTCTCTTTTCTCCATGACTTTTCTTAGAAAACAATTCTTTTACAAGATTAAAAATAAGAGATTCTGGAATTATTCCCAACAATTTCTCCACATCTGTTAAGCGGATTTTACTCTGAGAAAAATAATATACTTGTTCAAAAAAAGACAGCATATCACGCATAGAACCCTTTGCATGGCGAACAATCGCAAGAACTGCCTCCTTTTCAATTTCTCTCTTTAGCTTTTTGCATAAAGCATACAGAGTCTTTTCAAGATCTGCCATTTCAATGTTCTTTAAGTTTAATGTTTGACAGCGCGATAGGATTGTTAATGGTATTTTTTGTATTTCCGTGGTTACTAAGATAAACATACTGTAACTTGGTGGCTCTTCCAGTGTCTTCAAGAGAGCATTGAATGATTCTAAGGTCAACATATGCACTTCATCAATAATATAAACTTTCTTTTTTAGATGCATCGGTTGAAACTGCACATTTTCGCGTAACTCTCGAATATGTTGAATTCCACGATGCGATGCCGCATCAATTTCTAAAACATCCATAGCCTTCTCACTGAGAATCTCCTGACAAGCACTACATCGATTGCACGGCTCCATTTCTGCCGACAAGTCTTCACAATTTACCAATCGAGAAATAATCCGAGCGAGGCTCGTTTTCCCAACACCACGTGCTCCATGTAAAAGATAGGCGTGCCCCAGCTGGCCCTGTGAAAATGCATTCTGCAAGGTTTGCGTAATCGTTCGCTGTCCAATGACTTGTGCAAATTTTTCTGGACGATACTGGCGTGCCATTACCTGCCCATCATACATTTCTTTATTTTTACTCCCGTCTTTAATACTCCTTTTTTGTACCTGTTTCATATTCTTCATTGATATCTCTATTTTTTTATAATAAATGGGAATTTCAATCGCAATTTATTGACTCATAGATATCCATGTATGTAAATCCATTTTTATATTTTTTTTTGATAGTGAAATAAAAATTAAAAAAAGACTATTTCTAGTCATCAAAATAAGAGAAAATACAAATGAAAAAAAATATGGCTTTTTATCGAAAGAATGAGAAGATTCTTGGAGATCCAATATTGATACTGAGCGAAATAATAGAACTGATCAGATCTTTTTTGCTTGCAAATAATCTGCTCTCCGAGTATCCAATAGCCATAAAATATGAATCCTACCCTGTTCCAGTGAGAAAAGAGAAAAAGACTGATAAAATCACAAGAAATAAATGAGTGAAAATTTGATTTTATTTGACTATCTGATAAGTGATGAAAATGAAATAGTAGGACACCACGAGCAGTCTTGTCCAATATCCGTTGAGCAGATACGATTTTCTAGAATTATGGAAAAAACAAGAATATCTCTGTTTTCTTTAAAGGGAAAGATGAATACCTTTCCATGATAAAATTATTAGCGCTGATTTTAAGGAAAGAAAATTGAGAGATTACATTATTTTCCATATTTTTTGGAATTGTCGTTGCAACCTTCTTATAGAGTTCAATTCTGCTAGCATGATTAGGACCCTCTCTAAAAATAATATTCAGATTATTGGTTGGGATTATCAAATGAGTAAACTCTCGATTCAGTATTATCATTAACTGTATGGATGGATTCGCAAAAGTATGATTTTTACCAAGACTGACTTTTACATATATGGGCTAGGAAATCCTGACACTCAGGGGAAATTTACAAAGAATCGCCACAATATTGGCAAGCGAACGATACAAACATTCATTGACCAGCATGATCTGACCAGACACGAACAAAGAGAGTTCACCTATGCCACCTATCAAACGAACACCTCACAACCTCAGTGCCAATTGATTCTCAGCAAAAATTGGATAAATCTTTCTGGTGTCAGTATCGAGAAGATTTATAAAAAAGCTCGTTTTGACCTCAAACACTTGCTCATCATTCATGACGAGTCAGAGATGCCCTTCGGTAGTCTCCGTTTGCAATTTTCCGGTGGGCATAAAGGCCATAATGGTCTGCGAGATATTTTTCTCAGATTGGGAAGCGCAGATTTCTATCGCTTAAAAATTGGCATTGGCAGGCCAAGCGAGGCAGATCAATCTTTAGCTTCTCATGTTCTTGCTAATTTCTCAGAGATAGAGGAGCAAAAACTGGAAAAACTATTTGAAGATGCGCAAGAAAAAATTGACGAATGGCTTGCCGTCACGATTAAAAGGGATAGTGAATAAATGGCTCAGATAACTATCTTTATCTTTTTTTTTTGATGATTCAATTATTCTGCTGTCGCCAAAATCGAAAAATGCCAATCAACGCAAAGAATCCTGGAATCAAAATAAATGATAGAAAAATAATCCACAGATGCTCTGGATCTTGTAGCCATGGAATTGGTAAGAAACCGAAAAAGAACCCTATCAAGGTAATTCCTATAATCCAAAGATGAGCCCCAATAACGTTATAGAGAGTGAATTTGCCGCGCTGCATCTTCGCTACTCCCGCAACAAATGGTACAAAGGTTCGGAGAATAGGTAAAAAACGGACTGAGATAATCGCCATTGCTCCGTGCTTATCATAGAACAATTCTGCCATTCGATATGATTTTTCATTAAATAACTTGATTTTCTTTAAAAAACGAATAATTCTTTTCTGGAAGTAATACCCCAGATGAAAATTAAGGGAATCTCCCAAAATAGCAGCAATGGTCAGGCTAATGAGAATCAACGGTAGATTCAAAATATCTTTTGAACAGAGAGTCCCCAAAATAAACAAGAGACTATCTCCCGGCAAAAAAGGGAATATGAGCAAACCAGTTTCTGCAAAGATGATTAAGAATAAAAGGATATAGATGATTTTTCCATAGGCATCAATCAATGCTATAAGATGTTGATCAAAATGAATCAGGATATCGAAGAATTCAGAAAACAATTCCATTTAGACAATTCACAAAATTGAAGTAAAATAAGCAATATTATTTATCATGTTCAATTTTTTTTTATCTTTTCTAGCAGTAATAGTCAAGAGTCATCGGATACTTGAGTGCATTTTATCATTATTGTTGATTTGTTTTCAATTGTAATTTACAAGCCCATTTTTTCTATTTAGTGAAGCCAAAACTAATCCGTTATATGAAAAGAGATGCAGCTTCACTCTCATGGGCAACAAAAAGCTTCGCCGATCCGTAAACCAATTGATTCTTTAGAAATCAATAAATATCCGATTCGACAAGAAATATTTAAGCCAGGATTCAGTGCCCTTTTTCAGTTAGGTATAGATTTGCGTTCAAGCACACAGGATAAACCTGATAATTCGACGCCAAAAGTCTCAGAATCATCTCTGAGTATTTACGATTATTGTGATACATTTGATGCTAATCAAAATTTAGAACAATTTTCTCGTTTTCTCTTAAACGCACTTCACAAAATTTCCAATGCAAAGAGAATTACTCTTTTCCTCATCAATCAAGATCAAAATTTCGAGGCAATATTGGAGAAACACAATAAAGTTTTTATCTCCGGTATCAAAAAAAACTTAAACCATTCAGTAGAGCTACTCATCAAGCATTTTAGGGACGGACAATATTTACTCTCACAAGCCGAAAATATGATTTACCTACCAATAATTATTCATGAACGTTTAATTGGTTTTTTGCAAATTGTTATGCACGTGATTGAGCAAAATACCATTCATTATCTTTGGAGAATCATCCAAAAATACAACACTCTTCTCGCGCAAGCGAGTAGATTTGAAGAATGTTCGACTGATAGAGATAGTGGTCTTGGCAACCAGATAGCGTTTCAAAGAGATTTTGAAACTATTTTTTCCTTATGCCGCTTAGAAAAAATCTCGGTACAGTTGACCTTGATCGCTCTAAAAAAATTTCATTCGCAAGATAGCCGATTGCTCATCAAAAACTTTGGTTTATTTTTACAAGATGATGAGCAAAACCGTGGTTACAGATTAGATGACTCTGTTTTTGCGATTATCGAATCCCAATCGGCATGCCAAGATTTCACTCAAAAAATTCAAAGGATTGCCGACTATCTGGAAAAAAAAGCAACATTTTCTGTAGCAAGTACAGTCAATAAATCGATTTTTTCATCGGCTCAACAATGGTTGGAAAAAACCATTCTCAGTTTACATCTCAAATAAATGGCTTGTAGAGAAATAGCTGCGCTCAGATTAGCCCTCATGCATCTGTTGGGCGAGATCAATGAAAAAGAAAGAAAACATGATTTGTTAGAATTAGGTGAACAAGGGAAGAAAGGCCCCTTGAAGGCACTGAGTGAATCAAAAAACTTTACCGATCTTTTTGAGCTTTATGGGCATTGCTTAAGTGAACTACACGATCAGTATGCCAAGATGGATGACCAAGACCAAGAAAATCGAGCCTATTACCAATCTCTACTCATCATCAATCGAAAAATTGAAATGGAGTTGGACCAGCAAAGAAAGCACATGAGGCAATTTTTGCAAGACTTACAACAAATACACCATCTTATTCATGAAATTCATCCAACCGCAGGGCTAGCAGACGATACTTGACAATCAAGTTCTTTTTCATTGCTGCGGTAGCAAACCCCTCCAATAATCAAGCAGGGCAGTGCAGGCACGAGATCGATGACTTATTTCATTCTTCTCTCTGAGAGAAAACTCAGCAAAGGATTTACTATATCCTAAGGGGTAAAAGATCGGATCATAGCCAAAGACTCGCTTATTTGGATCTTGCCCAGCCTTCTTTTTAATACCAATTTTTCCCAAGCATTCACCAAAAAAACACACAAGGGATTGCTGCGAACGATAGGCGAGAACGCAGACAAAACGTGCATTGCGTTGCCCTTCTCTGTTGTTGTTTTTGTTGTCGTCGTTTAAAGTTTGAGACATTTCTTTTAGAATGAGATCACAGCGTTGATCATCGGATAATTTTTTTTTTGCGATCGACTCGGAACCTCCACTATAACGAGCACTCCTCACTCCTGGGGCTCCTGCCAAAGCTTCTATCTCCAAACCAGAGTCCTCCGCCAAACAAGGTTTTTTCGTACTCTGAAACACCGCCTCTGCCTTTAATTGTGCATTTTCTCGATAGCTATTGCCGATTTCTAGTTTATCTAAACTCTTTGCAGGGAAAAAAGAGGATGAACTTCCTTTGCTCAGCTCACTTGAATCCAGTTTAGACAATCCAACTATTGTAAACGGTGCCAAAGCAAGGAGTTGATTCATTTCCAGAACTTTGTGTTCATTAAATGTAGCAAGAATGAGAGATTCCTTTTTCATAATGAGTAGAATGATTTCAAATTTTCATGATTTGCTTGATTGTATGAAAATAATAGTGTCTTAGATCATCAGGACGGACATTGCGATTACCAAACTGTCCAGTGGCCTGCTTTGCAACGACAGCCGCTATATAGAGTGCAGCTGCCGTTGCCTGCCAGATCGTTTCCATAAACCCCCACTTGTCTTTATCTCTCAAAAATTTCCCCTGCCCGCCAATGACTTGCCCAAGTAGGGAGGCAATCAATCCACAAAGCACATCGCCAGAACCTGCTCTACCAACGCTTTCCACTGAAAATGGTAGTATCGCTATGCGACCATCTGGATGGACCACCAACGAAGTTTCTCCTTTTAAGAGCAGGATGATTTCATTTTTTTGAGCAAAGGCTCTCGCCTCGGAAACACGATTATTCACGTCAATTTTCTTGCCTATCAATCGTTCAAATTCGTGGATATGAGGTGTTAGTATCAAAGGAGATTTGCGCTGCCAATTGCGGTTAAATGGTGCTAGTAGATTCAATGCATCGGCGTCCAATAAAACAACTCCTTCGTAATAACTGAGAAAATCAACCAGCCAATTTTCTAGCCCGCGTGCGACTCCCAGTCCACAGCCGATAACAACAAGGTCCGATCGACCAAAGATTCGATATGACGATTCAGAAAATCTCTTAGGATCTTGGTGCACATCACCTAATTGATGGATAATAATTTCGACTAGAGCTCTATTGGCAACCAGATGCGCAATTTCCTGTGGAACCGCTACATGAACCATCCCCACCCCACCAGCATAGCAGCTATTGCCTGCTAAAATCGCAGCACCGGGATAGGATAAAGAACCGACAATAAGACCTACAGTCCCCCGCTCCCTTTTGCTACTGTGAGCACCCGGGTTACTTTGATAAAGATACTTTCTCGCCAACTCCTCATCAATAGTCCATAGCGTTGCTCTTTGCTCTGCTAAAACCTGGCGCGGATATCCAACATTGACCACAACACATTGACCATTGTATCTCTTGGCTGGACTCAGAACATTTGCAGGTTTGAGACAACCAAAACAGATTGTAAAGTCAGCCTTTACAGAACTTCCAATCAAGTGAGGATTATCACAATCCAGCCCAGATGGGAGATCTAACGATACAATTTGTGTTTTGGAAGAATCATTTTTTATTTTTCGAATCATTTGAATCACCGAATCAACTGTTGCAGATTTAATCGCGTTGCCACGAAATCCAATGCCATAGATTGCGTCGACAATCAAATCCCACCTCTCATTTTGAATCCGTGACAATCTGTTATTCATCTCATCTCCTGTTAACTGCATAGAATCTCTCTCAAGGCTAAAAAAATATGACTGATTACTCTCTTGGCATAGTTTCTCAATGATAGATAAATTGAGTCGTGCATTCTCCTTATTCTCTTCAACCGATGATACTAAAAGCAGCGTGACCTTACACCCAGCATCCAAGCAAAGGCGAGCCAGGGCAGCCCCATCACCGCCATTATTACCCTTGCCGCAGCAGACCAATATCGATTTACCTGCCATTGATTCTGCATCCAACGAAGGTGAAAAAAAATCTTTCCTGGTTGTATGAGTCTCTAATGCAGATGTTTTGTCCGTAAGTATCCGTTGTATTTGCCAGAAACTTTTTTGTGCAGCATTTTCCATTAAAAGTAATTCTGGAATTTGATACTCTTTTATCGTCTTCTGCTCGATATTTGTAACTGTCTCTCGAGAAAAAATAGGTTGCATCTGCTACGTTAGCCGCAATATTTCACGGGTCTCCTTCGCCTTTCGTTACATCTTATGATTGTGCTTATCAATCTGCAATCAATTTGCGAATCAAACGTACGGTGAATATCGTTTGCATAAATTTTTTGTGAACTCTATCTAATTGAGTGCCTGGAGTGCGGAAACCACATAAACCTTATTAGCATGATTGAGCTTTAAGATTCGAGCTGCCTCGTTTGCTGTCGCACCTGTGGTATAGATATCTTCTACAATAAGGTAATTTTTATCATTTGGCTTGGGACTAGCTGGATTTAATTGTAGAGAATCGTGAATTGCTAAAAAGCGATCTCGATAATCTTGATGACTTTGTTTTTTCCCTTGAAAAGAAGGCTTTTTTTCAAGATCTGCTCCAATATGTTGTTCCAAATCGAGTATTTTTCCAAAAATCTTTGCCAAGTCTGCACATGGCTGGAATGTTCGCAGATTGCGATTCTTTGATATATTACCAGAATGAATATATATAATTCGATTTAACTTCCATTGTCCAAGAATTGGTAATAATTGAACAATTCGTTCAATAAAAATTTGATAAATCTGACGATCATTCTTAAACTTCCAATTCTTGATAATCTTTTTCCAACGCTGATCTGTTAAATAATACAAACTCACATGGCGATCAAAAAAAATTCTTCTCTGTTGGCAAAAAGAAAAATTGCAATCAAGTGCACAAGACGGTAAGCTACAACGCTCACAACCTCGCTGCCAATCGATTTGCGTAGCCTCTAGTAGCGGGTGACATCTTTTGCACACGCTCGGAGATGAATGGTCAATTGATTGATCGCACGCCGGGCATACCAACGGGAATAAAAAGCGTAAAACTCTGTCGATAAAAAAGGATTTCACCATAATTCATCGAATAAGAACGGAGAAAATGGCCGTTTGTTTCTCTTGGCGCTATTCGTTACAATAACAAGACATAGCAGAAAAAGCCAGCTAAAGTTCTAATTCAATTTTTTCTATTTCTTCCGTCGATGATTCTTGACTTGAATCAGGTTGAACCCTTATGCGGTGATCTTTTAAAAACCAACCATGCTCAGTAGTCAACCATTTTCGCTGGGTGATACCTGAAATTTTCTTCTCTTGAAACTCTGGGCGTAAAGCACTCGCAATAATTAAGCGGTACTGACCGCCCTCTTGCAACAATTTTAAGTCCTTAAAGTTGATTTTAAACTTTGGCTCGGATAATCGGGCATACTCAAAAAGAATCTCATTGATAGCACCAAAAATAATATGGATCTTATTTTGATCTGACCAAATCATGAAGTTGGTTAAACTAGGAAGACTATTGACTGAACGATAAGGAAAGTCATTCGCCACCACCAACAATCGCTGATCTTTTTTTATCAAGACGTGAGCATCGGTGAAGAGAGGAAGAAATTCCCGCACTTGCTCTCTGGTAAAGATCGTTGAAATCAAGCGATTATCCAAAGAGGTTTTCTGATAAGCGAGCACACTAAAATATTTTTTCCATTGTAGAGATGAGAATTTAGGGAATGAGACTGAATTCATTTGATCCGGTATCTTTTCAAAATCTTTGATATCGCGATCATTGATCATATAAAATCGATAGCGAGCATTCTTTACCAAGAATTCTTTTTTTTGGTATGGACTACATGATATAACGATCAAAAGAAGAATAAGTAAGTTGATCATCCTCTTTGCCTTCATCTAGATTCCTCAATCACTAGTTCCTGAGGAAGAACAAATCCAAATTCATAAATCATTCTGCCTCACTCAGCTCATCTGCGGTGACACCTGCTAATAAATGAGCTTGCCCCTCTTGATCGCGCCATTCCACAGTGATGTTATCTTTTTTGATGCTTGATATAATCACCATTGAGTTTTGTATAACAAACACTCCTTGATGCAAAAAAGTCTGACGGAGCAATTTTCTCTTCTCTCCTACTTTCATCGTTATTGCTGCAGGCTATTTTTTTTGCAAATATATTTCTCTTTGATCTTTTTTTACCATCTTGGCAAAGAGATTCAAATATTTGGGATCAAGACGAGTACCAATATCATAATAAGCTCCATCTACTTTAGTATCAGCAAGGTCACTACCGGAAAGTTTAGCCCAACGCAAATCTGCACCAGAAAGATCGGCACGAGATAGATCGGCATTATTGAGAAAGGCACCACGAAAATTACAATTTTTCAGATTTGCCTCACTTAAATTCACGTTATTCAAAAAACCCTGGCTCAAATTAGCGCCACTCAGATCACAACCCATTAGATTCTCTTCACTCAGAACTATATGCTTCAGTTGTGCATTCCGGAGATGCCCTTGTTGTTTTAATTGAACTAATGCTTTTTTCTTAGATATTTGATCTTCGAGTTTTAAGCCAGTACCATTTTGATAGTCGGCAATTGCCCTCTGTAAACATTTTGCCGCAGATTCGGGATAATTTTTTCGCCTTGGAGGAAATGCAAAAGCATCTTCAATATCTTGAGCAGAGACTTTGATCGCTTCAGAAATTTTTTTATTTTTTACCCACTCTGTTGCCATTGCTAAACTGACTAACCCAAAGCCACAGCCAGTAGTAGTATATGTTGCATCTTTTATGGTATCCCCCTCTATTTTGAGAAAAATCCGATAGCCGTCACCGCAACCGGTATTGCGATATACCGAAATTACGCTGGCATCTTCCAGCTCCCCATAGTTCCAACGCTCGTCGTTTATCTTTTTAAATAATTCAAAATCCATTGTACCCTCCCTGTCTATTGTCAATCTTGAGCAGATATGTCAACTTCTTATTTTTTTACACCGCAAGTGAAGGCAAAATTTGCTCAAGAGCCATTAGCAATCATTGGTTCTTGATAGCTCCGTAAGCCATGTACAGAAGCTTGTTTCTGTGCACCTACAGTACGTCTCTCTAATCGTAAGCTCCCAGAAACCATCTTTGCATGCAAATCAGCTAAATTTTTTATTCCACAATTCTGAAAAGAAAGTTTGATACCCTGTGATAAATATGGTACTAAATTGTATATTGATCCCTTATCAGCGACCGTCCCCGATACTCCTTGTGGGAATTGATAGTTTTGGCGAGTGCTATAGTAGCGTTTCGCACCACCAACTTTCAGAGCCTCCGTAGAGGCCATTCCGCGGTACCCTTTTACCCGAACCCCCTTCTCAAAAAAGTACTCACCCGGAGATTCATGAGTTCCCGCGAACATAGCTCCCATCATCACCGTACTCGCCCCAATCGCCAAAGATTTAAAAATATCACCTATCGATTGAATCCCACCATCAGCAATAATCGGAATATTATGTTCACGCGCACATTGCGCAACATGATAAACAGCAGTCGCTTGTGCGCGACCAACCGATAACACGTCTTGAGTGATGCAAATCGATCCCGGTCCCATTCCAACTCGCAAACTATCACAGCCAGCATCAATGAGAGCTTGCGCTTGTTTGGTCGTTACTACATTGCCAGCAACTACCTCAAGATGAGGATAATTTTCCTTGATCCATTTAATCAGCTTGACTTGATGGAGTGAGTGCCCTTGGGAAGAATCAATTACCACAAAATCGACGCCAACACGTTCCAGTTCTAAAACGCGCTCATGTGATTCGCCGCTGGTATTAATCGCTGCGCCTACTATCAAACTACCCTCCTCATCAGTGGTAGCGAGAGGGAACTCTCGATGTTTAATAAGATCGGATCGACAGACTAAACCAACTAACTCCTTTTTATTGTTCACGATTAAAAGTTTACCCTTTTTTGACTCTTTTAGCAGTTCGTATGCCTGTTTTAAGTCTAGATTTTCATCGCCGGTTACTAGAGTTTTTGTCATAACTTCAGATATTTTTTTTTCTCTATTAGTTTCAAAATCAATGTCTCGATTGGTGACAATTCCCAAGAGTTTTGATTTTTTTTTGCCATTTTCGGTGATCGGGACACCTGAAAACCCGTATTTTTTCTTGATTTTATAAATACTGTTTATACTGTCGTTGGGTGACAAAACAATTGGATCAAAAATAAATCCATTACGAAATCTTTTTACCTTTTCCACCATTTTAGCTTGATCAGCAATATCATTATTATAGTGAATTACGCCAACACCACCCATGAGAGCCAAAGCAACCGCTAATTCTGTTTCGGTAACTGTATCCATCGGCGAAGAAACAAAAGGACGCTGGAGTTGTATTTTCCGTGTCAAACGAGTTTTTAATCTTATCTCATCGGTAGTAAGAGAAATCTCATCCGGCAGGACTATGTAATCTGCATAAATCAGACCAGTTGGCGACTTAAATAGCTCCGCAACACTGACACCGTCTAATCTTCGTTCATTCATTTCTTCAGATTGCATCCACAATGCACAATTGCCTAAGAAAAATCTAGCAAATTTCGATAATCAATGAAATATCAACGCTCATCAGCTGCTGCTACATCTCAAGCATCAAGATAGGCCAATTTAAGTTTTACTTTTTAATTTTTCCTGTTTTTTTGCTATTTTCTCAAAGATATCTTGTAAAAAATCCGTTTCATGATCAATTCTAATTTTCTGTTGGCATACATATAATCGAGAAAAGAAATCCTTTAGCTGATCTCTTGCCAAATCTTTTTTTTGATTTTGAACAATTCGTTGGTGGATCGGCTGCAACTTTGTCCAGTCTTTCTGAGTAGTAATAATATCGCATTGCTGGGGAATAGCAACAGAAAGATCTCCCATATCTTTGAGAGTATAGTGATAATGGTCTGGGAATATCCGCTGAAAAATAATTTGATGGTGACTATTTCGAAGATTCGCTAAAAGGCTTTGTGGTTGCCCTATTCCACAGAATACTGCGCAAAATTTCTTGTTCGGTGAACACTTCTTAGTTGGATTGACCACTTTGAACCATCCAGCACAATTTTTCTCAAATCGATACTTTTTAGTCTTGGATTGCAAATGCTGTGAAAGCTGAAGCATCTTTTCTTTTCTTTTGGAGCGCAACAAGCCATTGCTATAAGCGAGAGGAGGTACCAATTCAAGGATAATATTACTGCGACGGAGAGCCGACAAAGGCTCTCTTAGTCGGCCGTATGGGAGTAATTCTTCCTTCTCATAATCAATGTTAGAATCTAATAGGGTTATTTCCAAATCATGATAAATAGTTGGATTTTGCATTGCATCGTCTAATAGTATCACTTCACTGAGTTTCCCGTATTTTTGGATCATGCGACTTCGATTTCGACAAATCGCCACTTGATAGCAATCAAGGGCTGATGTTCTTCGCGAGATTTCATGATAGATTTCTACAGCCTCATCACCGACCATTTGTGCACTACTGGTTTTTCCTACTAAACTGCCTTTTTTGCTCATTTTACCGCGATATCCGCGCAGAACGACCAAAGTAGGAATTTTTGCTTCAATCAATTTATCCAATAGATAAATGCAGATTGGAGTTTTCCCCGAACCTCCCACCGTCAGATTACCAATGGAAATGACGGTTTTATCGATAAAGCTGATCTGCTTTGACTTTCTCCATTGAAAGTGTTTTTTTTGCAAAAAAAGGTAAAGAAGACTCAGGAACGGATATCGCCGTTTCTTGGGTTTCACATTGAATGACCGTTGTTTTCCGTATAGAGACGGTAATAAATACCTCTTTGACGGAGTAGCTCTTCATGACGACCGTTCTCAACAATTCTTCCCTTGTCGATCACAATCAATCGATCCAGATGTCTGATGCTGTCAATGCGATGGCTACTCATGATTATGGAGATTTTGTGAAATTTTTGCAAGAGATTTGCTAATATTTTTTTTTCATTCGTAGTGTCTAAATGACAGGTTGCTTCGTCTAAGACGAGAATTAACGGTTGCAGTAAAAAAATACGTGCTAGGGCAATTCGCTGCCTTTGTCCGCCTGATAACTCAAGTCCTCTTTCTCCTACTGATGTATCGTATTTACGAGGAAGTTCCCTGATAAAATTATCAATCATCGCCTGACTACATGCGTGCATTATCTGTTCATCATTTATCTGTCCTGGGCAACCATAGACAAGATTTTCGCGAATTGTTCCATGGAACAAAAAAGGATCTTGAAAAACTGCAATCATATGTTTGCTGCGCTCGGCAGTAGAAATTTGCTGAAGTTGAATTTTTTCATGATCTCGGGGAAACAAAATCTCTCCCTGATTTGGCTGTATAAAGGACATCAATAAATCAATCAGAGTACTCTTGCCAGCCCCTGATCGGCCAATGAGGCCGATTTTTTCCCCTTGTTTTATAGTCAAATTAATATTATGAAGAGTATTCTGCTTGCGATTGGGAGAATACCCACAAGATACATCGACAAATTTTAATTGCTGATAGTCGCGCGGAAATTCTCTTTCTCCTGATTTGCGATAAATGATGTCTGTCGGTTGATAGATGAATTTGAAGATTCTCTCGATAGCCTTAAGGCAAATACCTATGAGATTCATACTGATAGTAAATCTTTTTAACGGGCCGAGAACAAAAATTAAACCAAATAAGAAAGAAAAAAATGTTCCTTGAGTGAGCTGCCCCTTGAGAATGAAAAATGTACCCAATAAAATAAAAAAGAGAAAGACCATAGAGCTCACCAATTCGACAAATGCCGGGCCCACCGCACTGTAATAATGCCCCTGCAAGCTATAATCGGCAAGCCGATAATTTGTCTTCTGAAATTCGTTAATCTTTTTCCCCTCTTTACCAAAGGCACGAATAATTCGGATGCCACTGATAATCTCGTAAGTGATGGCACCCAGATTCCCTAATTCTTCTAATTTGACTTTGGTCACATTTGAGACTCTTTTGGCAAAGTTAACTACTGGGCGATAGAGCAGCCAAGTAACAAACAATATCGCGAGTAAACTCTTCCAAGAAAGAATCAACAAGAAGGTAAGATGGGTAACAATGTAAAAGATATTTACAAAAACTTGTGAAAACTCCACTCCCAGCACGCTGGCGATCGTTTCACTGTCACCAACTACTCGATTCATCAACCTTCCGGTGTGACGGCGATGAAAATAAGATAATGGTAACTTTAATAATTGATCATAACTGCGAAGTCTTAAATCGCGCGCCACCTTGAGAACTGAAGTTGCCATAAGATAAACCGTCACTAATAAAAAAATAATTTTGAGCAGATTCGCGAAGATAATCGCTACGCCAATGGTAGTTATTTTCTCTTGTCGATTCTGTAATGAAAAAAATCTATATAGCCATTCTTTCAATTTTACTAAGGGATAAGAAACACATTTTGAAAACGAATTATCCCCTTCGATAGCTCGGGAATTTTGATCAAACCATACACAATTTTCAATAATCTTCTTTTCTTTTTCTGCCAAGACAAAAATTTCGATATCTTCACCCCTAGTCAAAAGATCAATCAGAGGGGCAAAGCTAGCAATACCAATCAAATTGAGAAGGGAAACAAAAAGAGCAGATAATACGCCTAAGATCAATTGTTTTTTATAGGGTAAAAAAACTTGATACAATCGTGTTAAATTTAAAAAAGTTTTTTTACTGAAGCGAAGAGACATTAAAAGTCTATATCCCCTAGACCAATAACGATGTCATAGTTTCCGGGGGCCTCAATGTGTCTGAGAGCGCTATTCGCATAATAAAGCTTTTGTGTAAAATAAATTCGTAACGGAAAAACTGGAATCTGCAAACGGACTCCAAAACCCCAAGTATATAAAAATCGATCTAAGGCAATATTGGTAGTATTCAAAACTAATCGACGTGGATCATTCCAAGCGATTGAATCGGTGAAGCTGGAACCGTTAGCGAGTTCTGACGCATCTACTGTATTATTTTGATAGTTTTGTAGCAGAGTCAGTGAACTACCGGTATACTCGCTGATATTTTCGAAAAGAGCCACTGCATCCAAAAAAAAGACAAACCAAGCAATATTCGGATCAATGGGAAAGCGAATTTCCGTGCCAAATTCAAGTAAATGATCCGCGCCATTCGACCATTCTGAAGGCTGATAGTTGAGATCGGTTTGATCAAAACCGCGCAGACGACCGATTGCATTTGATCCAGTACCACCAACGTATAAGCGTTGATCAATTTCCACATACGGATTGAAGATTGGATCTTGCCTACCATATACTGGACCAGTTTGCGCTGAAAAAACAGAGCGAATGCTAAATTCCTGTACTACTCGATATCGTTTTAATTTTCTACTTCTATTCTTCTTTGTCGAGTAATCAAACCACCAAAAGTAAAAACGATTTGAAATTGTAAAGCGATTAAAATGGTCACTACCACCAAAAATTCCACCGGTAACGTCCAATTCGAAACGAGTCCGCACCCCGCTTGTGGGGTTGACCACATTGTCAATGTTATTAAAAACAATTCCATTACGGAGCGTTGAAGTAAACTGTAACCCTATCCGCTGCCGTGCAAATACCTCATCAGTGGCCAAAGCAGATGCGTTTGAAATTCCTAAGAAGGAGGGAATATAAAAATGATAATGTGACCAGTAGGCGTTAATTGCATGAGAGGTGCCAATGGAAAATCGAAAGCGTTGAAATGCATAGGTTGCAGCCAATGAATTTCCAACAAAAGAGACCGCTATCGGCTGCACAGTAACGATACTGTTGGTCAAGCTTACACCAATACTCAAGGACCACGGCTTTGGTACATCGCGATAACAAGATTCTTCTTTACTCAGATATTTCGAGAGGGTTTCCCTCATTTTGACTTTCGTCGCATCCAATAATTCTATCGAAAGACGCTGTCCTCGCTTACGCGATTGGGTAACATTTTTTAGAATCTTGCGAGCCTTGTCCGCTATTTCACTATCTTCGACTGCAATCTCTGCAATCAAGAAATCAAACTCGGCCAAAGATGTTGCCTCATCAAGAAGCTCCATTTTTTTGCGCCAATAGCCACCACCGATGACTTTGCATCGTTCAAAGTACCAAGGATCAGTCCAATCAATCGACAGACTATTCATGAGTGGTCCATATTCAATCCTCCCACTCAACTGCTGTCCAGAGCCAAAGAGATTATTTTCCATAATTTGCGCAAAAACAGAAAAACCACTCAATGTCCCCAAACCAGCACCCAACGAAATAGTTCCGGTTGCTTGCTCTTCAACATCAAATATAATTGTCATTGAATTATTACGTGATGCGGGACGTAATTCAAGATTGACCTCCTGAAAATAACGAGTATTTATCAAACGACGGCGAGTCTCGTTGACCAATACACTGTTAAATAGCTGCCCTTCTTTGATCAAAATCTCTCGACGAATGACACTCTCGTCTGTTTTTTCATTTCCACGAATGATAATATTCTCAACATAGGCTAAAAAATTCTCGCGAATTGTATAAAAAATATGACGAAAATTGCGGTTCTGCCAGCTTGGATTTTTTTTGAGTAATTTCATCAGCTCATCTAAGGGAAGCTTTTCTGCAATGCGCTTACAAATCCGATTGCGAACCTTGCCAGATTTGCAATCCTGATAATTTTGCAATACTTGTGAGTTTAGCTTAAAATCAATTATTTCTGGCTGAGCTTGGACATAGATATAGCCTTGACTTCCATAGCTATTTTGAATCTGTGATCGATCGTTTAAGTATTTGATCTCATCAAATACTGAACCTACATCAGTCTCTTGATATTCTAAGTTATTGAATAATTGACTGCGGGTAAACAACGGTCGCGCTGGAAATCCCAGAGCCAAATGCTCTGGTGGATTGTTCTCTCTGTTGACATAGTCTAGATCATACTCAACGCTGTAGCCAGCAAAAAAGAAACGCTGCTTTTCCTTAAAAGCAAAATTGACGAGAATCGTCCGTCCATCACTTGGACGCTTCTCATTTTTCCAGCGAATCTCATAGCCAGATAGCTGGTTATCAATTTCTGCATCTAAGAAGCCCTGTGATTTGAGAAAAAATAATATTTTCTGTTGATCGTCAGCAAAGGTTTCTTCACTAAAAAAACTTTCAGTAACATTACTCGCTTCTTCTATCGTCAACAAATCCCTGATTTTATCAATTGATACGTTGCGCACCCCAAGAATATTAACCTTACCAACCTCTATGGTATCGCCCGAATCTGCAAAGAAACGAAGCTTCACCAGATTCTCTTCTGGCTTCCCTTTCTCCAATTCCTCGACCTCTACCCAGACTTCAGCGAATGGAAAGCCTTGGTCAGAGATTTTCTGGCGTAAAGTCTTTTGATCATCCTCTAGCTTGCGACGTAGAAAAGCCCCCCCCTCTTTATTGAGGAGATAACTTTGAATCTCTGTCAAACTCACCTTCTCAAAACCAATGTATTCAATTTTTTTTATAAAGGGATTCTCCTCAAATTCGTAAATCAAACGAATTCCCCCTTCGTCCTTATCGTTTAATAATTCACCATTGACCCGAATTCGCGAAAAGTAATTTGTCGCATAAAGATTTTTAATATCTTGCGAAATATTCAATAACTGAAGTCGATTACCAATCTTATTGGTTAGTTTACCATAGAGACTATTTTTGGTGACGTTTACCAGCCCTTTGAATTCAATTTTCTTGATAATCTGACCTATATAAGGATTCTTTTGCGAAAGTAGATTTTCCGGGGTAGAAACAAGCCAAAAAACGGTTGAAATTAGGACAAAAAAGAAAATTTGAAGACTATTCTTGAAGATTCCATAAATGAATTTTCTAAGCATTTCTTCCAAGAAAAAATTTTTTACAGGTTTGTCATTTTAATTTTCTTGAGTTTACTATAATAATCAAACAGATCACAGGTTTCCCGTACATCTTCTTGAAATTATTCGCAGTCATGAACGACCACTTTAAGCAGATAAACGACCAATTGCTGAAAAAATACTGGTAATTCTCTAGTGAATACCTAATAATTCTTTGGCATGATTACGTACCGCCGCCTCTGAAGATCCGTTCCCCAATATCCGCGTCATTTCTTTGAGACGTGCTTCCTCGGTTAAATGAGAAATTGTTGCATAGGTCCTGCCATTCTCTTGTCGTTTGACCACAGAAAAATGATTGTCTGCCACACAGGCAATCTGATGCAGATGGGTGATTACCACCAGCTGATGATTTTGTGATAAAACTTTTAAGCGATTGGCGATCTGATGGGCTACTTCCCCACCCACTCCTGCATCAATTTCGTCAAAAACCAAGCAGGTGGCCATGGATCCAGCTCGATTTTTTTCGCATATAGCATTTTTTAAGGCGAGACTAATCCGAGACAGTTCTCCGCCACTGACAATTTTCCGTAAAGAACGAAGTGGTTCCCCTTGGTTAGCTGCCAAAAAGAATTCAACCCGGTCAAATCCTTTCTCATGAATTGAATCAATCGTAAAACGTTCGGAGTTATCTCCCTGTTCATCCGATGGAATCTGATTTACTGAGGTCAATGCCAGCATTACTCGAATCTGTGCCCCACTCATTCCAAGTTGTTCCATTTCTATATCAAGTTTTTTTTCCAAAGAAAAGACCGATCCTCTTCTCATGCGAGAAAGTTCTTTTGCCTTTTCAACCAATTGACTCTCAACAATCTTAATTTCTTCACTTGCTTTTTTGAGTTCTTCGTCTGACATTTCCATAGAAGTCAAATCAGAGAGATATTTATCTCGCCGCTCAAGTACCTCTTTGGTCGTTGCTCCGTATTTCTTGAATAAGACTTGATATTGCTGCAATCGATCTTCGACACTCTGTAATCGTTCTGCAGAAAAATCCAAGCTTTCCTTTTGTTCTCTTACGGTATCTGCAGCCGTTTCCAATAAAAAATAAGCTTCTTTCATCGATTCAACGCCCTCACCCAAGGTTGGCACAATATCGAGATGGCGTTCCAAAGTATCCACGGTCACCTGCAATCGTTCTAAAATAGCCCCCTCATCTTGGCGAATCATCCCGTAACAATTGCGCAAATCTTGAAATAGTGAACCACTATTTTTTATCATGGTATATTCCTGCTGTAAATTCTCAAACTCGCTCTCTTGCGGATTACTCTGTTCTATTTCATCAAGAGCAAAACGTAAAAAATCGAGACGCTGTTCACGTTCTTCTTTTTCAATACTTGCTGAACGAATATGATTCGCGAGTAAACGATACTGATTATAGAGTTCAACAACATTACCACATAAGTCTTCACAACCAGCGAAAGCATCCAGTAGATCCAAATGACTCTCAGCATCCATGATCCGCTGGTGTTCGTGCTGACCGTGCATTTCGATCATCTTTATGGCGATTTCTCGCACCCGGAGTGCCGTTGTCAGATTTCCGTTGACGTACATTCTAGACCGCCCGTTCGCCGATATTTCTCTTTTGAGCACTATTTCCTTTTCTTCTCCGTTCTCTACCAAGGAAAATACTGCTCTAATAATTCCTCGCATCGCACCATTGCGCACCAACCCGACCGTCAGACGTGAACCCAAGACCGCATCCAAAGCAGACATAATCAAAGATTTTCCAGCACCCGTCTCACCAGTAATGACATTGAGCCCCTTTTGCGGTGAAAGACAGACTTTTTCAATAATTCCTATATTCTCTATTTCTAATTCTCGTAACATAAGGCCAGTAAAATACTAAACAAATAATAAGTAAATATAAAAAGAGCTATTCTTCTTGTTTTTTATAAAAAACTTATTACAATAAGAATCCACCAAAACAAGCACCTGTTTCACAGATTCTCTAGATTTTTTTTGTCAGCTACAAGCCGTGCTCTACTCAGGACTATTCCAGACGTGATAAAATTGTTTTCACCAGAGGATGACGATTGATATCAGCGTAGCTTAAGCGATGAATACCAATCTGAGAAATATTCGTCATTTTTTTTGCAATATTTTCCAAACCTGATTTTTTAAGTTGGATATCAACTTGGGTGGTATCGCCATTGATAAAAAAGCTGGAACGATATCCCATACGAGTAAGGAACATCTTTAATTGTTCGATTGTACAATTCTGAGCCTCATCTAAAATAACAACTGCATCGCCTAAAGTTCTGCCGCGCATATACGCTAGTGGCAAAATCTCAATCTCACCGCTCTCGAGCATCTTGTTCAAGCGGTTTTGCCCCAAACACTCAACGAGCGCATCTGATAATGGACGCAAGTATGGATCAATCTTTTGTTGCAAATCCCCGGGTAAAAAACCGAGAGATTCTCCAGCCTCGACAGCCGGGCGAGTGAGGATCAGACGTTCTCGTTTCCGATTCGCAAGCAGCTTACAGGCAACTGCAATACTGAGAAAAGTTTTCCCACTGCCAGCAGGTCCCAGACAAATAGTCAAGGTTTGACTCAATAACGATTCTACCAAATCTTGCTGAGCCTTAGTTTTTGCAAATATCTCCCTTCCATAATGATGACTCACAAAAATTGGCGACATCTTGCCAGAATCAGATTCCTTTGTGGCATTGGCGGTGTTTCTCTCTTTCTTATCAGAATTCTGTAACGTATCTTGATTTTGCTCTTCAAGTGGCGGTAGCAATGAATGCGAAAATCCCTCTGTTTTTTGAATATCCGCATAAATCCGATACCAATCGCTTTGATTGCTAATCTGTTGGGGCGGTTCCAATTTTTCTATGAATGAAAAAAAGGCATAGGCTAGACGAAGCTTCTTCTCATCCGACGATTTTATCGTCATAGCCCGCCCGCGTAAAATTAACTTTACTGCAAGTAATCGCTCTAGTTCGTCTAGATTTTCGTCGGCAATTCCACAGAGTCTTTGTAATTTTTCAGATTGTCCCCAATGTTCTGCAAAATGATAAATAATCTGCCCTTTTTTCACTTACTCTTTTTCTCAATGGAAATTCCTTATCTAGGGTGTTATCCCTAATTCCGTTAAGGCCTCTTTACTGCCGACAGACGGTGTTCCCGTATACAAACATTGCCCCCTTTGGGTTTTCGGGAAAGCGATTACTTCACGAATCGATTCTTTTTGCAACAAGAGCATGAGCAGTCGATCGAGACCCAAGGCAATTCCGCCGTGAATTGGACTGCCATACTCCAAAGCCTCCAAAAGAAAACCAAATTTTTCTTTTTGTTGCTCTGCATCAATTCCCAAGCAAGAAAAAATATTTCTTTGCACCCTTGCTTGATGATTACGCATAGATCCACCACCGACTTCAACACCATTCAAAACCAAATCATAGGAACGCGACGTCAGCTGTCTATTTGATTGCTGCAATAAATCGAACACTTTGTTTTTTGAAAAATTGGGCGTATCAAATAAATCGAGGAACTGTTCACTCGGTGCTGCAAATGGATGATGAGCTCCTTCCAGCCGACCATTTTCGTCTGTCTTAAAAAGAGGAAAATCTGTCACCCATACAAAATTCCATTTTTGCTCTACTGAAGTATCAATGAGCTTATAGGTTTTAGCCAAATGGAGACGCAAAAAGGCAAGGCTCTCGCTAACAATATTTAACTGATCTGCAACAAAAAATAAAATATCACCCGGCTTGCTAGCCATCTTCTCACTAATTTTTTTTAAGACCGCAGGAGGAAAAAATTTACTAATTACAGATTTGAGACCATCATTCTCATGTTTAAGCCAAGCAAGTCCTTGTACTCCGCTACTCTCTTTGAGAAGTAGAGTCAATTCGTCAATTTTTTTTCGACTCAGCTTTTGTGCACCGCCGGGGAAACAGATACCTTGCACACTTCCTGTCGATTTTTTGAGCACTGAGCGAAAGACTGCAAAATCTGTCTCGTCCACCAGCTCACTAATATCAATTAATCGTAAAGCAAAACGGAGATCTGGCTTATCACTGCCAGTCTCGATAATTGCTTGTTCAAAGCTCATCCGAGGGAACGGTTTGACTAGGGTAATGCCAAGAAAACTCTGCCACACCGATACCAATAAATCTTCCATCTGTTCTATAATGATATCCTCATCGATGAAACTCATTTCAATATCGAGCTGCGTAAATTCTGGTTGACGATCAGCTCGTAAATCCTCGTCACGGAAGCAACGGGCAATCTGAAAATAACGATCGTATCCGCTCATCATCAGAATTTGTTTCATAATCTGCGGTGATTGTGGCAAAGCATAAAATTTCTTTTGTTGCGGACTATGATGCAGACGCGATGGAACCAAGAAATCACGTGCGCCTTCTGGAGTCGGTTTATTTAAAATCGGAGTTTCTATCTCAATAAAACCCTTTTCAATCAGATAACAACGTAAAAGATGATTGAATTTTGAGCGCTGACGAAGCACATGCTGCATAGCTTCTCGGCGCAAATCTAAAAAGCGATAGCGGAGGCGTTTTTCCTCAGTAATATAATCGTGTTCATCTACTGCGATCGGCAACTTCTTTGCTTTTGCACCAATAGCAAAGTCATTCACTAATACCTCTATTTTCCCGCTGGCTAAGTTCGGATTAATGTTCTCTTCCCCTCGTTTTTGTAATGTGCCACAAATATAGAGGACTGACTCGTTTCGTATCTGCTCTGCAACGAAGAAATCTTTCTGTAATTCCTTGCGATCAAATAAAAGCTGAATCACTCCGCTCCAATCGCGTAGATCCACAAAGATACACCCACCTTGATCGCGATGGCGGAGAACCCAGCCTACCAAATATACGATTTCTCCCTTGGGTTTCTCGAGCAATGCAAGGTTATGGATTTTGTTTTTTATTACTCTTTGAACAATATTGTCTTTTTTTTTAATCTTAGCTTTTTTACGATTTTTATGTTGCTCTAGCTTTGGTTTGCTTTTCATAGATAATTATAATTGATATCTGCTGTCTATCTTCTGAGATAGTATTTGTGGGGATTCCCTACAAGATTAAAAAAGATTTTTTCTGGATTCATGAATGATTGTGAGAGAGATACCTGAGTGAATAAATAGTTCTTGCCATCTTTCCAGAGATTTTCAAATTCTCTTCAGATATGTCCAACAGACGATCTTCACTTAATCAAGAGACCAAGTGTACCAATGACTGTATCAGAGGCAAAAAAATCAACACCAAAATGAAAAAAGATCAAATTTTTTATCACAAAGAATATTGTAGAGAAAATCAATGATTCTTGTATTTATCATTTTTTAGAACGTGAACGCATTAGCAAAAAAATCAGACAAGAAGATTATAAGTTGCTCATATCACTATAGCATGAAGCAACGACCACTGGCTCGACTCGGGAGTTTTTTTGGGCTATTTTTGATTCTGCCGATTCTTTTTCTTGCTTGCATGGAAACAAAAGAGGAGAAATTGATTCGTTTTAAGAAACAAATCGCACAAGGGCTGAGACAAGAAACCCTTACCGAAATCGTAAACTTATTACAGACTTATCAGAAGCAAGAATCCATCCTGCTGGGACGGCTCACTTCTACAGAGAACTTAGGTTCCGTGCAATGGCGGCAAAGTTTTAATGATCGCGGTAAATCTTTTGTCTGGCTAGAAGAAAAAAATCTAATGATCAGAGTAAATCAAGAAACAAAACGATTCCGAATTTCCGAAAGAGTTAACCCGTATTCGATAAACTTATCAGGAGGAGGGCGCTACATTACCATTGTTTCCAAAAAGAAGCAGCCGATACAAAAGAAAGTCCAAGAAACGAAGGAAGACAAGGACCGCAAAAAAAAGAAAAAGAAAAAAGAAAAAGTAAAATATCCACCAAATTGCCCAGTATTTTTATTAGAAAATCCACATCCACCAAATGATTACCAAATTAGTAAAGGATTGCGGAAAGTACCGCTTGAAGTGGCGTGCGAGACTCCCCCAGTCGTCAGTGAAGACGGATCGACTTTTTATTTTTATGCCGATGGTGAATTACAATCCATACAATTGAAAAATGACAGTAATCGCATCAAAATGATCGCTAAGGACGGCAAAGACCTCATCAATCCCAACAAGGGTATTCCGTCAAAGATGCATTTACAACAGGTGGGCAACGATTCCCTCCTTGTTTTTTTTGGTAGTTCTGGCCGTTATCATTTATTTTATTATAAGAAAAGCGAAGACAGTTTTCAGAAGCTAGCCGAAACGGTGGCCTTACCTTATCTTTTCCTTAATTCCTCAATCTGGCATGATGGGGCCCAACCAAGGGCAAAGGATGCGTATCAAGCGGATGCTTTTTTTTTACATGGCAAAACAAAACAACATCGCATGAGCGCATTGAATCTAGAAAGCTTTCAAGCGCAACACCTCTTTTATACAATATCTAGTGAATTTGCTTTCTACTCGCCAAGCGAACATCTCTTTTACCAATTAACCCGCCAACAGCTCACTCGATATGATCCAAGAGAAAATATCCGTAAACCGCTACCGTTAAAGGCCCGCTGGATTGGTAGCAATCATGAAGGATTATTAACCATTAGTGAACCTGATAATCTAATTTTTTTGCGACCGAATCAATTTAGTAAAATGGAAATAAAACTCATTGAACTCTATCATCAAGAAATTCAGCAATTGAGCCAGTCCTCAACTTCAGAGTAAAAATCTAATGAAGAGTACGGCTATCAAAAAGTATCTGCATTTTCCCTTATGAAGCCAAGCAAAATTCACGAACATCTTTGGCAGATCACCCAAAAAAAAATTGATGAGAGTCTATCAGCTTTGATTCCCCGAGAAATTCTCTATATTCCAAACAGGTATCAGGATGATGCAAAGTCTTTCCAAGACATTGATTTTTTTTTAAATGCGAGAAATCAAAACAAGCGCTTTATCCTTGAATTAGGATCTGGTTGGGGAGAATGGCTAAACGGCTGGTTGACCGTCTATCCCCATGATCACTATTTAGCTTTTGAGGGCAATCAGGGTCGAGTTCGTAGTACCATCAAAAAAAATTATCAGTTTACAAAAAACTATCGCATTGCTCTTATCAATTTTCAATGGTTTTTAACAGAAATTTTACCACCTCACTTCTTTGATCTGATTTTCATCTTATTCCCCGATCCTTGGCCAAAAAAAAAGCATTGGAAAAAAAGATTCGTGCAGAACGACTTCGATCAAAAAATGATAAAACTGCTAAAAAAAGAGAAGACCTCGCGAATCTATATAACAACCGATTATCGTCCCTACGCAGAGAAAATCAATTGTCATTTAGAAGAAAGCCCTCTTCTTGTAAATACACAGCCAACGCCATTTATGCGAACCCGCCCCACTGAATTAATTAAAATTCCCAATCTCACATTCTTTGAAAAGAAATGTCAAGATCAACAACAAGAACCCTATTGGTTTTCCTATGCATCAAAAGAGATGTTCACTTGATGTCTCTCTGCGATTCATTAGCTTAACTTGATTAGCTTCACAAAACTATGTTTTTTTTAGACAAGACGATTATCCAGAAAATATTTGAAACAAAAATTTTTGCACATCGTGGTGCCTCTGCCCTCTATCCAGAAAATACGATCATTGCATTTTCAAAGGCCATAGAGTACGGTGCTCGATACCTAGAATGCGACCTTGCCTTATCAAAAGATCAAAAGATTATCATTATTCACGATGATCATCTAAAACGAACCACTGGCATAAGTGGTTTAGTAGCAGATTTTACCGAAAAACAGCTCATACAAATAAAAGCAGACGATGCTCCCCTGTATAAGAGATTGTCGCCCTATCGCTATGGCAGACTTTTACCAAGCAGAAAAGAACAATTGACTATCCCCAGCCTTGGGCAACTCTTCGCCCTGATTCAGAACTACCAAAAAAAAGATAGTCAGCGGAAAATTATCCTCAATTTAGAAATAAAAAAATCATGTTTTAGAAGTGAAAAAGTAGCACGAAATATGCTCCACCAAATTAGAATCGAACAAAAAAAATCTCATCTTTTATCCCGACAAATACTGATCTCCTCCTTTGATTGGCGCTTTGCCCAATTTGCCCAAAAAGAAACAAACTATGCAATTGGTCTTTTAATCGGCCGAGAACTTCCCTCGCTTGCCCACTTAAAAGAAATTAAGAAAAGCTTTGGCTCTGTCAGTATCCATCCAGCGGTCAATTACAGTGTATTGCTATACAAAAAGAAATTCCGCTCATTTATAGAAAACTGTCATAGCTTCGATATTGAAGTGATTCCCTATACGGTAAATTCATTTTACTTTGCTCATTTTCTTATAAAAATTGGTATTGATGGTTTTTTTACCGATAGAATCGATCAATTCTCTGTATCGGCCGCAAAACAATCTTAAAAGGAAGAATCAGGTTGTTCTAAAAACTCAACTTCTTCTGGAGTTGACTCTCGTCCCAATAGAGCGTTACGATGAGGATAGCGGGCAAATTTTTCAATAATCTTCTTGTGTTTGACTTCAAAAGTATACATTTCTTTAATCTTGAGCTCTTTGAATAATCGTAGCGCCTCGTGGTGAATCACCAAGGATTCGCTGTGCATATAGGGTAAATAGGCAAAACCTCTTAATTCCGCACTCGGTAACTGCCTATCCTGCCCACTCATCACCATTTCTTGCGCCAAAGATAAGGCCAATGAATCTTGCAGAAAAGCTGCGGGTTGATCACGATATATGTTACGCGAAAATTGATCTAGAACAATAATTTCTGCCAAGCGACTCTCTGGACTATGACGCCAAGTAAACAATTCACATTGTGCCGCTGCTTTCAATACGTCACCGAAACGCTCGGTGACAAGTCGATCAAACTCAGAATCTTTCGTGAAACGTTGCTTTACATCAATTTCTTCAAACCAAAACTTTAAGACTTCCCTAGGGGAAACACTCATATATTTTCTCGTTCATCCTATACATACTATACGTCTAGGAATACTAAGATTATCCCTAGACGCGCATTTATCTTCTAACGGGTAAGATTACTGAAGAAACCTTTTCCCCAACTACTTTTTTTCTTAGCCACTCTTGTACTGCTCACTCTTCTTCTTGTGGTTTTCTTAGCCACTTTTTTCTTAGACACTTTTTTCTTAGACACTTTCTTCTTTGTCACTTTTTTCTTCATGACTTTCTTTTTTGTCACTTTCTTCCCGACCTTCTTTCTTGTTTTTTTCTTCATAGCTTTCTTTTTTTTTGTAGCCATTTTTTACCTTCCTTTACTTGATTTTCACAATGCCAAAGATAGAAAATCCTTGACATGTTGTTACAACGATAATTTGTTTTGTATAGCTACAATAAACAAGTAAAAATAAGAAATTTTTTTACTTTTTATTTTTTTATTTATCTAAATTTTTTAAGAGAAATAAGAATAATAATGAAAGATTGACTACTCTACTTTATAAAAAATGAAAACATTTAAACCAGAAAACAATAAAACAAATGAGCTTTCAATATTTCATCAACCAACCCAGAGTCAATTCATTGCCCGCATCCTTTACTATTCATTTTTTCAATTCTGGAAAAAATATCTCTGCGATGATTCTCCCTTAAAGTATTTCTGCCAAACACTGATATTAATTTTATTTTTAATATTTTTCTCTATTCTTTCTCTTGGTTTTCGCTTTGTCGATATTATACGAGTATACCAAGCCAAAGACTATGATCGTCCTTCGCAAGTGTATGGCAAAGACAAGAAGGGAAATGTTGTGCACTTTGCTACTTTTTCCCTGTCAACCAACAAAGTGATTAAACTGGAAAAGAAAACCAATGGAAACGATAGTGAAATGCCAAAAATTGTTTCTGCACTCTTGGTTTCTGAGGACATTAATTACTACCAGCATTTTGGCATTGATCTGATTGGTATCTTGCGGGCGATGGTAACAAATTTTATTTCTGGAGAAATTCGAGAGGGAGCGTCGACCATTAGTCAGCAAGTTGCAAGACTGCGCTTTTTGAAGCATGAAAAAACCTATCTACGAAAAATTAGAGAAATGTTTTTAGCATTCTTATTGGAAGGATTCCATTCCAAACATAAGATTTTAGAAGACTATCTCAACATGGTCCCACTAGGCCATGGTACCTATGGCGTCGGCGCGGCCACTAACTTTTACTTCAATAAGGATTTTCGAGAACTGACATGGGGTGAAAGTGCAGTAATAGCTGCTTTAACAACCCGTCCCCAAGAGTTTAGTCCCATTCTCAATCCGAGAAACTCAATGCGAAAGGTAAAGTCGACTCTCCACAAGCTCATTGCGCAAGAAAAAATCAGTATTGCAGAAGCGGAGGCTGAATACCGCAATCTGCAGATTAATTACTATCGTACTCTCAATCGATCCCCGAACGATACCGCCTTTCATAAGCGCCTGAACCGATTTCCCTATGCTACCGCGTATGTATACGATCAGTTGCCTAAAAAATTCAAAAAAAGGCAACTCTATACCAATGGCTATAGAATCTATACGACCATCAACCCAGTTTATCAACAAGCGGCACAAGATACGGTCCTACCCTACCTCCGCGATCTCAGTAAGCGAACACGACGTCCACCATTTCACAAGATTGAAGTATTTGACTCTGATTTCGAGGATCTGATGAAGATGAGCTATGAGCTCTTTGACCTCAATATTTTTATCAATCGGCAGAAGAAAAAACAACGAGACTTTAAGCGTGAGTTTTCATTTGCTCTACAAGAGGAATTGTATCTTTTAGGAATGATTTCCGGTGATTCCAACTTGAGCAAGGGTATCGAGTATCAAATAAAGACCGAACAAAAATTAGACACCTTACAGAACATTGAAGGTGCGTTGATTAGCATCGTTCCGCAAACCGGTGAGATTGCTGCTGTCATTGGTGGATCAGAATATAGCTCTGGCAATCGGCAATTGAGATTCAAAAGTATTCGCCGGCAACCGGGCAGTGCTTTTAAGCCGCTGATCGTTGCCGCTGCTTTGCAACTCACAGCGGAAAGACAGAAAAATAATTTGCCGCCAATAACTGCAGCCTCAATTTTTAATGATACCCCATTACATTTTTTGAATCAGGACCTCAGTGAGTTTTCACCGAATAATTATTCTAAAGAGTACTCTGGAAAAATGACTTTGCGCAAAGCACTTACCAAATCAAAGAATTCGATAGCGATTCAAGTTTATCAGGAGGCTGGAGTAAATCGGGTAAACAGATTTTTAGAGATACTGCTCCAATTAGAAAAAGATTCTCTCAGAGAAGATTTCACCCTTCCCTTAGGAACACTTGGAGTTAGCCCCTTACAACTAGCAAGGACCTTTGGCATCTTTGCTAATGGTGGTATCATGCATCCGCCTTATTTGATCGAAAAAATTACAGATTCTAATGATAAAATTCTTTACGTCGCCCCCCCACGCGAAGCTCAAGTAATTCTTGATCCAACCGTTGCCCATGTTCTCACCTCGATGTTAACTGATGTGTTAAAGGAGGGTACTGGAAGGCTGGCCTACTTGGTAGGACGTGATACCGCTGGCAAAACGGGCACAACCAATAATAATACCAATGCTTGGTTTGCCGGTTACGTCAAACAGATGGTCACCGTTTTATATTTGGGTTATGATACTCCACACTCTATGGGTCCTGGTGCAACTGGTGGTGGTTTTGCTGCTCCTCTTTGGGGTCGTTACATGTTACGAGCGCTCCGCTCTATCCCCAACAAAGCTTTGAGCTTTCCCACGTCAAAGGCCATCGCTGTTGAAATATGTGAAGAAACAGGACAACTACCGAGTCCATCTTGTAAAGAAACGAGAACTGAATTGTTTTTACCGAGTACTGTGCCAACGACCTCACTGATTGACATTAACCAGCCACCGGTTGAGATTATTGAAAGCGAATCTGATTTTTTCTACTTAAAAGATATTGAATGATTTTTTCCATCCATGATGGAGGTGAATTTCCTCTGTCTTGTAGCAAAACAGCAAACAACTACTGTTGGCAAAAAAAAAGAAATATCTCTTGGCAAGGCCCAGTATTTAGAATTGCAATCACCGGCGGGTTAGGCAGTGGGAAAACTACGTTTCGCAAAAAGTTTGCCAAATACGGTTGTACAACACTGAGCGCCGATCGACTAGGACACCAGATTCTCAAGCAAACAAATATCCGCGAGCGTTTGATCCATCTGTGGGGGAAAGAGATACTGACAGCTGATCAACAACAAATTGATCGAAAAAAAATAGCAAATCGTGTGTTCACCGATAGCAAGGCACTAGCAATCCTCAATAACTTACTCCACCCGCTCATCCACCAGAGTTATTTGGAAACTTTAAACCGATTACCACCAGCTACTATCCTGGTTTATGAAATTCCCTTGCTCTACGAAAGTTATGGCAAAACTAACAATTCACGCCAAAAAAAGATCAGCCAAAAAATCTGGAATGACTTTGATTTAGTGATCGTTATCACAGCCACGAAAAATATTCGCAAAAAACGCATGCTCAAAAAAACTAACTGGTCTGAAAAAGAATTTGAGCAAAGAGAAAAAAATCAACTGCCGTTAAGAATAAAAGAGAAAAATGCAGACCTTGTAATCTTTAACGACGAAGATCATCATACGATTGACAATTTGATTCAATCCCTCATAAAAAAAATAATACTTGGAAACCCAAAGAACTACAAGCCGATTGACTTCTTGCTGTACGTTGCTTCAATTATGAATTTCCAATATTATTTGGATAGCCTACTTCTTCTTGCAACCATCAAATAGCAAAGTAAAGGAGTAGTAAGAAAACAATCAAGTAGCATAAAAAGCTGGCCAAACTCAGTAAGCGTATTGCCAAAAGAATATGTTTATTTTGTAGACGTTGATTTTTCAAAAAAGAAAACTTTCTTTTCTCGATCAAAGTAATTTTACCGATGATCGGATTCTCACGAACTTGTCCATCGGGATAGTGATTTATCCCACCCAATTGAATTTGTAAGGCGCCCGCTAGAGCCGCTTCCCCCTGCCCAGCGTTCGGACTGCTATGTTTCTTATGATCTCGTTGCCAGATCCATGCACTCTGCAACATGAGGGTAGAAGAATTATCGTTTCGCAAAAAAAGCGCCTGCAGGCCTGCGCTTAGTATCAAGAGGAGCGCTGAAATACGTGCCGGAATAAAATTGAGGAAATCATCCAATCGTGCACTGCCCCAACCAAAATAATAAAACTGTTTATTCTTGTAGCCAAAGAGAGCATCCATGAGATTCGCTTGACGATAAAAAATCCCACTAGAAATTCCCAGCATCATTCTTTCAAGCAAAGGCAAGGAAAAAAAACTTGCGACAATAAAGCCAATCGTAAAATAAAATAACGGAGCAATCACTGAATCAGAGAGATTCTCGCCGATGCTCTCGATACAAGCACGAATCACCGCAGGTTTTTTCATTCGCTCTGTCTTACGACCGACCATTTTACTGACTTTCAATTGAGCCTGCCGAAGATTTTTCTGTTGAAGCGCGCGATATACAGCCAAGGCGTGTTCGCGAAAAATTCCCAAAGAAAATGTCGATGCAAGGAGAATGGTCATGATTATCGTTTGCCAAAAAAAAGACCATGGAGCTAAAAAAGAATCTAACAAAACAAACCAAATGGCAAGAACGATCAGTTGAACTAATAAATGATTCAATAAAACAAACGAGAGCGAGATGCCCTTTGCCAAGATTATCGCAGACAATCCTAATTTTCTTTTAGGAGGGTGAGTTGGCGGCTTTGCTAGCGGCAATAATGATAGAATAAATTGTTGTGGCAAACCTTCACGGATAAATCCACCGCGACGCAAAGTTCGATAGGCCAAGAGGCTCAAACAGCCAGACCAATAGGCGGGATGAAAACGATTAGGAAAATTTATTAAGTGAAAATCTAAAATTACCGCAAAGATGAAAATCAAAAGGTTCTCCATGCTGATAGCTTCCCTCTATCCCCATTTGCGCCTTCGATTAAAAAAGATCAAAAAAAATTGGTAAAATCAATGCCAAATCTTTTCAGGTCTTCTTAATGGCAAAGGACAACCAGCGACGACCAGATAGCTATTTTTTGCGTAGCGCGCCAATTGTTGATTCGCCCAGCCAAGAACCTTATTATACAAGCGACTCAGCGGATCAATGGCGATGTTTCCTAACCCGGCTTCCAAAGTCACCACCACCAGATTCCCAGAAAAAATTCGACAGCACTGAACAAGTTGGGATATTTTTTGCTGAATCTCTAACTCTATCTGCACATTCCATTGATTCTCCGATTTTTTCTTTTGGTCATGATAGTGGGTTGCCTCGTAAATCAAATTATTAATGATCATGCTAAAGCAATCGAGTAAAACGACATCATTTTTCTTTTTGTTTGAGAGAATTGTAGTGAAATCCAAGGGTTCTTCAATCAATTCCCAATTGATCCCGCTGCGTCTTCTTTCTTGCTGATGCTCGATAATCCGTTGTTTTATTTCATTATCGTCGTCGTCGCCTTGTGGTGGATACTGTGCCGTGGCAATAAAAAAAAATCGCTGCAGAGGATTATTTGTGGCATACCGTTGGCAAAATTGCAAAGCGAGTGCGCTCTTCCCACTGCTTTGTCCTCCTAAAAATAAGATCATACCAAAAGACGACTGAGTGCACTCATAGATTTATCAGCAATTTTTCTCTTAGCGCCCCGACCATCGCCAAGAATCTATCTTCTGCCTAGCAAGCCATACAATTCTGTCTATGGTAAAAAAAATTAGATTTTCATCTCAAATAAAAGGCGTGACAATTAATCACGATAAAATAACTCTATTAAGTGTCCATCAGGGTCTGCAATGACCAGAGACTCTCCGCCTTCAATCGCCAACGGCCCCGTTAATATTTCTATTTTCCTTTCTTCTAGCTCTTTAATCGCCGATGTAAAATCGTCCATTTCCATACTAAAAGATAAACTAAATTGTCCGGGATTTTTCGTTAATGGAGAAAAATCAATAATCTCTTGGAAATAAATTTTATACGGATCTCGCACTAACATGACGCTTTTTTCGCTTTCTTCGGCTACTTCAAAATCAAATAATACTTGGTAAAATTGTACTGCTTGTTTGAGATTCGTTGTACCTAACGTTATATGATCCAATGCCTCAATTAATAACATACAACCATAAGAAAAAAGATAAAGAGATTTTTCAATGATTTTATCTGATTCTCTTCATTTTTCGCAAAAATCTCCATCTTTTGAAATTCATGAATATATCATCACAGCAAAAAGTGCAGGGGATTCTCTGATAGATAACAATAAAAATTTCGATTTTCTTACGAGCTGACACTGCAAGAAGTCCTTGACGAGATTTTTGATCGTAGTCAGGATCAATCCAATGACAAAAAAAAAAGCCCGATTGGCAAAAAAAAGAAAACTTAAAACATCCGTATCACAAAAATTAGAAGGTAAATATCGTCTGTATGAAAGGGCAGTCCAAAACGTTGAATACGAAGCTCAATTAATATCACGTATCTATAAAAAATACCGGGATGAAACTCCTCTGGTTATGCGGGAAGATTTCTGCGGAACATTTGCTCTCAGCTGTGCTTGGTTAAAAGCGAGCAAAAAGCCAAAATCAGCGGCAATTGCGGTAGACATCGATCCAAAGGTGCTACAGTGGGGGGTAGAAAATAATTTGAATGCATTAACAGCCGATCAACAAAAAGCACTTCATATTTTCAATGACAACGTCATAAACATCAGTCGTCCCCCATGTGATATTTGTGTGGCGTTCAATTTCTCCTACTGGATATTTACTGAGCGGAAAACTCTCCTGACTTATTTTGAGAACGTTCTGCGCAGCCTCAAAACAAAGGGAGTTTTTGTGGTAGACGCTTATGGTGGATCAGAAGCTGAAATAGAAAAAAAAGAATATCGAAAAGAAAAAGATTTTACTTTTATCTGGGAACAACGCAAATTTTATCCGGGCACCCGCGAAATGGATTGTCGAATCCATTTCCTGCTCCACAAAAAAAAGCAACAAATGAACAATGCCTTCCGCTACTTTTGGCGGTTGTGGACCCCACCAGAAATCACTGAAGCCTTGCTGACAGCTGGGTTTCAAGCAGTAGATTGGTATTACGAAGACAGCGATCGAAAAACCGGTGAAGGCACCGGCAAGTTCCGCCTCAGTAAAAATGGGCGTGGTAGCAATGCAGAAACGTGGATTGGCTATGCAGTCGCCTGCAAATAAAATTTGTCATTGCTATTTACTGGCATAAACAATCCAATGACAAATCCGCCGAGAAACATCTCCCACTGGACGACGCTCCTGATAACCAATGTCTACTCGTGAAAAATATTTGGCAAAGAATGCACTCGCTTGTGACTTACTAAAAAGATCGTATTGGATCGCTTTTAAATCGGGTTGCTGTTGTAAATGATTATCTGATTTGCTACGGACGGTTGCACAAAGCTTTCCCTTGTTTTTTAATAAGTCAACTATCACTGTTAGAATCTCTTCTCTTTCTTGGCGAGGAATATAATGCAGGACCCCCCAAATAATCGCGAGATCCAGACTTCCCGCTCCAATAATGTTGAGTAGTTCTGAGTATTGATTGATCATATAGGTAGGCTTGTGCGTATTTTGACAAAGGTGAGCGTCTTTTTTGGGGGGGACAGAGAGGATTGTCATCGCCTGTGGGCATCGTTCTTTGCTTTGTTGTAAAGCGCTACTACTTGAATCAAGGGCAAAAATTCTAGAAGATGCGGGCAGCAGCGACAAATGACGCCCTCCCCCACAACCAAAGTCAAGAACACTCTGAGGACTCTCTACTTTTTTTTGCAGATGGAGAAGGCGTACTAAATTTTCATCTGGATATTCAAGTCTTACTTTTTTTTGTTGATAGTAATCCTGCCAACTTTGCACATTACAGCTATCGTTAGAAATTGTAGTCTGATGATCCTCGTCATTCATTCGTATTCGACAATAATCTGTGAAACAATATCTTCGACGTGTCGCGACAATTGTGCTGATTCTTGAATTGGTGCACACATTCCAAAAACAAAAATCCGACCTAAATTTCCACTGGCTAAGCGTACTTGATTTTTAGAATGTTTGAGCACCCGATGAAACACATAATACGGATTACCTTTATTCAAAAGGTCATGCGGATATTTGAGCGACTTTAAGATGCCATCTTGACTTTGCGGTATATAGCGAATAATAAATCGGCGCCCATTTTCTTCAGAGAAATCTGGCATACTCTTATCAGCAACGGTCGCAAGATCATTGGGTACGAGATTTTTTTTTGAGCTGATCTCGATCCAACGATCAAAAAAATCCATACTCTTTACATGTGGAAGTAGTTGATCAGCAAGGTACTCACCGCCCACTTCCGGTTGACACTCAACCAAATAAATTGGTGCTAATCCCTTTTTCATGACGTGCGGAACGATAAATTCTGCAACAAAAGGTCCGTTTTCTAACTGGGTGATGTCACAAATTTTCTGTAATATTTTAGGGATTTGCTCTTGCAAATAATTGGAAATTCGAGTGGGGTAGCTATGTTTAATTTCGACAAACCATGGTTTTTTTTTAAGAACTTCCTTATCACTGATGCAAATGGTCTCACATTTTCCATTTTCAATGATCGCCAACACGGTAAGCTCCAACCCATCGATATAATCTTCTATAAGAAATTTGTCTAATTGATCATGATTTCTTCTATAGAACGAAATAATCTCTTTTGAATTTTTTAGCAATGATACACCCTGTTTACCGTAGCCATCAATCGGACGAGCCACCACTGGATTGCCAAGCCGAGCTATCGTTTCCAAAGAGTTTGAATCGAGCAAACTTGGTTGAGAAAATACCGGCACACCATTGTCGTATAATAGCTTCTTGAGACGCTTTTTATTACGAAAGATTTTTAGAGTGTTAGGTCGATTGCCCGGTACATTAAATTTCTTTGCCACCAACATAGCTGAGCGCTGAGCATCGCCATGCGATCGACAACCAACGCCGATCACCTCACCATTAATAATATTTTCATAGACCAAACGGGATATTCTACGCGGCTGTAAAATACTGCATTGGACTTGCATATCGGCTTGCAGCAAACCAGGAGCATCAAGTTTCTTATCGATTGCCACTACCATATACCCCTTCCTTTTTGCTGCAGCGATCAGCGGTAGCTGTTGATCACCGGCACCAAGTGAAAGAAAATATTGAGAGGCAACTGGATTTTTTTTCCGCGTTAATCTTCTCATATTTGGCTAGGTTGACGCTTGTATACCCAATGCTACTTACATGTACACTATCGGAAGATCGAGATTTATTCTTGACGGTCAAAAAAAATGCAAACTTTTTTTTTCTTAAAGAGAAGAGTGACAAAATCGCCGATGAGCTATATAGAGAATAATATGTTACGAGGAATTTATACCAGTGCCACCGGCATGATCATGAATCAAGAAAAACTTAATTTGATCGCCAATAATTTAGCAAACGTCAATCAAACCTCCTTCAAGAGCGATTCAGCAGTCATGAAGTCTTTCCCGCAAATGCTCCTCCAACGCACTCGTGAGGACGGTTTGGCAATCCTGCCGATCGGTTCGTTTGATCTCGCACCGGTAGTAGGCAGACTGGGGACCGGCGTTGAATTCAACGAAAGTTATACTCATTTTGAACAAGGGAGCATCAAAAAAACAGACAACCCTCTGGATTTAATGATCGTCGATGCAGCAGCACTCACAGAAAAAGGAGCACAGCAAAAACATCCGTATTTTTTTGTAGTCAAGACTGACAATGGTGAGTTACTCACTCGCAATGGTGCACTCACCCTCGATAAAAATGGCACGCTCATAACCCAAGACGGCTATGCGGTACAAGGAGAAAACGGTAGTATTCAATTATCCCATCATAATTTTATTATTCATGAAAATGGAGAAGTTTGGATCAATGGCGATGTGGCGAACAGCGACGGTGCAAGCCCCACCTCTAACGACTGGCAGAATCCAATTCTCTTGGATAATCTCAAAATTCGTAGTGTCGATTTTCCTCGTCATTTGGAGAAAGTTGGCAACGGGCTGTATCGCCCGACCTTAGAAAGTGGTCCGCTCACTTTAGAAAATAAATCAAAGCAAACCAATCCCTTTCAGATATTGCAAAGACATCTTGAAGGATCAAACGTAAATCTTGTCGAACAGATGGTCGAAATGATTGCTACCCAAAGAAATTATGAAGCCAATCAAAAGAGCATTGTCTCGCACGATCAATTATTGGGCAAACTGATAAACGAAGTTGGTCGCGCATAGCCAGCTGATAATTATTGATTGAGTAAACTACCGCATAGACTGGAGTCATCCGATCTATGCGGTTAGTTATAGCTATCGCTAGCAGGCAGACTTGCAGCTACCTATGGCGCTCAATCCGCATCCTAAAACACAGAGTGAACCCTGCAGCATCAAAAACAGCAACCTCACTGACCTGCCGGCCGGCTAACCTCAAAGGTCAGTGTAAATTTGCTCAACGGATTATTGCCATCTGCGTTGGCAAAGGCGGTAACAGGGACCGTCAAAGCAACTGCATAAGGGTTGCTATCAGAGGAATCCCGTCCCGATGAAAATCCTGATATATCGATAGTCACCACACTACCAGAAATACTTACTAGAGAACTGCTCACGTCAATCGAATCCAATCTTTCATTTGAGGTTTTCAGCGTGATCATACCACTGCCCTTTACCATCGGTTGGTCGTAGGTCAGCGTTATGCCAGCAGTAGAGGCAATAGTCCCGGCCTCAGCAGGCACACTTGAACTTACAGCCGGGGCAAGTAATGCCGCAGTAGTAAAAGACAGAGTGAGCAATGGCGTTTGATTGCCACTGGCATCGGTAAAGACACCGGCTGGGATTGCCAAAGTATACTCAGTGCTCCGCTCTAGATTTGCAGTTGGGTTAATAGTCACCACAGCACCAGAAATACTCACTTGTGCATCAGTGACAGGGATCGTCAGCGGCGTACCACTCATAGGCGTAAGAGTGATATTACCACTGCCTGCTTGAATTGTTTCGTTGTAAGTCAGCACAATGTCACGATCGGCAGCAACAGCCGTTGCATCTCCAGCGGGTACGCTTGAACTCAGTATCGGGAGCCTCGTATTGAGATTAGTAAAGTCCAAACTAAAAGCTGGGGCTGGTGTTTGATCAGTGCTACTCACAAAGACACCTGCAGCAAAACTCAGAGTATATGCGGTATCCTCTCGCAAATCAAAGGTTGGGATGATAGTTACCACAGCGCCAGAAATACTCACATTGGAGTTACCAACCGGAATATTAGTACGAATACGTGCACCAACATAAGTAATTATACCAGATCCCTTTTGCACTGCTTCGCTGAAGGCTAGTTCCAAACTGGGAGTAACGCTCATAGTAATCCCACCACTAGCAGGCACGCTGGAAACTACCACTGGAACAATATTTGCCGCTGTACTAAAGGACAGAGTAACCATTGATCCTGCATTGCCACTTGCATCGACAATAGCACCTGCTGGTACTGTTAAAGTATACGTAGTGCTCACTGCTAGACTATTGGTCGGGTCAATAGTTACCACAGCACCAGCAATACTCACTTGTGTAGAATCGGTAACCGCAATTGTTATCGCGTTTCCGCCTGAGGGCGTAATGGTAATATTACCAGTCCCCGCTTGTACAGGTTCGTTGTAGGCCAGTACAATATTCAAGCGAGCGTTAAAATCTGTTGCATCAGCAGCAGGCATGCTTGAACTTGAATCAAAACTTGGGGCAGTCTCATCAAGATCTGCCGCTGTACTAAAGGACAGAATGAGCTCTGCAGTCATATTGCCAGCGGCATCCATGAAAGCACCAGCTGGTACTGTTAAAGTATACGTAGTGCTCACTGCTAGATCATTGGTCGGGTTAATAGTAACCACAGCACCAGCAATGCTCACTTGTGCGTCGCCAACCGCAATCGTTATCGCAGCTCCGCCTGAGGGGGTAATTGTAATATTACCAGTCCCCGCTTGCACAGGTTCGCTGTAAGTCAGTATAATATTAGAATTAGCTGGAAAATCTGTTGCATCAGCAACAGGTACACTTGAACTTGAATCAAAACTTGGAGCAGTTGTGTCAAGAGCTGCCGCGGTACTAAAGGACAGAGTGATCTCTGCAGTCTTATTACCAGCGGCATCCATAAAGGCACCAGCTGGGATTGTCAGAGTATACGTAGTGCTCACTGCTAGATCATTGGTCGGGTTAATAGTTACCACAGCACCAGCAATACTCACTTGTACATCAGTAACGGCAATCGTTATCGCAGCTCCGCCCGAGGGGGTAATGGTAATATTACCAGTTCCCGCTTGCACAGCTTCGCTGTAGGTCAGTATAATATTAGAATTAGCTGGAAAATCTGTTGCATCCGCAGCAGGCATGCTTGAACTTGAATCAAAACTTGGGGCAGTCGTATCGCCGCCATTCGAATTACTACTCGCTGGACAACCGAGTACCAGCAATACACCTATCGCAACCAGCGCTAGGCTCATTTTTAAACTTTTATTTTTGGTAATTTCTTTTTTTATCATTTAATGAGCTCCTTAGATTCTCAAGATTATTGATGTCGCGCATCATTTGTAATACAATGAGAATTTACTGACCATATTAATCATCTATTATAGAACAAAGCAAGCCTTTTTTTTGCTTTTATTTTGTTAAACGAAGTTGGTCGCGCATAGCCAGCTGATAACTATTGATCGAGTAGGCTACCGCATAGACTGGAGGAATCCAATCTATGCGGTTAATTATAGCTATCACTAGCAGGCAGACTTGAAGCTACCTCTGGTGCTCAATCCGCATCCTAAAACACAGAGTGAACCCTGCAGCATCAAAGACAGCAACCTCACTCACCTGCCGGGCGGCTAACCGTGAAGGACAGTACAAAGTTCCCAAGCGGATTATTGCCATCTGCGTTGGCAAAGGCAGCAACAGGGACCGTCAAAGCAACTGCATAGGGGTTGGTATCAGAGGAATCCCGTCCTGATGAAAATCCTGATATATCGATAGTCACCACATTACCAGAAATACTTACGAGAGAACTGCTCACGGTAATCGTATCCATTCTTTCATTTGAGGTTTCCAGCAAGATATTACCACTGCCCTTTACGATCGGTTGGTTGTAGGTCAGCGTTATGCCAGCATCAGAGGCAATAGTCCCGGCCTCAGCAGGCACACTTGAACTTACAGCCGGGGCAAGCAATCCCGCAGTGGTAAAGGACAAAGTGAGCTCTGCCACTTGATTGCCACTGGCATCGGTAAAGACACCGGCTGGGATTGTCAAAATATACTCAGTGCTCAGATCTAGATTTGTACTTGGGTTAATAGTCACCACGCGACCAGAAATACTCACTTGTGCATCAGTGACAGCAATCGTGAACGGTGTGCCACCATCCATCGACGTAAGAGTGATATTGCCACTGCCTGCTTGAATTGTTTCGTTGTAAGTCAGCACAATGTCACGATCGGCAGCAACATCCGTTGCATCAGCAGCGGGCATGCTGGAGCTCAGCGTCGGAGCAATTGTATCGAGAGTAGTAAAGTCCAAACTAAAAGCTGGAGCTGGTGTTTGATCAGCACTACTCACAAAGACCCCTGCAGAAAAACTCAGAGTATATGCGATATCCTCTATCCAAGGAAAGAGGTTGTTGATAGTTACCTCAGCACCAGAAACAATCACGTTACTGTTGTCGCTAACCGGAATAAAAATATCAGTTCTTTCTCGACTAATTGAAATACTACCAGTGCCCTTTTGCACTGCTTCGCTGAAAGTCAGTTGCAAACCGGTAAAACCAGTCGTAACGTTAATAGTCTCGCCACTAGCAGGCACGCTGGAAATTACTACTGGAACAATATTTGCCGCTGTACTAAAGGACAGAATGTCCAAGGCAGTCTTATTACCAGCGGCATTCATGAAAGCACCAGCTGGGACTGTTAAAGTATACGTAGTGCTCACTGCTAGATCATTGGTCGGGTTAATAGTAACCACAGCACCAGCAATGCTCACTTGGGCGTCGCCAACCGCAATCGTTATCGCAGCTCCGCCTGAGGGGGTAATTGTAATATTACCAGTCCCCGCTTGCACAGGTTCGCTGTAAGTCAGTATAATATTAGAATTAGCTGGAAAATCTGTTGCATCAGCAACAGGTACACTTGAACTTGAATCAAAACTTGGAGCAGTCGTATCGAGAGCTGTCGCAGTGCTAAAGGACAGAGTGGCCTCTGCAGTCATATTGCCAGCGGCATCCATGAAAGCACCAGCTGGGATTGTCAGAGTATACGTAGTGCTCACTGCTAGATCATTGGTCGGGTTAATAGTTACCACAGCACCAGCAATAGTCACTTGTGCGTCGCCAACCGCAATCGTTATCGCAGCTCCGCCCGAGGGGGTAATGGTAATATTACCAGTCCCCGCTTGCACAGCTTCGCTGTAGGTCAGGATAATATTAGAATTAGCTGGAAAATCTGTTGCATCAGCAACAGGCATGCTTGAGCTCAATGTCGGGGCAGTCGTATCGCTGCCATCGTCGGGGCCGCCAGTTGAATTACTACTCGCTGGACAGCCGAGCACCAGCAATACACCTATCGCAGCCAGTGCTAGGTTCATTTGAAAACTTTTCTTTTTGGTAATTTCTTTTTTTATCATTTAATGAGCTCCTTATATTCTCAAGATTATTGATGTCGCGCATCATTTGTAATACAATGAGAATTTATTGACCATAGTAGTCATCTGTTATAGAACAAAGCAAGCATTTTTTTTGCTTTTATTTTGTTAAACCAAGTTGGTCGCGCATAGCCAGCTGATAACTATTGATCTAGCAAACTACCGCATAGACTGGAGTCAGCCAATCTATGCGGTTAATTATAGCTCAGGTCACTGTGAGTGGGCAAAACTAACGCAGCAGCACCTGAACAGTCAGTGCAAATTGACTAAGCGGATTATTACCATCTGCGTTGGTAAAGGCGGTAACAGGAACCACCAAGCCAAGTCCATAAGAGAGCCTACCTGCCAAAGCCGATCTTGATGAAAATCCTGATATATCGATACTCACCACATTACCAGAAATACTTACCTCCGCATCATTAACACCAATCTCAACCATTGCTGATCCTGAGTTTGAGGTTGTCAGCACGATATTACCACTTCCCTTTACTATCACTTGGTTGTAGGTCAGCCTAATAATGGAACCTTCATTAGAAACGTCAAGAGTCTCGCCCTCAGCAGGCACACTTGAGATTACTCTTGGGACCAGTAATGCCGCAGTGGTAAAGGACAAAGTGAGCTCTGGCGCTTGATTGCCACTGGTATCGGTAAAGGCACCGGCTGGGATTGCCAAATCATACTCAGTGCTCAGCTCTAGATTTGCACTTGGATCAATAGTAACCACAGCACCAGAAAAACTCACTTGTGCAGAAGAGACAGGGATCGTGAGCGGCGTACCACCCATAGGTGTAAGAGTGATATTACCAGTTCCCGCTTGCACAGGCTCGTTGTAGGTTAGCACGATTACATCAGCAGCGGGCACGCTTGAACTCAACGTCGGGGAAGTAGTATCGGTGGTAAAGTCCAAACTAAAAGCTGGAGCTGGTGTTCTATCAGCGCTACTCACAAAGCCACCTGCTGCAAAACTCATAATATATGCGCTATTCTCTACCCAAGAAAAGGGGTTATTGATAGTGACCACAGCACCAGGAATATTCACATTGGTACTGCCAATCGGAACCTCGATACGAGTAATGCCTAGTCTTCTAATAAAAATGGAGCCACTTCCTTTCACAACTGCTGTGCTGAAGGTTAGTACCAAACTGGTAGTAATCTTAGTGTTAAAAATTCCATCAGCAACGGGCACGCTGGAAATTACCACTGGAACAATATTTGCTGCTGTACTAAAGGACAGAGTAACCATTGATCCTGCATTGCCACTTGCATCGACAATAGCACCATCTGCTACTGTTAAAGTATACGTAGTGCTCACTGCTAGACTATTGGTCGGGTTAATAGTAACCACAGCACCAGCAATACTCACTTGCGCGTCACCAACCGCAATCGTTATCGCGGCTCCGCCTGAGGGAGTAATGGTAATATTACCAGTTCCTGCTTGCACAGGCTCGTTGTAGGTTAAGATAATATTCAAGCTAGCGTTAATATCTGTTGCATCAGCAGCAGGCACACTTGAACTAAAGGTCGGGGCAGTCGTATCGAGAGTGGTAAAGTCCAAACTAAAAGCTGGGGCTGGTGTTTGATCATCGCTACTCACAAAAACACCAGAAACAAAACTCAAAGCATATGTGGTATCCGCTTGCAAATTGACGAGTAAATTGACCATGACCACAGCACCAGAAATACTCACTTGTGCGTTGCTAACCGCAATCGTTATCGCATTGCCGCCTGAAGGGGTAATAGTAATATCACCAGTTCCTGCTTGCACCGCTTCGCTGAAAGTCAGAGTGAAAGTAGGAAGATCAATTGGAAAATTTGTTCCATCAGCTACAGGCACACTTGAACTTACCGTCGGGCCTGTCTCATCGAGAGCTGCCGCTGTACTAAAGGACAGAGTAACCATTGACCCTGCATTGCCACTCGCATCGACAATAGCACCTGCTGGTACTGTTAAAGTATACGTAGTACTCATTGTTAGATTATTGGTAGGGTTGATAGTTACCACAGCACCAGCAATACTCACTTGGGCGTCGCCAACCGCAATCGTTATCGCAGCTCCGCCCGAGGGGGTAATAATAATATTACCAGTTCCTGCTTGCACAGGTTCGTTGTAGGTAAGCATAATGTTAGCATCGGCGCTAAAACTGGTAGAGCCTGCAGCCGGATTAGTGCTCTGCAGCGTCGGAGCAGTCGTATCGAGAACTGCCGCAGTGCTAAAGGACAGAGTGGCCTCTGCAGTCATATTGCCAGCGGCATCCATGAAAGCACCAGCTGGGATTGTCAGAGTATACGTAGTGCTCACCGCTAGATCATTGGTCGGGTTAATAGTTACCACAGCACCAGCAATAGTCACTTGTGCGTCGCCAACCGCAATCGTTATCGTGGCTCCGCCCGAGGGGGTAATGGTAATATTACCAGTCCCCGCTTGCACAGCTTCGCTGTAGGTCAGGATAATATTAGAATTAGCTGGAAAATCTGTTGCATCAGCAACAGGTATGCTTGAACTTGAATCAAAACTTGGGGCAGTCGTATCGCCGCCATCGTCGGGGCCGCCAGTTGAATTACTACTCGCTGGACAGCCTATTACCAGCGATACACCTATCGCAGCCAGCGCTAGGCTCAATCTAAAACTTTTCTTTTTGGTAATTTCTTTTTTTATCATTTAATGAGCTCCTTATATTCTCAAGATTACTGATGTCGTGCATCATTATTTGTAATACAATGAGAATTTACTGGATAAAGTAGATATCTATATAGAAAAAAAGCAAGTCTTTTTTTTCTATAATTCTGCCAAACGAAGTTGGTCGCGCATAGCCACGCTTGAAAACTATTGCTCTAGCTACGCTACCGCATAGACTGGAGTCATCCAATCTATGCGGTTAGTTATGGCAGTCGCTAGCAGGCAGACTTGAAGCTACCTATGGCGCTCAATCCGCATCCTAAAACACAGAGTGAACCCTGCAGCATCAAAGACAGCAACCTCACTCACCTGCCGGCCGGCTAACCGTGAAGCTCAGTATTAATTCGCTCAACGGGTTCTTGCCATCTGCGTTGGCAAAGGCAGCAACAGGGACCGTCAAAGCAACCTCATAAGGGCTGTCATCAGAGGAATCCCGTCCTGATGAAAATCCTGATATATTGATAGTCACCACATTACCAGAAGTACTTACTAGAGAACCACTCACGTCAATCGTATCCATTCTTTCATTTGAGGTTTTCAGCGTGATCATACCACTGCCCTTTACCATCGGTTGGTTGTAGGTCAGCGTTATGCCAGCATCAGAGGCAATAGTCCCGGCCTCAGCAGGCACATGCGAGACTATCCTTGGAGTAAGTGATGCCTCGGTGGTAAAGGACAGAGTAAGCTCTGGCGTTTGATTGCCGGTGGCGTCGGTAAAGGCACCGGCTGGGATTGTCAAAGTATACTGAGTATTCAGTTCTAAAACATCCATTGGGTCAATAGTAACAACAGCACCAGAAATACTCACTTGTGCAGAAGAGACAGGGATCGTGAGCGGTGTGCCACTCATAGGCGTAAGAGTGATATTACCACTGCCTGCTTGTACGGCTTCGCTGTAGGTAAGCGTAATGTCACGATCGGCAATAGCAGCCGTTGCACCGCTCGCAGGCACGCTTGAACTCAGCGTTGGGACAATCGTATCAGGTGTGGTGAACCTCAATATGAACTCTGGGGCTGGTGTTTGATCAGCGCTACTCTCAAAAACACCAGCTGGAATTGTCAAAGTATATTCGTTATTCTCTAGAAGAATCTGAGTGGTTTGTGTGATAGTTACCACAGCACCAGAAATACTCACGTTTGAGTGCCCAACCGGAATTGTAGGGGTAGCACCATCTCTACGACGTCTAATCACTATCTCACCAGTGCCCTTTTGCACCGCTGCGCTGAAGGTTAACGTAATAGAAGAAGTAGTTGGAAAATCCGTTGCACCAGCAACAGGCACGCTGGAAATTACCACTGGAACAATATTTGTCGCTGTACTAAAGGACAGAGTAACCTCTGATCCTGCATTGCCACTCGCATCGACAATAGCACCATCTGCTACTGTTAAAGTATACGTAGTGCTCACTGCTAGACTATTGGTCGGGTTAATAGTCACTACAGCACCAGAAAAACTCACTTGTGCGTCGCCAACCGCAATCGTTATCGCATTGCCGCCTGAGGGGGTAATGGTAATATTACCGGTTCCTGCTTGCACAGGCTCGTTGTAGGTTAGGATAATATTCAAGCTAGCGTTAATATCTGTTGCATCAGCAGCAGGCACACTTGAAATTACCGTCGGAGCTGTCTCATCGATAACTGCCGCTGTACTAAAGGACAGAGTAACCATTGATCCTGCATTGCCACTCGCATCGACAATAGCACCTGCTGGTACTGTTAAAGTATACTGAGTATTCAGCCCTAGATTTTCTGTCGGGTTAATAGTAACCACAGCGCCAGCAATACTCACTTGTGCGTCGCCAACCGCAATCGTTATCGTGGCTCCGCCTGAGGAGGGTACAATGGTAATATTACCAGCTCCCGCTTGCACAGCTTCGCTGTAGGTCAGTACAATATTAGAATTAGCCGGAAAATCTGTTGCATCAGCAGCAGGCACACTTGAACTTGAATCAAAACTTGGGGCAGTTGTATCGAGAGCTGCCGCTGTACTAAAGGACAGAGTGGCCTCTGCAGTCTTATTACCAGCGGCATCCATGAAAGCACCAGCTGGGATTGTTAAAGTATACGTAGTGCTCATCGCTAGATCATTGGTCGGGTCAATAGTAACCATAGCACCAGCAATACTCACTTGTGCATCAGTAACGGCAATCGTTATCGCTGCTCCGGCTGAGGGGGTAATGGTAATATTACCAGTTCCCGCTAGCACAGGTTCGCTGTAGGTTAGGATAATATTAGAATTAGCCGCAAAATCTGTTGCATCCGCAGCAGGCACGCTGGAACTCAATGTCGGGGCAGTCGTGTCGCTGCCATCGTCGGGGCCGCCAGTTGAATTACTACTCGCTGGACAGCCGAGCACCAGCAATACACCTATCGCAACCAGCGCTAGGTTCATTTGAAAACTTTTCTTTTTGGTAATTTCTTTTTTTATCATTTAATGAGCTCCTTATATCCTCAAGATTACTGATGTCGCGCATCATTTGTAATACAATGAGAATTTACTGACCATAGTAGTCATCTATTATAGAACAAAGCAAGCCTTTTTTTTGCTTTTATTTTGTTAAACGAAGTTGGTCGCGCATAGCCAGCTGATAACTATTGATTGAGTACGCTACCGCATAGACTGGAGTCATCCAATCTATGCGGTTAATTATAGCAGTCGCTAGCAGGCAGACTTGAAGCTACCTGTAAAGCTAGATCCACGTCCTAAAGGACAGAGTGAACCCTGCAGCATCAAAGACAGCAACCTCACTCACCTGCCGGCCGGCTAACCGTGAAGGTCAGTATTAATTCGCTCAACGGGTTCTTGCCATCTGCGTTGGCAAAGGCAGCAACAGGGACCGTCAAAGCAACTTCATAAGAGCTGCCATCAGAGGAATCCCGTCCTGATGAAAATCCTGATATATTGATAGTCACCACATTACCAGAAGTACTTACTAGAGAACCACTCACGTCAATCATATCCATTCTTTCATTTGAGGTTTTCAGCGTGATCATACCACTGCCCTTTACCATCGGTTGGTTGTAGGTCAGCATTATGCCAGCATCAGAGGCAATAGTCCCGGCCTCAGCAGGCACACTTGAGACTATCCTTGGAGTAAGTGATGCCTCGGTGGTAAAGGACAGAGTAAGCTCTGCCGTTTGATTGCCGGTGGCGTCGGTAAAGCCACCGGCTGGGATTGTCAAAGTATACTGAGTATTCAGTTCTAAAACATCCATTGGGTCAATAGTAACAACAGCACCAGAAATACTCACTTGTGCAGAAGAGACAGGGATCGTGAGCGGTGTGCCACTCATAGGCGTAAGAGTGATATTACCACTGCCTGCTTGTACGGCTTCGCTGTAGGTAAGCGTAATGTCACGATCGGCAATAGCAGCCGTTGCACCGCTCGCAGGCACGCTTGAACTCAGCGTCGGGGCAATCGTATCGGGTGTGGTGAAGTTCAAAATAAAAGCTGGAGCTGGTGTTTGATCGGTGCTACTCACAAAGACACCCGCTGGAATTGTCAAAGTATATCCGTCATTCTCTCGAAGAATAAGAATAGTTTGTGTGATAGTTACCACAGCACCAGAAATACTCACGTTTGAGTGCCCAACCGGAAATGAGTCGATACCACCACCTCTACGACGTCTAATCACTATCTCACCAGTGCCCTTTTGCACCGCTGCGCTGTAGGTTAGCGTAATAGAAGAAGTAGTTGGAAAATCTATTATCCCATCAGCAACTGGTACCCTGGAAATTACCTCTGGAACAATATTTGCCGCTGTACGAAAGGACCGAGTAACATCTGCCGCTGCATTGCCACTCGCATCGACAATAGCACCTGCTGGTACCGTTAGGGTATACGTAGTGCTCACTGCTAGACTATTGGTCGGGTTAATAGTAACCACAGCACCAGAAATACTCACTTGTGCATCAGTAACGTCAATCGTTATCGCAGCTCCGCCTGAGGGGGTAATGGTAATATTACCGGTTCCTGCTTGCACAGGCTCGTTGTAGGTTAGAATAATATTCAAGCTAGCGTTAATATCTGTTGCATCAGCAGCAGGCACGCTTGAACTCAACGTAGGGGCAGTCTCATCAAGATCTGCCGCTGTACGAAAGGACAGAGTCTCCTCTGCAGTCTTATTACCAGCGGCATCCATGAAGGCACCAGCTGGGACTGTCAAAGTATACTGAGTATTCAGCCCTAGATTTTCTGTCGGGTTAATAGTAACCACAGCACCAGAAATACTCACCTGTGTGTCACTAACCGCAATCGTTATCGCTGCTCCGCCTGAGGGCGTAAGAGTGATATCACCAGTTCCCGCTTGCACAGCTTCGCTATAGGTCAGTATAATATTAGAATTAGCCGGAAAATCTGTTGCATCAGCAGCAGGCATGCTTGAACTTGAATCAAAACTTGGGGCAGTTGTATCGAGAGCTGCCGCTGTACTAAAAGACAGAGTGAGCTCTGCAGTCTTATTACCAGCGGCATCCATAAAGGCACCAGCTGGGATTGTTAAAGTATACGTAGTGCTCATCGCTAGATCATTGGTCGGGTTAATAGTAACCATAGCACCAGAAATACTCACTTGTGCGTCGTCAACTGCAATAGTTATCGCTGCTCCGCCCGAGGGGGTAATGGTAATATTACCAGTTCCCGCTTGCACAGCTTCGCTGTAGGTCAGTATAATATTAGAATTAGCTGGAAAATCTGTTGCATCCGCAGCAGGCACGCTGGAACTCAATGTCGGGGCAGTCGTATCGCTGCCATCGTCGGGGCCGCCAGTTGAATTACTACTCGCTGGACAGCCGAGTACCAGCAATACACCTATCGCAAGCAGCGCTAGGCTCATTTTTAAACTTTTCTTTTTGGTAATTTCTTTTTTAATCATTTAATTAGCTCCTTATATCCTCAAGATTACTGATGTCGCGCATCATTTGTAATACAATGAGAATTTACTGACCATATTAATCATCTATTATAGAAAAAAGCAAGTCTTTTTTTGCTTTTATTTTGTTAAACCAAGTTGGTCGCGCATAGCCAGCTGATAATTATTGATTGAGTAAACTACCGCATAGACTGGAGTTCATCCAATCTATGCGGTTAATTTAGCTCAGGTCACGGTAAGTGGACAAAGCTAGAGCGCCTTAACCTTAACCGTAACACAACTCCGTATAATATCATCTATTCTCACAAGTCACTGAAGTTCAGCGTGTAATCCCTTGCAAGATTATTACCTGATAGGTCTGCAAACGCCGTAGCCGGGACAGTTAGAGCATATGGACGACCTGAGAAGCTGTCAAATGGGTATGGAGCTCCTGATATATCGATAGTCACCACAGTACCACCGCCCGAAATCGTTACGAGCGGATCAGTGGCCACATCATCAAGATCAAGCTCCAATGTCCTAAAGTTGTTTGATACACTAAGTATTATTGTTCCAGTTCCTTTGACAACTACTTCGCTGAAAGTCAACACAATACGTCCATTATCCGAACGGCGAATCACCCCGCCCTCAGCAGGCACACTTGAACTTATGCTCGGAGGAGTTGTATCGAGAGCTACCGCAGTAGTAAAGGACCGAGTGAGCTCTGGCTCTGAATTACCACTGGCATCGGTAAAGGCACCGGCTGGGATTGTCAAAGTATAAGTAGTATTGATCTCTAGAGTATCCGTTGGATCAATAGTCACCACAGTATTATCAGCTGAAATACTTACAGAAGGGCTGCTGACCGGAATCGTCAGCGGCGTGCCACCACCCATAGGCGTAAGAGTGACATTACCGCTGCCTTTTGCCACTGGTTCGTTGTAGGTCAGCACAATGTCAGCGACGACTAAAACACCTGTAGCATCATTAGCGGGAACGCTGGAACTGAGCATCGGGGCAGTAGTATCAAGGGTTGCCGCAGTGCTAAAGGACACAATGAAATCGCCAGAAGTGTTGCCACTAGCATCCAGAAAGGCACCATCGAATAGTGTCAAAGTATATGAAGCACCCAGAACAAGATTGCCCGTAGAGGCATCCAGAACAATAACCTTCGCTATGTCAATAATGACCATATTACCCATAAAACTCACTTGCGAATCGCTAGCGGGAATAGTTGCAGTAAAATTAGACGAACCTTTTCTAAAATTTACCCGAATATTGTTAGTTCCTGCTTGCACTAGTTCATCGAAGGTCAAAACAATAATTCCATCGGCACTAAATCCTGTAGCACCATTCGCAGGTAGACTTGAAACAAGCATAGGGCGAGTCGTATCGAGAGTTGCCGCAGTACTAAAAGACACAGCCTCCGCTGGCGATGTATTGCCATTGACATCTCTAAAAGCACCGGCTGGAATTGCTAAAGTATACGAGGTGGTCATCGCAAGATTTGTGCTTGGATCGATAGTGACCGCAGCACCAGCAACACTCACTTGCGGCGCAGAGACGGCAATCGTGAGCGGCGTGCCGCCACCCATAGGCGTAATCGTAATGTCCCCGCTTCCTTTGAAGATAAATTCGTCGTAAGCCAATACAATCTTAGAATCAGCACTAAAATCTAAAGCATCGCTCGCAGGCAGACTGGAAACGAGCATAGGGCCAGTCGTGTCGAGAGTTGCCGAGGTCATAAAAGACAAAGTCTCTGCTGATGATGGATTACGATTGACATCCATAAAGGTACCCCTTGGTAGCGCCAACTCATACGAGGTTCCCAAAGCTAGATTTGTGCTTGGATTAATAGTGACTACAGTACCATCAGCTGAAAGACTCACTTGCGCATCAGAGACGTCAATCATCAGCACTACCCCTCCTCCTGAAGGTGTCAGAGTGATACTCCCGCTGCCTTTTACCACCGCTTCGCTGTAGGTTAGAATAATGTCAGAATTAGCACTAAAATTTGTAGCATCACTCACAGGCAGACTTGAACTGATCGACGGAGCAAGGTTTTCGAGTGTCTTAAATTCCAGAACGTACTGTACCGTTTTGTTGCCACTTGCATCCATGAAGGCACCAGCATCAATTGTCAAGGCATACGGGAAGTCTAGATTTTTCTCAGAAGGGGGGCCTAGATTTACCGGCGGATCAATCGTAACCACATTATTCACCACTCTCACTTGCGTGTCGTCGGTAACGTCAATAGATACTGGTCTGCCACCTGAAATTGTTGAGGCAAGACCAATATTTCCGCTACCTTTTAGCACCGGTTCACTGAAGGTTAAAACAATGTTATCAGCAACGTTAATAGCGCCATCAGTAGCAGGCACGCTGGAAATTACCACTGGAACAATAACGGCCACTGTACTAAAGGACAGAGTGATCTCTGCCGTTTTATTGCCACTGGCATCGATAAAGGCATCAGCTGGGATTGTCAAAGTATAGGTAGTGCTCACTGCTAGATTATTGGTCGGATTGATAGTAACCACAGCACCAACAATACTCACTTGTGCGTCGCCAACCGGGATCATTATCGCAGCTCCGCCTGAGGGGGTAATAGTAATATTACCAGTTCCCGCTTGCACAGGTTCGTCGTAGGTTAGGATAATATTGGAGCTGGCGTTGAAATCTGTTGCATCAGCAGCAGGCACACTTGAACTTACCGTCGGAGCTGTCTCATCGATAACTGCCGCGGTGGTAAAGGACAGAGTAACCAGTGATCCTGCATTGCCACTCGCATCGACAATAGCACCTGCTGGTACTGTTAAAGTATACGTAGTGCTCACCGCTAGATTATTGCTCGGGTTAATAGTCACCACAGCGCCAGCAATAGTCACTTGTGCGTCACCAACCGCAATCGTTATCGCATCCCCGCCTGAGGGGGTAATGGTAATATTACCAGTTCCCGCTTGCACAGGTTCGCTGTAGGTCAATCTAATATTAGAATTAGCCGGGAAATCTGTTGCATCAGCAGCAGGCACACTTGAGCTCAACGTCGGGGCTGTCCTATCAAGAGTTGCCGCAGTGCTAAAGTCCACAGTATCCTCTGCAGTATTATTGCCAGCGGCATCCATGAAGGCACCAGCTGGAATTGTCAAAACATACGTAGTGCTCATTGTTAGATTATTGGTCAGATCGAGAGTAACCACCGCACCAGCAATGCTCACTTGTGCAGTATCAGTAACTGCAATCGTTATAGCATTTCCGCCTGAGGGGGTAATAGTAATATTACCAGTTCCCGCTTGCACAGCTTCGCTGTAGGTAAGCGTAATGTCAGCATCGGCGCTAAAACTGGTAGAGTCTGCAGACGGATTGCTGTCCACCAGCGTCGGGGCAATCGTGTCAGGGGCACCATTACTACTCGCTGGACAGCCGAGCACCATCGATATAGCTAGCGCAAGCAGCGCTAGACTCATCCTAAAATTGTTCTTTTTGGTAATTTCTTTTTTTATCATTTAATGAGCTCCTTAGATTCTCAAGATTACTGATGTCGCGCATCATTTGTAATACAATGAGAATTTACTGACCATATTAATCATCTATTATAGAAAAAAGCAAGTCTTTTTTTTGCTTTTCTTTTGTTAAACGAAGTTGGTCGCGCATAGCCAGCTGATAACTATTGATCGAGTACGCTAGCGCATAGACTGGAGTTCATCCAATCCATGCGCTTAATTATAGCTCTCACTAGCAGGCAGACTTGAAGCTACCTCTGGTTGCTAGATCCACGTCCTTAAAAAACAGAGTGAACCCTGCAGCATCAAAACAGCAACCTCACTCACCTGCCGGCCGGCTAACCGTGAAGGTCAGAGTTAACTCGCTCAACGGGTTCTTGCCATCTGCGTTGGCAAAGGCAGCAACAGGGACCGTCAAAGCAACTTCATAAGAGCTGTCATCAGAGGAATCCCGTCCTGATGAAAATCCTGATATATTGATAGTCACCACACTACCAGAAATACTTACGAAAGAACTGCTCACGGCAATATCATCGTCTCTACCTCCACTGGGTGTGTCACTTGAGGTTTTCAGCATGATATCACCATTTCCCTTTACCATCGGCTGGTTGTAGGTCAGAATTATGCCAGCAGTAGAGGCAATAGTCCCGGCCTCAGCAGGCACATGCGAGACTATCCTTGGAGTAAGTGATGCCTCGGTGGTAAAGGACCGAGTGAGCTCTGGCTCTGAATTACCACTGGCGTCGGTAAAGGCACCGGCTGGGATTGTCAAAGTATACTGAGTATTCAGTTCTAAAACATCCGTTGGATCAATAGTCACCACAGTATTATCAGCTGAAATACTTACAGAAGGGCTGCTGACCGGAATCGTGAGCGGCGTGCCGCCACCCATAGGCGCAAGAGTGATATTACCGCTACCTTTTACCACCGCTTCGCTATAGGTCAGCACAATGTCACTATCAGCAATAACAGCCGTTGCATCGCTCGCGGGCACGCTTGAACTGAGTGTCGGGGCAGTTGTATCAAGAGTTGCCGCAGTGGTAAAGGACACAGTGCGATCTGCAGCCTTATTGCCACTGGTATCCAGAATAGAAGCATCTTGTAGCAACAACATATACGAGGTATCTAGAACAAGATTTCCCGTCGAGGCATCTAGAACAACATCGTTCGTTATATCAATACTAACCATATTACCCATAATAGTTATTTGCGGATCGCTAGCGGGAATATCATGAATAATTGTAACCGAATCTTTTCTGACCCGTACCTGAATATTACCAGTTCCTGCTTGTACTCGTTCGTTGAAAGTCAAAACAATAATGCCATCGGCACTATAACCTGTAGCACCATTCGCAGGTAGACTTGAAACAAGCATAGGGCCAGTCGTATCGAGAGTTGCCGCAGTCCTAAAAGACACAGTCTCCGCTGGTGATGTATTGCCATTGAGATCGCTAAAAGCACCGGCTGGAATTGCCAAAGTATACTGAGTGCTCAGACCTAGATTTGCAGTTGGATTAATAGTGACTACAGTAGCAGAAACACTCACTTGCGCATCAGTGACAACAATCGTGAGCGGCGTGCCACCACCCACAGGAGTAATCGTAATGTCCCCGCTTCCTTTGAAAATAAGTTCGCCGTAAGTCAGCACAATATTAGAATTGGCACTAAAATTTGTAGCATCACGAGCAGGCAGACTTGAACTCAAAGTTGGGCCAGTCCTATCAAGAGTTGCCAAGGTGCTAAAAGACAAAGTCGCTGCTGGTGATGGATTGCGATTGGCATCCATAAAGGCACCCTTTGGTAGCACCAACTCATACGAGGTTCCCAAAACTAGATTTGTGCTTGGATTAATAGTGACTACAGTACCATCAGCTGAAATACTCACCTGTGCATCAGAGACGTCAATCATCAGCGCTGCTCCTCCCCCTGAAGGTGTAAGAGTGATAATCCCACTGCCTTTTACCGCCGCTTCGCTGTAGGTTAGAGTAATGTCAGAATCAGCACTAAAATCTCTAGCGCCACTAAGCGGTATACTGGAACTGATCATCGGCGCAATGTTTTCGAGTATCTTAAATTGCAAAACGTACCGTGCCGTTTTATTGCTACTTGCATCCATAAAAGCACCAGCATCAATATTCAATTCATACGTGAGTTGAAAATCATTCCCCGAATCGACGCCTAAATCTACCGTCGGGTTAATCGTGACCACATTATTCACAACGCTTACTTGCGTGTCGTCGGTAACGTCAATCATTACTTCTCTGCCGCCTGACTCTATTGAGACAAGACGAATATTCCCGCTACCTGTTAGCACCGGTTCGCTGTAGGTTAAAACAATGTTATCAGCAACGTTAATAAAGCCATCAGTGGCAGGCATACTTGAACTTACTGTCGGGGCAGTAGTATCTGGGAAGGTGCTAAAGGACAGAGTGATCTCTGCCGTTTTATTGCCCGCTGCATCGACAAAAGCACCAGCTGGAATTACCAAAACATACGATATATTTCGCATTAGATCATCCGTTGGGTCGATAGTAACTACAGTACCATCAGTTGAAATACTCACTTGCGTAGCAGAAACAGCAATCTCAACTAACTGACCGCCATCTGACGGTGTAAGAGTAATAGGATCGGGAGCAGGAGTAGCCCCCACTTGTACAGATTCGCTGAAGGTCAGAAGAATATTAGCATCGAACCTAAAATCCATCGCATCAGCAACAGGAAAACTTGAGCTCAAGGTCGGGGCAGTTGTATCGAGAGCTGCCGCTGTACTAAAGGACAGAGTGAGCTCTGCAGTCTTATTACCAGCGACATCCATAAAGGCACCAGCTGGGATTGTCAAAGTATACGTAGTGCTCATCGCTAGATCATTGGTCGGGTTAATAGTTACCACAGCACCAGCAATACTCACTTGGGCGTCGTCAACTGCAATAGTTATCGCTGCTCCGGCTGAGGGGGTAATGGTAATATTACCAGTCCCCGCTTGCACAGCTTCGCTGTAGGTCAGTATAATATTAGAATTAGCCGCAAAATCTGTTGCATCCGCAGCAGGCACGCTGGAACTCAATGTTGGGGCAGTCGTATCACTGTCGCCATTCGAATTACTACTCGCTGGACAGCCGAGCACCAGCAATACACCTATCGCAATCAGCGCTAGGTTCATTTGAAAACTTTTGTTTTTGGTAATTTCTTTTTTTGTCATTTAATGAGCTCCCTATATCCTCAAGACTACTGATGTCGCCCATCATTTGTAATACAATGAGGATTTATTGACCATAGTAGTCATCTATTATAGAACAAAGCAAGTCTTTTTTTGCTCTTATTTTACCAAACGAAGTTGGTCGCGTATAGCCAGCTGATAACTATTGATCTACTACGCTATCGCATAGATACGGCTATTTAAATAAAAAAAGCAAGCATTTTTTTGCTCTTATTTTGCCAAACGAAATTGCTCGCACATAGCCAGCTGATAATTATTGATCTAGTAGGCTACCGCATAGACTGGAATCATCCAATCTATGCGGTCAATTATAGTTCAGGTTACTGTGAGTGGGCAAAGCTAGAGTGTCTTAATCATAACAACCAGCGTATAATCCCTAAGCGGATTATTGCCGTCTGCGTCTACAAAGGCGGCAGCAGGGACTGTCAAGCCAAGGTTATAAAACGTATGACCATATATATTTAAAGACACTTCTGATATATTGATACTCACCACAGTACCACTATCCGAAATAGTTACGAGCGGACTGCTCACGGCAATCGTTTCCATTCTTTGTCCAAGTGGGTTACGTGGGTTACGTGAGGTATCCACTATGATATTACCGCTTCCCTTTACGATCGGTTCGTTGTAGGTCAGCATTATGATGGAACCATCATTAGGAATATCTAAAGTCCCACCCTCAGCCGGCACACTCGAGATTACTCTTGGAACCAGCACTGCCGCGGTAGTAAAGGACAGAGTGATCTCTGCATTCTTCTTGTTACTTACATAGTTAAAGGCATCGGCTGGGAGTGTCAAATCATACCGAGTATTCAGCTCTAGACTTGTACTTGGATTAATAGTCAGCACAGCACCAGAAAAACTCACTTGTGCGCTGTCAACCGCAATCGTTATAGGCGTACCACCACCCATAGGCGTAATTGTGATAATATGACTGGTTGATCGATTTTGTATTCCCTCACTAAAGGTCAGAACAATATTCTCATCGGCACGAAAATCCGTTGCACCCGCAACTGGGACACTAGAAATTACTACTGGAAGTTTCTCTGCCGCGGTACTAAAGCTCAGATCGACAATTGCAGCATCATTGGTAGCGAGGTCTTCTATCGCCCCAGCAGGAACAGCCAAAGCATAGGTAGTGCTCACTGCTAGATCTGCAGTTGGGTTGATAGTAACCGTAGCACCAAAAAAGCTCACTCCAGTAGTGACGTCAATCGTTATCGCATTTCCACCTGAAGGCGTAATTGTGATATCACCAGTTCCCGCTTGCACAGGTTCGTTGTAGGTCAGCACAATATTCGAGCTGGCGTTAAAACCTGTTGCATTAGCAGCGGGCATGCTGGAGCTCAGCGTCGGAGCAATTGTATCGAGAGTCGTAAAGTTCGAACTAAAAGCTGGGACCGGTGTTTGATCAGCGCTACTCACAAAGACACCTGCAGAAAAACTCAAAGTATATGCGTTATTCGCTAGCAAATTAACAACGAGGTCGATCATGACCACAGCACCAGAAATACTCACAACACTATTGTCAACTGGAACACTGATTCTAGAGCCGCCTGCTCTAGTAATCTCAATATTACCAGTGCCTGCTTGCACCGCTTCGCTGAAAGTCAGAGTAAAAGTAGGACGAACAATTGGAAAATTTATTCCATCAGCAGCAGGCACGCTGGAAATTACCATTGGAGCAATAGCTGCCACTGTACTAAAGGACAGAGTAACCACTGACCCTGCATTGCCACTCGCATCGACAATGGCACCTGCTGGTACTGTTAAAGTATACGTAGTACTCACTGCTAGATTATTGGTCGGGTCAATAGTTACCACAGCACCAGCAATACTCACTTGTGCGTCGCCAACCGCAATCGTTATCGCAGCTCCGCCTGAAGGTTTAATGGTAATATTACCAGTTCCGGCTTGCACAGCTTCGTTGTAAGTCAGTCTAATATTAGAATTAGCTGGAAAATCTGTTGCATCAGCAGCAGGCATACTTGAACTTGAATCAAAAATTGGAGCAGTTGTATCGAGAGCTGCCGCTGTACTAAAGGACAGAGTGGCCTCCGCAGTCTTATTGCCACTCGCATCGGCAATAGCACCTGCTGGTACTGTTAAAGTATACGTAGTGCTCACTGCTAGATTATTGGTCGGGTTAATAGTCACCACAGCACCAACAATAGTCACCTGTGCGTCAGTGACAGCAATCGTTAGCGCTGCTCCGCCTGAGGGGGTAATAGTAATATTACCAGTCCCTGCTTGTACAGCTTCGCTGTAGGTTAGGATAATATTAGAATTAGCTGGAAAATCTGTTGCATCAGCAACAGGTACACTTGAACTTGAATCAAAACTTGGGGCAGTTGTATCGAGAGCTGCCGCTGTACTAAAGGACAGAGTGGCCTCTGCAGTCTTATTGCCAGCGGCATCCATGAAAGCACCAGCGGGGATTGTCAAAGTATACGTAGTGCTCATCGCTAGATCATTGGTCGGGTTAATAGTTACCACAGCACCAGCAATGCTCACTTGTGCGTCGCCAACCGCAATCGTGAGCGTCGTTCCACCTGAGGAGGGTACAATAGTAATATTACCAGTGCCCGCTTGCACAGCTTCGTTGTAGGTAAGCGTAATGCTAGCATCGGCGCTAAAACTCGTAGAGTCTGCAGACGGATTACTGCTCTGCAGCGTCGGGGCAGTCGTGTCGGGGCCGCCGCCATTATTGCTCGATGGACAGCCGATTACCATCAATATAACTAGCGCAAGCAGCGCTAGACTCATTTTAAGATTTTTCTTTTTCTCTTTCATCTTTGTAATTTCTTTTTTTATCATTTAATTAGCTCCTTATATTCTCACCGTTACTGATGTTGTGCATCATTTGTAATACAATGAGAATTTACTGACCATATTAATCATTTATTATAGAAAAAAGCAAGCATTTTTTTTGCCTTTCTTTTGTTAAACGAAGTTGGTCGTGCATAGCCAGCTGATAACTATTGATCTACTACGCTACCGCATAGACTGGAGTCATCCAATCTATGCGGTTAAATATAGCTCAGGTCACCGTGAGTGGGCAAAACTAACGCTGCACCCTAACGTTCAGTACATAATCCCTAAGCGGATTATTGCCGTCTGCGTTTGCAAAGGCCGCAACAGGGACTGTCAAGCCAAGTGCATAAGACAGAAAAACATTAAAAGACAGTTCTGATATATCGATACTTACCACATTACCAGAAATACTTACTTTTGAATCACTAACGGCAATCGTAGCCATTGATTGTGAGGTTGCCAGCACGATATTACCACTTCCCTTTACTATCGCTTGGTCGTAGGTCAGCATTATGCCAGCAGTAGGGGCAATCATCCCGCCCTCAGCAGGCACAGTCGAACTGACTGTCGGGGCAAGCAATGCCGCTGTAGTAAAGGACAGAGTGAGCTCTGGTGCTTGATTGCCACTGGCATCGGTAAAGACGCCGGCTGGGATTGTTAAAGTATACTGAGTGCTCCGCTCTAGATTTGCACTTGGGTTAATAGTCACCACAGCACCAGAAATACTCACTTGTGCAGAAGAGACAGGGATCGTCAGCGGTGTGCCACCACCCATAGGAGAAATCATAATATTGCCGCTTCCTGCTTGTACGGCTTCGCTGTAGGTCAACGTAATGTCACGATCGGCAATCGTTATCGTTGCACCGCTCGCAGGCACGCTTGAACTGAGCGTTGGGGCAGTCGCATCAAGAGTGCTAAAACTTAAACTAAAGGCTGGGGCTCGTGTTTGATCAGTGCTACTTTCAAAGACACCTGCATCAAAACTCAAAGTATGAGCGGTATTCTCTAGCAACATAGTTATGGGGGTAATAGTTACAACAGCACCAGAAATACTCACATTGCCATCGCCGACCGGAATATCGATTCTCGAGCCTACTCTACTAATCTCAATATTACCAGTACCCTTTTGCACTGCTTCGCTGAAGGTCAGAGTAAAAGTAGGAGGAATTGGAACATCCGTTGCACCAGCAACAGGTACACTGGAAATTACCGTTGGAACAAGTAATGTCGTGGTGGTAAATGTTAGCGAGGCTACTGTAGCATTATTAGCAGCAAGGTCTTGTATCGCTTCAGCAGCAATACTCAAGGTATATTCGGTATTTCTTGCTAGAACTGCTGTCGGGTTAATAGTAACTACAGCACCAGCAATAGTCACTTGTGCATCAGTCACAGCAATCGTTAGCACCGTACCACCACCCATCGGCGTAAGAGTGATATTACCAATGCCTGCTTGAACTGCTTCGTTGAAGGTTAGGATGATATTCGAGCTAATGTTAAAATCTGTTGCATCAGTAGCAGGCACACTTGATGCTAATATCGGGGCAGTCTCATCAAGAGCTGCTGCTGTACGAAAGGACAGATTGACAATTGCAGCAGGGTTATTAGCGAGGTCTTGTATCGCCCCAGCAGGAATATTCAGCGTATACTCAGTACTTGGCATTAAATCTGCACTTGGGTTAATAGTTACCACAGCACCAGAAAAGCTCACCTGTGCGTCAGTAACAGCAATCGTTATCGTATCCTCGCCTGAAGGAGTAAGAGTGATTTCACCAGTACCTACCTGCACAGCTTCGTTGTAGGTCAGTACAATATTAGAATTAGCCGGAAAATCTGTTGCATCCGCAGCAGGCACACTTGAACTTGAATCAAAACTTGGAGCAGTCGTGTCGAGAGCTGCCGCTGTACTAAAGGACAGAGTGATCTCTGCAGTCTTATTGCCAGCGGCATCCATAAAGGCACCAGCTGGGATTGTCAAAGTATACGTAGTGCTCATCGCTAGATCATTGGTCGGGTTAATAGCTACCACAGCACCAGCAATACTCACTTGGGCGTCGTCAACTGCAATCGTGAGCGTCGTTCCACCTGAGGAGGGTACAATAGTAATATTACCAGTTCCCGCTTGCACAGCTTCGCTGTAGGTCAGGATAATATTAGAATTAGCTGGAAAATCTGTTGCATCCGCAGCAGGCACGCTGGAACTCAATGTCGGGGCAGTCGTATCACTGTCGCCATTCGAATTACTACTCGCTGGACAGCCGAGCACCAGCAATACACCTATCGCAATCAGCGCTAGGTTCATTTGAAAACTTTTGTTTTTGGTAATTTCTTTTTTTATCATTTAATGAGCTCCCTATATTCTCAAGATTACTGATGTCGCCCATCATTTGTAATACAATGAGAATTTACTGACCATAGTAGTCATCTATTATAGAACAAAGCAAGTCTTTTTTTGCTCTTATTTTACCAAACGAAATTGGTCGCGCATAGCCAGCTGATAACTATTGATCAAGTAGGCTGGTGCATAGACTGGAGGCATCCAATCTATGCGGTTAATTATAGCTAAGATCACGGTAAGTGGATAAAACTAACGCGTCGTACTTAACCTTAACACCACTCTGGATAACATCATTAATTGCGCATGATCCTGAAGCCCAGCGTATAATCCCTTGCAAGATTATTACCATCTTCGTCTACAAACGCCGTAGCAGGGACCGTTAGACCATAGGGACGCTCGCCTAAATTGAGCAATCCACTTGATGATATATCGATAGTCACCACAGTACCACCACCCGAAATCGTTACGAGTGGGTCAGTCACATTAAGTATAGCTTCAGATGCACCAGGTCCGCTTGATATATCGAGTCTTATTATCCCAGTCCCTTTTTTAACGGCTTTGCTGAAGGTCAACACAATACGTTCATTACCTCGGTCCCTTATCAGATCACCCTCAGCCGGCACACTTGAAATTACTCTTGGAACCAGCACTGCCGCGGTGGTGAAAGTCAGAGTGATCTCTGCATTTAGCCTGACACTTGTATACTCCAAGAAATCGGCTGGAATTGTCAAAGTATACTGAGTGTTCAGCTCTAGATTTGCAGTTGGATCAATAGTCAGCACAGCACCAGAAGAACTCACTTGTAAACTAGCAATATCAAGCGTTATAGGCGTTCCACCGCCTGTAGGCGTAAATGTGATATCACCACCGCCTCTTCGAGTTCTTATTCCTTCGCTGAAGGTCAGAACAATATTATCATCGGCACGAAAATCCGTTGCACCCGCAACTGGGACACTAGAAATTAGCACTGGAAGTTTCTCTGCCGCGGTACTAAAGCTCAGATCGAGAACTGCAGCATCATTAGTGGCGAGGTCTTCTATCGCCCCAGCAGCAATACTCAAAGCATAGGTAGTGCTCACTGCTAGATCTGCAGTTGGGTTAATAGTCACCGTAGCACCAAAAAACCTCACTTGTGCGTTAGTGACATCAATCGTTATCGCATTTCCGCCTGAAGGCGTAATTGTGATATTACCAGTTCCCGCCTGCACAGGTTCGTTGTAGGTCAGCACAATATTCGAGCTGGCGTTAAAACCTGTTGCATTAGCAGCGGGCATGCTGGAGCTCAGCGTCGGAGCAATTGTATCGAGAGTCGTAAAGTTCGAACTAAAAGCTGGGACCGGTGTTTGATCAGCGCTACTCACAAAGACACCAGAAACAAAACTCAGAGTATATGCGGTATCCGCTTCCAAATCGACAAGTAAATTGACCATGACCACAGCACCAGAAATACTTACAACACTATTGTCAACTGGAACACTGATTCTAGAGCCGCCTGCTCTAGTAATCTCAATATTACCAGTTCCCGCTTGCACCGCTTCGCTGAAAGTCAGAGTAAAAGTAGGACGAACAATTGGAAAATTTGTTCCATCAGCAGCAGGCACGCTGGAAATTACCACTGGAGCAATAGCTGCCACTGTACTAAAGGACAGAGTAACCACTGACCCTGCATTGCCACTCGCATCGACAATAGCACCTGCTGGTACTGTTAAAGTATACGTAGTACTCACTGCTAGATTATTGGTCGGGTTGATAGTAACCACAGCACCAGCAATACTCACTTGTGCGTCGCCAACCGCAATCGTTATCGCAGCTCCGCCTGAGGGGGTAATAGTAATATTACCAGTTCCTGCTTGTACAGCTTCGTTGTAAGTCAGTCTAATATTAGAATTAGCTGGAAAATCTATTGCATCCGCAACAGGCAGACTTGAACTTGAATCAAAAATTGGAGCAGTTGTATCAAGAGCCGCCGCTGTACTAAAGGACAGAGTGGCCTCTGCAGTCTTATTGCCACTCGCATCGGCAATAGCACCTGCTGGTACTGTTAAAGTATACGTAGTGCTCACTGCTAGATTATTGGTCGGGTTAATAGTCACCACAGCGCCAACAATGCTCACTTGTGCGTCACCAACCGCAATCGTTATCGCTGCTCCGCCTGAGGGGGTAATGGTAATATTACCAGTCCCTGCTTGTACAGCTTCGCTATAGGTTAGGATAATATTAGAATTAGCTGGAAAATCTGTTGCATCAGCAACAGGCACACTTAAACTTGAATCAAAACTTGGGGCAGTTGTATCGAGAGCTGCCGCTGTACTAAAAGACAGAGTGAGCTCTGCAGTCTTATTACCAGCAGCATCCATGAAAGCACCAGCGGGGATTGTTAAAGTATACGTAGTGCTCATCGCTAGATCATTGGTCGGGTTAATAGTTACCACAGCACCAGCAATGCTCACTTGTGCGTCGCCAACCGCAATCGTTATCGCATTTCCGCCTGAGGGGGTAATAGTAATATTACCAGTTCCCGCTTGCACAGCTTCGCTGTAGGTAAGCGTAATGCTAGCATCGGCGCTAAAACTGGTAGAGTCTGCAGACGGATTACTGCTCTGCAGCGTCGGGGCAGTCGTGTCGGGGCCGCCGCCATTATTGCTCGATGGACAGCCGATTACCATCAATATAACTAGCGCAAGCAGCGCTAGACTCATTTTAAGATTTTTCTTTTTCTCTTTCATCTTTGTAATTTCTTTTTTTATCATTTAATTAGCTCCTTATATTCTCAAGATTACTGATGTCGCACATCATTTGTAATACAATGAGAATTTACTGACCATATTAATCATTTATTATAGAAAAAAGACAAGCATTTTTTTTGCTCTTATTTTACCAAACGAAGTTGGTCGTGCATAGCCAGCTGATAACTATTGATCTACTACGCTACCGCATAGACTGGAGGCATCCAATCTATGCGGTTAATTATGGCTCAGGTCACGATAAGCGGGCAAAGCTAGCGCCGCACCCTAATGTTCAGTACATAATCCCTAAGCGGATTATTGCCGTCTGCGTCTGCAAAGGCAGTGACAGGGACTGTCAAGCCAAGTGCATAAGACAGAAAAACATTAAAAGACAGTTCTGATATATCGATACTTACCACATTACCAGAAATACTTACCTTCGCATCACTAACGGCAATCGTAGCCACTGATTGTGAGGTTGCCAGCACGATATTACCGCTTCCCTTTACGATCGGTTCGTTGTAGGTCAGCATTATGCCAGCAGTAGGGGCAATTGTCCCGCCCTCAGCCGGCACACTTGAGATTACCCTTGGAACCAGTAATGCCGCAGTGGTAAAGGACAGAGTTATCTCCGCATTAGTATTGCCACTATCATAGACAAAGCCATTGGCTGGAATCGTCAAATCATACTGAGTATTCAGCTCTAGATTTGCAGTTGGATTAATAGTCACCACAGCACCAGATCTATTCACTTGCGCATCAGAGAGAGGAATCGTTATAGGCGTACCACCACCCATAGGCGTAATTGTAAGATTTCGACCAACTGATGGTCCTGCAACTCCTTCGCTGAAGGTCAGAACAATATTCTTATCAATAGGAAAACCTGTTTCGCCGCTAACAGGCACACTTGAAATTAGCACTGGATTAATAACTGCCGCTGTACTAAAGCTCAGATCGAGAATTGCAGCAGAGTTATCAGCGAGGTCTTGTATCGCCCCAGCAGGAACAGCCAAAGCATAGGTAGTGCTCACGACTAAATCTGCAGTTGGGTTGATAGTCACCACAGCGCCAGCAATGCTCACTTGGGCGTCGCCAACCGCAATCGTTATCGCAGCTCCGCCTGAGGGGGTAAGAGTGATATCACCAGTACCCGCCTGCACAGGTTCGCTGTAGGTCAGCACAATATTTGAGCTGGCGTTAAAACCTGTTGCATTAGCAGCAGGCACACTTGAACTAAACGTCGGGGAAGTCGTATCAAGAGTCATAAAAGACAGAGTGAACTCTACAGTACTATTGCCACTGGTATCGGTAAAGCCACCAGCTGACACTGTCAAAGTATACATAGTGCTCGCTACTAGATCATTAGTCGGGTTGATAGTCACCACATTATCAGCAATAGTCACTTGCACAGTATCAGCGACAGGGATCAATATTGCACCAGATCCACTCGTAGGAGCAATGGTAATACTACCAGTGCCCCTTTGCACCGCTTCGCTGTAGGTCAAAACAATATCAGCACTAACTATAGGCTTGCCGTTCTGAGCTGGCACAATTGATTCTATCGTCGGGAGAGTCGTATCTGCAGCTGCCGCTGTTGTAAAGAACCGAGTAACCCCTGGCCATTCATTGCCACTCGCATCGACAATAGCACCTGCTGGTACCGTTAGAGTATACATAGTACTCAACTCTAGATCTTCTGACGGGTTAATAGTCACTACAGCACCAGAAAAGCTCACCTGTGCGTCAGTAACAGCAATCGTTATCGCATCCTCGCCTGAAGGCCTAAGACTAAGAGTGATATTACCAGTGCCCGCCTGTACAGCTTCGTTGTAGGTCAGCACAATATTCTCTCCGACTAAAAAGTCCATAACGCCAACAGTAGGAACGGATGCACTAAGCATCGGGGCTGTCGTATCGAGAGCTACCGCTGTCGTAAAGGCCACAGTGTCCTCTGCAGTCTTATTGCCAGCAGCATCCATAAAGGCGCCCGCTGGGATTGTCAAAACATAGCCAGAGCTCAGCTCTAGATTAGCCGTTGGATCGATAGTGACAACACGACCAGCAATAGTCACTTGTGCGTCACCAACCGGGATCGTGAGCGCAATCGCATTTGATAGCGTAAACGTTATATCTCCAGTTCCCGCTTGCACAGCTTCGCTGTAGGTAAGCGTAATGTTAGCATCGGCGCTAAAACTGGTAGAGTCTGCAGGCGGATTAGTGTTCTGCAACGTCGGGGCAGTCGTATCGAGAGCTGCCGCTGTACTAAAGGACAGAGTAACCACCAACCCTGCATTGCCACTCGCATCGACAATAGCACCTGCTGGTACTGTTAAAGTATACGTAGTGCTCATTACTAGGTTATTGGTCGGATTGATAGTGACAACACGACCAGCAATAGTCACTTGTGCGTCACCAACCGGGATCGTGAGCGTCGTTCCGCCTGAGGAGGGTACAATAGTAATATTGCCAGTACCTGCTTGCACAGGTTCGTTGTAGGTTAGGATAATATTCAAGCTGGTGTTAATATCTGTTGCATCAGCAGCAGGCACACTTGAGCTCAACGTCGGGGCAGTCGTATCGAGAGTTGCCGCAGTGCTAAAGTCCACAGTATCCTCTGCAGTCTTATTACCAGCGGCATCCATGAAAGCACCAGCTGGGATTGTCAAAACATACGTAGTGCTCAGCTCTAAATTATCCGTTGGGTCAATCGTAACCACCGCACCAGCAATGCTCACTTGTGCAGTATCAGTAACTGCAATCGTTATCGCATTTCCGCCTGAGGAGGTAATAGTAATATTACCAGTCCCCGCTAGCACAGATTCGCTGTAGGTAAGCGTAATGTTAGCATCGGCGCTAAAACTGGTAGAGTCTGCAGACGGATTACTGTCCATCAGCGTCGGGGCAATCGTGTCAGGGCCACCATTATTGCTCGATGGACAGCCGATTACCAGCGATATAGCTAGCGCAAACAGCGCTAGACTCATTTTAAGATTTTTGTTTTTTGTAATTTCTTTTTTTATCATTTAATTAGCTCCCTATATTCTCAAGATTACTGATGTCGCCCATCATTTGTAATACAATGAGGATTTATTGACCATAGTAATCATTTATTATAGAAAAAAGCAAGCATTTTTTTCTCTTATTTTACCAAACGAAATTGGTCGCGCATAGCCAGCTGATAATTATTGATTGAGTAAACTACCGCATAGACTGGAGTCATCCAATCTATGCGGATAATTATAGCCTATCACTAGCAGGCAGACTTAAAACTACCTCTAGTGCTCAATCCGCAGTGGTAAAGGACAGAGTTACCTCTACAGCATCAAAGACAGCAACCTCACTCACCTGCCAGCTAACCTCAAAGATCAGAGATCAGAGATCAGAGACAGGAATCGGGGCAGTGCTATTGTGCCGTACCAAAGAATAGAATATGCTGTGGAGCAGGATTATCAGCGAGGCTTTGTATCCCAGCATCTGGAATAACCAGTACATAGTTAATACCCATCTCTAGATTTACACTTGGATCAATAGTGAGAACAGCACCAGAAACACTCACTTGTGCGTCAGTGACCGCAATCGTTAGCTTATCTCCGCCTGAGGCGGTAATGGTAATATTACCAGTTCCCACTTTCACTGCTTCGCTATAGGTTAGCGTAATGTCAGAATTAATTGGAAAATTTATTCCATTAGCAACAGGCACGCTGGAAACTACCACTGGAACAATATTTGCCGCTGTACTAAAAGACAGAGTAACCACTGACCCTGCATTGCCACTCGCATCGACAATAGCACCTGCTGCTACTGTTAAAGTATACGTAGTGCTCACTGCTAGACTATTGGTCGGGTTAATAGTGACCTTATCACCAGAAATAGTCACTTGTGCGTCAGTGACGGCAATCGTTAGCGTAGCTCCGCCTGAGGGGGTAATGGTAATATTACCAATTCCCGCTTGCACAGGTTCGTCGTAGGTTAGCTTAATATTCGAGCTAGCGTTAAAATCTGTTCCATCAGCAGCAGGCACGCTTGATTCGACCGTCGGGGGAGTACTATCTGCCGTAGCTGCTGTAGTAAAGGTTAGATCGAGAATTGCAGCATCATTATCAGCGAAGTCTTGTATCGCAGCAGCTGGAATACTCAGCGTATACTCAGTACTTGGCATTAATTCTGCACTTGGGTTAATAGTAAGCACAGCACCAGAAATACTCACTTGTGCATCAGTGACGGCAATCGTTAGCACCGTACCACCACCCATTGGCGTAAGAGTGATATTGCCAGTTCCCACCTTCACTGCTTCGCTATAGGTTAGGATAATAGCAGAATTCACTGGAAAACCTGTTGCATCAGCAGCAGGCACACTAAAACTCAAGGTCGGGGCAGTACTATCTGCCGTAGCTGCTGTAGTAAAGGTCAGATCGAGAATTGCAGCAGGATTATTAGCGAGGTCTTGAATCGCAGCAGCTGGAATACTCAGCGTATACTCAGTACTTGGCATTAATTCTGCACTTGGGTTAATAGTAAGCACAGCACCAGAAATACTCACTTGTGCATCAGTGACGGCAATCGTTAGCACCGTACCACCACCCATTGGCGTAAGAGTGATATTGCCAGTTCCTGCCTGCACAGCTTCGCTGTAGGTCAGGATAATATTAGAATTAATTGGAAAATCTGTTGCATCAGCAGCAGGCACACTTGAACTTGAATCAAAAATTGGAGCAGTCGTGTCGAGAGCCATAACTGGCGCAGTGCTAAAGGACAGAGTGAGCTCTGCAGTCTTATTGCCAGCGGCATCCATAAAGGCACCAGCTGGTACTGTTAAAGTATACGTAGTGCTCGCTGCTAGATTATTGCTCGGGTTAATAGTTACCACAGCACCAGCAATGCTCACTTGTGCGTCACCAACTGCAATCGTGAGCGTCGTTCCACCTGAGGAGGGTACAATAGTAATATTACCAGTTCCCGCTTGCACAACTTCGCTGTAGGTCAGCATAATATTAGAATTAGCTGGAAAATCTGTTGCATCAGCAACAGGTACACTTGAACTTGAATCAAAACTTGGGGCAGTCGTATCACTGTCACCAGTTGAATTATTGCTCGCTGGACAGCCAAGCACCATCGATATACCTATCGCAACCAGCGCTAGGTTCATTTTAATACTTTTGTTTTTGGTAATTTCTTTTTTTATCATTTAATTAGCTCCTTATATCCTCAAGATTACTGATGTCGCACATCATTTGTAATCCGATGAGAATTTACTGACCATAGTAGTCATCTATTATAGAAAAAAGCAAGCATTTTTTTGTTCTTATTTTGCCAAACGAAATTGGTCGCGTATAGCCAGCTGAAAATTATTGATCAAGTACGCTATCGCAAAGATACGGCTATTTAAATAAAAAAAGCAAGCATTTTTTTTGTTCTTATTTTGCCAAACGAAATTGGTCGCGCATAGCCACTTCTGAAAACTATTGATCAAGTACGCTACCGCAAAGATACGGCTATTTAAATAAAAAAAGCAAGTCTTTTTTTTCTATAATTTTACAAAACGAAGTTGGTCGCGCATAGCCAGCTGATAACTATTGATCTACTACGCCTACCGCATAGACTGGAGTTTATCCAATCTATGCGGTTAGTTATAGCTATCACTAGCAGGCAGACTTGAAGCTACCTATGGTGCTCAATCATCACTGAAGCCCAGCGTATAATCCCTTGCAAGATTATTACCATCTTCGTCTACAAACGCCGTAGCAGGGACCGTTAGAGCATATGGACGAGGCCTTAACCTGTAAAAATCGCTTGATGATATATCGATAGTCACTTCAGTACCACTATCCGAAATCGTTACCTTAGGATCCGTGGCCACATCAATCTCTAACATGCTATGTCCGCGTCCGTCTCTTCCTACTGATACATCAAGTCTTATTGTCCCAGTTCCTTTTACAACTACTTCGTTGAAGGTCAACACAATAAGTTCATTAGTGGGGCGGTCAATCACCCCACCCTCAGCAGGCACACTCGAGATTACTCTTGGAGCCAGTACTGGCGCAGTGGTAAAGGACAGAGTGACTTCTGCATTCTCCATGTCACTTACATAGTTAAAGACACCGGCTGGAATTGCCAAAACATACTGAGTATTCAGCTCTAGATTTGCAGTTGGATTAATAGTGACTACAGCACCAGAATTACTCACTTGTGTGCCGATACCAGAAAATGTTATCGGCGTACCACCACCCATAGGCGTAAGAGTGAAAGTACGAGCGTTTGCTCCTCTTAATACTTCGCTGAAGGTCAGAACAATGTTATCGTCCGCACGAAAATCTGTTGCACCAGCAACAGGCACGCTGGAAATTACCACTGGATTAATAACTGCCGCTGTACTAAAGGACAGATCGACAATTGCAGCATCATTAGTAGCGAGGTCTTGTATCGCCCCAGCAGCAATACTCAAAGCATAGGTAGTGCTCACTGCTAGATCTGCAGTTGGGTTGATAGTAACCGTAGCACCAAAAAAGCTCACTTGCGTGCCAGTGACATCAATCGTTATCGCATTTCCGCCTGAGGGCGTAATTGTGATATCACCAGTTCCCGCTTGCACAGCTTCGTTGTAGGTCAGTACAATATTCGAGCTGGCGTTAAAACCTGTTGCATCAGCAGCAGGCATACTTGAACTAAAGGTCGGGGCAATCGTATCGATAGTAAAGGACAGAGTGAGCTCTGCCGCTGAATTGCCACTGGTATCGATAAAGCCACCAGCTGGAATTGTCAAAGTATACCGAGTATTTAGCTCTAGATTTGCAGTTAGATCAATAGTCACCACATTATCAGCAATAGTCACTTGCACAGTATCAGCGACCGGGATCGTGAGCGGCGTACCACCACCCATAGGCGTAATTGTAATACTACCAGTGCCCCTTTGCACCGCTTCGCTGTAGGTCAGAACAATATCATCATCGGCACGAAAATCCGTCGCACCCGCAACAGGTACACTTGAGCTCAACGTCGGGGCTGTCTCATCGAGAGCTGCCGCGGTGGTAAAAGACAAAGTGTCCTCTGCATTGTTATTGCCACTCAGATCCATGAAGGCACCCGCTGGAATTGTCAAAACATAGCCAGCGCTCAGCTCTAGATTAGCCGTTGGGTCAATAGTAACCACAGCACCAGCAATAGTCACTTGTGCGTCCATGACGGGTATCGTCAGCGCATTTCCGCCTGAGGGGGTAATGGTAATATCTCCAGTTCCCACTTGTACCAGTTCGTCGAAGGTCAAAGTAATAGCAGAATTAGCTGGGAAATCTGTTGCATCATCAGCAGGCACACTTGAACTTACCGTCGGGGCTGTCTCATCAAGATCTGCCGCAGTGGTAAAAGACAGAATGTCCTCTGCAACATTATTGCCACTTGCATCCATGAAGGCACCCGCTGGGATTGTCAAAACATAACCAGCGCTCAGCTCTAGATTAGCCGTTGGATTAATAGTGACAACACGACCAGCAATACTCACTTGTGCGTCACTAACCGGGATCGTCAGCGCAATCGCATTTGATAGCGTAAAAGTGATACCTCCAGTTCCCACTTGCACAGGTTCGCTGTAGGTAAGGATAATAGCAGAATTAGCTGGAAAACCTGTTGCATCATCAGGCGGATTACTGCTCTGTAGCGTCGGGGCAGTTGTATCGAGAGCTGCCGCTGTACTAAAAGACAGAGTGAGCTCTGCAGTCTTATTGCCAGCGGCATCCATAAAGGCACCAGCTGGGATTGTTAAAGTATACGTAGTGCTCACCGCTAGATCACTGGTCGGATCAATAGTTACCACCGCACCAGCAATGCTCACTTGTGCGTCGCCAACTGCAATCGTGAGCGTCGTTCCACCTGAGGAGGGTACAATAGTAATATTACCAGTTCCCGCTTGCACAGGTTCGTTGTAGGTAAGCGTAATTTTAGCATCGGCGCTAAAACTGGTAGAGTCTGCAGGCGGATTACTGTCCATCAGCGTCGGGGCAGTCGTATCGCCGCCATCGTCGGGGCCGCCAGTTGAATTACTACTCGCTGGACAGCCGAGCACCAGCAATACACCTATCGCAGCCAGCGCTAGGTTCATTTGAAAACTTTTCTTTTTGGTAATTTCTTTTTTTATCATTTAATGAGCTCCTTATATTCTCAAGATTACTGATGTCGCACATCATTTGTAATACAATGAGGATTTATTGACCATAGTAGTCATCTATTATAGAACAAAGCAAGTCTTTTTTTCTATAATTCTGCCAAACGAAATTGGTCGCGCATAGCCAGCTGATAACTATTGATCTACTACGCCTACCGCATAGACTGGAGGCATCCAATCTATGCGGAAAATTATAGCTCAGGTCACCTACAAGTGGGCAAAACTAGCGCGTCTTACTTAACCTTAACACCACGTATAACATCATCTGCTGAAGTCCAGCGTATAATCCCTTGCAAGATTATTACCATCTTCGTCTACAAACGCCGTAGCAGGAATCGTTAGAGCATTTGGACGAGGATTTTCCTTACTGCGCCATGGGGTTGATGATATGTCGATAGTCACTACAGTACCATCGTCCGAAATCGTTACGAGTGGACTAGTGGCCACATCAAACGTAGGTATAGGTATGACAAATCCTTCTGATATATTGAGGCTTATTATTCCAGTTCCTTTTACAACTGCTTCGTTGAAGGTCAACACAATACGTGCATTAGGCCGGTCGACAATCGCCGCACCCTCAGCAGGCACACTCGAGATTACTCTTGGAGCAAGTACTGGCGCAGTGGTAAAGGACAGAGTGATCTCTACGCTATCCCTGAAATTTCCATTGAGAAAGGCACCAGCTGGGATTGTTAAAGTATACGTAGTGCTCACCGCTAGATTATTGCTCGGATCAATAGTTACCACCGCACCAGCAATGCTCACTTGTGCGTCGCCAACTGCAATCGTTATAGGCATACCACCGCCCATAGGCGTAATTGTAAGATTAGTCCTAAGTGATCGTGTTGGTAACGCTTCGCTGAAGGTCAGAACAATATTCTCATCAATAGGAAAACCTGTTTCGCCGCTAACAGGCATGCTTGAAATTACCACTGGATTAATAGCTGCCGCTGTACTAAAGCTCAGATCGACAATTCCAGCAGGGTTATCAGCGAGGTCTTGTATCGCCCCAGCAGGAATACTCAAAGCGTAGGTAGTGCTCACTGCTAGATCTGCAGTAGGGTTGATAGTCACCGTAGCACCAAAAAAGCTCACTTGCGTGCCAGTGACATCAATCGTTATCGCAGCTCCGCCTGAGGGGGTAATGGTAATATTACCAGTTCCTGTCTGCACAGGTTCGTCGTAGGTTAGGATAATATTGGAGCTGGCGTTAAAATCTGTTGCATCAGCATTCATCGATAACTGCCGCGGTGGTAAAGGACAGAGTAACCAGTGATCCTGCATTGCCACTCGCATCGACAATGGCACCTGCTGGTACTGTTAAAGTATACGTAGTACTCACTGCTAGATTATTGGTCGGGTCAATAGTTACCACAGCACCAGCAATACTCACTTGTGCGTCGCCAACCGCAATCGTTATCGCAGCTCCACCTGAGGGGGTAAGAGTAATATCACCAGTTCCGGCTTGCACAGCTTCGTTGTAAGTCAGTCTAATATTAGAATTAGCTGGAAAATATGTTGCATCAGCAGCAGGCAGACTTGAACTTGAATCAAAAATTGGAGCAGTTGTATCGAGAGCTGCCGCTGTACTAAAGGACAGAGTAACCAGTGATCCTGCATTGCCACTCGCATCGGCAATAGCACCTGCTGGTACTGTTAAAGTATACGTAGTGCTCACTGCTAGATTATTGGTCGGGTTAATCGTAACCACAGCACCAGAAATACTCACTTGTGCGTCGCCAACGGCAATCGTTATCGTGGCTCCGCCTGAGGAGGGTACAATGGTAATATTACCAGTTCCCGCTTGCACAGCTTCGCTGTAGGTCAGCATAATATTAGAATTAGCTGGAAAATCTGTTGCATCAGCAGCAGGCAGACTTGAACTTGAATCAAAAATTGGAGCAGTTGTATCGAGAGCTGCCGCTGTACTAAAGGACAGAGTAACCAGTGATCCTGCATTGCCACTCGCATCGGCAATAGCACCTGCTGGTACTGTTAAAGTATACGTAGTGCTCACTGCTAGATTATTGGTCGGGTTAATCGTAACCACAGCACCAGAAATACTCACTTGTGCGTCGCCAACCGCAATCGTTATCGTGGCTCCGCCTGAGGAGGGTACAATAGTAATATTACCAGTTCCCGCTTGCACAGGTTCGCTGTAGGTCAGCATAATATTAGAATTAGCTGGAAAATCTGTTGCATCAGCAACAGGTACACTTGAACTTGAATCAAAAATTGGAGCAGTCGTATCGCCGCCAGTTGAATTACTACTCGCTGGACAGCCGAGCACCAGCAATACACCTATCGCAGCCAGTGCTAGGTTCATTTGAAAACTTTTCTTTTTGGTAATTTCTTTTTTTATCATTTAATTATCTCCTTAGATCCTCAAGATTACTGATGTCGCACATCATTTGTAATACAATGAGGATTTATTGACCATAGTAGTCATCTATTATAGAACAAAGCAAGTCTTTTTTTGCTATAATTCTGCCAAACGAAATTGGTCGCGTATAGCCAGCTGAAAATTATTGATCTAGTAGGCTACCGCATAGACTGGAGTTCATCCAATCTATGCGGTTAATTGTAGTTCAGGTCACGGTAAGCGGGCAAAGCTAGAGCGCTTTAGCCCCTTAACACCACTCTGTATAATATCTTCTATGGCACAACATCACTGAAGCCCAGCGTATAATCCCTTGCAAGATTATTACCATCTTCGTCTACAAACGCCGTAGCAGGGACCGTTAGAGCATATGGACGAGGCCTTAACCTGTAAAAATCGCTTGATGATATATCGATAGTCACTTCAGTACCACTATCCGAAATCGTTACCTTAGGATCCGTGGCCACATCAATCTCTAACATGCTATGTCCGCGTCCGTCTCTTCCTACTGATACATCAAGTCTTATTGTCCCAGTTCCTTTTACAACTACTTCGTTGAAGGTCAACACAATAAGTTCATTAGTGGGGCGGTCAATCACCCCACCCTCAGCAGGCACACTCGAGATTACTCTTGGAGCCAGTACTGGCGCGGTGGTAAAGGACAGAGTGATCTCTGCATTTAGCCTGCCACTTGCATAGTTAAAGGTATCGGCTGGAATTGTCAAAACATATCGAGTATTCAGCTCTAGATTTGCACTTGGATTAATAGTGACTACAGTAGTATCAGGTGAAATGCTCACTGGTGTGCCGATACTAGAAAATGTTATAGGCGTACCACCACCCATAGGCGTGATCGTGATATTACGATTGTCTGTTAATCGTATTCCTTCGCTGAAGGTCAGAACAATATTATCGTCCGCACGAAAATCTGTTGCACCAGCAACAGGCATGCTTGAAATTACCACTGGATTAATAACTGCCGCTGTACTAAAGCTCAGATCGAGAATTGCAGCAGAGTTATCAGCGAGGTCTTGTATCGCCCCAGCAGGAACAGCCAAAGCATAGGTAGTGCTCACTGCTAGATCTGCAGTTGGGTTGATAGTCACCGTAGCACCAAAAAAACTCACTTGCGTGCCAGTGACATCAATCGTTATCGCAGCTCCGCCTGAAGGCGTAATTGTGATATCACCAGTTCCCGCTTGCACAGCTTCGTTGTAGGTCAGTACAATATTCGAGCTGGCGTTAAAACCTGTTGCATCAGCAGCAGGCATGCTTGAACTAAAGGTCGGGGCAATCGTATCGATAGTAAAGAACAGAGTGAGCTCTGCCGCTGAATTGCCACTGGTATCGATAAAGCCACCAGCTGGAATTGTCAAAGTATACCGAGTATTTAGCTCTAGATTTGCAGTTAGATCAATAGTAACCACATTATCAGCAATAGTCACTTGCACAGTATCAGCGACCGGGATCGTGAGCGGCGTACCACCACCCATAGGCGTAATTGTAATACTACCAGTGCCCCTTTGCACCGCTTCGCTGTAGGTCAGAACAATATCATCATCGGCACGAAAATCCGTCGCACCCGCAACAGGTACACTTGAGCTCAACGTCGGGGCTGTCTCATCGAGAGCTGCCGCGGTGGTAAAAGACAAAGTGTCCTCTGCATTGTTATTGCCACTCAGATCCATGAAGGCACCCTCTGGAATTGTCAAAACATAGCCAGCGCTCAGCTCTAGATTAGCCGTTGGGTCAATAGTAACCACAGCACCAGCAATAGTCACTTGTGCGTCCATGACGGGTATCGTCAGCGCATTTCCGCCTGAGGGGGTAATGGTAATATCTCCAGTTCCCACTTGTACCAGTTCGTCGAAGGTCAGAATAATAGCAGAATTAGCTGGGAAATCTGTTGCATCATCAGCAGGCACACTTGAACTTACCGTCGGGGCTGTCTCATCAAGATCTGCCGCAGTGGTAAAAGACAGAATGTCCTCTGCAACATTATTGCCACTTGCATCCATGAAGGCACCCGCTGGGATTGTCAAAACATAACCAGCGCTCAGCTCTAGATTAGCCGTTGGATTAATAGTGACAACACGACCAGCAATACTCACTTGTGCGTCACTAACCGGGATCGTCAGCGCAATCGCATTTGATAGCGTAAAAGTGATACCTCCAGTTCCCACTTGCACAGGTTCGCTGTAGGTAAGGATAATAGCAGAATTAGCTGGAAAACCTGTTGCATCATCAGGCGGATTACTGCTCTGTAGCGTCGGGGCAGTTGTATCGAGAGCTGCCGCTGTACTAAAAGACAGAGTGAGCTCTGCAGTCTTATTGCCAGCGGCATCCATAAAGGCACCAGCTGGTACTGTTAAAGTATACGTAGTGCTCACCGCTAGATTATTGCTCGGATCAATAGTTACCACCGCACCAGCAATGCTCACTTGTGCGTCGCCAACTGCAATCGTGAGCGTCGTTCCACCTGAGGAGGGTACAATAGTAATATTACCAGTTCCTGCTTGCACAGGTTCGTTGTAGGTCAGCGTAATTTTAGCATCGGCGCTAAAACTGGTAGAGTCTGCAGGCGGATTACTGCTCTGCAGCGTCGGGGCAGTCGTATCGCCGCCATCGTCGGGGCCGCCAGTTGAATTACTACTCGCTGGACAGCCGAGCACCAGCAATACACCTATCGCAGCCAGCGCTAGGTTCATTTGAAAACTTTTCTTTTTGGTAATTTCTTTTTTTATCATTTAATGAGCTCCTTATATTCTCAAGATTACTGATGTCGCACATCATTTGTAATACAATGAGGATTTATTGACCATAGTAGTCATCTATTATAGAACAAAGCAAGTCTTTTTTTGCTCTTAGTTTGAGAAAATCAGATTTTTTTTTGGGAAAAATCCCTATCAGATTGGATTTGGGCTGCTTGGACCGGGCAGCGGCCATAATAGCTACCTTGCTAACAATCCCTCAAACACCTCTCGTAATTCCATGAATCACCCTATCAATTCTTTTGAATCTCTAGGAAAAGTTACAGCACACGATCTTTGATAAATCGCATACTATAGAAGGCTTTAGTAGATTTATCGCTTGACTTAATGGAAAGTCAAATAAAAGCAGGGCTGGACGCCAAGAAGCCCGTGGATCAAAATTCTGCCAACGGGCTTCTTCTATCTTCGTCTTAGCTACCGTTTAGTAGCTAACGCAAAGAATTTTATGTTTTTCCGTACAAAGTGCTTGCCCACTAAATACATCTTGGGTATTTGGCGTAGTTACGCTTGGATTCGAGATGGAAAATCTAGTCAATAGATTACCAACACCAATATTTCCAGAATTTTCAGTGCGACCACTATTCCAAAAGACACTATTACTGCGACAAGCTTGACCAATCTCATAGCGAGATGGATTTGCCGCGTTCGTAATCCCTGTCCAAAAAGGGAACTGATCTGCAGAGATTCTCTGATCTTCCCCGTTCAAACCAGCCGCGTTGAGAGTACGCAATAGCGGGGTAGTCGGTGAAAGAAAATCAGCGTAGCTATCAGCTATCAGTTCATTAGCCGTCAGTACCGAAGTCGCACTATTGGCGGCATATACTGGAGTACGGCCAGTATAAGCGGCTAACGTAGTACCACCAGCAGTGTTATCGATGGTAAAATTCACTGGATTTTGGTTATTACTGGTCCCTGAGGCAAGGAAGGGGCGAAACACAGTTCCAGCGGCGACACTTGGGCTGGCATTCAATGGACAATCAGCAAAAGTGGCGATATTTCCGGTATAGCCTGTTGGGGCGAGCCACAACACGATAGTCCGAGTCGCTTCTGTGGCCGTAAAGGTCAACGTTCCACCTGCAGCAGCGTTACCAGCAAGGTCTTCAATCGCACCCATGGCAAAACTCAAGGTATGGAGTGTATTTGCCACCAAGTTTGCCGGCGGATCAATCGTAACCACACTATCCTCTACGCTCACTCGTGCAGAAGAAACGTCAATCGTTTGCGGCGAGTTCGAGGACGTAGCGGACGGGGTAATCGTTATATTACCGGTGCCTACTTGAACCGCCTCACTAAAGGTCAAGGCAATATTGCTGTCCACAAAAAACGCGGTACTACCCATAGCAGGTACACTCGATGAGAGAGTTGGGGCAGTATTATCCGCACTGACGGCTGTATTAAAGTCTAACAAGTATGGCGTCGCCAGACCATTTGCAGCAAGATCTTTAATTGCTCCAGCAGGAACAGTCAAAGCATAGGTAGTTCCAGCCAGTAAATCTGTGGTTGGGTTGATAATAACCGCATTATCAGAAATGCTTACTTGCGAGTCACTCACGGCAATCGTGAGCGTCTCACCCCCTGAAGGCGCAATCATTATATCACCCGTGCCCGCTTGCACCGCTTCACTAAAGATGAGCTTAATGTTAGCAGTCGCGTCAATAGTCCCACCACCAGCAGGAACACTCGAACTTACCGTCGGGGCAGTCGTATCGGTTACTGCATTAGTTGTGAAACCTAAGTTATATTCTTCAGTCGATATTTGATTATCGCTACTCTCTAAGGCACCCGCGGTAACATTCAAGATAAATGCAGTATTTATCGTCAAATCAGCAGATGGATTAATAGTAACCACTCTACCATCATCTGCAATACTCACTTGTGCGTCACCAACGGGAATTGTTATTGGTAGGCTACCTGCCGGAGTAATTGTTATGTTACCAGTGCCTTTTTGCACCGATTCACTGTAGGTAAGCGCAATATCTGCTGCACGGTCAATGCTATCGCCACTACTCGGCACACTTGACATTACGTATGGTATGGTATCTGCAGCCCCCAAGGTGTTAAATGCTAGCATGTAGTCAACTGCAGGATTGCCAGCAAGGTCTTCGATCACTCCAGCAGGAATAGTCATACCGGATGTATCTCCGGCCGGTAGTGCTGAGCTCGGGTTAATAGTCACTACCCTACCAGCAATACTTACGTTCAAAGAGTTAACAGGAATTTTCAATACCATCGCCGGAGATTGCCCAAACAAAAAATTACCCGCTCCCCTTTGTACTTCTTCGCTGTAGGTTAGCACAATGTTCGAATTAATGCCGATAGTTCCACCACTCGCAGGTACACTTGAAACTACCACCGGGGGGGTAATATCTGCGACATCTGCTGTCGTAAAAGATATAGTCTCCGCTGACGATCCATTGCCATCTGCATCCACAAAAGCACCAGCTGGGATTGTTAACACATACTCAGTGCTCAATGTTAGATCTTGCGGTGGGTCAATGGTAACCAGACGATTCAAAAAACTCACGTGCGTTCTGGTAACCGCAATCGCTATCGCCGTTTCGCTTGCTGGCTTGAGAGTAATGCTTCCGCTTCCTTTTACCACTGCTTCGCTGTAGGTCAGTTTAAGATTGCCAGCGATACTAAATCGATTACTACCATCCACCGGGTTGCTATCCACTATCACTGGGGCTCTCATCGCTTCACTACTACCGTCGTCACCGTCGGTAGAATTACTGCCGTCACCGCCGGTAGAATTACTGCCGTCACCGTCGGTAGAATTACTGCTCGACGAACAGCCGAGCATTATCAAAACACCTAGCACCACCAGCGCTAGGCTCATTTTTAGTTGTTTTTTCTTTTTAATCAATGTGATTAACTCCTTAGATTCTCAGCATTTTATTGCGCAAATCGTTTGCGTACCACTGAGAAGCCAAGCGGAGACGATAATCAGATCCAGAATAAAAGCAAGTATTTTTTTACGATTTTTACAGAAAATATGATTTTTTTAATAAAAAAAATGTGGATAGATTATCATTGGGAAGATTACTGGTTTTTCTTGGAATCCTAATTTTACGCTAATTCTGACCAGTTATAGCCACAATATTGATATTTTTTTTTGCATGTTTTTATAACGAATAGTCATTCTTGGCAAAACAAAAAATCAAAGAGTAGGTATTCCAGCTCCCGACAACCTCAATATTATCGTGCGAGTTATAAAATTCAAAAAGTAAGTGAATACTTGCAAGAAGACATAAGTCGACGGTTTACCGAGCAAACAAAGAGATGATAGAAACCAAGATCGTCAATATGCAGGCGCTGATCGCCAAGAAGCCCGAGTGCTTTTTTGGCTACTCATTAGTAAGTCATGCAAACGACGTTATAGGAATTCGTACAACCGAATTCACGAGCAAATACATCCGTTTTTACAGTCGATGGATTTCCATCGTGAGGAACTTTGAGCACTGAGTTACTGGTGCCAACACCAGCGGTAGTTTCGATCGTAGCATCATTCCAAAAGAGATTGCTACCGCCAAGACAAGCTGGCCTCACCTCATAGCCACCCGCGCTTTGCAAATTAGTAATACCAGTCCAAAATTGATTGGCAGATGAAGAGCTTCTTTGTGCTTCCCCGTTCAAACCAGCCTCACTGAGTGTCCGCAGCAGATCCGTGGTCGGCGAAATAAGCTCAGGGTAGCTGTTCGCTACCAGATCATTATCCGTAAGCACCGTGGTTGCACTATGAGCGGCATATACTGAAGTAGCTCCAGTATAAGCGCTTAATAAACCACCAGTGCCATCCGCATTGAGGGTGAATTTCGCTGGGTTTTGGTTGGCACCATCACCAGTCGCAACGAAACGCCGAGTAACCGTGCCAGTCGCCACGCTTGGCTTATTTTGACAACCCGTGGTGTCATTTAGGAGATTAATAAGTGACGACGCGACAGATGATCTCCCTACCCATAGTACTACAGTGCGGGTAGCATCTGCCGTAGTAAAGGTCAGCGTATATAACGCAGCAGGGTTAGGCGTAGCAGCGCCGTCTGTAATCGCACCAGCCGGGATACTTACGGTATACACGGTATTTGGCTCGAAATCTGCCGTTGGGTTGATAGTCACCACAATACCCAAAATACTCACTTGTGCGTCACCAACCGCAATCGTTATAGGCGTACCACCCATAGGAGTAATGGTAATATTGCCAGTGCCTGATTGCACAAATTCGCTGTAGAACACCACAATATCGCTGTCTAAAGCAACATTTGTCGCATTCTGAGCAGGCGCAATGGAACTTATCGTCGGGGGGGTAGTTTCTGCGGGTGCATTGGCTGTAAAGCTCAGCATAAACCTAGCAGAAGCATTACCAGCAAGATCTACAAACGAACCAGCAGGAACAATCATCTCATATTCACCTGCAGACCCTACTATTGAGCTAAGAGTGACTACATTACCCAAAATACTCACTTGCGAAGTATCAGTAACCGAAATCGCTACCGTCGTAATGCCTACAATGGTAATCAAAATATTCCCAGTGCCCCTTTGCACCGCTTCACTGAAGGTCAGCACAATGTCATCAAGAGCGTTAATAGTACCGCCACTGGCAGGCACACTCAAACTTACCATCGGAGGGGTAGTATCTGGAGCGGCCGCGGTACTAAAGGGCAGAATAAATTGTCCTGCGTCTGTTTGATCGTCGCTACTTTCAAAAGCATTAGCTGGGACTGTTACAGTATACGTAGTGCTCACTGCCAAATCATTGGTTGGATTGATAGTAACCACATTACCAGCAATACTCACTTGTGCGTCAGTAACGGCAATCGTTACGGGAGAGCCACTTGCTGGTGCAATCGTAATATTACCACTACTCGCTTGCACCGCTTCGCTGTAGGTCAACACAATATTTGCGGTATTTTCAAAATCAGTAGCACCGCTACTCGGGACACTCGAAATTACGCTGGGTATGCTATTTGAAGTCGTGTTAAAGGTCAACAGGTAAACACCAGCAGCATTGCCAGAAAGATCTTCTAGCGCTCCAGCGGGAATGCTGACAGCATATCTGATATTTGGCATCAAATCGTTGGTCGGATTGATAGTGACAACAGCACCAGTAACACTCACTTGTACAGTATCAGCGACAAGGATCGATATAGGCGTACCACCCATAGGAGTAATGGTAATACTGCCAGTGCCCCTTTGCACAGCTTCGCTATAGGTCAACACAATATTGGTAGCGATTACAGCTGTGCCATCCTGAGCAGGTACACTCGAATTTACCGTCGGTGCAGTGGTATCGAGTGCCATCGCTGTCATAAAAGATAGAGTGTTGGGTGGCGATGGATTGCCGCTGGCATCCATAAAAGCACCAGCCGGAATTGTCAAAACATACGAGGTGTCCAAATCTAGATTATCTGTCGGGTCGATAGTGACAACACGACCGACCACACTCACTTGCGGGTCAGCAACCGCAATCGTGAGCGGCGCGCCAACTGTCGGCGTAAGAATAAGGTTACCAGCACCTTTGACCACAGGTTCGTCAAAGGTCACGATGATATTTGCGTCTGCGCTCAAATCTGTAGCACCACCAACAGACAAGCTCGCGTCTAACGTCGGAGCAGTAGCATCGAGAGCTGGTGCTGTGCTAAAAAACAGAGTACCTGCTGGTATTGCATTGCCACCTGCTGCACTGAGAAATACACCAGCTGGGATAGTCAAAATATACGCGATCCCCATATCAAGATCTATCGGCGGATCGATCGTCACTACATTACCCACAATACTCACCTGAGTGTCGTCAATGGCAATGGTCACTCTCTTACCGACTGATGGCAGATACGTCAGCAGAGTAATAACTCCTTCTCCCTTGATGACCGCTTGGTTATAGGTCAAAATAATATTACCGTCAGCGCTAAAATTTGTCGCGCCACTAGCAGGTATACTAGAGCTGATCGGCAGAACAGTTGTCTGGTCACCGCTGGCTGGACAGCCCAATAGCAACGATACGCCGATAACCAGCAGCAATGTGCTATTTTTTAGATATTTTCTTGATTTTGTAATCATTTTGATGTACACTTTTGCATTTTCGCTTTTGCCATACACCTTGCATTTTCGCGTTTTTAAGCTCCGCCGATTAGTAAAATTTGAGAAATAAGAGCATGAAAGCAAGGTTTTTTTCAAATTCGCGAAAAAATTCAGAGAAACTATTTTGCTCATTGTTTTGCTCATTTTCAGGTAGCATCCAGTGACTTTGGCTGTTTTTATAGGCTTAGCAACCGTGGTTAGCAAATTGCCAACGCCCTGAACCACTCTAGCGTATTGCATGCATGGGGCGCCCATAGTCGCCGATGCCTAAGCTTGGCTATTTATGAGGCAAACCAGCGCGAGAAAAATTGCAGTACTTTGCAGTTTTCAAATATTTTTTGTATCACCAAATTGCCAACGCCCGCCCCACCCTCTCGTATTGCATGCATGGGGCGCCCGCCGTCGCTCGCTGTGCTTGGATATTTATGAGGCAAATCAGCGCGGGAAAAATTGCAGTATTTTACAGTTTTCAAATATTTTTTGTATCACCAGATTACCAACGGCGACCCACCCTATCGTAGCGCATGCACGCGGGCGCTCATCGCCACTCCTGAGCTTGGATATTTATGAGGCAAACCAGCACGATAAAAAATGCCGTACTTTACAGTTTTCAAATATTTTTTGTATCACCAGATTGCCCACGACCCACTATATCGTAGCGCATGCATGAGGCGTCCGTCACCGCTCGCTAAGCTTGGCTATTTATGAGATAATTACGGTGTTGTGGTCTGCGTATTGGCAAAGAAATCCGAGCACACGCTACCCGCACAGGCCTTGAGCCAGTAATAATAGGTTGTTCCAGTCGTCAAACCTGTGTCCATATAAGTCCTGCCGACTGCCGATACCTGAGGGCTACCAACGCGAGTTGCTCCGCTGCTGTCATTAACCGTATGCCGATGGACTTCATAAAAAGTATAAGTAGCACCTGCCGATGACCACGACAGATTAACTTGCGTGGTGCTGCTGGCGGTGGCAACAAAATGCTGGCGGGCACGGTAGAGCGACAGATCGCCAGCGGTAACCTGCGCCGGTGAGGGATTGATGATCGGTAGTTGCGCATTGTCGCCAAAATGCCACAGGCGACGATCGCCAGTGGCAAAGGTTGCGCTGGTATCAGTGATCAAGGCATGGGCGGGGGCAGAACTGGCATCAAAAAACGCCATCCAGCCGGTCCCTGTGGCAGTGAGAGCGCGTAATTGAGCAACTGTTCGGGAAGTGCCCTCCGTGTTAGTAAAATTCCCTTCTGAGGATTTACGGCTGGCGCTGTGATAAGAATTGCTGGTTGAACTACTAGTCCTAGCAACGCCAATCAAGCCACCTACAAAAAAATCACCATCAAAGGGATCAACAGAAGAAGAAGAAGATAGATTACCCCCAACTACTGCATAAGAATTGCTGATCGAACCACCAGATACGCCAACCAAGCCGCCTGCATTAGAAGAAGAAAAAGAAGCAGTAGAAGATACATCACCCCCAACTACTGCATAAGAATTGCTGATCGAAACATGAGCAGAGCCAACCAAGCCCCCTACATTAGAATCACCAGAAGAAGAAGATATATTACCCACCACTTCTGCATAAGAATTGCTGATCGAGCTATCAGTCAAAGCCGACCCAACCAAGCCGCCTGCATAAGAAAAAATAGTAGAAGAAGAAGATATATCACCCATCACTTCTGCATAAGAATTGCTGATCAATGAATTAACGTCAGCCCTGCCAACCAAGCCGCCTGCATAAGAAGAAGCACCAGAAGAAGAAGAAGAAGATATATTACCCGCAACTTCTGCATAAGAATTGCTGATCGAACTACCAAAGCGAGCCTCGCCAACCAAGCCACCTGAAGAAGATTCACCCAAAGAATCAGAAGAAGATATATCACCCCCAACTACTGCATAAGAATTACTGATCGGACTATTAGAAGCCCAGCCAACCAAGCCGCCCGCAGCAGTAGAAGAAGATATCGTGCCAACCAACACCCCAAGATTGCTTATGCTGCCACCATACACATAACCAAACAGACCAGCATATTCGTAGCCCGAGCTATTGAGCCCGCTTATCTGGTAATCTTGCCCATCAAAACTGCCGGTAAATAGATTTGCGTTATCACCTATGGGCTGCCAGTTATCTATACTGGACAGGTCAATGTTTGCGGCAAGCACATAGTCGCCGTCCAAATTATTACGGACATTATCGAGATCTGCTATCGTTTCGATCATTGTTGCTTGGGCAACGAAACTCAATGTAAACTCACCAGCAGCATTACCAGCAAGATCCTCTATCGCGCCAGCAGGAACCACCAAGACATAGGTAGTTAACGTTAGAGCTGCGGTCGGGTTAATAGTGACCACCGTACCCGCGATGCTCACTTGCGTAGCATCTGTAACGGCAATCGTAACCGTTGTACCGCCCGATGGCTGTAGAGTAATATTACCGCTTCTCACTTGCACCGCTTCGTTGTAGGTCAGCACAATATTTGCCGTACTTTCAAGCGTCCCGCCTGCAACAGGCACACTAGAACTTACCGTCGGGGCTGTCTCATCCAGAGCTGCCGCGGTGATAAAAGACAGAATGAGCTCTGCAGTTTTATTGCCAGCAAGGTCCTGAAACACACCAGCAGGGAAAGATAAGGTATAGGCAGTACCATCCAGTAAATCTGCGGACGGGTTAATAGTGACCACAGCACCAGAGATACTCACTAGCGCAGAAGATACCGAGATCGTCACCATGCCGCCTGCCGAACTAAGAGTAATACTGCCACTGCCCACTTGCATAGGTTCGTTGTAGGTCAGCACAATATTCGAGCTGGCGTTAAAACCTGTGGCACCATCAGCAGGTCCACTTGAAACTGCCACAGGGGGAGTAGTATCGAGGGCTGCTGCCGTGTTAAAGTTCAGGGTGAGGGAGCCGGCGTTATTACCAGCGAGGTCTTGGAACGCTCCAGCAGGAAAAGATAAGGTATAACTCGTCCCAGTCAGTAAATCTGCGGTTGGATTAATAGTGACCACAGCACCAGCAATACTCACTTGCGCAGAAGTGACGGGGATTGTAATCGCACCAATCGTTATATTGCCGCTGCCCTTTTGCACTGCTTCGCTGTAGGTCAGTACAATATTATCAGGTGAATTGATAGTGCCACCACCACCGATGGCAGGCACACTAGAATTTATTGTCGGCGGAGTGGTATCGAGTGCCACTGCTGTAGTAAAGCTCCGCGTGAGAGAGCCAGCATTATTACCAGCGAGGTCTTGGAACACCCCAGCAGGGAAAGATAAGGTATAGGCAGTACCATCCAGTAAATCTGCGGTCGGATTAATAGTGACCACAGCACCAGAAACACTCACTAGCGCAGAAGATACCGAGATCGTCACCATCCCGCCTCCCGATGAAATCGTCATACTACCGCTGCCCTTTTGTACAGCTTCGCTGTAAGTCAGCACAATATTCGCACCGACGGCAACACCGGTAGCACCATTAGCAGGCACACTAGAGCTTATCGTCGGAGGGGTGGTATCGAGCGCCGCTGCCGTGTTAAAATTCAGCGTAAAAGAGCCAGCGTTATTACCAGCGAGGTCTTGGAACACCCCAGCAGAAAAAGATAAAGTATAACTCGTCCCAGTCAGTAGATCTGCGGTCGGATTAATAGTGACCACAGCACCAGCAATACTCACTTGCGCAGAAGAGACGGGGATAGTAATCGCACCAATCGTTATATTGCCGCTGCCCTTTTGCACTGCTTCGCTGTAGGTTAGCACAACGTTCGCGCCAATATTAACATTCATCGCATTATTGGCAGGCACACGAGAGCTGATCGTCGGAGCAGTGGTATCGAGAGGTACTGCCGTGTTAAAGCTCAGCGTGAAAGAGCCAGCATTATTACCAGCGAGGTCTTGGAACACCCCGGCAGGGAAAGATAAGGTATAGCTCGTCCCAGCCACTAGATCTGCTGTCGGATCAATCGCGACCACACCAGCCACCACGCTCACTTGCGCGCTACTAATCGGAATAGTCACCAACGTGCCGCCCAATGGCTGGAGGGTAATACTACCGCTGCCTTTTTGCACCGCTTCGCTATACATCAGCACAATATTATCAAAAGCGTTAATAGTAGCGCCACTGGTAGGTGCGCTGGAATTTATCGTCGGGGGAGTAGTATCAAGTGCCGCTGCTGTAGCAAAGTTCAAAATGAAAGAGCCAGCGCTATTACCAGCGAGGTCATCTATCACCCCAGCAGGAACCATCAAGGTATAGCTGGTTCCTGCCAGTAGATCTGTCGTTGGGTTAATAGTGACCGCAGCACCCGCGACGCTCACTTGCGTAGAAGAAATCGGGATAGTCACCACCGTGCCACCCGATGGCTGGAGAGTAATACTACCGCTGCCCTTTTGCACCGCTTCGTCGTAGGTCAGCACAATGTTCGCACCGACGGCAACATCTGTAGCATTATTAGCAGGCACACTAGAGCTTAGCATCGGCGGAGTGGTATCGAGAGCTGGTGCTGTCATAAAGGATTGGGTGTCGGGTGGCGATGAGTTTCCGCTGGCATCTATAAAAGCACCCGCTGGGATGGTTAAAGTATAGGAGGTGCCCACCGCTAAATCTGCCATTGGGTCAATGGTCACCACACCACCGACCACTGTCACTCGCGGGTCAGAAACCGCAATCGTGATCGGCGCGCCAACTGTCGGCGTAAGAATAATCTCACCAGAACCTTTGACCACAGGTTCGTCAAAAGTCACAATAATATCGGCGTTTGCGCTCAAATCTGTTGCACCACCGACAGACATCGCTGCACTGATCGCCGGAGCAGTAATATCAATAGCTGGTGCTGTGCTAAAAAACAGAGTGTCCGCTGGTATTGCGTTGCCACCTGCTGCACTGAGAAATACACCGGCTGGAATAGTTAAAATATACGAGATGCCCATATCGAGATCTATCGGCGGATCGATCGTCACCACATTACCTGCAATACTCACCTGAGCGTCATCAATGGCAATGGTCACCCTCTTGCCGACTGATGGCAGATACGTCAGCAGAGTAATGACTCCTTCTCCCTTGATGACCGCTTGGTTATAGGTCAAAATAATATTGCCGTCAGCGCTAAAATTTGTCGCGCCACTAGCAGGTATACTAGAGGTGATAGGAAAAACAGTCGTCTGGTCACCGCCACTCGCTGGACAGCCCAGTAGCAGCGATACGCCGATAATCAGCAGTAATGTGCTATTTTTTAGATATTTTTTTGATTTTGTAATCATTTTGATGTGCACTTTTGCATTTTCGCTTTTTTAAGCTCCGCCGATTACTAGAATTTGAAAAACGAGAGCATGAAAGCAAGGTTTTTTTCAAATTCGCGAAAAAATTCAGAGAAACTATTTTGCTCATTGTTTTGCTCATTTTCAGGTAGCATCCAGTGACTTTGGCTGTTTTTATAGGCTTAGCAACCGCAGCTACCAGATTGTCAACGTTCCCGCACTACTCATCCTCCCGTATCGCATGCATACGGTACCCGCCGTCGCTGCCTAAGCTTGCCGAAGGGGGACAATCAGCATGATAAAAAATGCAGTACTTTACAGTTCTTAGAATATTTTTTGTATCACCAGATTACCACCACTCCCACCCTAGCGTATTGCATGCATGAGACGCCCGTCGCTGGCTCTCTGAGCTTGCCGAAGGGGGACAATCAGCATGATAAAAAATGCCGCACTTTATAGTTCTTAAAATAGTTTTTTGTATTACCTGATTGCCAACGGCGTACACCCATCGCGTATTACATGCATACGGCGCTCATCGTCGCTCGCTGTGCTTGGATATTTATGAGGCAATCACGGTGTTGTGGTCTGCGTGTTGGCAAAGAAATCCGAGCACACGCTACCCGCACAGGCCTTGAGCCAGTAATAATAGGTTGTTGCAGTCGTCAAACCTGTGTCTGCATAAGTCCTGCCAACTGCCGATACCTGAGGGCTACCAACGCGAGTAGCTCCGCTACTGTCATTAGCCGTATGCCGATGGACTTCATAAAAAGTATAAGTAGCGCCTGCCGACGACCACGACAGATTGACTTGCGTGGCGCTGCTGGCAGTGGCAACAAAATGCTGGCGGGCACGGTAGAGCGGCAGATCACTAGCGGTGACCTGCGCCGGCGAGGGGTTGAGAAGCGGTAGTTGCGCATTGTCACCAAAATGCCACAGACGGCGATCGCCAGTCGCAAAGGTTGCGCTGGTATCAGTGATGAAGGCATGGGCGGGGGCAGAACTGGCATCAAAAAACGCCATCCAGCCGGTACCGGTAGCAGTGAGGGAGCGCAATTGTGCAACTGTTTGGGAAGCGCCCAGCGTGTTATCAAAATTCCCTTCTGAAGATTGACGGCTGGCGCTGTAATAAGAATTGCTGATTGAACTATCAGTCCCAGCCCCACCAACCAAGCCGCCTGCAAAAGAATCACCAGAAGAAGAAGAAGAAGATATATTCCCACCAACTACTGTATAAGAATTGCTAATCGGGTTAAGTGAAGCAACGTCGCCAACCAAGCCGCCTGCATAAGTATCACCAGAAGAAGAAGAAGATATATCACCCCCAACTACTGCATAAGAATTGCTGATTGAAGAACCGGAACGAACCCTGCCAACCAAGCCGCCTGCATAAGTATCACCAGAAGAAGAAGAAATATCGCCCTCAACTTGTGCATAAGAATTGCTGATCATCGTACCATCAGCCTGGCCAACCAAGCCGCCTGCAAAAGAAGTAGAAGAAGTAGAAGAAGAAGATATATTACCCCTAACTACTGCATAAGAATTGCTGATCGGACTACCATTTGCGCTACCAACCAAGCCGCCTGCTAAAGAAGAAGATATATTACCCACAACTTCTGCATAAGAATTACTGATCGGACTACTAGAAAAAGTAAAACCAACCAAGCCGCCTGCAAAAGAAGTAGAAGAAGTAGAAGAAGAAGATATATTACCCCTAACTACTGCATAAGAATTGCTGATCGGACTACCATTTGCGCTACCAACCAAGCCGCCTGCATCAGAAGCACCAGAAGTAGAAGAAGAAGATATACTACCCCCAACTACCGCATAAGAATTACTGATTGAACTACCTTGCGCAGCCCTGCCAACCAAGCCGCCTGCAAAAGAAGCAAAAACAGAAGAAGAAGATATATTACCCACAACTATTGCATAAGAATTACTGATTGAACTACCTTGCGCAGCAGAACCAACCAAGCCGCCTGCAGAAGATTGAGAAGAAGAAGAAGAAGAAGAAGAAATATCACCCCTAACTACTGCATAAGAATTGCTGATCAAACTATCAGGCCAAGCCTGGCCAACCAAGCCGCCTGCATCAGAATCACCAGAAGTAGAAGAAGAAGATATATTACCCTCAACTTCTGCATAAGAATTACTGATCGAACTACCCCTAGCATAGCCAACCAAGCCGCCTGCAGTAGAAGGACGAGAAACAGAAGAAGTAGAAGAAGAAGATATATTACCCACAACTATTACATAAGAATTACTGATTGAACTACCCCTAGCCTCGCCAACCAAGCCGCCTGCATCAGAAACAGAAGAAGTAGAAGAAGAAGATATCGTGCCAACCAACACCCCAAGATTGCTTATGCTACCACCATTCACCCTACCAAACAGACCAGCATATTGGTAGCCCGAACTATTGAGCCCGCTTATCTGGTAATCTTGCCCGTCAAAACTGCCGGTAAATCGATTCGCTTCATCACCTATGGGCTGCCAGTTATCTATACTGGAGAGGTCAATGTTTGCAGCAAGGACATAGTCGCCGTCCAAATTATTGCGAACATTCTCGAGATCTGCTATCGTTTGGATCATTGTTGCTTGGGCAAGGAAACTCAGCGTGAAGGAGCCAGCACTATTACCAACAAGGTCTTGGAACGCTCCAGCAGGAACCATCAAGGTATAGCTGGTTAACGTCAAATCTGCGGTCGGGTTAATAGTGACCACAGCACCCGCGACGCTCACTTGCGTAGAAGAAATCGGGATAGTCACCAACGTGCCACCCATTGGCTGTAGAGTAATACTTCCACTGCCCTTTTGCACCGCTTCGTTGTAGGTCAGCACAATGTTCGCCGTACTTTCCAGCATCCCGCCTGTAACAGGCACACGAGAACTTATCGTCGGAGCAGTGGTATCGAGAGGTACTGCCGTATTAAAGTTCAGCGTGAAGGAGCCAGCATTATTACCAGCGAGGTCTTGGAACACCCCAGCAGGGAAAGATAAGGTATAGCTCGTCCCTGCCACTAGATCTGCTGTCGGATCAATCGCGACCACACCAGCCACCACGCTCACTTGCGCGCTACTAATCGGAATAGTCACCAACGTGCCGACCGATGGCTGGAGGGTAATACTACCGCTGCCTTTTTGCAGCGCCTCGCTATACATCAACACAATGTTATCAAAAGCGTTAATAGTGGCGCCACTGGCAGGCGCGCTGGAATTTATCGTCGGGGGAGTAGTATCAAGTGCTGCCGCTGTAGCAAAGCTCAGCGTCAAGGAGCCAGCACTATTACCAGCGAGGTCATCTATCACCCCAGCAGGAACCATCAAGGTATAGTCAGTTCCAGCCAGTAAATCTGTCGTTGGGTTAATAGTGACTACAGAACCAGCAACACTCACTTGTGCAGTAGAAATCGGAATAGTCACCACCGTGCCACCCGTTGGCTGGAGAGTAATACTGCCGCTGCCCTTTTGCACCGCTTCGTCGTAGGTCAGCACAATGTTCGCACCGACGGCAACATCTGTAGCATTATTAGCAGGCACACTAGAGCTTAGCATCGGCGGAGTGGTATCGAGAGCTGGTGCTGTCATAAAGGATTGGGTGTCGGGTGGCGATGAGTTTCCGCTGGCATCTATAAAAGCACCCGCTGGGATGGTTAAAGTATAGGAGGTGCCCACCGCTAAATCTGCCATTGGGTCAATGGTCACCACACCACCGACCACTGTCACTCGCGGGTCAGAAACCGCAATCGTGATCGGCGCGCCAACTGTCGGCGTAAGAATAATCTCACCAGAACCTTTGACCACAGGTTCGTCAAAAGTCACAATAATATCGGCGTTTGCGCTCAAATCTGTTGCACCACCGACAGACATCGCTGCACTGATCGCCGGAGCAGTAATATCAATAGCTGGTGCTGTGCTAAAAAACAGAGTGTCCGCTGGTATTGCGTTGCCACCTGCTGCACTGAGAAATACACCGGCTGGAATAGTTAAAATATACGAGATGCCCATATCGAGATCTATCGGCGGATCGATCGTCACCACATTACCTGCAATACTCACCTGAGCGTCATCAATGGCAATGGTCACCCTCTTGCCGACTGATGGCAGATACGTCAGCAGAGTAATGACTCCTTCTCCCTTGATGACCGCTTGGTTATAGGTCAAAATAATATTGCCGTCAGCGCTAAAATTTGTCGCGCCACTAGCAGGTATACTAGAGGTGATAGGAAAAACAGTCGTCTGATCACCGCTTGATGGACAGCCCAGTAGCAGCGATACGCCGATAACAAGCAGTAAAGTGCTATTTTTTAGATGTTTTTTTGCTTTTTTAATCATTTTGATGTACACTTTTGCATTTTCGCTTTTTTAAGCTCCGCCGATTAGTAAAGCTGGAAAAATAAGAGAATGCAAGCAAGAAATTTTCACTTTTTTTTGTAAATATAGATAAATTATTTTCGCTCTTTTTGAGCTCATTTTTGGAGCAGCGATGAGTGGCTTTGGCTGCTTTTATAGGCTCAGCAACCGCAGCTAGCAGATTGCCAACGCACCGCCCTATCGTATTGCAGACATAAGACGCCCATCGTCGCTCCTGAGCTTGCCGAAAAGATAGCAATCACAGAACAAAAAAAAGGATTGCAAATTTTTGTTCATCAAATATCCTATGCACGGATGTTCAGACCAATCATTTTTTTATGGGTAATTATATTGCTCATTCCGCAAGTCGATTCAGTCGCTAGCCAAGAGAATACAGAAATTTTTTCTGATAATCATCTTTCCCTCTACAATATCGACGAAAACGGGTTGGCGCTGCAGGGATACGATCCAGTAGATCTATTTCGTCTCAAAGATCCGACTCCAGGTAAGCCAGAGTTTAGTGCAACCTATCAGGAAAGACTCTATCATTTTTCTTCTAAATTCAATAAAAAGACATTCCTGAAAAATCCAGAACGCTACGAACCGCAGTACGGCGGATGGTGCACCTATTATATAAGTTTGGGGTTTCAGCGCAAGATTGACGTAAATTTTATCGTGTTCAAAAATGACAAAATCTATGCTTTTAGCGGGATTATTCCCCAAGTTCGATTTTTGGAAAATCAAGAATCTATGCTCAAGCGGGCAGATATCCGCTGGAAATCTTTCCAAAGAAAAAACCTAGAACGCAGAAAAAACGAGTTTTAAGCAAGAAACTCATATTGATAGAGGATCCGCTTAAAGCCTGCCAACTGGATGCTCCGACAACCCTTTGCGCAAAGCCAGCAGACAAAGCCATTGATAGGCTACCGTTGCCGCAGCCACTGCAGTAATCTCGGCATGGTCATAAGCCGGAGAAACTTCGACAACATCCATCCCAACAATATTTAAATTCTTCAGACCTTGGATGAGCTCCATCGCTTGATGAGATGATACTCCACCAGAGACCGGAGTCCCAGTCCCGGGTGCATAGGCAGGATCCAAAAAATCCACATCAAAACTCACATAGACGTTGGCATCGCCAACCCGTTCTTTAATTATTTGACAAGTCTTGGCAATACCGTTGCGATGAATCCAAGGACTAGTAAGAATCTCAAAACCATGATCAGAATCATTGTAGGTCCGCAAACCGATCTGGATAGAGCGCTCAATATCGATCAAACCGTGCTTCTTTGCCTGCAAAAACATTGTCCCATGATCTATCGAGTTCTCATCGTCTGGATCAACGAAACTGGGCCAAGTGTCACAGTGTGCGTCAAAATGCACCAAGGCAAGTTTACCATATTTTTCATGGTGTGCCTGTAACAGAGGATAACTGGTATAATGATCACCACCAAGGCTCAAAACCTTGGTCCCCCCTTGAATAATCTGGCTGATATGATTTTTAATGGTTGCAGTTACCGTCTCTGGGTGATGAGGATTGAGGAAACAATCGCCATAATCGACGACCTTGAGCGCATTCTCCTGAGCACGATCAAACGGATCAAAGCCATAGGGAAAAGCCTTGAGCTCTGCCAAACCTACCGAAGCTGCGCGGATGGCGCGGGGTCCAAGGCGAGTGCCAGAACGATTAGTCACTGCCGAATCAAAAGGGATACCAGTGATAGCAACGTCAACATTGGTTAAATCCCGGGTGTACGGGCGGCGAAAACAACTCAAAGCACCGGCATAGGTTAAATCAAGGCCGATAGTGCCCTTCTCTGCTAATTCTTGCTGGCGAAACGCTTGATCGCCGTAGTCTTGATAATTCGTTCGCCTACCCATAAGTCTTAATAACCCTTTAGAGTTCTTTCTTTCCTTCCTTCCTTCCTTATGGAGATTTGAATATTTCGCTGATTCTTGTCAAATAAAAAATGGTTTTTTGCCTAGCTTGGCTTGCTCGACCCTAAAAAAAAAGACAGCCGCTATTCTGTTACCCTCCCATGAACAAGCACACGACGGAGCTTTTTATGCTAAAATCAAGAGAAGACCCAGTACACCAAGAAGCCCGTTGGGAATTTTCCCAACGGGCTTCTTCTAGCCTAAGCTTTTTTACTACTTATTAGTAGGTCATGCAAAGGATGTTAGCTGTCGTCCGACAACCGAATGTACTAGCCATTACGTCTGTCCGTGCGGCATTACCTACGCGAGGAACTTTTAGCACTGAGTTACTCAAACCAGCACTACCCAAAGCAGAAGTAGTACTATTAAAGTTCCAAAAGGAACCACTATCATTCAACTGGCAAGCTGGACCTGCTACATAGCTTGCCGGGCTGCCTGCCATATTAGTAACACCAGTCCAAAATTGGTTTGGCTCATTAGAGCTTCTTTCGGCTGTCCCGTTCAAACCAGCCTGATTGAATGTCCGCAATAGCGGGGTAGTCGGCGAAAAAAGATCAGCGTAGCTGTTCGCTACCAGATCATTATCTGTAAGATCCGTAGTCCCACTATGGGCGGCATAGACTGGAGTAGCTCCAGAATAATCGATTAATAAATCACCAGTGCCATCCGCATTGAGGGTGAAGTTCGCTGGGTTTTGGTTAGCACCAGAACCAGCCACAACGAAACGCCGAAGCTGACCTGATCGCTGAACCACTGCGGGTGGCCTATTTCCACACACTATGAACAAGTTTTCAGCAACGAGAGCACCTATTACATCACTATACGCTACCCATAGTATTACAATGCGGGTAGCGGCTACCGTAGTAAAGCTCAGCTCATATAACGCAGCATCGTTAGCAACAAGGTCTTCTATCGCACCAGCCTGGATACTCACGGTATACATTTTACTTGGAATAAGGTCTACCGTTGGATCGATAGTGACCACATTACCAGCAATTGTCACTTGTGTAGTATCGGTAACCGCAATCGTTGTCGCTGTACGACCCATAGGGGTAATGGTTATATTACCAGTATCTGCTTGTACCGATTCGCTGTAGGTCAGCACAATATCGCTGTCTAAAGAAACACGGGTAGTACCAGTTAGTTGCACCTCAGTAACTACACCAGCAATACTCAGTTGTCTCAAGCTTACCGTCGGAGCTGTATTATCACGGCTGTATTATCACGGCTGCCGCTGTAACAAAGCTCAGCGTATAGTCAGCAGCAGCGTTACCCGCAAGGTCTGCAAACCCGCCAGCAGGAACAGTCAGAGCATAGGTAGCAGCCGTGTCGAGACCTGACGTTGGGTTAATGGTAACAACATTACCAGCAATACTCACTTGTGCAGCAGAAATTTCAATAAGAACCACAGCACCACCCGATGGCTTTATAGTAATTCTGCCACTTCCTTTTGCCACCGCTTCGCTGTAGGTTAGCACAATGTTTTCAGTAGGTTGAATAGTTCCGCCAGCAGCAGGCACACTCGAACGTACAGTCGGAGCTATAGTATCTGCCACTGCAGTAAAGGGCAGAGTAAATGCTCCTGCGTCTGTTTGATCATCGCTACTTTCAAAGGTATTAGCTGGTACTGTTAACGTATACATAGTGCCCGCTGTCAGATCATTGGTCGGGTTAATAGTAACCACAGCACCAGCAATAGTCACTTGTGCGTTGCCAACTGGGATCGTTATTGGAGAGCCACTTGCTGGCGTAATCGTAATATCACCAGTAGCTGCTTGCACAGCTTCGCTGTAGGTCAGCACAATGTTCGCGGTATTGGCAAAATCAGGATCATAGCGAATCGGCACACTCAAACTTACGCTTGGTATGGTGTTTGAAGTCGTGTTAAAGGTCAGCAGGTGAACAGCAGCTGCATTGCCAGCAAGATCTTCTAGTGCTCCAGCGGGAATACTCACGCCGTATCTGATATCTGGCAGCAAATCGTTAGTCGGATTGATCACAACCACATCACCAGTAATATTCACTTGCGCGTCACCAACCGCAATCGTTATCGCAGCTCCGCCCTCAGGAGTAATAGTAATATTACCACTACCCGCTTGCACAAATTTGCTGTAGGTCAGCACAATGTTCGTGCCAACTACAGCTGTACCGTTCTGAGCAGGCACACTTGATTCGAGCGTCAGGGCAGTCGTATTGAGATCCGGTGGAGGGGTAGTCGTATTGTGATTCGCCGCAGTCGTAAAGTTTATAGTGGCCACTGCAGTCTTATTGCCAGCGGCATCCATAAAGGCATCTGCTGGAATTGTCAATACATACACAGCATCCATATATAGATCTCTGGTCGGATTGATCGTAACCACAGCACCAGCAATAGTCACTTGCGCCGCGTCGCTAACCGCAATCGTTGGAGAAGCTCCGACAGGATTGGGATTGGTCGGGCTAGTACTAAACGCTAAGGGGGTAATGGTAATATTACCAGTTCCCACTAGCACCGCTTCGCTGTAGGTCAGTACAATGTCAGCATTGGCGCTAAAATCCATAGCGTAATTAGCAGGAACCGATGAACTAAGCGTCGGGGCCGTCGTATCGGGGCCGCCGCCAGGCGAATTATTGCTTGGCGGACAGCCGAGCACCATCGATATGCCTAGCACCACTAGCGCTAGGCTCATTTTTAGTTTTTTCTTTCTTTTTGTAATCAATTTGATTATCTCCTTAGATTCTCAGAATTTTTTTTGTGCAAATCCGAATGAGGAAATTTTAACAAAGCTCTCCAAAAATAAAATGTTACAATTAATATTGAACGCTTCATTTTAGAGACTTGTTTGTTGATTCCACCCATAATTCACAGCATTTAGAGAATCTAATCAAACATATAAAAAAATCAATCAATAAAAGCAAACATTTTCGCTCATTTTTTTAATTTTCTAAAAAAATTTTAAGTGATCATATTTCGAAAAATAACGAGTTTTTCTTGGGATCCTAGTTTTACGCCAATTCTGACCAGTTATAGAAACAATGTTGACATTATTGATATTTTTATCTCTAGCGAGCAGTAATTTTTCGTAAAACAAAACCGCGCCCTTATGCAGGCGCTGATCACCAGATCCCGAGTACTCTTTTGACTGCTGTAACAGGCTCAGCAAGCGCTGCTCCTAAAACGGCACGTATTGAAGACCGCGCCCATATACAGGCGCTGATCGCCCGATCCCGAATACTTTTTTGGCTGCTTGAACAGGCTCAAGCGCCGCTCATTAAACGGCGCGTATTGAATATTGCGCCCTTATGCAAGCGCCGCTCCATAAACAGAGTAACTCATCGCTGTTTTTGCCCCTCTAAATAAACAAATTTGATGTCAAAAAGAATATGGGTAAATCGAGTGGATATCAAAAGACGCAACTTATTTATCATCAATAAAAAAATTACAGAATAAAAATTCATTCGCATGATCTTTGATTATAAATTTTAGCTCTTGTCGTGCGTTGTTGGCTCAGTATTGAGGTGAGATCAAGAAAGATAAGAGGTCATTACCGCTGTTCTACCCCCATGAACAACCATACGACGGAGCTTTTTATGCTAAAATCAAGAAGTGACCCAGTACACCAAGAAGCCCATTGGGATAATTCCCAACGGGCTTCTTCTAGCCTAAGCTTTTTAGCTACTCATTAGTAGCTAATGCAAACGACGTTATGTGGTAACTCACAACCAAATAAAGCACCGAATACGTCATCCGGTGTAATACCAGATACGTTAGGGACTTTTTCCACCTTGTTACCCCGGCCAACATTAGCAAGGTCAGTAGCAGGAAGAATAGGAAGCTGCCAAAAATTACCACCCCTCTCACAAACTCGGCCTACTACATAGCCACTACCGCCAATCGCATTAGTAAGACCAGTCCAGAATGTGAAATTCTCAGTAGAACTTCTTTGCATTTCCCCGTTCAAACCAGCCTGGTTGAGTGTCCGTAGCAGATCAATGTCTGGCGAAATAAGATCAAGGTAGCTGTTCGCTACCTTGTCATTATCTGTAAGCACCGTAGTCGCACTATTGGCGGCAAAGACTGGAGTAGCTCCACGATAAGCGGTTAATAGATCAGAATTATTGTCAAATCTAAAGCTCACTGGGTTTTGGGCAGTACGAGTACCAGTCACAAGGAAACGCCGAGTAACCGTGCCTTCCCCATCTGGCGCCACGGGTGGCTTAGATTTAGCCCCCATACCTGTACAACCACTAGCCTGGCTAAAATTAAGAGATTGAACAGACAACTCCTCCCGCGCTACCCAGAGTACTATAGGGCGAGTAGCGAGTCTCGTAGTAAATCTCAGCAAATGTGTCGAAGCAGCGTTGGGCGTAGCAGCATTGTCTTGAAACGCACCAGCCGGGATACTCACAGCATATTGGATATTTGGCGCCAAATCAGCCGCTAGATCGATAGTGACCACAGCACCAGCAATAGTAACTTGCGTAGTATCTGTAACGGCAATAGCGATTGTGGAAGTGCCGTCCAAAAGACTAATATTACCACTACCTGCTTGCACCGTTTCGCTGTAGGTGAACACAATATCGCTGTCTAAATCAACATTTGTAGCATCCGCAGCAGGGACAGTAGACAATACCGTCGGAGCGGTTGTATCTCCAGCCGCCTGAGTGCTAAAGCTCAGCGTATAGACTTCCGTAGAAAAAACACCAGCAAGGTCTAGAAACCCGCCAGCAGGAACAGTCAGAGTATAGGTAGCTCCAGCCGTTAAAGTAGCTGTTGGATTAATGGTAACAACATTACCATTAATAGTCACTGCCGCACTGCTAATCGCAATAGTCAGATCCGTTCCAGGGGATGTCGTTAGAGTAATATTGCCGCTTCCTTTTTCCACCGTTTCGCTGTAGGTCAGCACAATGTTTTCAGTAGCTTGGATAGTCCCGCCAGCAGCAGGCACACTCGAACTTACCGACGGAGCTGTCGTATCTGCCATTGCCGCTGTACTAAAGGGCAGAGTAAATACTCCTGCGTCTGTTTGATCATCGCTACTTTCAAAGGCATTAGCTGGGACTGTTAAAGTATACGTAGTGCTCAGCTCTAGATTAGCCGTTGGATTGATAGTAACCACATTACCAGCAATAGTCACTTGTGCGTCGCCAACTGCAATCGTTATTGGAGAGCCACTTTCTGGCGTAATCGTAATATTACCAGTAGCTGCTTGCACCGCTTCGCTGTAGGTCAGCACAATGTTTGCGGTATTGTCAATAGTAGCACCGCTACTTGGGACACTTGAACTTACGCTTGGTATGCTTCCCAAAGGCGTGTTAAAGGTCAACAGATGAACACCAGCAGCATTGCCAGAAAGATCTTCTAGCGCTCCAGCGGGAATACTCACGCCATATCTGACATTTGACTCCAAATCTCTGGTCGGATTGATCGTGACCACAGCACCATTAATATTCACTTGTACAGTATCAGCGACAGGAATCGATATAGCTGTAGAACCCTCAGGAGTAATAGTAATACTACCAGTTCCCCTTTGCACATTTTCGCTGTAGGTCAACACAATGTTCGCACCGACTACAGCTGTGCCGTTCTGAGCAGGCACACTCGAAGTTACCGTCGGAGCTGTCGTATCTAGGGTTGCCGCTGTACTAAAGGACACAGTTTCCACTGATCCTGCAATGCCACTCGCATCGGTAATAGCACCAGCTTCTACTGTCAAAGTATACGTAGTGCTCACTGCTAGATCATTAGTCGGGTTAATCGTAACCACATTACCAGCAATACTCACTTGTGTAGCATCTGTAACGTCAATCGTTATCGGAGAGCCACCTGAGGCCACAAGAGTAATATTACCAGTGCCCGCTAGTACCACTTCGTTGTAGTTCAGAATAATATCCACTCCGGCTACAAAACCTGTGGCGCCATCAGCAGGAACGGATGTATCAAGCGTCGGGGCAGTCGTATCGAGGACATCTGCAGTGGCAAAGCTCAGAGTATACTCTAAAATCCTATTGCCAGCGACATCCATGAGCGTACCAGCTGGGATTCTCAAAGAATACCCAATGTTCATCCTTAAATCTGCTGTTGGATCAATAATAACCACCGCACCAGCAATGCTCACTTGCCTAGTATCTGTAACCGCAATCAGCGTCCTAGTACTGCCTGAGGTTGCAATGATAAAATCACCAGTTCCCGCTAGCACGGGTTCGCTGTAGGTAAGCATAATGCTAGCACCGGCAGGAAAATCCGCAGCGACTTCAATCGGATAACTGCTCACCAGCGTCGGGGCAGTCGTATCGAAAGCCATAACTGCCGCAGTCCTAAAGGACACAGTGGCCACTGCAGTCTTATTGCCAGCGGCATCCATAAAGGCATCTGCTGGAATTGTCAATACATACGCAGCATCCATATTTAGAGGATTGGCCGGCTTAATAGTAACCACAGCACCAGCAATAGTCACTTGCGCGTCGCCAACCGCAATCGTTATTGGAGCTCCGCCTGAGGGGGTAATGGTAATATTACCAATTCCCACTAGCACCGCTTCGCTGTAGGTCAGTACAATGTCAGCATTGGCGCTAAAATCCATAGCGTTATTAGCAGGAACCGATGAACTAAGCGTCGGGGCCGTCGTATCGGGGCCGCCGTTACCGTTGCCGTTGCCGTTGCCGTTGCCATTCGAATCATTGCTTGGCGGACAACCGAGCACCATCGATATGCCTAACGCCACTAGCGCTAGGCTCATTTTTAGTTTTTTCTTTTTTTTTGTAATCAATTTGATTATCTCCTTAGATTCTCAGAATTTTTATTGCGCAAATAATTGAGGATATCTTGCAAAGCTCGCCAAAAATAAAATGTTGCAATTTGCCATTGAACGCTTTGTTATAGAGGCTTGCTTGTCGATTTCACTCTTCATTTACGATACCTAAGAGAATCTAAAAGACATGTATAGGTAAGGAATCAATAAAAACAAGGATTTTTTTTAATTATTTAAAAAAATTCCAAGTGATCATATTTCGAAAAATGACGAGTTTTTCTTGGAATCCTAGTTTTACGTCAATTCTGATCAGTTATAGAAACAATATTGACATTTTTTTCTCTAGCGAGCAGTAATTTTTCGTAAAACAAAACCGCGCCCATATGCAGCCGCTGATCGCCAGAACCCGAGTATTTTTTTGGCTGCTTGAACAGGCTCAAGCGCCGCTCATTTGCTAACAGTTCCACGAGTACTCATTCACTGCCGCTCGCTGAGCTACCCCCATGAACAACCATACGACGGAGCTTTTTATGCTCAAGTGAAGAGGTGACCCAGTACGCCAAGAAGCCCGTTGGGAAAATTCCCAACGGGCTTCTTCTAGCCTAAGCTTTTTTTCTACTCAATTAGTAAGTCATGCAAAGGACGTTAAGTGATTCCTCACAACCATCTAAAGTAGCGAATACGTCTGACGGTGCCGTCACACCATCGTCAACGGCTTTTACCGTAGTGAAACTCGTGCCAACATGACCACGGTTACGGTTAGCAACAGCGGCAGTAGACCAAAAATTACCACTATCAATACAAGCTCGAGCTGCCTCATAGCCACCCGCACCACCATTCGCGCCTGGCAAATTATTAATACCAGTCCAGAATCGATTGCCAGATATAGAGCCTCTTTCGTCCTCCCCGTTCAAACCAGCTTGGTTGAATGTCCGCAGCAGATTCGTGCCCGGCGAAACAAGATCAAAGTAGCTGTCCGCTACCTTGTCATTATCTGTCAGCACTGTAGTCGTACTATTGGCGGCAAAGACTGAAGTAGATCCAGTATAAGCGCTTAATTGAGCACCACCACCAGTGTTATCGACGGTAAAGTTCCCTGGGTTTTGGTTAGAACCAGTGCCAGTCGCAAGGAAACGCCGAGTAACTGTACCAGTCGCCACGTTTGGCTTAAGCCGATCTGGACAACTCAAGGCATCAGTTGAAAAACCATTCAAGCTCGATACCTGATTAACACCTACCCATAGTACTACAGTGCGAGTAGCGGATCTCGTAGTAAAGCTCAGCGTACCCGTCGTAGTAGTAGCGTTAGGCGTAACAGCGTTGTCTCGAATCGCACCAGCCGGGATACTCACGGTATACATGGTATTTGGCTCCACCAAATCTGCCGTTGGATCGATAGTGACCACAGCACTAGCAATACTCACTTGTGTAGCATCTGTAACGGCAATCGTTATCGTTGCACCACCACCGGTAGGAGTAATCGTAATATTACCAGTACCTGCTTGCACCGTTTCGCTGTAGGTGAACACAATATCGCTGTCTAAAGCAACACTTATCGCACCATTAACAGGATCAGTAGACAATACCGTCGGAACGGTTGTATCTCCAGCTACCTCAGTGCTAAAGCTCAGCGTATAGTCAACAGAAGCATTACCAGCAAGGTCTACAAACACGCCCGCTGGAATAATCAGGGCAGCGGTACTTCCAGCTATTAGATCAGCTGTTGGATCGATAGTGACAACATTATCAGCAATAGTCACTTGCCCATTAGAATCCGTGACGTCAATCTCAAGCGTGGTACTCCCACCTTGTGAAAAACTAAAAGTGGTCAGGCCGCTTCCTACTACTACCGTCTCATTAAAGGTCAGCACAATGTTATCAGTAGCTTGAATAGTTCCACCAGCAGCAGGCACACTCGAACTTACCGACGGAGCTGTCGTATCTGCCGCTACCGCTGTACTAAAGGGCAGAGTAAATACTCCTGCGTCTGTTTGATCATCGCTACTTTCAAAAGCGTTAGCTGGGACTGTCAAAGTATACGTAGTGTTCACTACCAGATCATCAGTCGGATTGATCGTAACCACATTACTAGCAATAGTCACTTGTGCGTCGCCAACTGCAATCGTTATTGGAGAGCCACTTTCTGGCGTAATCGTAATATTACCAGTAGCTGCTTGCACCGCTTCGCTGTAGGTCAGCACAATGTTTGCGGTATTGTCAATAGTAGCACCGCTACTTGGGACACTTGAACTTACGCTTGGTATGCTTCCCAAAGGCGTGTTAAAGGTCAACAGATGAACACCAGCAGCATTGCCAGAAAGATCTTCTAGCGCTCCAGCAGGAATACTCACGCCATACCTGACATTTGGCTCCAAATCTCTGGTCGGATTGATCGTGACCACAGCACCATTAATAGTCACTTGTACAGTATCAGCGACAGGAATCGATATAGCTGTAGAACCCTCAGGAGTAATGGTAATACTACCAGTTCCCCTTTGCACATTTTCGCTGTAGGTCAACACAATGTTCGCACCGACTACAGCTGTGCCGTTCTGAGCAGGCACACTCGAAGTTACCGTCGGAGCTGTCGTATCTGCAGCTGCCGCTGTACTAAAGGACACAGTTACCACTGATCCTCGATTGCCACTCGCATCGGTAATAGCACTTGCTGGTACTGTCAAAGTATACGTAGTGCTCACTGCTAGATTATTGGTCGGGTTAATAGTCACCACATTACCAGCAACACTCACTTGTGCGTCGCCAACTGCAATCGTTATCGTAGCTCCGCCTGAAGCCGCAAGAGTAATATTACCAGTGCCCGCTAGTACCACTTCGTTGTAGTTCAGCACAATATTCGCACCGACGGCAACATTTGTCGCGTCATTAGCAGGAACCGATGAAATAAATATCGGACCAGTGGTATCGCGAACTGCCGCAGTCCTAAAGGACACAGTGTCCACTGCAGTCTTATTGCCAGCGGCATCCATGAAGGCACCTGCTGGAATTGTCAATACTTGAGGATCGTCCACAAATCCCCCTATTGTTCGTGTGATAGTAACCACAGCACCAGAAATTTCCACTTTGCCCTCAGAATTAGAATCAGAATTAGTGACGTCAATCCTTCCTGTTAGCATGTTTGAATACTTTAGCGTTATCTCACCAGTACCCACTAGCACAGGTTCGCTGTAGGTAAGCGTAATCGCAGCAACGGCGTTAAAATCCGTAGAGCCTTCGACCGGATTACTGCTCACCAGCGTCGGGGCAGTCGTATCGAAAGCCATAACTGGCGCAGTCCTAAAGGACACAGTGGCCACTGCAGTCTTATTGCCAGCGGCATCCATAAAGGCACCTGCTGGAATTGTCAACACATACGCAGCATCCATATCTAGATCATCGGTCGGGTTAATAGTAACCACAGCACCAGCAATAGTCACTTGTGCGTCGCCAACCGCAATCTCTCCACCGGTTGTTTGCCCTGAAGTTCTCAGCAACAAATTACCAGTTCCCACTAGCACCGCTTCGCTGTAGGTCAGTACAATGTCAGCATTGGCGCTAAAATCCATAGCGCCATTAGCAGGAACCGATGAACTAAGCGTCGGGGCCGTCGTATCGGGGCCACCGTTGCCGTTGCCGTTACCGTTGCCGTTGCCGTTGCCGTTGCCATTCGAATCATTGCTTGGCGGACAACCGAGCACCATCGATATGCCTAGCACCACTAGCGCTAGGCTCATTTTTAGTTTTTTCTTTTTTTTTGTAATCAATTTGATTATCTCCTTAGATTCTCAGAATTTTTATTGCGCAAATAATTGAGGATATCTTGCAAAGCTCTCCAAAAATAAAATGTTGCAATTTGCCATTGAACGCTTTGTTATAGAGGCTTGCTTGTCGATTTCACTCTTCATTTACGATACCTAAGAGAATCTAAAAGACATGTATAGGTAAGGAATCAATAAAAACAAGGATTTTTTTTAATTATTTAAAAAAATTCCAAGTGATCATATTTCGAAAAATGACGAGTTTTTCTTGGAATCCTAGTTTTACGCCAATTCTGACCAGTTATAGAAACAATATTGATATTTTTATCTCTAGCGAGCAGTAATTCTTGCAGAAACAAAGACCGCGCCCTTATGCAGCCGCTGATCGCCAGACCCCGATTACTTTTTTGGCTGCTGTAACAGGCTCAGCAAGCGCTGCTCCATAAACGCCGCGTATTGATCGACCACGACCAATGGCTGCCGCAACAGGCTCAGCAAGCGCCGCTCATTTGCTAACAGTTCCACGAGTACTCATTCACCGCCGCTCATTAAACAGCGCGTATTGAATATTGCGCCCTTATGCAGCCGCTGATCGCCAGACCCCGAATACTTTTTTGGCTGCTTGAACAGGCTCAGCAAGCGCCGCTCATTTGCTAACAGTTCCATGAGTACTCATTCACCGCCGCTCGCTAAACGGCACGTATTGAAAACCGCGCCCTTATGCAGGCGCTGATCGCCAGAACCCGATTACTTTTTTGGCTGCTGTAACAGGCTCAGCAAGCGCCGCTCATTTGCTAACAGTTCCACGAGTACTCATTCACCGCCGCTCCTAAAACAGCGCGTATTGAATATTGTGCCCTTATGCAGGCGCTGATCACCAGACCCCGAATACTTTTTTGGCTGCTGTAACAGGCTCAGCAAGCGCCGCTCCTAAAACGGCACGTATTGAAGACCGCGCCCTTATGCAGCCGCTGATCGCCAGACCCCGAATACTCTTTTGGCTGCTGTAGCAGGCTCAGCAAGCGCCGCTCATTTGCTAACAGTTCCACGAGTACTCATTCACCGCCGCTCCTAAAACAGCGCGTATTGAAGACCGCGCCCATCTGTAGCCGCTGATCACCAGAACCCGATTACTTTTTTGGCTGCTGTAACAGGCTCAAGCGCCGCTCCTAAAACAGCGCGTATTGAATATTGCGCCCTTATGCAAGCGCTGATCGCCAGAACCCGAATACTTTTTTGGCTGCTGTAACAGACTCAGCAAGCGCCGCTCATTAAACGGCGCGTATTGAATATTGCGCCCTTATGCAGGCGCCGCTCCATAAACAGAGCAACTCATCGCTGTTTTTGCCCCTCTAAGTAAACAAATTTGATTTCAAAAAGAATATGGATAAATCGAGCGGATATCAAAAGACGACGCTTATTTATCATCGATAAATTTTAGGTCTTGCCGTGCGTTGTTGGCTCAGCATTGAGATAATGAAGAGAGGTCATTGCCGCTGTGCTAACTCATGAGTACGACGGAGCTTTTTATGCTAAAATCAAGAGAAGACCCAGTACGCCAAGAAGCCCGTTGGGAGTTTTCCCAACGGGCTTCTTCTAGCCTAAGCTTTTTTACTACTCAATTAGTAAGTAATGCAAAGGACGTTACGTGTTAACTCACAACCAGATAAAGTACCGAATACGTCTGACGGTGCAATACCAGATGCGTTAGGGACTTTCGCCACCCTATTACTCCGGCCAACATTAGCAAGGTCATCGGGAGGAGGAGGCTGCCAAAAATTACCATTCTTCTCACAAACTCGGTCTACTACATAGCCACTACCGCCAATCGCATTAGTAAGACCAGTCCAGAATTCGAAATTCTCGGTAGAGCTTCTTTCGTCTGTCCCGTTCAAACCAGCCTGATTAAGGGTCCGTAGCAGATTCGTGGTCGGCGAAATAAGATCAGTGTAGCTGTTCGCTACCAGATCATTATCTGTAAGCACCGTAGTCGCACTATTGGCGGCATAGACTGGAGTAGCTCCAGTATAAGCGCTTAATGGACCACCGCCATCCTCATTGAGGGTGAAGTTCACTGGGTTTTGGTTAGTAGTACCATTACCAGTCGCAAGGAAACGCCGAGTAACTGCACCAGTCGCTACGCTTGGCTTAGGATTAGAACCCCCACTTGTACAACCACTAGTATGGATAAAGTTAAGAGCTTGAACACCTGAACTCCGCGCTACCCACAGTACTACATTGCGAGTAGGAGCTCTCGTAGTAAAGCTCAGCGTATTATATAACGCAGCATCGTTAGGCGAATCAGCGTTATCTGTAATCGCACCAGCCGGAATACTCACGGTATACACGGTATTTCCTTCCACCAAATCATCCGTTGGATCGATAGTGACTACAGCACCCATAATACTCACTTGCGTAGTATCGGTAACTGCAATCGATATTGCGGTACCACCACCGGTAGGAGTAATCGTAATATTACCAGTACCTGCTTGCACCGTTTCGCTGTAGGTTAGCACAATATTGGTGTCTAAATCAACACCGGTAGCACCACTAACAGGATCAGTAGACATAACCGTCGGAGCGGTTGTATCTCCAGCTACCTGAGTGCTAAAGCTCAGCGTATAGTCAGCAGAATCATTACCAGCAAGGTCTACAAACACGCCCTCTGGAATAATCAGGGCAGCGCTACTTCCAGGCATTAAATCTGCCGTTGGGTTGATAGTGACAACGTTATCATCAATAGTCACTTGCCCATTAGAATCCGTGACGTCAATCCTTAGCGTGGTACTCCCACCTTGTGAAAAACTAAAAGTGGTCAGGCCGCTTCCTACTGTTACCGTCTCAGTAAAGGTTAGCACAATGTCTTCAGAAGCTTGAATAGTTCCGCCAGAAGCAGGAACACTCATACTTACCTCTGGAGGTGTCGTATCTGCTATGGTCGTAAAGCTTAGAGTAGATCCTCCTGCAGGTGTTTGATCATCGCTACTTTCAAAGGTATTCGCTGGGACTGTTAACGTATACATAGTGCCCTCTACCAAATCATTGGTTGGATTGATCGTAACCACAGCACCAGTAATAGTCACTTGTGCGTTGCCAACGGGAATCGTTATCACGCTACCACTGTCAGGAGTAATGGTAATACTACCACTACCTGCTTGCACCGCTTCGCTGTAGGTCAGCACAATGTTCGCAGTAATCGCAAAATCTTTAGCACCGCTACTTGGTACACTCGATTCTAAGGATGGAATGGTCATCAAAGTCGTGTCAAAGCTCAGCGCAAAAACACCAGCTTCATTGCCAGAAAGATCTTGTATCGCTCCAGCGGGAATGCTCACGGTGTATCCGACATTTGGATCTAAATCGTTGGTCGGATTGATCGTAACCACAGCATCAGCAATAGTTACTTGCCTAGTATCAGCAACAGGGATCGATATTGCACCACCACTCGCAGGAGTAATGGTAATACTACCAGTGCCCCTTTGCACATCTTCGCTGTAGGTCAGCACAATGTTCGTACCCTCTATAGCTACGCCGTTCTGAGCAGGCACACTTGATAGTACCGTCGGAGCTGTCGTATCTGGGGCTGCTGCTGTACTAAAGGATATAGTTACCAATTCCCCTGCATTGCCACTCGCATCGGTAATAGCACCAGCTGGTACTGTCAAAGTATACGTAGTGTTCACAACCAGATCATTGGTCGGGTTAATAGTCACCATATTACCAGCAAAACTCACTTGCGTAGTATCTGTAACGGTAATCTCTCCACCAGTTATTTGCCCTGAAGTTCTCAGCAAAAAATCACCAGTTCCCACCAACACAGGTTCGCTGTAGGTCAGCATAATACTCGTACCGGCGACAACATCCATAGCGTCATTAGCAGGAACCGATGAACTAAACACCGGACCATCGGTATCGAGAGCTACCGCAGTCGTAAAGCTCACAGTGTTTTCTGCAGTCGTATTGCCAGCGGCATCCATGAAAGCACCAGCTGGGATTGTCAATACTCGAGGATCGCTCGTACTTTGCGGTATTGTTGTGGTGACAGTAACCACAGCACCAGTAATACTCACTTGTGTAGTATCAGTGACGTCAATCCTTCCAGTTCTTGTCGTTCCATCTGAATACAATAGCGTTATCTCACCAGTTCCCACCAACACAGGTTCGCTGTAGGTCAGCGTAATGCTAGCATCGGCGCTAAAACCATCAGAGCCGTCAGCCGGATTACTGCTCACCAACGTCGGGGCAGTCGTATCGAAAGCCATAACGCTCGCAGTCCTAAAGGACACAGTGGCCACTGCAGTCTTATTGCCAGTGGCATCCATAAAGGCACCTGCTGGAATTGTCAACACATACGCAGTATCCATATCTAGATCATCGGTCGGGTTAATAGTAACCACAGCACCAGCAATAGTCACTTGTGCGTCGCCAACCGCAATCGTTATTGGAGCTCCGCCTGAGGGGGTAATGGTAATATTACCAGTTCCCGCTTGCACCGCTTCGCTGTAGGTCAGTACAATGTTATCATTGGCGCTAAAACCCATAGCGTCATTAGCAGGAACCGATGAACTAAGCGTCGGGGCCGTCGTATCGGGGCCACCGTTGCCATTCGAATCATTGCTTGGCGGACAACCGAGCACCATCGATATGCCTAACACCACTAGCGCTAGGCTCATTTTTAGTTTTTTCTTTCTTTTTGTAATCAATTTGATTATCTCCTTAGATTCTCAGAATTTTTTTTGTGCAAATCCGAATGAGGAAATTTTAACAAAGCTCTCCAAAAATAAAATGTTACAATTAATATTGAACGCTTCATTTTAGAGGCTCGCTTGGCAATTCCACCCATAATTCACAGTATTTAGAGAATCTAATCAAACATATAAAAAAATCAATCAATAAAAGCAAGCATTTTCGCTCATTTTTTTAAATAATGAGGAAAAAAAACGAGCATATACCTGCAGAACTGCTCGCTGCCAGCTGGAATCACCGATTCATAGATGAATCGCCTCATAAATACAAAAGAAACTGTTGACCCTGAGCAAAAAAATAAAAAATGATACATGATCGCCAGAGCTCATGTTAACAAAAACAACACAATCAAAGAAAGAAAACAAAGAAAATCTGGAGAAAACTGCCAATCAAAGAAGTAACAAAAAGCCTCTTTCTTGGCTCTCTCTGGCTATCATCGTCATCGCCGTCTTTGCCTTTAAGGATAGTATCCTCGATAACAATAATGTAGCCAGTAGCTCGATGGTGCCGAGTCTCCAAGTCGGTGATTATGTGTTAGTCAATAAGATGCGCTATTCAATCCGCCTGCCTTTTTTTGAGTGGGAGCTCTGGCGTTTTGATAACCCGCAACGGGGCGATGTCGTCACTTTTGTCCCGCCGCAATCAACCAGAAGCATCCGTCATTATGTCAAGCGAGTGATCGGGCTCCCGCAAGATACCATCCGCCTCCGCAGCGGGCGAGCTTGTCGTTTGCGCCAAAATAAGAATGCTGATTGTGACCCAAATGACAGCAACCGAATCATCATCACTCAGATAGAATATCAGCCAAAAGGCAGCAAAGAATGGAAAAGCTACCAGATAACCCCACTGGCACAGCAGCAATCACAGCAACTGTTGAACGAGAGCGACGATGCTGGGGTGATAGATCCCAGCTATTGGCCCAAGAGTAAGTATACTCATTATCCAAGCAGAGTTTTTGAAAATCAGAGCGAACGGGATGGTGCTACTGCCTCGGCAACGTTTTTGACGACAGAAAGCTCGGCAGAGTATGGAGAAGTTTTCCTGTGCCCAGAGATTTTTAGCAGTGGCTGTGTCTTGGGCAAAGATGAGTATTTTGTTATGGGCGATAATCGTGATAATTCAGAAGATTCGCGGATTATTGGTTTTATCGAGCGAGCGGCGATACGTGGCAAAGCACAGTATATTTATTTTAGTATCAATTGGCGCGACGGTCTGTGCAGCGATTATTGGAATTTTTTTGGTGGTGATAATAATCAGACTGTGCAGCAAAATTCAGCGGAAAAAATTGGCTTTGCCCTGCCGCAGTTTGACCAGGCGCAACAAAAAAAATACTGCACGAGTGTGGATGGTGAAACCCCGCGCTTATCGTTTTTTTCTGCGATCGGTAGCTATTTGCGACATACTTTTCTCTATCGCATTCCGCGGATGGACATTCGCTGGTTGCGGATCGGCAACAGAATAAAATAAAGTGCACTAGCTACTCCGTGTGCGCGCGCGAGTTTTTTTGGCCGCGAGAATCATAATAAATTCTCGCTTTTTCTCTGCTTGCTTATCATTGATCTGGCGGGCAAGTTGCGCGATTGTGCCCCGAAATATCGTTTCTGTGGGCTTACTCAGATCAAAGCCAATCAATACCTCACGGGTCTGGGAATACACCTGATGGATCGCGCGGACGAGCGTTCGGTAGCGATAGGGGGTATCTTGAATAATGACCGGCACATTCATCCGCGCAAGCTCGGCCAATTGCTCAAGACGAATGCTGGCTTGACGATGCAAAAATCCAGCGTAATAAAAGCGACCAATATCAAAGTCACACAGCGACAACAGGGCAGTAAGAGAGCTTGCCCCGGGAATCGGTGAAATGGTTATCTGTTGCTGAGAATGGGCTAAAGATAACAGAGATTGGCCGGGATCGGCAAAATTGGGGGTGCCGCAATCGCTCACCCAGGCAATTGTTATATCTGATTTTGAGCTACTCCATTGACGTAGCCATTGGCTGACTTCTGCCTTGCTGGTGTGTTCGCTGTACTCGCGACATGGTTTGTCGATTGCCAATGAGCGTAATAAAGTTTGGGTAATGCGAATATTCTCACAAACCACCTCATCGGCAATCTTGAGACAATGGATTGCTCGATAAGAAATATCTTGTGGATTACCAATCGGTAGAGCAATTGCGTAGATAATCAGACTATTTCTCTCAAGTTGGTGATCAATCGTCACTGGCTAGCGCTGGCAACGATAACGACGAGCACTAGTAATAATGAAGAAAGTCGTGCTGATTTTCTTGTACCTAAAGAATCAAGTAGACAAACACTTCCCCGAGTATCTTTTTTGCAAATGTTCCGAACAAATGCAAGAACTTCCGCTAAAATTTCAACAACCAAGGACAAACCCATTATGAAGCTCTTTATCCTCTTTGAATTTATGGGTAATATGTTGTTTTTTATTTTTCTTGGCTATTTGGCAGATCGCTACTGGCTGAGCGAACAGCAATCACCTTCATCATGGGGGCTCTTGGCTGGTATTCTTTTGGGCTTTAGCTATGCATTGTATTCATTAATGCGCCAATTAAAAAAATAGAATTGGGATGGGCAAAGTCGACTGGAGCAATACCGCACCTCATGATTGATTGCTGTAATCGTTGCAATTAGAATCAAAGCAGATGAGTGAGAGAGCTCAGCAACCGCAACAAAAATGGCGACAAATCGTACCTTGGCTACTCCTCTCTTCTCCTTGTTCTTTGCTGGTCTGCTGGGCAATCAGCCGATTTTCTTTGTTGCAGCCGTCAATCTTGCCGACAGAGTTTGCTGTACTTTGGCAGATGTATCCGTGGGGCATTCTCTGCTTGCTCATGATCGTGTCGCATGCCTTTGGCTTTATTTTTTGTATTCTGCCGATCATCGGTCAGATTCGCTTCGTTGAAAAAAAACCAATGAAAGCCTATTCAATTTTTGGCTGGGCATTGCAGTTGCGCTTGATATTTGTTATCGCCTTGGGGAGCGCCTATTTGCTCACGCATAATATTTTGGTTTTTTTAGCGTTACTGGTCTTTTTTATGACGATTGTAATTTTCATGATCTTCATGGTGGTCCTCCAGTGCTAGCGCCAGCAAAAAATCCTATCATTAAGATAACATAAAAAAAGATTTTAAGAAAAACCATAGATTTTATTTATGTCCTACTATTATATGTTTGGATTTTTATTTGATGCGAGGATATACTTGGCTGCTCTCAAGATGAACATACACAAAAAATCAGGTGGGTAAATACATGAAAAAAAAGATATTGCTCAAGACAGGGCTTGGGGCGATTGTTTTTTGCCTGATAGCATCGCTGCCAGTGGATGCGGTAGAAAAAAGCGAAAAGTTTGATCTACCCTCTATTTTGAGCCATGAGTTGATGGATAGCGTACTCTTTGAATTAAATCTCTTTGGTAAAAAAAAGTATTTACAGAGCAAAGATCTACTTGCAATCAAATCAAATACCTTCGTGAGAAAATATACGTTTACCGATTCGCTGGGGAGCTATACTTATGAGGGAGGGCTTGACTTGCATGTCACCCGCCGAGTCGCGCAAATGACGGTCATCAGCATTGTGCTGATTTTTCTGGGAATCTTGGGAAAAAGAAAAATTGCTGGCAATGTTACCAAAATAAATGGTCGTTTTGCCAATATGCTTGAAGTTTTTTTTATTTGGTCGCGTAAAGAAATTGCGGAAGGCAGTATGCCCGGCCATGCACGGAGCTATCATCCGTATTTATTGACGCTGTTTTTATTTATTCTTTTTCTTAATTTGGCTGGTTTGATGCCGCAAATGGGACAGGCGCTGGTTTTACTGTCAGGCTTTCAAGGAAATATCGAAGAATCGCCTCTTCTTGCGCTCTGGCCAGGAATCACCGTAACAGGCGATATCTCAGTGACGTTTACTTTGGCGGTGGCCACCGTTTTTATGATCTGGTTCGCTGGTTTTCGCTATCAGGGTTTTTCTTTTATCTGGAATGTCGTGCCCAAAGGGGTGCCACTGCCGCTGTACGTGATTATGTGGCCATTGGAGTTTATCGTCGGTCCGTTGGCAAAGGGTTTTGCCTTGATGATCCGTTTGTTGGCAAATATGACCGCTGGGCACGTCGTTATTTTAGTTCTCTTAAGTTTTATTTTTAATACCGCCCCATTGTGGAATTCGACGATTCTTGCCAAATTTGGCGCAGGAGGTATTACCTTGGTAGCCATGGTCGGTATTTTGGGAATTTTTTTGTTAGAAATATTGGTTTCGTTTTTGCAAGCCTTTATTTTTACCCTATTGAGCGCGCTTTTTATTTCTGCCTCAATGCACAGACATTGATTGCCATACAGAGTGGTAAAATAAATATTTGAAAAAAATGAAGAAAATCATTAAGAAAAATGGAGGAACCAGAAAATGGGTTTAATATATGTTGGAATTGGTATCGGTGTCGGTCTGACGATCGTTGGAGTTGGCCTTGGTATTGGAAGAATTGGTGGATCTGCTTGCGACGGAATTAGTCGCCAGCCAGAAGCAGCAGGTATTGTGCAAACCGCTATGATTATTTCGGCGGCACTGATTGAAGGTGTGGCGTTGTTTGCGCTGGTGATTATGTTTCTAGGAGCAAGTGTCACGAACGAAAAGATTGCCGCAGAAAAAGAAGAAACTGTTGAAACGTTTATAGAAGAAGAAATCGAAAGTGAATAAAGAAATCGATTATCATTCGATTTCTGTTTATTTAGCGAAAGCAGATCCTCTCTCGTTATTGGCAGTAAATCCGGGGCTCATTATTTGGACCTTTATCATTTTTTCTCTCGTCTTTTTGATTCTGAGAAAATTTGCGTGGCAACCGATAGCTCAGGCACTGGATCAGCGGGCGGCAAAAATTGCTGACGAGATCAGCAATGCCGAAAAACTAGAGAAAAATGCCCAAGAAAAATCTGATCTTTATGAAGAAAAAATAAAAGATTCTGTGAATGTTGCAGAAAGAATTATTGACGAGAAGCGCAAAGAAGCAGAAATTTTAAAGAAAAAGATGATCGCTGATACTCACAATGAAACTGCAGAAATGCTCAAAAACGCAAAAAAAGAGATTGAACGGGCGAAACAAGACGCACAAAGCGAGATTCAAAAGGTCATTGTTCGATTGTCCGTGCAGTACGCCGCAAAAATCATTGGACGTGAAATAAAGCCACAAGATCATGCAGAAATATTTCAAGAGAGTCTCGCAAAAGTTCAAGAGTTTAGAGTACGTGAAGATGCAAACTAAAACAGGAAGTATTTACGCAAAAAAACTCTTCCAGTTGGTTAAAAAAGAAGAAACGGAAGTTACTCTGTTTATGCTATTGAATGAGATTTTAAGAGATATCTCCCAGATGATTGAAAAATCAAAGCCTATCCGGCGGTTTTTGAGCTCGCCAATTGTCGAGTTAAAAAATAAAGAACGAGTCATTGATGTATTATTTGATGGCATTGAAGTAAACCAGCAAAAAGTTGCTACTTATTTGCGAAATTTTTTCAAGAGCATGGTAAAAAACAATCATGTCCTTGAATTAAAGTACATTCAGCCCAGCTTTGAAAAAATTATCGATGAGGAGTTCCAGCGTATTCGCGTCAAACTCACTGGTGCCCAACCATTGACAGCAGCACAGAAACTTTCTTTGAGCAACATCTTTGAAAAGTCCTATTATGGTAAGAAAGTAATCATTGAAAGTACAATTGATGAGAAGGTGGTTGGTGGATTCTCGGCAAAAGTCAAACAGTACTCTTTTAATATGACGATTGATGGGCAGATGAAAAAGCTGGCGCAGAAACTTATCAAATTTCAACCAACAGAAACTGGAGATTTATCATGAAAATTAATATCGATGAAATGAGTACTTTACTGGAACAAGAAATTCGCAATTATGAGGGGAAAGTAGAACTGGCAGAGACTGGTGAAGTTATTTCTATTGGTGATGGAATTGCTCGCGTGTATGGCTTGGACCGCGTCATGTTCAACGAGATGGTCGAGTTTGAAGATGGCACCATTGGGTTGGCATTCAATTTAGAAGAAAATTCGGTTGGAATTATTATTTTAGGACCATATATCCACTTGCAGGAGGGCGATAAAGTTCGCCGTCTGGGAAAGGTTCTGGAAGTTCCGGTGGGGAAACATTGCCTTGGAAAAGTTGTCGATGCCATGGGAAGACCATTACTTGACTATTCTCAGAATAAGAATCCAGCAAAACAGTCCAGCACTCGTCCCATAGAATTTCCAGCGCCGGGCATTGCTCTACGACAGCCAGTCAGGGAACCTCTAGAAACTGGAATCAAAGCGATTGATTCGATGATCCCCATCGGGCGCGGACAAAGGCAACTGATTATCGGTGATCGAGGTACTGGAAAATCATCGATTGTGAGCGATACAATCGTCAATCAAAAGGGGAAGGGTGTGATTTGCGTGTATGTTGCAATAGGACAAAAAACCTCAAAAGTAGCTGCACTCGAAGAAAAGTTGAGAAAATCAGGGGCAATGGAGTATACGGTTATTGTCTGTGCAGCCGCTTCAGATCCAGCTGCCATGCAGTTTTTGGCACCATATACTGGAACAACCCTGGCCGAACACTTTATGTATGAAGAAAAAAAGGCAACGCTTTGCGTGTATGACGATTTGAGTAAGCATGCCAATGCCTATCGCCAGATTTCCCTCCTGCTAAGACGGCCACCAGGTCGAGAGGCCTATCCAGGAGACGTATTTTATCTCCACTCTCGCCTATTAGAAAGAGCCGCCAAGTTGAGTGATGAAATGGGAGGCGGAAGTTTAACGGCGTTGCCAATCGTTGAAACTCAAGAAGGGGAAGTGAGTGCCTATATTCCAACCAACGTTATTTCCATTACCGATGGACAAATCTATCTGCAACCGAACTTATTTGCAAGTGGGCAGCGCCCAGCAATTGATGTCGGAATTTCTGTCAGCCGAGTTGGTGGGGCTGCGCAAACCAAGGCAATGAAGGCGGTAGCAGGACGCATCAAACTAGAATTAGCACAGTTTCGCGAATTGGAAGCCTTTGCCCAATTAGGCAGCGAGTTGGATGCGACAACCCAAGCACAATTAGATCAGGGCAATCGTCTCTTGCGGATTCTCCGCCAAGGAGAGACTGTACTTTACTCATTGGCAGAACAGGTAATCAGTATCTATGCTGTTATTAAAGGACTGCTCGATAAGGTACCAATTGAAGAAATTATCAAGTGTGATCAATACATCTTAGAACAGATAAAAAAGGATCACCCAGAAATTATCACAGAAATAAATAGCAAGAAAATTCTAGGCGATGAAGATAAACTCCAGCGCACAATCAAAGAGGTGGTCAAAAAATGGCAAACCTCAAAGTAATAAAAAATCGCATCAGCTCAACAAAAAGTACCCGAAAAATCACGAGAACCATGGAAATGATATCCACCGTCCGTTCTAGCCAAATGGCCAACCGCCTCCGCGAGGCACGCCCCTATCGCAATGAACTTCTGCTCACGGTGGTTGATCTTGCCAAGACTCTACCTGCTAGCGAACTACCCATTTATTTCCAAGAATGCCCCAATCCTAAGAAAGTGGCATTGTTGGTGATTGGGGCAGATCGTGGTCTTTGCGGCGGCTACAATGTGCAGATTCATCGCATTGCGCGTCTGCGCGTTGAAGAATACAAAAAGAAAAATATTGAATTTGAGACGTTTATTTATGGCAAAAAAGCACAAAGTTTTTTTCGCTTTCTTCATATTCCTTATCAGGAAAATTTTGAAATCAAAAACAACGAACAGATGATTTCTTTGAGTAATCATCTGATGGCTGGTTTTATCAAAAGAGAGTTTGAACGAATTGAAATTATTTCGACAGTCTACCATAGTGCAGCACGACATTTTGCGAAACATCAGATCTTACTCCCTTTCTCTGATCATAGAATCTCCGCAGATAACAACCAAAAAAATAATTATCAAAAATCCATATACGTAGAAGGTGAGCAAAATCTCTTTTTGCGTGAAATGATGAGTCAATCGTTGCGGGCAACACTGGTCAATCTGTTGACCGAGGCAAATACCAGTGAACACTTAGCACGACGAATTGCAATGAAAAATGGCACGGACGCAGCAAATGAAATTTTGGGACAATTGCAACAAGACTTTAATCGCAAGCGCCAAGCAGCAATCACCCAAGAAATATCAGAAATCGTTGCTGGCAGTAGCCCAGCCTAAAAGGAGTTAAAAAAATGAAGAAAGGTCACATCGTTCAGATACTAGGTTCAGTCTTAGATATCTATTTTGAAGAATTACCAGAAATCTTTACTGCAGTGGAGATGGTTGCACAACACACGAAACAAAAAGTTACAGCAGAGATCCAACAACATATGGGCGACCATATCGTGCGGGCAGTATCGCTCAATTCAACCGATGGACTGGTACGGGGACAAGATGTCATAAATTTAGAAAGGCCAATATCAGTGCCGGTCGGCAAAGAGATTCTTGGAAGAATTTTCAATGTATTAGGTGAACCAGTCGATCAATTGGGCAAAGTTGATGCCAAAGAGTACCGGAGCATCCATCAGCCCGCGCCGAACATTAAAAATGTTTCTTCGAAAATTGAAATTTTCCAAACGGGAATAAAAGTGATAGATCTGTTAGCGCCGTATACTCGTGGCGGCAAAACTGGTCTGTTTGGTGGTGCTGGTGTCGGCAAGACTGTCATTATTCAGGAGTTGATCAACAATGTCGCAACCGCCCACGGCGGTTATTCGGTCTTTGCTGGGGTTGGCGAAAGAACGAGAGAAGGAACAGACCTCTGGTTAGAAATGAAAGAGTCAGGTGTTTTGAATAAGACGATTCTTTGCTATGGTCAGATGAATGAACCGCCAGGAGCCCGTCTGCGCGTTGCCCTTTCGGCGTTGACTATGGTCGAATCTCTACGCGATCAAACGGGAAGCGATTGTTTGTTGTTTATTGATAATATCTTTCGTTTTTCCCAAGCAGGATCAGAACTGTCCACTTTGTTGGGTCGAATGCCATCGGCAGTAGGGTATCAACCCACGCTCAGTACCGAGATGGGAGCCTTGCAAGAACGGATTACTTCGACAAAGAGTGGTTCAATTACTTCGGTTCAAGCGGTGTATGTACCCGCAGACGATTTAACTGACCCAGCGCCTGCCGCTGCCTTTGCTCATTTGGATGCAACTACAGTCCTTTCACGGGCAATTGCAGAAAAGGGAATTTACCCGGCGGTAGACCCTTTGGATTCATCTTCTCGTGCCTTGCAACCGCACATTGTCGGTGAGGAACACTATAGTGTTGCCCGAGAAGTCCAGCGCACTCTGCAACGATATAAAGATCTACAAGATATTATTGCTATTTTGGGAATGGATGAATTATCGGAAGGAGATAAAAAACTAGTCAATCGAGCACGAAAAATAGAAAGATTTCTTTCACAACCCTTTCATGTCGCTGAACAATTTACCGGACGTAAGGGCATCTACGTTAAACTAGAAGACACCATCAAATCTTTTGGAGAGATTTTATCGGGCAAGTATGACGATTTTTCTGAACAGGCGTTCTATTTGACCGGAACCATTGAGCAAGTGATTGCTAACGCAGAAAAATTAGATAGCGTAAAATCAAAACAAGAAAGTTGAAAGAATTATCAGTAGAAATTCTCACGCCAGTTAAATGCATTTTATCTGCAACTGCTAGCCACATCGAAATACCCAGCTGTAACGGTAGTCAGGGTATTTATCCTCAGCATGTCCCAAGCCTCATTTTACTGAGCGCGGGTGTGCTTCATATCCATTTGCTCGCAGATGCAGGCAAAGAGAGTTTTTTTATGAGTGGCGGCATCGCAAAAGTGATGAGCGAGGGAACGACAAAGATTCTTGTCGAAAGGATTTTCCCGTTAGCTGAATGGGATGCAGCCAAGAAAGCCAAAGCCCAAATGAAATTAAAAGACTTAATACAAGAAAAATCTGTAGGCAGTATCGCAATGCAAGAAAAATACTGTAAAATCTCGCGTCAGCGTAGTCTGAGTAATGGCTATACTGCCATCTTCTGATTCAATCAAGAAGACAGCACTGCCGATCTAACCAAAAGTAAACCAATTGATGATCGGAGATTTTCAGATTTTGATGAGAAAATACCTTTACTAATTGATTTTTGGCGATGAGTGAGATGTTTTTTTTCATCCGTGAAGGGACCAATAGATGGTCAATAAAACTCAGATAACGGGGATTCAAAAAGCTGACGGCACGAGGATCACGGTATTTTTTTTGACTGATAAAAAAATAATCCGAGTCATTTTCAAAAATACCAACGCTATCAAAACCATACGGCGTGCATAAACCCAATCCTTCTAAAATATCATTGAAATCGCCTAAAACCACAAAATAAGGGGAGGCTGATTTTTTGCGCACCTCAAGAAAGCGATAAAACTCGCTGATCTGTTGGCGCCTCAAACGACAGGAACGTTGATCAGCCTTGGCCTTCCAATGAACGACGTAAAAATCAAGAATACCGCCCTTTTTTTTGATCTGCATTTGGATTGCAAGCGGATAGCGTAGGCGACGCCAAATGCTGGGACTAAAGAAATTTTTATCGCGAATTATCTTTTTTTTACGCAACGACCAGCGGGAATCTTTGTAGAGAATTGCTTGCGCTAAATTCCGAGAACCCGGCTTGTCAGCCGAAAGATAAACGCTGCGCCACTTCTCCAAGCGAGAAAGCTTTTTACGCAAGAGTTCTAAAGCGGCTGGATCGCTCACTTCCTGTAGCGCGATTAAATCAATGTTTCTTTGTCTAATGATAGTAGCCATTTGCGTGATCCGCGAAGATTCTCGCCTCTTTTCTTTGGTTGATTTTCCGTTCTTAAAAAAACCCAAGCGGGCAACATTCCAAGTTGCCACCCGCAGACAGCGAGTACTGGTCGGCGACTGACAGAGAGCTGTAAATTGATGATCGTTATCCGCTCTAATGGAGTGCAATATAAAAAAAAAGAAGGCGAAAATAAAGAGTGAAATCCTCAGATAATGGTGCATGGCTATTTTTTTCTTGAACGAAGCTTTTACTGCTCTGCTCGCTGGTTTACTCATGTTGATCGCTCAAAAAAAATAGAGAACCTGTTTTTATAAATTGAAAGTATTTGCACATATGAGAAGATGCTTTAAAGAACGCTTCACCCATCAGCAAGTACCAAAACATTATTAAAAGTGTTGACGTTTTGCAGTGAGTTCCCTCCATTAAAGTATCTATTGGGGAAACTAAGCGTAAAACAAGAGGGCTTTCTTTTTTTAGTCAATAATCTTACAAATTAAAAAAATGACAAGAATTAGCGCGAATGTTCACAGAAAAAGACTGAGAATCATCGAACTTAATTATTGATCTGATCTAAAACATTGTCTACGAGAGCTTTGAAGATTTGGCTAGATTCACCGAAATATATAAGGAAGAATAAAGAGTGTTCTTATGGAAAATACCCGAGAAAAAACGATGCCTTTGATAAATCTTGATTATTTTTTTGAAATTAGCGAATCAACAACACTTGATAAGCAAAAAATAGATCCAAAAGAACTCAAGCCCACTGCTGGACAGGGTCAGTCAAGCGTAATCGCTGCCAAAAAAGAAAACTATCCCCAAAAGTCCATGTCAGTGAAGGAGAATCCAGAAAATTCATCAGGAGAGACTACGATAGACTTACAAACTCTAGAAAATATTCAACGAGACCTCATTATTGAGAAACAAAATGAGGATATGATTATTAAAGATTTAGCAGATCTTGATAAAAAAAAACAGTCAGACAGGCTGCAAACGACGACAGAAACCAGCGATACGTTCACTAGCCGCAATATTTTTGCCGACGATACGAACGAAAATCAGGAAAGCCAAGGGAACAATGAATCGTCCCAACTGAATCTGCAACCCTTCAATTTAGCAAGTAGCCAGAAGAAATCTACCCAGCTTTCAGATCAGCCCGAGAGTAGCCATGCGGCACAGCTGCGCGAGGAAATGGCAGCCATGAATATGAAAACTGAACTCAAGAAAAAAAACGATGATAAAAAAAGAACCAAAGAAACAATCAAAAGGCTAGCACTCGATATTATCCAAAAAAAAGAAACAATTAAAGCAGCAGAAAAAACCAAACAAACAACCGAATACCATTCGCAAGAACAAAGCATTGCTGAAGGTAGCAGCGATGATATCACGATTGATCAAGAAACATTACAAAAAATAAGTAAAAATCTAGAAGCAGAAAGAATAACCCAAACAAATCAAAGCGACAATCTTATTGCTGGTCAACTAGACTTAACAGAAAAACCAATGGCGCCGTATCCCCTGCCAGTCAAAAATCCGCCCGCCGCTACCATAGAAAATACTGATTGGCTGCAACCACCGATCAACATTCAAGAACCACCATTGTTCTTTGAACCAAGCGAAGAATCCTTGAATACGCCGCAGAATCTGCCTACTCCAAATCTGCCCACTCCAAAAATGGATCGAGTAGCAGAATCCCACAGTATCGATCAAGCCGACCTAAAAAAAATGATCGCCTATCTTGATGAACTATTCGATCATCTCCCTCCAGAAATTATTGAACAATTTAGTCAATCGGCCTATTTTCCACTTTATCGCAAAATAATGAAGGATCTTGGTTTATAGTAATGGGATTGATGGCAAAGGCGGCCTCGCTACAAAAAAAAAGCACAAAAGAACCCCCCACTCCAAAAAAACAAGTCAAAGATTCCCCGCGGCCCAAGCAAGTCACATCCCAGCCCAAGCGAGCCATCCCCCGCCCCAAGCAAGCCAGAAGAAAACCGGCTTTGCTAGCAAAAAAAGAAAATTTAGAATTTGGGGGCATGGTGACTAAAATTTGTAATGACGCGCTACAGGTAAAAAAAACCAGACAACTCTATGAATTTATTGTACAAGCAATGATCGAGTTTACCGGATGTGAGCAAATAGTCATTCTCGGTCGAATAGCTCAGCCAGATGACGGCAGGGACTCTTCTGCAAAAAATACTGTGAGTAACAAATCCCTTGAAATTTTTAAAATTATTGACGTACTTGGTATTAGACGACAGGAAATTCCTGAAAATATTCATTGGGCAAAGGTAGATCAACTAAAGGGTGAGGTAATTTCAATTGCTGATCTTAAGCACAAAATACGCGAACAAAGAGAAAGTAAAGCGCTGCAGACCCTGCTGACCAAGATTCATGCCCAATACCTTGTGCCAGTAATCTTGACCGAGAGGATCCAAAATCTTGTTGTCTTGGGCAGACAAACAAAGGGGCAACAATTTAGCGGAAGTTATCAAGAGGTTCATCAGAATTTGATGCAGTTGATTGGCACTCTGGGCTCAATCATCATGAGCAAAATAGACAACGTGAACCTATTAAGAAAACAAATTGCTTCTCATACGAAAAAGGAAATTGCCCAAGACCACACCATCAAAATTTTGAGCCAATTGGAGAATAATCCAAAAATTAATGATATCGTCTATTTTTTTCGCGAATTATTGGAAAATGAATATGAAAGCAGAAGTTTCTCGTTAATCGCATATAATAATCTAGAAGATAGCTATCGTATGCTCGATCAAATTGGCTTGAGTGATTCAGCCAAAGAAAGATTTTATCTGGCTAATCAAACGGAATTGATCAAAATCGTGAAGAATAGGCATTCAATCATTGAGATCAAGAATTTTGCAAAAAATGATGATTTACAGTATTGTTATTCGCCGCAAGATTTAGAAAAAATGAGCCATTGCATCCTTGTCCCTTTCTACCAACAAAACCAGCTTGTTTTCTTACTCATTATTCATTCAATCAGTAAGACGTGGGACCGTTATAAAGTAGATGCTTTAACCGCATTTGCAAAAATTAGCTCGTACACTATAGCTACTCTATTACGAAGGCAAGAAATTATTAGTGACTCCCATGATTCTTATACGCCATTAGAGAAGAGGATCAATTATGAATTCAATAAATATTTGGCAAAAAAAAGCTGCCTGAGCCTGATAGATATTCGTATTCAAAACCTCAGAATGATACAAAAAAATATTGAAATCTCTCGACAAGACGAATACTTTCGCAAGGTATTGATTTTGTTTCAAGAATTATTGATTGGCAAGCAATACTATTATCGGATTAGTAAATACCATTTTATTCTCGTCTTACCGCAAATAAAGGGGCGACGAGTAAGGGCATTAGAAAAAAAAATAAATAAGCAATTGCCAAGAACGATTGATCAAGAGGAAACAAAAATTGTCTATCAAATTGCGAGTATTAGTGCGCCAACCGAAGCAAATAATTTTGAGAAATTCATTGCGATCTTAGATTAGAGGCATTGAAGGATGAACCTACCAATGAATTTTTTTGAATGCGATCAATGTCATCACCAGTTTTCAATGGCTGAGCTGACTTTTGTTTGTCCCAAATGCCAAGGATTATTGACGGTTACCCATGATCCTGCGATTTTTAACAGACATTCTAGTTCTACTTGGCAAGAAATTTTTCGAGAGCGAAAAAAGAAATATTGTTATCCGTATATTTCTGGGGTATGGGATTATAAGGAATGGGTCTTAGATGATCTCCAAGAAGAGAATATCATTACCCTTGGAGAGGGAAGAACACCTCTTCTTGAATTTCCAAAGATTGCAAAGACGATTGACATTGAACAATTTTTTATCAAACAATGCGGCACCAGCCATAGTGGATCTTTTAAGGATATCGGCATGACGGTCCTCGTCAGCTATGTCCGCCAAATCATCCTCAGTAAAAAAGCAAAAATTGATGCGATTATCTGTGCATCCAGTGGAGATACCAGTGCGGCATTGGCTTGCTATGCTGCCCATGGCAATATCCCGGCTATTGTCCTTTTACCGGTAGATCGAGTCACTCGCGCACAATTATTACAGCCCCTCGCAAATGGTGCATTGGTCTTAGCACTGCAAACTGATTTTGACGGTTGCATGGCGATAATCAAGAAATTGATAGCCAGCAACGATAAAAAGAGCAGTTTTTATCTAGCGAACTCTATGAATCCACTCAGATTAGAAGGACAAAAGACGATTATTATGGAAAGCCTGCTACAGATCCAAGATACTCAAGAGAACCTTCCAGATTGGGTCGTCATTCCCAGTGGTAACTTAGGAAATCTGAGTGCGCAGGCTATGGGTATGGAATTGTGTTTTGAAAATGAGTTAATTTCTGGCAAAAAACCCCGGATACTTGCGGCACAAAGTATGCAGGCAAATCCGTTGTATCTTAGTTTTCAAAAAAATTTTCGGGAATACCACAAGATGACCGCCCAACCAACCTATGCGTCGGCGATTCAAATCGGAAATCCCATCAGCATTCACAGAGCTATTAAAACGCTCCAAGAAAACGATGGAATCGTCGAACAAGCAAACGAAGATGAAATTTTAGAATCTGCGCGGTTTGCAGACAAAACTGGACTCTTTATCGATCCGCAAACCGCAGTAGGGCTCGCCTGTATTATCAAGGCACGAAAGAAGGGAATTATTGGTAAGAATGATCGAGTGCTTCTCATTTCAACCGCACATGCGCTAAAATTTATTGAATTTAAAGAATTTAAAGAAGAGAAAGAAGAGAAAGAAAAGGAACAACAACATCAATTGCCAAATAGACTGAGCGCCCAGAACTTCCAAGCTCTCGCTCCTAACCTCAATATAATTTTAGAAACAATAAAGAAATACATTGACTCCTACAGCAAGCAGATAAATTGTATTGGCGCAGACCTTTCAGAGGCACAATCCAGATCACGATAAACCAATTGTCCAAGGGTCGCAGAGACTTTATATGGGTGAGAGCAATCTAATGATTTACTGGCTAGTAGGGCAAACTGTTTTTCTGATAATATTTGTCATCTATTTCATCAAACGAAATAAGAGATTGATCAATCAGCAAATCAAGAAAGCCTATTTGAAAGAACTCAGTACCAATATTGAAATTGCGATCAAATACATTAACGCATCCCTCGAATTAATCGATAAAAAATCAAAGACCTGTTATCAACTACTCCATAGAGCAGAAGGTCAATTAAAGAAAACTCAATCTGTTGGTTATTCACCAGAAAAAATACTCACAAAAGATGATTCCTATCAAGTCTCTCTCTCGATCACTGATCAGCAAGATAATCAAAAAAAAGAAGTAGCAGAGAACAGTTCGACAAGCAAAAAAGAAATCCCAGAACAGACCATGAAGCAACCGATTGCAGAAAAACCACAGATATCATCCAAGGATGAATCCATCAGCTTAAAAACCTTCTTTATCAATTTCCTCCAGATTTTTCGCAAACCATTGGCGAATAAAACAGATAATTCTTTGAACAATGAATTATCTGTAATTTCTCAAAAGATCACCGATTCGACTATAGATCAAAAATCTTTGTCAGCAGAAAACACGACCATAGTAATGGAGGAATTACTGAGCCAACAGCTCAACAAATGTAAACATCGCCCTGAAGAACTACAGTACTGGATTCATTTGGCTCTGGAAAAAGGCTATCAAGCCAAACAAATCGCACAATTTGTAGATTTGGAAATTGCACAAATTCAATTGATGGCTCATTTGCCCAAATTAGGTAAAGGATTAAAGAAGATCAAAAGCTCTCAGTAAATGCAACCTGCAAGAAAAATTGTTATCATATCATCTATTTCTGGCGGTGGAAAAACAACCCTGATTAGATTGGTGCGAAAAAAAAATCCACAGCTGCGCAGAGTGATTACGACCACAACTCGTCCCCCACGGGACAATGAAGTCGATGGCATTGATTATCACTTTATCGATGAAGATACTTTCCAAAATTATCGCGGTAAAGATTACTTTATTGAATATGCGCAAATCTACGGTCATTATTATGGAGTACGAAAAGAGTCCCTCATAAAAGAATTAGAATCTGGTGGCACACTTTTGATCAACATGGATTTCCAAGGATTAAAAAAAATCAAAGAAACATTTCCAAGGGAAAAAATTGTGAGTATTTTTATTTCACCAGTCAGCAATGAAATTTGGAAAAAGAGGCTCTTACAAAGAGAAAAAACTCAATTGATAACCAAAGAAATTGGAGTGCGCATCAAGGACGGCTATGAAGAGCTGAAGGTCAAAGATTATTACGATCATATTGTCATCAATGATCTACTAGAGGATGCAGCCAATGATATTCTGGCGATTTGCGAGGGCAATGGAAGCTAATCAATGGCAACGATAAAACCAATACCAGCAATTTTGGGGCCTACCTGTAGCGGCAAAACCCGCTTAGTATCAAAGCTCAACCCCAAAGTACATGAAATTATTTCGTGTGATTCACGCCAAATTTATCGAGGTCTGCAAATCGGCACCGCAGCACCAAGTGATGAGTTAAAAAAAAAATTCCACATCATTTGACTGATTTTCTCTCTCCGCAAAAGAGCTACGATGCTGCCCAGTATGTGAGAGATGCAACGGCTGCCATCCAACATATTCTCAAGAAAAACAAAATACCGATTGTTGTTGGTGGCAGTGGATTTTATTTTCAAGCTCTTGAGTATGGAATGTTCCCGCAAATTCAGAACAAAGAGATTGCAAGAAAAATCGCGAAGCTCAACCATCAAGAAAAGCTTGAGAAGCTCAGACAGTTAGATCCGCAAGCTCTCAATCCAGCAGCGCCACACCATATTCATCCCAACGATCTTTATCGAATCGAACGAGCACTCAGCATTAGTTGGGGTTCTCAGCAAAAGATACTCTGGAGTGATTTATGGGAAAAAAAACAAAAGCAAGCTCCCAAGGGCCCTTTTCAGTTTAAAAAATATACTCTCCCTCTCCCTGATGACTATCAATTGCGCATTAAGGAGCGAATCTTAAAAATGATCGACCAAGGATTATTTTACGAAGTCCAAAAAAGTTTTAAGAACTACCAAGAATCCCATGGCTTTCTTACAGCTGGTTTTAATATTGTTTTATTATATTTACAAAAAAAAATAATGCTCTTTGAATTTATTGAACGCTTTGCTCGTTTCCATTATCAAATTGCCCGCAAACAACGAAAATGGTTTGCAAGGACTCCCCATCTTCATCAAATTGGAGAAGATGCATTGATTGCCCTGTTGAATGAGCAATCAAAAAACATTCATTCATATAAGTACTGTAACTCGCCAGCAATCCAATCATTGAAATAAAATGAGAAACGTAGTAGTATTTCTAATGGCTGGTGGAAAGGGTGAGCGATTTTGGCCATGGTCGCGCTTAGATTATCCCAAACAACTCCACGCATTGACCGGCAAGAAAAGCCTGTTAGAAGAAAGCTGGCGACGAGCACTACTCATTACAAAAGACCAAAAGAGAATATTTTTGGCTGCCACCACAAATCTGCATAAAGCGATTTTTTATCATCAGCCAGATTTCCCGATACAAAAAGAAAATATAATTCTTGAACCAGAACAAAAGAACACTGCCGCCATTATCGCCTTGGCAAGCTTGCAAATGGCAGAAAAATTTCCTCAAGCCATACAAATATACCTACCAGTAGATCATTATATTAATAAAGAGAAAAATTACATCAGCGATATCCTACTCGCCGCACAATTGGCGAAAACTGAAAATAAAATTGTCACTATCGGCATTCGTCCTACCCGAGCTGAGACTGGCTATGGTTATCTTTTTTCTCAGCCATACAAGAAAGTTGCCAAATATGGGAAAAATAAAATCTACTTTATTCACAAATTTTTAGAAAAACCGAATTTGGCTAAGGCGCAAGAGTATCGAAAAAATAAAGATATATTTTGGAACGGCGGGATATTTATAGTTACGGTGGATCTGCTTGCGACGGAATTCAATCGGTATGCAAAAAAGATATTTGATCCTCTCAAGATTGCTTGGCAAAAGCCAACGAATAAGCGACCGACGGCAATCAGAAAAGCCTTTCGGAAGATTCCCGCACTGCCTATCGATATTGCAGTAATGGAAAAATCTCAGAATATTTTGATGATACCGGCAAGTTTTATCTGGGATGATCTAGGGTCTTGGATTTCCCAAGAAAGACTCGCCTCTCGCCACCAAGAAAAGAGAAAAGAGAATGTGATTCTCAATAAAAAGAGTCAGCAAGTAGCCCTCAAGGCAAAAAATAACTTTATTGCAACCAAACACAAGTTGATCGCCTTAATCGATGTTGAAGATTTGTTTATTATTGAAGATGAAGATGTTCTTCTTATTTCTCATCGCAACGGACTAGGAAAAATTCGCGATTTATTACGGTTACTTTCTAAAAAAAAGACTTTACAAAAATACCTTAAAAAAGAAAAATAATTCAATGCCTTCAGGAAAAAAAAGGAAGAGAATAAAAATACGTACCCATAAACGCAAGAAGAAGCGCAAAGCAAACAGACATAAAAAGAAAACTTTGTAAGTAAACAACCAGTCATACCGAAAATAAGAGAATGGCTGGCAGGAAAGCGCATTCAGATGCCAACGATAATCGGTCTTTGATTATATTGCTGATTGCCTTATTGCTGTTTATCTTTATGGATAAACAGGCAAAAAGACAGATCGATATAAAAATGGGCAATCTGATCGACATTGCTCCGCAAAATGAGATTCAACGACAGAATATCGGAAATAATCCACGAGTAAAAGAAAACTTAATTCCGCTGATTGAGCTGGTCAAAGAAAACAACATTGACATCAATGATCTCAAGGAACCGATTGAAGACGCAATAGATCCTCTCAGCGAACCGATCGTTCAAGGAACCAACCAAGCATTGCAAGGAAAGATTCGAGAGATTCAGGTAAACGATAGCATGGTGGTGACAAAGTATCCACAAATATCTTGGCAGGATATCATGGATTCTTTGAAGCCAGCAATACCCAATATTACAAATAAGATACATGCAGAACAAGATTCGGTAGTCAATGATACGGGTTTTTATGAACTGTATTTCATTAAATATGCCAAAGGAAAAAACAGTTTAATTGCTACAAAACGGTGGACTAACAAGAATCCCCTGCCCTTATTGGATGTCCTGTTAGAGTTACGAAAAGGACCACGCCCAGATGAAAAATCGTTACTCAATAACTTTACACCGAACATCTCAATTTATGAGGCGAAAATAAAAAATGGCAGCGCGAAGCTGGATCTAGGGAAAGGGATGGATCGCTATAGCAAGCATGTAATTGAAGATCGCATCGATCAAATTGTCTATACTCTCACACAATTTGCGGAGATCAACAATGTCAGTATCAAAATTGAAGGAAAACGTGAATACTTTCTGGGAAAAATTCCCTTGGAGGGATATCTCCAGCGCCGAGAGCGGCAAGTGTATCAGTATACCCCAGATTAACTCCGAAGGAAGAATTTCTTAGAGAAAATGGGAATGAGTTGAGTAATAGCGATAATCGTCATTACTCAACTCATAGTTCTTCCTCGATAAAACGTTCAATTATATCCCCGCTTTCGACCGTAGGAGCGACATCGTTTTCTGGAGTACCATTCTCTTTTGCCGGTGAGACATCTTCACTCTTGATATCTGTGGGATCATTATTTTCTAGATCATTGTTTTCTAGATCATTATTTTCTAGAACCTCAGCTTCGGGCACTTGTTGCTCACCACTATTGAGGTCAAAATCGGACTGCAGACCGTTGACGTTGGCTTGCGGCGTTGTTGTCTGCTCTGGATCATCTGGTGGGATTCCCTCAGTAAACCAATTTAACTCCTCGGTCTTTGGCCACTCCTTACTATTGATAAATTTAACTTTGCTTTTTTGCAGCGCCTGCTGAGCATAGCGCGACCAAACCACCGCTGCTTGAGTGCCACTACTGCGGATTGGCGCCCCTTGATCTTGTCCCAGCCAGATGACATTGACCTCTTCTGGATGCAAACCAACAAACCAGGCGTCATGATAACCGGAAATACCATAGTCGCGGAAGTTTTTGTTAGACATTTGTACCGAACCAGTTTTGCCAGCAATTGGAAAATTAAGAAATTTCTTATTCTTTCTTTTAAGCCTACTAATAAACGATGCAGTCCCCTCCAGCTTTTCATTGAAAACCTGCGACATAAGCCAGATTGCTTCAGAACAGCTCGCCGCTCGCAAAATTCTTTTCTCATATCGTAATTGTGGACGATAGACTACTTCCATTTTTTCGTTTTCAATCAAAGTGATCAAGTGAGGAGTCTTGGTAACTCCGCCGTTTATCAAAGTCAAATAAATCTGCCCTAATTCGAGCGGAGTGAGCTCACCGCTCCCCAGAGCTAAACTCAAATTATTGGGGAAACGGCGCCGTGCCTCAACCCGCGAGATGCTAATCGCTGCAGCCATTTTTTGGCGGAAATAAGCCACGCCTATTTGCTCGAGAGTTTTAACCGCAACGGTGTTGATCGAATGGGCGAGGGCTTTGGCCAAGGGAACAGTACCCAAGTATTTATTGTTCCAGTTCTTTGGCTGGTAGTTATGAAATTTCACGGGCTCATCATAAACCAGCGATTTGGCACGATAAATATCCTCGTCTAAGGCCACCGCATACAGAAACCCTTTGATACTCGATCCTGGTTGTCTGAGCATTACCCACGGGCGGATAGCCAGACCACCATCCGCCGGCGATCTTCCACCTTCTACTGCTAAGATCTCACCGCTTTGTGGATCAATCGAAATAAACACTCCTTGAATTTTTTTTACCAATGTATTGCTGTCGATCTGCAGTTTTTTCTTTGATCGAGCATAGGCCTGTCTGGTCTTCTCTCGTTCCTGATTGATTGCCTGCACTATAGTTTGCCGAGCAATCCGCTGCTTCTGATAATCAATTGTAGTGTAGACCCGCAATAGTGTATTTTTTTCGAGCTCCTCTACCGAAAGGTTTTTTAGGACAAAATTATAGACGTATTCGTTGACGGTTGGCGCTAAATTTTCCCGAACATTATTCTTGATGTTGTGATCACCCAGCGTGCCCGGGTGATCTTCAGTTATCTGATACTTTTTTTTAAAGCTATTCACTTCCTCCTCGATAATAGCTGAATCAATGTAGGACTCTCCACTCATATTTTCTAGAACCTGCCGTTGTTTTGTCAAAGAAAGATTGATATCGCGTAACGGCGAGAAAGTCGATGGGCTCGGGAATAAACCGACGAGCATCGCCGCCTCTGCTACGGATAAATCAATGGGATCCTTATTAAAATAAAACCATGAAGCCTGCTGTGCCCCAATCTGTCCTTCACCCATATAGATTGCATTATGATAGGAACAAAGAATCTCTTCTTTGGTCATAATTCTTTCCATGAAAAAAGCAATGAATGTTTCAAAAAGTTTACGATAGAGATTTTTTTCACGTGAAGTAAACATGTTGCGCGCCAATTGCTGAGTAATACTACCACCTCCTTGCCGAAAACTCAAGCTCATAATATTTGTCTGCGCTGCTCGCAAAATTCCCCGGAGACTAATTCCATAGTGGTGAAAAAAATTCCGATCCTCGGTAGCGACCGTCGCTTTATTGAGCCATTCCATTCGTCGACAATCATTCAGTTTTAAGTTAGACGCATTATAGGCGTTGATTCTCCCAAGAATTTTTTCGTTTCGATCATAGACTTCTAACATCGCCGCCGGTACCCCTTGCCCGCTGACAAGGCGCATCTGTTCGTCTTTTAAAGCGTCGCGAATATCATGACGAAATGAGAGAAAGTCGATGAAGACAACAACCGTATATAGGGCAAGAAAAAAGCAGAACAAACCCAATATCAATACCAGATAATATGGGCTTTTTTTTAGAATGTACGAAAAAATCCGAGAGGTTCTGTCATTGTAAGTGTAGTGGCGCATCTTATCGCCACTGTCGTTTTCTTTGCCGTCATGCAAAGAAAAAATTTTTCAATCTCAAGCAAGTTATTGATTAATTCTTCCAATATCTTTGATAAGAGATAATGAAAAAAAAATCAGTAGGTTCCCAATCTCTACTCAGGGCAAAAACAGTCTTTTCGTATCTCTTCCTATCGCCATCACTCTTAACAAGAATGAGCAATTCTGGGCAACTTATCAAGATACGTGTATCTCACGAAAAATCGAAAGCTAGAGCAAGATAAGTAAATCGCTCACACCTCTTTTTTACCCAACATTCGCGACTAAATCAATCGATTGATCGTTTGTTTCATCGTCGGACTCATATTTTCCGCGAATCGATTTTTTTTCCGAACAATCTCTCCAGAAAAGGTTTCTTGCAGATAATCAGCAAAAGGCCGCTCGACAATTCGACCATTATCTTCCGCTTTTGTCGAGTTTTGCTTTATGCGGGTCTTTGCTTGCTTGATTCGATTTTGCATAGAATTTCGCCAATCACTCTCGGCAAAAGCAAAACACCGATTAATCGGATTTGTCATCAAAGACGATCGGCTCACTCTTAGATTTATTTTTGCTGGGGCACTCGTTATTTTTGTAATCATCATATTCACTCTCCTTAGCTATTCATTTATTAACTATACATTTATTAAGTAATTTTTGTCAATTATTTTTCAAAAAAATATGATTTTTTTAATAATATTTCATTCTTCCCTCTGCAGAGGCACCGATCGGTCATTCTATAGGAAAAATCTGGACAAACAGATAAAAGCCAACAATCAGTCAACTATGAAGAAAAAGGCTATTCATTGGAGAAGCTAGGGCTCTGAGTGCTGTTCTTTTTCTGGCGTCTCCGCGCTCTGTTGGCGTCGCTTCGCAGAATTACAAGCGGAATTATAGTTGCCCGATTTTACCAAGTTTATTCTACCAAAACTTGGTTATTTACGCGTAGATCTTCGCTAAAAATGATTTTGTAGCAAGAATATGAACTCAACAAAGATTGAATTATTCTTACAATATTTTTGGTATTTTTTAAAAAAATGTATAAAAAACTTGCTCTTTTTTTTATACTCTCAAAAATATGGTTAGACTCTTGCTGGTTTATTGCGAATTTTCGCAAATCTAACAAACTAGAAGAATCGAGGAGAAAATCAAATGATTACAAAACCGAAAAAAAAAGAAACGAAAACATATCTAGCGCTCATAGTGATAGGTATAGCACTGGTCCTAGGATGTCCTAACAGTGGTGGCTCATCAGATCCAGTCACGGAAAGTGTTCCTCCTGCTGGAGAAACTAAATTTCCTGCAAATGGAGATATTGTCCTTACGTACAGTGGGACAGTAGTAAAAGGAACTGGTAATATTACAATTGGAAATGTTGAGATTGATGTCACTGCTGCTGCAGAGGTGGTTGTAGTAAACATTCCTGCTGTTGATGCAAGTACTGGTGTTGCTGGTAAACCCGCTACTACTACGGTTACTATTAACCCAGAAACGGATTTAGCAGTGGGTGAGACGACTTTAGCAGTACCAGCTGGTGCCTTTAAGGTTGATATATCCCAAGGTTCAAATGTTGCAGGATACAGCCTTGACTTTACTACTATTGCAGCCGATGATACCGCGCCAACAGCGACGTCAGTTCCTGCAGATAATGCCACCGGTATTGCTGTTGATGCAAATATTGTTCTGACCTTCAGCGAACCTGTCTATGTGGGTACTGGGGATATTACCATTCATGCCTCAAATCAAAGTACAGTTACGATCCCTGTCACTGACGATGAGGCAGTAACAGTTGATGGTGCAGTGGTTACTATAAATCCAGCAGGCAATCTTCCAGCAGGACAAACCTATGTATTGACGATTCCTCGCGGTGCCTTTACGGATTATGCAAATTCATACGCAGGAACTCGTATCTCATTTGCGACGGTGGCAGCAAACTAGCTAATGCTTTGGAAGAAAAAATCGTTAAACTAGTACAAATTACTAGATGACGAGACGAATAACTGCCCGTTGGATTAACCTCCAACGGGCAGTTTGTCTATACACTTCATCAATTTTTTTTTGCATTCTCGTTGCACGTTTCAGTAACGGGCAACTAATCGCTCACATCTGTCACAAAATCACTTGCTCACGCGAGTGCCCCCATTGCTAGGAATACTCAGTAGGGGGGCTTATCATTTTTTCGATAGTATATAAAAAAATGCTTGCCTTTTTTTATATACTATCGAAACTGTGGATAGACTCTTGCCGGTTTACTGCGAATTTTCGCAAATCTAACAAACTGGGAGAATCGAGGAGATAATCAAATGATTACAAAACCGAAAAAAAAAGAAACGAAAACATACCTAGCACTTATAGTGATAGGTATAGCACTGGTCCTAGGATGCCCTGACAACTCATCAGATCCAGTAAGTCCAGTAAAGACAAGTATTCCTACAAAGGATGCAACTGATTTTCCAGCAAATGGAAATATTGTCCTGACATACAGTGGGACAGTAGTGAAAGCAACTGGTGATAGTGTGCCTAAGATCACAGTTAAAGAAGGAACTGCAGCTGCAGTTGACTTTGATGGGACTGTGACTCCAGAGGCTACCGCTGGTAGTACTCCCGCTACTACTACAGTTACTCTTAACCCAACAGCGGATTTCGCTGTTGGTAAAGTTACCATAACGATTCCTGCTGGTGTCTTTAAGGTTGGTACCGCAACTGGTGCAGATGTTGCAGCCTACAGCTTATCCTTTACTGTTGTAGCAGCAGCAGTATCACCAGTCACGAACAGTGTGCCTGCTGCTGATGCCACTGATGTTGCTGCTGATGCAGATATTGTCCTGACATACAGTGGGACAGTAGTAAAAGGAACTGGTAATATTACATTTACGCCAGCCACGGGACAGCCTGCGACGCTCGCCGTCACCAATGCAGCTGTGACGCTAATGGCTAATGCTGCTGTTCCAGCAGCTGGTAATGTTGCTGCTCAAGATCCAACTACTACGGTTACTATTGACCCAACAGATTCTTTACCAGAAGGTAAAGTTACCATAACGATTCCTGCTGGTGTCTTTAAGGTTGATACCGCCGCTGGTGCAGATGTTGCTGAATACACCTTATCCTTTACTGTTGTAGCACCATCTCCAGTCACGGAAAGTGTGCCTGCTGCTGATGCAACTGATTATCCAGCAAATGGAAATATTGTCCTGACATACAGTGGGACAGTAGTAAAAGGAACTGGTAATATTACATTTACGCCAGCAGCCACGCTCGCCGTCACCGATGCAGCTGTGACCCTAACGGTTAATGCTGCTGCTGGTGGTAATCCCACTACTACTACGGTTACTATTGACCCAGCAGCGGATTTCGCTCTAGGTAAAGTTACCGTAGCAATTCCAGCTGGTGCCTTTAAGGTTGATACTGCAGCTGGTGCCGATGTTGCTGAATACAGCTTATCCTTTACTGCTATAGCAGCGGATACTACAGGACCAACGCTAGCGTCGTCAGTTCCTGCAGAAGGTGCCAGTGGTGCCACCGCTTTTGCTACTGATGCAGATATTGTTCTGACCTTCGACGAGCCTGTCACTAGAGTGACGCCGGTGCCTACTGATCCTGGTACTGGTATCACTTATAAGGTATCAGCTGGACAAGATACAGGGACTTCGATTGGAAGCGCCTCTGAAGTAACAATTGCAGGTGCTGTGGTTACTATTAACCCGAGCGCTACTCTTGGAGCAAGCCAAACGGTCGGTGTCGTTACGATTCCCCAAAATACTTTTGAAGATGCTTTTGGAAATGGAAATGTAAGAATTATCATCTCATTTTCGACAAAATAGTAATGCTTTGGAAGGAAAAAAAATCGTCTTAACTAGTAAAAGTTACTAGATGACGAATAAAAGCCCGTTGGAGTAAAATCCAACGGGCTTTTTTGTGTACACACTTCATCAATATTTTTTGCATTTTAGTTGAAAAGTGCATTACCAGACAAAATCGCTCACCTCTGTCACACAAATCACTTGCTCACGCCAGTGCCCCCATTGCTAGGAATACTCGATCTTTCTCATAGTTACAAAAAAAATGCTTGCATTTTGGGGAATCTCGAAAAAGATAAATTTGTTAGATTCTTTACGAATTAAAATACATAAAAAACCAATCGAACAAACCATAAAAATCAACAAAATGAGAAAGATGATTAGCAAACCAGAAAACCTCCCAGCACTCCTGATAATCGTTGCCCTAGCACTACTCCTTGGCTGTCCTGCAAGCAGCTCATCAGGGCAAGTAATCAAAAGCGTTCCTACAGAGGGACAGACTGATTTCCCGCGAGCAGGGAATATTGTGCTTACATACAGTGGGACGGTAGTAGAAGGAAGCGGAAATATTACAATTAAGCCAGAAAATGGACAGGCTGTTTTGATTGCCGTTGGTGACGCCCAAGTGACTATTGCTCCGTCCAATGCTACTACTACGGTTACCATTAATCCAATACGTAATTTATTTGCTGCTACAGATTACACCTTGAACGTCCCTGCTGGTGCCTTTAAAATTGGCAGCGACCTGGGGGCTCATGCAGAGCCCTACACGTTGTCTTTTACTACTGTTCCTGCCACTCTGCCCGAAGGTGTCGTAACGAGAAGTATTCCCCCCAATCTAGAAAATCAGTTTCCAGCAAATGTCAATATTGTGCTGACATACTCGGGGTCAGTAATAAGAGGAAGCGGTAATATTACAATTATGCCGGAGACTGAAGCGGAAGTTCTCATCCCTGTTAGCGATACTGCGTTAGTTGCGGTTAGTGCTTCTACTATGCCGACGACGGTTACCATTGACCCAACAGAGAATTTGCCAGAAGGTGAAGTTACCATAGCGATTCCTGCTGGTGTCTTTAAGATTGGTAGCGAACTGGGCGCCGATGCTCCGCCATACACGTTGTCTTTTACTGCTATTGCAGCCGATACGACCGCACCAACAATAATAAGTAGAACGCCTGCTCATCAGGCCACAGGGGTTAATGGCAGTGAGCCAACTTTCTTATTATTCGATGATCGTATTTTTTTAGGATCGGGTAGTATCAGGTTTCAAGCATTAGATAATCTTAGCGGTACTAGAGTGATTCCTGTCAACAAATTTAATCAGGTAAGTATTATTCCAACGGATGATGAGAATAGAGTTATCATTAGAGCACGTTTAAGCGCAAACGAACGCTATAGAGTAACGATTCCTGCTGGTGCCTTTGTCAATTATGCTGGTCTGCCAAACGCAGTGAATGGATCAAATGATCCATCACAAACTAGCTGGACTTTTACCACCCAGTAATCCATCTTTTCTTTGTAGAAAATGGATCGTCATAACTAGTAGTAGATCACTAGGTGGCGAATTAATGCCGGTTGGATTAACCTCCAACAGGCTATTGTTGTTTTCACATTTCATCAAATTTTTTTTTTACATTCTCGTTGAAAATTCCATTACCGGGCGCCCATTTACTCACATCTTTCACAAAAACACTCGCTCAGGCGCGCGCCCCATTATTAGGGATGCTCGGTCTTGTTCACAATTACAAAAAAAATGCTTGTTTTTTTTACATATCATCGAAAATATTCCTAGAGATTCTAGCTGGTTTACTGCAAATCACTTGCAAATCTAACAGACTAGGAGAATCGAGGAGATAATCAAATGATTACAAAACCGAAAAAAAAAGAAACGAAAACACACCTAGCGCTCATAGTAATAGGTATAGCACTGGTCTTAGGATGTCCTGCAAAGAGCCCATCAGAGCCAGTAAGTCCAGTCACGGAAAGTGTTCCTGCAAAGGATGCAACTGATTTTCTAGCAAATCAACCTATTGTCCTGACATACAGTGGGACAGTAATGAAAGGAACTGGTAATATCACAATTTCACAAGCAACAGAAGACGATATTGTGATTCCTGTCACCGCTGCAGGTGTGACACTAGTGGTTAATGCTGCTGCGACTCCCCCGACTACTACGGTTACTATTACCCCACCGAATGATCTTGAAGTAGGTAAAATTACCATAACGATTCCTGCTGGTGTCTTTAAGGTTGATACCGCCGATGGTGCAGATGTAGCCGAATTCAGCTTATCCTTTACTGTAGTACCATCAGTCACGGAAAGTGTTCCTCCTGCTGGAGAAACTGATTTTCCAGCAAACGGTAATATTGTCCTGACATACAGTGGGACAGTAGTAAAAGGAACTGGTAATATCACAATTTCACAAGCAACAGAAGACGATATTGTGATTCCTGTCACCGCTGCAGGTGTGACACTAGTGGTTAATGCTGCTGCGACTCCCCCGACTACTACGGTTACTATTACCCCACCGAATGATCTTGAAGTAGGTAAAATTACCATAACGATTCCTGCTGGTGCTTTTAAGGTTACTAACGCCGATGGTGCAGACGTTGCAGCCTACAGCTTAACCTTTACTGCTATAGAACCACCACCAGTCACGAAAAGTGTTCCTCCCGCTGGAGAAACTAAATTTCCTGCAAACGGTAATATTGTCCTAACATACCGTGGGACAGTAGTAAAAGGAACTGGTAATATTACAATTACACTAGCAACAGAAGACGATATTGTGATTGCGGTTGGTGACGCCCAAGTAACGGTTGAAGACCCTGATACTACTGCTAAAACTACTACGGTTACTATTAACCCAATAAATGATTTACCAGTAGGTACAGTTACCGTAGCGATTCCTGCAGGTGCCTTTAAGGTTACTAACGCCGATGGTGCAGACGTTGCAGCCTACAGTTTATCCTTTACTGCTATAGCAGCCGATACTACCGCGCCAATAATCACCAAAAGAGTTCCTGCTCATCTTGATACTGACGTTGCCATTGACGCAGATATTGTTTTGACCTTCGATGAGGTCGTGTTGGCAGGAAGTGGTATGATCACGTTTGCCCAATCAGGTTGCTGCAGTAATGTGGTAATTGATGTTACCAGCAGTCAGGTTACGATTGATGGTAACGTGGTTACTATAAACCCAGAAGAGGATTTCATAACACAAATAATCTATAACGCAGAGATTCATGCAGGTACCTTTGTGAATTATGCTGGTCTTTCAGATGAACAAGATGGATCAATTGTTGCAACAGCCAGTACTTGGGTTTTTACAACAGCCGCCCCCTCAAACTAGTAATGCTTTGGAAGGAAAAATCGTTTAACTAGTACAAATTACTAGATGACGAATAAATGCCCGTTGGATAGACTCCAACGGGCATTTTGTGTACACACTTCATCAATATTTTTTGGGCATTCTAATTACAAGATTCATTGCTGGGCAAATAATCGCTCACATCTGTCACAAAAACACTTGCTCACGCGAGTGCCCCTATTGCTAGGGATGCTCAATCTTGCTCACAGTCGAAAAAAAATGCTTGTTTTTTCTCCTCACCTGCTATTATGTATATAGATTCTCGCTGATTCACTGCGATTTTTTTCGCAAATCTATAAACGAGGAAAATCAACAAAACAAGAAAAATGATTAGCAAACCAGAAAAATTCCGAGCATTCCTGATAATCGCCGCCCTCTCACTACTCCTCAACTGTCCGGCAAGTAGCTCATCAGGCCCAGCAATTAAACCAAGCCCAGTAATTAATAGTATTCCTGTGGATGGAGAGACTAATTTTCCAGCAGGTGGAAACATTATCCTCACATACAGTGGGTCAATAATCAAAGGAAGGAGGGCTACTATCACAATTTCATCAGATACAGGAACAAATATTAGCTTTGGCGTGAATAGTCCAGTTGTGAGTGTCCTTGCTGGTAGTACAGCGGACACGAATACGGTTACCATTAATCCATCACGCGATCTCTTACCAGGTGACTATACTTTGACGATTCCTCGCGGTGCCTTTATGGTCTTTGATCCCAACCGCTCAGGTGCTGATATTGCCGCCTTCTCGCTGATGTTTAGCGTTGCGACAACACAGACTGAAAACACCATTAGCAGCAAGTGAGCTATCCAGCAGTGGCAATGACAATGTCACTCGTCGTCCAAAAATAACAATTAATCTACTCTTTTCTGTAGAGAAGGAAGCAGAATACGCTTGACGAATCAATTGCCTTTTTCATCCTCTTGAGCAGACTAAACGTAAAAAACCGGCTCTTGTCTAGCAGTGGGTAAGAACAATCTAGAACGATTGCCGACAATGACGTAGCGAAAATCAGACGATGCAAATACCAAAAAAACAGGGACTCTATGACCCACGCTGGGAACACGATTCTTGTGGAATTGGTTTTCTCGCACAAATGGAAGGAAAAAAGAGCCATAGAATCCTCGATCAGGCAGCAGAAATGACCGCCAACATGAGTCATCGTAGTGCTAGTGGCGCCGAACCCAATAGCGGTGATGGAGCTGGTATCATGACTGCTTTACCTCATGATTTTTTTTCGCGAATTCTCCTAACTAAAGAAAACATCAGATTACCCAACATTGGTGACTATGCGGCAGGAATTGTTTTTTTACCCAAGGACACTCGTTCTCATCCTGAAATATTTGATCAGTTAAAAAGAATTATAAAACAGGAAAAATTAGAATGGTTGGCACAGCGAAATATTCCGCAAAACAGCGATATCTTAGGGATCAGTGCCGGTGCGCGCGAACCATTCATGCTGCAAATATTCATTGCCAAGAATTCTCCTCATCTCAAAGACGATCTTTTTGAAAGACAACTCTTTAGCATCCGCAAACAGATCACTCATGTGATCAGAAAGTCAAAGATTGATCCAGACGATGAGTTTTATATCTGTAGTCTTTCTCATCGTACCTTGGTCTACAAGGGTATGCTCACCCCTTCCCAGCTTTTTACTTATTTCTCTGATTTGAATGCGCCAGACTACCGCAGCCATTTTGCCCTTGTTCATACCCGCTTTGCGACTAATACATTTCCAAACTGGAAGCGAGCTCAGCCACTCCGCTATATTTGTCATAATGGTGAAATCAATTCATTACGCGGCAATGTCAACCGCATGAATGCGCGGCAAGGACAACTGGCAAGCAGTCATTTTCCACAATCTCTTGAGAAATTATTGCCGGTTATTGAAGCAGATAATTCTGATTCCGGATGCTTTGACAATAGCTTTGAATTTAATCTCATGGCCGGACAAGAGCGGAGCGCCGCAGAAGTCGCGGTAATGATGGTGCCAGAGGCTATCGCCTTATCATCAGCCGGTTCATCTTCTTCGCTGCGGCCAATCGACAAGAAGATTAGAGATATGCACAATGCCATGGCAATGATAACCGAGCCATGGGATGGACCAGCAGCCATCTGCTTTTGTGATGGCAAAGTAATCGGTGCTCTCTTGGATCGTAACGGCTTGCGACCGGCCCGCTACTATCTCACCAACGATAATCTCTGTATATTCGCGAGTGAAGCTGGTGTGATCAAAGTTCCCAATGAAAATATTATGAAGAAAGGACGAATAAAACCGGGTGGTATTTTTCTAATTGACTTTGCAGAGAAAACTTATCCATCTTTTATTAAAGATGATTTTATCGTTAAATCTGCACTTGCAAAAAAATACCCGTACGATCAATGGCTCAAAAAACAGGTTCGTTTGCAAGATATTCTGCTCGCTGAAGAAAAAGAAAACAATAATGTTTCCTCAACAAAAATAAAAGATCCCGCCTCACAATCGCTTTATCGAAAACTGCGATTGTTTCATTACACGAGAGAACATATCGATATTCTCATCAAACCGATCAGCATCTCGGGCAAGGAAACGTTGGGTTCAATGGGCAACGATACGCCTTTAGCTGTTCTGTCAACAGAAATCAAATTACTCTACGATTACTTCAAGCAATTGTTTGCTCAAGTGACCAATCCGCCGATCGATTCAATCCGTGAACGAGCGGTCATGAGTCTGGCAAGCTCAATCGGCAAGAAAGGAAATTGGCTCATATCGGATGCAAATCAGTACCACCAGCTATATCTTACTCATCCAATCCTCTTAACTGCGGAGATGCAAGCCATCAAGAAAATCGATCACCACGGTTTTTCGGTTAAAACAATCGATTGCACATTTGCAAAAAAAGAAGAGGTTGCCGATACCCTTGATCAACTAAGCATACGATTAGCGCAAATTAATCAACAAGCAAAAGAATACGTAAAAAAGGGGGTAGATATTCTCATTCTCTCTGATCAAAACACCAGCGCAGAAAAAATACCGATTGATATGTTGCTAGCAGTCGGCAGTATCCACCAGCATCTCATTCAACAAAAGTTGCGCAACCAAGTTGGTATCATTTTAGAATCTGCTGAACCAAGAGAAGTCCATCATTTTTGTGCCCTCCTTGGCTATGGTGCGGACGCAATTTATCCCTCCCTTGTTTGGGAGATTCTGGGAGAGCATGTTTGTGATGGCAATGATTTGCACATGATGGAAATAAAAAAAGAAAATACCACGAGCCAAGTAATTTTACAAGCACACAAAAATTATCGTCTAGGAATCGGTAACGGGATTCTCAAAGTTATTGCAAAAATGGGGATTTCAAAAATCGACAGTTATAAGGGATCACAACTTTTTGAGTGTGTTGGTATAGGTCCCGACGTAATCGAAAAATATTTTACGGGGACCAGTAGCCGTATCGGTGGAATCACTATTCGCGATATTGCACGGATAACCTACCAGCGCCATCAAAAGGCATATCCACCACGGCCCCTTACTTACGATGATCAAATACTCGATAACCCTGGTCATTATCAGTGGCGGAAAAATGGCACAACCCACTTGTGGGATCCAAAATCTATCGCTTTGCTCCAAAACGCGGTACGATTTAAAAAAACAGATTCTTTTGCCCAATTTTCCCAGATACAGGATCAAGCAAGTACTACTCTCCGGAGCTTGCTCTTTTATCGCAAAGACAACCCTATTCCGATAAACCAAGTAGAGACAATCTCTAGCATTTGCCGCCGCTTTGTGAGCGGGGCAATGAGCCTCGGTTCAATTTCACAGGAAACTCATGAAACTTTAGCGATTGCCATGAATTATCTTGGCAGTCGTTCCAATTCTGGAGAAGGCGGCGAAGATTCTCGAAGATACCACAAAGATGCCAATGGTGACGACCGTGGCTCAAAGATCAAACAAATTGCTTCAGGTCGCTTTGGGGTAACCATCCAATATTTGACTCACGCTCAGGAAATTCAGATTAAAATGGCACAAGGTGCCAAACCTGGTGAAGGAGGCGAATTACCCAAGGACAAAGTCTTTGATTTGATCGCGCAAATCCGTCATTCAACGCCGGGCGTCGGGCTCATTAGCCCACCACCGCACCACGACATCTATTCCATCGAGGATTTGGCACAACTGATTTTTGATCTCAAAAACGCCAATCCCCTAGCACGCATCAGTGTAAAGCTGGTCTCAGAAGTTGGTGTTGGCACGATTGCCGCGGGTGTTGCCAAGGCACATGCCGATCATATTCTCATTTCTGGGCACGATGGTGGTACCGGTGCTAGTCCGCTGACCGGGATCAAGCACGCGGGTTTTCCTTGGGAATTGGGAATTGCAGAAACCCATCAAACTCTCCTCCTCAATAATTTGCGCGATCGAGTCATCTTACAGACAGACGGACAAATCAAAACTGCCAGAGACGTGATTATTGCTGCCTTACTCGGTGCTGATGAATTTGGTTTTGGTACCACCGCTCTTATTAATCTTGGCTGTGTGATGATGAGAGTCTGTCATCAAAATACTTGTCCAGTTGGTATTGCCACCCAAGATCATGAGTTACGTAAAAAGTTTACTGGGGAACCAGAACATGTAATACGGTATTTCACATATCTTGCAGAAAATATCCGCCAAGAATTGGCACAAATGGGTATTCGGAATTTTGACTCTCTGATTGGGCGGAGCGATCTTCTACAAGTAAAGAAAAAAGAAGACCTCGATTCAAAGATTCAAAACAACTATCAACAACTGGATCTGAGCGCACTTCTCTATCAAGTAAAATGTGAACTAAGAACAGACCCATACGTTCATCAAGCTTATTCTTTGCGCAAACCTCATCCCATTGGTGTTGTCCTCGATCATCGATTAATTGAGCTGATAAAAAAAGAAGACGAAAGGAAAATCGAAATGACCATCAATAACCGACAACGAGCAGTCGGTACTCTACTCAGTAATTACCTGACACTTCATCCACAACAGATGACAAAACCCCGTCAGATAAAATTTAACGGCACGGCAGGACAGAGTTTTGCCGCATGGTTAACAGAAGGTTTACAGTTTGAACTGGAAGGTGATGCAAATGATTATGTTGGCAAAGGATTATCCGGTGGGGAAATTATTATTTACCCACCAAGAAACTCGACTTTTCTGAGTGAAGAAAATATTATTATCGGCAACGTTGCCTTTTACGGCGCAACCAGTGGATCTGCCTTTATTTGTGGGCAGGCTGCGGAAAGATTCTGCGTGCGTAATTCTGGTGCGGAAGTTGTAGTTGAAGGACTAGGAAATTATGGTTGTGAATATATGACTGGAGGCAGGGTAATTATACTCCATACAATCGGTAGAAATTTTGGTGCGGGGATGAGTGGCGGCATTGCCTACATCTGGCATAAGAACTGGCAGAATCCAAATATTCGTGATTACCTTGGTGCGACTGATAATGAAGCAGAATTATTAATCGAAGAAATTAATGCGAGCGATGAACAGTATCTAAAAAGTAAAATTGAACAGCATTTACGATTTACCAATTCGTCTATTGCCGCAACAATCATGGAAGATTGGGACAGCGAATCGCTTTATTTCAAGCGGATTATCCCTCTCGGCTATAAGGATATCATTGAAAGATCGGAGAAAAAAATTGCACAAGCAATGAAAGTTATTGAATCATAGTGAATAAAAAACCAACCAAAGACTTTTTGCATATTGCAAGAAAGACATTGAGATTACGCAATCCGCAAGAACGTATTCATGACTTCTTGGAGTTTTCCAACGAGCTATCACCGGAAGAAAGAAAAAAACAAGGCTCGCGCTGCATGGATTGTGGGGTTCCTTTTTGTCAATCAAGCTATGGCTGCCCAGTCGATAACCTCATTCCCGAATGGAACCAAATGATACATGACGGACAATGGGAAAAAGCATTCCTCTTATTGCGAAAAACTAATAATTTCCCTGAGTACACTGGAAGAGTTTGCCCAGCCCCTTGTGAGAGTGCATGTGTCTTAGGGTTGGGCACAGAGTTACCGGTTACCATCAAGGACAACGAATACGCTATTGCCGATTATGCCTATCGCTCCGGCCTCATGAATCCACGTATTCCAAAGAATCGCACTGACAAAAGAATTGCAATCATCGGTAGCGGCCCCGCTGGATTAGCAGCCGCTGACCAATTGAATCAAGCAGGCAATACAGTCGATGTATTTGAACGAAATGACCGCGTTGGTGGCTTATTAATGTACGGCATTCCCAATATGAAATTAGACAAAAAATTAATCGAAAAACGCAATCAAATTATGGAAAAGGAGGGCATATCATTCTTTTGCAACGTGAATGTTGGAGTCGATAAAGATCCTCAGGAGCTCATTAATAATTATGATGCTATTCTCCTGGCCTGTGGAGCTAGTCAAGCCAGGCATTTACCAATCGCTGGGGCAAATTTAAAAAACGTTCATTTAGCGATGGATTTTTTGCATGCAAACACCAAGAGTTTTTTAGATTCAAATTTTCGTGATAAAAAATATATTTCGGCAAAAGATAAAAATGTCATTGTCATCGGCGGAGGTGATACCGGTACCGATTGTATTGCTACCGCAATTCGGCATGGTGCAAAGAGTGTGATCAATTTTGAAATTCTCGAGAGGCCAGCTGATGACAGAACTGAAGAATATCCCTGGCCCAGTTATCCGCGTATTTTTAAGAGAGATTATGGGCACGAGGAAGTTTTCACCAAATTTCAGTATGATCCACGAAAATTTGCCATTTTGAGCAAGCAATTCTTAGCGAACGATAAAAATGAAGTCCGGGCGGTAGAGACAGTACAGGTGACCTACTCACCAACAAAAGACCAACAAAAAAGACCAAGAATCAAAGAGATACCAAATAGTGAAAAAGTTTTTCCTGCGGATCTCGTTCTCCTTGCTCTTGGCTTTACTGGGGTTGATTCAAATTTGATAGAACGATTTAAAATCAAGACTGACGAAAGTTCCAATATTCTCGCAAAATATGGTGATTTTAGAACCTCACGCGATAAAATTTTTGCCGCTGGTGATGCGCGTCGCGGGCAATCACTGGTAGTCTGGGCGATAAAAGAAGGCAGATACGTAGCGCGACAAATCGATATGGCGATCAATGGTGGAGTCACAAGCCTACATCATTGAGGCTCTCTACAGTTCTTAAATATCTCTCAGTAGTTAACCGAATGGATAATCAAACAAATACTCTAATAAATATGGATGGGCAGGTACCTTTACTTGAACTCAAAGATTTATCTGTTCGGCACTTAAAAAAAAGAGCATGGTTTGGCGAAAAACAATGGTTAGATATTCTCAAAAAAATCAATTTGCAAATTTTTTCTGGAGAAATTGTGGGACTTGCTGGAGAATCTGGATGCGGTAAAAGTACTTTGGCACAGGCCATTATGGGGTTGATACCCATCACCTCTGGAAAAATCTATTATCAACAACAAGATATAACGCAGCACCCAAGAAAAATCAGGAATGTCATTCAACTTGTATTCCAAGACTCAACCAGTGCCCTCAACCCACGACAAACCACTTATGATTGTATGGCTGAGGCCATACAAAGCAAAAACAAACTTTTTCAGAAACAAAATAAAGAAAAATTACGTGATGAAGTTGTCGAGAGCATCAAAATCGTTGGTTTGAATGCACAACATCTATCTATGTATCCTCATAGTCTATCGGGCGGGCAACGACAAAGACTCTGTATTGCTCGAGCAATTTGTCGGCAACCTAAAATTTTGATATGCGATGAGATTACCTCTGCGCTCGATGTTTCAACACAAACCCAGATTATTGAATTATTACTTCACTTAAAAAAACAATTCAAGCTTGCACTGCTATGGATTTCTCATGATTTTTCGATTATCGAATATTTCTGTGATCGTTTATATATTATGGATGATGGTAAAATTATCGAAGAGGGTGACTGCCTCCAACTGTTAAGATCTCCCAAACATCCACGAGTCCAAGAGTTCGTCACAGCAGCAAGTACTCTCCTAGAATAGAAGAAATACCTGATGCGAGAAAAAAGCAATTAGAATTTTTGTGGGCGCACTCCAACCTTGACATTGCGTAGAATTCTTTTTTTATCGCGCCAAATAGTAAATTCAACTTTTCTACCGATCGGTGATCCACTGATAAAAATGACCAAATCCCGAGGGGTTTTAATCTTTTTATTTGATACCCGTAAAAGAACATCGCCACCAACAATGCCTCCTTTTTCTGCTGGACTCTGTTTGAGAACTGAATTCACATATACTCCTTGTTTCTCGGGTATATCCAAATCCACGATTAATTGTGCACTCAAGGGTGCCATCTGAATACCAATAAAACCACGTTTGACTTGCCCATCTTTCTTCAAGCTATTTAAAATTTTTGCAGCCTCACTAATGGGAATGGCAAAACCAATCCCAAGATTGCCACCACCTGGGTTATTAGAAAAAATAAAACGATTGATACCGATAACTTGCCCACGATAATTGAGTAAGGGTCCCCCAGAGTTTCCACGATTAATCGAAGCATCCGTTTGAATATAGGCACTCCCTAATTCATCAACATTGCGCCTCACAGCACTCACTACTCCGACTGTCAGACTCCGATCAAGACCAAATGGATTGCCAATCGAGAGGGCCCAATCACCCACTTGCACTTTATCTGAATCAGCAAAACGGACCGGCTTTAATTTTTTTTTCGTCTTTACTTTCAATAGAGCAATATCGCCGAGTGGATCTACCGCAATCACTCGCGCCCGGTATTTTTCACCTTCAATTTCTACATTGATTCGATCAACGTCTTTGATCACATGAAAGCTTGTTGCAATATAGCCATCACTAGAAATAACAAAGCCGCTCCCTAAGCCAAAGGATTTTCGTGGAATAGATTGTTGCCTCGAATTAGGGAAGAATCTACGAAAATAAGGGTCCTCAAGCAACGGATTTCTTTCTCTTCGCCTCTGTTTCTCGGTATTAATAAATGCCACACTTGGCGACACCCGTTTATAAACCTGCCGAAAGTTCTCCTGTAAATTGCCTGCCGCTACCCAGCTTCCTGACTCTTTCTGCAGTCCTCCACGATATACTTCTGGGAATTCACTACTGGTCAGATCGACGCCAAGGATAATGACCGGCAAGATAACTATTTTTGCCAATAATTTGATAGTAAAAGGATTGCGCAGTAGATTTGCTGTCTTTCCCACCTCCTTTGGATATTCTTTTTTCTTGGATTCTTCCATAGTCTTTTTCCTCGTTTCTTAAATTTATATCTCTGAATTTATTCCCAGATAATTATGCCTTAAAATTGATTTTCCCTAGAGAAAATGTCAACTATATTTTGTATCTCCTAGCAGAACATTGACAATAAACATCAGCACTATAGAAAAAATATTGTATCAATTCACTGGTTTAGGAGCAATGATTGCTGTTATTTATAACCGATAATGAAAGATAAGCTCAGGATGAGCAAAACTGTGCGTTGCTATAATCCCTATAAGAATTCTTAAAACTTGGCGAAAATAATATACATGGCCGTAACAAGGAGCAGGCAAAGTTGACAAATTAAAAAGTGTGAGTACGCTTCATAACAAGAGCCAACTATAACGACTATGACAGCTGAATATCAGAGGTACATTCCTGCAGTAGATGGATTACGTGCACTCGCCATTTTGTTGATCCTTGTCTACCACCTAGGTTGGGATTTCCTACCCGGTGGTTTTTTAGGGGTAGATATATTTTTTATTCTCAGTGGCTATTGGATTACTCGTATCCTCAAGCAAGAAATCCAAAAAACTGGGAAAATCCAACTGAAGCGATTCTTATTGAAGCGAATCCGTCGCCTCTACCCAGCGATGATTCTGACAATCTGTCTCATCACCATCTTGATTCTGATGCGCGATCCCGCCAAATTAGGTGCAAATCGAATACATGTACTTGCCACTCTTTTTTTCTTTAATAATTGGCAGCAGATCATTCAAGGTGAGAGTTACCTCACTCTCATCGACCCGTCCAGTTTTCGACATTTTTGGTCTCTTGCGGTAGAAGGGCAATTCTATCTCCTCTGGGGAATTGTTTTTAGCAAATTCTTTTACCCCAATACACCCCTAGTAAACCAAAAGAAATATTGGTATCTTGCGCTTGGTTCTTTAGTTTTCTCTACATTGATCTATGGCATTCATTTTTTGTTTTTGCCGACGGCAACTGAAGTACTGAACGATTGTCAAGCTGATCTACAAACAAAATTCCTATCATTTTCTTCATTCTGTATCTCCCCCTTAGATTTCACTTATTTGGGAACTTTCAGCAAACTCTTGCCAATCAGTTGTGGTGCTACCCTCGCACTACTCTACCCTGTCCAACAACAAAACAGCGCAACGCATGAAAAAACAGGAAAGTCCTCAGTTATTTCTAAGACAGAGATAACAAAGAATTATCATACTATCATAGCTCGCTGTCAATTAATATTATTTGATGTACTCGGAATTCTGGCATTGACGTCTATCATCTATCTGTCTTTGACGATGAAGTTAGATTTTCTCGACGTAGACGGACAAAAGAGAATCTTTCGCCCTCTCTTTGAATGGGGGTTACCATTTCTCTCTCTAGTCACCACAGTTCTCCTTTTTACTCTGCTCCAATCAAAGACTTATACGAGTAGATTATTCTCGTTGCCAAGTATGATGTGGTTGGGGACGAGGTCCTATGGTATCTATCTGTATCATTGGCCCATATTCTTGGCGATCAAAGATAGCGGTCGTCTCACACTCTCTTGGAGTGAAGGCATGTTGGCCATCGCATTGACCTTTCTCTGTGCAGAATTATCTTACATCTACTTGGAACAGCCAATTCGTCGCTCAGGGCTTGTAAATTTCCTGTGGAATCGTTCGGACATAAATCAAGAACCATCCACTGATTCTCAGAAAAATTTATTTCCAAAGCTAGAAAAAAAACACTGGAGGTTCAAACGAAGGCTATACAGTAGCGGTAAAATCATCTTTATTATTTTGATTGTATCCTTTGTAATCTCTCAATACTGGCTCACAAAAAGCCACGATACAAAACTTGCGCAACAAATAGAACTCAATGAGCAGATTACCGTAGATCTATTAAAAGAAGATCAAGTATTTCCGTTGATCGCAAAAGATGACAACAAAAATGTAAAGCAAACACCTCCACCGCCCATAGAATCAGAGACTCTCGATCAACTTCCGACCAACCAAAAAACGATAGATAAAGAACTGCAAAGAAAAATTACAGCTACCGCAAAAAGCCAGCCTGATTTTACCCGATTAAAAAACCTAAGAATTATTGGAATCGGTGACTCGGTTATGCTAGGGGGAGCAACCGCATTAAAAGAACACGGGATTTTAGTCGATGCGAAAATCAAGAGAAAACCAATTCAAGTACTCGCCATTGTCACCCAACTGCAACAAGAGGAAGCTCAAATTGATGCGCTGATCCTCCACATCGGAACAAATGCTTCTATTCGTAAACAAGTGCTCCATAAATTGTTAGCTCAGCTAGCAGACATCCCTATTGTCCTCCTGCTAACATTAGTTGGAGATCGGCAATGGATTCCGCCAAACAATGAAATTCTCCGCAACGCGCCCACTCATTGGCAGAATGTCAGCCTTCTTGATTGGCAAGAAGTGAGCAAAGAATGCGATACATGCTTTTTGCGTGATGGTATTCATCTCAGTAAAAATGGGCAGAAGCTTTACGCTGAAAAAATTTCTGGGTCATTAATGAACTATTCCTATTCGCAAGATCACTCACTGAACCCAAAGGAGTAACCATAATCGTGCAAAAAAGCCGATAATTTAGTGGGGAAAATGCACTCTTTGCTTATTCCGTGATCATGATTGGCTGATCATTTATTATTCAATTTTGCAAATACCCGAAAAGTAAGAGGATAAGGAGAAAACCAATAATAGATAAGCATATCTAATAATCAATTATCACTTAAGAAAATTTGACAGAAGCAACGGATTTGTTTTTTTGGTGAGTAGGCTAAGATTCTATGAAGCAGAAAGGCAAAAATGTTTTTGACGTAGAAACTATTGCGGATGTCCGCGAAGCATTAAAAAAAAGCCCAATCAAGCAAGTAAATATCTGTATCACTGACCTCGACGGGGTTTGGCGTTCCAAAGTAATACCAGTTGACTATTGTATCAATCAATTAAAAGACAATCAATTTCCAATTTGCGATCTCATTTTGGCATGGAATCCCCGAGATATTCCCTACCCTGTTCAAGCTGACATTAAGTTTACCTCATATAGTAGCGGTTTCCCAGATGTGGCCACCCGAGCAGTGCCAAAGTTATTCTCTCTGCCCTTTGCCCCAGAAACAGCGGTTCTAATGCTTGAATTTTCCAAACGGGGAAAAACTCTCTGCCCGCGCAGAATATTAAAAAGAGTCTGTCAGCAATTGGAGAAAAAAGACGTACGCTTAAAGGTTGGGCTAGAATTGGAATTTTGGATATTTGGCGAGACTTTGCAGAGTATCAAAGAAAGAGGATATAAAAATATTAGTAAATTTAGTGAGGGGAACTATACTTTTTCCGCAAATCGCAGTATTGCACATGCTAAGTTTTATAATGAGATTTTCGATTTTTTTAATGATATTGGAATTACCTTAGTTGCTATCCATACAGAAACTGGGCCTGGAGCGATGGAAATCGCTATTGAAGCAAACAATCCACTAGAAATTGCAGACCAAGCCATTCTCGTAAAAAACTTCATGAAGATTCTCTGCGCACACAACGGATTGTGTGCGACATTCATCGCCAAATGGAGCGCACAATACTCTGGATCGGGAGGACATATCCACTATTCACTCTGGGATGATAAGCAAGATAATGGTTTATTTTTTGATGAAGGACAAGAAAAAAATATGGGAGAAATGATGCACTATGCGATCGGTGGACAGATGGCTACTATGAAGGATTTTATGGTTTTAAACGCGCCTAATATCAATAGCTATGCCCGATTATCTCCATATCATTTTTGCCCATGCACAAAAAGCTGGGGATTTGATAACCGGACTACTGCAATCAGAGCCTTGCTTGGTAGCGAAAAATCTCAGCGTTTAGAGTACCGAATTCCCGGCGCGGATGCAAATCCCTATCTCTCCGTTGCTGGTGTCGCAGCGGCAACTTTACATGGAATTAGCAACAAGCTCAAGCCGCCAGCCCCGTGTTTGGGAAGTGCCTACGATAATGAAAAAATTCAAAACTATTTACCTACTACCTTAAAAGAGGCCGCCGACAGATTTCTTCAATCGAAGATAGCTACTAATATTTTTGGCAAAGAGTTCGTTGAACACTATGCAAAAATGAAACAAGCAGAAGCAATTGAATACGCGCAGACCATCAATAATTGGCAATTAGAGCGTTATCTCGATTATACTTAAATGAATGACAATATAAGAGGCAGTAACATATTTTGCTGAGAATTGGATAGTAAGAAAATGATGAAACCAAGGATTATAGCAAAAATAAGGGGACCAGTATTGATCATTGGTTTTGGCTCAATCGGGCGAGGACTGCTACCTTTACTTTTCCGACATATTGATTTTAATCACCGCAATTTGATGATTATTGATCCGGATCGCAAGACTTTTAACCTTCTCAAGAAACAAAAGATTAAATTTTCTGACCAAGCAATTACACCAAAGAATTATAAAAAAATTCTTCAGAACTATTTTGCAGACAAAGAACAGGGATTTTGTATCAATTTATCAGTCGACGTCTCTAGCCTTGAAATGATGCGCGCATGTCGAGAAATGGGTGCTCTTTACATAGACACAGTCGTTGAACCATGGGTGGGTTTTTACGATAATCCTCATATGAGCAATGCTGAACGGACTAATTTTCATTTGAGAAACACGATTATTGAAGAAAAGAGAAGGAATCCTGGAGGTTCTACCGCTGTTTCCTGCTGCGGGGCAAACCCCGGGATGGTATCGTGGTTTGTCAAGCAAGCCTTGGTCAATCTTGCCCATGATTTAGAACGTTCAAAAAAATCAACGATTATCTTTGAAGAACCAAGCAACAAAAATGAATGGGCACAATTGATGAAGAGATTACAGGTAAAGGGTATCCATATCGCAGAAAGAGATACGCAAATTTCCAAACTCGTGCGGCCGATTGGTCATTTTTGGAATACTTGGTCAGTAGAAGGCTTCATTTCTGAGGGGTTACAGCCAGCGGAACTGGGATGGGGAAGCCATGAAAAATGGTTACCAGCTAACGCCAAGAAGTTTGCAGATCCAATGGCACCAAGTATTTATCTGGAACAACCGGGTGCAGCGACCCGAGTCCGTACTTGGTGTCCAACCTTAAAAGAACAATTTGGCTTATTGGTAACCCATAACGAGGCTATCTCACTGAGCCATTATTTCTCCATCTACGAAAAAAATACGCTTAAATACCGCCCAACATGTCATTACGCTTATCGACCTTGTGACGATGCTTGGTTGAGCCTTGATGATATGTTTGCCAGACCGGGATATCATCCGTCACCCAACAAACAACAGTATATTCTAGAAAGCAAGGTCATCACCGAAGGAATAGATGAATTGGGAGTCTTGCTCTATGGACACGAGAAAAATGCCTATTGGTATGGCTCGCAATTGACTCATAAGGAAACCTTGAAATTAGTCCCAGATCAAAATGCAACAGGATTACAAGTAACTTCTGCAGTTTTAGCTGGAATTGTTTGGGCATTAGAAAATCCCAATGTTGGTATTGTTGAAGTGGAAGAAATGGATTACCGTCGTTGTCTCGATATTCAAGAAGAGTATCTGGGTAATGTCCAAGGCTACTACACCGATTGGCATCCACTGAAGAATCGTCCGTATCTATTCCCTGAAGATATTGATGCCGATGATCCTTGGCAATTTCGCAACGTTCTCGTTCATCAGTAACATTACTCACTTTATTTATTTGGTTGAAAATTATTGAGTCACTGATTATCAGAAGAAATACGATAACAGCCAACGAGTCAATTCACCCTAGTATTAAAAAATAAAAGAATCAGATGATGCTAGTAGCTTGCACCAACGATTACGATTAATCAGTAGTGGCTTTTGCTCGTTTCTCGAGAAAATTCGCAATAGCTGAAGCCAGCATGGAAATTCCGAGGATGCCGAGAATAATGAAAATTGATAAACTAATCGGAAAGTAATGATTCAACCAAGCCATTTTTAGGCCGATAAAAACTAAAATTACTGAAAGACCATATTTGAGATATCTAAAATTGAGCAATAACTGGTTGACGACCATATACAAGGAACGCAGCCCCATCAATGCCATCACATTTGAACTAAAGACAATAAAGGGCTCTCGGCTAATAGCCAATATCGCCGGCACTGAATCGACAGCAAAGATAACGTCTGAGATCTCAATAAGCAGCAAAGCGACCAATAAGGTGGTAGCCTTCCATCTACCATCTTCCTTAACCCAAAATTTATGCGGATACCTATGTTTACTAAGTGGGAGATATTTGCGCATAAACTGATAAATGCGACGCTTCGATAAATCTTCATCCTCCTCCCCAGCTTTTAACATTCGAATCCCAGTAATAATAAGGAAAACCCCAAAAATAATCTCCATAAAAGAATATTGAATCAGTGTGGTGCCGATGGCGATAAAGATACCACGCATCACTACTGCCCCGATAATACCGTACATCAGGATCAAACGCTGATCCTCTAGTTTGATATGAAAAAACTTAAAAATGACAATGAATACAAATAAGTTATCTACAGAAAGTGATTGTTCGATGAGATAGCCCGTCAAATATTCTAACATGAGCTGCCGAGCTATTTCTTGTGGATAAATAGTAGCGGCATAATAGTAGATAGCCCCAGATAATCCCAGCCCCATAGAAATATAGAAAAGAACGCGAGTAAGCGCGACTCGCTGTGAGAGCTTGTCTTTTCCGACAGCAAGATCTATCCCTATACTGAGGATCAAAAATACAAGGAGGACGAGGTAGATAAACCAATAATCCGCAATCGGAAATAACATTTAAGCGGGTTTTCTTGCCAACTTCAATAAAACCGTTATCTTATCTAGAGATTTCTAGTTGAAAAATCGCTATAGGTTCCAATGAGTTTCCCTAATATCGAAAAATTCTTTAATTCAGGTTTGATATCAGAGTACTCTTCATTTGCTGGTGAAAGTATAATTGATTTTCCCTTTTGATGAAAATATTTCAAAGTTGCTTCATCACCGATCAAGGCAGCTATAATATCACCATTATTTGCGGTCGATTGTTGTTTTACGATCGCCAAATCGTTATCTCTCACTCCTGCGTCTTTCATGGAATTTCCTTGTACTTTTAATGCAAAAAATGGCCCCGCTTCAGAAAACATATCGCGAGGGAAGGTAAGAAGTTCTTCAATGTTTTCCTCGGCAGCTAATGGTGATCCAGCGGCGATGCGACCAACCAGAGGAATTCGTACCAAATGTGGTTTACTACCCACGATTTCAATCGCTCTGCTTCTTCTTTTTTCAACTTTGATCGTTCCTTTTTTTTCCAAGGCACGTAAATGATCATAGGCTGCTTTCGCAGTTATGGAAAAGGCAAGGCCTATTTCTCTAACAGTTGGAGGATATCCTTCTTTATCTATATGATCAATCAGATAGTTATAGATATTCTTTTGCTTTATGGTTAATGCTTTCATACTAAAATGAAAGATAAAACAATCCGATTGACCGTCAAGTAATTCGACTCAAAAGATCAGCTTTTTTAAAAAAAATCCAGATTCTTTGCGATATTCATATCTGTCTCATTTTCTTCCCTATTTCTTGATTGATTATCGACATAATACTGCTTTTCACTACTATTTTTTATAATATGACAGATTTCTTAAGAAATTTTTTTTTTACAGCTATTTTCCTTATAAAACACGAATAGTTCACAAACGAGCCAGCAGTTTATCCTTGGAAATAGCGCCACGCCAGTCAATATTTCACTAAAAAAAGCAAGATTGCCAATATTATTTACGGATTGTGACAAAGCCATCAATTTGACTAGCAAAGTACATGTAAAAATCATAGGTGGTATGGATAGTAGCGTCGTATCTCGATACATTTAACCTGAGAAAGTCCTCCATCGCTGGTTCTCATTGAAATTTCACTTTTAATTCACTTTGATTCTTGATCGACATTCTCAGCTAAAATATAGCTTTTTGTAAGCAATACTCTTGATTTTAATATGAGCAAAGAATCGGCAATTCTAACCGCAAAACAAATGATGCGGCAAATTTATCAAGAACAGCGATATCGTAAATTTTTAGCAAATTCAAGTCATCCCACTCAATTTCCGACGACCACCTATCATCCATCTACACAAAAAAAACAAAACATCACTCTTTGGTGTTCTAATGACTATTTAGCTCTGGGGCGCCACCCCAAAATCATTAAAAAAATGCAACAAGCGTTAGCCGAGTTTGGTTGCAGTGCAGGTGGGACACGGAATATTTCTGGCACACATATGATACACGAAGAACTTGAAAAAAAATTGGCAGATTTTCATGAAAAAGAAAGAGCGCTCCTCTTTAATTCGGGCTATATGGCAAACTTTGCCGGTCTCTCCGCTATCATAAAAATCCTCCAACCAATAATCTATTCTGACCAGGAAAACCACAATTCAATTGTCAATGCAATTCGTTTTGCACGTGCAGTAATGCCAGAGCTCCGCAAGCGGATTTTCCGCCACAACGATCTCTCACATCTGCAAGAACAGCTAGAAAATGACCGCCCTCAAGAGGGAGCACGCTTGATTGTTTGTGAATCGGTGTATTCTATGTCAGGTAGTTTTGTGCCGTTAGCAAAGCTCATAAAAATCGCCAAGAAATACGATGCCTTTATCTATTTGGATGAAGTGCACGCTATTGGAATTTATGGAAAAACTGGCGCCGGCCGCGCACAAGAATTAGGAGTACAAAAAGAAATTGATTTTCTGCAAGGTACTTTAGGCAAATCCTTTGGACAATTAGGAGGATATCTAGCAGCAGACCAACTCATGATTGATCTGATTAGATCGACTGCCGATGGCTTTATCTTTACCACTTCTCTGCCTCCACATATCTGCAGTGGAGCGTTGAGCGCCTTACAATTAATCAAAGAAGGAGCGAACACACGAGAGTACGTGCGCAAGCAGGCTGATCGACTGAGATTAGCATTAAGACGGCTAAAAATTCCAGTTCTTGAATCTTCTTCACATATTCTTTCGGTCATGGTCTGTAATTCTGAGGATTGCAATCGACTGAGTAGCCGGCTGCTCGAAAAGCATGCTTGTTATTTGACACCAATCAACTTTCCTACCGTTTCCCGCGGTAGTGAACGCTTGCGAATCAGTCTAGGACCAAAGCATACACCAGCGATGATCCATCACCTCATCTCTGCTCTTGAAGAAAGCTGGAATTTTTTACAACTCAAGCGCTAGCAAACCGCTCATCAATCTTACCAATAATAAACATTCTCTTAGCTTCGGGATGAGTGGAGTTGAACCACCGACCCCTTGCACCCCATGCAAGTGCGCTACCGCTGCGCTACATCCCGTCGTAGTACATTGAATTTTTCAAAGAACAGACAACGGTCAATCACTTTGCTCATAATTTTATTTACACGTGAAGAAACAATCGGGCACGATACGAGCGACCATCCATACTAGAAACAGTCTGTTGTTTTTGCAGTGACAATAAAAGAGACTGGCTGACTTCTTACGGTGTCATCTCTCGAATCGACAGCATATTTTCGCCGTGCGAGCTCTTTACTCTTTTGTTTGATGATCATTGGCAAAACTAAGACGCTGTCGCTTTCATTCCTAGTGATTTTTTACTTTTTTCTGCTATAGGAATCTGCTTGGCAGCTGACGTTTGGTCGACTTGTGGATTCTTCTTAGCAGCATGTAAACTCCGTAAATCTTTTTCGATTTGCTGGGCGATACTTGGATTTTCTCGCAAAAAGTTATAGGCATTCTCTCTGCCTTGCCCAATTTGCTTGCCTTGATAGGAATACCAAGTCCCCGCTCGCTCCAAAAGTTTATCCTGCACTGCCAAATCCAACAGGCAACCCTCACGATTGATACCGCGAGAAAAGAGAATATCAAATTCGGCTTGTTTGAATGGCGGAGCTGTTTTATTTTTTACAATTTTTACACGAACACGATTACCAATTGCTTCGTCAGCCTTTTTTAAGGTTTCAATTCGCCGAATGTCTAAACGAACCGAAGCGTAAAATTTCAAGGCATTACCCCCAGTGGTCGTCTCTGGCGAGCCAAAGAAAACTCCGATTTTATGGCGAATTTGATTGATAAAGACTACCGTTGTATTAGAACGAGCGATCGTCCCCGTTAATTTTCGGAGCGCTTGACTCATAAGGCGAGCGTGAAGTCCCATCTGCGGATCGCCCATGCTCCCTTCTAGTTCTGAACGCGGAACGAGCGCCGCAACAGAGTCAATGACAACCACATCAATCGCATTACTTCGCACTAAAGAATCAGTGATTTCAAGAGCTTCTTCACCATTATCTGGTTGAGCAATCAGTAAGTCATCTAAACGAACACCAATTTTTCGCGCAAATTGTGGATCTAGAGCGTGCTCGGCATCGATAAACGCAGCATTGCCGCCCATTTTCTGCGCTTCTGCAACAACGGCTAAACAAAGGGTAGTCTTACCCGATGATTCTGGACCAAAAATTTCTACAACTCGGCCACACGGAAATCCACCGATTCCCAACGCAAAATCCAAAGTCAGTGCTCCGGTCGGAATAGATCTGATATCATTTGCCTGATTCTCATCGCCTAACTTCATGATTGATCCTTTGCCAAATTGTTTCTCGATTTGTTGGATCGCCGTATTCATTGCCTTGCCTTGGTCCATCTTTGGATTACTTCTTGCTTTTTGACCAGCAAGACCTACTTTTCTTATCATTTTACTATTTTTTTCCATTTCCTCTCCTTTTTTTCTTCCCTTTCTTTTTTAATTTGGTGATATTTCCATCTCCACATCAATTTCAAGCATAATACCCATTGCAAAAATTATGGCGTAAAGACCCAGATAATTTTCTCTTGCGTTTACTCAAAATTATAACCAACATTTGTTAAGTATATATTCTTGCAATATTTTTTGGCTCTTTTTGTAAACAATAATCCTTACCTGCCTATTTCAATAAGAATAGATTCTTAACAGAAATGTTTCAAAAAATCTATCAGCGTTATCAACCCCGTCATTTAATTATTTCTTTTTTTGCACCAGCTTATCACCAAATCTCTGCCAATAGTGAATTCCACTCAAGAAATAACAGGTAAACCAAGTATATGCAAAGATAGTGGCAATCGTTTCCAAGTATGGATAACTATCAATGAAAGTATATCGTAACAAATAGATTGGCAACAAGGTAATCATCAAGGCAACCGCACATTTTCCCCAAATATTGGGCGTCGAAATAATTTTGCGCTTGAAAAGCATAGTACTCACATAAATCATCATGAGCTCTCGTAATAAATAAATAACCAAGATCCAGATCGGAAAATGAAAATAAAAAACCATAACAATGAGAGAAACTGTAATAACAAATTTGTCAGCAATCGGATCCAGAAAAGTACCCAAAGTAGTTTTTAACTGAAAGCGTCGCGCAATCAGCCCATCCATAAAATCAGTAAAACCAATAAACAAGATAATAGCTATCAACGGTATTAAAACGTTTTGTTGAGTATCTTGTAAATGAGCCAAATAAATAAATGGCCCGACCATCAGCACCCGCAGAATTGAAAGAAAATTTGGAATGTTCATCCATTTTTCTTGAAATATCTTTTGTAGGCCACTCATATTGTTTTTTTTAACTCGCTGATGAGATGGACTACGCTTGCCCGTCGGTATTGGTCGCTTGTTCTTCAATCGATGTATCCTCTTTATCTATACACTCTCAATATTTTTTCTTTTTATAATATATTTGATTTTTATTACGAGTAATTACTAGTCAAATGAAAAAATCTGCCAGTACTACATTCTATTGAGCTGGCTCCTATCCAGATTATCGCAGCTGTTCATCTGAGTACAATCTTTATAAAGCTCTTTCTTCGCAATTAATGCCCACTCATCTGCCAAGAACAAAATAAATATCATATTTTTGGGGCAGCCATTTTCATGATTACTCTGCAAAAAAACAATTGATCAAGCGATCTCAATAAATTGACAAAAAAAATATCAACTAAACAGATACATAGCTTCTCTACTAACATTGATCCACAATTTAAAGAGTACCAAACAACGGATTTTTGATATCTATACTCTATATTCACTCGGGGGGGAAAACGATTTGAATTTAAAAAAATATCAGCAACGCTACTATAAATTTAGCAAAGAAGATTTGGATGCGATGGCCACACAATACCACAAAGATAACAATATCAGCAAATTTCGCGAAAAAGTTACGCCCTTTATTTGTTTTTACAGTAAGAAGCTTACCCGCGATCCAGATCTACAACAGGAATTTATGATGAGCGCTTTGGAAAGATGTAATCATTGTCTCCGCGCATTTCATAAATCAAAGAGACACAGGGAATTTGGTCCATATTTGGCACGTTTCTTGAAAAATATATTCTATAATAATTTGCGAATCGCAAACAACAATAAAGTCGATGAATTCACTTCCAACAATCTAGATTTACTTCCACAGATGAGCCTCGTTCAGCAAAAGCAAGCCGATGATCGCTGGCAAGATTCTAAGAGCGAATACGCCAACCAAACGAATCAGATTCTAGCGTTCATGGAAAAATTGGAGATCAATCAGCGCCTCATCCTCAAACTCTATCATGGCTTTGAACTCACCGCTAATGAAAAATCGCACATGTATGACTTAAATTCTGACAAACAATTTCTCCACGGATTTTTGCAAAAGTATTGTCAAAGGAAAAGGCTACAACGAGAAAGAATATGTTCTCTCAATGAAAAAAATGATAGGCATTTGCTCTTCATCCGCAGACATCATAATGCCTTAAGAAATCATCCGGTTACCCATCACCAAAAACTCGATAATCAAAAGATGAAGATTGAAGCATTACGAAAAAAGATCCTTAGATTTCGCTATTCAAGTATGACAGATATTGCTCAATTGCTACAAATGAGTAAGGCGACCATCTTTCGCCGCATTAAAGAAGGATATGCAAGAATTAGCATCGAATATCAGCAAAAGCAAAGTCGGCCGCTTTTTGGCCCGCAAATTTCGTTTCGGGTAGCCCAACCAATGAACCGAACTCGTGTTCTCTCGTAAAGGAAGACAGTAGATCTTACCCACTCCTCATTGACATAACTCTACTGGGCAGTTAATTCAATCTCATGCATCAAAATCTTCTAGTGATTCAAATTTTGACTACAATGATGAAGAGAAAAATCTCGAGAAAATCATAGTAAACCTGCTTGTCATGTTTTCCATGTTCGTTGATAGTGGACTTAAAGTGGAACAGCCAGAAAAAAAATATTCAGAAGATGAATTATTTGAGGTAGAAATTTCTGATCTATCAATCACCAATATTGGCTTTGCCGTATTCTTAAAACCAAAGTCTGAAAATTCCTCAAAAGTGGTGCCAATTTTTATTGGTCCATTGGAAACCCATAGTATATCTACCGCACTAGACGGGTCCACTCCTGAGCGTCCAAATTCACACGATCTGTTCATACAATTATTTGAAGCTGTCGATATCCATATCGTCCGTATCGTGATCGACAATATTGATGGGAGCCTCTTTTATGCGAGTATTTCACTCAAGGAAAAAGATCGAATCCATGTGGTTGACTCGCGTCCATCCGATGCCATTGCGATCGCCCTGCGGAGCCAATGCCCTATTTACATCCACCAGAAAGTCTATGAAAAAGCAGCAGTCACAATCGGTGCAAATGAGAAAGATCAAAATATCAATCAACAACAAGTCAATAGTAAAGTTGAAAATTTGCGAAACCAATTACAGCAAGCGGTTGAACAAGAACTGTTTGAAAAAGCAGCACAATTACGAGATCAGATAAAAAAAATCGAATCGGAAAATTAGAATTAATCGCTATTTGGCTGTCGACCAAAGAATCTCTGGTGTTTCAGTCTTTAAATTTATTAGCCGAGCCCAACAAAACAGTAGATCTGAAAGACGATTCAAGTATACTCTTGCAACATCATCTACGAGATGGTGCCCATCATTTTTTGTATCTGCTTGAGCAAGCTCGATTAATCGACGCTCCAGACGTCGACAAACTGATCGAGCATTGTGCAAATAGGCGGCAGCAATGTTGCCCCCCGGTAAAATAAAGTTTGTCATTTTGGGCAATACATTTTCCGCATCTTTTGTCCAATTTTCAACTTGCAGGATTTTTTCGGCAGAAAATATCGTCTTTGTACTGCCAGCAATTCGAGCACCAAGAATAAAAATATCTTTTTGAGTCTGCAACAATTGCGGCAAGATCAATTTTCCTTGGGGGACTTCTCGTAAAAATGAGCGACAAATACCCAGCTGGCTATTAAATTCATCGAAACTTCCCAAAACCTCGATTTGAATATTGGCTTTGGAAATTTTTCTGCCATCAGCCACTCGAGTTTCCCCATGATCACCCTGACCGCTACTAATTGACATATTGCAATTTGATATATTCCTTGAGAATTTCGAAACAATCCCGCCCCATTTGTTGAACATCCGCCGATTGTCGCAACATGATCACATTTTCCTTAACCACTTCTTTAAAGATCATTTGGTAGTTTCTATGAATCTTTGCCAGAGTCAAAGAGTTTTCATGAATATCTGCTGGTTGATTCATCAATTTTTGCCGCTGCAGGCTGATATTTGGGTCGCTTTGCAAATAAAATATGAGCTGAGGAGTAATATATCCTGATCGTTGATGCAGTTCAATGATTTCTTTGGGCGATGATGAAGCGCAAGCTTGATAGGCTGCCGAAGAATAATAGTATCTATCCTGCAATACTAGGTAGTTTTTTCGTAGAGCTGGTAAAACAGTCTCCACTTGATGTTGCCAGCGATCCCGCATAAAGAGTTGTAGCCATTGCCGTGCCTCAATTTTATTACCCGATCTTAACTTCTGACGAATTTCTTGCCCGATCATGCCATTACTTGGCTCCTTGCTCACTACCAGTCCAGCAAACGGCAATTTTTTTTGCTGCTCTCTATAAATCTTTGCTAATTGCTGCACCAAACTGGTTTTTCCGGCAGCATTGATTCCCTCCAGTACGCAAAAAAATCCTTTTAGATCTGCATAATTCATCGAGCAAAAACACCATAATTTGACAGAGAAGCTAACATCAAAAAAAAGTCTCTTGCCGATTCACTCCAAATTAAAAATTCATTTGATGATCTGGCAATCATCAAGCCAAAGTTTTTTCTGAAAGCTTATTCCTCAGGACTATCCTCCATGTCTTTCTATATTTAATGGGGCTATTGCACGGTAAACACCATTTTTAGTTGCTGTCCCACTTGCCTCACAATTTTTGAGGTAGGTGGTGCTTTTTTTGGGTCATTGAATTGAGTAATCTTGCTGACTTTTTGTGGGGTTTGGCAGCCACTGAAAAGCCATCAGCTACAGAATTGCTCGAAAATTCTTGAGCGCCACGAATCGTCATGAATATATTCTTGAGCATATCAGGATTCATGAAAAAAATCGTTCACATTCTAAATAAAAATCAGAAAATGACGGTAGTTCGTCCACATAAATATTCTCAAGCAATAGAATGTGGATAATCAAAGATTGAACTAAACTCAGTGAATTTATGAAAAAGGAAAAAATCATCAATTTGACAGATGCTCATCTGCTCTTCCCTATAAATATGCTCGGTAGGGTTGCTTAAAAAAAGAGGCTTAGTCAAGCAGAAAGAATAAAGAAAAGCAATGATCATTTCGTAACAAATGGAAAAAAGAATATTCCTCCCTAGGCTGATCACTCTCGGTATTTTATTGATTTTGGCAATCCTCTTGGTCTTGCCGAATTTAACCGAGCGAGAATTGTTGATCCGCTTTCAAGACTATCGCAAAGATTCCACTACAAAAGAAGATCTACAACAAGAGATTGAGGATTTCATTGTTGATCGTGAAAATGGTTTGGGATTTTTTTTCCCAGGTAAAAAGTGTATCATCAAAGAAAACCCCACAGAAGAAATTGCACTCACGGAAACACCCCTGCTTGATGTTCCACAAGAATGCATCCTCAAAGACTCATTTATCACCAGCGTAAAAATCAATGCCTTAATTCAGAATTTCCCAGATCTCATTGATGAAAGAGAAACCCGCCTCATTCCCCATCCTTCTGAGAAGTTATTGAGTGATATTTTAGAGCGCAACAAAGAATTGACCATTAAATTGGGGTTAGATCTTCAAGGTGGCATGCGTGTCGTTCTGCGAGCAGATTTTGAGAGCTATATTAAACGGATTGACGAAAAAATAGATAGTCTTAGAAAAACCGCTGATATAACCAATCTGGAAGTTGATGCTACGGATATCGACGAGAGAATTTCTGCCCTCACCGCCGAAAGGGATTTGGATCAGGGCAGGAGAAATCAATTATTAAATGAAACCAAAGAAATTTTAGAAAAAAGACTCGCTGCCCAAAATATCACCGAAGCAGAATTGCGCAGCAATATTCAAAGTAATAGTGTTTCGATAGACCTGCCGGGGGTGGCAAAAGCCAACGAAGTTCTTGAAAAGATAAAAAACACGGTATCCGTTGAATATCGCATCGTTGATGAAGAACTAACCGCCAAGGTCAGCCGTGACCCTACAAATAGAGAAAGCTTAGATTTTTTAAAAAATCAAGCAGCACGGGGCAAGTACAGCCCAAAATTGGCAAGAAAAATCTTAGAAGACGTTGCAAAACGCAGTCAAGTAGAAAACAATAAATTGTTCCTGCTGTGGCGCAGAGCCTACGGTAGCGTAGAGAACAAAGAAGATGCCCTGCTCCCACGAGAATTCCGCGTGCTCGGTGGGCCAGAACTCGATGGTGGTGATATGGAAAGCGCCTTTGCAAGTCCAGGCACCGATGGAAGCGGCTGGTACCAGATTACTTTCCGCCTTACCAATTTTGGTGCAAAGAAGTTTGGTAATCTGACTAAAGCAAATAAGGGCAAACAATTAGCAATCCTCTGGGGACAACGAGTCATTTCTGATCCCGTGATCCGCGAACCTATCTACGGTGGTAATGGCGTCATCAACGGAAATTTTAACGAAGATGAGGCGCGGGAAATTGCCAGTGTTATCCGCGAGGGTGCGCTACCTATGCCGCTACAAATTGTCTCCATTAATACTATTGGTCCTACTTTGGGACTCGATGCGATTCAATCTGGAATTATTGCCATTGTTCTGAGCTTTATTATTGTCATGATTTTTCTCTTATTCTACTATCGCTGGTGGGGCCTTAATGCAATTTTGGTTATCTTTTTGAATATTTTATTTTTATTTGCAGTCATGAGCTTTCTGGGGTTTACATTTACATTGCCGGGATTTGCTGGGATCGTCTTGACGATCGGTATTGCAATTGACTCGAGTGTCATTATTTTCGAGCGTGTCAAAGAAGAATTACGTGATAATAATTCGTTTGGGCTTGCAGTCGAAAAAGCATTCCAATCGTCGTTTTGGACGATTCTCGACGCAAATATTACCACGTTGATTGCCGCTATCATCCTCTGGTTACCAAAAGACGGTCCGATTATGGGTTTTGCCATAGTCTTATTTTTTGGTTTACTGATATCCATGTATACTGCGTTGACAATTTCGCGCTTGTTTTTTGACTTAATTGTACGCTGGCAGATTTCTCAGAATAAAGTTGAGGTCGTTCAAAGTGAATAGATTAAACACATGCAAATAATAAAATATAAAAATATCGCTTTAGCTGCTTCCCTGATAGTTGCTCTTTCTCTGTATTTAGTGACCTACTTTGGATACCAAGGGTTTGCCAGTTCACTTACTTTTGATGGTGGATTGCGATTGGTCGTACAACTGCCAGAAAATTATGGGAGCCAGAACATTGAAGAGGCAATCAACAGCCAAGGATTACCCACACCACAGACAAGACTCTCTAATCCACGCTTAAATATTTGGGACATTGAATTCGATCAAGATTTAAAAGAACAGATTGAAAAATCTTTGAATAGCAAGAAAAATGATCTACTTATGACAGAAATGGTAAAAAGACTAAAGACTGGATTAGATTTTGTGATTAACGATGATGATATTGTCTCGCGGGAAATTCTCAGCGCCAGTTACGGAGAGAACCTTTTTTCTCTTGCAGTTAAAATCCTTATTTATACTATGATTGGTATAGGTGCCTATTTGACTTTTCGCTTTTCTTTTGCATTTTCCTTGGGTGCTATTGTGGCTTTATTCCACGACCTGCTCCTAACACTTGGCTTTATTGGTGCATTGCAAATTAAGCCAAGTATCCCAGTAGTCGCTGCGGTCCTTACCCTCATGGGATATTCGATTAACGATACGATTGTCATCTTTGATCGCATCCGCGAAAACTCTGGCAAACAAAAGCCCTCAACCTTCACTATTAATCTGTCAATTGTACAAACTCTATCGCGTACCATTGTCACAGCCATTCTTACACTTCTCGCGGTCTTGGCCTTGTGGATGAGTGGAGAAGCTTCCTTACAAGATTTCTCTAGTATCATGTTATGGGGAGTTCTCATCGGAACCTATTCATCAATCTTTATTGCAGCACCCATCACCTATACATATCAAACATATTATGCGAAGCGGTTTATATGAAAAATCAAAAAATTAAAGAAAAAATTTTTGATCTCTTGGCAATTCAATCATTGATCGCCATGGGACAGAGTGCGCCTAATCCACCGGTTGCTGCAGTAATCGTAAGCAAAAAGAAATTTGGTCAGCCGCATTACTTAGTCGGACACACTTCTCCCCAAGGCGGCCCTCATGCAGAGATCGTTGCCTTACGAAAGTATGAGAAGTTTATCAAAAAACCCAAGAAAAAGAATAATAAAAAAACAAGAAAAGGGGCACGACTCTACGTGACTCTTGAACCCTGCAACGAACAGGGACTTACACCACCATGCAGTCAATCCCTTCTCCGCACACCCTCAATAAAAAAAATCATTATCTTTGCCAAAGACCCGTCATTAAAGAAGTCTCCAATTGAAGAGTTTAACAGTCACCATAAGAAGGCATTTTATATTCATAAAGAAGGCCGTCATCAGCATCAGAATCTCTCTGTTTTTCTCACAGGTTTTTTGAATCGTATCAAAAAAAGCCGTCCAAGGCTTCACCTTAAAATTGCGGTAGACCGTAACTATTCGATGGGGATTGAAGGGAAAAGGGTTTTGATTAGCGATCGTCAAGCTCTGTCATTTACCCATATTCTGCGCGCCCAATGCGATGCAATTTTATTCGGACCAAAGACGATTATGACCGATCTGCCGCGGGGAATTCTCCGTAACAATCGATTGCGTAATCTGAGACTTAAACAAAGAAATCTTTCGCCCTCTTTACAACAAGATTATTATCTGGAACAACTCTTTAATCATCAAAAATTTCTCTTAAAAACGATTCGCAATAATGTGACAGCGTACCAACCTAAACGGATATTTATTATTGGCGGCGGTGGCGACCAACCTATGTCCATTGAGCAAAAAAGTAACTACCGGTTATTCTTTAATAGACAGGCTGAATTAGACAAGCTGACCGCAAAAAAACCTCATTATTTATTCCTCAATAATTGTGTAAAACAATGGGAAGCTGTTCGAGAAGATGGATGGCCGGTGCCTATTGACATCCTACCAAATTTGGAACAAGAGGATTTTGGACAAAGCCTGATCAAACATCTCTGTCGTCTATCATGCAATGAAGTTTTGATTGAAGGCGGCGCTGGATTATTGGCAAGCCTCAATAAGACCATTGGAAAAGATGATCGGATCTATCTACTTCAGTCATCAGAAGAGATTACTCCCATGATAGAAGGCGAAAAACTAGTCACTCTCCCAGCATATCTCAAGACCATTGCATATCCCATTAGACAAAATTTAGGGAAAGATACGCTCAAGGTAGCGATACTGGATAAAAATCTCAAATCAACTTAAGCCATTAAACATGGGTGAGGTATGAACAGCAAAATAGATCAAGAAACAAGTCTAGCTCCTCAGATGAGCAAGATACAGCAGGAAGCTATTACTCACAATGTTGGGCCACTTTTGATTTTGGCTGGTGCTGGCTCAGGAAAAACCAGAGTAATTACTGAACGGATTACACAACTCATTATTACTGGACAAGCAGCACCTTGGAATATCCTCGCCGTCACCTTTACCAACAAAGCAACCGAAGAAATGCGCTCACGCGTTCATCAAAGTTTAGGTGCCCGAGGGAAACGAGTCTGCATCCGCACCTTTCATTCGCTAGCCCTTGCAATGTTGCGACAAAACGGTGAGAGCATTGGCCTTGATAGAAACTTTAGCATTGCCGATCGAACGATTCAAAAAAACCTAATTCAGAAGATTTATAAGAAACAGAAACTCCATCCAGATGATATTGCCCCAAATTTTGTCATCTACCATATCGATCGAGCACGTGACCAATTACTCAGCCCTGATCAATATTTGAAGAAGATACATGATATTGATCGCAATGCAAATATTATTCATCAAGTCTACCAGGACTATTTAAGTGAATTAACGAATAATCGCTCGCTCGACTATGGCGGCTTACTCTACGAATGTGCTCGCTTATTGCAGCAAAAACCAGAAGTCAGAGATTACTATCAAAATTTGTGGAAATATTTAATGATTGACGAGTACCAAGATACGAATTATGCACAATACCAAATTGGCAAAATGATCGCCGAAAAAAATAAAAATATTATGGTAGTAGGAGACGAAGATCAATCAATATATTCATGGCGGGGTGCTGACATCAGAAATATTTTGGACTTTGGTAAAGATTATCCAAATGCAAAAATTCTCAAGTTGGAGGAGAACTATCGCAGCACGAAGAACATCTTACAGGTAGCCAACAATGTTATTTGTCATAATCAAAACAGAAATGAAAAAATAATTTTTACCAATAACCATCTGGGAGAAAAAGTACGCTTCTGTGAATATAATTCTGACATAGAGGAAAGCCAAGCAATCGTTTCTGAAATTAAAAGAGAATTGGACAAAGATGGTAAACCAAGTGAAATGGGTATTTTTTATCGCATCAATGCGCAATCCCGCGTTTTGGAAGAGCAACTACGGCGAGCAAACATACCTTATTTGTTGATTGGTGATATTCGCTTCTTTGATCGAAAAGAAATCAAGGACATCTTAGCTTATTTACAAGTCGTCTGCAATCCACAAGATAGTCTCAGCCTGCTTCGCATTATTAATGTGCCTGCCCGGGGCATTGGCCAAGTATCGATCAATCGTTTGAATGATTTTGCCGATGCAAAAGAAATTTCTTTGTACCAAGCCATGGAACAAGCAGACCAAATCAAGAGCTTTCGGCCAGTAGCTATTTTGCAAAAACTTTATCGGCTTTTTGAAAAATGGCGAAGTAGTACGAATACAAAGATCTCCAAATTAGTAGAAGAGATTCTCAAAGATAGCAACTATATAGCAGCTCTCCCCCAAGAGCATCCATTAGAAACAGAAAGAAGAGCCAGTAATATCTATGAATTCATCAATACTTTGCGCGATATCGAAAATGATAAACGAGACGTTATCGATATCAATATTCCAACGGAGAAAGATGAAAGTGAAACACATAAAAACCAAAATCTTACGAGCGATCCGCACTTGCCACAAACACCAACTTTGTTAGAAAAATTGGATGATTTTTTGAAGGCAATCACTCTCAATACTGGAGAAAAATCCCAAGACGATGTGGCTTCAACAGATTGTGTGCGATTAATGACAATGCATAATGCCAAGGGTCTTGAATTTGAAAAAGTTTGGATTGTTGGCATAGAAGAAGGCTATGTACCGCACAGCCTATCAGTAAATGATGAAGATCAAATAGAAGAGGAACGTCGATTATTGTATGTTGGTATTACGCGGGCAATGCAAGAATTGGCAATCAGCTATGTACGCCAGAGATTCATTTATGGCCGCGCACAAATGCGCATGCCTTCACGTTTTCTTGCAGATATCTCTGAGGTATCAGTAAACAATTCACATGATACCTCGTTTGAATACTGATTTGCGATAACTGCTCAGATTAAACGCCTCTGATCATAATGGAACTTCATAACCATGGCTTTCAAAACAGATTTCTAGACCTGCTCATTGTGTCGGCCCGCAAAGCTCTACAGGATTTTCAGAGAAAGGACTATCAGATCTTTAAAAAAGACAAAGATATGGTGACAAGTACCGATCTTGAGATTAATCAGATTTTAGTAGACCAACTTCACTCTTTATTACCAGAAGCAATGATTATTTCTGAAGAAATATGCAAGCTTCCCCTCAGCACTCCACTGAAAGGATCGATGATTTGGTTTATAGATCCGATCGATGGTACCAACGAATTTATTAATCAGAAAAATTTTTTTACCATTTCAGTCGGCTTGATTGATGCTCACAGCAGACAACCGATTCTGGGCGGAATTGCCATTCCCTGCTCAAAGACTGTATTTTATGCTCACGATAAAAAGATTTTTCAGATTGACTACAAAAATGAGCCTCGGCACCAAGAAAAACTTGTCGTAATCGCCAAACCACCTCGCGAAATTTCACATGCAAAGATTTTGATTAGTAATAGAGAGAAAACAGATTTTCATTTACCAGATTTCATCTCTCAAACAAAATACCATACTTCCGGTAGTATTGCATTGAAGTTGGTATGGTTGGTAAAAGGGGAATTTGATCTGGTTGTAAGCGTATCCCCCAAGTGGACATGGGATATTGCAGCTGCCACCGCCCTCATCCAAACTCAGCCAGATTTGACGATTATTGATTTGGAAAATCTCAATCCAATCAGTTTTGGAAAAAATCTAGATCATCAAATTCCAGGTTTTGTAGCCGGTCACAAGCAATTGATTGATCAGTTCAAAAATCAATGGATTCACTGGAAAAATCAGAACAAATAAGTCATTGAAGTATCGTGACCCCAAAGAGCGCATTGCTTGGATCAGCGAGCGTTTTACCTTCTCTCACAGCTTTCTATTCTGTTTGAGCACTACAATTTTCATGACTTAATTTAACGTGACTTGAAATAACTACGCTAAAACCAAGACTATTTATAATTGAACGCCCAAATACTGATTTTTTTTTGAGTATACCTGTACTCTACCACTTTGACGTGGCATATTTACGCCTTATCTGGATAAATCATTTCACAGTGACCATCAAAAACGACTCCCTCGGCGATTAATAGTTTGGCAGTTCGAATATTTCCCAATACTTTACCTGATTCGCGCATTTCCAATTGTTTGGTAGCTTCAACATTGCCAACAATCTCTCCTAACACCACCACTGATTGAGCAAAGATATTTGCCTTCACCACAGCGGTCCTGCCAATGATCAAAGAGCTAGTGGTACGAATGTCTCCTTCAAACCTACCATCAATTTGTAATGGATTTTTAAATTGCATGGACCCTTCAAAGAAGGTATCTTCCCGCAGATATGTTTGTACCTTACCATAATCAGTAATCTTGAATGTATCTATTTTTGCAGCCATCGACAATAACGCCTTATATTAACGGTTTTTGCAAAAAATCAATTTACCATTCATTGTTATCGCACTATCGCTGCTCGCCACTTGAATCATTTTTTTCTACAGTCTTAATACGATTTTGAATTATTTGCGCTTTTTCATATTTTTCCGCGTAAATTGCTCGATATTTCTCCAGATAGAGCTGCGATAAATCTTCAATATCACCCTTACTTTGTTTTCGATTAAACAAGGCTCGCTCCAAATTTCGAATATCATATTTTGGATATTTATCTTCAAAGTACTGTACTAGGTCGCGAAGATTATTTACCTTACGATCCGAGTTCAAATGACGATCATCAACATATTTTTGTAACAAGTTTAAGGATTTTTCTTCACCATCCATACTATAGGAATCTTGAGTATATTCTTTTTCTCTTTTCTCTTCCATAATGTTTTCGTTATCGATCTCTCGCAATGAAATACTAGATTGACTCTGTATGGAGATGCGACACATTTCTAGATACTGCATAACCATTTCATTAAAGGTTTCTACTCTTTCTTTCACATATTCTTCAATTTTCATCCCGTCTGGAATACTGAAGTCTTCTAAACGATAAACATCATAGTCATTTTTTAATTCAATCATTTCATCAAGTTCTTGCCTATTCTTGAGCGATATCGGTGCAAAAATAATGACGGGAAAATGATTTTGCCGTGCCGCAATAAAACTAATAATCACATTACAAACGATAATCTTGCCACCCCGTTCAATCGGATTAAAACCGTCGACCATTGAATATGCCAGTAAATTCCCTGATGGCATTTCTGGGTTTCCTTCTTCTAATTCTAACATTTTCACTCCTGATATTTATTATACACAAATTCCCGAACTGTCAACAAAAAGATAGGAAATATCATTAAAAATTCACCAATATATTTAAGCAAATTGTCTATATCTTGTTTCTACTATGGATTATCGACACATATTAGAAAAGCTTTTTCTTTTAAAAAAAAGACAATTTATTGACAAATTTACAAGGGCTCAACCTCATCATTTGATGCGCCTCAATAAATATCTATCCCAATGCGGAATTGCCTCGCGCAGAAAGACCGATCAATTGATTCAAATGGGGAAAACCAAGGTTAATGGGAAAATTTGCTTGGATCCAGCCTATCAGATCAACAAAGGAGTTTTGGTCACTTTTAACGGAGAGTCCGTTTCCCCTATCAAAGAGAAAATCGTTATTATGCTCCATAAACCAATCCAAGTAATTACCTCGGTTGGTGATAGCCATGGACGAAGAACAGTTATGGATTTGATATCGAGCAAAATCCGGGTAACACCAATCGGTCGCTTAGATCGAAATACCAGTGGGCTCCTGCTTTTGACAAATGATGGTGATTTGCAATATTATTTAACTCATCCGAAATATATGGTTGCAAAAGATTATCAGGTCAGTATCCAAGGGGTGCTCAATAAAAGGCAACAACAAGCACTCATGAAAGGAATATCGATTGGAAGGAAGGAAGTTGGCCGTGCCCAAGTCCTTAGTCAAACTACAGAGAATGAAGAATCAGAAATTATTCTCCGCCTGCGACAGGGGAAAAAACGAGAAATTCGGCGAATTTTTCAGCGATTACACTACCGATTATTAACACTAAAAAGAATTCGCATAGGAAATTTACAGCTAGGTGATCTTGCCGTTGGACAATATCGGCGATTATCGGTGGCAGAAATCCAAGCGCTTCGCAATCAAAGCGAAAGGAATATGCAGAAGAATTGAAGCAACATCCAATATTCAGTCCCGAGCTCCAGCATAATCAATAAAATTGACAAAGTCAGCTCAGCTCACTGATTTTTTATTTTATAAATTCTTGATAGAGAAGACTAGGTTGGATACCCTTGTTCTTTTGATATTTTTTAGATTGATAAACTTGAATCGTGCCGACAACCGTATGATAGAATATCTGACATATCGGTATTTCTGCGTAAATTCGGATTTTCTGTAGCACAAAAATTTCCAGCGTCCAAAAACCCTGAAAACCAACGTCACCAAAGCCAGCAGTAATGTGCACGGCCATTCCCAAGCGACCAATTGAAGAACGTCCCTCAAGCATAGGTACCAAATTATGCGTTTCGGTATATTCAACTGTCCTCCCCAGATACAACTGCCCTGGATGTAAAATCAGTCCTTGCTTGGGAATCTCAATGATATCAGTTTTTGCTTGTTTTTTCATATCAAGAACATCTTGCTGATATACCATGAGCTGATTGTGCAAATGCAAATTATACGAATTGGCATTAACATTGCTCGATGAAAAAGGTTCAATGATCACCTCTTTCCCTCGGCGTTTTATAATTTCTGGTCCGCTTAATATCATATTGCGGGTTCGCCAGAGCGACTCTCGCGACCTATAATGAGATTATCGGCAAAATTGAGCAATATCGTCTCATTTTCATGAGCGTTATCAGTATTAAAAAAGATCAGAAAAAACTAGTTTACAAGAAAAACCAGACCGACATTATAGATACTGGTTATGTCTTCTCATAAATTGATCTATAAAGCTCCAGAACTTGCTCAGACCAAAAAAAAAATTAAAATCGCTGTACCCTATGGCTATGCCAATCCGTCAGAATCTCCTCTTGCTGAAGATGCAGATCCGCAAGAAATGCAAAAAATTGTTGAAGATCTGATTCTTCATCTACCCGATAATGACGATCAAGCGGAGGACCACCCACCTCACTCTCCGAGTAAAGCCAAAGAGAACCAGCAGAGTAAGAACATTGATAGCTTCAAAATTGCAGACAAAGGCGATAAACCAGAAAAAGGTAGTGAAGATATGGAGAAGCTACCAAGAGATTCTGCAGAAAATCTCGAAATAGAAGAACCCCAGCAAGAAAAAAAAGATAAGCTGCCAACTCAAGATCAACCGACCCAATCTACAGGTGATCAAGAAATATCAAAAAAGCAGTACTCAGAAATTGATATCAACCATACCGAATTTAGTAACAAGGATGAACCCGATATGAAACAACCAGAACAAAAGTCAAAAACTATAGAAATGGCAGCTGAATCAAGCATGAGACCAGATGACGCCAAACAGAAAATGGAACATGAAGAAAAACAAGTAAATGAAAGCAAGCAGATACTTGCCGAGGCGAAAGTTGAAGCCACAAAAATTATTCAAAAGGCAACACAAGAAGCAGAAGAAATTATCAGGCAGGCAGAACAGGCCGTAATAAAAAAAGATGAGGATTGGGAAATTCAAAAAAAAGAAGTATTAACTATAAAAACAAACCAAGCGCAAGAAAAAGGCTATGAAAGTGGGAAAAAAGAAATCAAGAGACTGGTCCAACAAATAGGCAACGTGCTCGCTAGGGCCATCAAAGCCAAGGAGAAAATCATCCTTGAAAGCGAGCAACAAATGGTAGATTTAATACTATTAATCGCCCGACGCATTATCCGCGACGAATACGAAGAGCGTAAAGAATTAGTGACTGCTAATGTGAAGCGAGCACTCGCGAGAATTAAATCAAAGGGAGAAATTGATGTTCGCCTTAACATCAACAATCTCCAGCTCACTACTGAAAAAAAAGATGAATTTATGGCAGAATTCTCGCAATTTGAGAACATTCATTTTTATGAAGATCCGACCATCGAACCGGGTGGTTGTATTATTGAAACAAGGACTGGTTCAATTGATGCTCGAGTCGAGACACAATTAACAAAAATTGAACATGCAATCCGTGCTACACAATCAAGCTAGTCATTCATGATTAGCGAAGCAGGGACTCGAACCCCGGACCCACGGATTATGATTCCGTTGCTCTAACCAGCTGAGCTACTTCGCCGAATTAGCGCGGGCAGGATTTGAACCTGCGACCTTTGGGTTATGAGCCCAATGAGCTACCAACTGCTCTACCGCGCGGTTTCTTCATATAAAATCAGCATAAATTTTTTTGCTGGATTTGTCAACTAAAATCAGAAAATCAATCTCAATGCAGACAGATCAAATGAGAGTGAACTCCTGACGACACTTGACTGGCGGTGAGAGAAAGAACTCACTTGAGCAGGGGAAAATTTTTAGGCTATCCGCCAATTTCTGTTAGAGATAATAATAAATAATAATAAGCAAATGTTTTGGCGAGAAAACCTTTTAACAGATGATTTTCCCTGTTTGTCTTACAATTGAAAAATCGATCAACAATGAGCTATTTACGTATATTACCAAATTCTGCCAAGATGATAGCAGCAATAATAAGCAAGGCTCCTATAATTGCTAACAATTCCATTTCTTGCGAGAGAAACATCCAACCGGCCAATGCTGCAAAGACAGCTTCGGAAGCCATAATCAAGGTCGCGTTCGATGCAGGAACATAGCGTTGTGCTATAATCTGAAAACTAAATCCCAAAGCGACTCCTCCAATTCCAGAAAATAAAATTGCAGTTCCAGCGTTCAAAATTGCCGAGATGCTGGGAATGCCTTCAAAAAATAGTGCGGCGATAAGAGCAAGGCTTACAGTCATCAGCGACTGAAATAACGATATTTGAAAAGGTGCGAGTATTTGTTTGGAAATCGTTTCGATAGTCAAAATATGAAGAGCCCAAAAAAATGCACTCAGAATGAGTAGCCAGTCACCATAGCGACCACTAATGGATGAGCTTTCTGACATGAGCCAACTTCCCACAAGAGAAAGTAGTACTCCAAACCAAATGAATTGATGACTTTTTTTCTTTAAAAATATAAAAGATAAACAGGGAACGAGAGGAAGATACAATGAAGTCAGAAATCCAGCATTGGCAACTGAAGTATACAGTAGAGCCGTCTGCTGTAGACTAATGCCAATGAACATCCAAACTCCCAGAAGAATGACCAGAATAGCTAATTTTTTCCGTGTTCGCATCACTTGAAGAAGTGACTGACTCTTGGCTTTGCTGAAGATAATTACAGGTAAAACAAAGAGTCCTCCAACCGCATAGCGAATCGCAATAAATTGATAGGGACGAAGATATTCCATAGCGATAGTCTGAAAGACAAAGGTTGTCCCCCAGATTATAGCCATAGTCAGTAGCAATCCATTCGCTAAAGTTCGAGACATGTTAAGATTTATTTGTTCTCCTCAGATTTTTGATTCCTTTTACCAAGTAGCACTTTATGAATCACGGTTTTGGGAAGCAAGTTATAAGACAATACCATTCTTTCACAAGTGGAAGTTTCATACTTTGATAAATAAAAGCAATTGATAAAACAAAGAAATTCACGAGTAGTCTTTGACTCATCTATCAGCTTCAATTCTCGTGAAAAATCCGCATCCCAACAAGGAAATTTTAAATCTAATCCAGAAAATCTTGGTTTAGTCGATATAATAAACATGAAAACTGTAGATGCGAAACTATCACTCCATGATGATAAAAAAAAATCAAAAACAAGAAAACGAAATCAGGTCTCACACTCTAAGCAGCAACATCTCATCACAGAATCCACTATCAATGAGGGAACTGGATTACCATTTGAAGGCCTCCCTTGTATCTTGCAATTGCGCGAGGACGAAGTCGAAACTGGAATTCAATTCCGTGATTGTACTATTGATTATACTCGCTGTCCCAATCACAATTGCATTCGCAAGTTGACCTAATACCCGCCATTGCCGAAGATGGGACTTGAACCCATACGAGCAGTTGCTCACATGATTTTGAGTCATGCGTGTCTACCATTCCACCACTTCGGCTCGACCTAATTTCTCCTAGTCTATCTCTACGCAAAATTCTCTTAACGAGGGGCGATAATCAATCAATAAAAAAGAATTGAGTTTTTTTTCTGGGATTCGTTGATACTTTGACTTTTTTATTCCCATACCAATCCTAAAATTTATTTTGCAAAAGAAGCATTGAGCATTATCAATTTTTATTGAACACTCACTTGGCAAATAAATCATTATAGTAGCAACATGCCTATATCTCCTCAAATTTACCATAAAAAATGTTCCTGATTTATCGTAAGGGATCTCAATTTTCCAGTGGAAAGAAAATTGAGATTCAAGCAGATGAATACCGCCATTTACGGGCAAGAAGATTAGCGCATATAGGAAATGTGGAATCGAGCAAGGAAAAAAATATTTTTGTAGGTGATGGAATTTCTCAACGTTGGCATGGAAAGTTGAATTTAGAAAATCAACATGCCATAGTTACTTTACTAGGAAAAACAGAAGAAAAGGAAGAACCATTGCGAATTGTCGCGTGCTCACTACCAGAGAAACCACGATTACATTGGCTGATTGAGAAGAGCACGGAACTTGGAATGACTCATTTTATTGCCATAAAATGTCAGTACAGCAATACTCCCTATCCATTGGAAAAGCCACTAATCAAACGCTTAAATCGAATTATTCTCAGTGCTGCCACTCAATCACAAAGATTCTTCTTGCCAGAAATACTCAAACAGATCGACATAGATGAATTAACAGGGTTTATTGCTAAGAAGTTCCCCACCCATACTTGCCAATACTACCTCTGTCATCCCCATAAAGTACAAGACCAGCAACCTGTCATGATAAAACAATGCAGGCGTCGTGCCATTTGCTTTGTTATCGGGGCGGAGGGTGGATTTTCCGCAAAAGAGTTAGTGAAGCTTAAAAAGTTTCAGCGATTAAAACTCGCAGACCATATCCTTCGGGTAGAAACCGCTGCAATTGCAGCTTTGGCGAACGTTGCTGCGAGCGATAGTAGACAATCCCCACACGTTTAATCCAGATTTTTGCTGTTGGCTGGATCACTCACTCAATTGAGCAAAAAACCACTCACACCATCTTCACTATATCCGCTTACATAAAGGAAAGGGGTATCATCGATAACAGCAGTAACAACACTGCTCGCCTCCTCCAGATATATCTGATCATCATCGATAATTTCTCCACTCAATCGCAAGACACCACCACTTTGGACGCGCCAAATACTCACCGTATTATCAGCAAAAGTGCCCGCGACAATCAGATGAGGAATACCATTCAGGGTCTGCGTTGTAAGACCACTGCCATAAATTGGCAGATTGAATTGAGGGCGGACCCTCGTTGACGCATACGTCAGTTCTCCACTCTCTCCGATCAAAAAACTACTGATACTATTATCTGTTAAGCCAACTACAAAAAGATATTGCAAATCATCGACTGTAGCGACAGCCAAATCTGTTGCACCGCGCAAATTATAACGCGGATCTTCAGTATCTCTTATCGTTTGCACGGGAGTTAGCATTCCATCGTCTGCTATGGAAAAAACATTTACCCCATCTTCTAGATTTCCAGTAACAAAAAGATAATTACTCTCCTGCCCGCCTGTCGTTATTGTAGTCGTAGCAACGTCGTATGCACCATCGAGTGCCAAGGCCGCATTATCCTGTTGGAAAGTAACATGGCTAAGCGATCCCAAGACAGGATCACCTAAATAGACAGAGACAGCATCTCCATTGTAGGCGGCAAAGAATAGATAGGTGTTACCGCCAATTTCGGCCGAAGTAATACCCGTTGCTCCCATTAATGATGGTATGCCAACCTCACTCGCAATCATCTGGGCGGACAATTCCCCGTTGCTCTCATCAATAGTAAACCTATTATAAGCGTTACTCGCAAAGGAGGTGGCGAATAGATAGGTGCTACCACCAATCGTCACGATCGTCATGTCACGTGGATCATTAATACTCACATTACCCTCTGGTGCCCGAATATTATCCAATTCCCCATTACGACTGACCATAAACCCACTGATACCATTGTCAGAAACACCGGCAACGTATAAATAAGTAGCAGTTGTAAAAGAAGCAACAGCCTGAGAGATAGGTTGGCTGATCACTAATTGCGGGCTATCATAGAAACTATCCACATTCTCAATGAGGCTAGGAGCACCACTGCCGTTCAATCCCAGTGAAAAGGCATTCACACCACCATCACTAGTCAAAAAACTAGGAGTAAAAAAATAGGTTTGATCATTTATATTTATAGTTACAATAGACGTTGGTACTGTAAGCCTCCAAACTGGAAATGTATTTTCAGTAACTAGAGCAGTCCGAGTCAATGTCCCGTTACTTGCTATCGAAAATACTGTCACACCTTCGTCATCTACTACCCCAGTATCAACATCACCGACAACAAGTAATGAAAGAACATTGTCAACTTGAGCGACAGCAAGCCCTGATGCTTGGTTAAGAGAATTCATAGTTCCATCTGCTGCCTGAGTTTCTTGAGGAATCAATGGTATTGAAGCACTTGGATCTACTCTAAATACGGTTATCCCATTTTCTGAGGTACCAATATTTCCGCCAGATGCATATAAGAAAGTATTAGCGCCAATAGACGCAGTAGCAAGAAATCTTACTCCATCGCCTAATAACGTAGTCGCATCATCTGTGAAAGTATAAATATGGGCAAGTCTTCCCCCATTATCTAGAGAAAACATACTCACCCCATTATCAGTCCTAGAACCGGCAAATACATAGGTAGTTCCAGCAATGGTACTCATGGACAATGACGTTGGCAAATCAAGTGCTGTCATCACGCCACCCATATCATCTAAAAAGACGCTACGAAAAGATAATGTGCCTTCATTACTTACCGAAAATACAGAAATACCATCTTCACCATTTGAGACCACCAACAGAAATGTAGTATTACCTACTCTTTCCGTAGCCAAAAATACCGGATTTTGAAGAGCTACTGAAATTCCATTAAAAGCAGAATCACTGTCGTCGACGGAATCGCGATGAATCAATCCTCCATTTCCAGTGATCGCAAAAACACTCACACCATTATCATTGCCACCTGCTGCAAAAAGATATGAGGTGCCAGCAACTTCGGTTACAGTTAGACTTGTTATGCCATCTAACTCATAATCTGCATCCGCGGCGTCATTAACAGACGATATATGACGCAAAGATCCTGAATTTGAAACTGTAAACACATTCACCGCATCTTCACTGTTTGAACCGACAAAAAGAAATGTTTGATCTTGAATTTTTGCAACGGCTAAGCCCTCTGCATTATTCAACTGATATTGATTATCCCTTATATTACCACCAAGAATGGATTCGCTTCGCACATCTCGCAAAAAAAAGCTCCCCTGACAACCAATAAGGAAGATAACGCTCAGCGTTCCACATACAATGCTTAAAATTTTAACTAAATTTCTCATACTCATGCCATGGAAAAATCTCTTTTTCCTAAAACTTCTATTTCTCCTCATTATGAAAAGAATCTAATCAGTAGCCCATATAAGTCAAGGATTTTCTGTTACACCTCATGGTTTCTCTAACTGTGTAATCCTCTACCTAAACTGCTCAGGGCGGCCTCACGAACCGCTTCACTCACCGTTGGATGGGCATGGATTGTTCGTGCTAAATCCTCGCCAGATCCACCAAATTCCAGCAAAACTACAATTTCTGCGATCAATTCCGAAGCCATTGCTCCTATTATACTAAAACCGAGTACTTGATCGCTTTTTTTATCAGTAATAATTTTAATCCGCCCAGCAGTACTGCCCAATGCCTTGCTCCGCCCATTGGCTGACAATAAACAGCTGCCTGTATTTATTTCTCGTCCCTGCAATTGCTGTTCATTTTCACCAACCCAGGCAATTTCCGGCCAAGTGTAGATGACCCAAGGAATGGTCGCTTGATTGACTTTCCCATATTTTCCAGCTAGTCGTTCGGCAAGTGCAATCCCTTCATCCTGTGCCCTATGCGCTAACATTGGCCCTGCACAGCAATCGCCGATAGCATATACTCCCGCAAGATTGGTTTTATAGCTTTGTTGGTCTCGCTCGACAAAGCCACGTTGATCCAATTTTAATCCAAGTTGTAAATGTTTTTTTTCTTGTGGTCGCGCTTGGCGCCCAACTGCCACTAGTAATTTTGAGGTACTCCATTGAATTTCCTGTTTATTATCTTTGCCACTCTGATGATTGAGCAGGGTCATTTTTACTTGCTCTTTTTCTTTATCTTTTTCAATGCCAACGCACTCATGTTGCAGCATGAGATCAAGTCCCTGTGCCTTAAATATCCGTTTCGCAACCTGTCGTTGATCTGGATCCAGTCCCAGCAAAATATCAGACTCTTTTTCGATCAAGGTTACCTTTGCTCCTAGCCGCGACCAAACAGAGCCCAGCTCCAAGGCAATCACACCCCCACCCAAAATCGTCAAATCGGAGGGCACACTGGTTAAGGATAACGCCTGATCAGAAAGAATGACCCTCTCATTATCGATTGGTATATTCGGTAGACTAATTGGTATGGAACCAGTGGCCAGGACACAAGCCTTCCCGGTAATAGTATGCTTTGCTTCCCTGTTTTTCGGCACTTCTTCTGAGCTAGCGCTAATTTCCACCACAACCTTGCTCTCTTGAGCAGCTTCCTTTTGAATCGTGTCGACGATTGTTCCGTTTCCTTGAAAGGTTTCAATACCATTTTTTTTCATGAGAAAAGAAAGCCCCGTCGTTAATTCATCCACCACTCTTTGTTTACGGTTTATCATTTTTGCGACATCCAAGCGAACTGAATCGCACTCAATACCGTGGTCTTGTAGTTGTGATTTTACTTCGTAGTATTTATGGGAAGAATCGAGTAGAGCTTTGGATGGAATACAGCCGATATTTATGCAAGTTCCACCAAAGGTAGCAGAGGTTTCAATCAAGGCAACACGCTGCTTTAGTTGACTCGAACGTATTGCACAAATATAACCGCCAATTCCACCACCAATAATGATGACATCAAAGTTTTGATTAGGTGGTGATTTATTTGACACAATGAGCTTTCATTCAATGACTAAATTGAAATCCATATCCGCGTTGGATCCTCTGCCATTTCCTTGATCCTCTTTAAAAAGGTAACTGCCTCCTTGCCATCGACCAAGCGATGGTCATAAGAGAGAGCCAGATACATAATTGGTCGCACTTGAACTTCATCATTCGCTACCACGACTGGCCGTTTAACGATATTATGCATCCCAAGGATTCCCACCTGTGGCGGATTAATAATCGGTGTCGACAACATAGATCCATAAACTCCACCATTAGAAATGGTAAATGTACCTCCTTCTAAATCTTCAAGTTTAATGGATCCATCTTGAATCGCAGCTATTTTTGCAAGAATGGTTTTTTCTATCTGCGCATGTGACATTTGATCAGCATTCCGGATCACCGGTACCACTAAACCTCGGGGACCACCGACTGCCACGCCAATATGATAATATTTATGGTAGACAATATTTTCTCCTTGAATTCGTGCGTTTAAAATTGGCATTTCACCCAGAACCGTACAGACAATTTTTGTAAACATCGACATGAACCCCAAACCGACCTGATACTTGTCCTTAAACGCATCTTTGTACTGCTGGCGGAGAGCCATAATAGCACTCATATCAACTTCATTGAAGGTAGTTAAGATAGCTGCATCTCTCTGTGAAGCAAGTAGACGCGCAGCGATACGCTTACGAATCGGATTCATTCGAACGATTTTATTCTGATCATCACTCTTTGTCGAAATTTCTGCGGACACATCACCGTTCCCAGCAAGGTGACTATCCTGATCACTCACTAAATGTCGCAACAGATCTCCCTTGAGCAGCTGACCGTGTTTGCCAGTGCCGGGAATGCTTTGCAATTGATCTGATGAAATATTTTTTTCTGCACTCAGGCGAGAAACAGCAGGTGAAAGGGTATTGCGAATACTTGTTATTTCTTCTCGATTGCTCTTTTTGGAATTTTCGAGGATCTGTTGATTTTTCTTTGAGGTTGGCTGGGAAGTTTTTTCTTCAATTTGGGATTTTTTTTCTCTCTTAGTTATATCCTCTCTTTGCTCCGCAACCGCCAACAATTGCCCAATTTTCACTTCTTCTCCCACCTCTGCTTCAATCTTGATAATCACTCCAGAATGTGGAGCAGGTATTTCTAATGTGACTTTATCGGTTTCTAATTCTAATAGAATATCTCCCTCGGCAAAGCGTTCATTGAGAGCGACTCGCCAGCCTGCGACAATGCCAGTGCTGATGGATTCACCCATGGCCGGCACTTTAATTTCAAATTTCATGGATTACCGATGAGTATAGGGTAACAAACCAATATGGCGAGCGCGTTTAATCTCTCGAGCAATCTTTCTTTGCACTGCTGGCTTGGCTCCAGTAACCCTCTGCGGTAATATTTTCCCAGTCCTTGATATGAAACGCTGAAGCACTTCAGGATGAAGAAAATCGATTTTTAAATCTCGCGTATCTAATGGCTGACGGCGATATCTTGGTCGAAAGCCGCGTGAATGTCGAATATTTGATTTGCCACCGCTGCTGGCTGACGATGATCCAGCCTCACGCGAACTCGCGACCGCAGAAGTAGCTCTGCCAGAATAATTCTTTCTGCCTTCTCGAACTGTTGTTCGTCGTTCGACTTTTTCTAGCGGCGGGCTGGTAGATGATTGCTTATCTTCACTAGGCACAATCTTTTTTTCTGAGCTATCTGTCATTGTTTTCGCCTCTGTCTTCTTTTCACTGGGTAGCGAATCTGAAAGCTGTATCTCTTTTCCCACATCTCTCTGGACATTCTCTGTTTTTTTGATTTTTATGTCGCCGTCCTTATTGCTCTTCTGGGCTGGCTGTTTGGGCTCTGACTGGTTTTCAATTGTTTCTGCGGAAGCAGTTGTCGCTGTGTCTAGCTTATTTTCCATATTCTTATTCTCTGCATTCTTAATATCATCTGTATTGTTTAACATTTTGGGGGAACCAAGTAATCCGTAATCATTATAAACAAAGCATTCTCCTTTGTAAACGAAAAAAAGTATTTTTTATTCTTTCCTTATTTATCCAAATTTATGAAAGGCTTGGGATTGATACTATCGATATACCCCAAGCGAACTTCATAGTGTAAATGTGGCCCGGTAACTCGACCAGTAGCACCCAAGTAACCAATCACTTGGCCCCGTTTAATCCAATCACCATTCCGAACAATGATTGATCGACAATGGGCATAGAGGGTAACATAACCAAAGCCATGCCTTATTTTAATATAGCGTCCATAGCCAACATCATTATTGGATACATTCGTCGAATACACTCTGCCGCTAGAAGTTGCAATAATCGGCGTCCCAATCACAGCCGCAAAATCACTGCCAGCGTGCATCTCTCTTTGACCGGTTAACGGATCGATTCGATAACCAAAACCAGAAGTAAGAATTCCCACTTTATTCTTGAGAGCCCAGCCATAGGGGATAGCAGCATTCAATAGAGATTTTTGATAGAGTGAATACAGGTGCGGGCGAGCCTCCTCCTTGAGACGAATTATCGCTGAGTCAAAAATCTCAGAAATTTTACCTGAAGCGCTGCCAATCGTACTCAAGTTTGCATCCTGATTGGTCGTCGTCTTTTGATGAGAGTTTCCGTCAATTAACAATACGTTTGCTAATTGATAGGGCTGAAGACTATTTTGCCAGTTACTGCCACCATAGGATTGAGCGGAAATTTCATTTTGCTTGATATTGAGAATATCTAACAAATTTTTCTTTTCTTCTACTAAATCTAAGAGAAGAGTAAGAATCACCTGTCTATCTTGGAGATTTTTTTGCTCGTGCAAACTAATCCGATTCATGCTCAGATAAACCGCGCCAGATATCATACTGATAGACATACAGGCTATAAAAAATAGCAAGAAATAGTTAATTTTAATCGTATGGGGTCGATTTGCTGAATCTTGCCGGAAGACCATACAAGTAAGTGCCAACCATCCTTTCAGGTGGACTCTTTGTATTTTCTTCCACTTTTGCAACCCCCAATAGGCAATTCGATCTAAAAATCTTACTTTTTGTCTCCCTCGTTCCTGATTTTCTTTCGGAGATTGATCCATCATTTCCTCTTCTTCTACCATTTAATCAGATCTTTTACTAGCGCAAAATTACTACCATGTTCTTGCAAATAAACTTCAGATAAAATTGGAATTTTCGTCATATTGAGCAAGCTAATTTTCCTTATTTTAGGTGCGATTCTATTTAACTTAGTCATTTCATAAGAATTGCCAAATCCCCTGCCGCACTAACCAATCGATTCTTTATTCTATCTAGATTTATTAGATTTCAAATAAATTCATTGAGAACCATTGTTCATACTAGCAGATTTTACTTGACACCTAGAATGTCAATCAATATTATATGCAATAACTAGATTAATTAACAGAATCTTCCTAGAAAATCTTTTATGTTATTATCTCGATTGAGAAATCACCTACGTATTTTCAACAAGAAGTCAGATTTTAAGCTGCGCTATCCTCGAGGGCGCCGAATTTCACAATCCGAACATGGAATTCGTAATTCCGACATGGAAATGGCAGCGATTCGCGTGGTTAACCGGATTAGCCGTAAAGGCTATCGGTCCTATCTAGTTGGGGGCTGCATTCGCGATTTGCTGATGGGCAAATATCCCAAAGATTTCGACGTAGTATCATCGGCTTCTCCCTATCGATTGAAACAACTGTTTAGTAATAGCCGTATTATTGGCCGGCGCTTTAAAATTCTCCACGTTCCGATCAATCGATATCGAGTCATTGAAGTGAGTACTTTTCGAAGTCTGCCTCGCCATCGCAAAGATACGAAAAAATCAGGACACAAAAAAAAATCAATTCTCATGCGACAGGATAATCATTTTGGCACCGGACCAGAGGATGCAGCTCGAAGAGACATTACCATCAATGCCCTGTTTTACAACGCCGAAAGACAAGAGATCATTGATTATTGCGGAGGCTATGAGGATCTCAAGGCAAAGAGAATCAAAGTGATCGGTAATCCAGAAGTATCGTTTCGTGAAGATCCAGTTCGCATGCTCCGAGTAGCTAAATTTTGCGCCTTATTAAATTTTGAAATAGAACCAAGAACTCTGCGCACGATCGCACGCTTCAATAGTGAAATTAAGAAAAGTAGTAAAAATCGCATGCTCGGAGAAATTAATAAAATTTTTGTCACTGGTCAAAGTTTTAAGATTTTTCGATCGTTATATCAGCTTTCACTGCTCAAACATATGATTCCAACGATCATACCCTTTATAGGAAAGGGGAAGCGCTCTAGTCAGGAAGGACTGATTTTTGACCAATCTCGAATAGGAAAACGCCTAGCAATTGCTGATAAAATGCTATCAGAAAGAGAAGATCTAACAGTAAATGTATTCTTTGCCCTCCTCTTTGCAGATTTAGTGAATGATCTGCTAGAAAATAAAATTGAGAAAAAAGTCATGGAGTATTTAGACGCTCAATTAAAACCGACTTTCGAATTACTTCATATATCCAAGAGAAATCAAGAACGATTAAAGAGAATTTATCTGAGTCAAAGGAGATTCCAAAAAAATCAACCAACGCCTCACAAAAAAAACACAGCTTTTCGCCAAAAGGGCTTTTTCTATGAAGCTTTTACATTTTTTAAGATTTATGCAATCTCGTGTAATAAAGAGGATTGGATTCAACAGACTATGCAATGGGAGTTTGGCCCCCGCAATACCCCTCCACAAGATAGTCAGATCATTAGCTTGTTTCAACACCATAAGCCAAAGAATTTAGCTAAGAAATCGGCAAAATCACATTGATTTGCTCAAGGCTTTAGCTTTAAATATTAAAAAATTCGCGATAGTTTACTTGAACTTGCAAAAAAGCGAAAACAATACCCAGAGAAGTAAAGAAAAAAGAAACTTTTCTCTTTACTTAGCCGATCTGCAAACAATCAATCAAAAAAAAATTCCCACTATGCATGAACAGACGAGCCAGAGTTGTCCTACCCTGCAGAACAATAAAAAAGAATATAAAAGAAAATGTTGTTAACAGAGATAACAGACCAAAAGGCAATCAAGTCAAATATGGGAATTGGACGCAATTGGATGGATTTTCCTGGAGAATTAAAAAAACTCAAAAAATATATACGAGAAAAAAATCTAGACAAAACCCAGCAAAAATGGAATTTAAGTAAAAAATTGAAAAAAAGTCTCGATAATTAAAGACAAGAAAAAAAATGAAAGGATAAAGGTGCCCAGATGAAATGGAATAAAACTCAAAAAGGGAAAAGAGTAATGACCGACCGTGAGGATTTCATATATGATACCCTACCACGAGAGATCATTGAATCATTGAGTCGGTCCTTCAATGCAAGAGATATAGAATCTGTGGGGAAAGACTTATTTGGCCCTAACTACCGCACGAAACGCGAGGATCTTATATTTTCAGATATTACCATATCCGCGAATATTGCCGCCGTTTCTCTAGTAAACACTTGTAAGGAGGCAAAAAGAATGGAAGAACTGATATGCTATTTGACTCATCTTGAAGGTAATTATCTCAATTCTCGTATTGTCAGAATTTTTCAGTTAGAAAACCTCCTCAATCGTATCTCAGAAAATGGCTTTATCTACGAATTTAAGGATAATTATTTTAAGAGAATAAGCGATGACGTCAGTAACCGCCCAGATTGGGGAGCCCTTAAACACGGAAAAAGCTATGAGCTCACGGTACTTTCAATTGATATATGTGAAAACTCATTATTAGTCAAAGAATATGGAACGAGTATTATGGAAACCATTTATGGCAAGCTACTCAAACATGTGCGGAGGATTTTAAAGCGATACGACGGAAGAATCTGGGAATGGTCGGGTGATGGAGGACTTCTCGCTTTTCGTGGAGACACGCAATGCCCTGATGCACTTTCTTTTGCACTAGAATTCCAACTTTTTTTGCCAGTTTTCAATCTAAAAGTACGTGAGAATATTCAACACAATCTCTGCCTGAGAATTGCTATGGATCACGGTAATATTAAGTTTTTACAAAATACCGGTGGCATTGTCTCACCGACTATTAACTATGCTTGTCATCTTCAAGAAGAAGCTACCCAAAAAAATGGCATATCCATCTCTGACTCGGTAATGCATAGACTCACCGAGGAACAGAGTAAGCTATTTCTGCACAAAGAAACCTTTGAAAACCGGACTTGCTATGGTTTCAAACTGCATTACAATAAAATATTTGCCAATAACTTCCTCAACGAAAAGGCATTGACAAAATAGTAACAAGCTTAATTTTTGATTTATACAAGATGAGAAAAGAAGAACAACAAAATTTCAGTAGGGAAGAGGATTAACTAGAATGTCACGCTACACTGGACCAAGAATAAGAATACTTCGTAAACTTGGCACACCACTAATTGGCTTAACCCGAAAAAATAGTCAGCGGCGACCTTACCCACCTGGAGTACGAACAGGAAAAACAAGAAGTAACCTGAGTGAGTATAAGCGCCGACTCATGGAAAAACAGAAACTGTGTTATAATTATGGTGTAACCGAAAAACAACTGAGGAGATGTGTTGCACAATCTAAACGCTCTAATGAGCCCACCGGAATGGTGCTCTTGAAAATACTTGAGAGTAGACTAGACAGCATTGTTTTTCGCTTGGGATTTGCGCCAACCATACCGGCTGCGCGGCAATTGATTCATCATGGACATATAACAGTCAACGATCAGCGAGTAGATATTTCTAGCTATCAGGTAAAAGTTGGACAAGAGATATCTCTGTCTGCCAAAGGAGCAGAATTAGAGATTGTGAAAGAGACAATCAAAAATCCCAGCCTGAGGTTACCATCTTTTCTGAGTCTAGATGTTGATGACAAGAAGATAATCGGTAAAATGCAAGGCACCCCTCTAAGAGAAGAATTACCTATTCAGATCGACGAACAGTTAGTCGTTGAATTCTACGCCCAAAAACTCTAATACGATAGACGGATCCACCCGTCCGATAACCTTCTTATATGAGATCTATTCACTGACCTAGCATCGGACGACATTGATGATGACCAGAATAATCTGGAGAAATGAGATTGAGCTGTTGGTAGTGAAAAGTTTTTAAGAATGACTACTGCAACCGATTGAGTTGCTACAGGATAAAGCATCCGCAGATTTAGAACCAGCCCAGCAAGGCATCGCTACTACTCGCAATCTCACTCGGTTCGCTTGATAATGAGAATGAATCGCGAAGCACACCTTGTCCATTCAGCAAGAAGATTCTGGTAGAATGAGCGTGTGGGTTATCTGGCGTTGATCGTAGATACAGTTGCTTTAGTAACCGATCAATTTTACTCAGATCATCACGAAACACAGCCCCTGTCAACTTATAGGTCAGCAAACGTTTTTTCATTTGCAGTAAAGAGTCTTTCTTGGGATCGACGCTGATAAATAGAGTGTGCACCTTCTTTTTTTTATGTCCAAGAAGCTGATTTGCCTGTTGTAGTTTGCTAAAGGTGAGCGGACACATATCAGGACATTGCAAAAAACCAAAGTACAGCCAATATGCTTCAGCATCTATTTCATGGATCGCTAGGTTTTCTTTTTCTAACAACGTCTTACCTTGATTATCGAAAATCAGTCCGTTGAGTTCAAAGTCTATTTTAACTATAGCTGGATTCTTCTTCGATTGTTCGCAAGAAACGAGGACTACTAATAATAAGAAGAAACAATTTCTATAATAAAGAAATATCCAGCGATTTATTGTTTTCATAACAAAAAAAAATCAGATTTTAAGAGTACAATAATACAATCTTTATTAAGTATAATGAGAACTCATACACTTTTACAGAAATGACCCTGCGCACCCCGCGTAGAATACTCATTTCACTAAACACCTGTCTGGAACCTGAGATGAAATTTCATGAGGAAGCAAAAAAACTCTTTTAATTTTAAGTCTTTCTTCTTGATCGATAATAACCCAACCTAAAGGGAAAGATTGTTTATTGAGATCGTCGCAATAAAGCAAAATAATATTCTCAAAGGTTTTTGCTGTCCTTCCCCGCCAAATGAGATCGTCTATTGTGATATGATTCGGCCATTTTTTGAGCATGCACTCATGGGATTTTAATTGAGCTTGCGGCCAATCGGCCAATATTGAATCAAGAGTAATGGGGTTGAACTGATTCTGTATTTGTGCGGGATTTTCTTTTATTTTCTTCATCGCTTGCTCTATGCTTCGCGACGTATTTACAGTTATCGGGCATTGCCAGCGTCCGATACTCTGACGGTGTAAAAAAGAAAGATGGAGTGGAATCTGTAGTTCTTGCCCAAGATCACGGGCAATCGCCCGAATATAAGTACCACTACTCACTTCAAAACTTGCTTGGAGTGAGTGCTCGGTCAAATTGAGCAGTGAACTTCTTGTAATACTAATATCTCTTGCCGGTATCGAATCGAAAAAATCTCTCTCGCCGCTTCGCGCTCGATCACTGTATCTTCGACCCTGATATTTTAATGCAGAAAAAAGAGGAGCTTTTTGCGACGATCTCTGCTTAAAAGCAGAGATCCATTGTATAATTTCGTCTCTTTTTTCTTGAACAACCTTTTGAGTTTTTTTTGCCGACCATTCTAATACCGTTTCACCTGCGCTATCATGGGTATCCGTATTCCTACCAAAATCAAATTGACAGAAATAACTTTTCCGATATTGCAAAAAGAGATTGGCAAGAGAAGTTGCTCGCCAAGTCAGTAAAATCATCAAACCTTGTGCTAGACGATCCAAAGTCCCCACATGACCTACTTTTTTTTCGCCACATTGACGACGACATTGATTAATCAGACTTTGACTCGACTGGCCAGATACTTTAAAGACTAAATACGCATGAGGAATCGATTTCATTATGAATCCAGTATTTTTTCGATTACCCGATCACCCTCTCGTGTTCTGGTATCCTTGACAAAAATAATTTTCGGTGTTGACCGCAAGTGTAAATTACGACTCACTGTTCCTTGGAAATGATGATGATGACGGATCAACGCATTCCAAGTTCGTTTTTGATCTTCCTCATCGCCAAAAAGCGAAACCCATACCTTAAGTGTTCCATAATCTTTAGCAAGTTTTAGTTGAATAATAGAAACAAAGCCCAAATCATCATCTTTTCTTTTTCTATCGAATATTAATCCCGCAAGCTCCTTGCGAACTCGCTCTTCAATGCGTAACCAAGAAATTGAAGTCGTCATAATTTCCGCGATATCTTCTTCACCAAGAAATATTCGATTTCATCTCCTTCACGAATATCGGCATAATCTTTAATCGATAATCCACATTCAAAACCTTCTTTGACTGATTCGACATCCTCTTTTATCCGCCGCAAGCTTTCAATGGCGCCAGTAAAGACCACAATATTATCTCGTATCAAACGAATTTGATCTTTGCGATGCGCTCTGCCCTTGGTGATCATGAGTCCGGCAATTGTTCCTGAACGTGATATCTTAAATACTTTTCTTACTTGAGCATGGCCAACCGTTTCTTCTTTTTCTTCTGGTTCCAGCAAGCCCTCCATCGCTTCTTTTACATTATTAATGACTTCATATATTATACTGGAATAGAGAATTTTCACTCCGCAGCTTGTCGCTAAATCCGCTGCCTTGGAGATTGGTCGAGTTTGGAACGCCACGATGAGCGCATGAGAGGCATCGGCCAGTTTAACATCCGATTCAAATATACCACCAACCGAGCCTGAGATCACGCGTACTTTAATATCGTCAGTAGACAATCGATTTAAGCCTTCACGCAGAGCCTCCACCGATCCTTGTACATCTGCTTTGATAATTATATTGAGTTCTTTATGACTTTTAATCCAATCGGTTAAATTTTCCGATGCATCTACTTTTTGATATTGATTCAGCTGCTGGGTATATTGCTGACGTTTCATCGCAACTTCACGGGCATATTTTTCATCATCGACAACTTGAAACGGATCTCCCGCCTCTGGCACTCCAGTCATTCCGGTTATCGCAACTGGAGTCGAAGGACTAGCAGATTTGATTCTTTTCCCTTTATCATCTATCATAGTACGAACACGCCCAGAGTACGCTCCAGATACAAAAATATCTCCTTCTTTGAGAGTTCCTTGTTGAACTAAAACAGTTGCAATCGGCCCTTTACCGGCATCAATTTTCGCCTCAATCACTCGTCCTTGCGCCTTTAATAGTGGATTCGCGGTGCAGTTTAATAAATCACCATGTAAGAGCACTGCATCCAAGAGCTCACTCATTCCTGTGCCCTCTTTGGCTGAGACCTCACAAATCAAGGTTTCCCCGCCCCATTCTTCTACGGTCAAACCCGCATTGGCCAATTGCTTCTTGACATCATCAATCTTTGCTCCTTCCAGATCAATCTTGTTGATTGCAACCAATATCGGCACCTTGGCTTCCTTTGCATGGGTGATCGCCTCGAGTGTCTGCTGCTTTATTCCGTCATCTGCAGCAACGACCAAAATCACCAGATCGGTGACTGCGGCACCACGAGCACGCATAGCCGTAAAAGCTTCATGACCGGGGGTATCTAAAAAGGTAATTATTTCATTTTTATGCTTTGCTTGATAAGCACCAATGTGCTGAGTAATTGATCCTGCCTCCTGAGCTACCACATTAGTTTTGCGAATCACATCTAACAGTAGAGTCTTGCCATGATCTACATGCCCCATAACTGTCACAATCAAAGGACGCTTCTGATGATCTTTCACATCATCAATTTCATTTGATTTTATCAATGTCTCTTCGTATAAAGATACAACCTGTGTCTTACAACCATAATCTGCAGCCACCACTGCAGCTGTTTCTGCATCAATGACTTTGGTCGTATTTACCATTTCTCCCATCTTCATGAGTTTGCCGATGACTTCATTCGGCCGAAGATTCATTTTCTTAGCCAACTCTCCCACCTGAATATTCTTTAATATTTTAATGCTTTTAGGGACAACAGAACTTAATTCAGCTTCAATTTGTTCTTTTTTATTATCTCCATCGCTCTGTTCAGCGTCCGCCTGCTGGACCACATTCGATCGATATGGTTTTTTCTTATTCAAGTAGCTATAGCTACTCTTATTCACATTAAATGATTTTTTTTTACGCTTAGGAGCGAGCGGGGTATTTTTACTGCTTTTTTTTATGAGATAATGATCGGATATACTTTTCTTTTTTTTTTCCTGCTTGCGAATAGTAATTTTCCTTTTGTTCACTAGATAGACTACTCCTCTTCAAATTCCACAGACTCTTTTAATATCTTTTTAATTTGATGAGCCGTCGTCTTGCCAATACCTTCAATTTCTGCCAAGTCCTCGGCGGCTTTCTCCAGCAATTCCTCTATTGTATTAACACCCTCGTTATTGAGGATGCCAATGATTCTCTTGCTCAAGTCAGTCAGCTCGTTGAGTGGAGTTCCAGTTTGCTCTGGTGTTGAAACATCTTCCTTCTTTTGAAATAATTGATCTAATTTAGCTCGAGCGACAGGGGATGATATCTCTTGATTAAATTGAGTCTCTGATCGCACAATCAGATGATAACCCGTTAATTGTGAAGCCAGCCGAACATTTTGTCCACTCATTCCTATCGCCAAACTATGTGAATCATCCATGACAATGACCAACGCCTCTTTATTTTGTCGGTCAATTCGCACTTCAATCACCTTTGCCGGCGAAAGAGCTTCACTAATCAACTGTTCAAGCGGAGAATCAGCATTAATAATATCAATTCTCTCACTTCCCAATTCACGGACGATTGACTGGATACGAACACCCTTTACACCGACGCAGGCGCCTACTGGATCAATATCTGGCTTAGTTGATCTCACCATAATCTTGGTTCGATATCCTGGGTGTCGGCAAATTTTCAGTATTTCCACGGTACTATCATAAATCTCTGGAATTTCAATTTCAAATAACCTGCGAACAAAATCAGGAGAAGCACGAGATAAGGTTATGAATGGGCCAACATCACGACTCTTTTCTCTTCTCAATTCTATTTTTTTTATAATCGCTTTTATCCGATCGCCAGAGCGGAAACGATCATTGGGCATTTGCTCACGCCTAGGCAATAACCCTTCGGTTTTCCCCAAGTCAACATAGACTAGATCTCTGCCCCGCCAGCGCAAGAAATAGCCGTTGATCATCTCTCCGACTTTATCCTTGAACTCATCATATACAACTTGTCTTTCCAGTTCTTGCAGTCTTTGATGGAGTATTTGCCTAACATTATGAATACCAACTCGGGTAAAGTTGAGCGGATCCTCGTATTCACGCACTACATCACCAACGGGTAGCCCCTTGGCATCTTCAACAGAAATCTCGCTGATGTTGCTTTTCACTTCCTCAACAACTTTCCTCGTTCGCACAATACGAAATTCTCCAGCTTCTTGATCGATTTCTACTTCTATATTGGCATCATAACCATACTCGCGATGATAAGCCGCCAAAAAGGAAGTTTTGAGAGTTTCATGAATCTGTTCTCGCGAAAGATTTTTTTCCGTTACCAAGGAATCTAAATAATCAAAAAAAAGTTTCGTATTGGGTTGGATCGTTTTTATCTTATTTGCCATCGTTCTTGCTATTTAATCCTTTTTCTCTCTGAGGTTCTTGCATACTCATCTGTTTTAAAAATCCTGTAATTATAGATTTCCTTTAGAGTTCCATATTAGCTAAAGAAAGCAGTCTGTCAATCAAAATTACAATGTAGCGCTTGGTAATCTTTAGTTTCGGGGAATATATAATTTTTGTGATGAGTTGGGTTAAAAAACCCAACGTATTCTCGCGCTGGAGAGGACCCAGCTCAGTGATAGGTAGATCAGTCAGAAATAAAACGAATGAAATCTCTTAGAATAAATAAAAAATTTGAATAAACAGAGCGAGTTGAACAAAAAAAATGGGTATCAATTGATGTTCACGCTAGCGAAAGAGACTGATTCATGAAGCAATTACTGGTAGCCATTCTGGTCATTGTGCCCAACCTTTTACTACAATGTGACCAAACGACCACAAAAAAAATTAATCTCACTCAGTTGCTTTCCTTGAATGTGGAAGAATCTGATCTATTCGATAATTCAAATCGCCAGCCGGTCACCTATTATTACCCGCCAAAGAAACTGTACAACCAGCTACCTATGTTCCCAGCTGTCAGTAAGAAAATGATTTATCTGCCAAACTTTATGAGAAATCGGATTTTTGGTTATCTTCTCAATGAAGAGAAGCCTAGACACCAATGGCGGATTGAGCAGAACATAAGCGATTCTTCCTCGCCAATCGGACGAAAAGTAGAAAGTAGTGAACATCCCTTGGGATTGATAGCCGTTGATCCCAGCGATAGCCATATCTATATCCAATATTTTCTTAAAAATGGAAAATCTATCAATAATTCACCGCAGTTGAATCGCAAAAAGATCTATGATGAGGGAACGACTAACCCCTCAATCATTGCTCACCTCAAGAAGAACGGAGAAATCAGCGGATGGATTGGGATGAAAGAGCCCTTTGCGGAAATTCTAAAACTTGAAGTTGATAGTAACAATTTTCTCTATGTTTTGACACGCCGTAAAAAAAAGATAGAACTCAATGTTTATCTAAACGAAGAATACCAAGGCAAGTATGAGAAACCAACGTTTCAATCACGAATAAAAAACCGTAACATTATCAGTCAGCTGGAATATCTGCGGCCACTTGTGGACAGCGAATCTATAAGTATTGCAAGCAACAGTGATGTGCAAATCGACGACCAAGAGAATCAAGAAAAAAAAACGCCACCAATTATCGGAGTGGTATCTTTCCGCGATAAAAAGGATTATTCTTTATTAGAACGAGTCATCTACCGCCAAAATGGATGGGTAAGTGAACCAAGCGAAATCATGCGAACAAATGATTTTTTTTCACATAATAAAACAGATGGGTCTCTCGTATTGCAAGAAAGCGATTCTGCTGGGGATACGATCGTCTATAAATTCCATAATCCCCAAGGAAAATATCTCTATCGCTCTAGTTTTGCTTTAGAACCAGTTCGTTCATCTTGGCGAAATTCATTTTCTGATTTACGGGGGAGACTTTTTTTTATTCGTTTTTGGGAAAATCGCTATGAAATCTACGAGGTGCAATAAGCATTTTAGATAATGAAATACCGCTATAAACCACCTAGAGTCGCCGCAAAAGAATCGCTAGAACGGCAAGAAAGTAAGCTCAATATTCTAGAAAGACGAAAAAAAAATCAACGTCTCCTATGGATAAATTTTTTTCTCATGCTGATGGTCGGGATTTTCATTCGCTATTGTCTATGAGATTGATCTAGCAAACAAAGTGAATACTCAATTTTTTATTTCTTTTTTTTGGGCGGCTTCTCTATCAATGCCTGAATTGAAGAAACAGCTTTTTTTGCCGGATTTCCACTGCCGAGCATTTTTCTAACTTTTCGCAATTCCTGTTTCATGTTTTCGCAATAGGTAGCTTCATAGCGAATCTTGAGAAATTCCTCCAAAATATTTTCTGCAGTCACTTCGCTTTGCATCAATTCACTCACGACTCTTTTTCCAGCTAGAATATTTACAATACAAAAGAATCGACAGCGAAAGAGTAAAGAGCCGATCAGAAAATCCAACCACCGCACCGAATACAATACAATCATTGGTTTTTCAAAATAAATTGCCTCTAGGCAGATCGTGCCAGAAGCGGTAATAACAATATCGCTCTGCTGCATCATTACTAAGTTATCTTCGCGTTCATTGATTTTTCGTATCGGCAAATCTCGATACTTCAATAATGATTGCTCAATAATTGTATTCAATTCTGGTTTTGCAACAGAAACAGCGATATCAGTGCGTGGGTTTTTTTCCAAAATCAATCTTGCAGCAGCTAACATAGGTGGAAGTAATTTATCAACTTCACTGCGACGGCTACCGGGGAAAAGGCCAACACGGTATCTTTTAGATAAGCTTTGCTCTTGCAGAATATTCTGTGATTTTTCGATTTCTTTGGGAATTCGCTGAATCAACGGATGGCCAATCCAATGGCTGGCTATTCCAGCTTCCTCACAGATGGTATTTTCAAAAGGAAAAAGCGTCAAAAGCAAATCGACATTTTTCTTAAGAGTATGAATTCGAAAGAAGCGAGTTGCCCAAATCTGCGGACAAACAAGCTGGACAATTAATCGTACTTCTTTCCTGAGCTTTTTCATCAAGCGCAAATTAAAACCAGGCGAATCGATTAAAATAACCACCACGGGCTTTTCTTGACGGGCCCTTTGCCATACCTGTAACATAATTTTCTTTAATTTCAAGTAAGATAGCAAAGCTTGGATCACACCAAAAATCGCTAATTTATCCTGTGGGAGGATCATTTCACAACCTAACTCTTTCATTTCTGGCCCACCAATCCCTAGAAAATTGTCGTACCCCAGTTTTTTAAATTGCTTCATGATTTCAGCCCCAAGCATATCACCGGAAATTTCTCCAGTAACCAACATAATCGTTTTTTCCCGAGATATGCTCATCTGCCGCAGTCTATACTTTTCTCCGATGTCGATTGATTTCTGTGAGATCATCTTGCTTCATACTTTTTGATGAGACCGAAAGAATGCTGATATTCAAAGATTCGGCTAGCCTTACAAAATCTTGCGGTTTAATGACAATGGTTCTCTTGCCATGGACAATCAATACTCGTGCCTGTATGCGCCCCATAATTTTCAAAGTTGATTTTCCGACAGTTGGCATATCAAAGCGAAGATCGTGTCTGGTTTTTGCAATCTTACAGACAATCGCACCGTGCCGATAGATTTCACCACCACGACGAATGCATGCATCTGTCCCCTCGCTTGCTTCCAAAGCAAGCACTGCTCCCTGTCCGACCACCACCGATTGCCCAATATCAAGATTATTGAGCTTGGCCGAAATCATCAAACCTAATGCTGCATCAATGATTTCTCGCGGAGACAACTCTTTGCCATAACGCCCCATTGGTAAAAAATAATCTGGTAGATATTCATTTTGCTTAATAATTTCAATCCCCTCTTTTTCAATAAGACCAGACAATGCTAGAAATAACTGATAGTCACTCTGCCCACCCATGCTTTTAACGAGAAGATAGGTTTTCTTATCAAAGGAAGGATTCTGATAGATTATTTTTCGCGTTATCTTACCGAGCACCAGTAACTTGGTAGTTCGATACTTTCTCAATTTTTTGAGAATTTCTGTATAAAAATGAGTGATCCTTACGAGTTCACAATACGGTTCAAATGCAGCTGGTGGCTTTTCCTCGGTGAGGCACAAAATTCTGAGAGCTTCGTGACGAGCAAGAATATTTTTCGCAGCTAGCCAAGGTAGTTCCCCTCCGCCAGCTAAAATAACAAACCGAGGAGATTTTTTTTTGATCTTTGACCGAGTAAAGCTTTTTTTTTCGGGAAACTTCCCTTGAGCATTATCTTTTTGTTCTATTGCCACAGGAATTCATAACAACGCTTATCTGGCAATTCAGCGCTTCATTTTGTTGCCATTCTCGATAATACCATTACTGAGCGGCCACGGTATTCGCCTTTTTTTTATTGCCCTTGCTCTGTTCCGATTTGACTTGTTTATTAGAATTCTGGTCACTCTTTGTCGTTGAAGTTTGATTTTTCTTGTCTGTCGTCGCTTTTGTCTCCTTTACTTCAGTTTTTTTTTGTGAATCTTTCTTGTAATCCGTTACATAAAATCCCTTCCCCTTAAACACAATACCCGCACCCCTTCCTATGAGGCGCTCCAATGTTTTCTTATTGCATTTAGGGCAAATAGTTAATGATTCGGCTGATATTGCATGGAATGCGTCAAATTGATTCTCACAAGCGGTGCATCGATAACTATACGTAGGCATACTATGAGTAAAATCAAGATCAATCGTTTACAGTCAACTTTTTTTTTCTTGAGGATACAAGTGACACATCCGCTGAAAATTTTTTATTTTATCGCCAGATTCAAGACAATCAAACGATAACTCTTATAGTCTTCGAAGGATTCTTGCGTTCTATTGCCAGACAGATACTTCTGCTGGACTTTGGCAAAATCCTTGCGAAAAAAAAAGTTACAGACAGCAATCAAGACCGGATGACGCCCTCTTAAAAAAAGCACGAGTGAACTGACTGCAGGCATAATCTGATTGCGTAAGAATTGATCCAGTAGATCAATCGTTGGGCTTATCTGCTTGGTAATATCACGATCGACAAGAATCGCGTAGTTCAATTGCTTTACTTTATCGTAAAAAGTCGAGAGCAAATGACCACCACCAAAACGAGATTTATCGAGCTCGACAACCTTCTTAAAAAAATCACAAATGATAATTTTACCAGTAGATTTTAGCAAGGATGGCAATAGACGCAAAGATTCCTCTAATTCCACATATTGGAAGCTTTCACTAAATAAAATAATATCATATTTTCTAACAACAGAAGTCTTGCACAATTTTCGAAAATCTGTGAAGTCCTCCAGCCGACACTGATAAATATTACCTTGATTGCGTTGGCTTTGCGAAAGTGCACTCAGATTTTTCTTGGCTTCCTCTGCCATTATGGTTGACGGAACAATCCCATCGACATTGAATCCTTGTTTTACTAGTTCGACGAGCAAACTACCAGTACCGCAGCCCACATCAAGGATATTTATTTGTGAATCATCTTTTGGCTTCTCTGCGTGTTCTTTGATGCAGTGAATAAGCATTTGCGCATAATTCTCTTGGGCGACGGGTATATTCTGCAAACGCAATGCCAAGCCTTTTTCCCATAAACCATAGTGTAGATATTTTAAGCCAGTCAAGTGATACATAAAGACCAAACCCCATTCCTTGCTGTCTGGCTTTTTCTTCTTTTTTTTTGAGCGTACTAGCCGATTAGACATTTTCCTCATAACCTATAGATAAGATTCTCCTGTAGTCATATTCAATAAAAATTTTTGCAAGAATAGAAATGCTCGAACAAACTCCCAAATTTCTTTTACCCCTTATTCATTATTTAAGCCTGCCGATCTTAGGATACCGAGTTTCCAGCATCTTATCGATATCAATGTTATATTTGGCGAAGAGGCGGTTACAGGCTAAATCATAGCGGATAATCGCAACATTGAAATCAATTCGTGACGAGTTAAAGTTTAGTTCAGCCTGAACCAAGGAATCTAAAGCTTCCTTAATATTAGTCACTGCAAATCGACCTGAGCGATAACCGCGCAATATTCCATTATAGTAACGTCTGCTACGTGTAAGAATTTTTTTTGTTCTGTTCACTTGCTGATATCTTACCTTTACCAACTCTTGAGCCTCAATCAAATCATCGCGAACTTGTCGTTTGGTTTTTTCAATCTGAATCTTCGCAATTTTTAAGTCCACCCGAGCGTTTCTTCGATCGACCAGTGAGTTGAGATCATCCAAAGGTGCTTCTAATTTAAGATCTATCGAGGTTTGTGGATAGTTCCGCCGAATTATCTGAGAAAATGCTGTGTTAAAAGATGGATCGTAGCCAAAACTACCGAAAGTTGCCCCAAGACTCAAACTCGGTTTTAAACCCTGTTCGGTTATTTTGATGTTCTGTTGCGCATTGACATAGCGGAGCTGAGCGGCTCGATAATCTGATCTGTCTTTATAGGCCTGCGGCAAATCCTTTTTTGAATCGATATCACTCGGAATTTCGTCGATAAGAATATATTCAAAGCTGATTGGTAAATTTTTATCCAACTTCAGGTTTGATAAAAGAGATCGCAAGCTTGCCTCTTTACCATAGACCACGTCAGCCAAAAGATTTTCTGATTGTAGTTCCAAAGCAACCCATTGGTCATACTCAAAAGATTCAGCCAATCCCAAGCGAAGTTTCCTTCGTGTTACCTTTTTCACATTGCGGACATGATTTAACATCTTCTCTGAAGTCTGCACATTATAATCCGTCAAATAGTATTCCCAGAAGAGGATAAGAGTATCAGTCACCAGCGAAGACAAGCGAAACAGAAGTTCTTCTCGCTGAATGACAGATTTATTCCGATTCATTTCGTCAAGTCGCCGCTGAGTATAACCGAAAGCATTCTTTAGTAGTTCTTGCCGAACAGTCAAGAAAATCTGACCAGTATTAAGAGAACTAGGGGCAAAAACGTCGTCGCCAAGCTGGGGAATCAACGGATTAGTACTGCTACGTGCTCTATTTTGATCGAAAATCACACCAGTTTCAACTGTCGTTCCAGTAACAAATAATTGTCGATAGCTAAAAAGAAGGCTGTCTTGAGTAATTGGTGGCACGCTGGTTAATGAATTTGCATAACGAGGATTTGATACACTGCGAGATACATTCACAGTTAATTTTGGGTTATACTGCGCTCTGCTACGTAAAAGATCAGAATCAGATTTTGGAAGCTCTAATTCTTGCAATGCGACATCGTCATAGTTTTCTAAAATCAGAAAAATCAACTGACGGGTATTGAGAACAATCCTGTTCGAAAAAGTTTCTGGGCGAAACGGGTTCAGCGGAAAACTTTGCGCAACAACCGGTGATGAGACAATAACCAGACAAAATAATAAAGTAGAGAATACTTTTTTCTGCTGCCAAAAAATATTCTCTTTGTTCAGCATAGTCACCGATAATCTAATTATCGACCATTAAAATTACTAATCATAATTATGAACATACATTTTTCCAATAAAATCTTCCTTTTGAGAAATTGGTATTATGCGCTTGGGATCAAAGATTTCCTCATGTTCGCTTGAAAGATAAATTTTCACAGATGAACAGCTCAGATCATTCTACAAAATTGTATTCCTGCCAAATGCAAGTCATTGCCTCTCTCTGTTTTCTCAATATCTTACTCTTTGCTAACAAAACTGTATCAAGCGCAGAAGCAGCCAACCATAGCATTTCACTTTGGCAGATACATAGGCTGGAAAGAGCAGTTGAAAAAAAAAGACCAGGCTCTCAGTCTTTTATCAAGGCAAAAAACTACAATGAATATGCAGTAAACAGCCATCGTTCTGAAATCCGCATCAAAAAGCACACTAACCTGTATCGTCACGCACAATTAAAAAAATATATTACTCATATTCTTCACTATAATTTTGAAAATAGCTCGCCATTTTTCAATGGAATCTATTATCAGGAAAAATTTTACAATCCTTTGAAAATGAACGAGGCAGCTGAAGGTAGCTACAGCGCACTTTTTGATGGCAGCGGTAACAGAAAAATTGTATTGAAATCAAGGAAACACTGGTATACCAATTCAATGTCAGTATCGTTTTGGTTCAAACCATTGATGATCGATGGTAGCTCAAAAAATATCATCTATAGTCAAACATTGCCACAAAACACCGAGATCTCACAAAAGAGAAGAGGATTGGCTATCGGTTTTCAAGACAATCGAATGAATATTCAATTGGAAAATTTGATTGAGAAAACTCTTGTCAGGAAATCGCCAAGTGGTAATCGACAAATTTCATTAAACATCACAGGCTCTCATTTGATCCACCGCAATAAATGGAATTTTTTTCAATTGGACATTATTCAACCAAAGAAAATCACCAGTTATCTGAATGGTCGAGAAGATGCCAGCTATAGTCTGGCAAATCAGAAGATGAGCCCTGACTTGAGCAGATACCCTATTCATATTGGGGAAGATTTTTTTGGTTATTTGGACGATCTGCGCCTAATAAAAAATGAAAAACACCGACTAAAACAGGACGAAATCTCAAGACAAATATATCCCCATTTATTGCTTCATGAAGAGAGAAATAGTCTAGAGAATTCACAGGGCGTTTCTTGGGCAATATCTCAAGTAATTGAGCCAGCAGATCTTATCGCTGCCGAGATCGATAACCGGCGGCGAGCTTATCGAGCGCGGCTCTATGCAACCAAAGAAATGCCCGCGGGAACACGACTTGATCTTTTTGTCCGTACGTCACTCAATCGCTTTACCGAAGAAAATGCGGAACAATCTAACACAGCAGCAGAGCCCCCTGCTTCATTATTGTCAAACTGGAAGCTTGTCAAGAAATCTGATATCATTGCCCCATTTCGCTACTTACAATGGAAGGCCCTCCTACGTGCTGATCCCTCTGGAAGAAAGTCTCCCCGTCTTTTTGATGTAGTTCTTGATCTTACTTTGCCAGCGATACCTCCAAACCCACAAAAAGTGAAGAAAATCAGTTGTCCTGCTAGTCAAGGACTCTGTGCGCAAGTAAAAATTCCCTTTGTTTGGCTAGATAAACTTTCTAGCCAAACAACAGAAGAGAACGTCGATTTAAAAGTGCATTTGGGTGTCCGCCCGCAAAAATATGCTTTGAGCTTCTCGTTACGTGAGAACGATATCCAATACCAGATGGAAAATCAATATATTGTCATTGAAATCACCAATACGGACATTTCTCGAGCTCTGTTTCAAGATCGCCAACGCCGTTTCCCTCTTTTGACCAATGATAGAAACTATTATCTGGCTTTTTCACTGACTTCAGCCTATGGATCTTCGGATTTATCAAAGGAACTCCATTTTTATGTCCCCTGACAATAGAGCACCGAACGCGATGAGGCGAGGTAATTCGTGTGGTTTGAGCGAGATTTATTCTTACTCATCCCATATCCCGAGGCCAACATCGGCAGAACTCTTCTCTGTAGAGTAATTTGCAATTGTTCAAGTTTTCTCGAGAAACAATCATCTGAAAATCGGTTGAAGCCGGGATTTTGCCATCACAGTGTCACCTGAGGCGATTTTTAACAATTATTTTAGCTAGAAATATCGAGGATTCATCGTCTACTGCTGTGCTCGGTATATGACTCAGAGCTAATCCACAGAAACAAGCATGATAGAAGAATGAATCGTCTTGGTAAAGATAGCAAAATCTCCCAATTCCTGATTGACAATCGTATTGAGTTAAAACCAATGGTAAAAAATTAGAGAAGATGACGATGCAGTGAAATTCTGTTAGAGAATGGCTATTCAAAAATTATGAAGAATCCAAAAATAGGTATCCTACAAGCCGACTATATTGAGCACGAGATGAAGTCAGTGTACGGTGATTTTGACCATATGTTTCAAGAGATATTATTCCCGCAGGAGAAAAAAAATGATATTCTTCAATGTGAAACCTTTCATATTTATCGTGATTCTTTTCCCTTAGAAAGTGAACTGGAACAGTACGAACTATTTATTATTACCGGTAGTCGTTGGGGAGTGTATGATTCATGGCGGTGGCTCTCACGCTTAAATAAGCTGATTTTAAAGATTATTGACCGAAAAATTGCCTTGCTCGGCATTTGCTTCGGGCATCAAGCAATTGCGCAGGCCTTGGGCGGCGTCGTCAACAAATATGAAAAAGGCTGGCATTTGGGATTACAAGAATACCAGAATCTCAATTCAAATGTAATGACAAACCAAACCTTCTTTATACCGACAATTCACCAAGATCAAGTAATAGAGCGCCCAAAAAAATCGATTTTAATCGCCGAAAGTATTTTTTGTCGAAACGCAGCTTTACTGTATCCCAAGTTAAGAACCATCAGCTTTCAAGGGCACATTGAGTACCCGTTATCCTATTTTCAATGGGTATTGCGAAAATATAGTAATGACCTATATAGTGATGAACTCGCCGATCAAGCAGTAAAAACCATTGAGAATAAAGCGAGTGATGGCCGGCAAATTGCTCTCAATGCATTAGAGTGGCTCGCCAATTAGTTGCAGGCATTGAGAAAATTGAATATGGAGAAAAGACTATGCAAGAAAAACAAGAATTAGCGGAAAGATTCAAAAAAATTGCGATAATTATTACTGGCCATGTTGCTGACCAATTGATACCCAAATATGGTACTTATTTTCAAATGTTCGTGGAATTGTTACAGCCCATTATACCCAATGCTGAGTTTTGTGAATTTGATGTCACCAAGGGGCAATGGCCTACCGACCCACAGGAATTTGATCTCTACGTTATATCCGGTAGCAGACATGGAGTATATGAGGATTTTCCTTGGATAAAACGCTTGGAGGATTATGTCCGAACCTTAGCGGAAACGAAAAGAGCAACTCTCGGAATCTGTTTTGGCCATCAAATAATGGCACAAGCACTAGGAGCAAGAGTGGAAAAATTTGATAAGGGTTGGCATGTCGGCTTGAAAGAATATCAGGAAGCAAGGCCACCCAAAATTACTCCAAACGATTTAGCTATTTTTTCTAGTCCAACCATTCATCAGGATCAAGTGATGACTACTCCTCACAATGCGAAAGTATGGATGAAAAATAAATACTGTGCGATAGCTGGCTTACGCTATGAGGGTATACCACTGATTTCAATTCAAGCGCATCCAGAATTTTCGGATGAGTATGCTCAAGCACTTTTACAAGAGAGGCAGGAACTTTTTCCCAAAGATAAATACGATCAGGCGATCACCTCTTATAAAAGAGCAAATAGTCAAAAGGAAAATATTAAGCAGCGAGAAATTGTTCGCGGTATTTTAAATTATTTGCTAAAGTATTAATATATTGCAGCAAGAAAGCCTTGTTGGGATAATGGCTACAAGAAATGGCACAAAAAAAATTAAAGCACAGCCAATGGCGAGAGAAGGATACGAGTTACTATCTCCATCCGTTTTCTGAATATAAGAAGCTTGCAGAAGATAAAGATTGTCGCGTAATTTCACACGCCGAAGGAGTTTTCATCTATGATGTGGACGGGAAACAATATTTAGATGGAATGTCTGGGCTTTGGTGTAACTCTCTTGGATTTACCAATCCCTCTATTGCCGACGCAGTAAGCCGACAGCTGAACACCTTGCCTTTTTACAATTCCTTTTTTAAAACCTCTAATTACCCGGCGATAGAACTAGCAGAAAAAATAATTTCACTCGCGCCAACAGGGATGAAACAAGTGTTTTTTACATCATCGGGCTCGGAAGCCATCGATACGCTCATTCGAATGGCACGACATTTTTGGACCCTGCAAAATAAACCTAACAAACAAATAATTATTGGTCGCAAGAACGCCTATCATGGGAGCACAATGGGTGGTGCCAGCTTGGGAGGCATGGCATTTATGCATGCACAGGGGGGATTACCCATTCCAAATATTGTACACATAGAACAGCCCTATTATTATGAATTGGGGGCTGGTGAAGAATTTGAAGCATTTGGCAAGCGGATGGCAGGAAAATTAGAAGAAAAAATAAAAGAATTAGGGCAGGACAATGTTGCTGCTTTTGTTGGAGAACCAGTACAAGGAGCTGGTGGAGTGATTATTCCACCAAAATCATATTGGTTAGAAATTGAAAAAATCTGCCAAAAATACGAGATTCTTTTATGTGCCGATGAAGTGATCACCGGCTTTGGTCGTCTAGGTGAGTGGTTTGGTAGCATCTATTATAGCATTAAACCAGATATCATGGTCTTCGCCAAAGGAGTCACTGCTGGCTATTTACCGCTGGGAGGAATCATTGTAGGAGAGAAAATGAGCAGTGCATTTATGAATTCTGAAGTTGAATTTTCACATGGGTTTACCTACTCTGGACATCCCACTTGTTGTGCAGCAGCGTTAGAAGCGATTCGTTTGTTGGAAACTCAAGATTTGATTAAGAGAGTTCGTGAAGAAATTGGGCCATATTATCAAGAAAAACTGCGTGCTTTAGAAGACCATAGATTAGTTGGAGAGACACGAGCAATTGGACTCATCAGTGCAGTAGAATTAGTAAAGGACAAGACGAGCAGAGGGCGCTATGATAACAAGTTTACCATGGGGACAACATGTCGGGACATATGCGTAGCTAATGGGCTGATTTCGCGCGCCGTTCGGGATACGATGGTCATTGCTCCTCCATTTATTATAACTGAGAGGGAAGTCGATATGCTATTCGAAAAAATGACAAACTGCCTAGATATGACAGCTGAGCGGTTAAAGCTCTGAAAAAAATAGAATAAAGAGAGAAAGAGACTAAATGGAAAAACGAGAAGTTATTACCCCAGTTGACGGCAGTGTATATCTGACGGTCGATATGATGGAAAGTGCAGAGATTCAAGCCATATGTACGAAAGCAAGAAATGCACAAAAAAAATGGGAAAAAGTCCCACTGGCAGAAAAATTACAGAAAATTGAAAAAGCTCGCGATTTGTTTACAGTCCATCTCGATGAAATTGCTGAAACGATTTGTTGGTCAATGGGACGCCCATTACATCATGCGAAATTAGTCATTAATCCAATGAATGATCGTTTGAATTTTATCGCTGATACCGCCGAAGAACATCTGAAAGCCAAAAAATATGAGGACCAACCAAATATTGAACGATATATTCGCCGCATACCTCATGGAAATGTACTGGTCATTGGACCGTGGAATTATCCTTTTTTGACAGTTATCAATGTGGTCTTTCCAGCATTAGTTACGGGGAATGCAGTGATTCTCAAACATGCCCTGCAGACTCATAAGACAGCTCTCGTGCTAGAGAAAATTATAAAGGAAGCAGATTTTCCTCCAGATATTTTTAATGTAATTGCTGCCAATCACGATACCATAGCCCAAATGATCAGTAATCACTGGGTAGATTTTGTATCTTTCACCGGCTCTGTTCGAGGCGGGCGTGAAATTGAAAGGGCTGCCGCAGGGACATTTATTGGCTGTAATTTAGAATTAGGAGGGAAGGATCCAGCATATATACTTGAAGACTGTAACATTGAAAAAACTGTACAAGGAATTGCAGAGGGATCGTTTTATAATACTGGACAATGTTGTTGTGGAGTGGAAAGGGTCTATGTGCGCAAGGAAATTGAGAAGGAATTTACCGAAGCACTCGTCGCAGAAACAAATAAATTAGTATTAGGTAACCCAACCAAGGCATCAACCACGCTAGGACCGATGGTGAGCAAGAAACAAGCTGATCAAGTTAGACAAGAGATTGCAATCGCTTTACAAGAGCATGCAATAGCATTGATTGACGAAAAGAACTTTCCTCGAAGCACGGGAGAAGATGCATATCTGGCACCACAAATATTGAACAATGTCAATCATGGCATGCGCTATATGAAAGAAGAGACTTTTGGCCCGTGTATTGGAATAATGTCTGTCGAAAATGATGAGGAGGCGATATCCTTAATGAACGACAGCCATTATGGATTAACCGCATCTATTTGGAGCGACGATCTAGATCGCTCGAAGAAAATTGCTGATCAAGTAGAAGTTGGCACTGTATTTATGAATCGATGTGACTATTTAGATCCTTATCTACCATGGTCTGGCGTAAAGGATACTGGACGAGGGTGTAGTCTGTCGCTCTATGGCTATGATATATTGACCAAAACGAAGGGCTATCATCTGAGGCGTTGGTAAAAAAGAAGAAAAATTATGAAAGTTGGACTAGTCAAGGAAGTTAAAAATCATGAGTACCGAGTTGCCATGCGCCCAGCCGATGTGAAAACATTTTGCCAAGCTGGTCATCAGGTATTAGTGACCAAAGATGCAGGAGTCAGTGCTGGTTTTAAAAATCAAGAATATGAACAAGCCGGGGCCCAGATTGCAGGCGACAATGCCAAAGTTTATGCAGAGAGTGAGATGATTATAAAGGTGAAAGAACCAATCTCGGAGGAGTATCAGTACCTACGTGAAAACTTGTTACTTTACTGTTATTTACACTTAGCTGCAGAAAAAGAACTTACCGACGAACTATTGAAACGAAATGTTGCAGCCGTTGCCTATGAAACTATTACCGGTGAAAATAATACATTACCTTGTTTAGCACCAATGAGTGCGATTGCTGGACGGTTATCGATACAAAATGGCAGCAAAGAATTGGAGAGTACTCGCAAGGGCAGTGGAATTCTTTTAGGTGGTGTTCCAGGCACTGCTCGAGGAAATGTAACAATTATCGGTGGGGGAGTCGTTGGATTAAACGCGTGTAAGATTGCCATAGGTATGGGCGCGCGAGTGAGGGTCCTCGATATTAAGAGCAGTGTCTTAAATTATTTGGATGATCTTTACGGTAACCAGATTGATACCCTGTACTCTGAACCCAACAGCGTCGAAAAATGCCTAGAGAGCACGGATCTTTTGATTGGGGCATTGCTGGTCCCAGGAGCCAAGGCACCGAAGATTATTACTCAAGATCACTTAAAACTGATGAAAGCTGGATCTGTGATTGTTGATGTTGCTATTGATCAGGGGGGCTGTAGCGAAACCAGCAGACCAACTTCACACGAAGAACCCACCTACATTGTTGATAACATTATTCACTACTGTGTAACTAATATGCCCGGATGTGTCCCTCGAACATCATCTATGGCATTGGCTAATAATACGATGCCCCACGCATTAGCGATAGCGTCAAAGGGTATTGAAAGAGCTGCTCAGGATAATATTCACATTTATAACGGCATCAATACCTATAAAGGAAGTTTGAACAACGAACCTGTTGCCGAAAGCCTTGACTTGGCATACACGAAAGTCAACTTCTGATTGACGTTAAGAGAAGTTTTTAGCCGAGCATGCAATAATCGGCGTTTTGGCTCGTGAATTAAAGATAATTTAGCAATAGAAATTTTCTCCTCAACCTCACTGATCTTTAGGAAATGATTCCAAGAGTGATAATCTCCCCTAGATTACTGAGGAAAAATCGATTGACTTTTCGTTTTTTCTTTTTTTAAGAACGAACAGGAAAAGAATAAGCCTTGTCGAGTTTGCAGCGTATCTACTAACTTAAAGTCGGCATACGATACAGTACCTTTTCATCTGGTAGCTCTTGCCATCTCTGAGTAACCACTTTACCCTTGGTATAAAAGCGAATTCCTTCCATACCGTGCATATGAGTATCCCCGAACAATGATTGCTTCCAACCACCAAAACTATAATAAGCGACAGGAACTGGGATAGGCACATTCACTCCCACCATCCCTACTTGAATTTTGTCTACAAACTTGCGAGCAATTGCCCCATGGTTCGTAAAAATGGAAACTCCATTGCCAAAAGGATGCGCGTTGATCAATTCTATCGCTCGATTGAGCTCTGGCAGGCGGACGATGCCTAAGACTGGTCCAAAAATCTCCTCTTGATAAATACGCATTTCTGGCAAAACTCGATCAAATAAACATGGACCAAGGAAAAAACCTGATGAGGAAAGTGTCTTTTTAAAATCCCTCCCATCAACAATCAATTCTGCACCCTCTTTTACCCCTATCTCGACATACTCTTTCACTTTTGCCAAATGTTCAGCAGTAATCAATGGTCCCATATCTACATTTTCTTGATCCCCAGCACCAATTGATAATTCATTAATTTTATTCTGGAGGCCGGCTGAAACGGCATCAGCGACATCATCGCCAATGCACATAACCACAGAAACTGCCATACATCGTTCGCCAGCCGATCCATAAGCAGCACTGCTAATATGGGATACTGCCTGATTAATATCAGCATCTGGCATTACCACCAGATGATTTTTTGCACCACCCAAAGCCTGCACCCGCTTACCATTCTTTGCCGATGTTTCATAGATCGATTGGGCAATTTGCGTAGAACCAACAAAACTCACTGCTTTCACTAAAGGATGATGTAATAGATGACTTACCGTTTCACGATCACCATGCAACACATTAAGCACACCTGGCGGGAATCCTGCTTCCAGCGCTAATTCTCCGAGAAAATTTGCAGAAGATGGTACTTTTTCAGATATTTTCAGAATAAAACTATTACCACAAGCAAGGGCTAAAGGGAACATCCAAAGTGGCACCATTGCTGGGAAATTAAAGGGGGTGATCCCGACACAAACCCCAAGCGGTTGCCGCAATGAATAGGCATCCACTCCTCGACCAACGTTTGCCGAATATTCTCCTTTTAATAAATGAGGAATACCACACGCAAATTCGACAACCTCCAAACCACGCATCACAGAGCCTTGAGCATCCGCTAAAGTCTTTCCATGCTCTTGGGTAATCAACGCTGCCAGATCGTTCTTTTTTTCCTCAATTGCAGTCTTAAAACGGCACATAATACGAGCACGATTGATAGGTGTCACTTCTTGCCAAGATAAAAAAGCTTCATGTCCGCTTTTCGCTGCCATATCCACTTGTTCTTTGTCGGCTAAGCATATTTTCGCTTGGACCTTGCCGATGGCGGGATTGTAGACTTCCCCCTGCCTGTCATTTGATACCTGTTCTCCGTTAATCAGATGTGAAATTGTTTTCATCTATTCTTATTCTCCTAGTTTTTTTGAAATTACTGCAACGATCACTCTTTTTTTTGGTCTTGCATAAAGGCTAAATGCTGATCTTCTTTATATTTTTTTTCCGCCCGCCGCTGAAACGAGTAAGCAAGAAAACTCAACACACCCACAACCGTGATAATAATCGTTGCAATTACATTGATTTTTGGTGCCACTCCAAGGCGCAAGCTGGAAAAAATATTTATCGGCAAGGTGGTTGCCCCTGGACCAGAAACAAAACTAGCAATAACCACATCGTCCATCGAGAGGATGAAACTCAACAACCAAGCAGAAATGAGAGCCGGTAGAATTACTGGCAAAATTACTCGAAAAAAAGTTTTTAACGGTCGTGCCCCCAAATCCATCGCTGCTTCTTCCAAAAATGGATCAATATCTCTGAGCCGAGCTAGTACAACCACCGAAACAAAGGACTGACAAAAAACGGTATGAGCAATCAATAAAGTGAAAAATCCTCTCCCTTTGGGAAAACCAAACAAATTCTCTAAACTGATAAAAAAAAGTAGAAGTGCCAAACCAAGAATAATCTCGGGAATCACGAGAGGTGCATAACTTGCGAGAACAAAGAGGCTTTTCCCTGGGAATTTTTTTATTCGATTTAAGGTAAAGGCGACCATCGTGCCAATGACTACCGATAAACAAGCTGTAATGGTTGCCAATGTCAGACTGAAAATTGCACTATTGACCATTTGCGTGTCTTGTAGTAGCTTTCCATACCACTTAAACGAAAATTTTGTCCAGATGGTAACAATCCGAGAATCGTTAAAAGAATAAATAACAACAATGATCAACGGAACATAGAGAAAGAGGAGCCCAAAAACCAGCATAATCTGGGTGAATTTGGGCATCTTTATTCTTGACCGAAGATCTCCTTTGCCAGCACTCGGCTTAGCTGAGGGTCTCCAGCCAATTGAGTCCTGAAGATAGTTGACCAAAGCGTTGGCAATATCATAGATATTAAAGTTTTTCTTATTCGCCATATTTTTGCTCTAACTTATCTGTTTGTTTTGCTGACGAATAAAAATAGATATCGGTATCAATAAGAGAAACATCATCACTACCGCCATCGCCGAGGCTAACGGCCAATCACGAGCCACTGAAAATTCTTGAAAGATCATTCTCCCAATGAAGGTTGCTCCTGAACCACCTAGAAGCTCTGGAATTACAAATTCACCAACAGCCGGTATAAAAACCAACATGGAACCAGATATAATACCGCCCAAGGTCAATGGTAGGATGACTCGAAAGAATGCCGAGGTGCCGCGACACCCTAAATCGGCGGCTGCTTCCAATAGACTTTCGTCTAACTTGGTGATATTGGCATAGAGAGGTAAGATCATCAGTGGGAGATAGCTATAAATCAGCCCAATAAAAATCGAAAAATTATTATTACTGGTTGGCAATGGAGTATCGATCAAGCCCAGCCAGATAAGTACGTTATTTAAATAGCCAGTCGGACTAAGAATTCCCATCCAAGCGTAAATTCGAATCAAAAGCGATGTCCAGGACGGTAGCAACAGAAGTAGCAGCAGTATGTTCCGCATCGACTCATTGCTTCGCGCTACGGTGTAGGCCACTGGATAGCCAATCAAAAGACAACCGACGGTTGCAAAAAAGGCCAAGCGAATCGAACGGATATAGAAAAATGCATAAACCTCATTAGTCAGTAAATACGCATATTTTTCAAATATCACAGTGATATTAAGATTACCATCCAACCATTGAAAGAGCGGAGAAAAAGGTGGAATTGTCATTTGCGTATCTGCAAAGCTAATTTTCAGGATTAATAAAAAAGGAATAACAAAAAAAAGCAGTAAGAATACAAACGGTGGGGCAATCAGCGCGAAACGCCGAAAACTTGATATTCTTTTAGATACGAACTGTGTCCAAATCTGACGGACATTGCCCTGCATATCAAAGATCCTTTTTTTCATGCTATCGATGCCCCTTCAACACGGATTCTCTGCTCATCATTATTGTTCAAACAAAACGATCAAATTATCTGGTGACCATGAAAGATAGACTGCTTCGTCGAGAGTGTATCGCTCAGCATGGCGAGATTCATTGGTTTCTAATACCTTAAAGACAAAGCCCTTATCATTCTCCACATGATAAATTGATTGACCACCCAGATATGAAATCGTTGAGATTTTACCCTCCATAAGGTTTTCGCTCCGAATATTTTTGGGTTTCTGATCTGTAATCTGTATTTTTTCTGGACGAACGCCTAAGAGTACCTTCCCCCCCTGAATCACACTGGTGATCGCATGATTCAACCGGAAGGCATTGGGGATATTTTTGTTCTTCACTATGGCATGATCTTGTGCATCCACTTCCAGAATACCTTCAATCAAGTTAACCGATCCAACAAAACTGGCGATACTCCGAGTTTTTGGATGCTCGTATAAACCTCGGGGAGTATCCACTTGCAATATCTTGCCGCCTTCCATCACCGCGATGCGATCTGCCATATTCATCGCTTCTTCTTGATCGTGAGTAACAATGACACATGCCACTTGTGCCTGTCGAATAATTTTCACCAGTTCCAATTGCATATACTCGCGTAATCTCTTATCTAATGCGGCCATTGGTTCGTCTAAAAGCAATAGTTTAGGGTGTTTGGCAAGACTCCGTGCCAAGGCAACTCGCTGCTTTTGTCCACCCGATAGTTGATGGGGTTTTCTTCCTGCAAATTCTTCTAATTGTACTAGTGTGAGCATTTCATCGACTCGAACTTTGATCTTCTTCCTCGACATTTTCTCTTGGTGCAAGCCAAAAGCAATATTCTTCTCCACCGTCAAATGAGGAAATAAAGCGTACGATTGGAACATCATATTGACCTCTCGATCGTAAGGTTCCAGATAGGTGATTTCATCACCATCAAGAATAATATTGCCATTGGTTGGCTTTTCCAAACCAGCGATCATTCGTAATAATGTAGTTTTGCCACAGCCTGATGCGCCCAACAGTGCAAAAACTTCCCGATCATAGATGACCGTATCGATCCCTTGTACGGCCCAAATACCAGCTCCAAATCGTTTACCTACATTTTTTATCTGTAATAATTGCCCTCTTTCTTTGTTCATAATTGATTTCTCCGTGATAATCTTTACCTCAATAATAAATCTCTATATGTATTTATTATAATAACCAATTTTTTTCGATTAAAAAAATAAATCAACTAGCTCATCCATTTTTTAGAAAAAAAATATAAACTTAAAAGGGAAATATCTAAAAATATCCCCTGCAAGTAGAGCAATGCTCAATGGGCCAAACTTGGTATTTGCGAAACTACTGAATTGGTTGAGGACGGACCAGACTCTCTGCACCCTTGGCGCCTTTTGAAACAAGCATCATGACTGCTATAGATCCACTGCTTGCTTTGCGCTCGCGATTAAATCAATAGCACGTTTCTAGATTACATTAGATGACTCGATCTGATCAGACGTTACTATGCGACAAACAGAATTAACGAAAACTATTGTCTTAAAAATTGATCAAAGCTCACCAATTGCTATTGGTGATTATTATTGGGGAATTATTATTTGAATTGAAATTTTTGGAAAAATCAGCTGCTTATTGGAAAGATTTTTTAATAAAATTAAGCTACCGTGTTTTTTCTCCATATTTCCAGTTGCCGTCATAATCTAGCTTGCCGTTCTCATAATATCCTTTCCCTTGACCATGGAAATCGCCATCTTTCCAGCTGCCGTCATATTTTAACTTGCCATTATTCCAGTATAATTTCCCTTGACCATGAAAATTATCAGCTTTAAAGGCGCCGTCATACAATAACTTGCCGTTCTCATGGTAGGCTTTCCCTTGACCATGATACTTGCCAACTTTATAGCTACCGTCATAGCGTAGCTTGCCGTTTTCATAGTAGCCTTTCCCTTCACCATGAGGCTTGCCCTCTTTCCAGTCGCCGTCATAGCCTAGCTTGCCGTTCTCACGGTATGATTTCCCTTGACCATGAACCTTGCCATATTTCCAGTTGCCGTCATAGCGTAACTTGCCGTTCTCATGGTAGGCTTTCCCTTGACCATGAACCTTGCCATCTTTATAGCTACCATCATACTTTAACTTGCCGTTTTCATAGTAGCCTTTCCCATAGCCATGAGGCTGGTTATCGTTATAGTTGCCGTCATACTTTAACTTGCCGTTTTCCCAGTATGATTTCCCTTGACCATGAATCCTGTTATCTTTCCAGTTACCGTCATACCATAACTTGCCGTTCTCACGGTATAGCTTTACTTGACCATGATGAAACTTGTTTTCTTTCCAGCTACCGTCAAATTCTAACTTATCGTTTTCCCCATAGGTTTTCCCATAGCCATGAAGCTTGTTATCTTTCCAGCTGCCGTCATGGCCTAGCTTGCCGTTCTCATGGTATCGCTTTCCTTGACCATGAAACTTGCCATCTTTATAGCTACCGTCATATCTTAACTTGCCGTTATCCCAGTATAATTTCCCTTTGCCATGAGCCTCGCCATGTCTCCAGCTACCATCATATTTGGGTTTGCCATTCTCATAATAGGCTTTCCCTTGACCATGATACTTGTCTTCTTTCCAGTAGCCCTTATATTTTAGCCGGCCATTCTTCCAATATTCCTTGCCAGAACCATGGCGAATGCTATCCACACAGTCGCCTCGATATTTTCTTTTACCATCATCATAGTTTTGTTTGCATTTCTCGGCTGCTACTTGTTCAGCCGTAAAAATTAGCAAAAAACAAGGGAGCAAAAGTAATATCCCCAGTGTTTTTTTGATTTCCATCCTCATAATTTAACCGTATAGCGGTATAATTCAGTTTTTCAAGCAAAAAAAGTATTTTTTTTGGAAATTATTGTTTAATTGAAATTTTTTGGAAAAATTGGCTATTTATTGGAAAGATTTTCAAATAAGATAAAATCTGCGTGAAAAAAAAATTGATTATGTTAACAATAAGATTTTTTTCTGGTAAGTTCTATAATAAACCACCAGTAATCGCTCAATTAGCACTCATCATACGAGTTCTCCCGAACGGATTTCTCTGAGCTTAAATTCTTCTAGCTTACACTCGACGATAAGTTCAATTGTTTGAAATTTTTTTTTGAGGTGCCCAGAAATTCATTCCAATTCTAGAAAATTGGTTCAACTGCACCATTTATCTGTGATTCAGTTCTCTTGCCCCCTAGGCTCTAGGGGATTGATTAAATTCTCTGCAGTTTCTAGTGGTCGAAAATTACAAAAATAACAATTTTCTTTTTATGAGGAGAAGGTTTCTTCTCCTCATAAAACAGCTACAATCCTTTATTTTCTTAGTTTTTTGAAGCTGAAAGTAGAAAATTACTCCATATTTTCGACTTTTTCTTAGCCGTTTCATCAGAGTCTGGTGAGTCTATATATAGATCCTTTTTTCTCTCGTTTGAAACAAATACTGCTGGATTTGCTTTCACTTCCTCGTCAGTAAATTCCATCGCATCTTCAATCATATGGGCATAGTACACATAGTTTGTGATAGCTGCAATGACTTCTGGTTCAAAAATGTAATTAATGAATTTATGGGCATTAATTACATTAGAAGCTTCCGCAGGAATCGCCATAACATCATACCAAGCTAGACTACCTTCCCCGGGAATAAAATAATCGACCGTATGGGCTTTACCAGCTTCCTCGGCGCGAGTTTGTGCCTGGAGTACATCGCCATTATAGGCCATAGCCATACAAGTATTACCATTCCCCAAGTCGTTAATGATCTTGTCCGTACTAATATAGGTGAAATGAGGAGCAACCGCATTCAATATCTCCGCAACTTCGTTCAACGATTCATCATCGTACGTATTTGGTTTTTTTCCTTTATACACTAAAGCTACAGGAATAACCTCTGCCGGTGAGTTCATTACACTGACACCACATTTATTGAGCTTCTGAACGTATTCAGGCTTAAATAGCAAATCCCAACTTTCTGGGAAATCCTCACCTAAAATAGCAGATACTTTGTCGCGATCAAGACCAATACCGATGGTACCAGTCATATACGGAGCAAAGTGCTTATTGCCGGGGTCAAATGTTTTCAATAGTTTCAAGTCACTCTTGTTCACTCTCTTGAAATTATCCAGTTGATCTTTATCCAATTCTAGATATATTCCTCTTTCAAGTTGTTTGGCTGCAAAAGAAGCGGTTGGGAATACCAAGTCATAACCACTATTACCCGACAGCAGCTTTGCTTCTAGAACTTCGTTGCTATCGAAATAATCCAAGCTTACAGTCACTTCATTTCTTTCAGCAAAGTTACTGATCGTATCTTCAGCGAAATAGTCGTTCCAATTGTATATGTTCAGACTCTCTTCGCCCTCGTAATTTTTCTTTTTACATCCCACTACTGACAATGCAATGACTAATATCAGCACCACTACCAATCGGGATGAAAATCTCTTTTTTTCTCTCATTTTTCTTCTCCAATGAATTTTTTTTGCAAATAGACTTATAGCCTATACACATGTACCACAAAAATTAAACTAATACAAATTTTGTCACTCAAAAAACCTCAGGTAGATATGACATTACTTATATAGATTACACCTAAAATCTTCCACCAAAACTCAGAGAAAAATCGAGGGAATTATATCTGGCGGCCTCTGCTGGATTGACGCCAATCGATGGCCGATTAAAGTTCGTAGCGAAGAAAAATGTTTGTCGGAAGGTAAAGCCAACCGTAGTCTCGAAATGACTGGACTTATGCAAATAGCCTGAAAAATAATGAAAGGCAAGATAAAGTCCGAGCAATGTTTCACCCAGATCTGCTCTTCTTTCCGAAAAAAAATTCACGCGAGAAATGGCTAACCCGGTGGAAACTCCATAATTTCGCGAAGTCAGTTTAGGAGAAGTCTTGTTCCATTTTCGCAACGGATAGGCCCTGCTATAGCCATAGCCAAAAAAAAGATCAGTGCTTCGCGAGGAATCAAAGAAAAGTTCACCTCTCCGAATTAAACTTTGCGAATTCACAAAATTAAGATCACGAAAATGAAACGAAAACAAATGGCGTGGCCTTTGACGAGATGCCAATTGCAAGGCAAATTCTAGCCCATTGTATTGATCCGACAAGCTCTCAAAGCTTGTCGAAAAGATGGATTCATTCATTAAATTTCTAGTAAGAGGAAAAACGAAAGAGAAGTTGCCCACAACCTTACCTTTGGAAATCAACTCTCGGAATATAAAATCTTTTTCTGTGCCATAACGGTTACCCCGATTAGTCAGCCAGATGCCTTGCCCATTATTACATTTATTCAAGCACAATTCAGTTTTGTTCTTCCAATTAAGAGACAGTTTCCCGCTTTTATTGCTAGAATATTCACCTTGATCGACCATTTTCCCCGAAGCAAACGTGCCACGATAGCTTGCTCCGTCCGGCCATCTGATGACGCCACTCCCATGCCAACGATTATTGAGCCAATCACCACGATAGATCATACCATCTGAGTATTTTCTTGTGCCATTACCATTCATCAGACCAAAAGTGAATTCTCCTCGATAGTAACTACCGTCTGCGTAGGAGCGCTGTCCTTTCCCATGAAAAAAACCACCCTTCCAACCGCCAGCATACCGTCCGCCCTTATTGGCAAAAGTCATTGTTCCCTTACCTGTAGAAACTCCCTTTACCCACTGACCCTTATAGATATTGCCATCAGGCCAACGAAAAGTACCAACTCCATCTTCGCAATTACCTTTAATACACCCTACTTCTTGGGCAAATAAAGAACTATCGAATAAAATTAGTGAACAAACAAAGAATAGTCCGCAGGTTTTCAAAAATAGTTTGCTGTATGGTCGTTTCATATATAACTGATTCCTTGAATTTCATGCAAAGGGCTTCTCATTTTTTCCTTTGTTTGATTATAGAGAACAGCTGGCAATTTGCCCATCTTTTCTCCATAATCACTGGATAGTTTTTTTGATTCTCGAGGCTTCATCTTAGTCAAGTTTTAAAAAATACATTTTATACTTACGGAAGAGACGACTGGCGATCCACTTAATACACATCGACATTCCATCTGCCTTCCTGTTTTAGAGTAGTCAATCGACTACCCCAACAAGAATTCTTCCAGCGAAAAATATCGTCGACAGTTTTTTCAATGCTTTTTCGCATGTCGCGAATCCCACAGATATACACTGCAGTGTTTTTTCTACTGAACAGTTCAAAAACAGTTTCACTCTGTTGCTGAAGGATGTCAGACACATAAAGACGCTGATTCTGTGAATTTTTTTGTTCCCGCGAACAGGCGCTAAAAAAATGAATTTGGGATAGATAGCCCCGTAAATCCTGATTTATTTGATTACAGTACAATAGCTCGTCGGCAAACTTTGCTCCAAAAAATAAATAAATCTCCCCCTGCCAGCCCCCGAGATCGCGGAAAATATACTGTAAAAATCCACGAAATGGTGCAATTCCAGTACCGGTTGCAAAAAAAATCAAATCGGTTGTCGGATCAGTCGGCAACGCAAATTCTTTGCCAACTGGCCCTGTAATCGCTATTTTATCGCCTACGGATAAATCAATCAAATAATTGGAACCAACTCCTCTGTGAATAATCACCTTTTCTTGCTGCAAAACAAAGTAGCGTTTTACAGTCAGGGCAATCGTTGCCTGATTTTTCTGCTCACCGTGACGAGAGGAGGCAATCGAGTATAGGCGCAATTTATGTGGTTTCCCAAGGACATCCTTGCCGGGAGCAAGCACTCCGATAGATTGCCCTTCGACGTACTGAAGTCCGCTTGCACTGACATCTAACAGCAAATGATAGGTATCAGTTATCGTGGAATTGTTATTAATTTTATGTTTGCCCGTTAAAAAGGCCCAGTGCGGACTTTTCGGTTTATAGATTGGTGCCCCTCTCGGTGGTTCACTCTTTACTATTTTTTGTTTTTTTTTGATCTTTGTGGACACGTTCACATTCTCGGTCTATCCATTGTAAAAAGGATTGACTACCGGTGGAGATGGGCAAGGCAAGAATACAAGGCTCATCATACGAATGTATCGAGCGAATTCTACTCTCTGCCGAAGAATAGTTTTTTTTCGGTAACTTTGCAAGTAAAATACACTCTTTTTCTTTGTGTAAAGTACCCTGCCAGTAATAAAGCGATTGTGAGATTGGTAAAATATTAGCACAAGCAATGAGACCATCTGCAAGCAGAATCTGAGCTATCTTTTGCGCTTCTTTTTCGCTGGCAACCGTAGAATATAAGAGGCAATATCCCATCAATAAGAGAAAGCGGTTTTCTTTGCTATTGTCTCTCGTTTATTAACAACTCAAATGACGTTAGCCTGTTAAAAAGAGTAATATCCTTAAAAGTCAAAGCTTTCTATTGCCTCATCGGTATTGCGAAAAATTTCAAAAAATGCAGACAATTTAGTAATCCCCAAAACTTTGATAATTTCCTCATTCGGTCCAGCTAACACTACTCTACCATTTTTTTTATCAACATACTTATAGATACTCAACAAAACACCTAAGGCCGTAGAATTTATAAATGGAACTTTCTTTAAGTCAATGACAAATTTTGGTACCACTTTTTCTGGACTACTGTTTTCTATCTCTTCTGCCAACTGATGTTCGTCACCTGACAATATCGAACCCTCAATCGTTAATATGTTTACTTGTTTTTTCTCAAAAACTTCAATTTTCATCTTTCATTTTTTCTGAGGAAAACTTAATCTTCCTCTCCCCACAATGAATACTCATTTTCCTTTTTCTCCTGTCTATCTTAATTCCTATCGGTATAGGTGAGTTTTTTCTGCATGCAACTTCTTGCTTCATGATAAAGTTATATTTAAAGTATGTTTTTTACTTTATCTTTCTTAAGTTCCGCTAGAAAAAACTCATTTAATCTGCTAGTTTTCCTCTAGTTTTTTATTCTTTTCGGTTTAGACGACTACCAGAAAATTTATTTTCCTACTAAACTTAGAGTTCATCCAAGTTATCCTCTGTCTTTTCCAAATAGCATTACACAATAAATTGCGATATGTTCAATAAATTTCTAAAAAAAACCGCTTAAAAAACTTCTGGTACAGTGAATAGTCAATTCTCTAATTTGTCAATAAAAAAATAAGAAAATACAAAAAAATTGAAAAATTTCATCGATGTGTTTAATACAGCAATTTCAAATAAATAGCAATTGAGTATGAATAATGGTAGAGCTTACCTCTAAAACTACCTGCAAAACCTCAAACAATATCAGTTTCTCGCCTTAAAAAGCTCTTGAACTACGGGAATACCAGCTAGATTCGCGGTTATTCTGATTTTATCATCGGTTTGGGTAGATAATTCATCTATCAATAAGGAGCGTTTGTCAGTAAATTATTGCAAAAAAGCAAGCACGATCTGCCTATGAGAGCGTGATTATTTCAAGTTTACAGTCTCTCTGTTAGAAGATTGCAGCAGCTATCTTGCCAAAATGCTTACTTATTGTTAGTAAATTTTCTATCGTTAATTCGACAATACAAACACAAAATGACAGAACTCGAGCAGTTCACCGCTCAAATAATCAATATAGTTCTCTTTTTTTGAATATAAAAAAAGAAAAAAAATAATAAAAATCAGATTTTTCTATTGCACTAAAATAATGGTACAGAAAAAATATCCAGTATCAATTGGAGGTAATTGTTTTTACAAGGGAATGTGGTTAAATTCAGGCAAATTCATTTGCATAGTTAACCCAACCGAACCAAAAAAGTCTACCAAACAATTGAAAATACCTTTTACAAAAGGAGTAAAATATGTTTAAGAGAACAAAAAGTAAAATTCTGGCAATGATTGCTGGATTATTACTAATTAGTGGCACTATAGCTCAGCCACTTTCTGCGCAGGAAGCAGATGAAACGGCTATTGACGTAACGTTCACTTTTTTGAACAATTATGTTCTAAGAGGGCAAAGCTTTACCAAGAGTTACCAAGCTCAAGGGAGTTCGATGGCGTTCCTCCTATATTTTCAACCGGATATCTATTTCCAGTTGAGTAACGGTTGGTGGTTTGATATTTGGGGAAGCGTTCAATTGGGAAATAAATCACCCTTTGGTGACAATGGAGATGGAGCTGGGGGAATCGATTACTTTGATGAAATCGACTTTGCCTTTGGTTATAGTGGATCGAGTCGAATCGGTGATGTATCAGTCGGTTTCTTGACTTATGGTTATCCGAACCCACAATATACCAGTGCCAGTGACTTGGATCTCAGTTTTCAGTATGCTGGACCTGATTCACCACAGCTGTCTTTCTACTGGTTGCACAGTCTCATTGCCTCGGGTAACTTTACAGCTAATGGGAAAGCTGGAAGAAACTATTTAGCGATTAAGTTTAGCGACAGTTGGGACATCGCCAACGAGAGTACGTTTGGCCTCCACTGGGCTTTAGGATACCATATCCTGCCAAGTGTGTGTGTTTATAACACTGCTCAAACGTTTCTTCCTGAAACAGCGGACAAAATTCGCGGCAAGTCTGCTAATAGCTATAGTGCCGATTGTGAAGATAATCAACGTCCAATCTCAGTACACGGATTCAGTCACTTTGACATTGGAATCAGTCTTTCCAAAGACTTCTTTACTTGGAGTATTACCGCGATTTACCGCTATCGTCCAGGACTATTCGAATCTGGAGCTAATTACAACGCTGATGGTACTGGCATTGAAGCCAACCCAATTGGCAACTTTGGTGGCGACCTTGGTGCTAATGATGGTGATGGTAAAGAAGGAAGGTTACAAAACTTGATCGGTGTCACATCAATTGCCTTTAATTTCGGCTTCTAGCTTAAGAGAAGCAAAAAGAAATTTCATCTCATCTTGGTATATAATTATATTAAGATGAGATGAATGGCAAAATCAAAATATATATCCTGATTGAAAGAGAATCCTCTCCTCTTAAACGGAACATCACCAAATCATAGATTCTAGCATCGGCACCGAAAAGATGGTGCAGCCTAAAATCAGTGGATAGATGATTAAAAATTATCTTTTAAGACGCTTGTCGAGCGAACGACACTTCTATCTCACGTTTACCCGAAAACTGTAGACTCAACAACTCTCGTTCAGTTAATACAGATAAAAGTTAAAAAAATTGGAGACTATCGGGCTCGAACCGATGACCTTCTGAATGCAAATCAGATGCTCTCCCAACTGAGCTAAGTCCCCTTAATAAAAATTTACTTGCTCTTCTTCCCAGTCCCAATAGGCAAGCCAAGTGGGCAAGGGAAGACTCGAACTTCCGACCCCTTCCTTATCAGAGAAGTGCTCTAACCGACTGAGCTACTTGCCCGCAATGCTATGCTATGTTTTGCACTCTGCTTGTCAAGTATTTGCTGAGGAAAAAGATGAAGCGATACATAAAGATTCATACTGAACTATCAATCTAGAATAAAAACAAGAGCTATCCCTCTCAATATAATAACCTAAACTCATTACAAATTCGTGAAATCGGTTCATTATTTTTTGTGAAATAAGCAGGAGCAAAGTGCAGGTCTTGAGTAACTCTCTTTACGTTTAGTATCTCGTTTTTTTTTATTGCAAAAAAATGAGAGATCTTTTAGGCTGACAACATCGTTCTATCCACCAAATAAATGGCGGGTTCGATGAAAGAATTATGGCTACGTCACCCAGAATAGTAACAAAAAAAATAAGAGCAATTGTTGTTTTACTGGCTGTCAGTGGATTTTTTAATCTACTGATACCAAATACTCTACAAGCGCGTAGTGAAAAATTGAGTAACAAAATTGAAGAAATTACAGCATCTGCATTAGAACAGTACATCAAAGATATTCGAGAAAATACCGAATATCTTCAGCTGGACAATGGAATTCGTGTTATTCTCCATCAAACTGGGTTTGCCCCAGTAGCATCCCTTTACATCAAATTTCTGGTAGGTGCATACGACGAACAAGAAAACAAGAAAGAATTTGGCATTTCTCACATGTTAGAACACATGCTTTTTAAGGGTACCAAAAAGATTGGTACTATCAATTACCAAAAGGAAGAGAAATATGTCTATCTCACGAATACTTTCGCGCACTACGTGGATCGCTTAAAAGAGCAATATCGGCAACAAAAACGAGAAAACGGTGAATCGGAGGATTCATCGGACAAAGAATTTGTTCATCGAGAAAAAGCTATGGCCCTACAGATTGCTAATTACCAAGAAGTACTCGAGATCTTAAAAAAACAACACGCCAAGTATATTAAAAATAACGAAGATGCAACTCTCTATCAAAAACATGGAGGCATTGGCTATAACGCGTATACCTCGAATGACGTGACCAACTATCAGGTTGATTTGCCTAGTAGTCGAATATCCCTATGGGCAGAAATTGAATCCGATCGCATGCAAAACGCGATCATGCGGTCCTTTTATACCGAACGGGACGTCGTACGTGAAGAACGTTCTTTGCGAATCGATAATCAACCGCGCTATCTCTTATTAGAAAAGTTTAAGAAAGCAATTTACCAAGACTCAGCCTATGCTCATCCAGTAATCGGTAGTCGCAATGATATTAAACAACTAACGCATACATCGGTCGAACGATTCTATCGCCAGCATTACCGTCCAGAAAAGATGGTCATTTGCATAGTTGGCAAGTTTGATTCACAAGAGATTAAAAAATTATTGCAAAAAACCTTCGGCGTTATCGGCAAAGAACAAGAAGATCCAAAAAGAAGAAGACAGCATGCACAAATTCATAAAAAAATGACTGACCGACAAATAAAAAAGCGTATTTCCCAGTTGCGCCAAAAAGAATTCCAGCCAGTCACCCAAACGACAGATGGACCACCAATAATCTATATGGCTTGGCTAAAGCCACCGTACCAAAATAAAGGTACCCAAGCACTTGATCTTGACTTGTTGAGCGATATCCTGACTTATTCCAAAGATTCGCGACTATATCGCCGTTTAGTCACCCAAGAGAGACTAGCAAGCGAAGTCAGCATCGCTACCTCCTACCCCGGCTATCGAGACATCAATTTATTTTTTATTCGAATTGTACCCAATGGTGCCCAGTGGGATATAAAGCAGATTCAGGCAATTGTTATGGAAGAAATCGCGCGACCAGTCCTGCAAACAGAATTATCACTAGCGCGCTCTCGGTCAAGAATTGGGCTCATCTCTTTGGAAAGCAACGGCAGAAAAGCAGACATTCTTAGCTCCTATGAAGTCTTGGGCAATAGCTATCAAGAGCTATTTAGTTATTACAAAAAGATCAATAAAGTGAGTGTAAAATCCCTTAAAAAAACAAGCAAAGAATATTTAAGCCCAGAAAAAATAATGCTTGCCTACACAGTCTCTGATCAAGCCAATTTGGTGAAATCACAAGATCAAAAATGAGCAAAAAAAACAAGGAATGAAGAGCGAGCAGTCTGGAAGCTCAACAGTCATGCCAGCGGAGTAAAAAGACCAATTCAATTCTTTTGATTTGTCTGTAATTTTATGAAGAGAAACCTGCAATTCCAAATACTATTCATGAGCCTCATTTTTTTTACAATGAGCTCCTCTGCAAATCAACCGCCGATCGTGGCTCAATCGCTGAGTCCTCAGGCGAAGCAATTATTAAAATCACTTAATTTTCAGACTGAAGATATTGAATTTCCAGAAGTCTCTCGCCAACCGCTTCAATTAGAAAGTACCCTGTACTACGTAAAAAATCTTAATAACAATCCGCTACAGAGAATGACATTTATTTTGCCAAGAGGTGAAAATTCGGAAGATAAAAAAATCGCGCCGGCCAATCAATTAATTAGCCAATGGTTGCAGCAAAGTGGCACAAAAAATTTGAATTATTTGGAATTTCAACAGATGCTCTATCAAAATGGTGGCAAGCTGAAAATTAGTGCCAATTATGAAAATTGGATTTTTGAATTAAGTTTTCTGGAAGAAAGCTCGACTGTAGTATTGGATCTTTTTGCAGATCTCCTTATACATCCAAATTTACAAGACAGTACTTTTAAGGCGCTTAAAGAAAAAGCACGAATCGATATCCGCGAACGAAATACCTACCCAGCGAAAATCGCCAGACGAGTGATTCGCGAACACCTCTATCCACAAACCCGTTATTCTTATTCGTATCAAGCAGAAGATTTGGAGAGAATCACAATTCCGCTATTGAAAAAAATTATGAAAAGCCAGCTCAACCCGCGAAAAATGGCCATTCTCTATACCGGTCGTAAAGTCAATAGTAGCCTGATAAGTCATCTCAATCAAATCCTGCTGAAGATGAATGAAAAATATCCACAACAGATACCAGCTTCAAAAATAGAGCGTTTGCAACCGAAAAAAGCAGAGGGGAGTATTATTTTTGTAAAAAAAGACAGCGCAGCCCAAGGTGTCGTTGCCCTCGCTACTGGTATACCCCCTTTTCAAGACCCCAGACAAATCGCTTTTCGCTTGGGAAATTATACGCTAGGAGGAGCATCTTTTACCTCGCGGCTTTCAAATACAATTCGTGGCAAGTATGGATTAGCATACTACGTCTATTCTTACCCATCCTATTTAAAAAATCTAGGTACTTGGGTCGCGATTACTGGGAGCAAACCAGGGAAACTGCCTTTGGTCCTTGAGTTATGCCTCGCTGAAATCGAGCAAATTAACAGGATAAAGACAGAAGAATTAGAATTGGGCAAGAATGCGCTTGTCAATCGAATGATCTTTCAATACGCTGATGTCGGCAGCTATTTATCGCAGATTCAACGATTAGACAGCTTACAAATGCCACCAGATTATTTGAATAGTTACTCTAAGAAGATAAGAAACGCCAGCAAATCAAGTGTTGAATCATCTACTGCTGATTGGTTGCGAAAAGATAAGCTTCATATAGTCATCGTCGGCCCAGCAAAAGTTGCCCGGGTTTTGCAAAAAAAATATCCGGTAATCATTATTGATAGCAACGATTCTCTAACTGGCGCAGAAAAAGCTCAAATAAAACCATAGGCCCAATAATCAAAATGGATACGTATACAAAACATTGATTGAATTTTCTTACCAGACCGAAAAATTCATTGGAACATCCACGGGGAGTATTGAAACTTGCTTTAGTGTGCCAAGGCTTAATATTCTTTTTGATATTGGTAAGGCCAATCGGATCCACTTGACGAATAATAAGCTGTTGCTGAGTCATGGACATCTCGATCATAGCGCAGGTTTAGTCTATTATATCTCTCAGCGAAATCTACACCAAATGGAAGCTCCCAAAATCTATGTCCCCAATGCAATCTATCCGTCTATACAGAATATTCTCCAAGAGTATGCCAAAATTGAACAATATGAAATGAAGTACCAGCTACATCCACTTAAAATTCATGAACAATTTCTTCTGGAGAATAATTATTTTTGTGAGGCAATTGAAGCGTATCATCGGATTCCAGCGTATGGTTACATTATTTTTGAAAAACGTAATAAGCTGAACCCAAAATTCATAAACCTCAAGCCGCAGAAGCTTCGTGAAATCAAAAAAAATCCAGATTCAAAAGAATATCGTGAAACTTTTTTTGAACAAATGGTCCCTTATATTACTTATTCTGGTGACACTAAAATTGAGTTTGTAACCAAGAATAAGGTCGTTCAAAAATCGAAGATTCTTTTTTTGGAATGTACGTTTATCAACTCAGTCAGAACAATTGAGCAGGCACGCTACTGGGGGCATATCCATCTGGATGAAATTGTGCAGAAAGCTGAACTTTTCCGCTCCATTGAAAGATTATTTTTAATTCACATCTCCCCACGCTATAGTAAAGGGGAAATCTCACGATGCTTGAAGAATACCCTACCCTCTTGGCTATACGAAAAAACCCAAGCAGTATGTCTACTCTAGTCATGATGGATAAAACCAGCGAAAAAAACCCCCTCCTCAATAATCCATATCATCCCCTGCCAGCATTTCCGTTGATTGAAAATGCTCACATTCAGCCAGCCATAGATACCGTTATGAGAAAGGCAAAGAAAAAGTTACGGCAAGCCACGCAAAACCTTAACGGTTGGCAATTGCTTGATGCGCAAAATCAAATTTACATGTCTATAAATGAGGTGTGGCAGCCTTTGAACCATTTACTCTCGGTCAGAGATGATAAGGGCATGCGAAAAATCTGTGATCAGAACAGAAAAAAAATAAACCTCCTCTACCTCAAATTAGCACAGAATAAAAAAATATATAGGCAATGTGTAGCCTTGCGCAAGGATACTCCCACAAGTGATCCACAACTACGGAGAGTTCTTGACCTGCGAATCCAGCAGGCAGAATTAGCTGGCATAGGATTATCTTTATGGAAACGCTGGAAGTTTAATACTTACATTTATCGATTAAGTAGGCTACAGACAAAATTTGCCAACAATCTTCTTGATGCCACTGCGGAGGCTGGACTCATGCTTGAATCTGTAGAAGATCTACAAGGCTTGCCCGATTCGGTTCGAGAATTAGCAAAAGAGAATTATCGCCAATATGCAACTAAACACGGGATCAATGATGGCTTAGACAAATGGCGGATTGATCTCTCTCTCCCTCTTTTTTTACCATTCATGCAATACGCTGATCGCCCAGATCTACGAGAAAGCCTCTACCGCATACACATTTGTAGAGCAAGTAAAGGTAAATTTAATAACAGAAAAATCATCCACAAGATTCTCGAGTTAAGAAAGAATCTTGCCCAGCTTTTGGGCTACAAAAATTACTCAACGATGGCGCTGTCGACACGAATGGCAAAAAAAACCACCGCTGTTTATGATTTCTTGAACCAATTGCAAAAACAGTGCTATCCTGCCGCAAAAAAAGATTTCAATAATTTACAGGAGTATGCCAAAAAAAAACAAGGGGTTCAAGGAATGGATTTTAAGTTGCAATTATGGGATATCGCCTATTATCAACAAAAATTAAAAAAAGAAGTCCTAGGCTTTGACGATCAGAGTTTACGGGTTTACTTTTCTTATGAGCAAATATTACAAAGCATGTTCCTATTAGCAGAAAATATTTTTGGAATTGTCTTAAAAAAACATGAAACCTTTCATAAAAACCGGGACATCGTTGATACCAATCAAAAACCAAGTTGGCACCCAGACGTATCCTATTATGATGTTTTTGACAAAAACAGCGACGAAAGAATCGCTGGCTTGTACGTCGACCCTTACAGTCGGCCACAAGAAAAACGCGATGGCGCGTGGATGAATGAATGCGTAAACAAGAATGAAAATCAAAATCCAATAGCATATTTGATCTGTAATTTCACTCCACCCTTAGAAAAAGAAAGTCTGCTTACCTTTCAGGAAGTAACAACCCTCTATCACGAATTTGGTCATACTTTGCAGCATATGCTCACGAAAATTGACAGACATGAAATCACTGGTCTCAATGGAATCGAATGGGATGCCGTTGAATTAGCCAGTCAATTCATGGAGAATTGGTGCTATCATAAACCCACTTTGCAGAGTATAGGTAAACATTATCAAAACAAAGAACCGATTCCTGACTCGCTCATTGATCTAATCATTCAAGCAAGGAAGTTTCATAGCTCACTTCAGTTGCTTCGCCAATTGCGATTTTCTCTCATTGACATGGATTTACATACGGAGTCGCCAGACAAAAAAATTGAGGATCTAATCAGCAGTCTCAATCAGCGGACAACCTTAATTCCCCCACTACCAGAAGATCAATTCCTCTGTTCTTTTGCTCATATTTTTGGTGGTTCCTATGCAGCAGGATATTACAGCTATAAATGGGCAGAAGTTCTTTCCGCCGATGCATTCGCCTATTTTCCCCAAGAAAATGAACAAGAAATGAGCATTTTAGGAAGAAAATTTAGAGATACAATTCTTGCCCTGGGAGGAAGCAAACCAGCAGAAGACATCTACTTGATGTTCAGAGGGAAGCCAGCGACGATTGACGCACTTTTGCAGCAGAGCGGTTTAGCAAAACCCATGTCTCTTGAATAATTGGATTTGATTTGTCATTGCGACGGTAGCGAATATAGCTCTTATAGGGTGCGAGTTTTTTTAGAATCTGTTTATCGGAAGTCTTGGCATATTCTAAGATGTTTCGCAAGAAGAAAGCATCGTTATTCCGCGCCTCTCCTGTTTCAATTGGCGCTGTTTCTAGAGTCTCCAAAGCCAACTTTCTTTTATTGTCAAGAAAGTAATTATAAGCGATGAGATTGTAGTATAGTCTTCTATGCTCGACTTTTGATTTCTGCATGGCTCTATAAAAATAGCGATTCGATTGAGAATATTGTTTATTTTCTCTCGCAATAATACCCAATAGATAGTTTCTTCTCACCTTATCTTCAAGTGGAGTCAATGCAGAAAATGAACGATCTTTTCGCAGAATTTGCGCTGCCTCCAAGTACTTTTCCTGCTGGATATATATCCAGCCGATATCGAGTCTTTCCCGCGTTGAGTACTGGGTACTCACTTCTATGGCGAGACGATAATTTTTCTTTGCTAAGCAGACTGCAATGATTTGATTGACAAAGACTTTTCTCTCTTTTTTCTTAACTTGTGCTGATGCCAATAATTCCTGTAGTGAACTTGTGAGCAGATCTTCATTTTTTGAGGCCAGCCAAATTTTTTCGAGGACATTATCGAAAAGCAGATCTATCTTCGCTCTTTCTATTCCCCAAGCTTTCTCGCTCGCATCTTTTAATTTTTCAAAAATTTTATCTATCTTCTTCCCTACAAATTTTTCCTCTCTTAAGTGAAGAAGGTCAATAAAGGCAAGAGCAAAATTCCCAGATTCCACATGAAGAAAGTATACTCGCCAAAGTGCTGCTTTTTTTAATTTAGCTGGAAAAGTTTCCATTGCATATTGGTAGATTTCCAGAGCATAACTTGGTGAAAGAGACTCCAAATGATAGGCTTCTTCAAACCAATATTCAGGGGAATTATATTTAATTTCCTCTGCAGTAAGTGATTTGATCGATACACTCAGCAAGACAATGATGAGGATGAGCGAAAATCGACTACACTTCTTCGATAATAGTAAGTCACTGCTGAGGCTATTTTTTTCTCTGGTTCTCATTTTCTTATTTTTTAAGTTTCGCGGTATTCCTCCGAAGTTTTGCTCTAATGAAATTGATTTTCATTGTCTGTTTTTCCTTGAGAGATAACTCTACTATCTGTTTGCTTTTTTTGATCATCGTTCATGTCTGCAAGACTACTCTCTCTAAATAATTCTTCTCTGATTGCCTGTTGACATTGTTCTTTTTCGGGCTTGACGCCATAGAAATCATATGGTCTTTCAAAATCGGCAAGATTCTCACGTGAAGTGATGAATAATTCTGATCCACAAAGCTCTCTCTTGACTGCTCGTGGTTCAAAATAATAGGATCCCGCATGGTATTTCATTCCTGTTTCCATAACTTGATCCCATAACGGTTTGGCAAGATTTGCACCCACCCCTCTTTGAATACTAAATTGAGAGTCGTCAAACCCCAACCACAGCGACATAGTTAAACCAGGACTCCCACCAACAAACCACACATCTCGTGACTTATTACTAGTGCCTGTCTTGCCAAAAAGACTTTGCGAACCAAGCGCAGAGATTGTCGAAGTTCCCTGCCTTAAAGAATCTTGTAGATAGCTATTCATTATTTCCGCTACATCCCCGGATATGACTTTTCGCTCTATTGCCGAAATGTTCAAATCGAATTCATCGACTTGATTGCTCCGATAAACCTCTATCCCCTCCTCATTGTGAATACTCTGAATTAGATTTGGCCGGATAATAACGCCATTGTTGGCAAAGGCTGTATATGCCGAGGCCATTTCCAGAGGACTCATCTCCAGCGATCCTAAGGCGATGCTTAAATCTGAGCGAAATCGATTCTCTCGTATCTCCGTTTGTGGGAAGAAAAAACTGGCAAAATGCTTTTCTAGGTTTGCCAAACCAATTTTCTCTGCCAAACGCACTGCTGGGATATTCTTAGAACGAACAAAAGCATCTCTTAGTAATAGACTACCCTCAAAAATTTGATTATAATTGGCTGGTAACCAAGGCGGTTGATTTTCGCTTCCATTGGCATAAAAAGGACTATCCTCTAAACGAGTTAAAGAGTTGGCTATGTTTTCTTCGAGAGCTGCCGCATATACGATCGCTTTAATGCTACTACCAGTTTGTCTTCGCATATCAATCGCGCGATTCAATTGATTATAGCGAGAAAATTCTGTCCCTCCAACTAAGAAAAGAACTTGACCACTTTTATTTTCCAAACCGACAAAGGCGCTCTGTAAGCGAGGATAATCGATTCTCGCTGAACTAATGCCAAAAACCAAATCTATCAAATTATAGGCCGGGTAATTCTTGATCAATTCTGCCATATATTGATTCGATTCTTTGATAATTCTCTTTTGGTCGACAGAATCTTTTTTAGACGAAAACTTTTTTATTGGTAAGAAACTTTCTCTTTTACCCCGAACATATGCCTTTGTCAATTGGGCACTTTTTTCCTGCATCGTTTTATCGATACTGGTCTTAATCTTGAGCCCCTGATTTGACCATTCCTCTGCAAAGTGTTTCTTTAAGAAACTGCGGACATGTTCGGTCACCTGTGGCGCAATATCCTTCGTATCTGAATAAACGGTGGTCATAGGGCTCTGATTGAACAGAGCTATACTTTGCTCGATTTCTGCTTCAATAAATAATGATACTTCTTGTTCATGTTCAATCATTTCTCTGAGAATCAAGTTAATCTTCGCGGTCAATAGATCTGGATTACGCAACGGGGAGAGAATCTCTGGTCGAGAAGGTAAAGCAGCTAAAATGATTTCTTCTGCTGAAGTTAATTCGTTCAAGGCTTTACCAAAATAAAAATCAGCAGCAATTGAGAAACCATAGGCTCCGTGTCCCAGATATACCGAATTTATATACTCTCGTAAAATATCCTCTTTACTAAAATGCTTCTCCAAATACCGAGCCAAAGCTCCTTCTTTTAGTTTTCTCATGATCTTTTTTTCCCGCTGTGATAATAGAATCCGTGCCAATTGTTGGGTGATTGTTGATCCACCTTGCCGATAACCCAAGTTAATCACGTTTGAGTAAAACGCGCGAAGAATAGAAGGCAGATGAAGTCCTCGATGCTTATAAAAACTACGATCCTCAATAAAGATAATCTTCTCTTGAAGGCTCTTCGGAATTTCGGCGAATTTGGTATTGCTTCTCCTTTGCTGAATGAATTCACCAATGATTTGATTATTACGATCCAGAATTATCGATGGCTTGACTGTAGGCGTTTGCAGAAAATATGCTTCATACGGTTTTTCCAAGTAAATCTGAGGAAAATCTAAGCTCATTAACAAAAGAATTGGGGAAGCCATGCCAAACGCTAGAGAAACATAAATCAGTCTCCTTAATTTTGGAGTAAAAAATTTCTGGTTTGAAATTGGTGAATGATATTTTCTTGTTCGAATTCTACGAAAATTTTTAAAAAAATCTCTTAGACCAAAGATCCATTTAAAAGGTTTCTTTGTCCGACTCTGTAGATATTCCTGTCGATAGTAATGCGAAGTCTTACAGTAGGGGCAAAAAGCTCGCTGATTTTCCAGAGTCGGATAAATTCGCACCCGAAATAGTCCATCGCAATGACGACAGCGTTGAATTGCAGTTTTATTTTCTGCATATTTATTTCTCCTCTCCATTGTTCTCGTATTTTCGTGCTCTTTCAGTGCTAATATTTGTTCATGATAGAAGCCCAATCAATATATCGACCAGAAAGCAAAAAGAAATATCAATTTTATTGACAGATAGTCGACAAATCAGATAATTGACTCCATGTCTCGCAAATGTCAGCTTTCGGGGAAAAAAACTTCCTACGGCAACACGGTTTCTCACTCACATCGAACAAGTAGACGACCCTTTAAAGTAAATCTATTCAAAAAATGGGTCTACATTAGTCATGAGAATAAGTGGATGCAATTGTCCATTTCGGCAAGGATGCTCAAAACTTTGAATAAGAAGGGTGTCGTTGCTATTTTAAAGAAGAATAAACAGGATGTATCGATTTTAAAGAATAGAAAAACTCGACAGCCCAAAAAAAATCCGCAGAAGTTAGCTTAATGAATGCCGGTTACTCTTGAAAAAATACGTGCGCAAAAAATTTATTCTTGTTTAGAGAAAAAATATAATCAACCCAAAACACCGCTTGACTATAGATACCCTTATCAATTGGCAATCGCAGTCATCCTCAGTGCTCAATGCACTGATAGACAGGTGAATATTGTGACAAAAGAGCTCTTTCAAAAATATCCTACGCTGGAAATGTTTGTGGCTGCCAAATTAGCAGATCTAGAAAAGATTATCTATTCGACTGGATTTTACAAAGTAAAGGCTAACAAAGTTCGCGGCTTTGCACGAAAACTTTTCAATGAGTATAACAGTAAGCTCCCTGCTGATTTAAAGAAACTTGAAGAGTTTCCCGGCATTGGACGAAAAACTGCGAACGTCATTCAACAGGAAATCCACCAGCAGAACGAAGGTGTGGTGGTGGATACCCATGTTACAAGAATCAGCGGTCTATTAAAACTCACATCATCTCGTAATCCAAAAATTATTGAACAGGATTTACTTGCGCTCATCCCACCACAAAAAAGAAGAAATTGGTCATTGTATTTGATTTTCTTAGGACGGGAAAATTGCACCGCACGAAAGCGTCTTTGTAGTACCTGCGTTTTGAAAAACATCTGCCCATCCTCAGAAGCGATCGCTTCGCAAATCTAATGAGAAAATGCAGTCGCGGCCCATCATTCTTGGAATACTCAATATCACTACCGATTCTTTTTCAGATGGTAATTTATACTTTGAAACAACCAAGGCAGTTACCCGCGCCAAAGAATTGATTTCACAAGGTGCCGACATTATCGATCTTGGTGCCGCCTCTAGCCATCCCCAAGCAAAAAAGATTCTCCCCGCAACAGAGATTAAAAGACTATCGCGGGTTTTGGAAAAGATGGAATCGGTAGTCGACAAACAGAAGATTTCTATCGATAGCTATGAACCTGAGGTGCAGCGTTTTGCGATAAAACAATCGGTGGGCTATCTCAATGATATCCGTGCCTTTGCTAATCCAGAGATTTATTCACAAATAGCAATGGCATCTGCAAAGCTCATTCTGATGTATCAGAATCAACCAAACCATCTAAAAAAAACTCCCCACCAATATTTTCAAGATATGTTAGTCTTCTTAGAAAAAAGAGCTGAGCAACTACTACAGGCAAATATCTCTCAAAAGCGATTGATTCTTGACCCCGGGATGGGGCTCTTTTTGAGCCCTGACCCAGCCGTTTCCATCTATTTTTTAAACCACCTAACGGATCTTAAGGAAAAGCTGGGATTACCAATCCTGATTAGTGTATCCCGCAAATCGTTTCTGGGAGAAATAAGTGGCAGACCGGTGAACCAAAGACAAATTCCAACTCTCTTAGCAGAACTAAGAGCACATTTTCACCATGATATTGACTACCTTCGCACCCATGATGTCGAATCATTCTTATATGGAAAAGAAATATGGAAATCTCTTGTTGGAAAATAATTCGCTTATCATTGACAATTCTACGATTAAAATAAATCTATAGTTTGCATGCAGACGAACAAAAAACTTTTTCAAACCTTTGTAGAGAATTACTCCGTTCACGTTCCGCCATCTAAGCGACATCCCTTACCAAGTACATTCTATGAAGAAAGATTCCAAGCGATTCAAACCAAGAGAGAATCTATCAAAGTGCAGGTTATCAATAGGCGGCCCTCTAAGACAGAAGATGCTATCAAAGTAATGACAATCGAAATCATCGCTCCTTTTTCGGTTTTTACCGTGGATAATATTATTGATTACATTGAAAGGCAAAGAATCCCCATTGATTTTATTGTTCATTGTGTTTTTTCAGTCAAACGCGACTCTGAAGGTAATCTGTTGGGAATGGCCTCGGCAATTGCTTCAGAAAATAGAGAAAATTGGATTTATTTAGAAACATCCTATATTGAAAATGAAAAGACTATTGGAAATGATCTGCAAAAGGTTACCAATCAATTAAATCTTTCGGTAAAGGATTTCGAATCAATGAGAAATCATCTGAGCCAACTCTCCTTTGCCCAAAGAGAGCAAAATGATTTAGTCCAATGGCTCAAGGACAACTTTATTTTTGTCGGAATGATCATCGAAGGAAAGCAGAAGTTGGGAATTTTCTGCGATGAGAGCTCCAAGGAACTTGCAAAGATTGCTCTACAATTTGAACAAAAAATGAGCAAGAATCGAAGCGTTTCGGCAATTAGTTTTTTTGAGTCGCCAATAAAAAGCGACCTAGATAGCAATAAATACATTTACTTGGTTAATTTTTTTACTGATACGAAGAAGATTGTTCTTGCTGGATTTTTTGCTAAACGTGGGGAGCTCTCTTGGAAAAAAACAATTCCTACGGTTACAGAAACGCTCAATAAACTTTATCAGGATCTCAACTTAACGCCCTTTTCCCATTTTGCCCGTCAGATCGATAAGATATCACAAATGTTGCCTGTGGCTTTTTTCTTCACGAAAAAACATCTTTTTTACTCGTGGTTCAAAGAAATCTTATCTAGAATCTACTCCAATCGCTTGGAAATCTTATATTTTCCAGACAAAATTTACAATACACTTTGGGTATTGATTCTTATTCCGAAAGATGACGTAGAAACTATCCCAATCTATCGCTTAACGGAAATTTTGGACCAAGAGCAAATCAGCATTAACCATAACTTTGATATTTGGATCAACCATTTTATTATTCAATGGATGAATTTGGGAGCGAGGAAGCCCATTGGCGAAATTGAGAAGATTATTGAAAATAATAAACAAGATTTTCTCTATTCTTGGCAAGCCCTCTTTCAAAAACTACTCAACGATAAATTGGCCAATAAGTTGAACACCTACGAAATACAAAGACTTGGTCAAAAATATATATCCTCCTTGTCTACTGATTATTTTAGCCATCAAACTCCCATAGAAACTTATGAAGACTTGATTTTCTGTGAAAATTGGGTTATGAATGGTATCTTTCAGACACGACTCTATACCGATGAAAAGTTGGTATCAAAAATTAAAGTTTATAGTAAAAAAACCCTCAAGGCAATGCAATTATTACCCATCTTGAAAAATTATGGATTTGAAATCGATCGGCTTGTTAAATTACAAATTACTGGAGAAAATTCTACTATCCATATTTATGCATTCCGCTTAGTCTCTCTTGATATATATAAAGACGCAAAAGCTGAAAGAATTGCAAAAGCCATCAATAATAGCTTGCTCAATGGCATGAAATCAGAAACCATCGATTCTCTGGTTTTGAAATTAGATTTAAACTATCGAGAGATATCTTTGATCAAAGCTTGGGTCGCATATATAATGCAAATTGATAGATCATACTCAAGATCATCTTTATATGAGCTTTTGCTTGATCAACAGCCATTTACAAGAATGTTGCTTGATTGTTTTCATGAGCGCCTTCACCCAGAGCAAATCTACAATGCGCAAATATGGGATGAAAAATGGCATCAATGGTTAGAAAAGCTAAAAAATAGTCTGATTCAACGCATGAGTAACAATTTTATTCAGCTGGTACAGGCAATCGTCCGTACCAACTATTATTTACAAAAAAGTGCCATTGGATTTAAAATCGATATTAGGCTCATGCCGTCGCTAGAGAATAGTTCTTCCTTATACGAAGTGTTTGTGTACGGATCAGATTGGGAAGGTATCCATATTCGCGGCGGTAAAATTTCCCGAGGGGGAATTCGTTGGTCCGATCGTATTGATGATTATCGGACAGAGATTTTAAGTCTCATGAGAGCTCAAATAAGTAAAAATACGATTATTGTACCTACTGGGAGCAAGGGTGGATTCGTGTTAAGAAATAGGAGTATTAAAGACTATAGTGAAAAAGAATGGCTCGCGATGGGGCAAGATACTTACCAGCACTATATTCGTGTGTTACTCAGTCTAACGGACAATCGGAATCAAGCTGGTGATATTATCCCCGCTAGCAAAAATCAGATCAAACGATTGGACGACGATGATAGCTATCTGGTAGTTGCTGCCGATAAGGGAACCAGTAGCTTTAGCGACTTGGCCAATCAAATATCTCTTGAACAAAAATTTTGGCTAGAAGATGCATTTGCTTCCGGTGGAAGTTTAGGCTATAATCACAAAGACCAAGGTATTACTGCACGTGGAGCATGGTTTTCTTTCTTGAGACACGCTAAAGAAAAACAATTAGATTTAGCTAAGCACACACTCAGAGTAGTCGGTATCGGTGATATGAGCGGCGATGTCTTTGGCAATGGTTTATTGATTCATGAGAACCTCCATCTGATCGGTGCATTTAATCATCTTTATATATTTTTTGACCCTAATCCTGATATTAAAATCGCCTGCCAAGAGAGAAAAAGATTGTTCAAAGTTGGTGGCAATTGGGATCACTACAATTTACAGTTAATTTCTCAAGGAGGGGGAGTTTTCTCTCGCCACGAATCAAGAATTACTCTGAACCAAAAAGCAAGAGAAGTTTTAGCAACAGATCAATCTATCGTACATGGAGAAGAGTTAATTAAGTTGATTCTCCGTGCGCCGGTTGATCTGGTATGGAATGGAGGGGTGGGGACCTACGTCAAAAGTGCCAAAGAAACCCACTATCAAGCTCAGGATCTCGTCAATGATCGAGTACGTATTAATGCTAATGAGCTACGAACGAAAATCCTTGTCGAAGGTGGAAATCTTGGACTGACACCAATCGCACGGGTTGAAGCCTCAAAAAATAATGTTGCATTGAATACAGATTTCATTGACAACTCTGGAGGCGTAAATATGTCTGATCACGAAGTGAACTTAAAGATTCTATTGTCACTTCTTACAAATAAAAATTTAATCAAACGAGAACAGAGAAATCAAATTATCAAGGATCTGGCGATGGAACAAGAAAAATTGGTTTTGCAATACAATGAAAAAATAAATTTAGCGATTTCACTTGATCAGCAAAGAACCAAAAGGGATTTTATCTATTTTCGATCCCTCATTAAATTTCTTAATCAGCGTGGATACTTCACACGAGGTGAAAATGCGATTCCTTTTGAATCTGAATTGGATGAAATCCAAGAAAAGGATCAGAAGCTCCATAGACCGATACTCTGTACCCTCCTTTGTTACGCAAAAGGACATATTGATCAGACAATTCGTGACTCACATTTTTTTGATGGAGAAAACTATAATCAATACCTCTACTCTTATTTTCCTTCACATTTAACAGATGTATATCAGAAGGAAATTGTACATCACCCGTTAAAAAAGGAAATCATCATTACCATAATTGTTAATGAGATCGTTCACTCTGCAGGAATGACCTATTTCCAAAAAATGAAAATGCGGATTAATAAACCAGATGATCAAATTGCTCATACCTATCTCATACTTTCGAATTTTTTAGATCTACCCAATTTGCGAAAAAAACCAAAATGGAGAGAACATTCCGCTTATCTCCAAATTTACTATGACTTTCTTCTCCTCATAGAAGAACAAATTTTTTTCATTAATCGTATGGCTTTGGAAAATGAAATGTTTTTGAACATTTATCAGCCCGAATATTTGGAAAGATTCAAAGTAATTCATCGGCAATGCATTCAGTATTGCAGCTATCAATTCAACGAGGATCACTATGATTTTCCTTTGGAAAACGAAGATGATCTTAGGGAAATTTTAGAAGACTTTAAGGCAGTAGAGGTATTAGAAGATGCATGCCAAATATTGAGTCTACAATCGCTCTTGAAAATTGATATCAAAATAGCGGATTACTATATGGTATCGAGAAAATTTCATCTCCATAAATTACAAAAATTGATTTCGAGCTTACCAACCAGTAATGAATGGGAAATCCTTTTCCTCGCACGATTGGAAAAATTACGAAGAGATTTCATTTTTTCTTATTTAAAGAAATATGCATCCACCCAAAATGAGATTTCTATTAAATCTCAAGTACTGCCTTTGGAGAATAGAATCATCTCAGCAACGGAACACTTAGTTTCCAAGCAACACACATCATTTATTTCTGCGCCAATGCTTTATGAAACTTTTTCCTTTTTGATTAGGCTTATAGAAGAAAGCAATCACGTTTCACCTCGGGATTCAGCCCAACTATCGGGTAAAGACGTTAAGCTCAGTGATCGACAGACATGATAAACATCAAAAGTATCTAGGAGAAAAACTTTAATTGTTGCAATATTAATCTCTATTGCTACGACAAATGATCTGAACAAATAATAGCTTCTCACGGACCAATAGGCACAGATATATGATGAAAAGATTTTTTCTCAGTTTCATAATTATCGGAACGGTTACCAATATTCTGGGACAAAATATTCGCCCAAATCAGACACTCAACCCGCGAAGTGTTCAATACAAAATCGATCTTTCCCGGGGCGCGACCATTAAAATTGATTCGAAGAAACGAGCTCAAGAAGAAGACGATCGGCAATTAGTAGAAAAAGGTAAAGAAGATATTATACTTCGAGAAAATCTAGAATCAGAATATCAAATACGAGGATTACCAAATTTTGATAATATCTATTATGAAAGCGCAATCGAGAGAGGATTCATAGTTTATTTTATTTCATTTCCTATTGTAACCATTTATAGTTTTTTGGCAATCCAAGGGCTGCAGTTACTCAGCGGAAGTTTTGGCAGCAATTTAACAAATACCGAAGTTGCTGTTGCTTTACTGGCTGGGGCAATCACAGCGGGTAGTATCACAGCCTACGACTATCAGCAAATAAAAAAGAGAAAGCTTAGCAAAAATTCGCATCCTAATCCTTTCCCTCTGGAGCGCTCAATCAAACAGAAAAATTCGATGGTATATTTTGGTTCAACTTTTGATTTTTAAGAAAAGAAAAATAAGTACAATTAATGAAGCTATTGTTTTTCAAATGAGAATCAGATAATTTCAAGATTTTCCTGCACAAAATGAAATCGACTCTTTGGAGGTTCTTTTGTCTCCAACAGCCTATCCCCTGTTGATTTTTCTTCTACTAACAAAAACGAATTTAATTGACTCGCTTTCTTTTTTCTAACAGATAAAATCAAATAACTAAAGAAGGGAAATGCATACTTAAGATCAAGCGCGCTCGGTTGTGCATGATGGTCGGGGTGGGTATGATAAAAACCCAGTAAAGTCTCATTGATTTTCCTCGCATATTTTTCCAAATCCAGGTAGTCTTTAGGCGTGATTCTGAATCTTCGATGTTTTTGCTCGGCATCAGCCCAAGCGTTTTCTACTCTCTTGATCTCGACTGTCTTTTTATTTTTCTGCTCATCAATCGCGCCAAATAGTGCCCCACAACATTCAAGTGGGTAGGCCTCTTCGCCATGTCTCTCAATTTCAGAAAAAAGGATTTTCGATAAGATAATCATCATTATTCCAAAAGGCTTCCGATAAATACTTGCTGGCATTGTCAGGGAAAACGGTTACCAAGACACCTTTTTTTATTTTTTGGCTCAATTGAAATGCTCCATATAAATTGGCACCCGAGCTCGGGCTAATCATCAAGCCAAGATATCGACTACTGGCAATTGCATATTCATAACCTCGCTCGGTGGCAACCGTAAGAGTATCCGCTGCTAGACTGGCGTCATAGATGGCAGGAATAGTTGCAGTTTCCAAATGCTTCCAGCCCTCTAGAGCATGAAGTGCACTATCTGGTAGTAACTGAACTGTTTTTACATGATGCCTTTGTAAATACCGACTATTACCGACAAAAGTCCCACTCGTTCCAATCCCACAACAAAAATGAGTGATCGTCTTATTTGTCTGGTGCCAGATTTCTGGTCCAGTGGTTTCATAATGCGCCTGCCAATTACAATCATTGGAATACTGATCGGGATAATAATATTGTTCTCTAGATTGAATGTAATTTTGAACAAATCGTTGGGAACCATCAGTTGACTCATCAGCCGGTGTCAAATGAGTCTTTACTCCATAATTTTTGAGCATGAGTAAACGTTCACTCGAGGCATTCTCGGGTATGGCCAATTCAACGGCAATACCGAGAGCAGCACCAATCATCGCATAGGCAATACCGGTATTGCCAGATGTCGCATCAATCAATATTTTCTTAGCAGAATGGGGATAAATTTTTTTCTCTTTGATGGCTTGCATAATAATTTTCTTTGCCGCGCGATCTTTGACCGACCCCCCGGGATTAAAATATTCCAGCTTTGCAAGTATCCTGACTTCTGTGTTTTGTTTATTAGGAATTTCGATCAATGGCGTATTGCCAATGCTTTCAACGATGCTCTTTATCGCTTGATTGAAACCCATTTCTTTCCTTGCCTTTTGTAAAGTTGATACGAAATAATTGTTGAATAGCCGAGCAAAAAACCTGCCAACACAACAGTAAAGAGACTGTTCAAGAGTAAGCCCAACAACAGCAAAATCAGAAATAACAAGACTCTTATGTTTTGCGAAGAAATACCAAAATACGTTATCTTCATTGAAACAAAAAATGCATGAAGGATTCCCAACAAGAAACTTCCCCCTCCCAATAAATGAAAAAAGTCGGCGTTTTTCATTATGGCACTAGATAATTCCACTTGGGCCAATATCATAATAATCATTGAGTGTTCGTGCAACATCAGGTAATTTACAAGACTCAGAATAAACAAAATCAACACGGCCAGAATGAGAAGTGGAGCAAAGCAAATTCTAGGAATCATCAATCGATTTCCTTGAAGGATATTCTGGCAAAGCAATGCCGCCATGATATAGTTAGAAGTCTGCCAGCTGATGAGTAACATTACATTTGATACTGGCAATAAATAACTCTTTTGCAAATATATTCCATAAGAGATCAGTGATGCAATAATGAACGAATAACAGAGCTCGTCAAATAAATATAATTTCTCATGCTTCCAGTAGGAAAAAAAAATAATTGAAAAAAGAAGAATCGGAAGATATATCGTGAAATTAAATCTTGTAAAGAGAACGATCCCTACAACTAATGCTAAAAAAAAAATCCTTCGCTTGGTATTTTTATACCAATAAAGCGCGGCAAAAGTAACAAGTAACAAGATTAAATCAATGACCATCAGCTAACTATTCACTTAAAATGGATCTTTAATTTTTCTCTCATCACCACATCTATATATCTCAATAATCTCAACGCTTAGTCGCTTGAATATTGAGAAAAAAAATATAGATTAACGCCATCACCATGGCAATCGCAGAAAGAATATGAGAAAGCGCCAAATCCCATAAAGCAAAATGCCAAGCTCCAAAATCCAGTTGATCATAGCTAGCAGCAGCAAGAACCAGACAGATAAGCGGAAGCGAAATTTGCAGCGATAATTTCCTCTTTCCCCAACCGATGGTGTAACTTAATTTTGTCAAATTCTTTTTTTGGCCAACAAACAAGATACCTATTAGTACGCCAAAGAATATAGAAATAAAACCAATTAAAAAAAGCACAGTAATTACCAAATTATGAAAGCTTTCTTAGTCAAACGAAGAAACCACGAATAGCTCACTTTCGCTTGCCCAGCCAAACCCCACTTTTTTCCCAGTGAGTTTTGGATCCATACATGCGAAGTTCGATCATCATAGCCAATAACAGCCAACGTTTGCCTCCCTTTGGATACTCCTATCGGATTTTTCCATTCAACAGTGTTTCTTAGAGATTTAAAATTGCTACTCACTAGCATGCTGATAATAATTGGACGCTTCTGTAGGAGGTGAGCACGAACTTGATCTAAATCTCTAAATTCTACTCGCGCATAATCACTTGCCAAATATTTCCTCGCCTCATCAATCGCACGAGTATGCGGCCAAATACGAAAATCATCTGCTCGGTACGGCATGGTCGCAAATGGCGGGCAGCCCCTTTTCGTCAAAAAAACAAATGTCTCACTAATAGTTATTCCTTGGTTTAATCCTTTGTTTAAGGAATTATAAATAAATGCAGGTGAACATAAATAATCGGAATTACCTTGATTTCTTTGAATAAGACTCATGGCCAAATAACCAGTCGCCCAAGCAGTCCCACTCGCTTGCGAACCTTGATTCTTTGCCTCAGGCAGCCCTTGGATAATGAAGCTCCGGGGGATTTTCTTATTTGGTAGCGATGCGAGGATAATGGGAATCTCTAGATCATCCTTGCTCCAAGCTACGTCAATGTTATATTCTTTTAGTTGCCAGACTTTCGTTTCAGCTTTTCTTTTTTGCTCTCTCCGTTGCGCTGGGGTCGTTTCCTTGATAGTATTCCCAGATTCATCCTGAGTTATACATGCGAAAAGGAGTACAAGTGTACCAACAACAAATGGGTACATCATTAGTTCATGACGAACTTTGATATCTAACCTTTTTCTTCCAACAGAAATCCAGTTAATTTTTCAATGTTATTATAAAATGCGAGCAAATGATTTGAGGGAATTTTCTGGATTACCTTACCGGTGTTTCGATCCACCAAATGTAGTTGCAATTTATTATAATCATGATTGACGTGTATTTGATAACGCCCGCTCAATTCAGGCCTTATCTTGTGTAAAATATCAACAGCGACTCTAAGAGTATCACGATTAGTACGATTATTTTCTGCATCGCTGGAAATGAGCTTTTGCATATTATCAACCGATTCCTGAGAAACAGAATTATTCGCCAATTTATCAATCTTGCCTTGGTATTCCTTGTTGGATTTTAAGCGTTTATCTCGCAATCTATCCGATTCCAAGGCAGTTTCTCGATAGCCTCCCATTTTCCGAATATCCAGATAATCTTTCATAATCTACCTCAAAGTCTTTTTAGACTCTAACTATCGAAAGATGGAAGGGGAAAATGAAGTCGCCGAGTTACTTTTTTAAAGCATTTTTTAATTTTGCCAATTTGCCACGTAAACGCATAACTGCTTTGGTATGTAATTGTGAAATTCTGCTCTCGGTCAATTCTAAGACCAAACCAATTTCCTTTAAGGTAAGATCCTCATAATAATAGAGCACTATAACCATTTTCTCTTTCTCCGGTAATTTTTTGATTGCATCAACAATGACAACTTTGGTCTCCTCTTTTTCAATGATCGAATCAGGATTGAGGTCTGACGCCGATTGAATTGTTTCAATAAATGAAATTTCATCATTATCATCTCCATAAAACCAAATGTCATTGAGCGACATCATGCTGGTTCCAGATATCTTCGTCATTAAAGTATTGAATTCCTCTAAAGATAACCCCATTTCCTTGGCAATATCCTCATCTTGGACAGTATGCCCCAATTTATTCTCCAGCATCGATATTGTCTCTTCTACTTGGCGAGCTTTTTGACGGATGGATCTGGGAATCCAATCGATACTTCTGAGCTCATCAAAAATTCCACCACGAATCCTTGTCATTGCGTAGGTTTTAAATTTAATATCTCGTTTTGGATCGAATTTTTCAATTGCATCCAACAGGCCAAACGAACCGTAACTTACCAGATCGTCATATTCCACATTCTGAGGCATGCCAATCGCAATTTTTCCTGCCACATATTTGACCAATGGCGAGTATTTTACGACAAAATATTCTCGGATCTTGGGATCACTGGTATTTTGATAGCGTAGCCATAATTCCTTTTCATCCATTGTCTGAAATTTCTCAAAAGAATGTCGAATTCTCTCAATCATCTTTCATCATTACTCTCACTGCCTCAGCTACTTTTTCTGTGGATTTTTCAAGGGATTTTTCTCTATTTATGTCGCCTTTATCACTGAATTCACCAGATGTTTCTAAATTACCAACTCTTTTTTGTTCAGAATCTTCATTTTTATTCTTTTTTGTCTGGTTTATTTCTCCGGTATCAGAGGAGTCTCCCGCCAGACCCATATCTCTTTGCTTTACTGTACTCGTCTTTTTGTCTTTTCTCATGCTCCTAAAGAAATCAAGAAAAAATCGCTTCTGTGCCGTTATTTTTTTTTTAGCTGCAGTAGAGTTTTTTTCTTTAAAATTGAAACGGAGATTTTCGCTTGAGTTTTCTGCAAATAACTCGGGAAAAAAACGTCGGAGAAATTGATGACACCCGAACCCCAAGATACCGCTATACAGAGCTGGGAAGATAACCGTCCACCATGGAGAAAAAAGATATCCAAATTGAAGATGGACCACCAAGCTGATAATAATTCCCAGAGCAATAAAAACAACGATTACCATGGATAGAGCTTTTAGGCTACGAATGTCGCGAGAGACCATTAACCTCGCAATTCTTAATAGGAGTTACTGTGCTTGGGTCGAAATAAGTTTGAGAAAAAGCTAGGGATACCGCCCATATCTGCTTCCGGCAGATCGATGATTTTTTTCCCAATGTTTCTGATACAAAGACTCGATTTCGATTTTGGGTAAGAATTGACAAAGGGTTTTAAGTCCAAGACGCTTTTTTTGATATTTTCCGCTTCTAGAATAAAACCAGCTTTCTCCAAATCAATTTTCAAAAATTGTTTGGTAATCTTTAGCAACCGCTGATGAATTTGTTCCGCTTCAAAGGCCGATTGAACTTTATTAACCACCAGACGAATAGCGACATTTGAAGATGACGACATTGAAACAATACTTTTGATCATACCATACGCATCAATTATCGCCGTCGGTTCAGGGGTTGTCACAACCAGTGCCTGATCTGCGTTTACCGCAAAATCAAGCACGTTATCGCTGACTCCGCCACCGGTATCGATAATCATAATATCATAACCACTGAGCTCCATGAATTTTGCAACCAGAGACCTCCTTTGCTCCTGATTGATATTCGCAATTTGTGATACGCCATTAGCACCAGCAATAATATCGATTCCTAGATTTGTTTGAATAATAATATCTTTGATCTCTTTATCTCCTTTAATCACCTCATAAATATTATAGCGCGGGATCATTCCCATTAAAAGATTGATATTTGCCATTCCTAAGTCTCCATCCATCAAGAGAACTTTATGTTTTAACTCAGCTAAAACAATCGCTAGGTTAAGCGCAAGAGTAGATTTGCCGACACCGCCTTTACCCGAAGTCACTGCAATCACCCGGCTTTGAGTTTTAGGTATTTGATTCTTTTTTAATTGATCAACTTTCAACCGTTGACTTTTTTCACTGGAACTATTCAGGGTCATTTCATCAATCGGAGTTTTCATTGGTGAATCTATAATACCCCCGTACAGTTGATTTTGATTGCGATATGTGCTCATGGTTCTGATGCCCCAATAATTATTATCCTAATATTTGTTCCATTTCTTTGACACCCAGCACTATTTCTGCCATTTCCTTTGGGTTTGCTATCCTCATATCTGTCGGCACCTGATGACCATTCATTAAATATGAAAATGGCCTATCAAAAATATCGGCAGTTTCAACAAATGCACCAATAAATTCTGTCTCATCAATCTTACTCAGAATAATTCTTTCAAAACAAAGATAATCGTCATACGCTTTGTATATTTTATCGATCAAATTGGTTTGAGTATTAGCCGCTATCACAAGATGACGATCGAGTCTTACCCGACTTTCACAGATATCCATGAATTCAGCAAGAACTTTAAATCTCTCTTGATCTCTATACCCCACTGCAAATGTATCAATAAAAATAATTTCTCCACCATCCTTTTCCAATTGATCCGCAAATTCCTTACTATCCAAAGGCGCATAGAACGGCACATCAAGAATTTTTGCATATGTACGTAATTGTTGGGTCGCTGCCACTCTATATTGATCGAGACTATAAATCGATAGTTCCCGTTTTTGAACCAATGAATATTCCGATGCTAATTTCGCCAAACTTACAGTTTTTCCCATCCCCGATGGGCCAATGAGCATGATCACTCGACAAAGACCTTCGCTCGATGGCAGTTGGATTTGCGAAGTGCGAATGAGGCTGGCAAGCTTTTGTACACTTTGATCTAAGACACGAGAAAATTCATTGCGTTGTTCTTGAGAAAGACTTAACACCAATTTTTTTAGAAAACTATCAACAAAAGAGGCACTCATTTGTGATTTTTTCAGACGATCAGCAATACGTTTTAGATTTTTAGTACTACGAGAGTCTTCACTATAGCTAAATTTTCCTAAACCGATATCTTGAAAACGATCATCATTTTTTTCCTCCAACTTCAGAGGCAATGGAGCTGAATGTTTCTTTGGAGAGCGCGCAGCACCAGTGCGTGATTTTGCTGCCAAGCCTTCGGGAATTCCATATTCGATTTCCCATCTCTCGTTGCCAAAAATTCCCAGACCATACCAACGTTTGAGTTTGATGGATTTTTTGCGAATAATCACTGCTTCATCGCCAAACTGGGCCCGAAGTCGAGCAACACATTGGGTAATCGTTTTTGCTCTTATCTTACCATATTTCATGATCAAAGATTATACGATGAACGCTTATATTCTTGCAAAATCATTCTATCTCCCATTCCATAAAAAATTACAATAAATTATTAGGAAAACTTGCCTATTTTTTTTTCGATGCTATAACAAGATCGGCTATTTGCCGTTTCTTTTTATCATTCAGCAAAGCCTTAGTGAGTTCTGCCATTGCCCCATCCATAATTTCATTGAGATTATAGGCGTTAAAACCAATCCGATGATCGGTCAAACGCCCCTGTGGAAAATTATAAGTACGAATTCTTTCTGAACGCTCGCCACTCTTTATCTGTTGCCGTTTTAAAATGGTTTCTTTGGCATGGCGCTCAATCTCTTGTTGTTTAGCCAAGCGAGCAAACAGTACTTTCATTGCCTTTGCCTTATTCTTATGTTGTGATCTTTCATCTTGACAGGTTACGCTCATACCACTTGGAATATGGGTGATACGAATCGCTGATTCGGTAGTATTGACATGCTGTCCGCCAGCACCGCTGGCCCGATAGACATCAATCTGTAAATCATCGGAATTAATCTGTATCTCACTTTCCTTCTTTACCGGCAAAATCGCCACAGTTACTGTACTGGTATGAATTCTGCCACTCGCTTCTGTCACTGGAACCCGTTGAACTCGGTGAGTCCCCGCCTCCTGATGAAAGTAATTATAAGCATTTTTACCCTTCAATTCTGCAATAATTTCCTTGTAGCCACCGATTCCCGTTGGCTGAACGTTGATCATTTCGATTTTCACCTTATGTCGTTGAGCAAAATAAGTATACATCCTAAGAAGATCGCCAACAAACAGTGCCGCCTCTGCTCCGCCGGTAGCAGCACGTATTTCCAAAATCAAATCGAGTCCATCGTTTTCATCTGAATCCAATAATAATCCTTCCATTTTTGTATGATCCGTTTGTAAGCGCTGCGCCAATTCTTCACATTCTTCCTGAGCAAGCTGATAAAGGTCACTGATCTTATCTTCACTCTTCATGAGGGCTTGTGCATCAAGCAATTGCTGATAGGTTTTTAAAAATAAACGGATATTCATAATGCTTTCTCTTGCTCTCGCATGTTCTTTGCCGATCCTCTCTAATTCTTTTGGATTGCGAGATAAGTTAGGATCAGCTAGGCGATTTTCGAGCTCGGAAAAACGATCTGCTCTTTGTTGCAAAATTTCAATGAGTCTCTTTGTTCCCTCATCAATGTAGTTCTTGGCCAAATCAATTATTCCCCAATATAACAATGCGATATCCTATAAAATAAAGCAATGCTTTTTCTATTCAATTGAGATATATACCCTACAACTATGAGAAAAAAATAATCAGCTTACGAGGGTAATTGTCGATAGGTTATCTATGAAAAAAGGAAAGTTCAAAACGAGCAAAAAAAAAATAAAAATATTCAATCTCAATTTCTATCGACTAAAAAAACAGTTAAAGGCACAAGGACTGGAATTTTTAGACGATCACCAAGGTAATATTAAGTTAATTCGTCGCTCAAAAAAGATCCAATGATTCATTACTTGAGAGCAAATCAAGTAGAATATTTGAGGCTTACCTCGAAAAAAACTTCATTACAAAATATCTGGTGATAGTCCTGCTCTGTCTCGTTTCCGTAAAAAAAATCACTGATTCAATTAATTTCTGGGAGACTGAGTTGAAAATTACCACGCTTCGCACCCTCATCAACTAGATAGTCAAGGAAAAGTTCATTCAATTGGGGTTGTTCTGATCGTGTTTGCTTCACCATATCAAGTAGAGTCAGTGAATTTGCTAAACGAATATTACGAATGGTAAAAAAAACCGTATTACTGCTCTGATTTTCAATTTCATCGGTAAACGGTCCAAGCAATTTCCCTATTTTTTTATTCGTAAGCTCTCCAATAAATTGATCCTTCAGCAGATTGATCGATCCGTTATTAGTTTGAACATTTGCAAGTTCTTGTAAATTCAGCGGCGGGGTGCGGATACTTGATAACTGAGTAATGCGACTGACTTCTGCCATTCCCTTATTCTTATCGATTTTTCCAATATTACTGAAAATTTTTTCTATCTTTTTATTCCGACTGACTTCACTACTGTCAGTCTTCTGTAGTTCTTGTTCAAGCACTTGTCGATTGAAACTGATAATTTCAATTTGAATTTTACTATCCGTGCTCATTTTCTTTTCCATCAACTGAGACGGAGAATAATCCATTTTTTTTGAGAATTGGCTATAAAAATTCTGAGAACTTAATTGTTTTTGCCGTAAATCAAGTGGAGTGTACTGAATAATTCTTCGATACCAATCGGCAAAGGTAAGCTGATCTTCAGCAGAAACTTCATCACCTTGTTGCTCAAAATAACTCTTGGCTTCTGTCATGGCCTGATTTTTGGCCTGTTCTTTACTGGCCTCCATCCCAATATTGTGAGCCAGTTCTTCAGAGACAACGAGGCGTTTTATTTGAGTCTCTATACAATATGGCATGAATAACCGTCTGAACTCTGTGCTCCGTTCATCCTCCAGTTGTTTTTGACAGGTTTGATAAAAAAAATTAGCATATTTCGTGGGGATATTCTTGGATTTAAATCTGCCGACAGATTGGCTGTCTCGAAATGTACTGGTAGTATCACTGAGCGGTTGATCTAAAAATAAAATGGCAACCATCAAGACCAACAAAAGGACGACCCCGCCAGCAAAGAGAGATTTTAGTGTATGGACAACACCCATTACGTCAAATTTTCATAGGCAGGTAATTTTTGCCCATATAAAAAAAGGAAAAAAAAGAACTATGTATAAATGGAATTTGGTAAACGGTCGAAAATGACACTAGGAGTCTTGACATCTCATTAATTCATGATACATTGAAAAAAATGGAATTTTTAATAGACAGGATAATCGATTTTATTGTCGCCAAAGATTCGGAGATAATCACTGGTATTCTTTTTGCGAGCTTACTTTTGTTAACAATTTATGTCTTCAGACGAATTTTTGTAAAGGGGAGAAGCTCATCACGCAGATACCAAATGAAGCATTCAATGGATAAGACCATAATCGGTCCCCAATTGAATGGTGATCCTGCTGGGTATTCTGGAATTCTTTTTGTCGATCATGCCCGTCATTTCCATCCTCCGAGCGAGAATGTCTATTCGATTCCACCAGAGCATTTTCAGTATTTATTTCGAATGGGAGAAGGTTCGCTCTATATCGCTGGCGGTGATACTTTTGAAATTCACACGAGAGAAACCAAGTTTCAATATCGCTTTGAAGAGTTGGGAAAGCTTTTTATTAATAAGGGAGCCATTGTTTTGATTCCACTGTTTGATAATCGACTCACCCTGTTGTTTCTAACAAGCTATGCGCCAGCCATTCGAGAATGCATTGAACAAGGACACAGTTTTGCGTAGATTTGAGAAGAAAAAGAAAATAAATATTTTTATACTACTTGCACTGATTGTGGGTGGATCTTTGAGCATGTACTATCTGTATCAGCTCTACCAAAAAATATCGATTGCTCGTGGGGATATGTTCCTGCGCTTGGAAAGGCGAGCTGGCGTCTTTGAAAAAAAATATCAGAGCCAACCAATGGCCTATCAGGAGCACTTTCGCTATATTCGGGAAAGTCAATCGCTTGTAAAAAAAGCCATTGATCGTGATACCACAAAATCATATCCCTATTACTATCAGGCGACCTTTTACTTTTACGAAATCATCTTACGAGCAAGTATTGATCTTAAATCTTTATATGAGATTTTGAGTCGATCATTCATTCCTCCCCCAAGAAACGCTTTGAAATTTGGAGAAAAGGCAGAAAAAGAATCTGAAGCAATTAATTTGTCTGAGAATCAACGCAAGCAAGAAAAGCAACTGGTCGATTTGGGCGAAAAACTCCTTCACGGGGTAAACAAAGTCTTTGCCCTTGGTGATTCTGATATCAATGTAAACCAAGGTCAAATTTTCTTTTTAATTGGTAAATTACTCTATACTGGCAGAATAGATCGACATGATCTTAAGCGCATCCAATCGATCTCGTCATATACCCCGCAAAGCCCAATTTCATCCTATTATTTGACTTGGTTGCGAATCGTATACTATGCCTATTTTCAAGATCGATCATTTGATTTTGCCCAAGAAATCAAAAAACTCGAAATCTCCTCATCGTGGGAAAAACCAATTGCCCCATTCGTCGATTGGCAAATGATCCTGTTAGCACAAATTTACTTTAAATTAAAAAAATACAATCATGCCTATGACATTGCCCAGAAACTAACCTCCCAAGCGGAGATTTCTCCGTATTTCCAACAAGAAGCACATCTACTCAAGGCGCAGATTCTGTATGTTCAACGTAGCAAAGAAGTTGCACTACCCTATTTAGAAAAAGCATATGAGTTCTCACAATTTCAAGATACGTATATAAAAAAATACCTTGAAGAATGGAAACAATAAGAAAATGTTGGTATCAATGGATAATTATAAGTAATCGGGTAAAAAACACAATTGCAAGATTCGAATCACCATAAACCGATTATAAAAATGACTGTTGAACCAACTCAATAGAAAAAAAATTTACGATTACCAAGCGATTCATGCTAAAAAGAGTTTATCAATTATTCATAAATGATATCGGCATTGATCTAGGAACCGCCAACACCTTGGTCTATGTCCAAGGAATGGGCATTGTATTATCTGAGCCATCGGTGGTCGCAGTACAGGCCAGCTCTGGTAAGATTGTTGCTGTCGGCGGTGAGGCTAAAAGAATGCTTGGTCGTACTCCCAAAGATATTGTCGCAATCCGCCCCATGAAAGATGGAGTCATCGCTGATTTTGACACAGTAGAAAAAATGATCCGTTATTTTATTCGTAAAATCAATCGGAGCGCTAAGCTTATAAAACCACGAATGGTTATTGGAGTACCGTCTAGTATTACCGAAGTGGAAAGGCGTGCGGTTTATGAATCAGCAGAAAGAGCGGGAGCAAGAGATATTCACTTAGTAGAAGAAGCCTTAGCAGCAGCACTCGGAGCAAATGTACCGATTCAAGATCCAGCTGGTAATATTATTGTAGATATTGGCGGGGGGACTACAGAAATTGCAGTCATTTCTTTGGGGGGCTTAGTCATTACTGACTCGATTAGAGTTGGAGGTGACGAGGTCGACGAAGCTATCATTCGCTATTTGCGAATTAGCTACAATTTGGTCATTGGCGAGAGAATGGCAGAAACAGTCAAGTTGACGATTGGCAACGCCTTCCCTAGTAAGAAAATCGAATCTATGGAGTTTCGCGGTAGAGACGCACTCAATGGTTTACCCAAAACAATTGAGGTCGATAGTAATGAAATTCGAAAGGCTATACACGAGCCACTCAAAGATATATTAGAAGCAATTAAGCGAACATTGGAGCGAACTCCACCAGAATTAGCCGCTGATATTGTCGAAAGAGGCATTATCTTAACTGGAGGAGGGTGCCTTTTAAAGGGTCTGGATAAATTTTTGAGTAGAGAAACTGGTGTACCAGTTTTTCGTGCAGAGAATCCTTTGACATGCGTAGTTCTGGGAACAGGTAAGTATCTGGAAAGTATGCGAGATATTCGCTCCAATATGTAGATTGTAGATAGCAGCTGCATTTCAATTTGCATAATCCCTGCTTTTCGGAGTGCTGATGAGATAACGAATATGTGGTTTTTGATTAGTCAGCACAAAAATAAGGTAAGCCTAATCTCTTGTATCTTTTTGTCGATTGTACTCATTTTTTGGCAGACCAGATCGATTAATTCCGCATTATCGTACATCAGTTATTTGTCCAATCGTTTCAGTTCTTTTGCCTCACTCAGTATGCAGTCCCTTAATTTTTACTGGGTTCCCGTAGAAGAGCATCGGATATTAGAAGAAAAATATAAAAGAACTTTGCAGCAGTTGAACAAAACCAAACTGGAAAAGGATAAGTTCGATTTACTCGTTGCAGAAAATAATCGATTTCGTAAAATTATAGGATATAATCGATCCACAGAATATCCCGAAACTACTGCCGAAGTATTGGCCATCCGGGTGAATAGTATTAGTCCGCACATCATCATTGGCAAAGGGGAAAAGTCAGGGATCCGTCCATTTATGCCGGTAATTACAAGAACCATAGATGAGAATGAAAACTATATTCGCTGCATTGTCGGTTTGGTTGTAGCAGTCTATGGCAGATCATCGCTCATTCAGCCGATTTCCCATCCTGAATTTCAAATGGGTGTCCGATTCACTGATAGTGGAGAATGGGCAGTTTTACAAGGAAATTCGGGTAGTACAGAAGAATTACTCTTATACTATATTGTCAGTAATTTTCATTCGAAACAAGTACTGATTACCCAAGAAAACGAAAAAGAGATTGAAATCAATTCGCAAATTGTGAGTAGTGGTAATGGTGGTATTTATCCCAGAGGAATACCTGTCGGCCGCGTGAAACGAATAGGCAGAATTAGCGGTGGATTTAAAACAGCCTATGTTCGCCCCTACACTACAATCAATCGCCTCGACCAAGTGACGGTCATTTTGAAAGAAAGAGATAAATGGACCAAACAGGAAAAAAATATTGATGAATGGCAAAAAAATTTGGAATCTGAATTTGGTCAGATTATATACAATCAAAAAACAGAAGTTGAACGGAGTGAAAAAAAAGAAAAGACCAACGCTACTAATAAGAAAACCGATGTTGCTAATCAAGAGGGCAAACAGCTAAAAAATACAAACCAAGTCAAGACGGACGACCAATCTTCCCAACAAAAAACAACACAAGAAGTTAACAGAAGAACGCTTAGAAGCGTATTTTAGACGTGAATTCGAGCCTATTGAAAGGTTTGGGTGTAGGGATCGGCTTAATTGTCTCCTATATACTCAAAGATGCGCACTTTCTCAGCCTTCATTTTCAATGGCAACAATCCAGTCCGATTTATCCGGATCTGCTCATCATCTTCATCGTTTTTTTCTCGCTCAACCACAGTACTGTCGCTAGCATATGGCTGGGCTTTTTTGCGGGACTACTAGAAGATGGGGCTAATTACATATTGCTTGAGAATAGAGATGTATCCTTTATTTCCGGGATCCATTCGTTGGTGTATTGCTTGATTGCATTTTCTGTTAGTAAAGCACAGAATATTATCAATCGGAAATCCTTACTTTCTATTATGGCAATCGTATTGATTTGCACTCTCCTCGGCCGCTCAGCTATCTGGATGATACAGGGCATATTTTCTAATTTCAATAAGAACTATACCATTTTTAGTAGTGCGATTTATACTTCATTTATCAGTCCACTCTACTTTGTTATTTTACATTGGCTATATAGAGAAAAAAAAGTAGGTAAAAAATGAACGAATCCGCACAAGAATATCGGATGCAGCGAATTTTTCGCTCACGTTTACTGACGATGGCAATCGTCGCTACAATAATCTTTTTTATTTTTTTGATCAAACTGCTGTGGTTACAAGTTTCTCAAGGGAAGGAGAATCATATTCTTGCAAAGAAATTTGCTAGCCTAGATGAGTTTATTATTGCTCCCCGCGGATTGATCTATGATCGTAATTATCCTGATAAGAATATATCATTGGTTCAAAATATTAGATATATTGATTATGTCATTTATCCGAATCGTTTTCGCAATTATCAGGAATTCAAAATCTTTCTTGAAACCTTTTGCACGGTGATGGCGGAAGATTGTACGCAATATTTTAAGATCTGGAAGAATAAGGCAACCTATCAAAGCATGATTGCTCGTAACGTTGTCCTCACCCTCATGGAGAGAATATCTCGTGAAGAACAAGAGCGAATCTCTACTTTTCGTCTCACGGGTACTTACGGTCGATACATCACCCGCTATATGCGGCATTATACCATGGGACATGGGCTAGCACATGTGACTGGCTTTCTTGGTTATCCCACTGCTAAGGATTTGGAAAAAAATACAATTCGCTCCTATCAGACCATTGGCAAGGCCGGAATTGAGAAACAGTATGACCGACAACTACGAGGCAAAGATGGTCTGAATATTCGTTACCGCTCAGTCAACACCCAAGAAGAGATATCGGAGACCGAACCAGGCAGTTTTTTAGTACTCAATATTGATCGAAAAATACAAGCTACTGCATATCGCTCTTTAGTGAGACTTGGGAATCGCGGCACAGTGATTGTAATCAAACCAGATACTGGGGCAATATTGGCTTTAGCCATAACGCCCAGCTATGATCCAAATATTATTGCTGGTGGAGATTCTACTCAACGAGCAGAACATCTCAAGTTGATTCGTTCCCATCAATCATTTCTCAATGTCGCCACTCAAGCGAAGTATCCCCCAGCATCGACCATCAAACCATTGATGTTGCTAGCCGCATTAGAAGCGAGAAATAAAAAAATAGATCAGCAAAAAAACGTATTTTGTCCTGGCCATTATTTTTTGAAAAGCACCCAATTAGGCGTCGCAGACGCGAAATATCGCTGTTGGGAAGCAAGAGGACATGGTTTTATGAATATGCATCAAGCCCTGACACACAGCTGCGATGTCTACTTTTATCAGCTCGGGTATCAGATGGGACCAACAACTTTAATTGAATATGCAAAGTCATTTGGTTTAAACCGCAAAACCGGCATTGATTTGCCGGGAGAAATCAATGGTATCGTTCCCGACCAAAAATGGAAACGATATCACTTTTCGAGCCGATGGTATGATGGTGATACTCTTAATTTTGTCATCGGACAGGGTTTCTTAGAAACCACCCCCATGGCAATTGCATTGCTCTACTCGGCCATCATCAACCGAGGAAAAATCTATCGTCCGCAACTGGTACGTGAGATTCGTAATACAATGACCAATCAAGTGGAAGAAGTATTTAAGCCAGAACTTATTCGTGAAATACCTATCTCTGTTGAAAACGATGAGATATTACAGAGAATGATGCGTGATGTGGTAGTCCAGGGGACTGGAATTTATATAAAAAAAAGCCCTCTCGCAATCGCTGGTAAAACTGGTACCGCCCAATCGCGCAGCCGAGGAGAAGGAGAGGATCACGCTTGGTTTGTAGGATACGCACCTTATGGAAGCCCATTGAGTGAACAAGTACTAGTAGTAGTCTTTATTGAATCAGGAATCTCGGGAGGATCTGTTGCATCTCCCATCGCCCGAGAAGTACTAGAGACTAGCCTACTCCAATAAGGGTCGGGATACTTATGGAACGAAAATTAGAAGTAGACTATATCCTACTAGGAGTAGCCCTCCTGTTGACCGGTCTGAGTATTTTTACCTTGTATAGTTTGGATGCGAGCGGTGATCGTTGGCTGAAGCAATTCATGTTCTCACTCGTCTCCTTGGGTGGGCTTTATTTTTTTGCACGATTAAATTATCTGACTTTATCAAAACATGCACTCACTATCTACGCAATCGGATTATTTTTCCTGTTGATCACTTTGATCCCCGGTATAGGAAGCGAAGTGAAAGGTGCGCGTTCTTGGCTACGCATTGGTGACTATGGCTTGCAGACCTCTCAATTCGCTAATCTGGGTGTTGTCATCTTACTGGCGCGCTATTTGCGAGTACAGGGAATGGATACCGATAAGATCCATTCATTGTATATCTCCTTTGGCATAGTAGCCTTGCCAATGCTACTCATTATTGTGCAACCGGACCTCGGTGGCGCAATGTTTCATATGGCTATCCTGCTTTTGGTGTTGTTTTTATCTGGTGGTAATATTTTTCACATTGGTTCTATCCTCCTATTTTTTTTCGTGGTCATTTTTATTCCGCTCTATATTGGATATTTTCGCATTATTTTGATTGAGCCGTTAATCAATCAATTAGCAGATTTAGAAAGAATAGAGCTTGTTCGTTTTGTAGAAATTCTAGGTACAAATATTTGGGAAGTGATTGATAATAAACTATTGCAACGGCCAATCGACGGGCAACAGGGAATTTTTGTCCAAGGCATTCTCAACGACTCTAACTTACTACAAATTCTCCGTGAGACGGTACAGAGTGTCCGTTTAGAAAATGGTGGCTATTTGCTTTTACTTGCCGAGAACAGCAAACTACTTATCACTACTGGAATTATCTGCTGTTCTGTTTCCGCAGTTTTATGGTCGATTTTTTATTTTTTTGGATCCATCGGTTCATTGGTCGCAAGAAGAAATTTATTAATAGTTCTCAAAAAAATCTTTATTATCAATGCCATTGTCGGTAGCTCTTTGATCACTGCTGGAGCGGCTCCTTCAGTAATCAAGATACAATTGCACCAAGTAGCACGAATTACCGCATTTATCAATCCAGAGAATTTCTCTCGTGACCTCGCTTATCAAATTCGTGCCGCTAAGGTAGCCATTGGCTCAGGGAAAGTAATTGGACAAGGGTTTTTCTCAGTAAATATGACGGTTGGGAAAAAACCCTTAGTACCTGAAGCAGAAACAGATTTCATTTTTTGTGCTTGGGCTGAACGAACGGGTTTCCTTGGATCACTTTTTTTAATTCTCTGCTATTGTTTACTATTGGTACGTACTTTTTTGATTAGCGTAAACGCGGGAGATCGACTTGGTACCTTGTTGGGAGCCGGTATCGGCTGTATGTTTTTTTTCAATATATTGATTAACATCGGGATCTCTCTTGGTTTATTTCCGGTAACAGGGCTACCACTACCATTTTTTAGCTATGGTGGCTCACATCTCCTCAGTTCTTACATAGGGATTGGTATCTTGTTTAGCATTCATGCCCGTCGTCACACCAACTAATTAACTTCTTCATACAATGATTGCTGGAACAGTTTCTCTTGTTTTGACTCTTGATTTTGAATTGGATAATTCCCGGTAAAACAAGCATCACACCAACCTTGATGAGGGTAATCGTCAGTCTCTACCCTGACAGCTTTGAACAGCGCAGCCAGCGGAAGATACGCCAAGCTATCGACGCCAAAGTAACTTTGTATTTCCTCTAATTCCTTATTTGAGGCAATCAACTCTTGTGAGGTCGGAATATCCACGCCATAGTAACAAGGGAATCGAGTAGGTGGAGCAGAAATCCGCATATGAATTTCTGTAGCACCCGCTTTTCGTATCATTCGTGTCAGTTTTCTTGCGGTTGTCCCCCGCATAATCGAGTCATCGATGAGAATGACCCGCTTACCTTTAACAACCGAAGCCACCACATTATACTTTAATTTTGTACCAAAATCACGAATCCTCTGCATCGGTTCAATAAAAGTCCGACCAATGTAGTGCGACCTAATGAGCGCCAAGTTAAGAGGGATTTTGCTTTCCATAGAGTAGCCCAAGGCAGCACAATTTGAGGAATCAGGGATTGGTACTACCATATCTGCAGCAACTGATTGCACTTTCGCTAGTTCTCGTCCAAGTTTGATACGGGTCTGATATACCGAGCGAGAAAAAATAAAAGAATCTGGGCGGGCAAAATAGATTTGCTCAAAGATACACATAGATTCTTTGGTTTTTCTAAAAGGAAAATAGCTTTGAATGCCTTTTTCATTGATTTCAATCAATTCTCCGCAAGCAACATCTCTAACAAAAGTAGTATCCGTAATATCAAAGGCACAGGTTTCAGAGGCAACAACGTAGCTGCCGTTGGCCCTTTTGCCCAAGACTAAGGGGCGAAAACCATTGGGGTCTCTTACCGCAAAGAGACTTGTCTTGGTCAGAAGGATCAAACTGTACGCACCCTGAACTTGTTTGAGTGCCTCAGCTAGATTTTGGATGAATTGCTTTGAATCTTGCGCCTGAGTGCGCGAAAATAAATGTACAATAATTTCTGTGTCCATGGTAGTCTGAAAAATCGCTCCTTCTTTTTTTAATTTTGTGCGGAGAGCCGCCCCATTGATCAAGTTTCCATTATGAGCAAGAGCAAAAAATCCCATATGTGATTCTACACAAATTGGTTGAGCATTACGCAAGTGGCTAGCACCAGTCGTTGAATAGCGATTATGTCCGATCGCAGCCCGACCAATTAACTCTTGGATTTTTTTTTGATCGAAAATCCGCCGTACTCGTCCCATGCCAGCATGACGAAAAAAACGCGATCCATTGGTACTCACTATACCAGCCGATTCCTGTCCTCGATGCTGCAGTGAATACAAACCTAAATAGACAAAATTTGCCGCGTTCTTACACCCATAAATCCCAAAAACTCCACACTCTTCTCGAGGGCGATCATCGCACGGAACATTTATTCCTTGCAATCTTGTCATACACCTTGTGATAAAAGATTGGATTAACCAGTTTTTTCTCAGCTTTTTCACTGGTAAAAATTTCATTTTCTTTCAATCATTATGAGATTAACTGGTTAATCATTTTTATAACATGCTCTAAAAGAAAAAAAAATACACCTGTACTAAACAAATAAAAACAGAACTAATTGAATGAGTCAATCTTTAATTGATATGCATTCTCTCCCCAATAATTAGGTTTTATAGAGTAAAACATTAGCCAGGCACATCATCCCCTGCTTTCTGCCAATTGCTCCCATTTTTTCACTGGTAGTCGATTGCAGACCGATACGATCTTGCGGAAGTTTGAGAATCCTCTTGAGGCTTTGTCGAATCCCCAGCTTATAGCGATTGATTTTTGGAATTTCGGTTACCAGCGTAATATCTACGTTGCTGATGGCATAACCTGCTTCTACCATTTCTTTGAGGGAAAAGTCCAAAATTATTTTTGATGAGAGATTCTTATTTTCCGCCGCAGTATCTGGAAAATACTCACCAATATCTCCCTTAGCCAATGCCCCAAGAATCGCATCAGCTAGGGAGTGAAGGATAATATCGGCATCAGAATGCCCTTGAAGTGGTATTTCGTTTTCAATCGGGAAGCCGCCTAAGATGAGGGTTCTCTTGGTCAATTTGCTGACAAAACAATGAAAATCAATACCAAGGCCAATCCGCAAGGAGCAAGGTAGTGCATCAGAATTATTTGCCACGATTCACTGCGCTCGAAAACTCTCCTTCATTATATTGAGGATTTTGAGAGCTTTGCTTGCGACTATTATTGCTGCGCATTATCGGGAAGTGTATTCTCTTTTTGCGGGGGGGCCGTTTGATTTTTGAGCATGAGACTAATAATTTTTCCGGATTTTTCCGTAGGCAACAACGATAATAAATATGAAGAAACTGATTTTGTTCCAGATTGTTCTGCCTGCTCATCTATTTTTGAGAGGATTTGATAGACTTCTTGGTCAGGCATAACTTGTAGAATTCTTGCTGCCTCGTTTGGCTCAACTCCAATTATTTTATCTACAATCTGTTTTTGTTTGATTTTGATTTGGGTAAATTGCTCTTTGGCTTTTTCCAAATTTTTACGCTCCTCAGCAATTTCCATCCGCTGTATGGCCAGCTGCTTATTTTGTTCGCGAATTTCTGTTTCTTTTTCGCTGATTTCTTGGAATTTACTCGCTAAAGCCTGATTTTCTTCCTCAAGACGCTCTTGACTCTTGCGGATTTCATCCCATTTAATATTGGCACTCTCGTTTACCCCGTCGTTTTCTAACAAGGGGATCTCTTGGTCGAGACCTGGCAGATAGCTTTCAAAGACAAGAACTTGCCATTTATCTAGCAGATAAAGAAAGGCCATACTAAGAAAGATAATCACACTCAGGAGATACGCGATTTTCCATTTCATCTATTTTCTATTTTCTGGGCTTTTTTGCGAGAGGCTGCGAGTTCTTTTTTTTCCAATTTCCCTGAATATGATCTAGACTGCGAATTTTTTCTTCTAAAAAGCGAACCTGATGTTTCATTTGGTGCAATTGATTGCGAATGTGATAAGCCTCCGAATTAAAAAAGAAGTGAGCACCTTTTTTCTTTGCTTTGCTGATTTTTTGCAAATTCTTTTGCAACCAACTGCCTATCTTATTGAACATCATTTCTCGTTCTTTAGAATGAAACTAACTCCCAGTTATTTTTTGCTTCGGGAATCTCTGGACAAGTCTCTTCTGTTTTTTTTGCCCATTGAGTGCCATGTTTTGCTTGCTCTCCCATTTTCGTCTTTGCTCACAATAAAGTAAATAATGTCTCTGCTCAATAATGGAAAGCACTTTTTTTTGTTGCCGACTGATAATGAATTTTTCTCGGGCGACAGTGAGATCCTCTTGCATATCGTTGATTTGTTGCTTTAGAATAGTTCTCTGTCCATCCAAACGAGTATAATAACGCTCAAATAAAAAACGCTCTTCTAGATTATCAGTGAGCATCAGCACGCTTTCGGATAATTCTTTTGAAATTTGTTTCATTTTCTCTTCTAATTCCTGAATTTTGCGAACCTGTTTGGAAAATTCATTCAAAGCCAATTCTTCACGGATTCTTCTCAAATGCAATAATGGTTGTAGGCGAAATGTAAATCGTTTCATCTATAGCGTACCACCCATCTCCACATCCTCCTCCGGAATACTGGGAAGTCCATGGACAATAATTTTCATCATATTGAAAGTATCGTCTAGTTGACCGGCTGTAGCCACATTTTGCTGGAGGAATTCGTCTAAAAGATCCTTTTTTTCGATAGCTTCATCAATAAACGGATTACTCTCCTTGATGTAAGCACCGAGTGAAATAATTTCCTCGTTTTCACGATAGGTTGCCAGTAATCGACGCATATGATGAGCATTTTCTTGATGTTCAGAATCAATGATCGAATCCATCACTCGTGAAATTGATTCGGTAATTTCGATGGCTGGATAATGATTTTTTTGTGAAAGTCGGCGAGAAAGAGCAATATGACCATCCAATATTCCACGAACGTTATCGGCAATCGGATCGTTCAAATCGTCAGCCTCGACTAACACCGAATAAAAAGCAGTAATGCTTCCTTGCGGAGCGGTACCGGTCCTTTCCACTAAACGACTCAGTTTATACCACACGCTTGGTGGATAACCACTTGGGCCCAGCTGCTCTCCTGCAGCAATGCTCACTTCTCGCAGGGACATCGCAAAACGAGTAATCGAATCCATATAAAAATTTACTTTTTTCCCTTGATTGCGAAAATATTCAGCAACCGAAGTTGCAAAACCCGCACAATAAATCTTTTCCATCGCTGGGCGATCTCCAGTAGAAACAAAAATCACCGAACGCGACATGCCATCCTGCCCAAGATCATTCTCAATAAAATTACGTACTTCACGTCCCCGCTCACCTACCAAACAAATCACATTAACGTCAGATTCGGTATAGCGAGCGATCATTCCCAACAAAGTGGATTTACCGATGCCGGTACCAGCAAAGATACCAATCCGCTGACCGCAGCCAATACTCAATAGACCATCGATTGAACGAACACCAGTAACCATTTGCTCTTTGATCAGCGGGCGTTCAGTTGGTGACGGTGGAGAAAAATCAACGTTTAGATGTTGCTCGCCAACAATCGGTCCCTTATTATCGAGTGGTTTGCCCAGACCATCAAATATCCGATTGATCAATTGATCTGACGCCGGGATCGTGAATTGTGGCCCGCCAGTCAGTACTCGTGCACCGGGCTGAATACCATATGCATTGCCAAGCGGCATGATAATCAAGCGATGATTCTGAAAACCTACAATTTCGCCAATCAACTTGGCTTCATCGTTACGCTCAATTTCTATTTGTACCTGATCGCCGACCTTGACGTCATCAGGACCATCACTAATAATGGTCTGTCCTGATACCTCTGCAACGCGCCCGTACACCTGTACTAAATCGAGCTGGTCAATCAGTTTATTCATTTTTTTTAAATACGGAATTTTCACAAGCTTGCTGCTCTCTGAAGCAAAACAATTGACATTTGAGTCTTGCTCTGTCAATATTTATTCTCATCTGGGATTTTGGTACAATTTTTTTTGATATCTTCAGAGAATAGCCATCGCATTACTTACTACGAATGTATTGCCCCACCGACTAGCTTTGCCTCTGATTCTGTGCTACAAATACGCTCTCTTTGAGAGACTCCCTTCCTTTCCCGAATAGTTACCTTTTTTAAGAGATATATTGGGGTAAATAAGAACTCAAGTACAAATTCGACAAATAAAAATGAAGTATGATCTCTCATCGTCAACACCTCTCCCGCAATTGTTCCATAAATAGATAGAGCTACCTAATGAAAACGGATTTCAAAAATTCAAAATGGTTTTAGATAGCCTACAATTACCACATAAAAAAATTGCAGAATGATGATTGTGATAAACAATCGTTGAATCACCGCAAAGAGATAGTGATATCGCGAGATTTTTTTTAATTTTTTTTATCTAACAATGATTTTGCGTTAAGACAATACTGGCATATTGATAAATTCTTCACTGGTGGTCGGGTGAATCGTCAAGGTTTCATCTAAATCTTGTTTTCTCAACCCGGCCGACATGGCAATAGCCAAACATTGAATCATATCGGCGACTCCTTCGCCAATTGCATGGATTCCCAATACCTGATCGGTCTTTTGATCCACGACCAATTTCATGAATACATTTTCGTCTTGGTCGCTCAAAATCATTTTCAATGTTGTGAACTTTTTTTGAAAAACTTGGATTGAATAATTCTGCTCACGCGCGCTTTCCTCGGAAAATCCGACAGTTGCGATGTTCGGATAAGTAAAAATTGCAGAGGGAAGTTGATCGTATTGCAAATCGGGGAATGTCTTTTTTTGAAACACGCTACCAACAAATCTCTTTGCTTGCTCAATTGCTACTGGAGTCAGTTGTAGCTGATCAATCACGTCCCCAATCGCATAGATACCGGCTTTACTAGTTTGCCAATTCTCATTAACTTTGATTGCTTTTCGTTTGTTTAAATTGACACCGACATTATTAAGATTCAATTGCTCGCTGTTTGCTTCCCGCCCAATCGCCCATAAAACCTTATCTGTTGTCAATTTACGATAGACTTTCGATTGTTTTTTCTCTGCAGATCCTTTGGATGTCGCCACCGTAACCTGGACCCTACTCCCATCTGATTGAATATCCTCAATTTCGCTCTGCAAATAGACACGAATTCGCAATTTTTGTAAATGATCAGCAAAAAAACTGCCCAGACTAGAATCAAAGTTTCGTAATAATCGAACGGAGCGAGTCACAACTGTCACACGAACTCCAAAAGATTGAAGAATACAGGCAAACTCTAAACCAATGTAGCCACTTCCATAAATTACAGTACTTGCTGGTAACTTATCTAATTGAAAAATATCATCTGATGTCAGAATATCCTCATGGGAAAGATTTTCCGAAAGCTTTGGGCGGGCACCAGTGGCAATCAAAATCTTATCTGCCGACACAGTTGTATTGTCCTGATTCACCAGACAGATTTTCTTCCCCTCAAGCAATTTTACTGAGGATTTAAATATTTGAATGTTGTTATCGATCAACAGCTTTTGATAGATTTTTCCGAGGCGTTTTAATTCCAGATTCTTATTTCTCTGCAGGTTTTGCCAATTAAAATGACTATTTATTGAAAAACCGTACTGTTCACTGATCTTGGGCAAATGTGCTATTTCACTAGCATAGGTATAGAGCTTCTTGGGAATGCAACCACGATGCACACATGTCCCACCAAAATGGCTTTCTTCTGCTATCGCAACCCGCAAACCTAATTGAGCCGCCAAGCGAGCAGCGCGAACACCGCCAGAGCCCGCGCCAACTATAAATAAGTCAAAATCGTCCTTTTTTTTTGCCATTTTGTTATCGAATAAGATTCTTCAAAAAAAATTTCTTCTCATTCTCTTATTGGATAGAACTCTTATAGTAAATACGAACAACACCTACTATAATATTCCCATAGCCAATAATGATTCCTCTATAATAAGATTCAATCAGATAATCATATCTCCCAATTTTTTCTCATATTTGATAGTATAAATAGAACCCAGGCCTCCCGTCCAGGTTCTCCTCTATAAAGGCTAGGGTGAACTTCGAAAAATACTTTGCAAAACGGAAAGCAAATGAAAAATGAGAATATGATTGAAGAGGGGAAATTGGCACCAGATTTTGCACTCCCAGACCAGCAAGGGGAGACCCATACATTAAGTGACTATAAAGGTAAAAACGTAGTTGTTTTCTTTTATCCCAAAGATAATACTCCAGGTTGCACCAAAGAAGCCTGTAGTTTTCGCGATGAATATGCCAGACTCCAAGAGAAAAACTTGGTGGTTTTGGGAATTAGTGCGGATAGTGAGTCCTCTCATAAGAAGTTTGCAGATAAATATCACCTCCCTTTTACCCTTCTCAGTGACCCCAAACGCGAAGTAATAAAGAAATGGGGAGTTTGGGGAAATAAATCAATGTTTGGTAAGATGTTTATGGGAATTCTGCGAGTCACGGTGATTATTGATAAAGATGGTATGGTCAAAAAAATCTTTCGAAAAATAAAAAATTTAGATCAACATGCGATTCAAATTTTAGAATTCTTTAACGACGATTCTCAAAATTAATCGTAGCCAAATACACTAAAGAAAGAAAAAGTCCGCTCCCCTACCCTCTACTCATGAATCTGTAAAATGATCGCACCAAATTCGCGGACTGACGTCACTGGCCATGCGCCAATCAGAACGTGGAGATAATGCCACCGGGGTTACTTTGATACCGTCAGGGAAGGCAGAGCGTTTGAATTGATTGGCAAAGAAGCGCTCAAAGAATCCGCCTAAGTACTGATGGATCTGTGGCTCTGAATATTGATTCTTGAAGGCAATTTTTGCTAGTAATTCAATTTTATGGAGAGAATAGCCGTAATGCAGATGATAGTACAAGAAAAAGTCATGAAGATCAAAAGGCCCAATAATTTCTTCAGTTTTTTGGACAGATTTTTCTTTGATTGGTAGCAGCTCTGGACTAATTGGAGTACTGATAACACTCTCAAGCTCAGCTTTAATTTTTGAAAAGATTTTTTGATCTGCGCAATAGCGGAGCAATGCGAACACCAATGTTTTGGGAATACCCGCATTTACTTGGTACATCGCCATTTGATCGCCATTATAGGTGCACCAGCCCAAGGCAATCTCAGACAAATCCGAAGTACCGACAACAATACCGCTATGATAATTGGCAAGATTCATTAAAATTTGCATTCTCTGTCGGGCCTGAACATTCTCGTACGTCCGATCAAAGCGATCTTTTGGGTACGATATATCCGTCAATTGCTGTTCTACCGCAGAAGAAATATCAATGACAGTCAATTCTATACCTAATTTTTGACAAATAGCTTTTACATTTTTTTGTGGCGGTAGACTTGAACCGGGACCCGGCAAATTAACGGCTAGAATTTTATCGAGGAATCCATCAGTGTTGATTTTTTGATAGGCTTTCATTAAAACTAATAACGCTAATGTCGAATCGCTCCCGCCAGAAAGTCCGATAATCGTTTTACAATTTTCCAGTTGTAATATTCTTCTTGCCAATCCCGTACTTTGAATCGATAAACTCGTCTCGCAGATTTCTATTAATTTTCGCTGATCATGCGAGATAAATGGATTTTTTGCCACAGATCGATAGAGTTTCCTTGTAAAATGCTGGCGTTTTGACTGATGATCGATCGAAAACGGGATTATTTGATATTTGTTCGGCAAATCATCTACTTGAGCGCTCGGTTTTACTCTTTTTACGCGCAATGCTTCAATTTTTTCAAAATCCAAATCAGCAATAATCATCTCTCCGCAAAACTGGTAGCCCTTTGCCTCTGCTAGAAGTTTTCCAGTTTCTGCAATCAGGCTACGCCCAGCAAAGACCACATCGCTCGATGATTCTCCCGGTCCAGCTGCAGAATAGAGATAGGCACTTAAAATCTTCTTTGAATGATTCTGAAGCAGATCGCGACGATATTGAGATTTTCCCAGAACCTCTGTCGAAGCCGAAAGGTTACAGATGATATTGGCGCCTGCCTGACTATGGTAAAAACTAGGCGATATTGGTGACCAAAGATCCTCACAAATCTCAATCCCTAACTTGATACTATACAGGCTTGACGGATTGCATAGTGAAAACAATATCTTGCTACCAAACTTAGTCGAGTAGTCTGCGTACTGAAAATCTTCGACTTGCAATGAATTTGCGGATTGAAACCATCGCTGTTCATAATAATCTTCTGTGTTAGGAATAAAGCTTTTGGGGACAAGACCCAATAGCGCACCACGGCTAATCATGGCTGCACAATTATATAAATATCCTCTGTGTTTTACCGGTAGACCAACGATACAAGTATATTTCAGTTTTTTGCTTTCTGTTATAATTTCCTTCAGTCCGACTTGGGTTGCCTGTAAGAGTGTTGAGTGATAAAAGAGGTCTTGACAAGTATAGGCCGTCAAACTTAATTCAGGGAATAGAGAGATATCTGCTGATTTTTTTTTTGCTCGTTGCAGTTCCGCAATAATCTGAGCAGTATTGTAGGGCACATCAGCTACTTTAACCGCAGGTGAATGGACAGCAACTCTCAAATAGCCGTAATCGTTAGGCAACCTTATACCTCATTTTATTGTCGATTGTGCCAATTTTAATAGATACAATCATCGATTTTTCCCTAAAATACCATCTATTATACATAAAATTCTTGAGATTCTACTCTGTTTATCGATATCTTGTATTTGAATCCTTATGAGTAATTCTGCAGAAACTATCGCCTTTCATCAGGGAAAATATCGGCCTTTGGCGGAATGTCAAATCAATATTGCATCACATGCCCTGCAGTATGCGACCCTCATCTTCGGTGGAATTCGCGTATACTATAACTCTGAAACAAAAACGAGTAATATCTTCCGATTGCCAGCGCACGTCAAAAGAATGCTCCAGAGTGCCCATCTAATGTTTATGAAATCGCCGTATTCCGAGCAACAATTAAAAGCGATTCTCATTGAATTAGTCAAAAAAAACCCGCTCAATGAAAATCTTTATATTCGCCCATTTATCTATAAATACGAACCTCAGTTGTCACCACGATTACATAATCTGCGCGACACCTTCTCCGCATATGTCATTCGCTTGAACGATTACTTAGAAACTAACAAAGGATTGAACGTAGGCATTACTTCTTGGCAACGAGTAGATGAAAATTCAATTCCTGCTCGGGCTAAATGCTCAGCTGCCTATCTTAATTCTTCTTTGGCAAAAAGTGAGGCGATGCTCTTGGGGTTTGATGAAGCTATATTTTTGGACTCGCATGGTTATGTATCAGAGGGAAGTGCAGAAAATATCTTTATTGTGCGCAATGGAGAGCTGATCACCCCACCGCTGACTGCCAGTGTGCTGGAAGGGATTACCCGCGCCAGTATTTTGCAAATGTGCCAGGAATTAACAATACCTATCAAAGAAAGAAATATCGCCCGCACGGAATTGTACCTTGCCGATGAGATTTTTTTATGTGGAACTGGAGCACAAATAGCTTGGGTAAAAATGGTCGATCATAGGCAAGTAGGTGACGGAACAATCGGCAATATTACCTCACAATTAAAAGACAAATTTATGAATATTGTTTATGGTAAAGATAGCAAATATCAACATTGGCTCACCCAATGCTGATGAGTGAGCCTACACCGCAACAGCAGAAAGTTCATTTGCGTAGAAACCTTGGCTGTTGGGATGCAATTGCCATTGTCTTTAGCCGCATCATCGGATCAGGAATTTATCGCACTTCTGGTGTGATTATGTTGTTGGTAGCTGGGCTAGCGCTTGAGGACGTCTCACAGCCGCAAACCGAAGGCGTCAAAATTCACAGTGCTCTATTCTACGCGGCATGGATCATTGCTGGTCTGGTTGTCTTCTTAAGTGCACTCTGTTTTTCAGAAATGGTCTGTATGTACCCGCTCAGCGGTGGCAGTTATGTTTTTCTCAAAAAAGCCTATTCGGAACTATGGGCGGTTCTATTTGGATGGACCATGTTTTTAGTGAGTGAAACCGCCTCTATTGTTACTGTTGCTTTTGTCAGCGCTGAATACGCAAGTATTGCGATAAATTATTTATTTGATTTTTCACTGAATTTTGCCAGTCAGCTTGTACTGGTATTGGCTATTATTTGGGGATTTACTTTGATGAATACGCGAGGATTGGAGATTTCTGGTAAGACTCAGCGATTCATCGGTGCGGTAAAAATAATCTCGTTGATTTCTCTGATTTATTTCATGTTTACCAGCGATGCGCGCAGCAGTCAGTTCATTGTTCAGAACTTTTGGCCAGAGGAGATCGACGGCAACACCTTCCTCGCCTTGGGTTTAGCTATGCAGTTTGCATTTTTCACTTATAGTGGGTGGGAAGGGGCAGCCTACGTCGCAGAAGAAATCAAAAATCCGCAACGTAACTTACCAATATCTTTATTACTGGGTATCGGCGGGGTAATCGCCCTCTACTTACTGGTAAATACCGGTTATTTAATGATGCTTGGTCCTGAAACCATGGTACTCGAACAAAAAAATGTAGCGACCAAATCTTTAGAAAGGGCACTAGGAACAATTGGAGGTCTAATTCTTGCCCTACTCGTTATGTTTAGCACTGGCGGGAATGTAGCCACACAGATAATGGTAAAGGCACGACTCACCTACGCCTTAGCTCGAGATAAGAATTTTTTTTCCTTTATAAATCATCTTCATCCAAAATTTCTAACTCCAAACCGAGCACTGTATTTACAAGCAGGCTGGGGATCTTTCCTGTTGGCGATTATTGTGTTTTTTTCCGAGAATGTCTTTGAAAATATTATTAGTTTCTTTGCCTTTACATCCGCCATCTTTAACATCACGATTATGTCCGCTGTTTTTATCCTGCGTATTCGCCAACCCAATCAACCTCGTCCTTTCCGAGTTCGATTCCTCCCATTAGTCCTTTTGCCGGTTCTATTGACCCAATTTTGGCTGATGATAGCCGTGTTCACGGCCAAACCTGCTCTCTCTCTGCTTGGGATTTCCTTTATCTTTGTCGGCTATCTTTATTATCAATTTATAGGTAAAAAAAATAGATAAGAAAATTTAAGCTTTTTCCTCTTGTTGCCACCAGAGGAAATAGCGAACCATCAGAATAAACAAGATACCCAATGTAATTAATGCCAGTGGAAAGCCTGAATTAGCTAGACTATGCATTAAATAGCCAATCCACATGGGGCCGGTAAAAGCTCCCACCCCATACGCAAGGCCAAACAAGGTGTTTGCTCGAAGCAAGTCTGCCTTTGAAAATTTCTCGCTCAGTATGGCGAGTCCCAAGGGAAATAATACCAGCATAAAACCACTCAATAAAATAATAATAACATATAAGAGATTCGAGCCGCTAGTAAATGGTATGAGAACTCCACCTAATACAATGCCAATCCCGGAAATTATAACTGCAGTATTCTTGCTCACGTAGCGAAAGGCCCAAATCAAAAGTAGCTGGGTAAAAATTCCTCCAAGACTATAAAAAGTCAAAAGCAAGGCTGAATCACGGGTACTCATATCAAGATTCCTGCCAAAAATTGGCAATAAGTCAGCCATCCCTACTTCCATTGCACCAGTCATATAAGCAGAACAAAAAGCAATCGGTGCGACAATAAATAATTTTAAGAAAACCCGATTTTTCTTTACGACTTCTAAACTCAGCGATTTTTTGCCAAAAAAGAGAATAATTAGTGGCAGAGTACAGAGCAGCAGAATCGTATTATACGGCAACCATGTATAAATATCAAAAATTGAAAGAATGAGTGGGCCAAGCGCATATCCCATCGAAAAAGTAACGGCATAGAACCCCAGTATAAATAGATTGTTCTTTTCCTTATATTTTGAAGTTACCCAGTTATCGATAATAATAAAAATCAAAGTAAACCCAACCGCACTGAAAAAGCGTAAAACCAGCCAAAGCTCGACAGAATAGAAAAGTTTATGCAAGACCGTCGTTATCATCGCCAGAAGAAAAGCACCAACAAAGATTTGATACAAATTCAAAAAACGGACAATGAAATGTAAAAAAAAAGGCGCGAAAATCACACCCACACCTGTAGTGCTGCCCATCAAGCCAATAACGAGTTCGGACTCACCACGAACTTCCAAATTCAAAGCGAGCAATGGTACCAACAGAGATAATCCTGCCGCAACCGAAATATTCGCGGTCAGTGCGACTACAATATTAGATAACTCAAATTTTTTTCTCTTCAACATTACTTTTGATTACTACTCACAATTTTGTAAATACTTATGCAGTCACTTAAAATTGAGGACAAGAACCCTCATACCTCAATAAAAACGCAATAGCTGTCTTTTTATGAAAGTGAAGCCTGAAACATTTTATCAACTTTACCCTCCTAATATGTATAAATGCTTAATAAATCACAACATCTTTCAGCTACCCGACACGCAATATTAGCAGTAATTTTTCGAGAATATCCGCAGATTCATATCGTTCGCTCTGCCCTTGTTCGACGAATCCACGGAAACACCAAAAATAGATTCCAAAGATTTTTTTTTCTTTGTTCACGAAATGGACTCAATGGATTCCAGAAAAGAACCCTAGAAATCACCTTGAAACGTTTACTCTTTCAGCAAGAGAATATCCGTATTGAACCCCTCCAGCATTTTTGCCTAGCAGCGATTCTTCGTTCTCAATCACCGCAACGCCTAACATTTCTGATTAGCAGCCATTACAGTGATGATCTTCTAAAAAAGACCATCGTTGTTTATCAGAAACTAAAAAAATTGGAGAATCCCTTTGTAGGTTATAGAGAAATGGTAAAGGGCAGTGCTCAAAAAGATAATCACGCATTTTCTACGCAAAAGAGCGCATAAAAAGACTATTACACTTCTTTTTGGAGGATTTTAAAATTTCTTTGCTATTTAACGGGTAGCAGAATGTCATGGACTAGTCGAACGAAAGATCATGAAAAAAGCGAGTAGCATTGACAAAGATTTATTGAATTCCCTATCCTTAGATCAGGCAAACATTCTTCTGCTGACCGGCATTGATGCAGATATTGCCATCGGCTGGGTACAAAATATCAAAATCTACTTGAAGCAGAAAATAAAAACTTTTGAACAGCGGATTATCAACCAAGATAACTCTATCTATGATTTTTTGCAGGAAATTGAAAACCAATCCATATTTGAAAATTATCGCCTCATCCTTGTATATGATGGATACTCCCTCTTAGAGTCAGTCGTTGAAAAGAAAAAAAATCTAGCACATCTTAGAAGTGCGCTAATGAAATTGCCTGAGCGGATCCTTCTTGTTTTTTCCTATCAAGGAAATCCTAAAAAAAATCTTTTGAAACTTTTTGCCGATTGCAATAACGTTATTCAGATTGAAACCAAACCCCTATATGGCAATCAGATCAATCAAAATCTAGTGCAGACAATGAAAAAGAATGGCATCGTCTTGGCAACTGATGCTTGGGAATGGATGAATCTGATGGCAGATCAAAAATCGAGCTCTCATTTAGCACTGGCACAAAAATTGAAGAAAATTTATCCGCAAAGAACCACTCCAATTACCAAGGAAGAGCTTGAGGTACTCTTTATACCAGAAAGAGGAATGCATATTTTCGATTTTATTGACTATCTTTTTACGGGAAATAAGATCAAGGTTCACCATGAATTGGAGCGCTATGAAGAAAATCAGGATAGTTTTTTACTCATTCTGAAACTCATGCTTAAACGGATCAACGAAATTCGTAAATTTGATTGTGCTTATCAAATGAGATATACCACTGATGAGATTAAAAATCTGTTAAACATTGTTTACTTGCCGATTTTTATTCAAAATAAAATTATTAATCGACTGCAGATTGAGGTGAATCGATTGCCAATGAAACGCCAAGTGGCAATTTATAATCTTTTGATAAAGACTCAAACTGTTTTTCGTAGAAACATCGCCATGCATGAACAAAAGCAATATTTCAGACAGGAAGTCTTGCCAATGTTTTTGCTGCCAGATTTTGATGAAAATTAAATGAGAGCTCATGCCTTTATTATTGTAACTGGTTCGGAGATAACGTCTGGAAAAATCATCGACATAAATACCTCGTTTATCTGCAATCAACTTCGTTCAGAAAACTTTGAGATTCTGGGAACACTGGTTGTCCCCGATGATCCGCTAGTTTTAAAAAGGGAGATTAGCCACTATTTACAGCAATCAGACCTTGAGATTATCATTCTGACTGGCGGACTAGGACCAACGGTCGACGATCTGACGGTTGATGTTCTTGCAGACATATTTCAGCAAAAAGCTATTGTGGATCCACTGACTTTACAAGAATTGCAGCAAAAATTTAAATCATCCTTTACCCAACAAATGGAGCGTCAAACACGAACCCTAGAAAACTCAATACTTTTATCGAATAACGCTGGCTGTGCTCCCGGCTTCATCTGTAAAACCAATTTGAATATATTGATTGCTTTGCCTGGAGTACCCAGTGAAATGCAGAAGATGTTCACAACAAAGCTCATGCCCTATCTTTTACGCAATTATCCTGAAAAAATAAAAATTTATCGAGAGGAATTTTATTTGTACAGAGTGCTTGAAGCAAAAATCGAAAATGATTTTTTTCAAAAAGAATCACTCAAAGAAGATCTTTCGAAAATTACTTATGGAATCTGTGCTTCACGTGGCGCACTCAATATCCGCCTCTCCTCCCAAAATTCGCTAGCATTAACACACATCAGTAAACTGATGCGAGAACAATACTCAGAGCATTACTGCTCAATGGAGGCTCGAGATGTTCTTGAAGCCTACTTGCGAGAAAAGAACCTAACAATTGCCACAGCAGAATCGTGCACAGGGGGACAATTAGCAAAAGATCTTACAGATTCACCAGGAGCATCGGATTTTTTCCTCGGATCTATTATTGCCTATCATAAAAGAATTAAAAGAGATTTACTGGATATCGAGCAAGTAGAAAAATATGGAGATGTGAGTAAGTACACCGTAGAAAAAATGGCAAGAAACGTGCAAGAAAAATTTGATGCCGATATTGGTGTTGGTATTACCGGAATGGCTGGTCCTGACAGCTCGGTAAAAGAAATTCCCACTGGCAAAGCCTATATTAGTTTCGCACTCTCAAGTAGATCTCGCCACAAACAAAAAGAAAAATCAATATTCACATTTGAAGGCAACTGGTTCCAAGAGAGAATAGCATTTCGCGAAACAATTGCCAATCTAGCCTGTTATTTATTGTATTTTATTCTGAAGAACGATAGGATGCCCAAATTATTATGAAAATGGTTTCTTGGAATGTGAATGGCATTCGCGCCATCCTAAAGAAAAATTTTCTTGATTACGTCAAAGATGAAAAAATGGATATCTTGTGCCTACAAGAAACGAGAGGCTATCCAGATAACATTGATGAGCTCCTACCCAATTACCAAAAATTTTGGAATCACTCGATCGAGAAAAAAGGATACTCAGGGACATCAATTTTTATAAAGAACAATGTATCACCACCGACAAGGATTATTCACGGCATGGGGAAAAAAATACACGATCAAGAGGGCAGGATGCTCACCGCCGAATTTAAGGACTTTTTTCTAGTTTGCGTGTATACGCCAAACTCTGGCGAAGGCTTAAAACGATTGAACTACCGTATCATGTGGGACAAAGATTTTTTATCATTTGTCAAGAAATTGGAAAAGACAAATCCGGTCATTGTCTGTGGTGATTTAAATGTTGCGCATCATGAAATCGACATTGCACGACCCAAAGCCAATCATTTTACCGCTGGCTTTACCAAAGAGGAAAGGAATGCTTTTAATCGATTGATAAAAAATAACCTCATTGATACTTTTCGCGAATTTGAAAAAGATCCCAATCATTATACTTGGTGGTCGTATAAAAGTAAGGCTCGCGAGCGAAACGTTGGTTGGCGCATTGATTACTTTTGTGTCTCTGCGAATCTGCGTAACCAAGTAAAATCAGCATTTATTCACAACAAAATTATGGGATCAGATCATTGTCCAGTGGGCATTATCTTTGCCTAATCAGTTTTTTTTCCCCGCATCACCAGCTTCAAAAAGAAACTGAGTGATCGAGAAAAAGAAAAAATATCGTAGATGAGTTTCAAGTTTAATTGATAGTCTCCGTGTCCCAACAAACTGGTTAAATTGAAACGGTGAACTTTTTTCTTTTTTCTTAGTTTTTGGGCGAGCAAGACAGACTCAGAAGCGGGAATCACTGGGTCATTCAAACCATGAACAAGAATGATCGGAACATCGATCTTATCGACATATTTGACTGGATTTAGTTCATCATAGATTTCTCTTGCACCATACTTTGTGGCTTTATACCAATTCTTTTTTAAATATGTCTTTTCCCTTAAAACAACATCAAGCAGTGCTTCTTCCTTTTTAGAAAATCCTTTTTGCACACGAACTAATTGTTCAGTTTTTCTTCTCAGTTCAGTCTTCTTGGGTGTATTCTTGAGCGATGCACAGATAGCCGATAGATAAAAATACTGTTCTATGTTTTTTCCGAGCGGGTGCAAATATCGAACAAAATTATAGAGCATAATATTCTTGCCATAATCATCTATATTATCTCGATAAAGGAGAAAGTTGGTCACCGATGAAACACTAGCAAAGCTACCGATCAGGAGCATCGCATTGACATATTTCTTGGTCTCAGAATTCAGATTGCTCAAAAAAACAAGCCCACCCGAAAAAGATATACTGACAAGCCCGAATTTGCCATTGGGCAAAGATAAGTTACGTTTTTTACCAATCGCTAATAATAAACGACTGATGATTTCTATTTGGCCAATTTTGATTTCTAATTGCGCGATTGAAGGAATACGCGGCATAATCACATCCAAACCAATCCGGTTAAAGCTCGTCGCTAGTTTAATGAGCCGAGCATCCCTCGTGTCTAAAACATTCATACCGTGAATAAACACAATCAGGCCGCGAGCTCGCCCATTGGCCACCTTATAAAAATCACATTGAGTTCTTTCTTGTTCAGTATTAACATAGAAAGAATTTCTCCGAGAGAAACTCTTCGTATTTTGTAAAAACCATAATAATTTGATTGCCTTAAAAAAGTAAAACATTGTTACCAAAAATTGATTCTCATGAGGGGTTTGTCGTTCTTAAAAAGATTAGGACCTCTACAAAGACATATTCTCAAAGCAACTGAATTTTTTATCTCAACAAACAGATATTAACGATTAATCAAGGCCCTCTCTGTCTTTCAATGCTTATTTCTTGGTGAAAGTAGCAAAAGTTGACGATTATACACGTCACAAAATTAAGCTCAGCTTATTTATTTAAGAAAATCATACAGATGAGCAAGACTAAGCGGTTCAAAATTTTAAGAAAATCTTATGATAATTCTATTGAAATACCAGCTTGCTTAGGAAACATTGATCTAATACTTGATAAGTGGGCGCTCAGTAGTTTGATGCATTGATGACGGCGAGGATATCAAATCGCAAGAGGAAGTTGAGCAAGATGAAAATCTAAAGAAGTAATATCAATGATCAAGAATGCCTCCAAAATTTTTTCTGATAGCTATTATCAACATTACTCTGAATTAAAAAAAGCAATTGAAGAAATCCCACTAGAGAATATCCAAAAAGCAATAGAGGCTTTCATGAAATGTCGCGGTAAGGTGATTTTTACCGGCATTGGTAAATCAGGCATTATTGCGAAGAAGTGTGCGGCAACGTTTTCTTCAATGGGAACACCTTCAATTTTTTTACATTCTGGCGAAGCACTTCACGGGGATTTAGGAGTAGTAGAAAAGGGAGATTTGATTTGTGCAATTGCCAAAAGTGGAGAATCCGAAGAAATTATTACTGTTGTCCGTAGCATTCGCGAGATGGGGAATACGATTATCTCAATTCTCACCGAACCTAGTTCGACGCTAGGGGAACTAACCGATATCATTATACCAGCAAAAGTTACACGGGAAGCAGAGAAAATGAATCTCGCACCGACGGCATCGACCACAGTTGCCGTTGCCATCGGTGATTCTCTAGCAGCTACCCTCGCAAGTTTAAGAAATTTTCGCCCAGAAAACTTTGGAAAAATACATCCCAGCGGCCAACTGGGAAGACGATTATTACTGCAAGTTAAAGATATTTTGCATCCGATAAATCCAATTATTCACATAGAAAAAAGTATGCTTGAGTTACTTGAGGAGGAGTCAAAGCCGAATTTAGGAGGAATTATGATCGTCGACGATAAAGAAAAGTTGATCGGTCTTGTCACTGATGGTGATTTGCGCAGAGGAATCATAAAATATAAGAATATTTTGGATTGTAAAATTGTCGATATTATGACAAAAAATCCGCTTACAATTGAACCAGATATTCTTGCCTTACATGCACTCAAATTGATGGAGGAACGACGATCACCCATCAGTCTCCTGCCGGTGATAGACCCGACAAACAAACCCATCGGATTGCTGCGCTTACACGATCTTTTGAACGCGAGGATTGGTGGAGAAGCTAGTTAGATAGCATAATAGTAGATTGCCCACATCAATTTACGCTTACTCACTACGAAATGTCTGTATCAAATCATCAAGCCAGTTGATCAAGAGAGATAAGGCAAAATCTTCCATTGCAAAGAGGCTTTGATCTGGTTCTTGACTATCCAAAGATAACTCTTGTTCAACGTTTAAGCGTTCCATCATGAGAGGAAAGTGATAATTACTACATTGCTTAATTGCCGCCCAATGAAAGTTTATCTTCATATCGGGATAAAAGGAAAGAATTGGTTTGCCATCAAATTTATAGGTTAACCGTTCATCTTTTAAAAAATGCCAGCAATTTTCTCGATCAATGCGCTGACAGAGATTGGTAAACCCTCTATTTTCCGAATATTTTGCTTCCTTGCACCATTTCAAAATCTCTGATCTTAATTGGCGGAGTTTGAGAACCTGTTCTACGTTGTTCGACGGGAGATTCTGCCACCAGGGCTTATGAACATCCTCATTGATTAATGCACTAAGACCGTCAATCATCTTTGGCCAGATTTCCCCTTGTTGATCTCTTTCGAACTGATTTGGCCAATGATCATGGACAATATCAATCTGAATCCCTTCATCTTTTGTATTTCGATTGTGATTGTGATCGGTAATTCGATAGGTTAAGCTGCTATGTCCTTTGTTGGTTGACCAGTCTTCTGGTCGCCAATGATAGCGTAACATTTGGTTAGGTATGGCTTTGACGAGTTGAAAATGGATACTCCGCTTATTCGCATCCAAAATAATGTTCTTAGAAATGATGACCGACGGCATAAACCATTTGCGCAATTCATGCTGCGAGCTCAGGATACGATAGATCCTTGAAACTTCAGATTTGAATCTTAATATATGGTGAAGTGCTGGAATATCGTCCATATTAAATCGAATTGAAAATTTCAACCAAAATAGTAACTTGGTCAATTTTCCCCTATCAAGTGCGCTTGAGGTTTTTAAAAAAAGGTTGCCTGATTAATATCATTTAGACAATAGATCGGCCAATACGTCAAATCTTTTTTTATATATAGCGTTTTCCGTTGGCCAACAAGATCGTTGTCGGCAAACTGTACCATAACCCCGATGTTTACTGGAATCATCGAAGATCTAGCGGTACTCCATTCACGAAAAGACGATTCTAGCAACGTCCATGTGTTGCAAATCAAATCACGATTGACGCCACAGATCTGTGTTGGTGATTCAATAGCTCATAACGGCGTCTGTCTCACGGTAACCGAAGTAAACCCTGACAGGAAAATATATACCACAATAGCTGTGCAAACAACACTGGCAAAAACGAATTTAGGCAAACTCCAAGAGGGAGAAATCATTAATATCGAAAGAGCTTTGAAATTATCCGATCGACTCCATGGACATCTACTATTGGGACATATTGATGAGACAGTAACGATCTCATCAATAATCGATCTACCCAGAAAAGAAGGGCTGCTTATCAGATTTCATTCCTTTTCCAAGCCGCAGTATTTGGTCGATCAAGGTTGCATTGCCTTAGACGGGATGAGCCTTACCATCAGCGAGCTTACTTGCGAGGAGTTTGCAGTCACTATCATTCCCTATACCAAAGAACATACCAATACACAGATTTGGCAAAAGGGTTGCAAGATCAATATTGAATATGATTACCTGATCAAGAGTTTTCAGCGAGCGATGATGAAAGAAAAAAATCGAGTAACAAAATGAGCTCCTTTATATACCCCTTATTCTGCTCATGAAAACCCAGCTAGCAGAAATTCGAAAGACGCTACATCAGCTAAGTCAAGAAATTGGTATTGTCGCGCTCAAAACTGGAACCGAAGTTGAAGACATGGATTTCCCAGAAATTCAAATTTTACGAGAGATCAGCCAAGGGATCGTACCGATCGTAGTAAAACTTGGTGGGGCAGAGGCTCGCAATGATATGCGTAGATTGATCGCTATACAAATCGACGGCATGATTGCACCTTTGATTGAATCTTCCTATGCTTTAAGAAAATTTATTCAGACCAAAAATGAACTAAAATTGACGACAAGGGACGCACAAACCTCAAAAAAGATTTGGAATGCAATAAATATTGAAAGCAAAACTGGCGTACAGGCAATTGATGAAATCATTGATTCGCCTTATTTTGGGGCAATCAGTCAAGTGACAGCTGCCCGTTCCGATCTATCACAATCATTGCAATTGCACAGCGACAATATACAAGTAATGCAAATTTGTGCGGAAATACTCAAAAAAGTAAAAGCTCGTGGGAAGCGGACGGTAATCGGTGGCAATATCCAACCAACGACTATTCCCATAATATTGGAAATGATAGCACCCGATCTGATTAGTACGAGGAATCTTGTTCTTTGCGCCGATCAAATGCAAAAAACCTCAGATCAAGGGAAACGATCGATTCGGAAGGCGCTTGGTTTTGAAATTCAGATTTATGACTATCTCAGTAATACATTTCTGTCCACAATGAAAAAAGAAGAATACTCAAAACGAATCGAGGTTCTCAAACAACGCAGTCACGGCGCAAGTGAAAAAAACAAAACCAAGTGACTTTACACTGAATCAAGACGACAGCCAAAATGAAGAAAATTGGAATATTAGGAGGAGGGCAACTAGGAAGAATGACTATACCTGCAGCGCTCGCTTTAGATTGTTCGTTATATTTTTTGGATCAGCATGATGCTCCTACCTCGCTGCTCAAGAATTTTCAAGTCGGCAACTATCAATCAGAAAAACAAGTGGAGCAGTTTGCTAAACAGCTAGATTATTTGAGTTTTGAACGCGAGGATGTCAGCGCAACTGCACTTTTCAGATTAGCAAAACAAGGTGCGAGGATCAGACCCAGCCCAGAAATACTAGCATTGACACAAAATAAGCTCAAACAAAAAGATTTTTATATTGAACATAGCTTTCCTACCGGCAAGATTTTGGCAAGATCACAGAGTGATTGGCAAAAAAAGCCAATTTATCCTTCGGTAAAAAAATTAGTTTTAGGTGGCTACGATGGGCAAGGGGTCTGGATTATGAAATCAAGTAAAGACAATCAACAAATACAAGAGAGAAAGAAATCAAAAGCAAAAAGACAAGAACAAAGTACCTCGAAGCTATCATTTTTTGAAGAATATCTAGAGAACCCACGAGAAATCGGAATACTCGTTGCACGCAACCAAAATGGAGAATTGGCAATCTACGATCCTGTAGAAATGTTCTTTGACTCAGACCAAAATATTATGAACGCTTTAGTCGCCCCTGCAGAAATTGACACACCCTTGCTTAAACAAACCAAAGAACTCGCCGCCGACTTAGCCGAACATTTGAACCTTTGTGGACTCATAGCGATTGAACTTTTCTTGACCAAAGAAAAAAGACTATTGATTAATGAAATAGCAGCACGACCGCACAACAGCGGTCACCATACCATTGATTTTACGCAATGCTCACAGTTTGAACAATGGCTTAGAGCAATTATGAATCTACCTCTCGGTGAAACAAAATTGTCCAATCCTTGTTTATCGATGAATCTATTAGGACCAACAAAAGTGACTGCCACTACCCATCTCAAGATAGAAAAATTATTAGAGATACGGGGGCTAAAACTTCAACTCTATGGGAAAAAAATTCTTCCCAATCGCAAGGTCGGACATATAAATGTGGGAGGAAAAGATTACAGCGAACTACATCAAAAAAGGAAACAAATTGCAAAACTAGATCTATGGAAAAAGTAAGACCAATAGTTGGCGTCATTATGGGGAGCAAATCGGACTACCCAGTCATGAAATCAGCGGCGGAAACTTTAGACCGCTTTGACATTTCTCATGAAGTCCGTATTGTTTCCGCTCATCGGACACCGGACTGGATGTCTACTTATGCAAAAAATGCCGTCAAGAAAAAAATTCGCATCATCATCGCTGGTGCTGGTGGAGCAGCTCATTTACCCGGTATGGTTGCAAGTCTCACAGAGATTCCGCTGATCGGGGTACCCATCACATCAACTCATTCTGCTCTGAATGGGCTCGATTCGCTCCTCTCCATCTTGCAAATGCCCACTGGTGTGCCAGTAGCAACCGTCGCTCTTAATAATTCGACCAATGCTGCCCTATTAGCTGTGCGTATTCTCGCCCTTGATGATTCCCAGTTAAGAGAGAAACTCATTCAATTTCAAAACCAACAAAGGGAAAATGTTCTCACTTTGGACCAAGCTTTGCAAAAAAAACAAACGAAAGATATATCCAAATAAAATAAACTTTAATCGTCCTTATGAATTACAAAAACTCCAAGCGCAGCTACCAATGCAATGATCGCCAAAATAAATAACAATCCATTATCGTTTTGAACTTCGATTCCTAGAACAAAAAAGTGACTCAGAACCGCACCCACCATGAGAAACATCGCGACAAGGGCTCCAAATTTAATAGTCCCTCGCCGATAAAAAAGCAACACAACAGCAATGAACTCGGCCACGCCGATAATTATACGCCCCCATGGCTCAACTCCAAGATCTGAAAAAAGCATTTTACTTTCCTCAGCACCGGTAAACTTAAAAAATAAAGTCTGCAAAAAAATCACAGAAACTACCAATCGCAATATCCAACTAAAGATATTTTTCTTTCTACTATCCATTATTCATCCTCCCACTCATATTTTACTACGGACAAATAATATTAAATCAATGGTCATTTGTCAACGACGACTTGATTCATTTCAGAATTTCCAAGTGGTCAGATCAGCAACCGAGATGAAATAAACTCTCAAAGCCGTAAAAACGGTTCGTTTAGATCAGTTGCAGATGAGTAACGGTATAATCGAATAGAGATTGTGCAAGCATATTCTTAGGTAATGGACCAATCTTTTTTTCCCGTTGTCTCCTATCATAGACATAGAGAATGTTCTCTCCATGACCAAATCCCTTTTCTTGCCTGTACACTTCGTTACCGCAAACTAAGTCCATTTTCTTATCTTTGAGTTTCTTGAGCGCATATTCTTTTAAATTACTGGTTTCCGCAGCAAAACCAACGATGAAGCACCCACTAAAGGCAACAGAAGAAATTGAGCCTAGAACATCAATGGTCCGCTCCATCTGCACGTTTAACATATCTTTATCATTCTTTTTAATTTTCTCAGTTTTTATTTCGACTGGCTTATAATCGGCGGGGGCTGCAACCATAAACAGCAATGTATCATCGCTCAAGTAATCGTTCACTGCTTGTGCCATATCGGCTGTACATTCGACACAGATATTCTTCACGTTCTTAACCCGTTGAAATTTTTCAGCCACCGGGCCAGAAATATAAATCACTCGCCCAATAACAGGATGTTGGCAGGCATACTCGGCTAGATAATAACCGGTCTCGCCAGTGGATGCATTAGTGACATAGCGCACTGGATCAAGCCATTCCCGCGTTGGACCAGAGCAGACAATACAATTATATTTTTTCATTTTATCCGTTGGGTAGATGCTCCTGATATTTCTTGACAATCTCTTGTGCGACCATCGCTACCTCAGCAAGCTTTCCTCTGCCAAAATCTCCACATAATACTTCATCTTCACGAGGATCAATAATCATAACACCATCTTCTCTGAGACGCTTAATATTTCTCTGAGTGGCCGGATGAGCTAACATGTTCGGGTTCATCGCCGGAACGACAATCACTGGACATTGAACAGAAATATACGTGCTGGTGACTAAATCGTCGGCAATTCCCTGTGCCATTTTGGCGATGACATTCGCAGTCGCTGGAATGACCGCATAAACTGCAGCCTGATTCTTGATATTAATATGAAGCATTCCTTCATCCCATTCATCGCTATAGGCTGGACATCTGCTCAACTCTGTCAATGTTAGTTTACTGATAAATCGAGTGGCATTTTTTGTCATAATTATTTGAGTGGGGAAGTTTTGCTTGATCAAGGAACGCACTAATTCACAAGTTTTATAGACGGCAATTCCACCACAAACTCCAATAATAATCTTATTTCTAGCCATTAACCTTATTTGCTTCTATCAAAAAGTTTATCAAGTGCCCTGTTATCCATTTTGATCATTGTCGGTCTGCCATGCGGACAGATACTCGGATCTTCGCATGCCAACAATTGTTGTATGACCTCTGAAATAATTTGCTCAGAAACAACATCATTTTTCTTTATCGAAACTTTGCACGCCCGAGTTGCGATATAGTCGTTAAAAAGTTCAGTGGAATCTTTTTTTTCTAGGGCACGGAGAAGAAACGAATGAAATTTTTCTGAGCTGATTTGCTGATCAAAGTAGATTGGTGTAGTTCTAATGCCATAACTCTTTTCCCATATTTCTAGCTCATAACCAAAATTTTGCATTTTTTTTTTATTTTTACGGATGAGAGCCAACTCATCGGCATTACAATAAATTACTAACGGTTTCAACAAATATTGAGTCTGTATCTCATTCAATTTCATTTTTTTTAGATAACGTTCATAATTAATGCGTTCATGAGCAGCATGTTGATCGATAATGGTAAAGCAATCGTCTAATTGCGCTAAGATGTAAGTGCCATAAAGAACACCAAAATGTCGTTGTAACTGACCATTTGCATGAGATGTTTTTTTTTCCTGGATCGTCACAGATTTTACCGCTTGATTTATACTATTAAATGGGAGAACTGGATTATTTTTTTTTATCGGCAAAGGAACTTCTCTTTGAAAAATCTTAGCCTGACCTTCCGAAATAGAAAAAATTTTGCGCGGATGAATCAATTGAGACAGATAGGGGACAAGATCAAAAAAAGCCACCTGAAAGGACAACAATACCTCTTTTTTTTGCGGATGCACATTAACATCTACTAGTTTTGGACTGAGGGTAAAAAAGAGAAAATAAACGGGAAATGAGCCGGTTGGCAAAAGAACGTTATAGGCTCGTTTTACCGAAAAGGAAAAATTTTTTAATTCGACAGATCGATTGTTTACGTATTCAAATTGCATGTCTCGATGGGCGCGATAGCATTCTCTTGAACCGATCAAACCTACACATTTATAGTTGAGCGAATTAAAATTTACCGTTAACATTTGCTTGCCAATCTCCTCGCCAAAAATCTGTGATATTCGCTCCAGCAGGTCATCAACTTTCTCTAGGAGTAATACTTTCTTCTTGTTGCGATAATAATGAAAAGTGATCTTTGGATATGCCAGAGCAATTCTTGCAATCTGTCTTTGGATTTTTTTATTTTCATGAGATAAATTTTTTAAGAATTTTTTTCGTACCGGTACATTATAGAAAATATCATCGACAATAACGATAGTACCACGTTCTTGATACATCTTCTCCAGTCCTTCTATTTGCCCTCCCCTTGCAGTGAGCTGGATAGCATAATCAGAATCTTGGCTTCTGCTTTTGATGGTTAAATGAGTCACCGAAGCAATGGAAGACAGTGCTTCCCCACGAAAACCGAAAGAGGCTAACCGATGCAAGTCTTCATATTCTTTGATCTTAGAAGTTGCATGTCGAAGAATACTTTTTTCCATATCTGAAGGTTCAATGCCATCACCGTCATCCTCGATAATAATTTTATGAAGATCGAAGGTATGAATCGTTATATTTTGCGAACCAGCATCAATGGCATTCTCGATCAGTTCTTTGACAATAGAAGTAGGAGAACCAATAACTTCTCCAGCTGCAATCTTATCGACTAAAATTGTTGGTAGCAGTTCTATCTTAGCCATGCGAGACAGAAAAAATAAATTTGCCTAGATTAGCAAGATCTTAGTATTCAACTTTGAACAAACAATCAATCAATTTATTTGCGTTTGATGATCCGATCCAACCAAGACTGTAGAGTACTGGAATAAGGGATTTCCCATTCTTCTTGATCATAGGCTTTTTTGGCCGCCCATCCAGATAAAAGAAAAAAGCCAACAAATGCAATAATCTTGAGCGTTCCAGTGATCGGATTAAGGATAGCACCGCTACCAAAGAAAATTGCAGTCAAAGGAAAATTTTCCAAAATCCAAATACAAACATACACTACAATTATAGTGATATTTAAGAGGAAAGATTGCCGAGAATGAAATTTACAAAAAGCATCGGTTTTGCGCAAAATCTGCGGTAAAAACCAGCCAATTAACGGAATATAGCTCAAAGCAGCAATCCCTTCTCCCTTTTTGACAAATTCTTTCACTTTTTCGACATTCTCTTTGTTCACTATTTTTTTTATTTTTTCCTTGTATTCAACCATATCTTATCCCCCTCTCCTTAAGTAGTTAGTTTCTGATTGTATTGTAGAGCATTCTGCCCTTCTCTTTTACCATACAATTCTTTGTAATTCTTAAATTGGCTCCTGCCTTCTTTTTTTGCATAATTCAAACAAATTCCTCAGCATTCAAGGCACTCATAAACACAATCCAATAGAAAGCCAAAGCTTTGCAAGCTTTTTTTTTATATTACTGACATTTATCAAAAGAATCGGCTGATGGTATCGAAGAGTCTCAACTACGAGCATACTTCAAGTCACTGTATTACTTGCAATCTCTGAGATTTTAGCCTTTGTTCTGCTAAGGCTACATATTCTTTTTTTATTTCATATCCAATATATTCTCTATTTTTTAATACAGCTGCTACTGCGGTTGTGCCTGACCCCAAAAAAGGATCTAAAACAATATCTCCTTTATATGAATATAGATCTATCAAACGAGACGGCAATTCCACTGGGAAGGGCGCAGCATGTTTATATTTTTTAGCACTTGCCGCATTAAATTTCCATATACTTTTGGTGTTTTCTAGAAAATCATATCTCTCTATAGTATTTTGCTTTATCGGAAATCTTTTGAAAGTATTTTTACAAAAGATCAAAATATACTCATGGATATCTCTTAAAACAGGATTACTAGCAGACATCCAGCTGCCCCAAGCACAAGAACTACCCGCACTTGCTCCTTTATCCCAGATAATTTCTCCTCGCATAAAAAAACTACACTCTTCAGCAATCTGTATAACGTGGGCATGTAATGGAATATAAGGTTTCCTACCAATGTTTGCAATGTTGATACACGCTCTACCTCCTTCAACTAAAACTCTAAAAGTTTCTTGCATAACGTTTCTGATCAAATCTTTATATTCTTCTAGCGATAAATCTTCATCATATTCTTTCCCTACGTTATATGGAGGAGATGTTATCATTAGATGGATAGAATTATCTGGCATTTCGCTCATATTTTGGCTATCTTTATTATATATAATATTGGTTTTAATATTTTTATTCTCTGTGATACCTTTCAGATCACTACATTCATTCTTTATTTTAGATTTAGAATATATGTTACGTTTATAGAAATCGGAAGCGTCGTGCCCCTGTCTTGTTACAGTGCCAAATGCTGACGTTTTACTTCTTTTCATAAACTATCCCATAAATCAACCCACCTATTATATAATGCGCGTTCGACAAGCACAGACGGGTCTCTTTTCCAAAAAATGTTTATTGATTTTGTTTGTTTATCCTCTTGTAAATATTGCATAGCTTCACTTGACAACTCCACTCCTCGTGGATTGGTATTTCGTTTGGGGAGTTTGAAGAAGCGCCCCCTCCCCAAATCCGTGATCGCTTTTTGTTGCACACTTTTAGGCATTATAAAAAGTTTACCATCATTATTCCATATTATATTTATATATAATAAATCGCTTTGAGGTTTTAAAAATTTCACAAATTGGTTTACTTTTTCCCAATCAACGGTCCAAACTAATTTGACTCCACTAAAACCTGTATTAGATTTAGTTTTGATAGACAAAGGGGACCCATCTACTAAAATATCCAATTCCGCAGATGTCGAAGGTGGGAACTCAATAGAATCTTGCCCATAAACATACATAAATAATGCAATGATTACGCGCTCTCTTGCTGTTCCCACTTCCATACCTAGTTTTTTCCCTCTTTTATTTTCTAATTCGACCAAATTGAACAAAATCGGCAAAACTCTTTGTATTTTAGTTTTATATGGTTCTTTGAATAATTTTTCCCAAATCATGAAATAAATTTACAAAACACGTCTTTGTAAATCCCAAAAGATAGTTTAATTTATCCTCTTGTTAAATCTCCAAACAGAATATAGTCCTATAATTTTCTTAATGTACTTTTGAACGACTGCTCATAGTTAAAACAACTAAGAGACTATTCTTTGGCTATATTACTTACCCTTCCTATATTGAGTACAGATTTTACTTGTTTAATCCCCCTGTCAAACATTCGCACTGTTGATTTTTTATTATGTCTCTCTGCCCATATGTCTCGTTTCTTGTCGCTTAGTTTTCCCCAACAAAGGTCTCATCCACTCCAGCGCTACCGTAAATTTATTTATCACCTCCCAATCAGCATCAACTAAATTTTGCACAAGAATTCTCTCATTTTCTGCTGCCCGACAGTAAACAAGTGTTGGTAAACGGCTTTCTTAAAAAAAATAATTTGCTTACAAACAGCTTCAAACTGCATCCATTGCAGACGATGAAATTCTTCGTTATCAGGCAGATAACAGATGCTTTCTTCTGGTTCTTCTGAAGAAACGTTCCAAAAGAAAAGATACCATTTTTGTTTTTGCCCATCGTAGCCGGCTAATTCTGGAGGAATCTCCCCTTGTGGAAATTGGTAAGTCAGCCATCTGGGAAATTCATAGACCAGCCGATGATTTGCTAAATTCAAGCCAGTTTCTTCAAAAAACTCACGAATCGCACCTGCTAAAGGTTGCTCATTGGCATGTAAACCACCTTGAGGGAATTGGAAATTACCGGGATAATTCTGCCGTTCACCTACTAAGACTTCTCCTTTGTCGTTAAACAACACAACTCCAGCATTTTTTCGATATTTCAACTCTCTCATCCTTGCTATTGTTTAAAACTCCTAATAATGAGGAAAATGACTTTCATCATTATTGGCTTTTATCGACCGAAAAATAAAACCTTGACAGCACAGGTCAATCAAAGATAATTGCCTAAAATAATAAAAATTAGTTATGAGATCGGCTAAAAGCACCCTTAAGAAAAAGGAAAAAACTGAACTTGTAAAGGTAACACGGGGACAACAGGCAAAAAAAAAAGTTCAGAAAAAGATCGGGCAGAAAACTTCACGTATCGGTAAGGAAAGAACGCCTGCCCCAAGCTTTAAAATTGGCGACTACCTGATATATCCAATGCAAGGAGTAGGCAAGGTAGTGAATATTTCAAAGCAAGAAGTTTTAGGGAAAAGCAGACGGTATTATGTTTTGGAAATTGAAAATAGTCGAATGAAGGTTCTCATACCCACAGATAAAATTAATGAGGTGGGTGTCAGACCGATTATTGGACAAAAGGAAGTCAAAAAAGTACTGAGACTATTGAAAAAGGATGAGAAAGACACCGAAGAAGATTGGAAAATCCGCTATCAGAATAATATGCTTAAAATTAAATCAGGTAATATCTATTTGATTGCAGAGGTATGTCGAAATCTTTCCAAAAGAAATCAGGATAAGGAACTTTCTTTAATGGAGAGACGACTCTATGAATCGGCCTATCAATTGATTACCAATGAAATTGCCCAAAGCACCGCGATGAGCAAAGAAGATGCTGGTAATTTGATTTCTGAGATTTTAGATTAATTTACTCAAACGAGTAAATCTCGATCCTTCGTAACTGATATTTAGAGAGGGTAAAACTATGAAAAATATACTTCGCTTAAGTGTGGTATCTGTCTTTGGCATATTCTTATTTGTCACCGGCCTGCAAGAATTAAATCTATTAATGGCATTTGCTATCAATATTCCGATTATCGCAATATTGACAGTAATTATTTATTCAGAACAATTTTTTTCCAAAAAATTTCTTAATAAATTAGCTGGCTGGGCATTGGGAATCTTAGGTGGACTACTCGCAGCTTATCTGGCACAAAATCTGATTATCAGTCAGACTTCATTTACTAATCAGGAAATGGTAAATCGCTTACTATCTTCTGTTTTAGTGATCTTTTTTGCAGTTCTTGGATCAAGGATTAGCATGCTATTGGGAAGAAGTCAAACCAATAGATTTTCTAATTCCATGGAAAATGTAGTCGAACAAGAGAGTCTGAACTACGATCAAAACGCAAATCTACTCGATAGCTCGGTAATTATTGATGGGCGCATTGTGGAAATTGCAGAAAGCGGTTTCATTGATGGACCATTCATCGTGCCAAATTTTGTATTGCGAGAGATCCAATTGATCTGTGATTCTGCAGATTCGTATAAACGGAGCAGAGGTCGACGTGGCTTAGAAATGTTGGCAAAACTGCGAGAGAATCCTCATATCAAGGTAAAAATCACCTATCAGGACTATAAAGATGTCCATGAGGTCGATGCCAAATTGATTAGAGCATCCAAAGATAGTAACGCTCGTTTAGTGACAAATGATTTTAATCTGAACAAAATAGCGGAGCTCCAGGGTATTCGAGTGCTTAATCTCAATACTTTGACCAATGTCTTAAAAACTATCGTCTTGCCGGGTGAGGAAGTCGATATCAATATCGTGAAAGAAGGACGCGATGAGAATCAAGGAATCGGCTATCTGGTGGATGGTACAATGGTAGTAGTAGAAAATGGCGAAAGATACATTGGGCAGCAAGCGCGTGTGGTGGTTAATTCTGTCATCCAAACTTCCGCTGGGAAACTGGTATTCACTCGTTTTGAGAAAGCTTTAGGAGAGTTTGATGCAGAAGAGTATAAGGTCGACAGTGTCGAGCCCAAACAAAATCATCGACGCAAGCAAAAGCCGAGAGAAAAGGTGGAGAGAAGAAGATAGGGTAACTGGTTTCAGTATCGCCTAAATTTACCAATTTTTTTGCGATCCTTCATAATCTGATTTGTTAATTGATTTAGGTTTTTGAATTTTTTTTCATCACGGATTCTACGGAGAAAATGGACCATCAGAGTTTCTCCGTAGAGTTCTCGATGAGGGAATTCAAGGATATGGACTTCAATTGAGATCTGCCCGCCTTGGTGAACGGTGGGTCGCCGGCCAATATTGGTCAGTGCATAATAGTCTTTTCCTTGATGATTGAGATGGCAGGCATAAACCCCAACTTTTGGTATTAGTTTAGTAGAATCTATTTGTAAATTGGCCGTCGGGAATCCGAGCTGGCTGCCCCGCTGATCTCCTTTGATCACCACACCATTGAGAAAATACGGAAAACCAAGAAAGACATTTGCCGAATTAATCTTACCTTTTTCAAGTAAGATTTTGATACGACTAGTGGTAATGACTTGGAACACTCCTTTATTTCTTTGGGCCGGCACCTGCTCGACAATAAGATCACAATAGTCGTGCTGATGATTTTTTTGGAGAAATTGAAAATTACCCTCTCGATTAGCGCCAAAGTGCTGATCATAACCGATGATAAGACGCTTTGTTCGCAAAATGGCGATCAAAAAATCTTGGACAAATCTCTTGGCCTTGAGATTTGCGAATTCTTTGGTGAAGGGAAGAATGATGATATTCTCCAGATTTATCCGCCTAAATATCTCTTCTCTTTCTGCCAGTAAAAAAAGATTCTTATTTGCGGATTGCCCAGATAAAATGCTTCGTGGATGAGGATGAAAAATCAGCAACACTTTTGTTTTTTCTGGTGATTGCAAGAGTTTATCGATAATCCGTTGATGTCCCAAATGCAAACCGTCAAAGGAGCCAAATATCAGAGCACACTCTGTCCAGGGTACCGTTAGGTCTTGCCAGCACTTGGGTCGATAAATATTCACTGCCTTTATAGAGTAAAAAAATAAAGATTGCCTTAACTGGCAAGATTAAGAATCTGAAAATATAGATGTTAAAACGCTGGATCTTTGTTCTCACACCGTTTACCGTAATTCTTTTTACCACCGTAATTCTCATCCAATGGCCACTGGTAAGCGCTTGGATAAAAAAAAACCCAAAAAAAGAAATTAATTCCTTTAATCAACAAGTAGAAGAAGAAAGTTGGCAAATCTTGCAAAAAATGACTTTGCCCGAAAAAATAGGGCAATTATTCCATGTAAATATTTCCCAGCTAAAACTGACAACAATTGAGAGAGAACAACTGGCAGACATTGATCCTGGCGGAATTATCCTTTTTACCCGCAATCTACACCGACGAAAGCAAATCAGGAAATTAACCGGTAATCTTCAATCCTTAGCGAGGACAAGTAGTGGAATTCCACTGTTCATCAGCACCGATCAAGAGGGAGGAATCGTAAATCGCGTAAAAGTCAATGGGGTCACACAATTCCCCAACGCGATGGCTTTGGGACAAATTAATAATGAAGAGATTGTCAAAAAACAAGCATTTATTACTGCATATCAACTCGCTCGACTGGGAATCAATTATGTATTGGCACCTGTGTTGGATGTCAACAGTAATCCCCAAAATCCAGTGATCAATGTTCGATCGTACGGCAGTGACCCTCAATTGGTCACCCGTATGGGAAATGCCTATCTGACTGGCAACCTGAGGAGTTTAACACTGGCTGCCATAAAACACTTCCCCGGACACGGTGATACCCACGTCGATTCACACCTCGCTTTGCCGACGGTCAATAAAACTCGCGACAGATTATGGCAATCTGACTTCCGCCCCTTTCGCCAAGCGATTAACGCTGGTGCTGAATCAATTATGCTCGCACATATTGTCTATTCTAAAATTGATAACCAGTATCCAGCCCCACTCTCGGCAAAAATAATTCAAGGGATATTACGCAAACAAATGAATTTTCAAGGGCTGGTCGTGACCGACGATCTGGGTATGAAAGCAATTAGTAAAAACTATGGCTTCTTTGCGGCAATACGCTTAGCATTGGTAGCTGGCGCAGATATTTTATTGCTGGCAGATCCAAGTTTATCGCTAGCGCGCATCAGTCGCTTAAAAAGCAAACTCATAAATTACTATGAAGAGGGATTGTTATCGAAGTCCAAGCTAGACACATCAATCTTACGACAAATCCGCCTAAAAGTGCAAAAAGGATTATTTCATCAGCATCGATCACCGCGAACTTCAACGGCTGATTTGAATCTAAAAATAATCTTTGCTGAAAAACGCAAACAGGTTAAAGAATATTATCGAAAACTTATGCAAAATGAAAAACCTGAGCAATTTAATGAAAGAATTTCCCAATTGGCAATCCGTAGTTTGCAAAGAAAATACCAGTTACCACAGATAGTAGACTTGTCACAGGCAAAGTTTATTTTGCTAGCAAGAAAAATAAAAACCCATGAGCTACCACCTGGATTAAGGAAAAGTTCGATTCATTTCTACAACAAGTGCGATGCAATTGATGCTATCGTCAGTAGATTTCAGGCAAGCAAAGTATTGATTCTCGAATTTAATAATCGTTGTCGAAAAAAATGGAACCGCATGCAGGCTTCCACCAATCGCAACCAGCAAGAACAAGAGTTGATTGGATTATATTTGGGAAATCCATATCAACCGGTAAAAATTCCGATTAATGGCGGAATTCTGGTATCTTTTTCGGCTACGCCGGCGTCAAGAAAAGCTCTGATCAAAAGGCTCTTTGTCGCGGGAAAACAAAGCCGGGAAATACAAAAATGGGAAATGAATCGAGCGAATAGCCGATAAACAAAACAGCATTATATCGGTAGAACTGTCCTGATTATCCTCTTTTGATCAGGCAGAGAATAGCAGAAACAATAGTGGCTACGATTATCTGGAGGTCATCCTCAAGTAGAAACTCTTTTTTACGATTATCAAATTAAAAATAAAGTACTTGCAATTGTTGCGATTTCAAAGTAACCAAAAGGTTACTGGGTAAATAGTCGATATTTCAAATGGAACTCTTATGAATAAAATTCAAGAATATTGTGAAATCCTGGGGGTTTCTCCGGGTGATAGCCCTGATCAAGTGCAAAAGAGTTTTCGTGCGAAAATTAAACAATATCATCCAGATAGACCGAGTGCATCAAGCGATCGAGAAAAGACAACACTACTCATTGAAGCCTACGATGCTCTAAAAAAGGGGGTCCCCACAGCAGGAGACTATTCCGATTCTTATTCATCGCGCAGATCCAGTTCTACTTACCAATCAGCCGAAGCGAAGGCATGGCCGTATCGATCTTACAATCGAGGCTATGACGTCGGGAAAAAGATTTTTACAAACTTGTTTCAAAATACCGATGCAGAAACCTTTAATCGTCTCCATCAAAAACTATATGGATTCTCTCCCAACTTTCGTGCGCAAAAACCAGAAAAAAAGCAGCCGCCGCAAAGATCATCAGTTGAACCACAATCACCAAAAAATCCACCAGCTTATCGACGTGCAGAAGAAATTCTGAAACAAATCATTGCTCGTTATCATAACAACAGAGTCAAGTTTCATAAATCGTGGGTACGGCAGTACATTAGTGAACTCACGCAGCTACAAGTAATCTATCGTGATGTCTGCAGAATCCATCCAGCCTTTACTGGTAAAGCGTTACGCCGAGTTGATGAGATTCATTCGTTAATTGCTGAATTAAAAGTCTATCTCCACAAATAGACTACCAATCTTTCATATGCTCTATTCTTGGGTAGGGAAGGATTCGAACCTTCGAAGACATATGTCGCCAGATTTACAGTCTGGTCCCTTTGACCGCTCGGGTACCTACCCTTGTGCTTGCCGCCTGTAGGAGTCGAACCCACGACCTACTGATTACAAATCAGTCGCTCTACCAACTAAGCTAAGACGGCTACGATATAAAACAAATATGCGCAATTATATTTATTTTGTCAAATAAACACGAGATTATTTAGAGCACAGAGTTTTTTGACTGTCAACTTTGAGACAAAGTCTTGGAGAAAATCATTATTGACAAAGAGGGCACAATCATCATTTTCGAGCTAGTTCGAGAATTGAATCACCCAGTCTGCAGGTGACGGGTTGCAATGAGTATTGGCGGATTTCTCCTCAAACATGACAATCAGCAGCAGTCAGTCCTTGAAAGAGAGAATGAAAGAAAGACAAGACAACAGACAAAAAAAGAGTATTGCTCTAATTGGCGCAACTGGCGCTGTCGGGCAAGAACTTCTCAGTCTATTGCAAAAGCGTGATTTTCCAGTCGATTGGCAGAAATTCTATCTATTGGCAAGCAAGCGTTCTGCCCAAAAAAAGGAAAAATTGAATTCTGGGCAAGAAATCACGGTTCATGAGCTCACTCATGATTTTGTAAAATCACATCCAGTAGATATTGCTTTTTTTAGTGCCGGTTCGACAATAGCCAAAGAATACGCTCCCCTCTTTAGCCAAAATGGTGCAATCGTCATCGATAATTCATCTTGCTTTCGCATGGATTCTGACGTTCCATTGGTCATTCCAGAAATCAATGGCGAGGAGCTCAAACGGATATGGAGGAAGAAAATTTATCCAGTGGCAAACTGTTCCACGATTATCATGCTCATGGCACTTGCCCCATTGATAAAATACAACCGTATCCGAAAAATCATTGTGAGTACCTATCAAGCTGCTTCTGGCGCTGGCAATCAGGCACTACAAGAATTATTAGAGCAGGCAAATCATCTTTTAACAAAGAATGATAATAAGAGAAAATGGCAAATCTTTCCGCAAATCCTGGCATTCAATGCCTTTAGTCACGACAGCCCAATTGATGAACAGAACGGCTCTAATGATGAAGAAAAAAAAATCATCATCGAGACCCAGAAAATTCTAGAGGATCCAACGGTGAAAATCTTTCCCACTTGCATCCGCATTGGAACATTTCGTGCTCATGCCCAATCGATCTACGTTGAAGTCTCCAATCCGGTCGAACTCGCCGAAATACGCAAGCAGATTCAAGAGCTCCCCGGAATTGACCTACAAGAGGACTATGTGCACAATATATTCCCCACTCCGCAGAGCAGTAGTGGGCAAGATAATGTGAAGATTGGCAGAATACGCCATTGTTCGGGCAAAAATACTCTACAGTTATGGTGTTGCGGTGATCAGCTATTAAAAGGTGCCGCTCTCAATGCCGTCCAGATTGCCGAAAAACTCAACGCTTGAGTACAACAGAAAATTTATTTGTCTTTTTTTTGCGGAGATTTAAAGGAATCCTTAATGTTTTTATATTGAATCATTGATTTTTGATCCTGACCAGCACTGATCATCGGGAACACTTTCTCGTCCTTGGGAATCAAAGCCTCCAGAAATGCTGGTTGCTTGCGATCACTGAGAAAAAAATCAAGACCATCGGCAAGCTCACTATTCTCACTAATCTTTTTTGCTGGGATTCCATAGCTTTCAGCCAACATCACAAAGTCTGGATTGTATTCCCATTCTGATTCTGAGTACCGCTCAGAAAAAAAGAGTTCTTGCCATTGGCGAACCATTCCTAAAAAATTATTATTGATCAGAAGAACTTTAACTGGCAAGTTATATTGCCGAATGGTGGCAAGCTCTTGGATGCACATCTGGTAGGAACCATCGCCAGTGATGCAAATAACCAATCGTTCTGGATGAGCGATCTGCGCGCCAATAGCTGCCGGCAAGCCAAAACCCATTGTTCCTAGACCGCCACTGGTTAACCAACAACGCGGCTTGGCAAAAAGATAGTACTGGGCTGCCCACATTTGATGCTGTCCCACATCAGTAGTAATAATCGCTTCGCCATTGGTTTTTTCGTACAGGTTTTGTAACAGACTTTGTGGATAGAGATTCTTTTCATCCTGTCCATATTCTAGCGGATTATCGTCCTTGTATTTTTCAAGATACTGGATCCATTCATTACGGTCTTTCTTTTGTAAATAAGGGGTCAGCATTCGCAAAACGTCTTTTAAATCCCCCAAAAGATAATGATCGACAAACACTCGTTTGTTGATCTGCGTGCGGTCGATATCTAAATGAATCCGTTTTGCTTGAGCAGCAAATTGTTTTGCATCACCTGCCACTCTGTCATCAAATCTCGCACCCAATGAAACGATCACATCGCATTGCAATATAGCATGATTGGCGGCAGCTGTACCGTGCATACCCGGCATTCCTAATGAAAGCAAATGATTTCCTGGGAATGCTCCCAAGCCCATCAGGGTACATGTCACCGGCGACATTATCTTCTCGGCACACTGTTGAATTTCCTTGGCGCAACCAGCATTGATTGCGCCCCCTCCAACAAGAAATAAGGGACGCTTGGCCTGATTAATGATCTGCGCACACTGCTCCAATTTTTCTTTGGAGTATTCTCGGTCATCAGTCGCAAAGAACCTTGAGGCAATCTGCGGCTTAGCCTGCAAAATTTTTGTTTTTGCGCTTTGAATATCTTTGGGAAAATCGAGCACCACTGGCCCCGGTTTGCCATGATGAGCAAGATACCACGCTTCTTCAAAACATTCGGCAATTTTATCTACATCGGTGAGGAGTGCGTTATATTTGGTAATTGGTAGGGTTAATCCAAAAATATCTGCTTCTTGAAACGCATCAGAGCCAATTACTTGGCTATTTACCTGCCCGCTAATGATGAGGATCGGCACTGAATCCATGCTGGCATCGCAAATTCCAGTCAGCACATTGGTTGCGCCTGGACCGCTGGTCACAACAACCACGCCAATCTTACCAGTAGATTTGGCATAACCTTCTGCCATATGAATAGCACCTTGTTCATGCCGCACTAAAATGTGGCGGATATCTTTATGATGATACAACTCGTCGTAAAAAGGTAATATAGCGCCACCGGGATAACCAAAAACCGTATCTACACCATGCGATTTTAATAATTCTATGACTAATTTTGCTCCAGAGACTTCCATCATGATCACTCTCCACCAGATATCTTGATTTCTTTATTTGGATTCATCCGTAACTCGCCATCACATTGCCCAGTACTAGTAAAAAACATACCAAATGTAGCAGCAACCCCTCCCCTTGCAACAAAAATTAGTAGCGATAGAGCAGGATTGTCTCTTCATCCCAATATAGTGTTCCCACTCTTTTTTTTAAAAAAACAGACAGTTGACTAGAAGCGTAACATTAAGCGAGTAATGATAGATTTTTGAGAAAACTTGTTTATTTTTCTTCCAAAACATCCATAAAAGCACTGACTGCAAAAACTGCTTTACCTGCTCCTGCCTCCCCATAACCACGAGGAATCGGTAACTGATAACGATAGAATGTTTCTCGCCATACGGTGAGCAATTCAAGGAAATACTCTAAGGGAATGAGCGGTTGTTCTGCAATCTCACTCAGAGTAGTATATGGCTCCTTGCACCAAGTAGTAAAGCGAGGAACAATACCTTGGCTCATAAAAAAGTCGAGTCCTTCATGAGTAGAGCGAATTGCCTCGGCGATACTGGCGAAACCATATGGTTTACTCAGCTCCACCCCAGCCACAAAATTAGGGATGACTCCGGCCGGTGTAAAAATTTTCGCCGCATCAATAATTCTCTTCATCCAGAGATCTCGACCAATATAACGATTCTTACCGGGACAAATTTTCGCAAATAAATCTTTATCCCAAACTTCATAATTTGGGTGATAAATTTCAATTCCCGCATCCTTAAACCGTGTGAGCTCCTTTTTTTCCCAAGCTTGAGTAACAATCTTGCCAATCCATTTGTTGGGAAATTTTTTCTCGATTGCGCTCACATAATCAAAGTAAAAATCTTGTTCATTTTTACCACGGAGCGTCTTGATCACCGATCCGCCAGTAATCGTGTATGCTTTTGCTTCCGGCGTTGACGCGGCGATCCATTCCAGTACTTCTAAGATCTCTGCTATGGATTTTACACCAGTATAGGGACGCCCTTGATTTTTTTGTTGTCGATAGTTATGGTTGATATCACAGAATGCACATTCTTCTTCGCGGCCAAAGTACTGACAATTGCGAAAAATGGTTAAATAAATCAAATAACCCCATTCAATCAGCGGAGCAATTTCTCCTGGCTTTTTTTTGTTTTTAAGCTCGTATCGATAGTATGCAGGAATTGCAGGAAAATCTACCTCACCCAGCAACTCTTCACGAAAAAAAAGCTTTCTTTTATTTTCGTGTAATTTAACCTGATAAGGAGAGGTTGGATCATAACGCACGGAAATAACCGTTGAGCGAAAATCAAAAATTCCGCCAGATAAACGAATTTCTTCTGGTATCCGATAACGCAGATTTGAATCTTGGGATTCGATTGGCACATGATCAAAGGTAAAAATAAAGTAGTCTTTATGTTTATAGCCGTTATCGTCTACGGAACTAGTCACAAAATCTAAGCCCAATCGCAAAATATCCTGCTTGATGATCGCTTCTCGGGGCAGATGGCTATAGCTCTCAAAGGTTGCTTGTAGTTTTTCCAATGAATCTATTTCAGTAGTTTGATTTGACATATTTTTTTGCTTTCTGGTGAAAAGATGCGCAGAACTCTCAGTATAACCTCTAATTACTGACCAGCGATTCTTTATCAATCTAAATAAGTAGTTTGCTCATCCTCCTGTTTCATCTATAAGATAAAATGTGTAAACCCACTTTTTCCTTGCCATTAATCTAAGGTTCTGTGTTTTTAGTAAAATTACAAGTCAAAAAAAATGTCTACTTTCAAAAATTTAAAACCATGGCAAGAAATCTATCCGATCTGGTGGCTGATTGGCTGTCTGCTACTGGTAGGTCTTGATATCGGGTCAAAGAAATGGATAACCAATCATCTAAATTTCTTCTTGAATCAAGATCAAATGCGAAATGTTTCTGCGCCAGCTTTTGCAGAAAATAGCGCCTTGGCAAACTCCACGGTTGCAGATGTTAGCAAGAATCAGGTTAATTTGATAGGGGAAAATGGGAAGATCATGAAACTACGGTTAGTATTTAACGATCGCTTCATTTTTGGCTTGGGGCCAAATACCCCAATTATCGGTTTTCTCCTGACGCTGATTGCAACTCTCCTTCTGTTTTTCGTGCGGTGGCTCTACTATCGTGGGAATTATATCGCTTGGATGTTGATTTTTGCAGGTGCTCTCGGTAATTTGACCGATAAAATGTTCGTCAAATCTCTTTTGACAAGAGAGTGGGTTCTCAGTCTTGTTTCCCAACCGAATCATGTACAAGGGGTTGTTGACTTCTTTGAATGTATCTGGTTTGGCATAGACAAATGGCAGAATACGTTTCTATTAGAAATCTTTGCCATGGAGACCTGGCCAACGTTTAACTTCGCTGATAGTTACATTGTCGTCGGAGTCATTGTTTTATTGATCAATTATAAATCCTAAAATCAAGAAGAAGCGCTAAAAACTATAATCTATAAAACTCACCGAGTCATGTATCTCAGGCGAATCAATTGAAATATCGATGGATCAAAGGGCATATTTGAAAATCATCGAGGACTCCCGCGAGCATCTATTCTTGCGAGCTTTCATCCAACTAGGTGACTTTAAAATAGCAAATCAAATCTTAGAAGAAATTCTCAATATCTCCTTAAAAGTAGCCCGTAAAATTCGGGGTGAACATCAGTTGATCATCTTGCTGTACCGATTATTACTTTATCGATGTAATCAAATCACTGCCCAGCAAAAAGCAGGACCTGGGGTTCGCCAAGTGATCTTGCACAATAATCTTTGGATTCTCAGTGAGTGTCCCAATCTCACAGATACCATAAAAGTGCTGATAGAAAAAATCAATCTTTTGCCAGAGATTCTTCGTTGTGTGCTCATCTATTATTATTTCGACAAAAGAGAAGAAAGAATCATTGGTCCGCTCTTGGGAATGAGTGAAAAAAAAGTACGAAGGGCATTATTGCAAGCTCGATCAATTTTGATTCGCAATCTTGTGCAAGATGGTAGAGAGCTTCAATATTTTGGCAGCGATACCTCTGGGCAAGGGGTAGCTCCGCAAAAGACAAAAGAAAAAAATTATGATGAAACTATGCATCAATGGCTGATCAAAGCCTTACAGGAATTGCACGCAGAACTGGATTTAAATAGGATGGAAATTTTGGAGATGACAGATAAGCTAATGGGACAAAACGCAATTGTTTTGGATCGTGAAGAAAAAAGGCTTCTCCATAAAGTTCGCTGGAAACAAATATTTATGTTTATTAAAAAAAGATTGCTAAAGATAATGCTAAAGATCATTTGGGTATGTGTGATAGTTTTTGCTTTCATTTTCGCTTATGTCTATCTAAGTGGTTTATGAAAACGTAATTCGCTTTAACGAGCAATAAGAAGAGTAATATATCCCAGCAAGAGACCAGACGAAAACTTACCAAATGCTGATTATTATCGTTACTTGTGCGCTCTTGGTCAATTTTATCCTCATGATAATGTATCAGAGGCAAAAACGCGTTGAACCAATGAGGGTTTTTTACAGCAATGGTTTTATTCTCCAAAAAGATTCTCCATCATGGATGAGCCAAGTCCGTCCCATATTTTTTTATATTCATTATGTTTTGGCAATTTTATTTCTACCCAGCCTCTATTTACTTTTTTTTCTCCGTCATGATCTGAATTTTTTGGTTATCATTATAGGGTGGCTGTCTTTTTCTCAGATAAGTAGCCTTAAAAAAAAATATGTATCCACAAAAAATGAGCAATAATGCATTGATTGTTTTGATACTTTTCTAATAATGTATTTTATGTTGGATTTTTCTATTAAATTGAAAATTGAGTATGACAATAGATAGTCTGATGCAAAAAAGATAATAAGATGAAAATACAGGTTCTTATAAAACAAGTTCCGGATACCGAAACTCAGATCAAAATCAAAGACAATAAAATTATAGAAGAAAATATAAAATGGATCATTTCGCCTTTTGATGAGCAAGCCATTGAAGAGGCCATCCGTAAAAAAGAAACTGAATCTGCAGAAGTCGAAGTAGTTTCTTTGGGACCAAAACGAGTAGAAAGTGCACTGCGTACTGCCTTGGGCTTTGGAGCAGATCGTGCTACTCACTTGTTAGACGAAGAAAATTACAATCCATTAGACATCAATTATACAGGAATAGCTCTCGCTACCTATTGCAAAAAAAATCCAGCAGATATTATTTTGTGCGGTCACACTGCTATTGATTCACAATCATCAATGATTCCAACAATGCTCGGTGAGCACTTAGCCCGAGCATCGATTACCAATATCACCGCATTCTTGAAGATTGAAAACGAATCAGTAGTCGTCCATCAGGAGGATGACGGCGATAAAATAGAAGTTCGGACAAAACTTCCGGTAATCCTGAGTGTAGCAAAAAAAATCAATGAACCTCGCTACCCTTCATTAAAGAGTATCCTTGCTGCTAAAAAAAAGCCAATTGAACTGGTCACTGTTAATGAGCTCAATCTATCAGTAGAAAGAATAACAGTAGTCAAGATGGAGCTTCCGCAAGCCAAGCCAAAAGGAAAAATTATCGAAGGAGAAAGCGTCGAAGAAAAGGCCAGTATTTTAGTAAAAGCTTTAGCAGAGGAAGTGAAAGTTCTCTAGTCAGAGTAATTTAAATAATATGAGTACGCTAATATTGACAGATATGTACAAAGGCAAGCTGACGCCGGCCTCATTGCAGACAATCTCACTAGCGAGAACGCGATTAGGCAAGGAAACGATTGCTGCGTTGCTGATTAACGGTAACGATAGTCAGGCAGAATCTTTGCATAATGCGGGAGCAGATTTAGTCAATAAAGTGGTTTGTAAATCAACAGCACCAGACGTGATCGCCTCGGTATGTGCATCGGTGATCGATAATATGAAAGCACAGTTTATTCTCACACCACATAGTTCTTCTAGTAAACAGTATATTGGGGCGATTGCAGTAAAAATCAATATGCCTTTGGTAGTTGATGTGGTCAATTTTGAATCAAGCAACTCTTCTATTACAGTAAAAAAACCAGTGTACTCAGGGAAAGCGTTTGCGGAGATCAAGCTAGCCAAACCAGCATTGATATCGATCCGCCCCAATAGTCACCCCATCATTACTCATTCTGGCGAAAGAGAAATTGAAGCCCAAGATATCGAAGTACAGGGCTCTAAACTAGAGATCAAAGTGATCGACACAGTCGAGGGAGGAGATCAAAGCCTTGCAGATGCGAAGATCATTGTATCCGGTGGCCGAGGAATTAAATCAGCCGAATATTGGCCTGCTTTGCGTAGCCTCTGCGATGTTTTGGGTGCAGCTTTAGGAGCAAGTCGAGCAGTAGTCGACGCTGGGTGGATTGCACATGAGCATCAGGTTGGGCAAACAGGTAAGACGGTAACGCCAGACTGTTATATTGCCTGTGGAATTTCTGGAGCCATCCAACATATGGCAGGCATGAATTCTTCCAAAGTGATTGTCGCAATCAATAAAGATCCTTCGGCGCCAATTTTTAAGATTGCAACCTATGGGATTGTGGACGATTTATTTGAGTTTATACCAGCTTTTGAAAAAGAACTCAAAAAGTATTACGGCAAGTAACTACCCAAATCATGAGTGCCACTGGTCAACCACAGAAAGTAGGCATCCTAACATCGGGTGGTGACTGTGCCGGCCTCAATGCAGTCATTCACGGGATAGCAAAGGGAGGGCATTCAGCAGGCATTGAGCCGTATCTCATTACCAACGGTTATATCGGATTATACAATCTGCTGGATGTAGAAGATCTACTCCAACTGACACCAGAACGGGTTGATAGACTTTCTCTCACGCGCGCGGGTAGTGAAGGTGGTAATTCCCGCCTCAAAATTGACAAAATCGATAATCCTGATAAGTATCAACGCATTTTAAGCGGTTTAAAAAAATTTAACATTGATTGTTTGCTCATCGCCGGCGGTGACGATACCGGTAGCGTTGTGGTAGACCTAAATAACCAAGGAATTCGGAGCATTCATATACCAAAGACAATGGATTTGGACTTGCAAACATATAGTGTGGGTGGAGATAGTGCTATCAATCGGATCGCTTCTTTTGCATGCGATTCAATTACCACTGCAAGGACACACAATCGTATCATGATCTTAGAGATATTTGGACGTTATGCTGGACATACCGCCCTTTACGGCGGCCTTGCAGCAGGAGCAGATATTATTTTACTGCCAGAAATCAAGGTAAACCTAGAAATCGTCTACCAAAAGACAAAAGACGTGTTCATCAAAAGATTTTCCGATAGCGATAATCAGAGTAGCTATGCGCTGATTATCGTTGCTGAAGGAATGCGCGATAATAGTGGTGCAGAAATTGTCGATAAAAACCAGCCATTGGATTCATTTGGCCATCCCAAGTTAGTCGGTGCTGGAAATTATATTGCGACAGCTATTAAAAATAGTTTGAGGCAAGATCCGCAGATAAAAGAATTCATGAAATCTCATCATCAATATGTCGAAGGACTGCATACATTACCAGAAGTCCGAGAATTAGTGCCCAGCCATTTAGTGCGCTGTGGAAAAAGCTACGCCTATGATATTCATTTTGGCCTGCAAGTAGGCTTGGGTGCAATTGAACTGGTTCGTAGAAAAATCTTTGGCGTGACCATTGCATCATTCAAAAATGGTGTGCTTTCTTATCTGGATTGCCAGCGAGCAATCCAACAAAATTCGGTGACAAACAAAGACATTGCAATGTACGAACAATTAGGAATTTGTTTCGGGCGCAAGCCGCAAAATCTCAACAAAATTGAATTACATGAACTATCTGCCGATGTATCACGAATTTACTAATTTCTAGTGGACAGGAAACGTCCCTTCTCGACTGTAATCGACAGCTTAGAATTAGCTGATTATCAGAATATTATTGCCTTAGCAAAACAGGAAGATCTTTCTCAAGGAGATCCGACCAGTGAAATCATCGTGCCAATTAAGGCACAAGGGTCGGCTATCGTACGCGCCCAAGAAAAAGGCGTGCTCTGCGGTAAGCAAATCGTCGAAAGCATCGTTGATCTTGAAAAGAATCTCCAAGTGCAATTTTTTTTCCACGATGGGCAAATATTTGAGGAGAATGACATTCTTTGTAGATTGGTAGGTTCGCTTCGCACTATTTTAAGGATAGAAAGAATTCTATTAAATTTTCTCCAGTACTTATCTGGAATTAGTTGGAATACTGCACAGTTAGTGCAAAGCACAGGCAAAAACGTACAGATACTTGATACGAGAAAAACCGTCCCAAGTTATCGTAAACTTGCAAAATATGCAGTTTTTTGCGGTGGGGGTACAAATCATCGTTTGCACCTTGGAGCGATGATTATGATCAAAGATAACCACCTCCAGTTTCTCGATTCTCAAGATACATCGGCGCGTAGTTTACCAGATATCATTTCTGAGTTTCGGCAAAAATTTCCTGCTTTGCCAATTTCTATAGAAGTCGATAATATTGAACAGCTAGCGAGAATACTCCAATTGGATATCGATATCGTGCTCTTAGATAATATGACAATAAACCTAATAGACCAAAGCATCCAGCTTATTCAAAGCAATCGCAAGGCAAAAAAATCGTTTGCGGTGGAATTTTCCGGTAGTTTCAACCAGAAGAAGATACAACTACTCAAGCCGATCATACAAAAATATTCAGATATAAATTTTTATGTCAGCTTGGGCAGCTTGACCCATACCACCAGATTCCTAGATCTCTCTCTCGAGCTCTCAATCCAATAGCTGCAAGTAGTGTCGTATGTCCATCCAGCGAAGAACTCAAGCCTCGAAACTCTACCGACAAGGAGTTACCAATGAAGAGTTTGGTAAATTTGGAATTGCCTTAAGGAAATATTTGGATGCAATCAATTTGGATAAAAAATTTATCCTTCCCTATTTGAATCTCGGTTTCCTCTGTAGTCGAGCGGGAGAAAATAAGATAGCCTTGCAATGCTATCTCAAAGCAAAGGATATTGAAGATGGATTGTTGGTAAACTTTAATCTTGCCGTAAATTATTTTCAGCTACGGTGCTGGGCACAATGCGAATCTTCACTACAAAATTGCCTACTTTTTGATAAAAGTTTTTTGCGTGCCCATCTACTGATAGGCTATTTGCACCAATCTTTGGGAAACTATCAGAAATCGAGCAATGCTTATCGAAAAGTGCTTCAATTGGAAGATGACAATCGTATAGCATATTTGGGGTTGATCAGTAATGCGCTACACAAAGGAGAAGACCACGAGGCAATCCGATCCATCGATAACTATTTTCGTAAAATTGAAGTAGAACCAAGCCTGCAGAAATGTCGCGAGTTCTTAAAAGATCGACTGATCTCCTACGCCTCATATCCTTATCTCAAGGAAAAAATCCAAAGTGATGAAAGCTATCGCACATTTTCTGACTATATTCAAAAAATCACCGAAAGCTCCAAAGGACAGTTCAAAGAATTTTTTGCCGAAGTTGCAACGAAACTCAAGCAAAGCGAGGAAACAGCAGATATTTCTAGATTGAACAAAAAACAATTATTCGAGAAAAGCCTCTACCATTTATTCAATGGGGAAACCAGACAAGCAATTCAAGCCCTGTTTGATAGTAAAAAAGCTCATTAAAAGAAAAAAAGGAATTATTTATGATTTTTCTAAGAAACTTGAGCACATGAGAACTGGGGAAAGAAATAAAAAGAATTAATCAGACTCTCTATAATGTCATTGCAAGCCAACATAAAAAATAGAACTATATTTTGTAGGGATAATTTGGAAGTTCTACAAGGCATAGACTCTAATTGTATCGATTTAATTTACATTGATCCGCCGTTTAATAAGAAAAAGATTTTTACTGCACCGATCGGCAGTAGCGCTGAAGGGGCGGAGTTTCGCGATATTTTTCGAGAAGAGGACATTAAAGACGAATGGATCGAGACCATAAAACAAGACCAAGAAAACGTTTATAGCTATTTAGCCGGAATCAAGAATTATAGCAATAAATACAATTACTGCTATCTGTGCTATATGGCGATCCGTTTGATTGAAATGCACCGTATATTAAAGTCAACCGGTAGCATGTATTTACATTGTGACACAACTATGAGCCATTACCTAAAACTATTATTAGATTGTATTTTTGGTGAGCAGGAGTTTAGAAATGAAATTATATGGAACACCAATTCTCCAAGAAGATCTAGCCCTAAAAAATTCCTCGGCCAATATGAAACAATCCTATTCTATTGCAAAAATACAACCCATTGGAATATAGCAAACAGAGACATTGAAAGGTTGGTACCCTTTACTGAGAGCAAATTTAACCAAGATCAAAATGGACGCCATTTTTATCATCTACCAGTCGGAACTTATTCACAGGAAAAGATAAAACAATTCAGAAAAGAGAACCGAATTTATGAAACTAAAAATGGCAAAATAAGAGTTAAGTACTTTGTGAGAAAAATAAAAGAAGGGTTTATCAGATCCTCCAAAATTACGGATGTATGGAATGATATAAAATCATTGGGACTTTTATCTATGTCCACAGAAATACAGGGTTATCCTACGCAAAAACCGCTTAAACTATTAGAACGCATCATTGAGGCTAGCTCGAACAAAGGCGACCTTGTATTAGACGCTTTTTGTGGCTGTGCCACCACTTGTATCGCAGCAGAAAAACTGAGAAGACAATGGATTGGTATCGATATCTCTGTAAAAGCATATGAGCTTGTCAAAGAGAGGCTTAAAAAAGAAGTAGCCGATCCAGAGAAATTATTGGAATACGACAAAAAAATCAACTTTCAGACACAAGCCCCGCAACGATCTGATACAAAAGAGTATGATAGAGTGCAGAAATACGTTTACATAATATCAAACAGAAAATATCAAAATGAATATAAGGTGGGTATAGCAAAAAATTGTGAATCACGATTAAATTCTTATCAAATCAATGATCTAAATAGAGCTTATAGACTCGAATATAAGAAGCTGACGCCACACTATAGAGAAATTGAGATACACATACACAATAAATTTCTGAACAAACATGAATGGGTCCAAGGAAAACTGGACAATATTAGAAGAGAAATATCAAAATACAAAGCACAATAATACTCTGAGCATTGCTCAACTGCACAAATAAAGAGACGTAAAGAAGTCGAATTATAAATCGCCCTGAGGTCGGCAGTACAGAGTACGAGCATCATGTTCTAAAAAAAGGAAGACCAAAAAAATAATTGTTGTATTTATATTCATATAATAACTATATGAACGATTCATTGCAAAGCGATAGAACTATCGCCAGGAGGAGAAATTCAAATGACAATGACTAAAAATAAATACAACCAGATGTATCGAGAATCAATACATGACCCCGAAAGTTTTTGGGGAAAGCAATCGGAATATCTAACATGGATGAAAAAATGGAAAACAGTGTATCGTGGTGACTTTGCACGAGGTATCAATGAGTGGTTTATCGACGGTAAGTTAAATGCGAGTATGAATTGCATCGATCGACATCTGGAAAAACATGCAGAGAAAAATGCAATTATCTGGCAGGGGGAAATCGACAGCGAAGAAAAGCACATTACTTACCGAGAATTATTCGAAAACGTCTGCCAGATCGCTGATTTACTCACGAAACTGGGCATTCGCAAAGGAGACCGTGCATTGATCTACATGCCTATGATTCCAGAGCTGGCGTATGCTGTCCTCGCCTGTGCACGGATAGGTGTAGTACACTCAGTAGTCTTTGCCGGTTTTTCTGCACAGGCCATTGCTCACCGCATTGATGATTGTACGCCGAGCATTATCATTAATGCTAATGCGGGAATTCGTGGAGGCAAAACTCTGGCGATCAAAAAAATCGTCGATCAGGCATTAAAACTTACCACGATTGACAGTAGTAATATTAAGCAGCTCATTTTTCGCTACAGTAAAAAGAGTAACACGGAACTGGAGATCACAGAAAAAAAAGATGATTTACAGTTCTGGTGGGATCAAGAAGTAGCGAAGAGAAGCTTAAACAAACAGTTCCCACCGGTAGAAATGGATGCCGAAGATCCACTGTTTATCTTATATACTTCTGGTTCGACTGGTAAACCAAAAGGGATACTCCATACGACTGGCGGATACTTGTTGGGAACGAGCCTCACTTTTCGCACAATTTTTAACTATAAAGAGAACGATGTCTATTGGTGTACTGCTGACATTGGTTGGATCACTGGTCATTCATATGTCCTGTATGGCCCACTTGCCTGCGGGGCAACAACATTGATGTACGAAGGCGCACCACAGTACCCCGACATTGGCCGATTTTGGCAAATTGTTGAAAAGCATAAGGTGGCAATCTTTTATACTGCGCCAACGGCAATACGAGCCTTTATGAAAGAAAGCATAGAGTTCGTTCGTAAGTATAACCTCAATTCATTGCATACTCTAGGCACAGTGGGAGAACCCATTAATCCAGAAGCTTGGCATTGGTACAATGACAATATCGGTCAAGGACGTTGCCCGATCGCCGATACTTGGTGGCAAACTGAGACCGGTGCTATTATGATTAGTAATATTCAAAATATCGATCCGTTAAAGCCTGGTTCCGCTGGGTTACCATTTTTTGGGATCAAGCCAATCCTCGTGGACCAGAATGGCAAATTACAAACGATCATAAAAAATCAGGGCATCTTCCAAAAAATATGGGGGTTTGTTTGTGCTTTTTTTGGAATTAGTCAAACTACAGATCAATTTCAGGGAGAAAAATCTGGGGCTCTTTGTATTCAGAACCCTTGGCCCTCGATGTGTCGCGGAATTTACGGTAAAGAGAGAGGATTTTATGACACCTATATGGCACAATATCCGGGTCTTTATTTTAGCGGAGATAGAGCGACCGTAGACAAAGAGGGATATTTTTGGCTGAACGGGAGAATGGATGATGTGCTCAATGTTTCTGGACACCGCCTTGGCACGGCGGAAGTAGAGAGTGCTATTATTTGTCATTCCTCTGTTTCTGAATCAGCGGTAGTGAGTATCGCCCATCCGATTAAGGGAGAAGGAATTTACGCCTTTGTCACGCTCAAGAGTAGCGTAACTCCCAGCCATTCGATTGCCAAAGAAATCTCCAATACAATTACGCAGCAAATTGGCAAAATAGCCCGACCTGAATATATTCAATGGGCACCGAGCTTACCAAAGACTCGGTCTGGCAAGATTATGCGCCGCCTTCTTCGGCAGATTGCTCATCAGAGAGACAAGGAGTTGGGCGATATGAGTACCCTAGCCGATGATAATGTCATAAAAAGTTTGATTGTTGAATCTAAGAATAAGATCAATCTAGGTACCTAGTTATTCAATGGTTTCCCTTCCCTTCTCTTTTATATGAAAGACTTTGGCAAGATTATCCTCACTATTGGCTTGCTCATGACCGTTAGCGGAGTGATTTTGGTGTTATTTTCTGATAGGCTGAGTTGGCTGGGCAGGCTACCCGGTGACATACGTCTCGAAAAAAAGAACAGCTATTCATTGTATATCCCGATCACAACAATGCTGATTTTGAGCATTGTCCTTTCTGTTTTGTGGAATCTTTTAGCTCGGTTTTTTAAGTAGATTTTCCTTGAAACTCTTTAGCTAGAAACAACACTCTTACAGGGTGATGCCATTGCCTCAACCTGTCAATCGACAGGTTGATTTTTTTGTTACCAAAAAAAAACTTGACACAATTCAATAATCTCAAAAATAATGGTACTAATAAAATTATTTTAGGAGGAATATTTAAAATGATTAGAAAACTAAAAATATTTGCTTTGCTGGCAACACTCACCTTCTGGAGCATAAACTGTAGCAGTGGCGGTGGAACGCCGCCACCAGAAGACGGCACCTTTAAATTTGTATGTCAAGATGGCACGCCAACAGCGGGGACTACTGCTCTTCAAGGCACACCATCCTGCTCTGCTTGTAATGCTGGTTTTGATCTCACAGGCACGCAATGCGTGGCTGTGTCTGGGCCGGCGACTTTTTCGTATGTCTGTCCGAATGGCACGCCAACAGCAGGCATGATTGCTACAGAAGATACAACATCCTGCTCTGCTTGTAATTCTGGTTTTGATCTCTCAGGTACAAATTGTGACCCAGTATTTAACTATGTATGTCCAAATGGCACGCCAACAGACGGGACTACTGCTCTTCAAGGCACGCAATCATGCAAGGCATGCAATGAACCAGATTTTAGCCGCTCAGGTACAGATTGTAACCCAGTAGCAGCAGCAGAATTCTCGTTCGTCTGCGAAAACGGCGTAGCAGCAGCTGGAACAAATTCGATGGAAGACAGAACATCATGCCAAAGCTGTAACAACAATTATGCATTGGATGGAACAGCCAGCGCAATCGATACAACTTGTATAGTAGAGCTTGACGGGACTTTTCGCAGAATTGGAGCAAGCGGTCTTGCTGGGCTATCCCTCCAAGGTCTTGCGAGTATTGGTACCACTCTGTATATAGCGGTTTCCGCGATAGAAAGCACCAAGAACGTTAGCGTGCTTTACACAGTAAATCCCAGTTCAGGAGCCGCTACCCGAATAGGAACTTTCGAGGTGATTACCCAAAGAAACCCCAACCCACCCACAATAGCAGCTACTGATCTTGCGAGTATCGGGAATACTCTGTATATGGTGGGGAGGGGTGAACATGCCCTATATACAGTGAACACCAACACAGGAGCCGCTACCCGAGTAGCGCGTTTGAGTGGTGCAAGAACTCCTCGGGGGCTGGCAAGTATTACTGACAGTAGCACTGGTACTCCCATCACCACCCTATATATGGTGGCCGATACAAATAACGCCCTATATAGACTAAACACCAGTACAGGAGACGCTATCCAAGTAGGCTTGGCAGATGAATTTGAAATGGCTGAAACATCTCCACGGGGGCTGGCAAGTATCGGTACCACGCTTTATATGGTGGGGAATATAGGTCAGAGTATGTACACGGTGGACACCACCACAGGGATCGCTGAACAAGTAGGATTAGCATCGTTCTTTGGAACCGGCAATCGTGCCATTAGTCCCACAGGGCTGGCAAGTATTACTGACGGTGGTACTACCACTCTATATATGGTGGACGAGGCTGGAAGGCTTTACGCAGCACCATAATAAATGCTAGATGATCTCCCTTAAGAGCGGGGGATCATCTAGCGAGGCTGTTATTAAAATATTAGACTAGAATGGTCAGTGCCTTTTTGAGGATTTTTGCTGTAACAGGCAGTCTACCGATCATCTCACCATCGCATTCAACCCAAACTAAGGTGGTAGCATTTTGTGATTCAGTGGCTTCTATAGGTTCACTAATGTGGACTTCATCGGTGCGAAGAGTACTGACAGACGAACTACGGTAGATCGTTCCTTGATAGAGACGTTTTAAGTATAATGGTGCTAGCAAGCGATTCCAATTGCTAAAGTAAGTCAAATCAAAAAGCCCATCGTTGATACGCGCAAAGGGAGCAATCTGCATGCCTTGACCAAAGTATTTGCCATTGCAAATAGCAATCAACATACATTCTGAAATAATATCTTGATCTTTGGTTGAAATTTTTAGACGGATATTTTTTGCATTCAGATTTTCTACAAATGAAGAAAAAAAATAGGAAAAATGACCCTTGAATTGTTTTTGATTGGCGCGATCTGCAATACGCGCTGATAGACCCACACTAGCAACGTTGATAAAATAACGTTCCCGCTGCTTATCGTGAAAATCAATATACTGTAACCTACCAACGTCAATCTTCTTTTCTTGCCCATCTTTGACGATTGCCAAGGACTTTGATAAATCTCGAGGAATATCTAAATTTCGGGCAAAATCACCGCCTGATCCTAGATTTACGATTCCTAGTTTAGGTGGCACAAAATCAGACTGGCTGGAGCGACTGGTGAAAATTCCGTGCACCACTTCACCAATCGTGCCATCGCCACCCATGACAATCAGGGTCTCAGGGGGGTCTCCAATTTTTTTTGTCAATAATTGGTGCGTCAGCTCAATCGCAGACTTCTGTGGTTCATTACTGGTAAACTCAATCGTGCAATCAGGAAAAAAATGTCTTATTTTTTTGGTGCAAGCTGGTTGGCTGCCAATGGCGCCATCGCCCGAAGTCAAATTGATGATGCAATGAACTTTACTCATAGTAGCTAAATCAATGTTTAATAGACTGCTTCACAGCGCCATGAAAAAATCAAAAAAGAAAAATAATTCCTGTAAGCTTTGTTGAATACTAATCTATCTCTTCGCCCGCTAGCAATTTTTTTTTATATTTTTTATAATGGATTTTTTTTTCTCTTTTCGAATAAGTCCTCTAAACGATCTAATTCTTGTTGGTCGATTTTTGCAGCTTGTCTATTTTCAGCTTGGATTTGACGATAGAGTTCTGCCCGATGAACCGAAATATTTTTTGGTGCAATAATTCCTAATTTTACTTGATCTCCTTTGATCTCTTTGATCAAAATCTCGATAGTATCACCAATAATTATACTTTCATTGGTTTTTCGAGATAAAATGAGCACTACTTTTTTCCTGTATCTTGTAGAATTGGGAAATGTAGAATGTGCTGGGGATCACTAGAAATACACTGCTTTGCGCGTCTCTCTTTACTGTTAATAATAATTGGCCCTTGTAAATTTGCGGTCATTTGTTGGGTTTTACTTTGAGGAACTGTTACAATTGCATACGCTTGCCCGCCTATTAGAGATTGATCCAAATGCAGAAAATTGAGATCTTCTTCCTGCAAAGCCTGCTGATAGGTCACTTGAAATAACTCGACCGGATCAATTAAAATAAAAGCTAGACTTTTATCTTGAATGCTCTGTAACCACTTAAATGGCGAATGCTCGCGATGGGGTAGGATGACAAAGCTCTGCTGGTCTTGAAATCCCAAGATTCCTTCGGGGAAAGCGATGATGTGATCTGATTTTACCTGAATTTGCCCAAGGGCCTTGGTCGCCAAATTTAACATCAGTCACCTACCGCAAAAAATTCAAAAGCTGCGGCTGAATTATCCGTGCGCCAACGTTCAACGCATATTGATGGACCGTCTCTAGCCAACGCAAGTTGGTAATCGCCTCAGGAAAATCAATGGCCTCATTTTGGGCATAGAGCTCTGTAAAAAAGACTTTATCCCATGCCAAATTTTTTTCATGCTCTTCCAATCTTTTTTGCTTTGCCCCCACACTGGTATGATGACGCAAGATATTATTGAGCGCGCCATCCAGAAATGCCAAATCACGCCCACCAATATCAATTTGATTGCCGTTCTCTAAATCATCTCGCAAAGTGATAATCATTCCAAATAAACTCAAACCGGTGACTGTGGCAGTCGCAGCGTAATTGTTTGCTAGATTTTCATTATTGTTAATCAGACCTAAATCTTGCAAAACCGTGCCATTGGCCACATCTTCTAAAAGAATCTGGTGTGGTTGGCTGGTCGCTAATACAATCTGATTGTTGTCGACGATATCTGCCTGAACTTCTAATTGTGCGGCATTGATTTTATCGACAATCAGCGCTTGAGTATCACCAGTGGCAATCGCAATCGTCTTGCCGTCAACCCGGATTTGCTGCGGAGAGGCTGCTGTATAGGCGCTACTATCGATTGACGAAGTAATAATCATATTGGTCGCCCAAAAAGCTTCAGCCCCGCTCAGATGAGGATTGAGATACTGCCCACGTTCAATTTCTGTTTGCCGAGGCCCTCGATCCCCACGATAAACCACGTTGGTAATTCTTGCCCCTCCATCGGTAGGAGCAATGATAGTATTTGCGTCGAGTTTTTGATAGGGGTCGCTCTCGATCAAATAACCACCAAACAATGCTCTGCCAGTCTCATCTGAACTATTTGCAATATCGACCAGTGCACGAAGATGTTCGTCTACCTCGCGGGCAATCGCTTGCTTTAAAGCAAAGGCATTATCACCTTGGTAAATTCCGTGCCCTGCCTGCACAGTCAGCTCACGGATTCTCTGTAAGTGTGAAGTTACCGTTTGCAGTCGCCCGTCAATCAGGCGGAGACGAGACTGAGCGACGCCTAGATTTTCATTGAATTGATCAATTTCTTTGAGACGACTACCCAAATATAATTGATGGGTTGCAGCCGATGGATTATCCGAACTTTTATTGATTTTCTTCCCCGTGGATAATTGGGTTTGTAAACGATTGAATTCTAATTGATGTTTGTTCAAATTACGAATCAGTGTTTCGTTCTTGATAATTCCAGTGATTCGATCAGCCATTTATGATTTGTTTATCCTTGCGATTTATTTTAAAGTCTAACTTTGCCCAATACCATTAATAATGACATTATACATTTCATCAAAAGCGCGGAGCATACGGGCAGACGCATTATAGCTGTGTTGAAATTGCACCATATTGCTAATCTCTTCGTCTAAATTGACACCCATCACTGTTTGTCGTTGGCTGACCAAATGCACCATAGTGTCGGCATAGCGCTGGACATTATCCCGCGCGCTTCTGTTACGAGAACCGACATCGGCAATCACGCCAGCATAGAAATCTGCAAAGGTCTTTTCAAACCCCACCATCTGATTGTTCTCTTTTATTGCAGCTGCGATAGTCAAAGCAATTCCACCATCGCCAGATTGGTTGGCTAGCTCTGGATTGCCATCACCATCGCGATCACGCCCGTAGGCACTTGCAACGTTCGCCGGATTATTGGCGACCTCCGCCGAAAGAGTAATCATGCGAGCAGGATTCTGGTTCGGTGTAAGAGCAAGTGATTCGGCGTTCGCATTGAGTTGCGTCAGCGCAGCGGGAGTTCGATAGTCAAAGGCACCACCGACTCCGCTCGTCTGCAGTATTCCTAAACGTCCCACTAAAAGGTCTCCCGAGTCTTCCAAATACCTGATCATAAAATTTCGATTTCGCTCATCGCTGGCGGTTGCCTTGAGGGAAAGACGATTAGCATGATCAAGGTGGGCAGTCACACCAATTTGTGCGTCGTTAATTCTTGTGATCACATCACGAATACTATCGTTTACCTGATATGCAATGTTTACCACCGTGGAGTTTTGATCCGGTCTTTGAAAGGTAATCACCCCTGAAATACCCAGTGGTTGCTCAAGATCATCTTCATTGCCGATAGAATTCAGGCTACTTATTCGAAAAACAGCAGTATGATCGGCAACACCATCGTTGTCTAGGTCAACATCGGCAAGATTTGCCGCAAATTGTCCCGAATGAATTGATTGTCCGTTGCGATTTTTTATATCAAAAAAATTAAGATCGCCATTTTGCGTGAGACCAAAGCCATCGCGATGAATCTCGTTTACTATATCTGCCAAGTTTACCGCGTAGGTGTCGACTTCGTTAAGACTTTGTACTAAATCTCTGTCACGAATCTCAAGAAAGGCGACCAGTTTACCATCGTTGAGGACTACCTGCCGCTGATTGTGCTGCCAGACCACATCCGAAAATCCGTTGTTAAGCGGATTTGCCTGAACCTGCAAAAATCTTTGCACTTCTCCTTGAATAAGGGCCTGCTCACCTATGAACACGATCAATTCGTCTCGATCAGAGCGCCCGATTCGGACATTGACCAGCTCACTTAATTTTTCTAATAGCGCGTCTCTTCTATCGAGTAGATCGTTCGGATTATCTCCTAAGGTTATAATCTTTAAGATTCTCTCGTTAAGATCACGAATTTCACCGGCATGATTATTGATTTGCTGAATAGTAAAGCCTACTTCACGATTGGCTTGCATCCGCAAATCAGATAGTTTTTGAAAGGTATCCTGAATGCGGTCGGTCAAAGTTTGACCAGTTTCTAGGACAACCTCTCGATGACCAATTTCTGCAGGATATTGCGACAAATTCTGCCACGCATTCCAATGGTTATCGAGAAGGGTGCGCAGAGTATTGTCTCCGGGTTCTTGGAAGGTATTTTCTATTTGCGATAGATACGTTTCCCTCGCCTGCCAATAATGCTGAGTACTGGATGAAAGAATAATTTGATCGTCAAAAAAACTATCACGCACCCGTTGCAAAGAGGCGATCTTGACCCCCTGCCCGATTTGCCCAGGTGTCTGTGCTCGATTTAATGCTGGCTCATAGAGCGGCGGCATGGTGCTTTGAACGACCCGTTGTCGTGCATAGTTTTTATTATCTGCATTGGACACATTGTGACCTGTAACTTCCAATGCCCTTTGGTGGGTCTGTAAACCTCGTTTGCTGATTTCAAATCCGCTAAATGTTGAGCCCATCTGTTCTATCTTTTAGTCTCGGCAGATTTATAAATAATCTGAGTAGTATATTTTTTCTTCTATAATAAATCAAGAAATACTATCATCTACTCCCAGTAGCCAGACCTAACCAAGGAATCACCTATCCGCTTAAACTCGCCTAATAACCAGCTAAAAAATCAAGAGATTCAATAAATTTTTACAGATTTCTGCTCTTTTTTCTGGCAGTTCGTCAAAGGGGCAATCAGGATAGAGTATTTCTCTGCCAAAATGATAGAGAGCCTGCTTGCCAAAAATCTGCACACATTGAGCGAGACTCCCGCCCTGCTCCTTCCCCAGTCCCGGCAGCAAAAAGTGCATGTTGGGCAGACTTTGGCGAAGGGTCTGCAGATATTTCTTTTGTTGGGTCGCGCCAACGACCAGCCACAAATCCATAGTCGTTTGCTCGGCAAGTTTTGCGATTTGCTGAGCGACATGCAAATAGAGCGGAGGATTGCCATGAAGCTGGAATTGAGCAGCACCGGGATTGCTGGTGAGACAGAGAATCATTAATGCCTTATTTAAATGGGAAAAATACGCACTCAGAGGTTCAACCCCCATATAGGGATTCACAGTCATCGCATCGCAATAGGGAAGATATGCGTCCCCATAGAATTGAGTGGTATTTGCAATATCTCCGCGCTTACCGTCTAAAATAATAATATGTTGCGGAAAATTTTCACGAATGTACTGCATGATCAATAACAGGAGCTTGATTCCATTGTCATGCCAAGATTCATAAAATGCCAGATTGAGTTTGTATGCTAAAGCATATGACGCAGTGTGATCGATAGCATCTAGCAGAAAATGATAGCTTGCCAAGCAATCTGGATTGGCATCTTGAGAGAACGAAGCGCGCTCGTGGTTTGGTCTTGATAAAACCTCTTTTTTCTGATAGTCTCCCCTCTTTTTGAGAGAAAAAAATTCTCTCCCGCGTTCGTCTTGCGCTAAAAGAGTCGTGTAAGCTGGAGGAATCTTGCTTTTGTCTGGATCTAAGCCAATACAAAGGAGTGTCTTTTCCCTATCGCGAAATTGGCTAAATTTTTGGTTAAAGGACTGCACTCAATGCCGCTCATTTTGGTCAATCAACATTACTTAATTTTAGAATAAATACACTATTTTTCAAATGATAACAAAAAAACGAGAGATTATCAACCATCAAGGCACAAATAAGGCAAAAAACATATTGACAGATAAAAAAGATTTCAGGAAAATATGTCAATAAGAAAAGGGGAATAGATTCATGCATATAGAAGAACTAAAGAGAATAAAAAATTTACCGCAGCTTTTTGCGCGATCTGCAAAAAGATACGCTCAACAAAAGAGTTTCCTTACCAAGAATAAAAAAAATAAGCAATTTGATGGTCCCACTTATGCTGAACTCTACCAGCAAGGCATAGCACTGGCCAGCTTCTTCATTGATAAGCTCAAAATACCCATGAAAATGCCCATCGGCCTGATTGCCGATAATCGCTTGGAATGGATGCAGTGCAATTATGCGATTCAACTTTGTGGTGCGGTTACCGTCCCACGTGGCACTGATATCACCGATTTTGAAATTAACTTTATCTTGAATCAATCAGAAATCCAAATCTGTATCGTGGAAAATGCAAAAATGGCCCAACGAGTCATCGATTTACGCGAAAACCTAAATGATTTAACGAAAGTCATTTTAATCGAAGGGAAAGCACCAGCCCCTATCGGTAGAATTGACTTTTATAGCTTGGCAGAAGCACTGAAGGCGGGAGAAGAGATAAAACAAATGGAAGTCATTGAGGATCGAGTGGCACAAATCGAATCAGAAGAAATCTTTACCATATTGTATACCTCTGGTACGACTGGGCAACCCAAGGGCGTTATGCTCACCCACAAAAATATGCTCTCACAAATGATTAACACCCCTTTTATTTTGGATTATAAAACTGAGCAACTGTTATCTATATTACCAATTTGGCACGCTTTTGAATTGGTTGTCGAGATATTAGCAATTCGTTTCGGCGTGACAACTGCCTACACCAACATTCGTGATATTCGGGAAGATCTTCAATTGATCAAACCAACATTTATGGCATCGGCACCAAGACTATGGGAAAATATCTATAACGGTCTGATTAAGAGAGTTCACGAGGGACCGATTGTGAAGAGGCTTCTTTTCCAAGCTGCCACTTTTAGCGCAGGATCTTTCTTTGGTGCAATGCGCAAGATAAAAAATGAAGAGCTTCGCGTGGAAAAAAGACAGCTTGCTGATTTTTTCAAGGTGTTGCAAGCCATCATTCTACTCATCCTGTCGGCGTTCCCATACCTAATCTTAGACAGCTTGGTGTTCAAAAAAGTAAGAGCTGCGCTCGGAGGAAGACTAACAAAAACCATATCAGGTGGTGGTGCACTGCCCATGTATATTGATCTTTTTTTCAATCACTTGGGGATCAAAGTCTTGGAAGGATACGGGCTGACCGAAACCTCACCAGTGGTGGCCTGTCGTACTGAAGATCACTTGATTGTCGGCACCATTGGCCGCCCCTTAAAAAACACAGAAATTTGGATCAAATCAGTAGATGATCAAAGCACCATTTATCGCAGCAATACATCGCAGAAAGAATACGGTAAAGCTGGCGTCCTTTACACACGCGGACCGCAGGTTATGAAAGGATACTACAAGAATCCGCAAGAAACCCACAAGGTTCTCTCAGAAGATAATTGGCTCAATACTGGCGATATTGCGATGGTAGTAATTGGCGGTTCGATTAAACTCATAGGGCGAATGAAAGACACTATTGTCTTATCCAATGGAGAAAATATAGAACCAATCCCCATCGAAAATGCGCTCGTTCAGTCACCATATATTCACCAATGTATGCTGATTGGACAAGATGAAAAATACCTCAGTGCACTGATCGTCGCCGCCAAGGAAAAATTTGGATTAAAAGATTTATCTGCAGCAAACAATAATAAAAAGATTCGGGACCTTATTAAAGAGCAAATACAGCAACAGGTGCACGGCAATCCAAATTTCAAAAAGCACGAGCGAATTATTCAATTCTATCTGCTTCCCAAAGAATTTGAGGTTGGCGACGAACTGACCGCTGCTTATAAGACCAAGCGCCAAGTGATCGTAAAAAAATATCAGAAAATAATTAAGGATTTGTATAAATAACGGGGGGTGTAGCTCAGTTGGGAGAGCACTTGGATGGCATTCAAGAGGTCAGGGGTTCGAGACCCCTCGCCTCCAATCATCGTCACATTGAATTCTAAAAAAAATTCGTCACTATGGCATTGCATAAGATTATCCGCTTAGGATCTCCACTCCTTAGAGAGAAATCCCTTGCAATTCCAGAAAACGAGCTCCAGTCAGCAGAAATAAAAAAGATCGTCCGTGATATGATCGAGACGATGGAAACAAATCAAGGAGCAGGTCTGGCTGCAATTCAAATCAGTATCCTCAAGAGAATTGTTGTGATCAATCAGCAAGCTACCGACCGATACCCACAAGCTGGCGAACCAGAACCCGAGACCGAAAAAGAGAAGAAAAAACCTTTGGTGCTCATCAATCCGCAAATTATTGATCATTCTCAAGAACTCCAAGATTTTTGGGAAGGTTGTTTGTCAATCCCAGATATGCGAGGGCTCGTGGCAAGACCTGCTACCATTGAAATCACCTACAACGACCAACAAGGTAATCTTTGTCAAAGAAAAGCCGATGCTTTTGAAGCCATCGTAATACAACACGAAATTGATCATTTAAACGGCATACTCTACGTAGACCGTCTCAAGAATAGCCGGCTCTTTGGCTACAATGAGGAATTGGACGAAGCCTTGCAAAATAAAGAGGCTAAACTCTAGCCTACTTCAAGTGGTTTTCTTAAACCTTCTTTTTTATTGCCATTATCAAGATCGGAATAAATATCATCATTGAAGATTTTATAAGAATAACCCTGTTCGGTTAGAAATAACTGACGATTCCGCCCAAATTGCTCTTCCGAGGAGTCCCTTGTAATCAGTGAATAAAAATAAGAAAAATTCTCAGTTTCTTTGGGACGAAGAATCCTCCCTAAACGCTGTGCCTCTTCTTGGCGGGAACCGAAGGAACCACTAACCTGAATGGCAACTCTTGCATCGGGAAGATTGATGGAAAAATTAGCAACTCGAGAAACAATCAATCCTGCACATCTTTTTTTCTTGAAATCTTCGTATAGTACTTCTCTTTCCTTAATCGGTGTTACACCGGTGACAATTGGATATTTGAGGTGTTGAGCTATCATTCTCAATTGACTCAAATACTGACCTATAATCAGGATATCTCCCTCGCCGTGTTCTTTGATAATTCTCTCTATTACTCGCACTTTATTGGGATTTTCTGAAGCAATCCGATATTTTTCCCGATCACTACTAATACTGTACTGAGTACGCATGTTTTCATCCATGTTCACTCGGACCTCCATGCAGGTCGCCTTTGCGATCCATTTATCTTGTTCGAGGCTCTTCCATGGAACATCGTATTTTTTGGGTCCGATCATAGTAAAAACATCATCTTCCATCCCATCCTCACGAACTAGGGTCGCAGTCAGCCCGAGTCGCCGCTTTGATTGCAATTCCGATGTGACACGGAATACCCGTGCTGGCAAGAGATGAACTTCATCATAGATAATCAATCCCCAAGCATCCGCGTTAAATATCTTGTAGTGGGTAAATTCGCCATCTCTACTTTTGCGATGGGTAATAATGTTATAGGTCGCTATCGTGATCGGTTTAATCTCTTTTACTTCACCGCTGTATTCACCTATATCTTCTGCAGATATATCTGTCTTTTCTATTAATTCTTCTTTCCATTGGCGAACAGACAGGGTATTAGTCGCCAAGATCAAGGTTTTGGTGCCGATAATTTGCATAACACCGATGCCAACCAAGGTTTTCCCCGCACCACAAGGTAAAACAATCACACCAGAACCGCCCTCTTTCCCACCTTTTGCATGAAATAAATCCACTGACTTTTTTTGATAGTCGCGCAAAGCAAACTTCTTACCATTACCCAGTTTATCACGAAAATTAAATGTAAATTTAGCACCCTTATCGTAGCCAGCTTGGTCGTCTACTGGGAAACCAATAGAAATAAGTACCTGTTTAATTTTGCCACGATAATCTCTTTTGATCTGTAAGCGCTCAGGCGTTACTTTTTCAATCAAACTACTTATTTTTCGATGACTGGCGATTTCCCGCAGTATCTCTCGTTCTTTCGAGACCAAAAACAAATTACCAGCTTCATCCTTTTCAAGAATCAGCTTGCCAAAACGCTCTACATTTTCACGGATTTGATAAACGACAGATTGCGGAATACTATATTTGGAATATTTCTCGAGAATTGCGATCATTTCCTCGTGGGTTAGATTTGAAGCTGCAGCGTTCCACAGAGAGAGTGAGGTAATTCGGTAAGTATGTAAATATTCGGGACTCTTCTCTAGTTCGGCAAAGCGACTTATTTCAAAACGACATTCCTCTGATAACGGGTTTTCCACTTCCAATAGAAGTGACTGATCCGATTGAACGATCAAGGGTTTCTCAATATTTCTTTGACTCATAATCACCCTCACACAATCTATAAAAGAGCCTGTCTTGTCAACCAAAATTTAAAAAAATGATTATTCACGATTCTGGAACAATGACTTTTTTGCAGATCCTGGCAAAAGAAGATAAATGAGATTTCGATCATTTGGATAGGGTGCAAGCTGAGAAAAAATCCCCGCTAACTCCCAATTTAATAGTTATCCTAAGCGAAGGTAGCTAAGCGAAAACCCTTCACACAGAGGTACTGCTTAATTGCTTGCCAACCTCGATAAAGATTACAATCTGAACTCCTCGGCAAGTCATATAAATGAAAAATACGAGCCAAACATCAGTGCTGATCGACGGTTTTAATTTAATATATCAAGTTCATGAAGCACGCAGATTTATTGAAAAAAACAATTTATCTCAGGCCATCCAAGCGCTCATCTATTGGTTACGCAAGCATGTCAAATTCAATGCACGACAATACTATCTTTTTTTTGATGGGAAAAAACAGCGGAGCGATGATACTTTTGCAGAGACTATTGCGAATATTCACATCAACTATAGCCACGAAAAATCAGCAGATACTTTGATTAAAGAGTTCATTGATAATCACCCGAATCAGCAGGATTTACTCTTGATTTCCAGTGATCGAGCTCTGATCAAACATGCGCAATACCGAGCTTGCCACTATCAAAAATCAGAGGACTATGCCAAGCTGATGCAAGAAAAGGCAGAAGTTTTCACGATTCACGAGGAAAAACCGACACCCAATCCAGCAGATACCCAATATTGGCAAAGCATATTTTATGGGCGGGCTAAGCAAAAGTGAAATTTCAATTTTATCAATTTTGGTCATTGATTGGCCTAGGATTTTTGCTTTTTGCGACGATCTCCTTTTTTTATTTGGATCAGCCTATGAGTCTTTTTTTTTTCACAAATAAAGAAAGCGAGTATGTCCGATTTTTTAAGTATGTTACCGATTTAGGTTTAGCCCTCCCTTACTTTCTCCTTGGTTTTTTGGGTTTGATAATCGCCAAGTTATTGGATCGCAAAAAAAAGAATGCTCAGGTCACTCTTCACAATAGAATTCAACTTCTCAAAAATCTATCCCAGAATACTCTGATTTCTCTCTTTTTTTCAGGGCTGATGGTCTTGAGCATAAAAATGCTGGTCGGAAGAATTCGCCCCTACTATCAATATTCAAATATTGATAGTAGTCGTGGTGAAATGATGAGCGCCTTTAACCCACTGACCATTAATCCCGATTTTCTTTCCTTCCCATCTGGCCATGCCCAAGTGGTCTTTTGCGTAGCCGTTATGCTCATGTTTTTTTTTCCCCGTTATCGAATTCTTCTTGTTACACTTGCATTTTTGCTCGCCCTTACCAGAGTGGCAACGTTGAACCATTTTTTAAGCGATATCATCATTGGTTCATTTATTGGAATAGTCATATCAATGGTTGTTTATAAGAAAAATGAGTCGGTTTAATAAAACTCAGACCATACTCCCTGCTATCGATACTCACTGCCATCTAGATATGATTGCCGAAGCAGGCATCCCCATAGAAGAGACTTTAGAGAACGCCAGCGAACAGAATCTGCAAGGTATTTTGCAGATCGCTGTCGATTATCCATCTTCAAAAAATAATCAGGAAATTTGCAAAAAATATCAGTCATACTTGAGTAGCGGTCTATTGACCTACGCGATGGGAATTCATCCGCTGTATGTGAAGGAAGGCTCGCTTGAAGAATTAGATAAGATTTTTGAGTTAGCTAAAGCATCAATAGAAGATCCTTATTTTTGGGGAATCGGTGAGAGTGGATTAGATTATTTTTATTGTGACGATCAAGAAATACGAGAATTACAAAAAGTTTGTCTGGAAAAACACCTGCAATTTGCCTCTGAATATAAGCTACCAATAGTACTCCATTTGCGAGAAACAAAAATCTATAATCCTCAAAAAACTCAATGCATAAAAGATGCGTGGCAATTGGTCTCAAAATATCCCAATCTGCGCGGCGTTTTACACTGCTATTCTTATACCGACAAAGAAGCCATGCAATTCGTTGAAGCTGACTGGTTTGTATCGTATAGTGGTTTGATCACCTATCAGCAGACTGAAGATGTTCAATCAGGCTTGCAAAAACTTCCTTTGCAATCTCTCTTGGTCGAAACCGATGCTCCTTATTTGACTCCTACTGCAGAAAAACCAAAAAAAAATCAACCGGCCTATGTCCAGCACACGCTAGAAAAACTTTGTGAACTACGCATAAAAGGAGAAGAAAATTCACCAAGTTTTGCGACAAAATCCCCTCAATCTGGCGACGATTTGCAAAAATATTTTTGCCAAAAAATTCTTGAAAATAGCAAAAATTTTTTACAACTGCGCTCAAAGTAAGAATCAAGTACATTAAATACCATGCTATCCCTTGACCTAATTCTTGAAGATCCAGAGAAGTTTGCAGAATTATTACGCTTACGTAAGATTACCGATTTAAAGAGCGAGGAAATCGTCGAGAACATTACCGGTTTTCGCAGAACTACTACCCAGTTGCAAAAAATCAAACAAAAAAAAAATAGCAACACTGAAAAAATCAAAGAATACCTCAAAAAAAAGATAAACGCCAAAGATATTATTGTCGAGCAAAAAAAAATCAACGAAGAAATTCATATACTCCAAGAAAAGTATACTCAAGAAAAATTGAAACTGGACAATCAACTACTGCAGTTACCGAATTGGCTGGATGAAGATTTACCGATCGGTGGCGAAGAGAAAAATTTAGTTCTGCGGAATTGGGGAAAAATTCCAGAATTTTCCTTCTCACCTAAAACCCACTATGAGATCGGTGAAATGTGTGATTATCTACAGCCAGCGCGGGCGGCAAAAATATCTGGAGCTCGGTTTGCCGTCTATCAAGGTAAAATGGCAAAATTAGAACGGGTCTTAATGAATTTTATGATTGATCTGCATACTCATGAATTTGGTTACACCGAAGTAAACATTCCGCAATTGGTCACGGAAGATTCGATGCTGACCAGCGGACAATTTCCCCGCTTTCAAGGAGAATTCTATTCGTTACCAAAGGCAGACGGACTCCATTTGATCCCAACTTCCGAAGTTCCCCTAGTCAATTTATATAGAGATGAAATCGTTCCGGAAAGCAAATTACCGCTAGCGGTTGTAGCCTTTAGCTCGTGTTTTCGTAGAGAGGCAGGGGCAGCAGGCAAAGATACTCGCGGGCTTGTTCGCTTGCATCAATTTCAAAAAGTTGAGTTGGTTCAACTCTGTATTCCTCAAGATTCAAAAAAAATTCATTTCTACATGATAGAGCATGCAGAAGAAGTACTCAAGAGATTGCAAATTCCATTTCGAACGGTTCTCAAGGCGACCGATGATACCGGGATCAGTGCGGTAAAATCGTATGATTTAGAAGTGTGGATGCCGGGTCTCAAGCGCTGGCTAGAAATCTCTTCAATCTCTAATTGCCATGATTTTCAAAGTAGACGCGGGCACATTCGCTATCGCCCACAAAACAGTACAAATAATAAACCCCAATTTGTTCATACCCTGAACGGATCTGGCTTGGCACTGGGACGGACGTTGATCGCGATTATGGAAAACTATCAGAATCAAGATGGTGATTTTAATGTGCCAGCGGTATTGGAAAAATATTTTTCACAAGAAAAATGACAGAGAATTTTTTAATTGATACTCTGTGCCTGATTACCAAAGCAAATAAGATTCTCTTGGGTCATAAGAAACGTGGGTTTGGCAAGGGCTATTGGAATGGTTTTGGTGGCAAGGTTAAAGCGAATGAAACCCTGCATGAAGCAGCGATCCGCGAAGTATGGGAAGAATGTAAAGTTCGTTGCCATCAAATCCACAAAAGAGCGGTTCTAGAATTTCATTTTCCTACGCAAAAAATTCAATCAATCCAAGGGCATGTGTTTATCTGTGAATCATTTAGTGGTCAGCCGCAAGACACTGAGGAAATGAAGGTATCTTGGTTTCTCAAAAAAGAAATACCTTATCAGCAGATGTGGGCCGATGATATCCTGTGGATGCCGCATCTCTTAGCTGGCAAGAAATTAGATGCAGTCTTTTTTTTCGATACAAACAATCAAGTTCAGAATTACCAGATGAGTTTTCGTCAAGATTCCTTGGATAGTTCTAACATATAATTTCTATAGTTTTCATCATTTTTTTTTAAGACTTGAAACACAGATTCCTGATTTGCTTTAGTCCACCAGGTATTTTTTTCCGCTTCAATACGTCTTAGAGATTTGATGGTCAGCGCAGTCATTTTTAATTGAGCATAACAAAGCGCCCGATAATAGTATACATCTAACGTATTACCCGCTTTGCTCAATAAATCTAAGCTTTTGGTAGCATCGCCCTGATCGCGAAAGATTGCTTTTGCGTATTCCAAACGATAGAGCTTTTGCTCGGGCTTTGCCATTTTTTCAATAGCGATGGATTTGAGTAGCCGATAACTGAAACTCCAATTCTTTTGCTGATTGAAGTTTGTCCCCGCGTAGAGGAGTGCGGAGTAATAATCCTCTAGATCACGTGGGTGTGTCAAAGACATTGTAAAGCTACTTTGCTTTTCGCTATCATGGATCCACGTGGCCAGAGCTTTTGCCGCGGCCAACGTTTTCGCTGACTGATTATCGTTGCGTGCCAATCTATAGCCAAGCAAATATGTGCGGAGCTGTAGATCTAATTTGAGTGATTTTATTTTTTTGGTATCGGCTAAAAGTGGTTGAATTCGCTTCTTTGATAATGCATATTTTTTTAAGAAATAATAGGCTTCCCCTAAGTCCACTCGATGACTGAAGGATTTTTTCTGATCATAATCAGTATCCTCCAGCAACTTCACCACATCCTTGTATCTCCGCAGTGCGAGATAATTCTTTCCTTCCAGAGTATTTGCGAAAAAAAGAAAGTTCTTCGTTGGCTTTTTGTTGACCTGTTTACTTTTTTTAATCGCAACCACTGAGTTTTTATAGGCCTTGGTTTGATAATAGCAAATAGCAAGCTTATATGAATATTCCCATTGTCCGGGGATTTCCTTGCTTAATTTTTTTAAGTGCGGAATCGCTTCAGAATATTTTGACTCATTCAAATATAGTTTGGTCAATTGCCAGCGCAAATAATGGGCATCTGGAAAATCTTGCAGATTTACTTCCAATAATTTAATCGCGGCTGAGTAATCTTCTGCTTGGAGAAATTTCTTAACACTACTAAGAGTTTCGATCACCCGTGGTTGCTTGAGAGATTCGTTGAGAGTCGCCTTTTCGTATAGTTTCAATACATTGTTGTATTCTCTAAACTCTAGGAATTTTTGAGAATAGATTTTCAGATTCTCCCAATCACCGATCGAATCCAAATGAAGAACAATTTTCCAAAAGGCCTTGTCTTTTAATTCATCATCCATCCTCATCATCACAGCAGAAATATACAGATCGTTAGCCTTATCGAATTTTTTTAATTTTTCGTAAATATATCCCTTATAAAATACCGCATTCCCATGATTCGGATTTCTTTCTAGAGTTTTATCAAAAAGCTGCAAAGCTTGATCAAATTTTTTTTGGCTCAATGCAACCTTGGCATCGTAATAAGAAGCTTGTGAATATATCGCCAGAAAGGGATACCCCACGATCAGCAGTAAAATAGAGATTCGAAAGCGCATGCTTATTTAATAGATCAAGGAATGAAGCGAGCAATATCAGTAACGAAAGTAGGTAGTGAAACTCCCTCCTCTCCATTCATTCTAGCCTAGAGTTTCGCTCGTCTTGTATTAGCTTATATCGTTGTATATTACTCCAGACTGTCCTTTACAGGTACCAATTTTATTTATTGAGATTACTGCTGTTTATAAAATCAGAATATTTATTTTTGTCAACAAAAAAGTAACTCGCAACATCAAGATCACTTCCATAAATAATGCTCTTAAACATGGCCATAAATCTTCACAAATTCAAATCCGATGCCAGATAAATTGCCCCACCCAAAAAAAAGAGCATATTTTATTATACGGAGTAACTTAGATGCGTGGTTTTAATGGAAGCACAACCCGTTTTGCTTGATTATTTTTCGTCTTCTTTTTTATACCATATTTAAGAATTTCGATTTGATCACGGATGAGCGCAGCTTTTTCAAATTCGAGATCTTTTGCCATCTTGAGCATTTCTTGCCGCAGAAAATCCATTTTCTTTTGACGAGGCAGTTTTTCAGACTGTCGTAGTTGATCTTTAATTTCTGAAAGAGCCCTTTCTTCGATTTTTGTGCGATCAATAATATCTTCAATACGCTTGCTAATAGAACGAGGCGTGATGCCGTGAGTTTCGTTATATGTTTGTTGCAGTTTTCGCCGCCGTTCAGTTTCGAATATCGCTCTTTTGATCGATTGAGTCCTTATTTTTGCGTAGAGAATCGCTCGGCCATTGACGTGCCGAGCCGCCCGGCCGATCGTTTGAATCAAAGAACGTTCATTTCGCAAAAATCCTTCTTTATCGGCATCCAAGATTGCAACGAGGGAAACTTCAGGAATATCTAAACCCTCACGCAGCAGATTGACGCCAATCAAAACATCGTATATGCCATGCCGCAAATCACGAATGATTTCTACCCGCTCTATGGTTTTAATTTCCGAATGCAGATAGATCACCTTTAGACCAGCTTCGCCATAAAAATCGGATAAATCTTCGGCCATTTTCTTGGTCAAAGTTGTAATCAATGTTCTTTCTTTACGCTTAATCCGCTTATCAATTTCTTGGCGTAAGTCGGTAATCTGATTCTCGGGCGGACGGACAATGACCAGTGGATCGAGCAATCCAGTCGGACGAATAATCTGCTCGACTACTTGTCGTGATTGATCGAGCTCCCACTCCGATGGTGTTGCCGAGACATACAAGACTCGCCGACAGGAAAAATCAAATTCCTTGAAATTTAAGGGACGATTATCCAACGCCGAGGGTAGACGAAAACCATAATCTACCAAAACTTGCTTGCGTGAGCGGTCACCTTCATACATCCCACGAATCTGCGGGAGGGTCACATGGCTCTCATCAACAATTAACAGAAAATCTTTAGGGAAATAATCTAAAAGACATGCTGGAGTCTCGCCTTCTTTTCGACCACTCAGGTGGCGTGAATAGTTTTCAATACCACTACAATAGCCTACTTGCTTCAACATTTCTATATCATAATGCACTCGCGACTTGATCCGCTCTGCTTCTAATAACTTATTGTGTTCTTGAAAATACTGCTGCCTTTGCGCTAATTCTTTTTCTATGAGGCTTATGCCGCGCTTTAACTTTTCTGGAGAAGTAATAAAATGTTTGGCAGCACTAATAACCGCACGATCCAAAGTAGCCAAGTGTTCGCCAGTCACCGGATGAATCAAAGAAATTTTTTCTATTTCATCACCATAAAAAATGATCCGAATAATCTCTTGGCTGTACGCCGGGAAGATATCTAGGATCTCTCCGCGCAAACTAAAAGTTCCGCGCACCAGTTGCGTATCGTTTCTGGTGTACTGTAAAAAAATTAATTTTTTGAGAATCTCCTGAACGTCGATATTTGCCTGATCACCACTAATCGTCAATCTGCTGTTTTGGTAATCCTCAGGGGAACCCAAACCAAAAATACAAGAAACCGAAGCAATAATCACCACATCTGACCGCGCCAGCAACGAAGAAGTTGCCCGCAACCGCAAACGATCAATTTCATCGTTAATCGAAGAATCTTTCTCTATGTAGGTATCAGTAGTCGGTACATACGCTTCTGGTTGATAATAGTTATAATAAGAAACAAAGTATTCTACGGCATTATTCGGGAAAAAATTTTTGAACTCTCGATAGAGTTGGGCCGCCAACGTCTTATTATGCGTCAAAACCAAGATCGGCAAATTGAGACCCTCAATCACCGATGCCATGGTAAAAGTTTTCCCAGAACCAGTAACACCTAGCAGGGTCAAGCGTTCATCGAGACCTTTGCCAAAGCCAGCGATGAGTTCTTTGATAGCTTGCGGTTGATCGCCAGCTGGGCGGTAGGGTGCTTGTAAGCGAAAATTCATATAAGTATACAAAAAAAGCAGGTAACTTGGCGACTCTTGCTTACATTCACGATATGAGTGCTGTTACAATCAAACAAGCCTTATTCTCCTGCAGATCACCTAACTTCTCCTATTATTGAAAAAACTTGAACTCTGGGCAATATCTTATCCTTAAGGCACGTTTGTCAGTCTTTAAAAACTATACTCTGCGGATAAATCTGAGGGTAGAACTGGTTGTTTGGTCGATTTCAAGGAATCTAAGTTGAGCTGAACTAAAAAAGAACTCTACAATATATTTTTAAGAGCAATCTTTTTTTTAAATAAACTTGAAATTTTTAATGATATAGCTTAAAATAGGTTTATGGAAACTATAGCACCTAAAAGAATCAAAGTTAATCCGCGAATTTTAGATTATCTAAACTCACATCGAGATGAAAGTCCCATTTTGGTCATCGACCTTGCAGAAACCCGCAGGAGTTATCATAAACTCAAGGAGTATTTCGCAGAATTAGAGATTTTTTTTGCTATGAAAGCGAATCCACATCCAGAAATCATTGAAGCACTAATTAACGAGGGTAGCTCGATTGATGCTGCATCAATTAAAGAAATAGAGACCGCATTGAAACTCGGTTGCACGCCAGAAAAAATATCCTTTGGCAACATTGCCAAGAGAAGTGTCGATATTAAAAAAGCATATGAGTATAAGATTGACTTGTATGTCTTTGATTGTGAAGAGGAGCTGGAGAAAATTGCGAAGAACGCACCGGGAGTAAAAGTTTACTATCGATTACACATCCGCGCAGAAAATGCAATTTTGCCATTGAGCAAAAAATTTGGTAATGATAAAGAGATGGGTAAACGATTGTTGATGAGGGCAAGAGAATTAGGGCTACGACCAATTGGCGTGTCTTTTCATGTTGGTTCCCAGCAATTGGAGACCGCTACTTGGATTGATGCGCTTGAAGAAGTCAAGGAAATATTTAATGAGTGCGCCAGGCATGGCTTGGATTTGAAGTTCATCGATCTTGGCGGAGGCTTGCCGGGAACCATGGTCAACCAAGCAGAAATTGATATATCCCTCATGATGAAGACTATAAAAGAGAAAATTGCAGAAATAAAACCAATTGAACAGCTGCACATTATTATCGAACCCGGGCGCTATCTGGTAGCCGATAGTGGCGTTTTACAAGCAAAGGTCATCTTAAAAACAAGAAGTCATGAACAACCAGAGGTCAATTGGCTATTTTTGGATTGTGGGAGATACCATGGCCTATGGGAAGTGACCGATGATCAAATGCTCTTGCACGTAGTCTGTCCAGACATAAGCGGCACAAATAAAAGGACGATTATCACCGGGCCAACCTGCGATAGCTTTGACACAATGTATCAAGAAGCTGAATACTACCTACCAGATGACTTAAGTGAAAACGATCGGATTTGGTTCTTGAACTGTGGTGCATATTCATATTCCATAGGTACCAATTTTAATGGCATTGAGTCAGCAAAAACAATCTGTCTACCATGATCAGATCAATCAACCAAATATTATTTCGTGCTTTACCAAAAAAATGAACGGTCGATAGTGTGAACTAATATGACTACAAAGCCAGAAAGTTTAAGCAATCAAGCAGAGAAACTGCTCAAAGAAAAAAAATATGAAGATGCAAGCAAGTGCTATCAGCAAGCAGAAGATTTACATGGGCAAGGACGAATTGCTGATACATTAATGTACCAAGAGAGGAAGCCTTTGCAAGCTCTTCAATATTATAAAAAGGCACATCGATCAGACAAAGTCGCAGAAATTCAATCGCGGATGACCGGGGCAATAGCATCGTGGCTAGGCATTGCGGCGCTCAAATCAGAGAGTGCGGTACAATTATATAGCCAGATTGCAAAAATTATCGAAAAATCGCCTGCGGTAAAAAAAAGAATTACCCATAACGTGACAGAACGGAAAACATATACGGTCGATCGACGCTTGCGAGCGTATGCGAAAGTATTGACAAAACAATCACATAAATTTTAATAAAGCTATTGATTACAATGAATATGGTCGGTAGCTCAAAGATACGATATTCTTCAATCGGACGAAAGGTTGTTCTGAGTCTTGCATCCGTATTGCTAGTGGTTTTTTTAATTATACATTTATCTGGCAATTTACTTATTTTTGTCGGAAGAGATGCAATAAACCAATACGCTGAATTTTTGAAATCAATCCCAATGTTGATCTGGCCAATGAGAGTTCTCCTGTTAACTTCATTTTTGCTTCATATGGGCTTTGGCATTATGCTTGCAATTGAAAATCGGAGAGCACGGCCAGTCAGATACAAAAAACATAAATATCAAGAAGCATCACTTGCCTCCCGACTGATGGCAACGAGTGGATTGGTCTTGTTAACCTATGTGGTCTATCATCTTATGCATTTTACCTTTGGCGTGGTACACAGCGAGAACTACTTGTTAACCGATGATTTGGGAAGACACGATGTCTATAGCATGGTAGTAAAGAGCTTTCAGAATATTTATATATCGATTGCATACATCGTGGCCATTTTTTCAGTTTCGTTACATCTGAGTCATGGAATTCCGAGTCTCTTTCAAACACTCGGATTTCGATCACAAAGATTTGTAAATGCAATCCACAGAACCGGCATGGCACTGGCGATTATCACCTTTGTAGGGTACACAGCTATCCCAGTCAGTATTTACTTGAATTTGGTCACCCTATGAACAATGCCTCTAAGAGCAATATAATGGATGCAAAAATCCCTAAAGGGCCGATTGCAGACCGCTGGACCAAGCATAAATTTGAAATGGGTTTAGTAAACCCACCCAATAAAAAGAAATATCAAGTAATTGTGGTTGGGAGCGGATTGGCAGGCGCTAGTGCAGCAGCCAGCCTAGCAGAAATGGGCTACCAAGTCAAAGTATTTTGCTTTCAAGACAGTCCACGCAGAGCGCATAGTATCGCAGCCCAGGGTGGAATCAACGCCGCCAAAAATTATCAAAACGATGGAGATAGTGTCTTTCGCTTGTTTTATGATACGATTAAAGGAGGCGACTTTCGTGCCCGTGAAGCCAACGTCTACCGATTAGCAGAAATTAGTGGAAATATTATCGACCAATGCGTAGCCCAAGGGGTGCCCTTTGCCCGTGATTACGGCGGAACTTTGGCTAATCGCAGTTTTGGTGGAGCGCAAGTATCACGAACATTTTATGCACGAGGACAAACGGGTCAGCAACTTTTGCTTGGTGCATATCAAGCGTTGGAAAGACAAATCTCATTAGGATCAGTAGAAATGCATGTGCGATCAGAAATGCTGGAATTGGTAGTAGAAAATGGTAAAGCTCGAGGAATTATCGCTCGCGACTTAGTGAGCGGGAAAATCAGTGCTCACAATGCCCACGCAGTGATTCTGGCAAGTGGTGGTTATGGTAATGTCTATTTTTTATCAACCAATGCAAAGGGATCCAATGTAAGCGCGACCTATCGCGCATATCGCAAAGGTGCTTTATTTGCCAACCCTTGTTTTACTCAAATTCATCCCACCTGCATTCCAGTCAGTGGCAGTTATCAATCTAAATTGACCTTGATGTCAGAATCACTACGTAACGATGGGCGGGTCTGGGTCCCTAAAAAAAAGGGAGATCACCGGCCGTCCGCTGAGATTCCCGAAGATGAGCGCGATTATTATCTGGAGAGGAAGTACCCTACTTTTGGCAATTTAGTTCCTCGGGACATTGCCAGCCGGGCGGCAAAGGAAGTCTGTGACGAAGGGCGGGGTGTTGGCTCCAATGGCTTAGGGGTCTATCTTGATTTTGCCAACGCTATAAACAAATTTGGACAGCAGACGATTTCCGACCGCTATGGCAATTTGTTTGAAATGTATGAACGCATTACCGATGAAAATCCATATAAAACTCCGATGCGCATCTTCCCCGCAGTCCATTATACTATGGGTGGGCTTTGGGTAGACTATAATTTGATGAGCAATGTGCCCGGGCTCTTTGTTATTGGGGAAGCAAATTTTTCAGATCACGGGGCAAATCGCTTGGGTGCCAGTGCATTGATGCAAGGACTTGCCGATGGATATTTCATTATTCCCTATACTTTGGGGAACTATTTAGCCAAAGAGAAATCAGAAGATTTATTACCGATAGATCACTCGATATTTACCCAAGAACAAAAGAATGTGAAAGCTCATATTCAAGGATTAATGGACATCAAAGGGTCTCGTTCGCCTGATTCTTTTCACCGAGAACTAGGGCAAATAATGTGGGAAAATTGTGGAATGGCGCGCAACGCAAACGGCTTGAAGACAGCGATAGATAAAATAAAAGATATCGAAGAAAAGTTTTCACGAGACTTGAAAATAGATGGTGGTGCGAAGGATTTTAATCAGAGTTTAGAAAAAGCAGGTAGAGTAGCAGATTTTCTGCAGTTTTCCCAAATTATGTGTAAAGATGCATTAGCACGTGAAGAATCATGTGGTGGACATTTTAGAGAAGAATATCAAACAAAAGAAGGAGAAGCCCTGCGATTAGACGATGACTTTGCTCATGTCTCCGCATGGCAAATAAATGAAGGTGGGTCGCCAATCATGCATAAAGAACAATTGAATTTTGAATACGTCAAGCTAACGAGCAGGAGTTATAAATAGTGAAGATCAAATTGAATATTTGGCGACAGAAAAACGCACAGTCTAAGGGAAAATTCATTACATATCAATTGGATAATGTCAGTGAGGAAATGTCCTTTTTAGAAATGTTAGATGTACTGAATGAAAAGCTGATTAACGAAAATTTGGAGGCAGTTGCCTTTGACCACGACTGTCGTGAAGGTATTTGCGGATCTTGTGGGATGGTGATTAACGGAGTTTGCCATGGGCCACAAGGTGGTACTACCACATGTCAACTACACATGCGAAAATTTTCTGATGGACAGACCATCACTATCGAACCGTGGCGAGCAAAGGCATTCCCAATTGTTAAGGATTTGGTGGTGGATCGTTCGGCTTTTGATCGGATTATCGCCGCGAATGGATATATTTCGATTAATACAGGTAGTACTCAAGATGCGAATGATATTCTGATTGGTAAAGAAACTGTGGATTATGCAATGGATGCTGCGACTTGTATTGGCTGTGGCGCCTGTGTCGCCGCTTGTCAAAATGCATCGGCAATGCTCTTTGTCGCCGCAAAGAGCTCCCATTTGAATCTATTACCCCAAGGAAAGATTGAGAAAACTAAACGTGTCCAAAGAATGGTGACACAAATGGATAACGAAGGTTTTGGTAATTGCCGCAATCAATACGAATGCGAAGCGGCATGCCCTAAGGAAATTAGCGTAGATTTCATTGCACAAATGAATCGTGACTACCTAACAGCAAAGATTACCAAACCTGAAAATGTATCCTAGCAACAAATAGAGATCGAGTGAAAGCTCTCAAAATTACGGTTATTGCTAGCTTTGGTTTCATTACCGCGCTTATAGTGACGCCAAACTTCTTAGAAAGAGAATTAACTATTGAACATGAACAACTTATTGAAGCACCGCTCGATGTGATTTATCGCTATATAAATAATATTAATAATTACAGCAAATGGACCACTTGGAATCAAGATGACGCTGATCTCAAGACTGTAATTTCTGCAAGAAAAATTGGCAAGGATGCGAGTATGTCTTGGCAATCAGAAAAACAGGGTGATGGTAAAGTCACAATCATTGAAAATAAACAAAACCAACGAGTAAAATATCGAATAGAGTTGATCGAAAAAAAACGAACCGTGTTTTCATTTGATACGCAAATCGATCTTATCAAGAAAGAGAAGAGAAATACCTTGGTACGCTGGAGCACCGTCTATGAGTTGCCATTTTTTTTGCGATATTTTGCCAAACCTATCTCAGAAAAATTACAAGGGCAATTTGAAACAAGTCTGCTCCAATTAAATGCGCAATTAAAGTAGTTGCCATTTTAACGACGATTTTAATCATATACCCTATGAGCAAAAAGAGAATAATCTGGGGCACAATTATTGGTATCCTTGCCCTGATTCTAATAGTACCAGCATTTTTAGACAAGGATGTTGAAATTGAAGACAGCCAAATTATTCAGGCCCCGGTGAGCAAGGTCTATAACTATGCCAATGACTTAAAAAATATCAAAGAATGGATTAGTTATCAAAAATATATGCACGATCAGGCAGGCGATCATGCCGATCACGATCACAGTTTAGAAATTGAGGTTTCACCGCAAAGCATTGGAGAAGATGCGAGTCTTACATGGGAAAAACCTGACGAAATTTCTGGCAAGCTGACGATTATCGAGAGTAAAAAAGACGAAATGATACGTATGCGTATGAATGTTTATGAGGCAGAATCAAGCAAGAAAATGTTTAGCTTCAACAGCACTCTATTTTTTCAAGAAGCAGAAAACAATGAAACTTTGATGCAATGGAAGATTGGATATATAGCTCCTTATTTTTTCCGCTATTTTTCTAAGCCGATTGACTTTTCATTGAAAGAATACATTAAGTTGAGTATGGATCAGTTAGAAGAAAAAATAACAGACAAATAGATTACCTTACCTAGGCCAGAATCGAGAGATTTTTTTCTTTCAATAATGTCAAGACGATAAATACGGATTACGGAGGGGATACATGCAAAGGCGCATGTATCAGAAAAGTGACAATGTCTAAAGTCAAATCGTAAGCAGTGCTGATATTATATGAAGACAAAGTAGTAACTTATAGCAAAAAAGAGAAACAAACCAGCATCCAGAAATTAGATGATCAATGTGAGGTCTCCAGATATTCTCGCCTTTACCAATTAAAAAGAAATTTTGGACATACATAAGTGCTGGTTTCTTGTAGTAATTGAGAATAGGACGATAGGTAATGAGTCATGAGAAATCAAGTGATATGGAGCAATTGGATAAAAAAGAATACAAACTGCGGACTGGTATGGAAAAATGGATCACGCGAATTTGTAATCGAAAATTTCAAGGTATAAATAGAGAATGTGTTCTTTTGAATCAACAAGAACAAGAAAATCTAGGACTAACCAATCTACAGCTACCCATAAAAATACATGCGCTACTTGATCAGAGCGGTTACATCCAAAATATCATAAGCGAAAGTTCACCGCAACAGCGTGATACACTCGCGCTCATAATCGCCAGAACCGAAAATGCAGTGATTGCCCTACCCTATTGGCACAAAGCGGATGAACTTATGAACAAACAAGAGGAATCCTGCTAAAATAAGTCATCTAGTCGCTATACATTGGTGATTCAAAGGCTAGACAAGAGAACAGTTTTCGCTTTTCTTTATAGAGACATTCCGCACAGAAATTTTCCGTGCAGAATGCCCCTATAAAACAACAATCAGCGAAGTACTACGGTGCGGGCACCAATACTTCAGTTGGACGATTTCTCAAAGTCATAGAACCATCTCCCAACTGACCAGCGGTATTGCCTCCCCAGCAATAAGCGATATTGTCGCGGATAGCACAAGTATGTCCGGCACCAGCTGACACTTGCGTCGCTGTGCCAAAGTTGCCCGCTTGAGTTCCCTCAGCAAGTACGGCTACTGGTCGATCTGCCAAGTTTGTTGTTCCGTCACCTAGCCGGGAAGATCCGTTAGCTCCCCAACAGTATATGTTGGCATTGGTAATGGCACAGGTATGGCTTTCACCGGCTGAAATTTGAAGCACGTTAGGTAAAGCCACATCAGTAGTTTCATTAACTACCTGATCTGCAGTTGACGAGCCCGTGGTACCCACCTCGTTACCAGTCTTGGCAATACCTATTTGACCATCGTCATTATCTCCCCAACAATAAGCTGCACCAACAGCAACCAAACAGCTATGTCTTGTTCCCGCAGAAATCCATGTTGTTGCCCCCACAAAACTAGCTCCAGATACAGCAGCGGGAATCGGATTGTCGTCCATAGAACCATCTCCCAAACGGCCATTAAGGCCACGTCCCCAACAGTACGGTGTACCACCAGAAATTGCACAAGCATGATCATCGCCTACAGAAATCTGGCTTGCTGGCAATGCACCAGTCGCACCTCCAACGTTAGAGACTGCCATCGGAACAAGGCTATTGGCAGTCGAATTATTACCCAAACGGCCATCAGCGCCACTGCCCCAGCAATAAACAGAACCAGCAGAAATCGCACATGTATGATTACTACCGGCAGCGATTGCAGTTACACTCTCAAGAAAGTCTGTGCAACCAGAGAATGGTACGGGTACGGTTGTTCCCGCCGCACAGACCCGCACGGCTTTATTTATGTTACCGACGTTGCCATCTCCCAAACGGCCACTAGCGCCAACCCCCCAACAGTAAACAGATCCAGCAGAAATCGCACAACTATGAAATTCACCAACGGCAATGGCTGTCACGTTGCTAAGGGCACTATCATCAGAATTCTTAATTATCTGAACTGGCACGGCACTATTCTGATTGAGTACATCTCCGTTGGCTGCACCGCCAGATCCCCAGCACCAAGCCGAAGCATTATGGATTGCACAACTATACGGTGATGTTATACCGTCCATAATTGGCGTTTCTTTACTGACCCCAATTGCGGTATACATTGGCTGGGGAATCGTTATTGCTGATGCTGCTACAGCTGTTGATTGCACAGCACCATACATTGCAGACACTTGAAAATTGTAGGTGCTCCCCCTGGCAAGACCGCTAATAATTGTAGTGCTTTCTGTCGAAGCTAAACTAATTGGTGAAGCAGGAGATCCACCTGTTTCCGTCCAATTGACGCGTACTCCAGTAAACCCGCTTCCCCCCGGATTGGTCCAGCTAAGCCTGACGGCAGTATTGCTCGCTCTCTCTACGGTTAAGCCCGTAATTGGAGTTGCTGCTGCTGTGCCCCTAACCTCTGTTGCTTGAGAAAAGACTACTGGCGTTCCATATCTGCTCACTACACTAAAGGTGTATTGGACACCGGCGGTTAAACCACTGATATTAGCACTAGGTATAGCAGTCGCTGATCTCAGCAGTGGTTGACTAGGATTACCATCTGCGGGATTCCAAGTGATTTGCGTTCCCTTAAAACCTGGCAGAGTTGGGTTCGTCCAACGTAGAGTTACCATTGTTCCCGTGACTACCGCAGTGAGACTCGTGACCATTGGTGGCGGGATTGAGGCCGCAAGAGAAACTGGCGGAGAAGCATTTGTACCGCTGTAGCGAGCAACAGCTATAAAGCTATACACCGTACCCGCGTCCAATCCACTGATCGTAGTAGTGGTTTGTGTCGAGGCTAAACTTATTGGTGTGGAAGGAGTTCCATCTGATGGAGTCCAACTAACGCGCACGCCCTCAAATCCAGCTGCAGTTGGATTTGTCCAGTCCAGAACAAGCCGACCATTTGCATCCGGTGCTGAGTTTAAATTAGAAATTGGTAAATAATTTGTTGGAGCAGGCAAAGTCATGACATTCACTGGAATTGCAGATGGACTTTGACCGTTGCTATACTGAGCAGTGATTGTAAAACGATAAGGAACATTACGCTGCAAACCTACTATCACAGCCATAGCCGCGGGCGATGCTAGCTCCAAAGGGTTTGTAGTTGTGCCTCCAGCCGGTGACCAACTAATACTCACACCCGTAAACCCGTCGGCCGTTGGATTGCTCCATCTTAAATTGACCGTTGTTCCGGTAGTTGGATCGACGCTCGATGATATATTGGTGACTGGTAGATTTTGATTGCCTACGTTATTGTTATCGTCCGGCAAAGTCATGACATCCACTGGATTTGCAGCTGGACTATTACCGCTACTATACTGAGCTGTGATTGTAAAGCGATAAGAAGTATCGCGCTCTAAACCTACTATGCTTGCCATACTCGTTGATGATGGTAACTCCAAAGGGTTTATACTTGTGCCGCCAGCCGGTGACCAACTAATACTCACGCCCGTAAACCCACTGACCGTTGGATTATCCCAGCTTAAATTGACCGTTGTTCCGGTAGTTGGATCGACACCCGGTAATATATTAGTGACTGGTAGATTTTGACCGTCGGATTCTGTCGTACACTGAGCAAACAAAAGAATGCTTACAGCTACCAAGATGCCATATTTGGCAACTCTTATGTTTGTCATCTCTTTTTTTAATTTCATAGTTTAACTCCCTATTTAAGTTTTTTTGTATTGGCTAACCCATTGATTTGAATAAGCCCAGACGGATTATAGTAGTCAAGTAAGTTTAAAGTCAAGAAAAAAAAGTTTTTTTTAACAAAAAATCCTACTTAAAAAATAAATCACACTGAATCTTTAGTTTTTTTGCTATTTCAATGCGTTTTTAATAGAACAAATTTGGTCCTTTAGCCTATCAGCATAACTGGCAGCCATGCATTACTTGAGTAGGCACGTCTCAAGCTTGTATTAAAACAGATATCTGAGTTTTTCGAAGATGAGAACGGTGAAATATCGGGTAGGTGTAATTATCAGAAATTGATATTCTTTATTGTAGTTCCAACATTGACCTTTTTTATTGGCATTGTTTCGTGAAGTAAATAGACATCGCGGATACAGATATTAAAGATTAAGTTGAGGCCTTGTATTGAATTTCTACTATTGTAGATGATGGAAAGAAACTTGACAAATCAAAGAAATAGTCTATCCTTAGTTAAAATGTGCCGCTTATACGGGACACTATAAAAAAAAGAGGTTAACTTATGAAAAAACTACACTTAATTGTATTAAGCTTACTAGCAGTCAGCTTAATAAACCATTGCCCTTCTAGCTCGTCAGGCAATCCACCAAATGGTACTCAACCACCAACAGTGGATAACATGATGCCACCACCAACAGTGGATAACATGATGCCACCACCAACAGTGGATAACATGAAGCCAGCACCAACAGATGTGAACACTGTAAAAACGATACACGTTCATGTGAGAGACGATGTTTCTAATAATGCTGAAGTGGTCGATCTAACCGATTCCATTACGGTAACAGACCCCACCTACAGTATTCTAGAAGGCAACACCGCTAATATCTTTAGCGTCGACTCGAGCACAGGAGTAATCACCATAGCAGATGCAAGCAAAGTCACCTATGATAATGCCCCTGGTGCCAACAACAACAACGTACATTTATTAAAAGTACGGGTGAGAAACGGTACTGACACCACAAAAGCCACAGAAGCACCCCTTCGCATCGTTGTGCGGGGTTTTGGCGGGGCCTTTATCACCACATGGACAATTCCAGAAGGTGCAAGTACAGATCTCGAGAGGACTATTACCATACCCATATTTGATAGTAGCGACTATGACTTTACAGTTAACTGGGGTGACAGCCCGACCGAAACAACTCATACAGGCACGGGCGCAGAAATTAAAGCTAGCACCACCAGCCCTAGTAGCCATACCTATGCTACAGCTGGCACCTATACCGTAATAATAACGAGAGACTTTCCTCGTATCTACTTTGATAATAGTGGTGATAGAACTAAAATTCTAACCGTTGAACAGTGGGGATCTATCGCATGGACTTCAATGAATGGTGCTTTTAACGGGGCTATCGATCTTGAGGTACCGGCTGTCGATGCCCCTAACCTAACGGGTGTTAGCAGTATGGCATCTATGTTTAAGGGTGCCAATATCTTTAACCAAGACATCAATCACTGGGATACCAGTAGCATCAAAAATATGAGTTCCATGTTTAACGGCGCTGCTACCTTTAACCAAGATATTGGCGATTGGAATACAGCAATGGTGACTGATATGAGTAACATGTTTGACCTCGCTGCTGGCTTCAACCAAGACATTGGCGATTGGAATACAGCAAAGGTGACTGATATGAGTAACATGTTTAGTGAGGCTAGTTTCTTTAATCAAGATATTCGTAATTGGAATACAGCAATGGTAGAAAATATGAGTTTTATGTTTCGAGGTGCTGCTAACTTTAACCAAGATATTAGTACAAATGGTAATAGCTGGAATACAGCAAGGGTAATTAATATGAGTAACATGTTTGACAGTGCTCCTGTCTTTAATCAAGATATTAGTAATTGGGATGTGAGCGCTGTGACAAACTGTGCTAACTTTGCTGGAAGTCTTTTAGCTGTTCCCAATCAGCCTAATTTTATGAATCCACCGGATTGTTCTCCATAACCCTGCTCGCATTGTCTTTGCCTTGGCTCCATCACTGGGTAGCCTAAGGCAAAGGCACAGCCAATCAACATAAGAGATTACCAGAATTAGAGCTGGTAAAGACGCGATTTTTACTTACTTGGAAAAATAGCGAGATACCACAATGAAGTGGAATTTGCAACATTGCTGTGGCGCTGAATTATGCTCATTTTAATCCTAACAGATTTAGAACTCGCAGACTAAGAAAATCTGTGATTTAATCGATAATCAGAGCCGTGAATTGCTATCCATTACTGAGCCAAATTCCGTATTATTTAATCGCTTATCTCAATTTTCCTCTGGACTTTGGCTATGGGTAATCCTTTGAGATTAAGCATAAGTTTCTGCAAATTATCGCTGTTCTCCATTCACTTTTGTTGGCGTAGCTAGGCACTGAATTCACAGAATGGCAAAGATAATCTATAATTTATGGGAAGAATACGTTTAGGTTTACACATTCACAAAAATAATCAGAATAAAAAAAAATGCTTGACAGACCAAAAGATTCTTCTATTATCTGACACAAAATGTGCCGCTTATACGGGACACTATAAAAAAAAGAGGTTAACTTATGAAAAAACTACACTTAATTGTATTAAGCTTACTAGCAGTCAGCTTAATAAACCATTGCCCTGCTAGCTCGTCAGGCAATCCACCAACAGTGGATAACATGATGCCACCACCAACAGTGGATAACATGATGCCACCACCAACAGTGGATAACATGATGCCACCACCAACAGTGGATAACATGATGCCACCACCAACAGTGGATAACATGATGCCACCACCAACAGTGGATAACATGATGCCACCACCAACAGTGGATAACATGATGCCACCACCAACAGTGGATAACATGATGCCACCACCAACAGATGTGAACACTGTAAAAACGATACACGTTCATGTGAGAAACGATGTTTCTAATAATGCTGAAGTGGTCGATCTAACCGATTCCATTACGGTAACAGACCCCACCTACAGTATTCTAGAAGGCAACACCGCTAATATCTTTAGCGTCGACTCGAGCACAGGAGTAATCACTATAGCAGATGCAAGCAAAGTCACCTATGATAATGCCCCTGGTGCCAACAACAACAACGTACATTTATTAAAAGTACGGGTGAGAAACGGTACTGACACCACAAAAGCCACAGAAGCACCGCTTCGCATCGTTGTGCGTGGTTTTAACGAAGCCTTTATCACCACATGGACAATTCCAGAAGGTGCAAGTACAGATCTCGAGAGGACTATTACCATACCCACAACAGGTATTGGATATAACTTTACAGTTGACTGGGGTGACGACATGGACGATATAGATACAACTCATACAATCCAGGCTAAAAATGCTAATCATACCTACGTTGCAGCAGGCACCTATACCGTGATGATCACCGGCGCCTTCCCTCGTATCCACTTTAATAATGCTATTGGTGATAATAAAACTAAAATTAAAACCGTTGAACAGTGGGGATCCACAGAGTGGTCTTCAATGCAAAATGCTTTTGCCGGAGCTAGCAATCTTACGGTACCGGCGGTAGATGCCCCTAACCTAACCGATGTTACCGTTACCAGTATGCAATTTATGTTTCGGGATGCTGCTGTCTTTAACCAAGACATCAGTCACTGGGATACAGCAATGGTAGAGAATATGAGGGGCATGTTTTCCGGTGCTACTGCCTTTAACCAAGATATTAGTACTTGGAATACAGCAATGGTAGAGAATATGAGCTCCATGTTTAACGGTGCTACTGCATTTAACCAAGATTTGAGTACTAATGGCGAAAGTTGGAATACAGCAATGGTAAATAATATGAGTGACATGTTTAACGATGCTACTGCCTTTAACCGAAATATTAATAGTTGGAATACAGCAAAGGTAACTCGTATGAGCTCCATGTTTAACGGTGCTACTGCATTTAACCAAAATATTAGTACTTGGAATACAGCAATGGTAAATGATATGAGTGACATGTTTAGAAACGCTCAGAAGTTTAACCAAGATATTAGTACTACTAATGTCGACAGTTGGAATACAGCAATGGTAGAGAATATGAGGGGCATGTTTTCCGGTGCTAGTGCCTTTGACCAAGATATTGGAAATTGGAATACAGCAATGGTAACTAATATGAGCTCCATGTTTAACGATGCTGATGCATTTAACCGAAATATTAAAGATTGGGATGTGAGCGCTGTGACCCCTGAAGCAAACTGTTTAGGCTTTGCGGAGTCCAGTGGATTAATAACCGATGAAAATCGGCCTAATTTTAACTTTTCGCGTTGTAATCCATAACATCGCTCGCATTGCTTTTGCCTTTGTCTTAGCTCCATCACTGGGTAGCCTAAGGCAAAGGCAATGATATAAGAGATTAAGAGAATTTGAGCCTGCAAAAATTCGATCTTTGGTTACTTGGAAATAGTAAAATACCCCAATAAAATAGCATTTGTGTCATTTGCGCGCGATGATCGAGTAGCATTAATTTGATAATGCTACGTAGCACAAGCGCCTGACCAATAAGAATCACATATTTATATCGATTATCAGAGTCGTGAACTGTCACCTCGCTGGCAAGCCAAATTCCGTATTATTTAATCCGTTATCTCAATTTTCCTCTGGACTTTCGCTATGGGTAACCCTTTGAGATTAAGCATAAAATTCTGCAAATTATCGCTCGTCTCCACTTTTGTTGGCGTAGCTAGACACTGAATTAACAGCATTTCAAGATTATTAGACATTATATGGACAGATTGCTTTTAGGAACATGCGATCCGAAAAATGATGGGAATAAAAAAATACTTGCCAAATTAAAGGAGTTTTCTAACGTTTATTAAAAGCGCCGTTTATTAAAAGCGCCGTTTATTAAAAGCGCCGTTTATTAAAAGCGCCGTTTAGACGGAGCACTATAAAAAAAAGAGGTTAATCTATGAAAAAACTACACTTAATTTACTTAAGCTTACTAGCAGTCAGCTTAATCACCTACTGCCCGAGTAGCTCGCCAGGCGATCCACCACCAGCAGAGGACAGGGCATTTATCACTACATGGAAAACTACATTGCCATCAGAAATGATTACCATACCCACAACAGGGAATGGATATAACTATACAGTTAACTGGGGTGACGGCATGGACGATACAATGACTTATACTGGTGATGCTACTCATACCTATGCTACAGCTGACACCTATACCGTAATGATCACAGGCACTTTCCCTCGTATATACTTTAATAATCTTGGTGATAAAACTAAAATTCAAACAGTTAAACAGTGGGGATCTGGAGCGTGGTCTTCAATGGCAGGTGCTTTTTACGGAGCTAGCAATCTTACGGTAACGGCTGAAGATTCCCCTAATCTAGCGAATGTTACCAGTATGCAAGATATGTTTCGCGATGCTACTGCCTTTAACCAAGACATCAGTGGCTGGGATACCAGTGGCATCCAAAATATGAATTCCATGTTTAGTGGTGCTACGGCCTTTAACCAAGATATTAGTTCTTGGAATACAGCGATGGTAACTGATATGGCATCTATGTTTAACAGTGCTACGGCCTTTAACCAAAACATTAGTATGTGGATGGTGAATGCTGTGACAGCCTGTACTGACTTTGCGCAGAACAGTGGGATAACTAATTCCAATCGCCCTACTTTTAGCGTTGGAGCTTGCAGTCCACCAACAGATGTCACCACTGTAAAAACAATACACGCTCATGTGAATAACGATGTTGCTGATGGTACTACAGTGGTCAACCTAAGCGCTTCCATTACAGTCGCAGAGCCGACATATAGTATCCTAGAGGGTAATGATGCTAATATCTTTAGTATCGACTCGAGCACAGGTGTAATCACCATAGCGGATGCTAGCAAAATCACCTATGATGACACCTCTGGTGCCAACAACAACAACGTACATTTACTGAAAGTGCGGGCGAGCGACGGTAGTGACAGCTCAAAAATCACGGAGGCACCCCTTCGCATCGTTGTGCGGGGAGAGAACGGGGCCTTTATCACCACATGGACCGTTGGAGCTAATGAAACAATTACCATACCCACAACAGGTACTGGATATGACTTTACAGTCGATTGGGGTGACAGCCCGTCTACAACTCCAACAGATCATATGGACGTGGCGCAGGGCATGCCCCCGGCGGCTGTTGAATATACCTATGCTACAGCTGGCACCTATACCGTAAGTATCACAGGCGACTTCCCGCGTATTTACTTTAATAATACTGCTGATGATAGAACTAAAATTCTAACCGTTGAACAGTGGGGTTCTACAGCGTGGACTTCAATGGCAGGTGCTTTTTACGGAGCTAGCAATCTTACGGTACCGGCTGTCGATGCCCCTGATTTAACGGACGTTACCAGTATGACATCTATGTTTACGAACGCTACTTCCTTTAACCAAGACATCAATCACTGGGATACCAGTAGCATCCAAGATATGACTTTTATGTTTCAGAATGCTCTTACCTTTAACCAAAATATTGGTGATTGGAATACAGCAAAGGTAACTGATATGAATGACATGTTTAGTCAGGCCGGTGCCTTTAACCAAGATATTAGTGATTGGAATACAGGAATGGTAACTAATATGAATGGCATGTTTCAAGCTGCTGTTCGCTTTAACCAAAATATAGGCAGTTGGGATACCGGAGAGGTAACTAATATGAGTCTTATGTTTAATAGTGCTCTTACCTTTAACCAAGATATTGGCGATTGGAATACAGCAAAGGTAACTTTTATGAATGGCATGTTTGGTGGGGCTATTGCCTTTAACCAGAATATTAGTACAAGTGGTAATAGCTGGAATACAGCAATGGTAACGGATATGAGTGGCATGTTTACTAATGCTCCTGCCTTTAACCAGAATATTAGTAGCTGGAATACAGTAAATGTCACTGATATGAGTCGCATGTTTAACGGTGCTACTGCCTTTAACCAAAATATTCGTATGTGGAATGTGAGCAAGGTGACCGCTGCAACAAATTGTGCCAGCTTTGCGGATAGTTCCGTGTTAATTAATGCAAATTGGCCTACTTTTATGAATGCTGCTGCGGCTTGTAATCCTACTCCATAACTCGGCTCTCATTGTCTTTGTCTTAGCTTCATGATGACACAGCCTAAGGCAAGGGCACAGCCAATGGCAAAAGCACAACCACTCAAAATAAGTCTTTGCGGGAATTAGAGCCGGCAAAGATTCGAACGTTACTTACTTAGAAAAATAGCGAGATACCAGAATAAAGCGGCATTTGCGGGCGGCAGACGGAAGAGACAGAGCCCTTGTACTGTTCAACAAGGTGTAGGTCTCTGCCTGTGCTATAAGAAAGGATAGTTCCCAAGAAAATAGCTGCCGTGAGTACCAATAAAAGAGATATATTAAATATTCTTTACAGAGACATGTTTTTTAACAGAAATTTTTACAGGAAATTTTGTATAAAAACTAATGCGAATAGAACCGACAAATACGAATTATAAAGTGAATTGCAAGAAAGATAAAATAATCTCTCTGAAAAAGTGATTTTTTAGTTCTCAATCAAATATTGAAGAGCTTTCGACATGGTATAATTTATTTTTTCTAAACTTTGTAAAAAAAAGATAGACATCTTATTATATCTAATTTCATTGTAGAATCAAGTTTTTTTCTGAAACTCAAAAAAGATCAATTTGTGATCAGAATTAATTGTTTTGTTAAAATATGACTAATATGTATCAAGGAGGAAATTTTATGAAAAGAATATTGAGCAGTATTATTATTATCAGTATTTTTCTTTTGAGTATAGATTGCTCAAAAGAAATCAAAGGAGTGGAGGAAGCAATGCTCACAGATGCTCCAAAAGTTCCACCAAAAATCACTAGAACTCACCCAAAGAAAGTAATTGTAAAATTAGAAACGAAAGAGGTGGTAGGTGAGTTAGCAGATGGTGTCCAGTATACGTTTTGGACATTTGGTGGCAAGGTCCCTGGCAAGTTTATCAGAGTTCGTGAAGACGATCTTATAGAATTTCATTTAAACAATCATCCATCCAGTAAGTTACCCCATAATATTGATCTGCATGCAGTGACAGGTCCCGGCGGAGGTGCCGCATCATCATTCACTGCCCCAGGCCATACTTCTGTTTTTAGTTTTAAGGCAATTAATCCAGGACTATATATCTATCATTGTGCAACAGCTCCTGTAGGTATGCATATCGCTAACGGTATGTATGGTTTAATTCTGGTACAACCTAAAGATGGTGGACTACCCAAAGTAGATAGAGAGTACTATGTGCTACAGAGTGACTTCTACACTAGAGGGAGCTATGGCGAGAAAGGATTGCAGCCATTTGATATGAAAAAAGCACTAAATGAAATACCAGATTATATTGTCTTCAATGGGAAAGTTGGTTCTTTGATTGGTGAGAAATCAATTACAGCAAAGGTTGGTGAGACTGTACGCCTTTACGTAGGCAATGCCGGACCCAATAAGATTTCATCTTTCCATGTAATTGGTGAAATTTTCGATCGAGTGTATATAGAGGGTGGCACTGCTAATATCAATGAAAATGTACAGACAACCTTAGTACCGGCTGGCGGAGCTGCTATCGTTGAGTTTAAGGTAGAAGTTCCTGGAACTTTCATTTTGGTAGACCACGCAATCTTTCGGGCCTTTAATAAAGGTGCCTTAGGCATGCTGAAAGTCTCTGGCGACGAAGTACCAGAAATCTACTCTGGAAAAACTTCTGATGAAGTCTATCACCCAGAAGGGGGAATTATTCAAGAAATAGATGAACCTTCTGCGGTCGCACCTAAGCCAATCACTAAACAGGAAAAAATTGCTGCTGGAAAATCAGTCTATGTAGCCAACTGTATGTCTTGTCATCAATCAGAAGGACAAGGAATTGAGAATGCATTTCCTCCCCTAGCAAAATCTGATTATTTAAATGCGAATAAAAAAAGGGCAATAAAAATTATCAAAAAAGGACTGCAAGGGAAAATTTCAGTCAACGGTAAGGAATATAATAGTATTATGCCTGCTTTACAACTGAGCGATATTGATATCGCAAATGTCTTGAGCTATGTTTACAATTCGTGGGGAAATTCTGGAGGAATTGTTACAGAAGCAGATGTTAAAAAGGCAGCATACTAATATAAGATACTTAACTTTATTTTTTGTATTTCTTTTGTTCTGTAACTTCTCTCCTCTTCACGCAAAAGTGTTGCAAGTGCAAGTAAAGGATGGAATATACACTCCACTCTATAGTAAAGGCAATAATATAAGGGAAAGAGTTGCTCGCTTTTGGATAGATGAGCATGCGGTAACTAATCAAGATTATCTTGAATTTGTGAATTCTAAACCACAATGGCAAAAAGAAAATATAAGAGCAATCTTCGCAGACAAAAATTATCTTCTCCACTGGCAGGGGGTGAAGAAACTGAGCTCAAAAAAGCAATGGCAAAAAATTAAAAACTCACCAGTTGTTTATGTATCATGGTTTGCTGCTAGAAATTATTGTCGTTGGAAAAAGAAGCGTTTACCGAAGGTAAAGGAATGGGAGTATGTAGCTTCGTATGGTAGAAAGGGACAGAATCCGAAGGAAATCAAAGCAGAAATATTGGAATGGTACAGCAAAGTAACGACTAAAGTTTTACCACCTGTGAAGTCGACTTGGAAAAATAATTTGGGAATATGGGATATGCATGGTTTAGTCTGGGAATGGACAGAAGATTTTAATACCGCCCTTATTACCGGAGAATCTCGAGGGGATAGCGAAATTGACCGCAATTTATTTTGTGGTGGTGGTGCTACTAATGCTTCTGATTTTCTAAATTATGCTAGCTTTATGCGCTATGCATTTCGAAGTAGCTTAAAAGCAAGGTACACTGTGGCGAATTTAGGTTTTCGTTGTGCAAAAAATTAAGAATTTTGTATTGTAAAATGTAAAAGAATTAGGAGGAAACTAAAAATATGCAAAAGATCAATCAAATATTAATACTCACAATAATTACTTTCTTAACGATGCCAGTTTGCAAAGAAAAAGATCATAAACACGAACAGAGCAAACACCAGACGCTAAGTTCTGCACCAGCAAGTAGCGAGTCAGTTTTTTTATTAGAATCTCTTTGGCAGACTGAAGAAAACAAAAGACTAAAATTTGTAGAGTTCACCGGAAAAAGAAAACAAGTAATCGCAATGGTTTATCTGAATTGTGAGAACGTATGTCCTCGAATTGTTGCGGACATGAGGTACCTGCGAGAAAGACTCAATAAAGATGCGCAAGCTAGTACAGATTTCACTCTAATTACTATAGATCCAAAGAGAGATACCATCAAAAAATTCTTTGATTACAAAAAAAAACTTAAACTAGATGGTCCTCGCTGGCGTTTCTTAAGAGGAGAGGAGGGAGACATTCGTGAGATGGCTGCCGTCTTGGGAGTTAAATACAAACAATTAATGGATGGCAATTTTGGACATTCTAACATGATTAGCATTTTGAACAATAAGGGAGAAATTGTTTATCAACAGCAGGGAATCCGAGAAAAAATAGAGAAGACCCTAAGAGCTATTCAGAATATTGATTCCTAGCGTATCCTCGTTTATAGCGCAGCTTTACAAGATGCTTTGGCGAAGCTAAGCTTGCCAGTAGGATAGGCTTATCACAACTGTGTATAGACTTCGAATTCGAAAAAAAAAGCTCTAGCATATTTTGAGTGACCACGTAGGGACTGCAGCGCCGCCACCCTCTACTCTATATCTAAGAGAGTGAAACTTTACTTGCAGTCTTCTTCCATAACAATCTTTCCATGAGCGTCCAGTCTTTTCCTTGCCGTAAGTCTGTCCATTTTTCTCTTGCGAAGACAGTCAGCTTGATCAAAGTCAACACTACCACCATCATAAAATTGCTTATCTAGATTTGTCACGATTCTAACTGGTGATAAAACTAAAATTCGAACCGTTGAACAGTGGGGTTCTACAGCGTGGTCGTCAATGGCAGGTGCTTTTTACGGAGCTAGCAATCTTACGGTAGCGGCTGTAGATGCCCCTAACTTAACGGGTGTTACCAGTATGGAATCTATGTTTCAGCGAGCTAGTGCCTTTAACCAAGATATTAGTAATTGGAATGTGAGCGCTGTGACAAGCTGTTCCAACTTTTCGGAGTTCAGTGCGTTAGCTGATTCCAGTCCGCCGCGACCTGATTTTACTACGTCTACGTGTACTCCATAACTCACTCGCATCGGCTGTGCCTTTGCCTTGGCTTCTAAACTGACAGCCTAAGGCAAAGCTTCCGTCAAGCAAAATAAGAGATTACCAGAATTAGAGTACTTAAAGACTCGATATTTGGCTATGGATATTCCTTTGGGATTACCCAATTTCCTGCAAACTATCGCTTGTCTCACTTCATTTCTGTTAGCACAGCTAAACACTGAATTAACCGCATTTCAAAATTTATTTACAATTCATGGAAAGAACACTTTTAGATGTACACGATCTCAAAAAAGACGAGAATAATAAAAAACACTTGACAAATCACAGAAATAGTCTAGCCTCAGTCAAAAGACACCGTTTATTAAAAGACGCCGTTTATTAAAAGACGCCGTTTATTAAAAGACGCCGTTTATTAAAAGACGCCGTTTATTAAAAGACGCCGTTTATTAAAGACGCCGTTTATTAAAGACGCTATTAAAAAAGAGAGGTTCTTCTATGAAAAAACTACACTTAATTTTATTAAGCTTACTAACAGTCAGCTTAATAACCTACTGCCCTGCTAGCTCGTCAGGCAATCCACCACCAGTTGACAACACAATGCGACCACCAGTTGATAACATGATGCCACCGCCAGTTGATAACATGATGCCACCGCCAGTTGATAACACAATGCCACCACCGACAGATATCACCACTGCAAAAACAATACACGCTCATGTGAGAGACGATGTTTCTAATAATGCTGAAGTGGTCGATCTAACCGATTCCATTACGGTAACAGATCCCACCTACAGTATTCTAGAAGGCAACACCGCTAATATCTTTAGCATCAATTCGAGCACAGGAGTAATCACCATAGCAGATGCAAGCAAAGTCACCTATGATAATGCCCCTGGTGCCAACAACAACAACGTACATTTGTTGAAAGTACGAGCGAGAGACGGTACTGACATAACAAAAGCCACAGAAGCACCGCTTCGCATCGTTGTGCGTGATTTTAACGAAGCCTTTATCACCACATGGACAACTACAGAAGCTAATGAAACGATTACCATACCCACAACAGGTAGTGGATATGACTTTACAGTTAACTGGGGTGACGACTCGACCGATACAACTCATATGGGCAATGCCCCGGTGACTGAGCACGAATATGCTACAGCGAAGACCTATACCATCAGGATCACAAGAGACTTCCCGCGTATATTCTTTCAGAGTGCTTCTGCTGCTGATAAAATGAAAATTCAAACGATTGAACAGTGGGGTTCTACAGCGTGGTCTTCAATGCAAGGTGCTTTTCTCGAAGCTGGCAATCTTACGGTTCCGGCTGTCGATGCCCCTAACCTAGCAGGCGTTACCAGTATGGCATCTATGTTTAACAGAGCTGGTGCCTTTAACCAAGACATCAATCACTGGGATACCAGTAACATCCAAAATATGAACGCTATGTTTAGCAGAGCTACTGCCTTTAATCAAGATATTAGTGGCTGGGATACATCAATGGTAACTAATATGAGTAGCATGTTTCGCAACGCTCAAGCATTTAACCAAAGTATTGGCACCTGGAATACAGAAAAGGTAACTAATATGAGTAACATGTTTCGTGATGCTACTGCCTTTAATCAACCCATTGGTACTTGGAATACGGCAAAGGTAGATGATATGAGTAACATGTTTAACGGTGCTACTGCCTTTAATCAACCCATTGGTACTTGGAATACAGGAATGGTGACTGATATGAGTTTTATGTTTAACGGTGCTACTGCCTTTGACCAAAATATTGGCACTACTGATGACGACAGATGGAATACAGCAAAGGTAACTACAATGAATGGCATGTTTCAAAGTGCTACTGCCTTTAATCAACCCATTGGTACTTGGAATACAGCAAAGGTAGATGATATGAATGGCATGTTTTTCCGTGCTGGTGCCTTTAATCAACCCATTGGTACTTGGAATACAGGAATGGTAACTAACATGGCATCCATGTTTTTTGATGCTACTGTCTTTAATCAACCCATTGGCGCTTGGAATACAGCAAAGGTAACTAACATGCGTCTCATGTTTCGAAGTGCTCATGCCTTTAACCAAGATATTGGAACTGATGGCAACAGTTGGAATACAGCAATGGTAGAGAATATGAATGGTATGTTTAACGATGCTCGTGCCTTTAATCAAGATATTAGTAATTGGGATGTGAGCGAGGTGATAGACTGTTCTCACTTTTCGGAGTTAAGTAGGTTAGCTGATTCCAGTCCGCCGCTACCTAATTTTACAGCTTGTGCTCCATAACTCGCTACCATTGCTTTTGCCTTGGCTCCATCACAGGGTAGCCTAAGGCAAGGGCACAGCCAATCAACATAAGAGATTAGCAGAATTAGAGCCGGAAAAGACTCGATTTTATTTGTCTTAAAAGATAGTGGGCTCGTACAGAGAAATAGCATTTGTGTCATTTGCACGGCGATCGAGTAGTATTAATTTAATAATGCTTCGTAGCACAAGCGCCTGACCAATAAAAATCTCATATTTAATCGATTATCTGAGTGGTGAACTGTCACCTCGCTGGCAAGCCAAATTCCGTATTATTGAATCCGTTATCTCAATTTGTCTTTTAGATTTTTGGCTATGGGTAACCCTTTGAGATTAAGCATAGGCTTCTGCAAATCATCACTCGTCCCTCTTCATTTTTGTTGCAGCAGCTTTGCACTGAATTCATTGCATGGCGAAGGAAATCTACAATTCATGGGAAGAATGCTTTTAGACACAGTCTTGAAAAAGACGAGAATAATAAAAAACACTTGACAAATCACAGAAATAGTCTATCCTCAGTCAAAAGACGCCGTTTATTAATATGCGCCGTTTATTAATATGCGCCGTTTATTAATATGCGCCGTTTATTAATATGCGCCGTTTATTAATATGCGCCGTTTATTAATATGCGCCGTTTATTAATATGCGCCGTTTATTAATATGCGCCGTTTATTAATATGCGCCGTTTATTAATATGCGCCGTTTATTAAAGACGCCGTTTATTAAAAGACGCTATTAAAAAAGAGAGGTTCTTCTATGAAAAAACTACACTTAATTTTATTAAGCTTACTAACAGTCAGCTTAATAACCTACTGCCCTGCTAGCTCGTCAGGCAATCCACCAAATGGTACTCAACCACCAACAGTGGATAACATGATGCCACCACCAACAGTGGATAATATGAAGCCACCACCAACAGTGGATAACATGATGCCAATGATAGATATCACTCCGGCAAAAACGATACACGTTCATGTGAGAGACGATGTTTCTAATAATGCTGAAGTGGTCGATCTAACCGATTCCATTACGGTAACAGACCCCACCTACAGTATCATAGAAGGCAATACAGCCAATATCTTTAGCATCAATTCGAGCACAGGTGTAATCACCATAGCGGATGAGGACCAAATCACCTATGATGACACTTCTGGTGCCAACAACAACAACGTACATTTGTTGAAAGTGCGGGTAAGAAACGGTACTGATACCACAAAAGCCACGGAGGCACCGCTCCGCATCGTTGTGCGGGGAGAAAATGGTGCATTTATCACCACATGGAAAACTACAGCAAATGGCGAAGAGATTACCATACCCACAACAGGTGACGGCTATGACTTTACAGTTGCCTGGGGTGATGACAGCGCGAACGAAACAATAACTATGCATAACGACACGAGTCTCATGACCAACGCTGCTACTAATACCTATGCTGCAGCTGGCACCTATACCGTAAGGATCACAGGCGTCGCCTTCCCTCGTATTTACTTTAATAATGCTGATGGTGATAATAAAACTAAAATTCAAACCGTTGAACAATGGGGTTCTACAGCGTGGACTTCAATGGAAAATGCTTTTTACGGAGCTAGCAATCTTACGGTACCGGCTGTAGATGCTCCTAACCTAACAGGCGTTACCAGTATGCAATCTATGTTTCGTATTGCTATTGCCTTTAACCAAGATATCAATCACTTCGATACCAGTAGCATCCAAGATATGAGTGATTTGTTTCGTGGTGCTACTGTCTTTAACCAGAATATTAACGATTGGAATACAGCAATGGTCACGAATATGAGTGAGATGTTTCAAGATGCTAGTGCCTTTAACCAAGATATTAGTACTTGGAAGACAGGAATGGTAAATGATATGAGTGACATGTTTAGCGTTGCCACTGCCTTTAACCAAAATATTAACGGTTGGAATACAGCAATGGTAACTAATATGAGTGGCATGTTTAGCGATGCTGATGCCTTTAACCAAGACATTGGCGATTGGAATACAGCAAAGGTAACTGATATGGGTGACATGTTTAAAAATGCTAGTGCCTTTAACCAAGACATTGGCGATTGGAATACAGCAATGGTAAATGATATGAGTATTATGTTTAGCGGTGCTACTGCGTTTGACCAAGATATTGGCACTAATGGCGACAGTTGGAATACAGGAAAGGTAACTACAATGAGATCCATGTTTAGGTTTGCTATTGCCTTTAACCAAGATATTAGTACTTGGAATACAGCAAAGGTAACTAATATGAGTTTTATGTTTGACAGTGCTGGTGTCTTTAACCAAAATATTCGTATGTGGAATGTGAGCGCGGTGACAAACTGTGGTAGCTTTGCTCAAAGCAGTGGGTTAGTTGACACAAATCTGCCTGCTTTTACGTGTGCTCGATAAGTTGCTCCCGATGCTTTTTTGCCTTAGCTCCATCGCTAGGTAGGCAAAGGCACAGCCAATCAATATAAGGGATTACCAGAATTAGAGCCCGTAAAGACACGATTTTTGGCTATGGATATTCCTTTGGAATTACCCAATTTCCTGCAAACTATCGCTTGTCTCACTTCATTTCTGTTAGCACAGCTAAACACTGAATTAACCGCATTTCAAAATTTATTTACAATTCATGGGAAGAATGCTTTTAGGTGCACGATCTCAAAAATGACGGGAATAATCAAAAAATACTTGCCAAATCACAGAAATAGTCTATCCTCAGTCAAAAGACGCCGTTTATTAAAGACGCCGTTTATTAAAGACGCCGTTTATTAAAGACGCCGTTTATTAAAGACGCCGTTTATTAAAGACGCCGTTTATTAAAGACGCCGTTTATTAAAGACGCCGTTTATTAAAGACGCCGTTTATTAAAGACGCCGTTTATTATATGCGCCGTTTATTATATGCGCCGTAAAAAAAAGAGGTTAATCTATGAAAAAACTACACTTAATTGTATTAAGCTTACTAGCAGTCAGCTTAATAACATACTGCCCTGCTAACTCGTCAGGCGATAAACCACCACCAGTTGATAACACAATGCAACCACCAGTTGATAACATGAAGCCACCACCAACAGTCGATAACATGATGCCACCACCAACAGTGGATAACATGATGCCACCACCAACAGTGGATAACATGATGCCACCACCAACAGTGGATAACATAATGCCACCACCAACAGTGGATAACATGATGCCACCACCAACAGATGTAAACACTGCAAAAACAATACACGCTCATGTGAATGACAATGTTGCTGATGATACTACAGTGGTCGCATTAGCTGATTCCATTACGGTCACAACGCCCACGTATAGTATCCTAGAAGGCAATGCGGCTAATATCTTTAGCATCGACTCGAGCACAGGAGTAATCACCTTACCAGATGCTAGCAGACTCACCTACGATGCAACCACTAAAACCAACAACATACATTTGTTAAAAGTGCGAGCGAGAGACGGTAGTGACACCACAAAAGCCACGGAGGCACCGCTTCGCATCGTTGTGCGGGGAGAGAACGGGGCGTTTATCACCACATGGAAAACTACAACCCCTAACGAAATGATAACTATACCCACAACAGGTAGTGGATATAACTACACAGTTAACTGGGGTGACAGCTCGGCTGAAACGACTTACACCGGCGATGCTACTCATACCTATGCTACAGCTGACACCTATACCGTAATGATCACTAGCACCTTCCCTCGTATCTACTTCAATGATTTTGATGATAATGCAGATAATAATGCTACAGGTGATAATAAAACTAAAATTCAAACCGTTGAACAGTGGGGATCTATCGCATGGTCTTCAATGACAAATGCTTTTTACGGAGCTGAGAATCTTACGGTACCGGCTGTAGATGCCCCTGACCTAACGAGAGTTACCAGTATGCAGTCTATGTTTCGTAACACTGCCATTAACCAGGACATCAATCACTTGGATACTAGTAGCATCCAAGATATGAGTTTCATGTTTGCTGGCGCTAGTGTCTTTAACCAAGATATTGGTGATTGGAATACAGCAATGGTAAATGATATGAATAACATGTTTGCAAATGCTAGTGTCTTTAACCAAAGTATTCGGGATTGGAATACAGCAATGGTAGAGGATATGAACTCCATGTTTAACGGTGCTACTACATTTAACCAAGATATTAGTTCAAGTGGTGATAGCTGGAATACAGCAATGGTAAATGATATGAGTTATATGTTTGCCGTAGCTAGTGCCTTTGACAAAAATATTGGTAATTGGAATACAGCAAAGGTAACTAATATGAGTCGCATGTTTGCAAATGCTAGTGTCTTTAACCAAAATATTGGTGCTTGGAAAACTGGAATGGTAAATGATATGAATAGCATGTTTGCGAGTGCTACTGTCTTTAACCAAGATATTAGTAATTGGAATACAGCAATGGTAGAGGATATGAGTTTTATGTTTACCGAAGCTAGTGCCTTCAACCAAAATATTCGGGATTGGATGGTTGGCGCTGTGACCGCTGCAGGAAAGTGTGCCTTCTTTCGGCTTAACAGTGGCTTAACTGATGCCAATCGACCTACTTTTAGTATTCCAGCTTGTAATTGATAACCCCGCTCGCATTGCTTTTGCCTTGGCTTCTTGACTAGGTAGCCTAAGGTAAAGGCACAGCCAATCGATATATGAGATTACTAGAATTGCCTTCCTTAAAGACACGATTTTTATTTGTCTGGAAAAAGAATGTGATACCACAATAAAATGGATTTTGTAGCAATTGCGGGCGACGATCGCGTAGTATCAGTATAACCTGAACAGATTTAGAACTCACGGACTAAAAGACCTCATATTTTTATCGATAATCAGAGTCGTGAACTGACGCCTCTCTGGCAAGTCGAATTCCGTATTATTTAATCGCTTATCTCAATTTGTTCTCGAAATTTATGGCAATTAAAATTCTTTGGAGATTATCCATAAGTTTCTGCAAATCATCGCTCGTCCCTCTTTGTTTTTGTTGCAGTAGCTGAACACTGAATTAACAACATGGCAAAGGGAAGCTACAATTTATGGGAAGAATACGTTTAGGTTTACCCGTTCGTAAAATAATGGGAATAATAAAAAAATACTTGCCAAATCATAGGGTTTTCTAACATTTATTAGTATGCGCCGTTTATTAGTATGCGCCGTTTATTAGTATGCGCCGTTTATTAGTATGCGCCGTTTATTAGTATGCGCCGTTTATTAGTATGCGCCGTTTATTAGTATGCGCCGTTTATTAGTATGCGCCGTTTATTAGTATGCGCCGTTTATTAGTATGCGCCGTTTATTAAAAGACGCCGTTTATTAAAAGACGCCGTTTATTAAAAGACGCCGTTTATTAAAAGACGCCGTTTATTAGTATGCGCCGTTTATTAGTATGCGCCGTTTATTAGTATGCGCCGTTTATTAGTATGCGCCGTTTATTAAAAGACGCCGTTTATTAAAGACGCCGTTTATTAGTATGCGCCGTTTATTAGTATGCGCCGTTTATTAGTATGCGCCGTTTATTAAAAAAAAGAGGTTAATCTATGAAAAAACTACACTTAATTTTATTAAGCTTACTAACAGTCAGCTTAATAGCCCATTGCCCTGCTAGCTCGTCAGGTAATCCACCACCAGTTGACAACACAATGCGACCACCAGTTGATAACATGATGCCACCACCAGTTGATAACACAATGCGACCACCAGTTGATAACATGATGCCACCACCAACAGATGTCACCACTGTAAAAACAATACACGTTCATGTAAATGAAGGTGTGGTTGATAATTACGAAGTGGTCGCCCTAGCCGATTTTTTCACAGTAACAACACCCACCTATAGTATCCTAGAAGGCAACGATGCGAATATCTTTAGCATCGACTCGAGCACAGGAGTAATCACCGTAGCAGATGCTGACAGCATCACCTACGATGCAGCCGATAAAACCAACAACATACATTTGTTAAAAGTGCAGGCGAGCGACGGTAGTGACAGTTCAAAAACCATGGAGACACCCCTTCGCATCGTTGTGCGGGAAGAGAACGGCGCGCTTATCACCACATGGAAAACTACAGCAGACGACGAAGATATTACGATACCCACAACCACAATAGGTGATCCAGTGTATAACTACGATATCGACTGGGGCGATGGCAACACGGATTCAGCTCAAACTGGCGATGCTACTCATACCTATGCTACAGCTGGCACCCATACCGTAAGGATCACAAGAGACTTCCCGCGTATCTACTTTAATGGCAATGCTGCTAGTAGAAATAAAATTTTAACCGTTGAACAGTGGGGTTCTATAGCGTGGTCTTCAATGGAAAGTGCTTTTGATGGGACGAGCAATCTTACAGTACCCGCAGTGGATGCCCCCGACCTAAGAATGGTGAGTAGCATGAATTCTATGTTTATGTTCGCTAGTGCATTTAACCAAGACATCAACCACTGGAATGTAAGTAACGTGCGAGATATGAGACGATTGTTTAATTTTGCTACAACTTTCAACCAAGATATTGGAGATTGGGATACAAGTAAAGTGACAAATATGCTAAATATGTTTGAATCTGCTGAGGCCTTTAACCAAGATATTGGGAATTGGGATACAAGTGAAGTGACAAATATGGCTGCCATGTTCCTTAGTGCCACTGCCTTCAACCAAGATATTGGGAATTGGGATACAAGTAAAGTGACAAATATGGTTGCCATGTTTAACGGTGCTAGTGCCTTTAACCAAGATATTCGCAATTGGGATGTAAGAGCTGTGCATCAAGCAAACTGTCGCGTTTTTGCGCTTAACAGTGGATTAGATGATTCCAATCGGCCTACTTTTAGCAATACGACATGTAATCCATAACTCGCTCGTATTATGCCATAGGCTCCTTGCCTAGGTAGGCACAGGCACAACCAATCAATATAAGAAATTACTAGAATTAGATCGCTTAAAGACTCGATTTTGTGTATCCAAAAAGATAGTGGGATACTACTGTGAAGTCGAATTTGCGTCATTTGCGCGCGACGATCGAATATGATCATATTAATCCTAACAGACTGACAATTCACGGACCAATAAAAATCTCTTATTTATATCGATAATCAGAGCCGTGAACTGCTATCCATTACTGAGCCAAATTCCGTATTATTGAATCCGTTATCTCAATTTTCCTCTGGACTTTGGCTATGGGTAATCCTTTGAGATTAAGCATAAGTTTCTGCAAATTATCGCTGTTCTCCATTCACTTTTGTTGGCGTAGCTAGGCACTGAATTCACAGAATGGCAAAGATAATCTATAATTTATGGGAAGAATACGTTTAGGTTTACACATTCACAAAAATAATCAGAATAAAAAAAAATGCTTGACAGACCAAAAGATTCTTCTATTATCTGACACAAAATGTGCCGCTTATACGGGACACTATAAAAAAAAGAGGTTAACTTATGAAAAAACTACACTTAATTGTATTAAGCTTACTAGCAGTCAGCTTAATAAACCATTGCCCTGCTAGCTCGTCAGGCAATCCACCAACAGTGGATAACATGATGCCACCACCAACAGTGGATAACATGATGCCACCACCAACAGTGGATAACATGATGCCACCACCAACAGTGGATAACATGATGCCACCACCAACAGTGGATAACATGATGCCACCACCAACAGTGGATAACACAATGCCACCACCAACAGTGGATAACATGATGCCACCACCAACAGTGGATAACATGATGCCACCACCAACAGATGTGAACACTGTAAAAACGATACACGTTCATGTGAGAAACGATGTTTCTAATAATGCTGAAGTGGTCGATCTAACCGATTCCATTACGGTAACAGACCCCACCTACAGTATTCTAGAAGGCAACACCGCTAATATCTTTAGCGTCGACTCGAGCACAGGAGTAATCACTATAGCAGATGCAAGCAAAGTCACCTATGATAATGCCCCTGGTGCCAACAACAACAACGTACATTTATTAAAAGTACGGGTGAGAAACGGTACTGACACCACAAAAGCCACAGAAGCACCGCTTCGCATCGTTGTGCGTGGTTTTAACGAAGCCTTTATCACCACATGGACAGTTCCAGAAAGTGACAAAACGATTACCATACCCACAGAAAGGGATAGTGAATATAGTTATACAGTTAACTGGGGCGACAGCGACATGGACGATACAATGACTTACACCGGTGATGCTAGTCATCCCTATGCTACAGCTGGCACCTATACCATAATGATCACCGGCGACTTCCCGCGTATCTACTTTAATAATACTGCTGATGATAGAACTAAAATTCAAACCGTTGAACAGTGGAGTTCTACCGCGTGGACTTCAATGCGAAGTGCTTTTTACGGAGCTAGCAATCTTACGGTACCGGCTGTCGATGCCCCTAACCTAACCGGTGTTACCAGTATGCAATCTATGTTTCAGAGCGCTACTGCCTTTAACCAAGACATCAATCACTGGGATACCAGTAAGATTCGAAGTATGAATTCCATGTTTGCTGGTGCTAGTGCCTTTAACCAAGATATTGGCGATTGGGATACAGGAGCGGTAAATAATATGCTTTCCATGTTTAGCGGTGCTAGGGCCTTTAACCAAAATATTGGCGCTTGGAATACAGGAATGGTAACTACTATGAGTGCCATGTTTACCGGTGCTACTGCCTTTAACCAAAATATTGGCTCTTGGAATACCGCAAAGGTAACTCATATGAATTCCATGTTTAATCGTGCTAGTGCCTTTAACCAAGATATTAGTACTAATGGCGACAGTTGGAATACAGCAATGGTAACTAATATGAGCTTCATGTTTTTCTCTGCTAGTGCCTTTAACCAAAATATTAGAGATTGGAATGTGAGCAAGGTGACAAGCTGTGGTAGCTTTGCGGGTAGCCACTTAGCTGATTCCAATCGGCCGACTTTTAGCATTATGACTTGTAATTAATAACCTCGCTCGCATTGTCTGTGCTTTGGCTCCATCGCTAGGCAGGAAATAATTAGTTGAGGCCTTGCATTGAATTTCTACTATTGTAGATTTCAGAGCTTTGAGAATTTCGACGGCTAGAGCGGTATTATGAAGAGTATTTGTAAAATCGATACGGCCTTAAAAATGCCCAGACATCTAAAGTTTTCTTGATATCATAGTTAAGCAAGATAGTTCAATGCGTACTTCTAGTATTTTCACTACTTTGTAATTAAATACTCCTAGCAAAAGTTATCAATATTCCCAGTTTTTAAATTCCTTTCTGGTTTCTTTTAGATCCTCGTACAGCCACACCATCCGATCCACGTACCAACACTTAGCAAGTAACATAATAGCCATCCCAGCAACTGTCACCCAAATATCATAGTACCACAATCCATAAACTAAGAATGGAATACTACAGGCAGCAAAGATATTTAAAAAATGCGGTAAAATTTTATGATGTTTGGGAATTTTATATTTCTCTCGTTTGATCCAGATTCTCTCGCCAAATGTTCCCCTACTTGCCCAATTCTTTGTAGACTTTGCCTTTGCAAACAGTATGGGGTTGATATACGTCCAAATAAGAGCAAGAACAATCGGTATTGCGGCGTACCAACCCAACCACTGGCGCGACCATATCGCCAGCAAAATAAAGGGGGCTGCAGTAAATCGGGTATATACACTCCAAGGATTCGCATGGCGCAACCAATTCTTATCGTCAAGCCCAAAAAACTTACTAATTTTTTCTTCCCAAGCCATAGCTAACTTTACTACAAATGATTTTTTCATCATACAATACTACAAATATTTTTTTCTTGGAAATTGGAAATTACTTATCACCATTTATCAATGATGGACCAGATCGATAAATCTCTCGCATATACCCGTTGACGCATATACTACAAAAAGCATCCTAGCTGTACGATGAAAAAGGAAGATCACGAAAAATATGCAAAAAAGATTTTAAAACAATTAGTTGCACATGTTTTATCCCCTGAGGCAAAAAGAGAGCAGAATATTTATTATGGGAAGCTCGCAATGAAATTGAATTATCCAGTAAAAGTGCATAATTTTCGTCTCTTTGGTAAAAGGATTGGTGAAACTCTGAACAAACTCCATGAACTTGTTAGAGAGATTGCAGAAGATGCACCACCTATTGTAGCTTTAGTTGTCGCAGAAAAAGATGATCTTCCATCGAATGGATTTTCTGGAGGGCATCTCAATTATGCCAATCTAGCTTTGGCTGAAAAACGAGATTATATCCAAACATTGCGATCACAAATTTTTGATTATAATATGAGATGGTTGGATGTGCTTGCAGGCTTACACATTGACTATCAAGATTTGCAAGCGGAAATAAACGCCAATCAAAATCTGCACACAAATGACTGAAATTTGCAGAATGCAGTCTCAAGAGATGAATCACCAACAGGTCAAATTTCACGCTTTAGTGACGCCGAACATATCATTGAAATGACAAGCTAAATCTAGGCGTCGAGTATCCAGTCACTATAAAAGATTATCGCAGCATTACAGGATATCGTGGCTTGACAAGGTCATTTGCTACAAAACCAATGTATTTGGCCACCGCAACGTTCTTTATATCTTGATGATTTGCAATTTCGCACACAAATCGCGCCAATTCAGCGCAGTTAGAAGCTTACCTGCGGAGAGAGCGGGATTCGAACCCGCGGTATGCTTGCGCATACGACAGTTTAGCAAACTGCTCCCTTCGGCCTCTCGGGCACCTCTCCAGATTAATTATACATATTATTTGAAAAAATACAACTATCTTAAAAGCTGATACTCACTCGCATTAAAACTGACGCTTATTTTATCCGTTCTTTTTTGCCGCTTTGAATAAAGTTCATCCCGTGCGAAGATTATTTCTAACTTATTTAAATTTTCTATAAATACTCTATCTTGTTCAAGCGAAGAAGCTAAAGCTATAGAACTCCATTTATCATATTCATTATAATCAGAGTCTGGCATTTTCTTGTCAAGATTTTTCTGCCCGGCATTTGGTTGGTAATTCTATAGACTGGGCGATGGGGTGCCAATTATTTACAGAGTAACAAATTTCTCTTTTCAATCTTGGTCAATGTTGAGCACAATTCGTTAAACAGAAACAAGAGAAAATTCTTGTTTATTCTTTTCTCTCCCTGTTGGAACCGCTCTTTATTTAAAGATCTAGATCCCTCAGTAAATGAAAGTTCACTGAATTCAATTGCCAATATTCTTGCCAATGAACCTATGTGCAGGCAAGCCAGAAGAGCGTAGTTGTTTATAAACTTCTTTAAGAGGCTTAAGATTTTTAGCAGCAAATAAAAAGCGTGCGTGCGAATCATAATAAAAGCCCAAACATCTGCTCTTTTTTAGCAGCGTCAATTTTTCCTTCATTTTCTCAGGCGAACTCCTACCCCAAGAAAATGATTGATCAAATGAAAATACAATATCGTGTTCTTTCAGTTGCTCGACAATATAATCGACAGTGATATGCCTTTTAGTCTTCTTACGCGCAACACCAGTATCTGGATCAACTAGCAAGGCAGACTTTTTCCTGCTTTTATTATGCACGGGCTTAGCCTTTAACAGCTTGTAGTACTCTTTTAGTTTAGACTCATTCCACTCATCAGTGAACTTTGGATCCACCATGACGGAATAGTTCATCTTTATAAGATTTTCAACAAAGAATCTCTTAACAATATCGTATGAATCTCCAAAGTATTTTTGGTTCATAATGTTCCCTTGTTATCCATTTATACGCCCGCCATCAGCAGACAAAAAAACCCTACAAATGGTCTCACTGGCGTCTGTAAAACCAGTAAATCTTTTTGTATTTAAAGTATGTCTTTTTCGTTTTCTCTCATGCATGATGCTTAATAAATTAGATTATCCTTTTTATACTCTATCTAGTGCACTAAAATATATCTCAATACGATTTGCAATCTTTTTTTACTAAAATTTATTATTTATTTATAAATATTCTTTTTGGTGATTCATGCGATCTCTGTCTATTTACAGGCTCAACAGAAAAATAACAACAAGCGATGCTATTGATTACCGTACAATGTGTCAGTAATCTTCCGATGGGATTGTATACACTTTACACCAGCTTACAAAGAAAATCGACAAAAAAAACTTGCCAAAACAAAGGATTATTCTATTTATAATCAAAAATACGCCGCTAATACAGGGCGCTATAAAAAAAGAGAGGATAACTTATGAAAAAACTACACTTAATTTTATTAAGCTTACTAGCAGTCAGCTTAATAACCCACTGCCCTGCTAACTCGTCAGGTAACCAACCACCAGTTGATAACACAATGCAACCACCAGTTGATAACACAATGCAACCACCAGTTGATAACACAATGCAACCACCAGTTGATAACACAATGCAACCACCAGTTGATAACACACTACCACCACCAACAGATATCACCACTGCAAAAACAATACACGCTCATGTGAATGAGGGTGTTCCTGATGATGAAACAGTTGTCGACCTAAACTCTTCCATTACGGTCGCAGAGCCGACGTACAGCATTTTAGAGGGCAATGATGATAATATCTTTAGCATAGACTCGAGCACAGGTGTAATCACCGTAGCGAAAGCGAGCGAAGTCACCTACGATGCAACCACTAAAACCAACAACATACATTTATTAAAAGTGCGAGCGAGAAACGGCAGTGACACGACAAAAGCCACAGAAGCACCGCTTCGCATCGTTGTGCGGGGAGAGGGCGGGGCCTTTATCACCACATGGAAAACTACAGCAGATGGACAAAGCATTACCATACCCACAGAAGGTAACGGCTATAGCTATACAGTTAACTGGGGCGACAGCAACATGGACGATACAATGACTTACACTGGCAATGCTACTCATATGTACGCTGTGCTAGGCACCTATACCGTAATAATCAGAGGCGACTTCCCACGGATCTACATTGATGATATTAGTGGACCTACTGGTATTAGACATAGAATTCAAAGCGTTGAACAGTGGGGTTCTGGAGCGTGGACTTCAATGGAAGACGCTTTTCACGGAACGAGCATTCTTATCGTAACAGCTGTCGATGCCCCTGATTTATCAAAAGTTACCAGTATGGAGTCTATGTTTCAGAATGCCACTGCCTTTAACCAAGACATCAATCACTGGGATACCAGTAACATCCAAAATATGAGTTTTTTGTTTGCTGGTGCTCATGCCTTTAATCAACCCATTGGTGAATGGGATACGAGTTCGGTAACTGATATGGAAAACATGTTTACCGGTGCTGCTGCTGGTGCTAGTACCTTTAATCAACCCATTGGTAATTGGAATACAGCAAAGGTAACAGATATGAGTGACATGTTTAGAAATACTGGAAAATTTAACCAAGATATTGGTTCTTGGGATACAGCAATGGTAAGATGTATGGATGACATGTTTAACAGTGCTTTTCGCTTTAACCAAGATATTAGCAATTGGAATACAGCAGAGGTAAGAGATATGGGTGGCATGTTTAACAGTGCTAGTGCCTTTAACCAAGATATCAGTAATTGGAATACAGCAAGGGTAACTGATATGAATAGAATGTTTCGCCGTGCTAGTGTCTTTAACCAAAATATTGCCTTTAACCAAGATACTGGCGCTTGGAATACAGCAATGGTAACTGGTATGGGAAACATGTTTGATGGTGCTAGTGCCTTTAACCAAGATATTAGTAATTGGAATGTGTGCAATGTGACAAGCCGTAGTGGCTTTGCAAGTACCAGTGCCTTAGTTCCTTCAAATCGGCCTGATTTTACTAATACTGATAAATGTCCATAACTCGCATTTGTCTTTGCCTTGGCTGCTTTACTAGGCCTATGGCAGAGAGATAGCCAATCGATATAAGAGATTACGAGAATTAGATCGCTTAAGGACTTGAACAATACTTGTTTGGATAGTGTAGTGAGCTGCCGTAGGGAAATTTGTAGCATTTGCGCGGCGTTCAAGTAGCATCAATATATTGACTGTTTGAGCACAAGGGTCTCGCTAATAATGCCCATATATCTCTATTAATTATCTGAGCGGTGAACTACTGCCTATCTGTTCAGCTAAGATCTTTGCGATTTACTTTTTTTGCTGATGTGTTTTCCAAAGTAACTGCTCTTGATAATCTTTTGAGATTCGCCATAAAATTCTGCAAATTATCGCTCGTCTCCATTTTTGTTGACTTAGCTAGACATTGAATTAACAGCATTTCAAGATTATTAGACATTATATGGACAGATTGCTTTTAGATGCACGCATTCCAAAAAATAACGAAAACGACAAAAAAATACTTGCCAAATTAAAGGATTATTCTACCTTTTTACAAAAGGCACTATAAAAAGAGAGGTAAACCTATGAAAAAACTACACTTGATTTTATTAAGCTTACTCGCAGTCAGCTTAATAACCCACTGCCCTGCTAATTCGTCAGGTAACCAACCACCAGTTGATAACACAATGCAACCACCAGTTGATAACACAATGCAACCACCAGTTGATAACACAATGCAACCACCAGTTGATAACATGATGCCACCACCAGTTGATAACATGATGCCACCACCAACAGATATTACCACTGTAAAAACGATACACGCTCATGTGAATGGCAATGTTGCTGATGATACTACAGTGATCGCATTAGCTGATTCCATTACGGTCGCAGAGCCCACCTATAGTATCCTAGAAGGCAACGATGCTAATATTTTTAGTATCAATTCGAGCACCGGAGTAATCACCTTAGCGGATGCTAGCAAAGTCACCTACGATGCAAGTACTAAAACCAACAACGTGCATTTGCTGAAAGTGCGGGTGAGGAACGGTAGTGACACCACAAAAGCCACAGAAGCCCCCCTTCGCATCGTTGTGCGTGGTTTTGACGGGGCCTTTATCACCACATGGAAAACTACAAGAGTGAACGAAAGAATTACCATACCTACATTTGCTGATAGTGTATATAGCTATACAGTTAACTGGGGAGACGACAAGCCCAATACAACTCATATGGGCATGGGCATGGCCTCGGTTGCTCGTCATGACTATGATAGTCCTAACACCTATACCGTAACAATCACAGGCACCTTCCCACGTATATACTTTGCTAATGATGGTGATAGAGCTAAAATCCTAACCGTTGAACAGTGGGGATCTACAGCGTGGTCTTCAATGGAAGATGCTTTTCACGGAGCTACCAATCTTACGGTACCAGCTGTCGATGCCCCGAACCTAACAGGTGTTACCAGTATGGCATCTATTTTTCAGAATGCTAGAGTCTTTAACCAAGAGATCAATCACTGGAATACCAGTAGCATCCAAGATATGAGTCGGATGTTTCAGAGCGCTAATGACTTTAACCAAAATATTGGTGATTGGGATACGGCAAAGGTAACTGATATGAGTTTCATGTTTAGTCAGGCTGGTGTCTTTAATCAAGATATTGGTAATTGGAATACAGCAATGGTAATTGATATGAATAGAATGTTCTTCACTGCTACTGCCTTTAACCAAGATATTGGTGACTGGAATACGGCAAAGGTAACTAATATGCAGGAGATGTTTCACATTGCTCTTGTCTTTAACCAAGACATTGGCGACTGGAATACGGCAAAGGTAACTAATATGAGCAACATGTTTAACGTTGCTAGTGCCTTTAACCAAGATATTAGTACTGATGACGACAGTTGGAATACAGAAATGGTAAATAATATGCAAGGCCTGTTTTTCGGCGCTACTAACTTTAACCAAGATATTAGTAATTGGAATACAGCAATGGTAACTAATATGCGATCTATGTTTCAGAACGCTACTTCCTTTAACAAAAATATTAGTGGCTGGAATACAGCAAAGGTAGAAAATATGCGATCTATGTTTCAGAGTGCTAGTGCCTTTAACCAGCCCATTGCCACTGATGGCAACATGTGGAATACAGCAAAGGTAACTGATATGAGTCGCATGTTTAACGGCGCTACTGCCTTTAATCAAGATATTAGCGGTTGGAATGTGAGCGAGGTAGACACTGAAACAGAATGTACCGGCTTTGCGACTGACAGTGGCTTAGCTACAAATATGGTGCTACCTCCTTTTGATAATACCTTTACGGCTTGTTTTCTTCCATAACCTCGCTCGCATTGTCTTTGCCTTGGCTCCATCGCTAGATAGCCTAAGGCAAGGGCGCAGCCAATCAAGATCAAGAGATTAATAAGAATTAGAGCCGGCAAAGACTCGATTTTGTGTGTCTGGAAAGTTAACGTGATACCACAATAATGGGAATTTTGTCTCATTTGTGCGCGATGATCAAGTAGTATTAATTTATCCTAACAGATTGACAACTTGAGGACCAATAATAATCTCATATTAAATTGATAATCTGCGCGATAGACTGCTGCCCACTGCTCAGCGAAATCCTCTATTATTGAATTCGTTATCTCAATCTGTCCTTTAGATTTTTGGCTATGGGTAATCTTTTGTGATTATCCATAAACTTCTTAAAATTACCGCTGGTTGCTCTTCGCTTTTATTAGCACAGCTAAACACTCAATTAACAGCATTTCAAGATTATTCGACATTTTATGGACAGATTGCTTTTAGATGCACGCATTCCAAAAAATAACGAAAACGACAAAAAAACACTTGCCAAAATTAAAGATTATTCTACCGTTTATTAAAAGCGCCGTTTATTAAAAGCGCCGTTTATTAAAAGCGCCGTTTATTAAAAGCGCCGTTTATTAAAAGCGCCGTTTATTAAAAGCGCCGTTTATTAAAAGCGCCGTTTATTAAAAGCGCCGTTTATTAAAAGCGCCGTTTATTAAAAGCGCCGTTTATTAAAAGCGCCGTTTATTAAAAGCGCCGTTTATTAAAAGCGCCGTTTATTAAAGACGCCGTTTATTAAAAGCGCCGTTTATTAAAAGCGCCGTTTATTAAAAGCGCCGTTTATTAAAAGCGCCGTTTATTAAAAGCGCCGTTTATTAAAAGCGCCGTTTATTAAAGACGCCGTTTATTAAAAAAGAGAGGTACTCCTATGAAAAAACTACACTTAATTTTATTAAGCTTACTAACAGTCAGCTTAATAACCTACTGCCCTGCTAGCTCGTCAGGCAATCCACCACCAGTTGACAACACAATGCGACCACCAGTTGACAACATGATGCCACCACCAGTTGATAACACAATGCGACCACCAGTTGACAACACAATGCGACCACCAGCAGATGTAAACACTGTAAAAACGATACACGCTCATGTGAATGACGATGTTGATAATGCTGAAGTGGTCGCCCTATCCGATTCCATTACGGTCACAGAACCGACGTATAGTATCCTAGAAGGCAACGATGCTAATATTTTTAGTATCAATTCGAGCACAGGAGTAATCACCCTAGTGGATGCTAGCAAAGTCACCTACGATGCAGCTGATAAAACCAACAACATACATTTGCTGAAAGTACGAGTGAGAAACGGTACTGACACCACAAAAGCTACGGAAGCACCCCTTCGCATCGTAGTGCGGGGTTTTGGCGGGGCCTTTATCACCACATGGACAACTACAGAGACAGACGAAACAATAACCATACCCACAGAAAGCGATAGTGGCAATAGTGTATATAGCTATACAGTTCACTGGGGTGACAGCCCCCAGTCCGATACAACAACTTACACCGGCGATGCTACTCATACCTATGCTGCAGCTGGCACCTATACCGTAAGGATCACAGGCACCTTCTCGCGTATCTACTTTAATAATGCTATGGGTGACAATAAAACTAAAATTCAAACCGTTGAACAGTGGGGTTCTATCAAGTGGGGTTCAATGGAAGGTGCTTTTAACGGAGCTGAGAACCTTACGGTACCGGCTGTCGATGCCCCTGACCTAACGAAAGTTACCAGTATGAGGTTTATGTTTCAGAATGCTAGCGTCTTTAACCAAGATATTAGTAGTTGGAATACAGAAAATATAAATAATATGAGTGCCATGTTTAGCGGTGCTACTGCCTTTAACCAAGATATTAGTAAATGGAATACAGCAATGGTAACTGATATGAGCTTCATGTTTTCCTTTACTGATGCCTTTAATCAAGATATTAGTAAGTGGAATACAGCGATGGTAACGAATATGAGCTTCATGTTTACCTCTGCTAGTGCCTTTAATCAAGATATTAGTAAGTGGAATACAGCAATGGTAATGAGTATGAGTGGCATGTTTGCCTTTGCTAGTGCCTTTAACCAGAATATTCGTACAAGTGGTAATAGTTGGAATACAGCAATGGTAGCTGATATGAGTCAAATGTTTCAAGGTGCTACCGTCTTTAACCAAGATATTAGTGGGTGGAATGTGGATGCTGTGACCGCTGTAGAAAAGTGTTCTGACTTTGCGGATAGTTCCGTGTTAATTAATGCAAATTGGCCTACTTTTATGAATGCTGCTGCGGCTTGTAATCCATCACCATAGCTTACTCGCATTGCTTTTGCCCTAGCTCCATCGCTAGGTAGCCTAAGGCAAAGGCACACCCAATCAATATACGAAATAACAAGAATTAGAGCCCGTAAAGACTCGAACGTTACTTACTTAGAAAAATAGCGAGATACCACAATAAAGCGGTATTTGCGGGATTTGTGAGCAACGATCAAGTATGGTCATTTTATCCTAACAGACTGACAATTCGCAGACTAAGAACGACCTCATATATAATCGATAATCTGCGCGATAAACTACTACCCACTGATCAGCTAAATTTCGCATTATTTAGTCGCTTATCTCAATTTGTTCTCGAGATTTTTGGCAATTAAAATTCTTTGGAGATTATCCATAAGTTTCTGCAAAATATCGCTGGTTGCTCTTCGCTTTTATTAGCACAGCTAAACACTCAATTAACAGCATTTCAAGATTATTCGACATTTTATGGACAGATTGCTTTTAGATGCACGCATTCCAAAAAATAACGAAAACGACAAAAAAACACTTGCCAAATTAAAGGATTCTTCTACCGTTTATTAAAGACGCCGTTTATTAAAGACGCCGTTTATTAAAGACGCCGTTTATTAAAGACGCCGTTTATTAAAGACGCCGTTTATTAAAGACGCCGTTTATTAAAGACGCCGTTTATTAAAGACGCCGTTTATTAAAGACGCCGTTTATTAAAGACGCCGTTTATTAAAGACGCCGTTTATTAAAGACGCCGTTTATTAAAGACGCCGTTTATTAAAGACGCCGTTTATTAAAGACGCCGTTTATTAAAGACGCCGTTTATTAAAGACGCCGTTTATTAAAGACGCCGTTTATTAAAGACGCCGTTTATTAAAGACGCCGTTTATTAAAGACGCCGTTTATTAAAGACGCCGTTTATTAAAGACGCCGTTTATTAAAGACGCCGTTTATTAAAGACGCCGTTTATTAAAGACGCCGTTTATTAAAGACGCCGTTTATTAAAGACGCCGTTTATTAAAGACGCCGTTTATTAAAAGCGCCGTTTATTAAAAGCGCCGTTTATTAAAAGCGCCGTTTATTAAAAGCGCCGTTTATTAAAAGCGCCGTTTATTAAAAGCGCCGTTTATTAAAGACGCCATAAAAAAGAGAGGTACTCCTATGAAAAAACTACACTTAATTTTATTAAGCTTACTAGCAGTCAGCTTAATAACCTACTGCCCTGCTAGCTCGTCAGGCAATCCACCACCAGTTGACAACACAATGCGACCACCAGTTGATAATATGATGCCACCACCAGTTGATAACACAATGCAACCACCGACAGATATCACCACTGCAAAAACGATACACGCTCATGTGAATGATAATGTTGCTGATGATACTACAGTGGTCGCATTAGCTGATTCCATTACGGTCGCAGAGCCGACGTACAGTATCCTAGAAGGTAATGATGATAATATCTTTAGCATCGATTCGAGCACAGGAGTAATCAGCTTAGCGGATGCGAGCAAAGTCACCTATGATGCAGCCGATAAAACCAACAACATACATTTGCTGAAAGTGCGGGCGAGAGACGGTAGTGACAGCTCAAAAGCCACGGAGGCACCGCTTCGCATCGTTGTGCGGGGAGAAAACGGCGCGTTTATCACCACTTGGAAAACTACAGGGACAGACGAAACAATAACCATACCCATATTCACTAGTAGTCTTAGCTATAACTTTGCCGTTAAATGGGGTGACGGCGAGACAACGACTTATATGGACATGGGCTCGGCCATTATTGCTGCTACTCATGAATATACTACAGCTGACACCTATACCGTAATAATCACAGGCACGTTGTTTCCGCGTATCTACCTTCTGGCTGCTTCTGATGCTGATAAAACGAAAATTCAAACGGTTGAACAGTGGGGTTCTAACGCATGGACTTCAATGCAAGGTGCTTTTGACGGAGCTAGCAATCTTACGGTACCAGCTGTAGATGCCCCTAACCTAACCGGCGTTACCGATATGCAAAGTATGTTTGAGAACGCTACTTCCTTTAACCAAGAGATCAATCACTGGGACACCAGTAACATTGAAGATATGGGTAGCATGTTTAACAATGCTAGTGCCTTTAACCAAAATATTGGCGATTGGAATACTGCAATGGTAACTGATATGAATGGCATGTTTAACAATGCTAGTGCCTTTAACCAAAATATTGGCGCTTGGAATACAGAAAAGGTAACTGATATGAGTGGCACATTCCGCAATGCTCTTGCCTTTAACCAAGATATTGGTTCTTGGAATACAGAAAAGGTAACTGATATGAATTTAATGCTTGCTGGGGCTAGTGCCTTTAACCAAGATATTAGTTCTTGGAATACAGCAATGGTAACTAATATGAATAACATGTTTTTCAATGCTGAGCTCTTTAACCAAAGTCTTAAAGATTGGAATGTGGGCGCTGTGACAACCTGTAGTGGATTTACTGGAGGTAACAGTGGGTTAACTGATTCCAATCGGCCTGATTTTACAACTTCAACTTGTACTCCATAACTCGCTCGCACCCATTAGCCTTGCCTTAGCTTCATTATGTGATAGCCTAAGGCAAGGGCGCAGCCAATCGATATAAGAGATTAGCAGAATTAGAGCCGGTATAGACTCGATTTTGTGTGTCTGGGAGAGATAGTGGTATACCGTGAAAAAGTGATATTTGCCACATTTGTACGATGATCAAGTATGGTCATTTATTCCTAGCAGACTGACAATTCGCAGACCAACAAAAATATCCTATTTAATCGATAATCAGAGTCGTGAACTGCTCCTATCCGCTCAGCTAAATTTCGTATTATTTAATCCGTTACCTCAATCTGTCCTTTATTTTTTTGGCTATGGGTAATCTTTAAAGCAGATTAGTAAATTTCTAAGACTGAGTGTGGCGCCTTCTAAAGAATTTTGAATATTCGATCGCTTTTCCCAAAGTCTTTACCTACTTTAACAACTTTGTATCCTATTATATAGTGTAATAGTAGCTAGACGTTTTGCTTCTCAAAGATAAGACGCAAATCGGACACACGATGCTTTTTAAGAGAGGCGAGCCCCTGATCTAGAAGAAACAAGGATGACTTAGACCGGGAAATAGAGAGAAATATCCTTGACATTTTTTTGGGGACAATTCGGCGCATAACTAAAAAAAGAGATGACAAATCATTTCTAAGCTAGATCTTTTGATTAGAAGAGAGAACAGTATGAACAAAATTATATTAATTGTAGCTATCATTGGTGTGGGAGTATTAGGTGGAATTTATTACACGCATAATAATTCTCAAAATGGGGATCATCACGAGGTCCATGGCACAAATAATGAACTGACACTAAATCATGGAAAGAAATGGAAAGCCGACGAACCCACCAAGCAACACATGAAAACTATCCGCGACATGATCCAGCAGTATGGATCAGAGTCAGATTATAGCGGTCTTCACACCCGCCTAAAAGGGGAGATAGACCAAACCTTTCAGGATTGTCAAATGGTAGGAGAAGAGCACAATCAGTTACACAAATTTTTAAGTAAACTAATCACAGCAAATCAACAGTTACCAGACAAGAACAAATCGGCGCAAGCTTATGAGGATTTGCGCAATGATATTGAACTCTTTGATAATTATTTTGAATAACTCTTGAACAATTGATTAGCGATTTTTTTGTCTAGATTTACACAATGTAAGTCTGGTGTTAAGCTAGCTAAATAAGCGCAACACTGAGTAGTGAATTTTAGATATTATTGTTGATCGTAGTAAGAATTTTTTTCTTATATCCGCTTTTCAATTGGTAAAGCCAACCTGTATTATTTTAATCCTGATATTTGAGCTCATGTTTTTAACAAGTAATAGCCAGTTTACAAAAAATTTTTGGGCACACCTTCCTAACAGATCTGTACGGTGTCAGCTAAAGAAAATCACATGGAATCATTGTTACGATATGGTCGAACGGACTATAATTTTTTGAAATTAAATTATTGAGAAGATTACTCAAACTCAATTTCCTGATACCAAAATTAGCTGCTCAATGAGCGTTGCAGTTAGGATAATCCCAAATTGTGCACCCATCAGGAATAAATAGAGGTTATTTACGTAATTCGTTTGAAGGTATTTTCTTTCTTGATAATTAAGTGCTTAAGGACGCCGACTACATGCATTACTAGCAATACCATCATAATTATCGCCAATATTCCATGTGGCTCTAAAGGAGGGATTTCACTATGTAATTTGATATTTTCAAAATTTCCTGTGATGATTGCTTCACCATATCCACCTAAAATCATTGTTGACAACCCTGAAATTGTTATGCCAAATAATAGAAAATAAAAACTATTGTGAATCCAAACGATTAATTTATCATTGAATTTGGATCCTGTTTTTATCTTTGCTGGTCTTTCATGTTTGAAAAAATAAATTGTTCTCATGATCGTTAAAATAAAAACTAAAATTCCTAAAATAATGTGAATTTTTATTAACCCCATCTTTTCTGAAACTTCAAGGTCTTCCATATATTTTCCCAATGGAAATAGTATAAGAATTAACAAGGTGGTTAACCAATGAATAATAATAGTTCCTTTACTAAATTTTTGGGTTAAGTCATTTTTTACGGTTTCCATATAGATGAACCTATTTAATCATTTTCAAATAAACTGTCATGAAATAAATTATCAATACTGCTCGGTGGGGGGAGAATTTCTTGGTTTTGAGGCTTGTAGAAATCAATTTATATAGATTTGTCAATTAGCAATGAAGATAGTCAAGAAGTAGTCTCTAACACAATGCCTGATTGTGTAGAGATAATTACAAACCTGCGTGGATCCGCCTCAGATCAAACTCTATGAGACGCATATCTTCCGATGAGATAAAAGTCTATTATTCAAAAGAAAAATCAAATTTAAATTTGTCTTTCATTCGGGAAATGAAGCAAGCAGACAATGCAAAAGAGGACAAGAATCAACCCATTTGGTCGAAAGAAACAATTTTACGGATAAAAAGGGAATGTACGCAATTAGTAACCATCACGAGGTTTAAATAAGCGAATGTAGTCTATCTCAATATCTTCAACTGGCCATCTGAGTTTATCGCAAGAAAAACCTAAACTGTGACTATGGAAGATTCCGTTAAGAAGCAGATAGCGTGCAGCTCCCTGTTCGAAAGTCTGCATTTGGTGACCATCAGTAAGAACTTCATTGCCATTCTTAAAAATTTGCATTCCAGTTCCCGGTGCCATTTCTAGTCCAGCAATACCACTTAGGTATTGAGTTGTTCTTCCCCTCCTGTCATTAACCTCAAACATCCAACCTGGCTTCCAAAGACGACCCTTTTTACCTCTAACTTTGATGTCTCCCAAATTTACTTTTGTCCCTGGCCACGAATGTGCCACAAAATAAGGGGAGGACATTCCATCAGCCCATCGTTCTAATAAGTCTATCTCTACAAAGCCTGTCTTCGCTAACTGTAATCGATCAAGGATTGTTATGCCGTCGAGCAAAGTACTGGGAAGCCCCAGTTTGAAGGCACTATGATGTGCTCCATAACGTGACCAGAGCAAAAAATTACCAGAATTTGCAGATAAATTAGGAAATTTATCATACTTAACTTCTAAATATCCGGAAGATGGTTCAAAGAGCCCATCAGAAGTCATGTAAGGTGCCCCAGTCAAAATGCATATACGATCAGCGGTCATTCCTCTTCTGTGGTGCATTTTTAACTTGCCATCGGATACTTCTAAGCGTGTGGGATCTTTAAATATCGGTGAGGTAAAATACCTCAAGGTATCTTCTAGGCTATCAAATTCTATACTGGCAACCATGTCATATTGTGACTTAGGAAGTGCTAATCCATTAGGGAGAGCATTGCGATGGGCCTCTGTTGTTTGTATATTCGTTTGAGGAATGATCTCACTAGCATAACGACACCCAAATTTATCGAAGGGATCGCTTTGCTTACAGTTGGCGACCAAATTCTTTGTTATTGGGTTGGGTTCAATTACAACTTGTAGCGTCAAAGTTGTCTTGTCAGAATTTGTGTCTGTTACTTGGATCGTTAAGCTATCGGTCTCGGTGCGGCGAAATGTATAATGTGTGTAATCTTGATGAGGAACATATTCTTGCCCATCTGGACAATTGTCAGTACCACCACAACCATGTGCAAATCTCTTTGGGTGATTACCTCGAGCAATAAAGGCATTCTTGTCTTCGAGATTTAAATAATCTGAGCTATTTCTTCCTAAAACCCATGCATCTCGAACATAAATCTCACCATTATTAGTAATACGATAGCCTTTGAGGCGGTAGTGTCGTACTTTATATTTTTCAGGATCATCAGTGCTAGCCACCAATCTTCTGTTACCTGTAATTATGGCAGATTCTAAATTAGTATAAGACATATGATAGTTAGGATTACCTTTGGTTATGCTATATTTTAGATTTGCCCCCCTTGGAAATTGCTTTGCAATTTCTTCGGTGTCAAGTATGGCAATAGCCTTGATTCTGAGATCTACTACAGCTAATTCTGGATCTTCAAAAGACCCATGCACGAAGATTGGTAATGGAAACTTGCAAACAGAATTGATACCTGAGCATTGCTTGGGATAGTCCTGACTATTGCTGTTTCCTACATTTTTCAAGCAAATATCGTTTACAAGAGTATAACTTTGATTACACGCAGCACATTTCACTATTCCTGTACTAATAGGCCTGTCGCCAGAGCTAGCTTGCACTGGAGTGCCACTAGGACATATAAATGGTATCTCTACGCATTTGTATCTAGCAGTTTCTCCTGTTACAAGCTTGCGGTCAAAGCCAGTGGGGCAAAAACTACAATTTTCACTCTCATGAACAGCAACAAAAGAGCTAGAATCTGCAACACCACCAAAGGTACTACAAGTATGCTTATTTATTACACATTGAAGTCTTTCTTCACTTCCTGGTATTTCTTCGCCATGATAAAATTCATTACATTCACCTTGCAAACAACTCTCTATTATGGTATTTCCTAATTCTGTTGTACCTTCAGTTGGATTCCCATTGCTACAAATATACGCTTGTTTAGGAGCGTCATCGTCGGGGTTGATTGGAGCATCATCGTCGGGGTTGATAGAAGCGTCATTGTCGAGGTTGATAGAAGCGTCATTGTCGGGGTTGATAGGAGCATCACTTAGCTCAGTCTTAGACGCAGTACAAGTAGCACCGTACAATGCAAATATGAAAACAAATGCCGTAAATTTATGGATAGTCCGTGGATGTGGAGTTTCTTGCCGACTATCCTTTGTTATTTTTTCTATCATATTATCTTTCTCCATTGAAAATAAAGATGGCAATAAAAATTCAAAGTGCCCTCAATTCAGATCAAGCAAAGAAAATGAGCATAACAGTTTAGTTTCTCTTATGCTCATTTTAAGAGTAATCTTAAATCCTAGTTACTTTACTAATTGACAACATCAAAAGTTAGGAGAATCATCTCTGCTGGATTACCTGCTCCATCTAAGATATAGCCTCTTGGAATTGTTAATGTCCAAAGTGTTCCTACTGTTAAATTTTCAGGTGGGTTAATGGTAACCGTAGCACCACTAACTGTAATTTGAGCTGTTAGAAGATCATCAATATTGACCTCATTAGTTCCTTTAAAGGCAAGTCCAATGGAACTCGTGATCATAAATCTATGAAACTCACTTGATTCGCGGTTATTGATTTGAACTGTCTCACTCATTGTTAAGACAATGTTGTCACCCACAGAGATTTCCCCGTTTTGTGGCGGGACACTAGAAATAAGCGTAGGAGGTGTTATCTCCCTAGCTACAACGAACCTTAGGGTAATGCGTCCTGATCGATTACCAGCAGCATCCTCAAAGTAGCCAGCTGGAATTATTAAGCTCCAAGTGGTGGCTACATCCAAATTACCTTCTGGGTCAATGGTAATGGTATTACCCATAATACTAAGCTGCTCTGTACCAATATCTACACTAGTCAGTGGTGTATCCCGTAATTCAATGTCCCCAGTTTTTGGTGTAGTAATCTCCACTGCTTCGCTCATTGTCAAAACAATATTGGCAGAGGGAAGAATAGAATTCATACTAGCAGGAACACTAGAAATAAGCGTAGGTGGTGTCGTATCTTGTTCTTCTACAGAAAAAGTTAGGATAAGAGCAGCAATATCTGTTGCGGTGGCTGGAGCTACTGCAACAGTCTGAAAAACACCTGCAACCCAACTGAGAGTGTAGCTCCCTATTTTTAGTGGTCTACTAGTTGGAGGGATAGTAACGGTCACTACCTTGTTCTCATCATCTCCAGTACCACCAATAGTAACGGCAGTTAAAGGAATATTTACTGGCATGGCCATTTCCCCCTCAGCGACTGGTGGAGTGAGCACAATGTCACCCGTACCCTTTGCTACAGCTTGCGTGAAATTCACAACAATATCTGTGGCGTCTTGTAGAATTGTTGTACTTGCAAGCGTTGCAATTGTATCTTGTTCTTCTACAGAAAAAGTTAGGATAAGAGCAGCAATATCTGTTGCGGTGGCTGGAGCTACTGCAACAGTCTGAAAAACACCTGCAACCCAACTGAGAGTGTAGCTCCCTATTTTTAATGGTCTACTACTTGGAGGGATAGTAACGGTCACTACCTTGTTCTCATCATCTCCAGTACCACCAATAGTAACGGCAGTTAAAGGAATATTTACTGGCATGGCCCTTTCCCCCTCAGCGACTGGTGGAGTGAGCACAATGTCACCCGTACCCTTTGCTACAGCTTGTGAGAAATTCACAACAATATCTGTGGCGTCTTGTAGAATTGTTGTACTTGCAAGCGTTGCAATTGTATCTTGTTCTACTACAGAAAAAGTTAGGATAAGAGCAGCAATATCTGTTGCGGTGGCTGGAGCTACTGCAACAGTCTGAAAAACACCTGCAACCCAACTGAGAGTGTAGCTCCCTACTTTTAGTGGCCTACTAGTTGGGGGGATAGTAACGGTCACTACCTTGTTCTCATCATCTCCAGTACCACCAATAGTAACGGCAGTTAAAGGAATATTTACTGGCATGGCCATTTCCCCCTCAGCGGCTGGTGGAGTGAGCACAATGTCACCCGTACCCTTTGCTACAGCTTGCGTGAAATTCACAACAATATCTGTGGCGTCTTGTAGAATTGTTGTACTTGCAAGCGTTGCAATTGGAGTAGCCTTATTATCATTGGTCTTACCCGACGGGCAAGAAACCAAGTGAATACTCATTGTTAGTACCGCTAGAAGCGATAGAATTGTTTTACTCAAATTTTCTTTCATAGTTATCTTTCTCCTTATTTAAAAAATCAAAACTGCATCAAATTAGATGGTTTTCAAAATATAGAGTCAAGAACTTTTTTTCATAAAAAAATTTTTCACAGAAAAAATTTACACAGCCAAATGGGCTTATTTTTACTACTTATTTCTTTTTTAGCATCTTGTATAGCGACGGTGGAGGTGGTAATACTACGACTACCCCTTCCAAGACCTTTGACTTTATTTGCCCCAACGGAACAATAGCAAGTAGTAGAGCCGACGCAAGCACTACAGCCGACAGCTGAAGCACCACAACTGACAGCTGAAGCAGTCAGTTGTTTATACGGAGTCGGCTGTTCATACGAATCACCAATACACAACCACACCGACTGCTTTAGCTGTCGGGGTGGAAATACGAACCCGCGCGCAGACACCAGAGCCGACGCAACTATACCGACTGCTTTAGCTGGCAGTATGGAAATACGAAGCTGGCGAAGTGCACACAAAACCGACGACGCAAGTACCACAGCCGACAGCTAAAGCACCACAACTGACAGCTGAAGCAGTCAGTTGTTTATACGGAGTCGGCTGTTCATACGAATCACCAATACACAACCACACCGACTGCTTTAGCTGTCGGGGTGGAAATACGAACCCGCGCGCAGACACCAGAGCCGACGCAACTATACCGACTGCTTTAGCTGGCGGTATGGAAAAAAGTTTTCCTTAAAAAAAATACTTGACAGTAAGTATATATGTTATAAATTCCTTAGTAGAGATACCATATTAAAGTTATCTTAATATTCAACTAGAGAGGTACATTTCATGAACAACAAACTTAACCAAGCTTTTTACAGAAAAATAGGCTTATTTTTGCTACTTATTTCTTTTTTCGCATCTTGTAGCGGCGGTGGAGGTGGCACTACGACCCCTCCCACGACCTTTGACTTTATTTGCCCCGACGGAACAAAAGCAGATGGTACGACAACTACCGCCAACAAAGAAAAATGCACAGCTTGCAACGCAGGTTTTACCCTAAATATAGACAAGTGTGCGGCTGTTGTGACCACTTTTCCCTATATCTGCCCCAACGGAACAAAAGCAGATGGCACAGCAAGTACCGCCAACAAAGAAAAATGCACCGCTTGCAACACAGGTTTTACCCTAAATGCAGGCAAGTGCGCGGCTAATGCTGGCACTTTTGCCTATGTCTGCCCCAACGGAATAATAGCAAGTGGCACAACAACGACCGCCAACAAAGAAAAATGCACCAATTGCAACACGGGTTTTACCCTAAATATAGACAAGTGTGCGGCTGTTGTGACCACTTTTCCCTATATCTGCCCCAACGGAACAAAAGCAGATGGTACCACAAATACCGCAGACATAGAAAAATGCACCGCTTGCAACACAGGTTTTACCATAAATGCAGGCAAGTGCGCGGCTAATGCTGGCACTTTTGCCTATGTCTGCCCTAACGGAACAATAGCAGGTGGAACAACAAGTGCTGCCAACAGAGAAAAATGCACCACTTGCAACACGGGCTATACGCTGAACTCAGATCAATGTATGATTATTAATTTAATTAGTGCTGGGAACGATCACACCTGTGCCATTCGAGCGGGTGCAGCCTTTTGCTGGGGGCTTCAGACCGATGGTCGTCTAGGAAACGGTGCAGATACAGCCGCAGATATAGCAACTCCCACTGCCGTCACTGGGCTAGCCAGTGGTGTCACCAATATTAGTGCAGGGGGTCGACACTCCTGTGCCATTCAGAATGGTGTCGCCTTGTGCTGGGGATTAGGAGATCTTGGGCAACTAGGCGGAGGTAACAGAGACGATTCAACCACTCTTGTGCAAAGCCGCAGACCTAGACAATGGTGTCACCCACATTAGTGCAGGGAGTCGACACTCCTGTGCCATACAGAATGATGCCGCCTTTTGCTGGGGATCTGGGAGTTCTGGCCGACTAGGCAGAGGTGGCGCAGAGAACTCAGACACTCCTGTAGCCGTAACAGGCTTAGACAGTGATGTCACCGATATTAGTGCTGGGGACAATCACACCTGTGCCGTGCAGGATGGTGCCGCCTTCTGCTGGGGAGATGGGAGTTTTGGCAAACTAGGCAGAGGTAACACAGAGAACTCAAACATTCCTGTAGCTGTCACAGACTTAGGCAGTGGTGTCACCGATATTAGTGCAGGAAATCGCCACACCTGTGCTGTGCATAATGGCGCCGTCAAATGCTGGGGAGTTCAATTCAGAGGTGCACTAGGAAACGGCGTATCTAGTAGTGACATCTCATTAAACACTCCTGTGAACGTATCAGACGTAACGAGTGGCTTCACGAATAATAATATTACTAGCATCACTACCGGCGGTCAAGATAGTAATGGTATCAGCTGTGCTGTGCAAAATGGTGCAGCCTTCTGCTGGGGTTATGGTGGTCGCGGTGAACGAGGAGATGGAACGACGAAGATTACACAAACTACAGCTGTACAGGTCACGGGCCTAAGCAGTGGTGTCACCTCCCTTGACCTAGGGTTTGGTCACGCTTGTGCTGTACACAATAATCTTTTTAAGTGTTGGGGGCGTCAGGCCAACGGCCGTCTAGGTGATGGTGTTACACCTACTGATGATGAGGACACTGCCCAAGCAAGCGCCGTCGATATAACAACAAGGTTTCCTTAGTTTAACCTCAAATTTTTGCCTACTTGCCAGTGCAAATTTTAGCTGTGGGGAAACGGCAAGAAACGTGCATACGACCAACGACGCAAGTACCTCAGCCAACAGCTAAAGCACCACAACTGACAGCTGAAGCAGTCAGTTGTTTATACGGAGTCGGCTGTTCATACGAATCACCAATACACGTGCACACCGACTGCTTTAGCTGGCGGTATGGATACACGAAGCTGGCGAAGGCCATACACAACCAACGACACCGACTGCTTTAGCGGACGGGGTGCAAATACGACCAACGACACCAACTGCTTTAGCTGGCGGGGTACACATACGACCAACGACACCGACTGCTTTAGCTGGCGGGGTACACATACGACCAACGACACCGACTGCTTTAGCTGGCGGGGTACACATACGACCAACGACACCGACTGCTTTAGCTGGCGGGGTGCAGATACGACCAACAACACCGACTGCTTTAGCTGACGGGGTACAGATACGACCAACGACACCGACTGCTTTAGCTGGCGGGGTACACATACGACCAACGACACCGACTGCTTTAGCTGGCGGGGTGCAGATACGACCAACAACACCGACTGCTTTAGCTGACGGGGTACAGATACGACCAACGACACCGACTGCTTTAGCTGGCGGGGTACACATACGACCAACGACACCGACTGCTTTAGCTGGCAGTATGGAAATACGAAGCTAGCGAAGTGCACACACAACCGACGACGCAAGTACCACAGCCGACAGCTGAAGCAGTCGGCTATTAATACGAACCCGCGCGCAGGCACCAGAGCCAACGCAACTATACCGACTGCTTTAGCTGGCGGTATGGAAATACGAAGCTGGCGAAGTGCACACAAAACCGACGACGCAAGTACCACAGCCGACAGCTGAAGCAGTCGGCTATTAATACGAACCCGCACGCAGGCACCAGAACCAACGCAACTATACCTGTGCCATTCGAGTGGGCGCAGCCTTTTGCTGGGAGTTAGGGGAAGATGGCTAACTAGTCAGAGGCAAGAAATATATTCTGCTAACCTTTCTACTTCTTGGTTTGATAAATATTTCCTTTTGTTTTTTAAAAGTGAGTATATATTATTGACATTGGTAGTTAGAACAAAGCTAAACTTTGGATTATAATATATCTTAGCGTTCGTTGTTACTATCAACGAAGTAATTTTTGGAAAATCTGAATTCTCACTCCAAGTAGACTTTAAGGATACATATAAAATTCTATTTGCTCTATCAATCTGTTCATGTGGACTTATTTGAAAGTTTCCTTGCGTACTCTTGAATGTAGAACTCCATTTCTTTACTTCAATAATATAGACTCCACTTGGAGAGACCACGATAAAATCAAATTGTGCTGACCTTAGATTTCTTTCAGAGTCGTATGTGATATATCGGTGCAGATCAATGTGGATATCGCAGAAAATATGATATGCACTATTTAATTTTGAAAGTTCTGTTAAAACTTCCAGTTCGCCCATTGCCCCTGCTCTGAGCGGATGCTTTTTCAAGTTTTCTAGCCTTTTAATATTTCTTCTGATTTTTCTTATGCGAAACCATTTTTTTATTCTTTTAAAAAATTCGGCAGTCTTTTTTTCCTCCTTATTTTTTTCCAACACCTTTTTAGCTTTTTGACAAATGGGCTCTATGTCTTCAATGTTATCAATGTAAGAAGGACATATGGATAAAAACCTTTGCTCACTATCAGGTCGTCCATGAACTACAGCCATAATGTAAAATCGGTCAAAATGGGTATTCTGAGCTAAAAAAAAATCACTCACCAATTGCGACACACGGATCTTTTAATAGATTTTATCTGTAATTAAGATAGAAAATAAAAATAATCTTAACGTTTCAATTTACGCTGGTGACACAAAGGCACAGGGCTGGAACTTCTTGAGAGAGAATAAGCCAGCCATAAATCGGTCAAAGAAAATTCAAGGATATTTAGGTGAGTAGAGGGAACACGACAAATCAGAAGAAATACTTTTAAAGACAAGAGCGGAAGCCAGCCCCTTTTCGATAACGAAAACAAAACCTCTAAAGTGGTTTGCATCCATGCTTTAATCGCGACAATGACGAGTCATCTGAAATAAAAAACCGTTATGTATCAGAATGGTCGTGAAGATCAGGAGCGGATAAACTGGAGAAACCCGAGCCATGAAGAATACCCTCAAAGAGCGAGCGATCACAGGAGGAAAGAAACCATATTTTGATAAGTACTTTACAGAAAACTAATTTCACAATACCCAACCCTCAACCCTAATGAAATAATAGAAAAAAGGTAATGGGAGGGGTGGCAAGACAAAAAGCAAAAGAATTTTTTACTTGCTTGTCATGCTTGATTTGTTTATAAAGATATGTCATCTTTCATGCATGAACTTACTGAAAATGAAAAAAGGGAAAAGTAAAATTACGGTTGAGAATGGTCAAATTTTCAAAGTCAATAAAAGTGACAAAGGAATTGTCAAACGAGAAATACTCACCAAAAAATGGACCGACTGGGTAGACTATTGGTCGGTTGATTTTAATTTTGAAAACAAAAAAGAAATCATTCGTGTACCCAAAGAAGAAAAGCCTGATGAATACGAAGAAAAATGGACGGGAGATTTTATTTTTGAAAATGAATGGCAATCATTTCGTACCAAAAAAGATCGCTCAATTGAGTTGAAAAGTATCTATCACCAATGCGAAGCAGGCCGTTATAAAATCGCCGTGAAGGTAGTCGATATCTTTGGCAACGATACTATGACGGTAATGGAGGTGGGGGTGTGAAAGAGAAACTAGCGATCAACACTGAAATACTTATTTGGGCGAGAGCTTCTCTGGGGTTAAACATTTCAGATGTGGCTACAAAGCTGAATAAAACTGAAGACGAGATACAAAGTTGGGAAAAGGGTACAACTAGCCCTACGTATATTCAATTAGAAAAACTTGCCTATGAGGTTTATAAGCGACCTATAGCACTTTTCTTTTTCCCAGAAATTCCTAAAGAAGTAAAACCAAAAACAGATTTTCGTACTCTTCCTGAGACAGAAGTTGAAGAATTGCCAACGGATATTATTAAACTATATCGAAAGGCCAAGGTTTTTCAATATAATCTTGCTGAACTTTATGATGACCAAAAGCCAGTATCAAATTCTATACTTGATGTTGAATCTTTAAGTAAGAATCACAAAATAGAAAGGGTAGCTAGTACCATTCGACAATATTTAGGTATAAGCTTAAAAGAACAATTTAGTTGGCAAGGTGAGGATGAAGCATTTAAATTTTGGCGTCAAAGTCTAGAAAAAAATGGTATTTTTGCCTTTAAAGATGCTTTTAAAAATGATGATTTTTCAGGCTTTTGTTTATATGATGAATTATACCCTGTAATTTACATAAATAATAGCATGTCTGATACAAGGCAAATATTTACGTTGTTTCATGAATTAGCTCACCTGTTACTTCATGCTGGTGGTGTTGACTTTTACTCTTCAAAAAAAACAGACAGATGGAAAGGAGAATATCTAAAAACAGAACAATGGTGCAATAAATTTGCTGCAGAATTATTGGTTCCTGCATCTGATATTAACTTAGGTGATTTTAATGAAAAAACAATAGAGAACTATGCAAAGCGATTTTCAGTGAGTCGTGAAGTTATTTTACGCAAATATCTTGATGCAAAGATTATCAATCAGAACGATTATAACTCATGGGTAAATAAATGGCGAGAAGGATTACTGCAAAAAGAAAAATCTCAGAAAAAAAAATCTGGTGGGAATTATTACTTCACTCTGAAATCATATCTTGGTGAAAGTTACATAGAACTTGCTTATCGTAAATTTTATAAAAATAAAATCAATGAGAATCAATTATCTGATTATTTAAATATTAAACCTAAAAATATTACCCATTTTGAAAACATGGTATTGTATTCTAGAAATACTAGGGTGGCTAAATAATGAAATATGTTTTTGATACTAATAGTTTGTCGTCTATATTAAAGTTTTATTACCCCGCTCGTTTTCCTTCTTTCTGGGAAAAGTTCAATGATATGCTTGCAGGGGAAAAAATCTGTTCTGTGAGAGAAGTATATCATGAATTAAATAATCGTTTTGAGAAAGGAGAATTAAAAATATTTACTAATCAAAACAAAGACTTTTTTTCTGAACCAATGAGAAGCGAACAAGAATTTCTAAAAAAAATATTTTCAGAACCTCAGTTTCAAGAGAGTCTTAGTAAGAAAAAACGACTAAAGGGTGAAGCATTTGCTGACCCCTTTATTATCGCCAAAGCAGAAACATTAAATGCAACGGTTGTTACAGAAGAAAAGCATAAAGAAAATTCAGTAAGGATACCCAATATTTGTGAACATTTCAATATAGATTGTTGTAATCTTGAACAATTTTTAGTGAAAGAGGATTGGTGTTTTTAATGATGAGTTAATTGATGGGGTATCTCGAATCATAAAAAATTTATTTTAGTTATGGGGAAAGTAGATGTAAAAGGGATTGAAATAAGTTATTACTCCCATAGTGATAATGATTTTATTTGCTTAACCGATATTGCCAAATACAAAAACCCCAACCACTCGGATGATTTAATACGAAATTGGATCAGAAACCGTAACACGATTGAATTTCTAGGCATTTGGGAACAACTCTATAACCACAATTTTAATCCCGTCGAATTCGACGGGATTAAAATACAAGAGCTGTCGGGATCATCTCAAAACCGGGTCGGCACGGTGGCACTTTTGCCCATAAAGATATTGCTTTTGAATTTGGCTGGGATATTCGTCGAAATCTAGCAAAAATCAACTACCGTATTCATACCGACGCCCTAAAAGGAAACCTCCTATTACCCCGATTTCATTGTGAAGGTAGATAATAAGAACATAGTAATTGTTGAAACAAAAGGCCAAAAAGACTTAGACGTTCCTCCAAAAATGAATAGGTTAAAACAGTGGTGTGACGACATCAATAATATTCAAAGCCAAACAAAATTCGATTATGTGTATGTAGACGAAGAAAGCTTTGATAAATATAAGCCTAAAAAATTTAGAGACTTGCTAAATAGTTTTAAGGAATATAAGTAGGCTATTGTACTTAATTTTTTATTTGAGTAGAAATCATAAAAACTTTAAAAATACTTATCTTTTAATTTGATCGCTAGAGAACATATCGAATAAAACAAAGAAACTATATTGAGTACATTATAAAAGTTAGATGACGATCAATTTTATACTTGTTTATACTGGACGGGTTGAGTGAAGTGGCTAAATCTCAAGCATTAGAGACTAGAATAGTTTTTCTTGATACTCAAATTTTTGTAGAACAAAAATTCAATTTTAAAAGCCCTGGGCTGCATCGTTTAGGTAAATTAGGAAATCTTAAAGAAATTGATATTCTAATTTCAGATGTTGTAGATAAAGAAGTACGTAGTAAAATTGATGAAACGTTACATAAAATAGAAATCTCTAAAAATAAATTATTGAAAGAAATAAACTTCTTAAATCAAAAGAAGCTCAAGGCTGAGATTGAGAAAGCTTTGCCCAATGGTACATTACTCAAGATGGGAGTTAAACAATGGGATGACTACCAGAAAAAGTCGAAAATTAAGATACTTAGTTCACAAGAGATTTCTATTCAAAAACTTTTAGATTTCTACTTTAAGGGTTTACCTCCATTTAAAGGAAAGAAAAATAAAAATGAATTTCTAGATGCAATTTCATTACTCAGCCTACTTCATTGGAGTGAGGGACGGGTAGATAAAATTTATATAATCAGTCGGGATAAAGGTATTGAAATTTTTTGTAAAGAAAATAGAAAATATATTCATATACCTCAACTCTCTAATTTTCTCGATATATATAATAAGAATCAAGAAAAATTGACTAATATTCTTTCCCAAAGCATCAACAATGAAATTGGCTACATTAAAAAAAATATAGAAATCGCTTTTGTCAATTGCGAGTTTAATTATATAGACGATCTGGAACTTGAAGTTGTAGATGTCCAAGTTGAAAAAATTGAAATTGAAAATATTGACATCATCGACATTCCTGCGAAATCAAAGAATAAGTATGTTTGCATAAATATAATTACCTATATTACATATTTTGCACACCTCAGTGGACCTGATTATAGTAGTTCAGTTTGGGATTCTGAAGACAAGACACATATTTTTTTAAATCAAATTGATGAGAAAAAGAAGTTTGGTGATATGTTTAATATCTCTATGGAGATATTATTTAAGGGAGAAAAAGCTCAAGAAATTAAAAAGATTCGTAACATTGAATTCAATGGAGGCCATGAAATAAAGTTACAAGATGATTATAAGTATTAATATGCCAAAGGTAGAATGATATCCGCAATATTATTCATCACCTATAGTGTCTAGATATTGAATCGCTTTCTTTTCCTCAGAAATTACTGTACATCCAAATCTATCACCAGCAGAAATGTGCTTTGTAGTCAATAGTGTTTTAAAAGATTTTTCAGTCAAAAATGCATCATAGTATCCAAGAGCTTCTGTCGCATGCTCAATATCATAAATATCATTACTGTCAATTTTACGTCTTTTGTCCCATCGAATTGAAGCATGACATCTTGCATATATATCTGCTGTAGGCATATATTTGCTAACCTTACCCAACTTAAATAAATTTACAAACAGGACATACATTTTACTCATTCCCTCTTCCTTCTCTTCCTTAGTTATCTTACTATCTTGACTCGCTTCTTCCAAGAAAATCTTCTCTGTGGTATCAGCGATAAATTTTTTGAAAAGATCAAGCATTCCTGCTATTTCATATAAATAAGTTTGCTCAAAGCTTTTTATTTCATCAGAGTGTTTTGCATTATCACTGTTAAGTTTATCAGCTATAGTTTTCCGATTGTCCGGATTTAGACTCTTTCCTCCCATAATTGTCAGTATATCAACTAAAGAAATACGCCACAGATAATCTATGAACGATTTTTTATATTTTATATCATTCACTGGAGAGTCAAAGAGTCCAAATAGGCAACTAGATTTTGTCCAAACATGCTCTACTATCTTATACGTATTTAATTTCATCCTCTCATGAAGACAATTTCTAATTTCAATTTCAATGCGTTCATCAAGTCCACATATCGAAATACCTCGACTAAGTTCATCCATTAACTGAGCAGTTGCTTGTCTGGTCTTTCTATCGCTTTGTTTATTAAGTTCTAAAAATAAAGTTTGACTTATAGGGAACAAGCCTTTATTAGAAGATACTAATTGCTTCATTTTGTAGAGCAAGTCCAAATGAAGTGATTTCTGAGGTCTACCCAAATGAGCTTCTCTAATGAGTATCCAATATTTCATATCTAAATATATTTTTTTTTGGCTATAAATTTGATGCCCTAGTGAAGTTCTTAGTTTGCGAATATGAGAGTGCATATCTAGTTCACTATTTTTGCTTGTATACATATTTTTGTTAACTTAAATATGCGAAAACTTTACTAGAAAAAAAAGAAACACTATTGGAGTTTTAAGGCAAATCAAGTTCAGAAAATAAATCACCAATAAAAACTTCAATCTGAGTTGCTGACATTTCAGGAGAAACAATTTCAAAAAAATTAAGCTTCTTCTCTTAATCTTTCGTCACTGATTTTTCTATCATTTGTATTTGCACCTTCAGTTATATTCCTCATTTTCTTAAGTCTAAAATCAAGTGCCTTTTCTTCGGGACAATAATTGGGGTATGTTGTTAGGAGCTTGAGATTACCAATATAAATATAAATCGTTTGTTTGGTAAACCTTAGTTCTTCGTTACAAAATTTTTCAAATGTCTTATAACGTATGTGATATAGTATTTTCTTGTGAGTATTCAGAATACTTTCTGCTAGAGAGGATTATTATAAAAACCAAACCGGCGAAGCAATTCCGGCCGACAAAAAACTCCGGAGAGGGTGGGATTCGAACCCACGGTACATCGCTGTACAACGGTTTTCAAGACCGTCACCATCAACCACTCGGACACCCCTCCATCGTTAATGAGAGTTATCGACAAGTGATCAACCTTGTCAATCTAAATTTGCGTAGTTATAGAGTAAGCTAAACTTCGATAAGTTCATCGAGTCTTTGCTCGTGTTGCTTATTGCACTAAGAAAGCCACGTAAGTGGTTTTGACGGGCACCATCGCGCCTTAGAACAAAAATATTGAATGATAGAATTATCCAAAGTGAGCCAATTCTACGCTTTTAAAAAATCGATTTACAAATTTATCATGGTAAGTAATGTTTGCAAGAGGGAAGTCCGATAATATTGAGAGTAAATAAGAGGGAATATCTAAATATGACAAAGAAAATTTTGATCAAAGGGAAATTTAACAAAAAAGGACAAATTATTATCGCAATAATGATCGCATGTTGTTTGTTGATAAACGCACCTTTGAGTGCTCGTTCATATATAGCAACGGTCTATGATTGGAATTCGACACTACTCAAGCTGATCAACCAATTAAGAGTCATAAGCACAAATTTCCCGTGTAACCCACATCCTAGCTGTTTGAGCACTATATCTAAAGATTCACTGAGTGAAGGTGAAAATTATCAAAAATTTCGGAGTATTGAAGATAATTATCGTAGCGGATATCTCAATTACATGGAAGGAAATTACAAAGAAGCATATGTTGATTATGCAAAAACTATATTAGGAATCGATCAATTATCAGAAAATTTCGCTGATCTCTATATAGAACGATCACGCAAATTATTAATCGAAGCGTTGGGGGAAAAGAATGTCAACGATGTTGAGGATTTAACATATTCAGAAATACTGACTCTCTACACCCCTGAATCTGCCAAAGTAAAAGACATAAAAAAAACTCGAGAAGTCCCAACGACCAAGAGAGGTTATTCTAAAGAAGACTCGGTGTACTATCGCATCAAAAGAGAAATGGCACTCAATTTTAAGGCGGGCTTTGCAAGGATACGCCACGCAAAGCAGAGCTATGATTGGGGATTAAAGAAAGAGGCAAGTGAATTGCGGCGAATTATGCGTTATGCAACGATGAAAAGCCCGATTGAATTAAGCCTAGAACAAGATACTCCGCAAGCAACCAATGAAAAAGATTTGGAAGGCACAGCAGCCACTTCCCAAGAGGAGAAATTGCAGAGATTCTTACAGGAAAATTCAGAAAATGGATATGTGATGGACAGTAAAATCACAAAAATCAAGTGGATGCTCAAGAGTATTAGCTACTCTCGGATGAGCAAAATCAATGCTTGGTATAGCTATCGTATCAAGTATCCGCTTGACAATTATGTTCTCAGCAATCCCTATGGCAAAGACCAGAATGGGCAAACGCCAAACATTGAAGAGGTACAAATGAATTGGTATGAAAATCCCTATCTGTATCCAGCAGATTTAAATCCGATGTTTGATTTTACCATTCCTGATGAATTGCGACGTGATTTATTCGATAGCAAAGGTGAAATTTATCAGGACCGAGTAGACATTGAAGCTCGACTCAAATATTATCAAGAACAAAAATAATTGATTCGGCTATAATCATTGTTGATTTAATTGCGCGAAAAATTGATTACGCCTCAACAATTTTCCTTGAATCAACACATGCTTAAAATCTAAACTTTTAATATTATTAACAAAAGCCTTGGCAATGTCTGGTTTCAAGGGCTGTACTGATTTTTTTTCTAGTAATTTTCCCGTCATCCGTCCCAGATAGAGTATTTTCTCCTGCGGAAAAAAAACTACACAATTATCTGGAGTATAGGCCGGCAAAACTTGGTAAATTCTGAGCTTACCCTTTAGAAAATGAAACGATTGGTTAAAAACAATATCCGGTGAAACAAAACGCTGATTACGCCAGCTCGAAAATTCACGATTCATCTGGCTATTTTCGCGAGACCAATATCGTTTCATTGCTCGCAGAGTTTTTTTACTACTAATAATCGGAATTTCATATTTCTTAAAAATTGAGAGACCGCCGCTGTTGTAGAGATGATAATTAGTCAATGCCACCCCTAGATATTCCCCATCGCTATAACGGAGCGCCTGGGTAATCAGTTGAAGGGCACTCTTTTCACTCCAGCCCGCGTTAATAAAGACAATCCCACGCGGATCAGCGTAGATAATTTGTTCTGTCCGCCGATAATTAAAATCTTCCGCGAAATAAAGATATCTACGAATCTTGCGAATGCGAACCGGTAAATCATTCCGATCAATTAACCGATTCGATTGTATCCAAGGCTGATTACTACATCCCGCCAAAAAAATGATTGAGAAAATTAAGATTGACAAAAAAAATGTCGAAAATCTAATATAAACGAGATGTATATTCACGGAGTAAGCCCAAATTTTTCACGGATTGACGGTTTGTTTGTCAGCCTTAGCCACCAGTACAATACCAGTGAGATTACACCAGTGCCAAAGATTAAACCTGTCAATTTTGAAAGTCAAAATTCACTAAATACTTTTCCTTGGCAGGACCCAGCAGCAAAGCTTCCGCTGCTGGAAAAACTGAACCGACTGGTGTATCACGACACTGTACCCGCTAATCGAGAAGAAACAAAAAAAAACGAGGCAGAAGACATAGTTGGTCATTTCATTGATCAAGCTGTTTAACTTTCCGTTTGACGTGAAAAAAAACTAGATCGATATCTGGCGGGTTAATGCCGGGAATCTGTAAAGCAGAACTCAGATTCATGGGTCGGATGCGAGAAAGCTTCTCGACCGCTTCTTTTTTTAAACCATAAATTTGACTATAATCAGTACCTTGTGGAATAGATACTTCTAAATTTTTTTGACGGCTCTGAATTTTCTGTAACTCCTGCTTAATGTATCCCGCGTATTTGATTTCTAACTCCAAAATCTTTAATTCTTTTGGTGTCAACTCCCCGAATTCCACACAGAGATCTAGACAATCTTCAATTTTCACGTCTGATCGTTTAATAAAATCAGTCAATGATTTACCGTAAAAGGTGGGCGAATCAGCGATTCGCTTACTCTTCAATATTCCTTGAAAAATAGGTTCTGGTTTGAGTTGAATCTTTTGCATCTTTCTCTTGACGTCTTGAATTTTTTGATATTTTGCTTGGGTTTTTTTATAACTAGCATCATCGATCAAAGAAAACGCCACTCCATATTTCATCAGACGAAGATCGGCATTATCTTGACGGAGGACCAAGCGATGTTCCGCCCGACTGGTGAACATGCGATAGGGATCATCCACTCCCTTGCTGATCAGATCATCGATCAAGACTCCAATATATGCTTCGGTACGCGATAAAACAAATGGCGATGTCTCACCACGAACACTTCTGATTACATTGAAGCCGGCCATAATTCCTTGCGCCGCTGCTTCTTCATAGCCAGTCGTACCATTAATCTGTCCGGCCAAATAAAGACCAGGAATTGATTTGCATTGTAAGTCTGCGGCAAGCTCACGCGGATCTACATGCATATACTCCACGGCATAAGCTGGTTTAATAATCTCAGCCTGTTCGAGCCCTTTGCAACTGCGAATCATTTCCCATTGCACTTCTTCGGGGAGACCGCTGGAAATTCCATTGAGATAAATCTCACCGGTTTTTACTCCCTCCGGTTCAATGAAAATCTGATGTCGATTACGATCACCAAAACGAACAATTTTATCTTCTATACTGGGGCAGTAACGCGGACCTTGGCTATTGATTTGCCCAGAATACATCGGTGATTTATCTAAATTCTTTTGAATAATCTGATGAGTTTTTTCGTTGGTATAAGTAATCCAACAAGGAATCTGTGGTTGTTCGGTTTTTTGCGAGCGAAATGAAAAAAAGCATGGATTACTATCTGGTTCTTGAATCTCCAATCTAGAAAAATCAATATGTTTACGTAATATTCGCGGAGGCGTACCTGTCTTGAGATAGGCAGTGGCAAGACCAGTCTTCAATAAATCAGACGCAAGATCATTGGCAGCAGGTTCGGCTACCCGTCCCGACTGAATCTGTAAATCTCCGATGTGAATTTTTGCTCCGAGAAAAGTACCTGTCGTAATAATAATGTGATCGCTATAGAATTCCTGTTTTCGCTTGGTAATTATCCCGCTGATTTGTGATCCTGCAAAAAGCAGACGAGCACATTCATCTTGATAAAGAGAAAGATTCTTGGTAGCCTCCAAAATACACTTTGCTTCGTTTTGATAGACTTTTTTCTCTGCTTGGGCGCGCGGTGCCCAGACGGCCGCACCTTTAGACAAATTGAGCATCTTAAAGTGAATTCCACTCCTATCGATCAATTGTCCCATCAAGCCACCGAGAGCATCGATCTCCCGTACCAACTGTCCCTTGCCGATTCCACCAATCGACGGATTACAAGACATTTGACCGATGGTATCGAGGTTAAAAGTCACCAACAAGGTGCGCAAATCGCACTTTGCACAGACATAAGCAGCCTCTACCCCTGCATGCCCACCGCCGATTACAATACAATCAAACTTTCGTCTATCAAACATGACTCAGCAAATATGAAATCTTTTCATTTTCCAGAAAGCAAGGCAATATCACTCACAGTATGGTCTTCATCAATATTGACGATTCGCACGCCAAGAGCGGTCCGACCAATCCGAGAAATATCCTTGGCTTCCACTCGGAGAGTCACTCCATGATCGGTAATGAGGACAATATGATCATTTTCTCTAACACTGGCAATTCTTACAGGATTGCCGTTGCGTGGCGAAATCTTGGTGAAACTGACGCCTTTGCCACCGCGATTTTTTACCCCAAAATGCTTATAATCAACACGTTTACCGTAGCCTAATTTTGAAATAGTAAACAGTGAAGTATCAGCATCAATTACGTCCATGCCAATGAGTGTATCACTTTTTCCTAAGTTCAATCCAATGACCCCATTTGCAGTTCTCCCTAAATTCCGTAATTTACTAGATTTGATGCGCAAGGCATAGCCCCCTTGACTACACAGAATTAAATCTTGTCGATTATCTACCATACGGACATCCACCAACTCATTATTATCCTTCAATTGAATGGCGATAATACCCTTCCTCCGAATGGTAGCAAAAAAGCTACTCTGAATTTTCTTAATGATACCAAGACGTGTCGCCATAACTAATGCAGATCCTTCTTCCAGCTTATGATAGGCCTGAATCACCGAAATCATCTCACCAGAAGACAGATTGATCAATGACTTTAAGGATTTGCCTCGACCGTCGCGGGTGACATCCGGTAGTTCATGAACTGGCATTGAAAAAACCTTACCACGATTGCTAAACATGAGTAGTGTGTCGTGAGTATTGGCAACCAACAATCGTTTGATAATACTATCTTGCCCGCCACTACGAACGCCCCGCCCTCCTCTTTTCTGCCTACGGAAGGTGTCTTTGTTCATGCGTTTGATAAAATCGTTTGCAGAAAGTCTAATGACCACTTCTTCATTGGCGATCAAATCTGTTTCTTCAAATGCACCGATATCTTCTTCACTATAATCCAATTCACTTTTGCGTTCTACTGGGTTTTCCTTATTAGCAGCCTGCAGTTCATCAATGATAAGCTCGTTGCGCTTCGCCTCTTCTTTGAGGATCTTTTTATATTCGAGAATCTTCGCTTTTAATTCTTTTAATTCTTGAAGTATTTTCTTGCGTTCTAATGAGGTCAGTTTTTGCAAACGCATTTCCAAAATGGCTGTTGCTTGTTCGACACTAAAGTCAAAGGTAGAAATCAGCTGCTCTCTTGCCATCTGTACCGTATCTGAAGCTCGAATGAGCTTAATAATCTGCTCAATAATATCCAGAGCCTTCTTAAAGCCTTCTAGAATATGGACGCGTTTTTGCGCTTCTGCCAGTTGATATTTGGTTCTACGAATAATGATCTCTTTGCGATGTGCAACATAGTACTCTAGCCCGCTCTTAAGATTGAGAATTTTGGGCTGATTGTCTACGATCGCCAGTAGGCTAATCCGATAGTTTCTTTGAAGATCTGTTTGTTTGTACAATTGATTTAAAATCACTTGGGTCTTGGCATCTTTTTTTAATTCAATTTCAACGCGAATACCACGCCGATCAGATAAATCCCGAATATCTGCAATACCAACAATTTTTTTACTTTGGACAAGCTGACCAATCCTCTCCAGTAAATCAGTTTTATTCACTTGGTAGGGTATCTCATGAACCACAATCATATCTCGCTTTTTCTTACTCTGAGCAATGTCTACTTGAGCGCGAACAGAAATGGAACCATGCCCGGTTTCATATGCATTCAATAAATTCTTTGCGCCAATGATTAAGCCACCAGTTGGAAAGTCAGGCGCAGGAACATATTTCATTAATTCTTTGACGGAAATTTGCGGGTTTTTGACGAGCTCTATAGTAGCCCTGACAATCTCGTTAAAGTTGTGCGGTGGCACATTAGTCGACATTCCGACTGCAATTCCCTCTGAGCCGTTCACGAATAAATTTGGATAAGCAGCCGGCAAGACCACTGGCTCTTTTCGTGAATCATCAAAGGTAGGTATAAAATCCACGGTTTCCATGTGAATGTCATTGAGCAACCGTTCAGTTATTTTCATTAACCGGGCCTCAGTGTACCGATAAGCAGCTGGCGGATCACCATCAATGCTGCCGAAATTTCCCTGCCCATCGATCAAAGGAATGTTCATGGAAAAAAGCTGCGCCATACGAACCAATGATTCATACACTGCGCCATCACCATGTGGATGGAAATTTCCAATCACCTCACCGACAATCTTTGCGCACTTAACATAGGGATTCTCATGGCGCCAAGCCCGCTCATGCATGGCAAACAAGATCCGTCGATGAACTGGTTTTAAGCCATCGCGAACATCTGGCAATGCACGTCCAATAATCACGCTCATCGCATAATCCAAATAAGCAGACTGCATTTGCTGTTGTATTTTGACTTGAACCTCCGGTGGGTTTGATTGTGTTGAATCTTGGCTTGCCATAGTTTTAGAATTATCTTTCATAAGAGTAGTCGCAGTGAATAAATTTATTGTTACTCTTTAACTTATTTATTAATATCCAAAATAAGTCCACGAATTTCAGCAAAAGTGCAATAGAGTTGAAAAACCGCATTATCTTTACTAAAAAGGATTAGATTTATTGCGCTCATCTTTTTATTGATAGTCTTAATAATTTGATATTTTTGCTTTTCTCCTTCCTTATTTTTTTTTTGAAAATTCACAGTCTGCATATTTTTCTCTAAAGTCAGCGCTGTAATGTTACCAATGATTTCTTTATATCTTCTTAAGTTCTTCCGATTTTGCTGATTTAATAGATCCTTCTCGACAATCGGCAATAATTTCCATAATTCTCCCAACTCTTTGCCTTCAATGCCTTTGTTCATCATCAATTCTTTTATCATATCAGAGAATACTGCGCCGCTATTGCTCTCAATTGGCGATGAGCTCTTTTGCCCACCAGATGTTCTCAATAATGACGAACTTACTCTCTTTGTTTTCATAATAATATTCTGTCCTTTTCTCAATATTTAATAATAGAGAAGATCATAAATTTTTTTCAAGTGTATCGCCGACATTTGTCCGCCCGCATTTGATTGAACAATATACCCATAGTTTAATCGCGAATAAAAAAGAGGTGCTAAAATTCGAGAAATTTTACCGTATCTACCCATAGCCATATGTGAAATATTACGATTTTCAAAACTACGGATAAACTTCAAAAAGCGACGATAATCAGAAACTGTTTGTACTAAATAGGCAAATTTGACAAATGTAGCTGATGCCCGAGAAGCAAAATCCTTGACCTTTGTCATTGTTTCTAATGTCGGTACCTCTCGAAAATTGTGTGTCGACAGGATAGTCTGTTTCTCAGTTTTTTGCGCCAACTCTAACACCAAATCTCTCATTGTATCTTCAAACTCTATATCTATAAACTGAACATATGGTAAAAATGCTCTGGTATATTCCATAATCTTTTTTCGCTGATTTTCGCCAGTATTTCGATAGGTGCCAATGATTTGAAATTCATTTTTTTCATGGATTTTCTGCAAAAATTTTAAGGCTTCTGGGAAGCCGCAGGAAAATAAATCTAGACGAAACTCTAGGATAGGTATCTGATGCTCTTTTAGCTGATTGAGTTGTCGATCATCTAAGAGACGATCGACAACTGCAACGATTTTACAAAATTCTGTCTTCTTGAGCAATCAATCCCCAATCCCAGAAACTTTACTTTGCTGCTTTGCGAGCAATTCCAAAGGTAACTCGGCGATCAACATGGCGGTATTCACAGTTTGACGGAGTACGACTTTTCTCACTGGCGACTCCGACAGCTCTTATTTTGCGCGCTGGATAACCCTCGCGGATCAATCTCTTGCGGAAATTTTCTGCTCTCCGAGTAGCATAGTAATTGTTTCCTTTTTTGCCACCTTGTGCTGTATCTGGCCCACACTTATCAGTGTGACCAATCACCACAAACATAAAGTCATCGCCTAGTTTTTCCATTTCTTTATCTAGCTTGCCTTTATTCTTTTTGAACCATTTCTGAAAATCCCCTTCAGTAAAGGTTGCTTGTTTATAGCCAAAACCCTTTTCCGAGGGAACGTAGTTGATCCCTTTGACGTCCTTTATTTTATCTGATTTACAAGCTACTCCTACTATGAGCACCAACAATAACGCCAATCTTGCTAGCCTCATTTTCTTTATATACCTCATTTTCTACCCTCCATTATTTATTGGTTTAACGAGTGTTCGTTTTTCTTAAAACTTTTTTAAGAAATCCTAGTCCATGCCGATGATCCATATCAATTGCAAGCAAATGACAATTACAATCACAACGACATTTTACTAAATTGTATACTTGATTTTTTCCTTTTTCTTGTCAAGAAAATTTTTTGAAAAATGATAAACTTTGCATCAAGCCAGAAGTAGCAAAGCTGAAAGTGAAAAAATTGATTGTAAAACCATCATTAGCGGCCAATATTTGTCATATGAGGCTCATCGCATTAGAGAGAATGACCAGCGAAGAGGGCAGTATTGCAATCATCTCTTTTGATAACCCGCAAAAAAAGAATGCCTTGACGTTCGAATTAGCCGAACAGTTTCGTAACGTGGTTAGTGAAATCGGTAAGGAAAATGCAATTCGCTGTGCAATTATTACTGGGAAAAATAATATCTTTTCTAGTGGCGGAGATTTTAGCATGTTAGAATCGATGATCGATAAAGATCCCGAAGAGAGTAGGAAGAAGATGCTTGAATTCTATCGAGCGTTTTTGTCTATTCGTGATTTGCCGTACCCGGTTATTGCTGCCGTTAATGGTCATGCTATTGGCGCTGCACTGGCAATCGCCTTAGCTTGTGATCTTCGTTACTTTACAGAAGATGCCAAGTATGCCGCCAATTTTGTTAAACTAGGAATACATCCGGGTATGGGGACCAGCTATTTCCTCAAGGAATGTTGTGGGATTCTATGTGCACAAGAATTGTTGTTTACCGGGAAAATGATATCAGGTAGAGAGGCAGCCGATAAAGGGATCTGTCATCTCGCGACAACAAAAGAACAAGTATTGACCCAAGCCAAAGCCACTGCGACAGAAATTAGCAAGAATAGCCCGCAGGCAATTCGATTATTGAAGCGAGGCTTGTATCAGACAAAGAATCTCATGCAAACGCTTGAATATGAAGCAGCAAGCCAATCACAGAATTTTTTAAGCCAAGATTATAAAGAAGCCATGCAGGCGATTCGTGAAAAACGGACGCCAAAATTTAATAATCAATGATCTGACTAGCGGTGAATACAAAAAAGGTCATTACTTTAGTTAGTGTCAGTAGCCTTATTGCTTTAATATTACTGCTATTGATCGGCAGACCCACCGGATTTGGGTTAAACACTCATGAAATCGATATCACCCCGGGAATGAGTGTTGGACAGGCAGCAAAATTGTTAGCTGAAAAAAAAATTCTGCAGTCGCCTAAGTTATTTAAGTTTTATTTGCAGATTCGCGGCAATTCGAAAATTCAGCGCGGCGTCTATGAACTAAACGATAGTATGACCGTCTATGAAGTTGCAGAGAATCTTTACCAAGGAAGAGTGAAGACACTAAAAATAACCATCCCCGAAGGATGGCACAATCGACAGATTGCCCAATATTTGATCAAAAAAAAAATCGTGAAAAATCAAAAAGAATTTATGGCGATTACCAAAGATAAAGAACAACTGAAACCCTACGGCTTACAAAATAGCGAAGGGTATCTCTACCCAGAAACCTATCATGTTCCCTATCATTTTACTGCCCTTGATCTTCATCAACTCATGCTAGATACGTTCTTTCAGAATGTCAGCGAATTCACAGATTTGGATAAAATATCGCCAAGGAAGCTTAGGGAAAAGGTAATTCTTGCTTCGATCATCGAAAGGGAAGCCTTTATGCCGGCCGAACGCCCAATAATCGCGCGAGTTTTCTTAAACCGTATAGATAAGGGTATGAAATTGGAATCTTGTGCTACGGTACAATATTTGTTCCCTGCATCAAAAAAGAAATTATTTTTTAAGGATCTCAAAAAACCATCGCGCTACAATACCTACATTCATGAAGGATATCCACCCGGCCCCATTTCCAATCCGGGTCGAGCTTCCTTACAAGCTGCCTTTCAACCAAAAAAGACTGATTATCTTTTCTTTGTGGTCAAGCCAGATCGTAGCCACTATTTCTCCAAGACCTACGCCGATCACTTAAAAGCAAAGGGAAAATATATTCACTCGGACGTCATTTGGGAAGTGACTACAAATTAAGCTGGGCTAAATCGTCTAGTGCACTTAATAGAAGATCATAAAGAAAATCTAATTCTTGCTCGGTTATGCAATAAGGAGGCATCAGATAAATCGTGTTTCCCAAAGGACGAATCAATGCTCCATTTTTTATAAAATAGTCATAAAGATAAATACCAATATCAGAAAGATAATCTGTTTTTGTAACTGCGACTTCAAAAGCCAAGATAGTGCCAGTCTGCCGGACGTTCAGGCAGCGGCTATGAGCCGCCAAACGATTTTTGTTTTTTTTATGATAGTGAACGATGCGGTGCACGCGTGATAATACATCTTCTGATCGCCAAATGTCTAAATTTGCGCAGGCGGCTGCACAAGCTAACGGGTTTGCGGTGAATGAACTCGAATGAAAGAAAGTTCTGCTCCGATCCTTTGAGTAATACATTGCGTAGATTTTCTCAGTGGTCATGGTCACCGCCAAAGGTAAAAAACCACCGGTCAAACCCTTCGCATAGCAAATAATGTCAGGTTTGACGTCGCAGTAATCCAACGCAAAAAGTTTGCCGCACCGCCCCCATCCAGTCATAATTTCATCGACAATAAGGAGCACATCGGCTTTTTTGCAAAGGTCAGCCAATGCGTTGATCAGTGCAGGTGAATACATAACCATCCCACCAGCTCCTAAAATCAACGGTTCAATGATCAAAGCTGCGATCTTATTGGGATTTTCTTTTAATATCTTCGAAAAATGAGCGATGGTTTGCTCTTCATCACCATTGATCGTAAGCGTAAGCCGTTCTACTGGGAAAAGATGCTGGTGATACGGTCTGGTAAAAACACCACGTTCACCGACAGACATAGCACCATAGGTGTCGCCATGATAACTGTTTTCAAGTGCTATAATTGTATCACGGCTGCTCCCTTTTTGATGATGCCAGTAGCCGATCGCCAGCTTGATCGCCACTTCCACCGCGGTTGACCCACTATCCGAAAAAAAGAGATATTGCTGATCATCATCTGCAAGAATGTTCTCTAATTTTTGTTTTACTTTTTCCGCATAGGGGTGAGTAAAACCGGCAAAAATGATTTGGTCCAAAGATTCACTCGCTTCTTGGATTGCTTGGCGAATTTTGGGATGATTGTGTCCATGAGTGATGACCCACCACGAAGAAATTGCATCAAGATATTTAGTTTCCTTTTTACTAGATTTACTTGTTGCATGTAAAAAAGAACCCTGAGCACTCTGAATTGCAATCATGTTGGGATAGATTGCATGCTGAGTATAGGGATGCCAAATTTTCATAAAAATTATCTTCGCACTAAAGTACAAAAAAACATATTTTTCTTCGCTTGACTAACACTTCTGCTCAGCAATAAGCTTTCTGGTGATTTGCGACAGAGTATGTTTTTCACAATCCTAAAAATGCTGCTTCTTCTTCACTGAGCGAAAATATTAACTACCAGTAAAATACGTATAATAAATGTTCCAAGCAATCAAATAAAATCTTTTATATGAAAATTTTTCGCGAATTCAGAAACGAGAATCTCCTTATTTATCTTTTCAAGATGTGGAAGACGTCCTAAAATTTTTACATGAGTGCGTTCAGTAATATATCGCATAGAACTCTCTTGAGTATCGCTATCACCAATAAAGATCAACCCATGAATTGGAATCTTGCGCTTTTGTAGTATCTCAAGAGTCAACAAGCTATGATTGATCGTCCCTAACCCAGCACGAGCACAAACGATTACTGGGATTTGCCATTTACTAAATATATCGATAAGCAGAGTCTTTTGATCGAGCGGAACCATCACCCCGCCAGCCCCTTCAATCAGCAAGACTTTGTTGAGCATCATTTCTCGCAACCCCTCAATCACCTGAAAATCTAGTAATTTTTCGTTTATTTGAATATTTTCTACAAGGGCTGCAAGGTGAGGTGACGCTGGCTTTTTGAGACAATACGCTTCGGGGAAAACTTGGACAGCCTCGCTACCAACTATCCGCCGCACATATGCACTGTCTGTTTCTTCAATTAAGCCTGCTTGAATCGGTTTCCAGTAATCAGCCGGTAATGCCAAAGCTAGCATGAGCGATACCATGGTTTTCCCGACGTTGGTATCAGTCCCGCTGATCACGTACATTTTCTTGGTCATACGGTGATACATATGGTTGCAAAATGTGGCTAGTCAATCAAAAATCGAGTGATGATTCTTTTATTGGGAGTACTGATGATCTTACCATATTTTCCTAAGTCTTGGAGAAGCTCATCTTTCTTAACAAAAGCACGCGATTGGTGTTTGATTGGACTTTTTACTAAATGAGAAGTTGCGATGAGCGCGAGAAAATATAAGAGAATGTCAAAAATTGTATTGACATTTTGACATTTTAGAGAAAACTAGCTCTAGTAGGGGTATTATATGGCACATAAGAAAGGTGGAGGATCCAGCAAAAACGGCAGAGATTCGCAATCAAAACGATTAGGAACAAAGATTTATGGAGATCAAAAAGCAAAGGCCGGTGCGATTATTATTCGCCAAAGGGGCACGCAAGTCCATCCCGGGAAGAATGTAGGCATGGGTCGAGATTATACTATTTTTGCCTTACAAGAAGGCATAGTAAAATTTAGTCGCTTCAGTAAAAAACGCTTACAAGTAAGCGTCCAGAGCAACTAACAATCTGTTAGAGAACGTCTATGTGGAGTGGATTTTGGCGATTCTCAAGATGAGATAGCCAATCTGCATAGCACAAAAAAATATACGGATTGATACCATACTCAGTCTTCAAGTAATGAGCAGTCATACCTGCGCCACAGGAATGGGTAATGGCGTGACCAGCTGGAATATAATGCCGGTGATGCTCAAACTGTGAAGGGCTTTTCCAGAAAAAATGTTTTCTTGTATGAGCGATTTTAGGATCAATCGTAAAGATGAGATGATAACTCACGATAATATGCATTGAGCTCGACCGCTTAAAGCTGGTTTTATGAGTGAGCTTAACGAAGCTGATTTTTTTATTAAGAATAAATTTGAGATCAGGAATTTCCTTTTCTCCTAGAGAATCGGAGTTTGCATGAACCCAGATGTTTTGATCAGCTAATTTCTGTGCTGTCGTTGTCCCAGCACAGCAAATAATGGTGTCTTGATTTTCCTGAATTTTCTTAAGCCAACTAGAAGGAAGCGCTTCAATCCTACTCACATAGAGGTTTTTTGGCAGACTTTCATTTTGCATTCTCAGATCGTTGCGCACAATTTTTTGATCATATTTATCTTCTGGCAAAGGAAATGCTTGTTGTCGCTCAATGCTTGCTAGGTTTTTTACCGTCTGCAAGTTGCTTTGCCCAATTTCTTTTTTTTCTTGGGTACGTCCTCGCATATAGGTGATGATCCCATATTCCATCTGTAGACACGTAATTCCCATTTCTTGTTGACATCCTCCGCCAAATTGTGCTAAATTTTTGCGTTCCTTAACTACACATTTCTGGGTATCTTGGTCGGAAAGGGCATTCATGATATTTACCAACCGTTTATTATTCGCCAAAACTTCTGCGGCGAGCGCACCCTGACAAGCTGCAGTTGGATATAAGCTCAAAGGGAGAATCATAAAGGCCATATTATCGATAATATAGCGCATCTCAGCGGTTACCTCGACAAACTCACGAGAGGAATTTCCAAGCAACCGATCCACCGCAGCTTTTGCGCAGATCAACACGCTTGGTTCACTCTCTCGCTGGATCTTATGAAGACGAGTAGATACATTACCACGAATTGGTTGGATATCCAGATGGAGTTTTCGTAAACTTTTTGGGAAGAGTGTTTGATGAATATGCTCAATGTTGTATGCTCGACGCAAAGATGAAGTATACACGGTCAAATGATTGAATTTGCGAAGTGGTTTAAGAAATTCCTTTTTGATCAAGAGAATATCGCGAGGATCTGCTCGCTTGAGCACGGAGATAATTTTAGTCTGTGAATGATTTTCTAATTCCAAATCTTTATGCGAGTGAATGATCACGTCTGCTTGGCCATTCAATAATCGATTGGTAAGGTCACGGGTGAAAACACCTTTTGATTGCATTCGATAAATCGGAGTTTGCAAATCCACATCACCCTGACTCTTAAAGAATGAATAGGAAACCTGAATGTTCGGGAAAATCTCCAGAATTGCAGAGCCCACTTGTTTGGCTTGAATTTGTGCTAAATCGCTGGCACGCCCACCGATGCGAATGTTTTCTGTGACAAGCCGATTCATCTCAAAGTGAGCTTCATTCCTTTTTGCTTGCCTCGTCATTCAATTATCACAATATCGAAATCTATGGGTTCCAGTCGCATGCTCAATCGAATCTTAAATCAAGGCGGGCAAAGATTGACGGCCTTTCAATCGAGTAAACTCTATCAATATCACACACATTTAATAAAAAAAAACAAAGAATATAATCTCATCGGTCCTGCTGATTTTTACGACGTGGTTCGCAAACATTATTTGGATAGTCTGCTCATATTCAATATTCTGGACAAATTACAGATGAACCTGAAAGAAATTGTAGACGTTGGCAGTGGCGGTGGATTGCCGGGAATTCCGCTGGCAATAGCTCGTCCAGAAGTGCACTTTGTTCTCATAGAAAAGAGAAAGTTGCGCTATCAATTTCTGGTAGAAACGGTAAAACAAATGAATTTGACAAATGTCCAAATTTTTTGCGAAAATGTCTCTGCCAGACAACCACTGTTGCACACCCAAAAAATTGCTCTTCAAGAAAAGAGGCTATTCCCCGCATTTATTGCCCGAGCAGTCACTACGATGGCAGATTTTGTCCAGAGATGTGCCCCACATCTTGCACCAAAAGGTCTTGTTATTTGTATGAAAGGTCCCAATTGTAGTCATGAGTTATCAGAATGCCTTGAGCGCAACAACCAATTTTCCTTGTTGCATGATTATCATTATCAGCTTCCTCTTGCAATAAAAAAAAACGACGACCTGCGCCGTCTTATTATTTGGCAGATGATTGAACGATAGCTAGAGCGATTATCTTGGATTTTGAACTCAAAGAAACCCCGTCCGGGCATGTAACCTGTGTATCTGAATCAGGATTGTACTTGCACAGTAAATATGATCCCTTGTTAGAAGCAAAAAGACAAATTGAAAGTTTAACGAACCTTGATCATCAAGTCCAAGTAATCTTTATCGGTGGGGGTTTAGCTTATACCGTTGCCAATTTTTTGCAACGTGCCAACAATCTTTGCTATTGGTTTGAGTCAAATACAAAGCTCCGAAAAACTGCTCTAAAAATAAATAGCAATTTAGCACACGCGGACTCGCAGCTACAAATTATCGATGAACTACCGAGCGAGGCAAAATTATTAGAAATCTTTAACAAAGTTAATCCAGATCATTTAAAAGTTATTTATCATCGCCCCTCGTATTCGTTGAGCTTAGATTACGCTACCTTTGATCAGCTACTTGCAAATTTTCTGAACAAGCGAAAAATTAATACCCGGACAATGGAGCGTTTTGCCACCTTCTGGATTCACAATGTATTGGCAAATTTTCCATTGCTCAGCAGAGCAAAATCCATCGATCGATTGCAGTGCCAGTATTCGCGCACTCCAGCGGTGGTATGCGGCGCAGGGCCATCGTTGCACAATGATATAGAACAACTCAAAAAAATGTATAACAAAATAATTTTGATTGCCACGGATAGTGCGGTAAAGGTACTCGTCAGAGAAAATATCGACCCGCATTTTATCGTATCGATCGATCCACAACCGATCAACTATTACTATCTCAATGATTATCAAGGAATGGCAAAGTTCATTATTGATCCAAGCTCTTGCTATCTGAATGTAAGAAACATTCCTGTGAACGCCCTTTACTATACCGGTGCCACTATTCCAATCACTGAAAAACTATTTGAGCTAATCGATAAAAAGCCAAGCAAACTCGCGGCAGGGGGATCAGTATCGACGGTTGCCCTTGATCTGGCTATAAAGCTTGGCGCAGATCCAATTTTCTTGCTTGGACAGGATATGGCCTTCTCTTATCAGCAAGCCCACGTGCGGGGATCGGCTATCGAGGAGTACTGGAGTTTCTCGACCAACAGAGTTCACACTGCTGAAACTTTGAACGCACAGCAATTAACTGCACTCGAACAAATACGATTACCGGGAATTGAAAAAAAGAATGTAGTGAGCAATATGAAATTTGAAATGCTCTATCGCTGGTACAATAAGCAAGGAGAAATTTACAAAAACAGAGTCATCAATTCAACTTCTGCAGGGGTCAAAATAGAAAATATGATTCATCGAAAGCTAGAGTACATTGAATTATCGGAGATTGATGCACATGAGAAAGTCGAGGAAAAACCACTGATCCAGGGCATAGACATTACAAAGGTACGTAAAAAATTAGCCCGGCTATTAAGCGAATTTTCGGATTTTAGAATATTGATTGAAAAGGTCATGCAAAACATGAGAAATTTGATATCAATGAAAAATAGCAAAGAAAGAAGACAGATTATCATGAAAATTAATAAATTAGACACTCAAATTAAGAAATCAAAAAATATATTAGAATATATCAATATTTTACTCTCGCAAGAAACGTCTAAGCTATCGTTCTCTGTAAATAATTCATCTGAGAACCAAAAAGACGCAGCAAAAATTATAGAGCAACATTTACTCTTTTACGGTGCCATGGCTGAGGCAGTGCTATTTTATATAAAACACCTAGAAAGATTAATTGTTAAAAACAAAATCTGGAAATAGATGTGATCATCTAGAAATATTTCCCTTGCGGACGGGTGGACTTCGCCCTGTGATCAGCTCATGAGAATTTCCCCTCTCTTAAGATAACCAGCAGGTCGACGTTGTGATGGGCGCATGCTGCAATAGTCTCCAGTTTAACTTTCATGACCGGTCGGTCATGAAAGTTATCTCGCCAAACGTTATCTGCCGCTTTTTCAATCAAGGGGAAAATTCGCATGGATTATGGATAGCGGCGTATCTTTCTATTTCAAGAAGCGTATTATTTTATTTTACTGAGCCAAACACAATAATTGCTGGCGCCTCAATCAAGAGAAAAATTCGCATGGATGGCAGAAAATCAGGAAGGAACCATATAAATCTATCCTTATATTTTATCGAACTAGGTTGTCAGGGGATGAGCTTTTTTTTAGGAGTGCCGCCAGTGGTACATAGAGATTTATAAATGCATTTGTCACTAGAAATTAGAATTCAGTAAGCAAAAAACACATCTATTGCTAGCAGCATAACCGAGAGGAATTCTATTTAGGATTCTTTACGAGCAAGAATCGGGAACGTTCATAGTCATCTATTACTATTTTGCTAAAAGAAAAAAAGGAAGCAGCCAAATTGTGAATGGATTGGATAATCATCGGGCTCAATTCTAGCATAATCCACCCGTCGATCGCGAGAAATCTCTGCGATTCTCGAAAAAATCTTTGATAAAATTGTAAAGGATCATCACAAACAAGAGCCAGACGAGGTTCAAACTTGCGAACCTGTCTCTCGCACCTCTGCCACTCGTTTCTAGTGACATAGGGAAGATTCGCAATAATAATCGAAAATGGATTCAAGCCTTTTAACTGAAAAAACAAATCGCTCCGATGAAATTCAAGCTGCTCACTAGCCAATTGTAAACGATCCGCATTTTTTTTTGCAACATCAAGGGCATTTTTAGAAATATCACTTAAAGAAACATGCCAATCAGGACGTGCAAATTTAATGGACAACCCCAGACAGCCACTACCACAACCCATGTCGAGTAACCGGTGCCTTGATTTTTCTTGTAAGACCATTCGCACTAATTGCTCGCTTTCCAATCGCGGTATCAAGACATGGTGGTTTACGTAAAAATTATGAGCATAAAATTGCCGCGATTTGAGAATATAGGCAACTGGTTTACCAAATACTGCTTGAAACAGATACAAGAGCCATTGCAAGCTTTGCCATCGAGTCAATTTTTGGTTCTTGTCGACGATGAGCCTGAGAACATCTAAATGCAGATGCTGGCTGAGCATAGACAACATTTGATTCCTGGTTGCTTTCCAGAAATTTCTTTTTTGCAGAAAAGTCGCTACAGTAAGGGCTTTATTTACAGTAAACATCAATAGTTATAACTTATAGCTCATGTCCCATCTGCTCTTTTTTTGTTTTCAGGTAATGAGAGTTATATTTATTCCATTTAGTCTTGATAGGAATTTTTTCAACGATCTCTAACCCGTAGCCAGCAATTCCCGCACGCTTGGAAGGATTGTTACTCAGCAAGCGCAATTTTTTAATCCCTAAACTGCGCAAAATCTGCGCACCAACACCATAGTCTCGCTCGTCTGGGCGATGTCCCAAAATCTCGTTCGCTTCAATTGTATTATGACCGCTCTCTTGCAGTTTATACGCTTTCATTTTCTCTGCCAAGCCAATCCCCCTTCCCTCTTGTTGCATATACAGAAGCACTCCCTGCCCCTGTTTATCGATTGCCTCCATGGCAAGCGTCAATTGTTCCCCACAATCACAGCGAAGGGAGCCCAAAATATCACCGGTAACACACGAAGAATGTACCCGTACCAAAACCGATTCATCTTTACTCCATTTCCCTTTACAAAGCGCCAAATGTATTTCTTGGCTATCAATTTGCCGATAGCTGTGCAATTTAAATTGACCATATCGAGTAGGCATTTCGACAACAGAGATTTTCTCAATCAAACTATCATTTTCCAAGCGGTATTCGATGAGGTCAGCAATCGTAACAATTATTAGATTCCATTTTTTTGCTATTTCCCGTAGATCTGCCATCCGTGCCATAGTACCATTGGCATTCATAATTTCTACAAGTGCGCTGATCGGTTCAAATCCAGCCAGACGAACCAAGTCAACACTCGCTTCTGTGTGGCCAGCCCTTCGGAGCACTCCTCCATTTTGCGCACGCAATGGAAATATATGGCCAGGACGTCGCAAATCATCCGGTCGAGTGCTCTTACTTGCAAGTGCACGAATAGTCTTTGCGCGATCAGCAGCAGAAATTCCAGTTGTACAACCGTCTCGCTTATAATCGACCGATATAGTAAACGGGGTTGCAAACGCGGATGTATTCCTATTCGGTGAAACCATCATCGGTAAATCAAGACTTTGACAACGCTCGATGGTTAACCCTGCACAAATCAATCCCTTGCCGTGAGTGGCCATAAAGTTGACGACATCGGCATTGATCGCCTCGCCTGCACAAACAAAATCCCCCTCATTTTCACGGTTAGCGTCGTCAACGACGACTATGATTTTGCCATTTTGCAGATCGCGAATTGCCTGCTCTATAGTGTCTCCGCTACCCATTGATTTTTAACGTAACCTATTTAGAATATAATATTACACTTGATTAAGGGCTAGCCATTTTTTTATCGAATCGAGTAACTGTTGCAGATCTTCTCGCTTACCGATTGAGATTCTAATATAATCTTGACAACGAGAATTTTCAAAATATCGAACAAGAATATTGCTCGCCTGCAGATAATCATGCAAATTGCGTGCACTCATTCCCGATTGACCAACATGAGGAACTCGCGCAAAGATGAAATTTGCCTGTGATGGCAAAACCTGAAAATCAAGAGCAAATAACTGTCTGCCGAGCCACTCTCGGTCGTCTCTAATCTGCTCAATTCTTTTTTTGAAAATAGCAATATTCCTGAGAGCCTCGGTGGCTAATTTTTGTGCAAGAAAATTGACATTGTACGGATCGCGAACCTTGTTAAATTCAAGAATGAGTTGCGGATCTGCAACCAGCCAACCGACGCGGATACCGGCCAACGAGTAGGCTTTACTAAAGGATCCGCAAACCAACAAATGAGAGAATTTTTCTTTGAAAATAGCGGGAACAAGGCAATCTTGCGCAAAAGGATCATAAGTCGCATCAATCAAAACAAGACTTTCCTTTTGTGATCGAATAAATTCATAAAGATTGCTTCTTTTTTCCGAAAGTCCAGTGGGAGAATTTGGTAGGGTAAGAACTTTAAGCTTTGCAGAGGTTTCTGAAAAAGCAGGAAAATCTACCTGCCAGTTTGCAAGCAGGGGAATTTGTTGATAGCTAATATTGAGCACTTGTGCTAAGACTCGATAATAATTGTAGGTTGGGAAACTGGTAACAATCTGTGCCTCTAGTTTTTGTTGAGAGTCATTCCCAAAGAGCGTGCGAAAAATGATCGATAATAAATCATCCGATCCATTGCCGATCAAAATTGCTTGCGAATCGATGGAGAAATGTTCGGCTATTTGCATTTTCAGTTCGTGACTATGAGGCTCTGGATAGCGGCGAAGTTTATTTGCCAAAAAAAACGGAAAATCGGATGTTACGCGTTGAATAATATCTTGGGGATATGAATATGGATTCTCATTTGTATTTAATTTTATACACTGTCCTTTTTGTAGCCCTGGTTGATACGGTTGAACCTTACGGAGCGCTGGGTTGATGAATTTTAATAGTGTATTTTTGTTCATAGAATGTTATCTGGGCTATAAAATGGCTTCTTTGGGCGGAGTTCTCTCAAAAATAATTTCAAAGCGGATTTGGATTCACACCTGCGAATCTTGCTAGTTCTCCAATTAAAAAGTGTATCTTCAAAGACTTATTTATATCTTGATTTAATTGGTAGATTGTAAACATTTTTTTAAGAGCAAGAATTCATGATTGACCACGTTCATAATAATATCAAAGGAATTTTGCCAAAGAATTGAAATAGCCACCAGACAAGATAAAACTAAAATAACTGAGATTATGCTAATAGAAAAAATGGGAGGATAATCGTGATTATAAATATTTCTGTCAGCAGCCGAGCTACTCGCCAAAATACTTTTCAAAATTTGATTTTATTCACTGAAGTAATCGGTCAATTCAGCTGACTATAACAATTGCAAGGAACTCTGGACATTCATCTGTAACAACAGTAATCAATTTTATAAATCTACTATCAAATGAACATGAGAAATTGCTATGTTAATCTTTCAGGATCGTTGCTACCTAAATATTCACAAATAAAAGAAACCAATTGAGCTAGATTTATTATTTTTTGAGACCATCTGCGTGTAATAAATGAGCTTCTAATTCATTGATCCGATCTTGAAGAGCAAATTTCTTGTAAACAACAGCTAAACCAGCTTGCCCCATTTGATGACGTAATTTTTTATCCTGAATCAATTGAACTGTCCTTGCAGAGAACATATCTAAATCTAGATAGTCTACAAGAAAACCCGACTGTTGATCTGCCACAATTTCTGCTGGGCCGCCCACATTGAAAGAGACCACTGGCTTTGAATGCGACATAGCCTCTACCAAAACATAGCCAAAACCTTCATAATTGGAGGTTAGAAGAAACACATCTATCGAATTCATGAATTGATCAATATTGCTTATGAATCCTACTAAATAGACTTTTTTTGCCAGATGAAATTTTTCTATCATCAGCTGCAATTTGCTTTGCAGTGGTCCTGCCCCAGCTATAAACAAGGTAAAATCAATATTCTGCTCGTTCATTTTTTGGGCAATCTTTAGAAGATTATCATGGCCTTTCTCTTCGACTAGTCTGCCGGCAGTCCCTAGAATTACCCCCTCCCCTTTTTCTTCAATTTCTTCAAGCGTTACTTTTTTGGAATTATTTAGTCTACTAATATCAAGACCATGATAGATTATATGAACTTTGGTCTCCTTGATGTATTTTCCTAAATATTGAAGAATAGCTCGTTTGGTAGCAGCAGAATTGGCAATAATATGTGTCAAGAAAGATCGAAAGATTATTCGATTCAAAAAGTTAGCGTTTATAGCAATGGCTAATCCTCGCAAATAGACGATTCTCTTGATTCCTATTATTCTCGCAGCAATGCTTGCCAATTTCAAATCAGGAGATGAAGAAAATATGAGCGTATCTATTTTTTTCTGCTTAAGAAACCAAATTAGCTTAACAATCTTGATTGGATTTAAAAAAGAAAAATTTGTAACCTGAATGGGGACAGTCTGTATTTTTTCCAAGATAGCTTTCTGCCAAAGAACTGAGGCCGGATTTATTAGAAGGAAAATATTGTATTTTTTTTTACTAAATTGAATAGCGTTTTCTAAGTACAATTTTTCTCCTCCACCCCAAAACTGAGTACTATTAAGAAAACAAATATTTTTCATAACACTAGAAAGTTTTTATTGTTAACCTGAAATGAAGGCTGTACTATTAGCTCTATTTGTGGTGAACACCAAGTTTTAGCCTGCTTTTCCTGAACATCCTATTGATTGTACTGATCTCCATTAAAGAAATAAAGAGATATAGAATAAATTATTAGGAGCTAAATTTTCTTCAAAGGGAATCTTTTCCTTAGTGTAACCAAAAATATTTATTTGAAGCAAACAGCAAATACAAATTTAATGGGCAATGCATAATAATTTGAAAGCAAATAGGTTGCTGGAAAGGTATTTTTATATCCTAGGACAAAGCGCCAGGAAACTAGAGATTGCAAAAAAACAGGTGCATGTTTTTGTAAACGAATAATTCATTATTTTTTTGATGCAAGCATAGTTCGGCTCAATTACTTAAGATTTATAGATTGTATAAATTGTATAATCTGTATTTTTTCTAAGAATTAAGAGAAGAATTTTTTTAATGGGTATTATATAAAATTTTGGATATCGACAGACTGAGGTAATTTTATATATTACAGACTTTTTTATAAGCAAAGGATAAAGAATCAATATTTGGAATTGCTTGAAAGCTTCTTGACGTTTAATGAGTAAAATTTTTCTTTGTGAAAAGATTACAATAGAGAGAGACAGAAAATATGGTCAAAAGAACATATCAACCGAATAAACGAAAGAGATCAAAGACCCATGGATTTCGCTCAAAAATGGCGAGCAAAAGTGGAAGGAAAATCTTATCTCTGCGCAGAGCAAAGGGTCGAGCCAAGTTGACTGTTTCAGATACCGCATACAAAAAATAGCCAAAATGGGGCAAATCAATTCCTTGCGACAAAACAAGGCAATTGAGAGGATTTTTCAATCTGGGAGCTATCATTATGGAAAAATAATATCAATGAGAATTATAGCTCAAGAAGAAAACGAAACACGCTACTTGATATGTCCCGCCAAGAAAACAAAAAACGTTGTGCAAAAAAATAAAATCAAACGAATTACACGACATATTTTACAAGACTTATCCTCTGAAATTGCTTGCGGCTTTGATGTCGCCTGCTTCCCCAGCATAGAAATTTTAAGAATAAATAATCAACAGAGAATTATTGAATTTAGGAAATGTCTCAGTAAGGCAGGTTTACTCAACCAGAGACTGCCGGAAGCTTCAAGAGAAATTTCTAAAAAAGGTCCTTAAGCATTCAAGAAATCGTTCGCTAAATATTGAGTCACATATTCAGAAACACCATCTTTTAAGCTGATGAATGATTCGCTGTAGCCTGTTTTTTGTAACCGTCCAATATTTGCTTGGGTATAGTATTGATATTTTTTAGCGAGGTCTTTGGGCATTTCAATGAATTTAATTCTCTGTGGTATATTCATCGCAGCAAAAATATACTGAGCCAAATCAAGCCAAGTTCTACTTTCTCCACTCCCTACATTGAATATTCCCCGGGATTCTCTGCTTTCTAGGGCAAAAAAATTGGTAATTTTAGCTGCATCCGTAACATATAAAAAATCACGCATCTGTTTGCCATCAGCCACATCAGAACGTTCGCTTTTAAATAATTCAAGCTGTCCAGTATTTTGTATTTGGAGGTAGGCTTTAAGGACAAGAGAGCGCATCTCCCCTTTGTGATATTCATTGGGACCATAAATATTAAAGTATTTAAGCCCAACAAAGCTCGGCTTAAAATTTTGCCTTTTTAACCAAAGGTCAAATAAATGCTTTGAATAACCGTAGCCATTCAGAGGACGGAGCTGTTGTAATTGCGATAAGTCATCATCAAAGCCAAGTGAACCTTGACCATAGGTTGCTGCGCTTGACGCATAGACCATGCGAATTTGCCGTGTCATAGCAAATTTTGCTAGTTCAATTGAATAATTATAATTATTTTCGATCAAAAGCGATAAATTTTGCTCACGGGTATTACTGTTCGCTCCCAAATGAATAATTAGATCAATTGCTTCTAGTTCTTGCTTTGCTTGTTTTAATAAATAAAAAAAATGATCTTTTTCATAATATCGATAGAATTGCAAAGATTGTAAGTTCTGCCATTTATCATCGTTTGCTAAATGATCGACCAATAATAAATCAGTTTCCCCTTGCTGATTCAAGTTTCTAACCACTGCACTGCCAATCAGACCCGCTGCTCCTGTAATAAGAATCATCAAAACAACAATAGGGAAGCTATCTGCGCACGCAATTCAATTTCCCATAATTTTTTTAACAATTTAAATGAGTAATGCTATAGTTGATAATCAATGCATATTATGTCTGTTTAAAGTATAAAAAGTGTTTTGATTGTTGAGAAAAGTTATGTCTGTAATTGAAAAACTTTGGACATATAAAGGAGAAAAAATAAAATAAGGCTAGACTGTACCGTGAGGTACAATAGAGTCAACGAGAGAAAAGGAATAATCGCTATCCAGTGGATGTAAAAAAACTCAAAAAAATGGAAAAATTTTTTGAGTAAAGTGGAGTTTCATGCGAACAATTCCGATAAAAATAGCATTGAGAAAAGTGAGGATTTAGGGGAAACTATGATTAATAAGAGAGGGATAATTATAATAGCCATGCTAATGATGTGCACAATAGGGACTTTCATGGCACAGGAAACCAACGTAGGAGTAGAAGCACCACCATCCGTTCAGGCTGGCAACGAATTTGTATACTTGGACTTGATCGAAGATTTTGAAAATGCAGAAGATTGGGTTGCTTATTCTACCACGCCAGTAGGAGAAACTCGCTCTCAGCGAATGGTTCAAGTAGGAGACATCAAATCAACCAGTGACGATATCCCACCACGAGAAGGAGAAGCTTACTCAATTAATCAGAGACCAAATAATCCAAATCATATTTTGGGAGTAAAAACTTATTTTAATTATAGTGGAATAGATCGAGTGGAAATAAAGCCGCCGCAAGAGTTGATGATGCGAGGAATAGTCAAGCAGTTTTCTGTATGGGTGCTTGGTCGAGGCTATAGACATTCACTCTATGTAAAGGTGAAAGACTATCGAAATAAAATTCATCGATTAAATATGGGCTCTTTGAATTTTTTAGGATGGAGGAAGATGGTCGTCATCGTCCCAACATCTATTCGACAACCAACCAAATATGGACGTAAAAACCAACGATTGAAATTTGTCAGTTTATTTGTGGAGAGTAATATTCATGAAAAAGCAGGGATTTTTTATTTTTACGTAGATGGATTAAAGGCGATTATTGATCGAACAGGATTACAGTACCCCGGTTCAGAAATTAGGGATAATTGGTAACAATAAGGAGTGGAATTAAAAATGATAAGAAATAATAAACAGGGATCAACGATATCTTTGATCACCATCATTGGTCTAAGCTTGGCAATGGGAGTCACGCAATTTGAGGCGCAAAGAAAGGGCGATACCGCCTCCTTGGAAAAGAGAAGTCTTACCGTCGAAAGCTGGGATAAGGATTATTCAGGCAGCGGATGGGGTTGGAGAATCTTGACCAATAAAGATGATAGAGCTGATAGTAAAACGAAATATTCAGCAAAATTGAGTGGCAAACGGGCGGCACGTGAAGTTAAATTAGTGTCAGGAGCACCAAGACAATTTTACAATGAAAAGAAAGGTGATAAGGCAAAACTTTTGGCAGTAAAATTTAACTTTGCATTCCAAGGGAAGAATCTGGTATACTTAATACCGCCAGAAGCTGATCATTATACTTTAGAAAAAAACCTGAAATATGTGGATGAAGTGTCCATAGTGAATGGCGTTAAACGTCCCAAATGCTTTAAAGATGCTAGAAATTCGGTTGATACCGGATTGCCTACAGCAGTAGAATGCATCAGGGGAGTCCGACTTCCCGGAGTTGTCGAAAAAATATCGATCTGGATCTTGAGTAGAAATTACAATTATGATCTTGAGGCAATAATTCAAGATACGGATGGACGCAGTGCATTAGTATCGTTTGGCACTTTGGATTTTGTCGGTTGGCAACCTCTAACCGCCACTATTCCAAAGTCTTTATCGCAAGATATTCAGAGCAAAGAATTTGGCTCAATTAATTTGATACTTCGCCGTTTGCAGTTAAGAGCAAAAGAAAATGCAAAATTGGAAAATATTTACTTATTCTTTGATGAACTACGTGTGCTGACTTCAGTGAGTCGTTTTAGCTACGAAGGTCAGGAGATTACTTTTGATAGAGCGGATTGCGAGGAACTGAATAGACAAAGTAAATTGATTACTGCCAATGCAAAAGATATTGAAGGCTGGCAACTGCGAGATTGTAAGGGTAAATAAGCTTTCATACATAGTAGACAAGGCCACCCGTGATCATAACGCGGGTATGAGAAGATCGACAGGGGGTAGCAAGTAGAATTGCTATGTCTAGCCGGTGGCTGATAAAATAATTCAGATCCGGAAAGCAGATGACATGCATCTGCATGTAAGAGAAGGGGAAAATCTTCCTTTTTATCTTGCCCAAACATGGCGGAGTTTTAGCCGAGCGGTGATTATGCCAAATTTGCTGTCGCCAGTAGATAGTTTGGCAAAGCTACTCTCATATAAACAGCAGATTGTTGCAGCGATTCCCTGCGATGTCAAATTTTCACCACTGATGACCCTCTATTTAACGACAAAGACCAAACCTCGGCTTATTGAAGAGGCAGTTCAAGAGAGCCTAATATGTGCTGTCAAGCTTTATCCACATGGAACCACTACTCAATCACAATCAGGTTTACGCTACCCCAAGGATATTTTCGCAAGTGCGGAAGTTCTACAAAAGCTGAGCATTCCTTTACTCATTCATGCAGAGGATCCTAATCCTGAAATTGATATTTTTGATAGAGAGAAAATCTTTATCGATAATTTTGCAAGTAAATTAGTATCGGAATTTCCAGATTTAAGGATAGTTATAGAACATATTAGTTGCAAGGAGGCCGTAGACTTTGTCAAAGAAAGTGGTGAGAACATTGCAGCAACGGTCACCCCACAACATTTACTGTATACTCGGAATGCCATATTTAATAAAGGATTACGACCTCATTATTATTGTTTGCCGATTTTGAAATCAAAAAGGGACCAACAGGCGATTCAAAAAGTTGTATTAGATGGTAATCAAAAGTTTTTTTTGGGCACTGATAGTGCTCCTCATTTGCGTGAGCAAAAGGAAAATGATTGTGGCTGCGCCGGAGTTTTTTCGGCACCAGTTGCAATCGAAAGCTATACAGATTTTTTTGCAAAACATCAAAGTTTAGAGAAGTTGGAGAATTTTTCCTCTGTCTTTGGCGCCGATTTTTATGGACTTCCCTACAATACCGAGAAAATTTCCCTAGTTCAAAAAGATTTTATTATCCCCAAAGAAATATCTTTTAATGGAAAGACAATAGTGCCGTTTAGAGCTGGAGAACTCTGTCAATGGCAGTTATTCGAAAATTAGCTAAACTATTTTTTTCAAGAGAAAACACCAAGTATAAATTGGAGATCGAATATCAAGAAGACCAAGACGATTAAAAATTGAATGATCGACAATGCTGTCGCATGGTGTTCGCGTATATTTCCAGAGATTTCCATTTAAGAATATTAGATTAAAGTTTGATACCGCTCAAGTAGAATTTTACGGCCAAATTATTAAATCTAATCGATAATAGGCTTTACGTTATCAGTACAGCTTTATTTGAAGATCAACATTAACGTTGGTCTTTGAATTTTAGCTGGTAGGCTTGCATTTTTTTAAATAGAGTACTACATCGGATTTGTTCATTCATCTGGAGTGATCTGTCAATACCTATTAAGAATGGCAGAATAGTCTTTACTCAAGTACACAAAGATTTCAAGGATTCTACTATTGATTTTGCCGAGTGGTTTGGTCATGAAACTGTCTTTTTACAAAGAATAATCTCAATTTTTTGAACTTTTTTAGAGAAAATCTAGATATATGTATTATGAAACTAAAAAAGATAAAGAAAAAAGAAAATTTCCCATTGCCTCAAACTTGGGGATTTGTCGGAAGCTTTAATAGGGCCTGGCTAGGCAAGTGGCCATTGATCTTTAAGAAAAGTAAGCTTACAAAGGGGAATCACCTCTTGACGAGGGGTAAATCAAAAAAGCAAATAAATCTCGTGCTCGGCTGGTTAATGGTCGGACTGGCTAGTTTTAATTTTCAGTATAGCAGTGAAAATAGGGTCGAAGGCAAGCCCTTCACATGTCCGAATGGCACACCACAGGCAGGGACAACAACTGAAGAAGATACTGTAAAGTATATTGCATGCAATTCTGGCATCGGTAGCTATACTCATCCAGAGTATGAGCTGACAAGCGGATCTTGTATTCAAGTCTTTCCTTTTACATGTCCAAATGGAGCTGCAGAGATTGGTTTCACAGAAAAGCCAAACACATTAAAATGTATGTCCTGTAACATTGGTTTTGACAATGGAAGAACACTTCATTCCCCAGAGTATATTCTGGACGGTAGTGATTGTCGGCAACGCTTTAATCCTGTATGTTTGAATGGCATCGCACTTGCAGGTTTTACAGAATATTCTGATACGACCCAGTGCACAGGGTGTGATTCAGACTTTTATCTGGAGGGAGCAGAATGCAAAAGAAGCGCCAGTAAATGGACCTCCGTTGCTAATCTAACGCTTAACAACTTATTTGGAGTCACTTATGGCAATGGCCTTTATGTTGCAGTCGGCAGCTTGGGAACAATTCTCACCAGCCCTGACGCAATTGATTGGAAGCTTTTATCAAGCGTATCAACCAATGCTCTTTTAAGAATTGCATTTGGCAATAAGCGATTTGTAGCAATGGATAATCAGGGATTGTTTTATTCTAGCCTTGACACACGAACATGGACTAAAAGAACTCCTAGAGGAGACTATCAGTTAAGCGGTATTATATTTGGAAAAGGATTTTTTGTGGCTGTAGGCGCCAACGGTATAATTTTAACCAGCTCTCAGGGCACTCAATGGGCGCTGCGAAATAGTGGAACAACCGAAAATCTTTCAAGAGTTGCTTCAATGATAATTATTATATAGCCGTAGGTGCTAACGGTACCATTTTGACCAGCGAGTTTGGGTACACATGAACATTGCGCGACAGCAATTCAAAGGATTCATTGTATTCAGTGGCCTACGGAAATGGTCATTTTACAGCTATCGGTGACAATAACACAATATTGACTAGCCCAGATGGCGTTACTTGGACAAGTCAAAAGAACGCACCAACAGCTTTTAAGTCTATATCGTTTGGCAATGGAATTTTCCTCGCTATCGGACAAAATAGTAAGATTTATTTCAGCCCAGATGGAATTGAATGGACGACTGGAAGAAGCACAGTGACCAGCATATTTAAGAGCCATTGGCTTTGGCAATGGTACTTATATTTCCGTAGGAGATACGGGTACAATATTGACTTCTAGGTGATTTGATTCTTATACCCGGATCTAATGAGCTTCGGGTATAAGAGAATAGTAAGTTATAAACTTTGATAGATTGGAGTTTTATTTTTTTTTGTTTCAGTATTTTTAGTATTTTGACGAGACATAAGAGACGGGGAAATAAAATGAATCAAACAATGCCGCTACAGAGCTTTGAAGGAATGTTAAATAGGATACAGAACATTCAGCAGAGAATTAAGGAAATAGAAAATCTATCTACGGTACGGAATACTTTGGAACAAGAGAAATTAAATACAAACAAACAGGGCACCCCAATTGCCGAACGTCAAACAGAATTTTCTCAAAATTTTGCGAATAACACTAAAAACGGATTGGCGAAAATTATTGACGATAAAGCAAGAAGTCTCGGAGTATCTCCTAAGCTGATTTCCGCGATGGTCAAAGTCGAAAGCAATGGTAACCCTGCTGCAGTATCAGAAGCAGGGGCGATTGGTTTAATGCAGTTGATGCCCGCAACCGCTAAAGAATTGAACGTGAATCCATACGATCAAGAGCAAAATTTGGTAGGTGGCATTCAGTACATTAAAGATCTAGCCTACCGCTATCAGGATCTAGATTTGGCGCTAGCAGCCTACAATGCTGGACCTGAAAAAGTAGATCGTTATCAGGGAGTGCCGCCCTACCCCGAAACTCAGAATTATATTAAGAAAATTCGCAAAATTTTAGAAAATTAATGCATTGATTACATTTTGTAAAATTATCAATTTTTTTTAACGGTACGCTTTTTGATTTCATTTTCAAGAATTGTTTCACCGCCAATGAATTGCAGTGCAGCCACACACAAACACGAATTCCAACTAGTAGGTGAAGCCACCGCTGGGTTTTCACATAGTATTGCGTCTGTTTCTAGCGAGCAGCAGTGGTACAAACGAATTTCTCCCAGCGGACTCGACTGATCCGCGAGAAATGAGATTGCTAATGAATGACTAGATTGATAATCATATTGAAAATTGATGAAGCGGGCAAGTATTTTTGTGAAACGAGAACTAGCGATATAATTCCGTGCATTTCGATAACAGGTAGACTTTTTTCTTACCAAATCATTTCCCCTTGAAATTCGTGAGGAATTTTGCCTAATAAAAGGTAAATATAAATAGTCTTGATTGGCAGCAAATCTGCATCGCTGATTAGGCCTCTGTGGAGATGATTTTCGCTCAGGCTCACATCCCCAACCTTCATACACCCATTTGCTAAAATGATTATTATCTTCAATCAAAGAATTTGACTTTTGCGAGCCAGTACAGACAACAGTAAAGAAACTTACAATGAGGGAAAGCATTATCCAGCGACAAAATTCAATCATTTCAATTGTACTGTTCCTTTAAAGGATCTAGGAAAATATACTCAAGATGCTTATTAATCGCGTAGGCTAATTGACGTAACAATACACCTTGAATACTCGATCGTGACCGTTGCAACGCGTTACGGCTACTAAATAATCTTTGCGCGGTAAACTCTTGAATAGCATAGGGTTGAGTTTTAGAATTCTCTGATGAAAAATTTGGATTCACTGAAAAAACTGTTTTAGCTCTGATAATCATTTCATAGTGAGTGACTTGATTGTTACTATCAAAAAGACGCCCTATCTCCGCATAATCTGTCATTTCACCGGTCAGCCAGATTCTTGCATTTTGTGATTCCTTTTGCACTCTAAAAAAATGTCGACGGTTTACTTCTCCCTGCAGAGCAATCTGCATTGACCGATTGATTTGTGGTACAAATGTATCGTTGCTATACAGGAAAAGATAGATGGCGCGGAGCTCCGCAGGAATTTTTGAGATTTCCTTTTGATTAAAGCTTTTGCAACCGAAGGAAAAAATGACAATCGATAAATATATGAAGAGCAACTGCATTGGGCATCTCTTTTCCCATTAGATTTTTAGAATGCAGTCGATCTCTAGCAATAATAAAAATTTATTTTTCTGCACTAGGAGTAGCTAATTGGGTTATTAAGGAAAGTAGATTTTGCCAGCTACGAGAAGAGATAAAATCTGTAGTTTCTCTGAAACTACTTGACACTGGGTGGTACAAAGCAGATTCAAGTGAATCCTTGGATTTTCTATTTTCTCCACTCTTTTTTGCAGATACTGCTTTATAGATTTCTATAGAATACAGGGAATTTTCTTCTGTAAGCAATTCTATTGTGGCCAGCTTACTTTCTTTATCGTCTGTAGCTAGAGTAGTTAATTGATAGCTCAAGAGATCGACCTTGAGAGCGTTTAAGAATGCGTTTATTTTTTCGCTGATATCTGTGTCATCGTTCCCAAAATTCCAAACACTGAGTTGATTTTCGTCCAGACTTTTATGAAATGTAATCTTTTTTTTCTGATTTTCTGTATTGTAGACAATCATAATAGTTTTGAATTGCAGGGGAGAATCCAATAAGTCATAAGAGATAGATTGCTTCATATTAGCATTAAACAAAGTATCAATCACATTTTTTTGCAGTATGTAAATTTCTTTATTTGGTTTGACCGCAGCATAAACTCGATTATTCGGTGCAAATTTGCCAATGAGCATTTCTTTTAAGACAATGCCTTTGCTTAAAGTGACCTTTGCCTGCGGGTTATCTAAACCTGTTTTCTTTATCAGATCTTCGGATGCAGTATAGATAGCTTCTACTTTTGGTTTGCTAAGATTAGCAAAAATATTCTTTACTTGTATTGTGGCAGGATACCGATATACTTCCTCTATCATTCCCCAATTTTTAGCACTTTCCTTTTTTGAATTAGTTTTTCTTACTTCAACATAGAAATGGTCCTTCCATAAATGAGATTCTTGAATATAGCGATAATCTAAATTCTCTTCTGAGTTTGCCGCATCCTTTGCGGAAAACTCAATCAGATTCCAGTTTTTATTCCAGAGTAAACCGTCCTGATCAATGGTCTCGTCGCACGGCGCCAAGAATAACACCACCGCCAGCAATACAATGCTTATACCGAAAAATCGATAATTATTTTTCAAGGACATGCGTCGTTTGGTATTTGCTTTTCCTGCGATAAATTCCAATAATCCCCGCAAGAAGAAGAGCTAAAAATAATGGAAATAAAAATACTCCAAAAACCAATATTTTCCATTTGGTTTTATCATCAAGACTGACTGTTTGTTCGGACAACTCAGGTCCTTTAATAGCTGCTAGTAACGGATTTTCAATCAGCCAAAAATAAACATCAATGCCCAAGGTTAGATTCTTATGGTTTATCGGATAACGCAAACTCCAATCATTTAACCATGCGGTCGATGATGCTATGAGTAACTTGGCGGATTTTTTTTCCTGATTCCCCAATTCATAGGTCAGCAACAGGGTTCTCTTCGCTTCCTTTTCATTAGCATCGCGAAGATTATTATTGTTCTTATCGATAAAAGTATCGTACGGAGAGTAGACTACTTCCTGTGCGACAAAAGCCGTTCTTTCCTTGATTATAATTGTAGATTTATCCTTTTCTTCCTTATTGTTTTCGCTCATAATTTGGGCGAGGCGATTGATTTGTCGGTTCCCTAAAGGCTGGGTATTGGATTCAAAAAATCCCGATTTAGCGTATAAAAGAAAGTCATCATTCTTATATAGGTTTTTGGTAATTGGATGCGCTAGAAACTCATTTGTCACTAGCAAACCCCGTAATTGTGAGTTAACAACAATGTTCTTATTAAAGCGATACTGTCCTCCATCAAAAAATCCTAGTAACCAGGAAAAATCCTCTTTGCCTTCTGGGTCTATTGTAATGAAGACCTTACCACCGTATTGCAAATAGCGAATCAACGATCGCTGTGCTTCAAAAGACAATCGTTGCGTCGGGCCAATAACAAAGACAGCATCAGCGTTATCTGGAATTCTCAGAGGCCACGAACTTTTACGGTCCAAAGAATGAGTAATGGCATTGTAAAGAGCTAACTTTCTCTTAAACTCTTTGATACCTGATGGTGCATTTTGCTGAGATTTCAAAGTCTCCTTTTCACCATTGAGTGCTGTAAAATATATATTTTTTACTGGGGAAGCAACAAAGAGAATTCCTTTGATTAATTCTTGTTCAAGTCTTTTCTTATCGTTCTTATTGAAAACATAGATTCTCCTTTCAACATACGGTTTTTCCTTTGTTTCCTCAATGTCCTTTCGATAACTTCTGAGGATGATCACCCCATTGCTGACGTTCTCAAATTCACTGGTATCGGTGCCAGTAAAATCAGCGTTGACAATTTTCAGTTTAATTTTGCTATTAAGAAGCGGTATCCTTTCTAACAAAAGCTGAATATCTCCAGCAATATCAAATAACTCGGGACGGGCTACACTACTACTTTTTTTGGGAATGACTTGCCGCTCGGGAAGAAAAGCATAGATATAAAGCTCGTCATCAACCGATTGCAATATCTTCTCCGAAGAAACACTAAAAGACAGATAGCCAGGTGTTAAATCCCAAGAGGGATTTCTGAGAAAAGTAAAGTAATTCGCAGTAACCAATACTATGACGAATATCGCAGTCATGATACCTGCTCGCGCCAAAAAAGACTGTCGATAGACCAAGATTCTCTCACTAGCAAGTCGCCGATATTTTTGACTCAGAGCAAGAGTGATGCGATAAATGCTCGCCCCGATAGCTGAAATTAATAGAATAAAGAGTAAAAATAATCGAATTCGTTCAATCAGGCTCTCGCCCTCACCAGTAATTTTGTCGACTGGAATGGTTAGTTGCGAACGAATGTAAAGAGTAAAGATCGAAAAAAATGCTAAGCCATAAACGATAAGAATATTAACTCGAACACGCTTGGGGATCAGATCATCGTGTCTTACTCGAAGTAATCCGAATGCCAAAAGAAAATCGATGAGAAAAAGAATTATACTAATGACAATCAGTGTCGTTTTATACGGGCTGCTTTCCGCAATCAGTGAAAAAAATACTAATAGTAAACCAAATACAAACAGCCAATGCCCGTAAAGCCTTAACAGGCCTAAAATATTTTGTAGAATTTTCATACTGGGCTAGCCTCTCCATCTCCGAGATTCGAGAACTCTCGTTGTTAGAAATAAGAAAAACGCGGTCAGACTAAGAAAAAAGACAATTGCTCGCAATGACAATGCACCAGAGGTAAAAGTAAGAAAATGATCGATACCATGAAAATAACTGAAAATTTCCTTCGCAGGTGATGGCAATAATCCCGCCATGAAACCACCAATATCAATAAATCCCAGAATCAGAGCGCCAATCAGCAGGGATAATAAATGGCTATCTGTCAAACTCGATGCAAAAATTCCAACACTCATCGCGTATATACCCGTTAAATACAAACCAACAAAGCCAGAAATCACTATATAATAAGGTGCATCAGCAATAAACGCAATATAACCAAGGGACATAAAGAGGGCGATAATAAGCACCTGCAACTTTGCCATACTAAATTTGCCAAGGACCAGCTCGAAGTCACGAATTGGTAAGGTATAGAGGAGCTCCATTGTACCTTGTTTTCTTTCGTTCACAAAAGACGACATGGATAAAAAGAGCGACGAACCAAGCATAATAAGATAGAACATATGAAAGAGAAATTTGGTTATTTCTTCTAGGGTTGCACTGGATTGATAAGGCACAAGACTCACCAAGCCACAGATCATAGCGACAATTCCCAAACTAATCGCGGGGAAATTGCTCCCCACAAATGAGAGTAATTCTTTAAAGAAAATATAGAAAATTTTCTTGTATTCTCGATAAAATGGGTGCAGATAGTAGAAAAACTTTTTCGTAATTGTCATAAATTTATCTCACCCGTCTTTTAGCAGATTTCTGTGTAAGCTTTTTCGTTGCCTGCATAAATGCCCTCTCTAAATTTCTTTTCAAGCTTATCCCACTCAACTCTCCTACCATTTCTCCCTCATGAATCAATTGAACACGATCGCATGTTTTACTCACTTCTGTTAAAATATGACTAGAAAGAATAATCGTAAATCTACCCGCAAGTTTACGAATCAACTTACGCATTTCAACGATTTGTAAAGGATCCAAACCAGAAACTGGCTCATCAAGGATAATGACTTTCGGTTTTCCCAACAAAGTTTGTGCAATGCCAACTCGTTTTCTAAATCCTAACGATAGGTCTCTGATATAAGCATTTTTCACTTCACCAATATTGGTAATATTGATTGCATGATTTACTCCCCGCATCAGCGATTTTCTGGTAATCCCTTTCATTCGGGAAACAAATATCAAATAGTCAATAACTCTCAGCTCCGGATAAAGAGGAGGATTTTCTGGTAAATAGCCGATTTTCTCTCGAGCTTTAATTGCATCCTGATAAATTTCTTTTTTATCGATGAAGCATTGCCCAGTAGTGGGAATAAGAAAGCCACTCAGAACTCGAAGACACGTACTCTTGCCAGCGCCGTTTAAACCGAGCAGACCAAAGACTTCTCCTTTCGTTACCTCCAAATAAATATTCTTGAGAGCTTTAGTAGCTCCATAGTATTTACTAAGATTTTCTACAACGATCATTTTCAACTATTAGTCAATATACTAAAAAACCTTTTAAGCCTGTCAAGGTTTTTTTGACAAAGGTCAAAATCTATAAAAAAAACTTAAAATGGGCATTTTTTTAGCTGCAATTGTTGTGAAAACTTATTCTTATACCTTTGGCACTTACACTAGATTCTATCTATAAATATTCTCTTCGGAGAATATGGAGAATTTTTTGTAACTTGTTAAGAGAAAAACAACACGCTTCATATTGAAAAATTATTAACTATCTGTAGTTGCCCTCAACAAGATTCATTATTATTTAGATTTATCAGAAAACTCAAAGAGATGGATAATCGTGTTGCCATAATACAATCAGATCCTTGTTTTAGTTAATAATGAGGAGATAACAATAGTGAAAGCCAATGCAAATCAGTATTTTCGTATCGTCGGCAAAAAGAAAATCTCTGGTGAAATAGAAATTTCTGGAAACAAAAATGAAGCCTTACCCTTGATCGCTATTGCTTTGTTGGCTGAAGATATCGTCACTTTAGAAAACGTACCAGACATTCACGATATCCACACGATGTGCTCAATTCTCCAAGAATTGGGTGTTGAATGCGCGAAAGAACAAGAAAGTTTATCAATGACCATCCGCATTGATCCTCGCCAAATAACGAATCAAAAACTACCAATTGATCTTTGCGGCAAATTGCGCGGATCAATCTGTCTGGCCGCACCAATGTTAGTACGTTTTAAGAAAGTCCTTCTTCCATTTCCCGGAGGAGACCGGATTGGTCGGCGGAGATTGGACAGCCATATATTAGCGTTGAGTGCATTGGGAGTCTCAGTGACTCTCATCAAAGAAGGAATAGAATTATCCTGCACCGAGCTGGTTGGCGCGGATATCTTATTAGATGAATGTTCGGTAACAGCAACAGAGAATACCGTTGCTCTCGCTTGTTTTGCTCAGGGAAAGACCGTTATTCAAAATGCGGCATGCGAACCTCATGTACAAAAGCTTTGCATGATGCTCAATGCTATGGGTGCCAATATAACAGGTATTGGCTCAAATGTCTTGTACATTGAGGGAGTTGAAAATTTACGCGGAGTGAAGTTTAAGATCTCTCCAGATTATTTGGAAATAGGTAGTTTTATTTCCTTGGCTGCTCTTTGCGGTGGTGAGCTTGCCATTCGTCAGGTCTGTCACAAAGATTTACGCCCAATCTGCAACGGATTTCATCGATTGGGGATTGCTGTGGAGAATAATGATAATACCATTCTTGTCCGTGAACCACAGTCACTTGAAATTCAAAACGACTTTGGGGACGTAGTACCACGAATTGACTCTTCACCATGGCCTGGTTTTCCAGCAGATATGACTTCTGTCGCAGTAGTAACCGCAACTCAATGTCAGGGATCCATCTTGATTCATGAAAAAATGTTTGAATCACGACTTTTTTTCTTAGACACTCTGATCGGCATGGGAGCAAGAATTATTCTTTGTGATCCGCATCGAGCTGTAATTCTGGGGTCTTCCTGCCTACGAGGAACTCTACTTACCAGTCCCGATATCCGTGCTGGAATGGCTTTACTCATTGCCGCGCTCTGTGCACAAGGTGAGTCAATTATCCATAATATTGGCCAGATTGATCGAGGTTTTTCAAAAATTGAGAATAGGTTGCAAAAATTGGGAGCGGATATTGAGAGGGTCACCCCTAATTACCCTCAGTAATCTGCTGTTAAGCCTCTACTGATGCTGAACTAAGTGAGTATACATTCAAATCATTTGAATAGCTGAACGGTGGTTCACATGAGCAGTGCCGAAGATCATGAAAGTCAATATTAAATAATTGTATGCATTAAAGCGGAAAAAATAAGTTAAAGTACAGGAAAGGGATCACGGATTATGTGTGTAAACAGAATGGATTACGCAAAATTTTTGGAATCGCTTAAGAAAGACTCGGTGGATTTAATTTTGACCGATCCTCCCTATGCGATTAGTAAAGACACCGGATTCAAGAATGTTAAGAGTGGTGTAGCCAGATTTGCCGTTTCAATGGACTTTGGTAGATGGGACAAAGTATCCATTGATTTAGAGGTGTTAGCGAGTAGAATGTATCAGTGTCTCAAGAAAAGCGGTACTGCGATTGTTTGGTACGATCTCTGGAAAATTACTCCATTGTCAATGGCGATGGCAAGTACGGGATTCAAGATGCTAAGAATCTTAATTTGGCAAAAAACCAATCCAGTACCTCTCAATATGAAATCCACCTATTTATCCAATTCAAGAGAAATAGCAGTTGTTGGAGTAAAGAGCGGGAAACCGACTTTTAAGAGCAGCTATGATAATGGTATTTATAGCCACCCAATCCCAAGACACAATGGTCGAAGGACTCATCCGACCCAAAAACCTTTACATCTCTTTATAGAATTAATTGAAAAACACAGTAACAAAGATGACCTAGTTATCGATCCTTTTCTTGGTAGCGGGACAACAGCAATAGCAGCATTGAAAACCGGAAGGCAGTTCTTAGGTTGTGATATAAACCATAAATACGTAAAACTTTCCCGAGAAAGAATTAAAGATACTGAAAAAAATCTAAAAAACCACTCAAGCAAAACATAAGAAAAACAACCAACGTAGTGCCTTTTGCTTGCTTATTTTCAGGAGACATCTGTCAAAAAAAAGGTTTGCTTGATCAGTAAAAAAATATACGGTGCTCTTTATTAATAGCCAAAAATTCTTACCAGCAAATCAAGCAACATCACTCGATAGTCTGCAAAAAATATCCGCACGACTCTGGGCCCTCTAGGACTTGAACCTAGGACCAAAAGATTATGAGTCTTCTGCTCTAACCGACTGAGCTAAGGGCCCTCGTTTCCTTGTATCGCCTTGCTCATTTAATGTGCAAGCATTTTATTTTTTGCTGACAATTTGCCAAATGTATCCCAAAATTCTCTCAAATAAGTATACCGAATGAGGCGGCTACGCACAGACAAATAGCAAGAACATCAAAAAAGGCTGGCAGTGCTATTACAGATCTCTCGAAGATTCGGCTGGAGATTTCTTGAGCACTTGGGCGGTTAGTTTACCTTGGTAGAGCAAGACTTCAATGTCTTGTTTTTCTTCCGTGACTTGACGAAAACTCTTAATGATATCACCATTTTTGTCGCGGACGATGGAATAACCCCGCTTCATAATATCACGAGGACTCAATTTTTTTAATCGTTCTGCAAGAATCTCATATTCATGCCAGCAATTTTTGATTTTCTTTTGAATGTCGGTGCGGAAAGACTGCAGTTTATGCACTGCCAAGTAATGATCTTCCAAATTTCTGAGAAGCAACTCTTTTTGTTCCTTACTCATATCATCGACTTGTTGTTTGCTATTTTGTAACAACTCTTGCAACAAACGATGGCTGCGACCAAAATTTTTAGAATTGTTTAAAAATTTGTCCTGCCATATTTTTTGCTGCCGAAAAATTGCATGGGTTAATTTCAAGCAATAATCATTGATTTGGTTTATTAAAGTGCCATAATCCGCGATGATATTGATCGCACCTTCAGTGGGCGTTTTTGCAGTCGCATCGGCTGCAAGATCGCTCAATGAATAGTCAATTTCATGACCAATTGCAGCAAGCGTTGGCACACGCGACTGAAAAATTGTACGAACAACACGTTCATCGTTATATGCTGCCAAATCCTCTGCACTGCCACCACCACGACTGATAAGAATTACGTCAATTTGATATTGCTTTTCGTTAAGAATCTGGATGGCTTCAACAATGCTCGATGCTGCGCCATCACCCTGTACCAAACATCCAGCTATCAATATATTTACATATTGAGTTCGATTATAAATGGTGCTGAGAATATCCTGTAAAGCTGCTCCAGTAGGAGCTGTTACAATACCAATCTTCTTGGGAAGAAAGGGTAAATCCTGCTTATGTTTGCTATCAAATAATCCCTCTTTGAACAATTTTTGCTTTAACTGTTCAATTTGAGCTTGGAGAGTCCCTTTGCCAGCTGGAAGAATACGTTGGACATTGAACTGATAATTACCACGCTTGATGTACGTGCTGATACTACCATACACAAAATATTTCTCACCGTTTTGAATTTTAATCTGTTGAAAATGACGATTGGCGTTACTAAAAAATGTACAAGCAATAATGGAATCGCTGTCCTGCAGTGAAAAATAAATATGACCACTTCTATGATATGTTACATTGATTGACTCGCCAACAAGCCAGATATCGTTTAAATTCTGATCATTGAGCAAATTCCGTCGTATTTGATTATTGACAGCGGTTACCGAAAGTGCTTCAAAATCGATGATTGATTCAACAATCACAGCTTAACGAATAATCGGATTATTTTTCCAGAGAATCACGAATAGAGAAAGCACCAATGGCCCTATAATAACTCCTATTGCACCAAATTCAATAATCCCACCCAACAAAGAAAAAAATATGAGCAAAGGGTGAATGTTCAGTTTAGTCTGTAAAACAGTGGGTTTGAGAATTACCTCGATAAAAACAAAACCAATAAGTCCATAAATCATCAGAGCAATACCGATTAGATACGACTTTCCGATGACCAACAGATAAACTCCTATTGGCAGCCAGACGAGAGAGCTTCCGACGACAGGAATCAAAGTAGCTAAGCCGGCTAAGAATCCATAAAAAATGAAACCCTGGATACCAAATAAGAACAAGCCAATGCTAATATAAATCCCTAGCAAAAGGGCAATCAGGAGATTCCCTTTAATAAGTGTTAAAACTAAATGATAAGAGGTATCAAAAAATCTTTTGAGAGTATTCTTTTGGAAGGGAAGATTTTTCAGCAAAATTTTGAATATTTTTTTTTCTTCCAAGAGTATAAAAAAAGTGATGAGTAGTGCGAGCAAAAGATTGCTCGTAATACCAAAGGTAGTTTGTAATCCCCCCTGTAAATATTTTAACAACTGAGATAGATATTCAGAAATATTCCCATTTTGATTTACGTCAGAATATCTTTCAAATATTTGCAAGATATACTTCTGTAGTATGGCAAATATTTCATTGTCCTGAAAATAATTGGGCGACAGGAAGGGAAATGTTTTATACAGCTTCTCTAGAGTAAAATCTCTCAGTGATAGTTCAACGAAAGTGATTATCCTGACAAACTCTGCACTAATTTTACGCAGCAAGAAAACCGCGGGAATAATCATAAATCCAAGAATCAAGAAAATAGCAATGAAAGCAGCAAAAGTTTGAGCAATACTTTCTCTTATCTTCCCTTTTTTATAGAAAAAATCGGATAACCAATTATATCCTCTTTTCGCGCTAATGTAAAATAACAATGCTATAAAAAAGGACCAAAAATATGGTTGAAAAATTGTGAATAGCAACCAAGTAACATAAACCGAAATAATGAGAAAAAAAAGAGTCGCGAGGTTCTTTTTATTCAGAAAAGCTTCGACGGATTTTCGAGACATATACTTAGAAATCTATTTTGGGCTGCAAATAAATCTTAATTATTGCCGCCTTTTTTTGCTCAGCAATTACAGTGAGGACCCTATTGTATTGATACCCCTGTAAAAAAAACTTATTTTTTGTTTTTTCTTTCTGTAAAATACGCCAATCGTTACGGGCTAGAACTCGCTGATAGTAGCGATAGATTGTACCAACATCATCGTTGCTTTTCTTCACTAAAAAGAATAGATTTTCATCTTCCACATATTCCTCATCTGTTTCACGTGAAACCATATATGGGGAAAAATGATTGGGATAGATGATTTCTGGTATTGCCATATAAAAAGCTGTCGCCTTCTTTGCTCTTTGTAAACTAAAAGGACCATGATTCTTATAATATTCCTCACTACCACAGAAGAAATTAAAAATCCAGAAAATGAATATGAATTTCTTCAACTACTTGGTCAACTTTACAATCAGATTTAATTTTTCACAGTGTTGAATCAATTCGCTGATTTTTCCTGAATCAATGATGATTGAATTATCGCTGAGCTTCTGCATGAGTATTTTTTTGGTTTGAATATTTCCGAGAAGTAGTTTCATATGCTCTTTTTTCTCAGTTTGTACTAAAACGCAATCATCGGTGATCTGAATGATAGGAAGAATCGTTGACCAGTCATCTAATTGAAATAATAAACTATTGCTCATTTTTTGTTTGGAACCTGCGGACAAATATCCAATAAATTTCTCTTTGGATTCTTTTAAGAGAAGTCCCTCTTGAAAATATTCTTTGCTGAGACTGAATGTATAAACATTTTCATAATTCTCTATCTTTGCAAAACCTTTCAGGCTGGTAAGAGCATGAAGTGAAAGCTTCTCAGGAATTGCAATCAAGCTCATGTCCGAATTCAAAATAATCCCACCTGTGTCAATTCTATCAGACAAGGGTTTATTATAAAAGACATATTCGCCAAGTTCAGAAATACTCAGCATTCTGTCAGGAAATTGCACATTAATAAAACCAAAAAGTTGAAGATAGAATAAAGCTCCGCTGATTTCCTTTTTTAACTCATCATACTTCTCTTGCAAAATTTTAAAATCGAATATTTGCTCGGCCATCAAACTCTCTCTAATCAAATGAGACAACAAAATAAACCAAGCAATTTCCTTTTGTTTGGTTATGGAGTCCACGCAACGTACGAGGGTCTGCCAATGAGGATAAACTACATATTGTGGCTTGAAAATCTGTTCGACCTTATGAAAGCTAAATCTTTTTTTCCTCAATGTATCGCAAACTTTCTCCATGAATTCCAGAGGAGATGCTGACATAACTTTATCAATTTCTTGCTTTAAAACAATTTGCTCTCCCTTGATGCGAATCAATTGCATTAAATGAAGAATTGGTAGCAACAATTCAATTGGATGTATTTGACTTTTTTCTACAAATAAGTTGATGTTGTTCACCAACAGAGTCTTCTCCGTTTCTCGAAAATCTATTTGTTTTATTTTTCCTGATTTTGCTAAACCTAATTCGCGCTTACTAATATAAAGTAGTAGTTTTTTTATATTTAAGAAAAAATCCAGATCATTACAAACAATGCGTTTTTTGGTACGAGCACTCTTTTTTTGTTTATCAAATAAACTGAGCGGGTTCTCTTGAAAATAAGCAAATATTTCTTGGGGTAAAATAATAAGGCGAATAAATTTATCTGTGACGAAATGAACATCTAGGATAATACCCAAATCAAGTAAATGCTTTATATGTTTTTCCCAAACCGCATTGCGAATCTGAAAAAAATGTCGCACATTGTTCATTTCCATAATTCCTCCTTGTTTGATGCATTCAAAAATCAGGAGTCTTTCTAGATTCTTAGCTTTTGAAAAAACAAGATCTATTTTTTCATTGGTGATCTCTCGTTTTTTATTAGAGGTTTTTGTCTTAGTCAAATTTTCCCATTCAGTCGGAATCATATTCTCATTGAATTTTTTTGCGAGAGTTAGCTCAAATGGATTGATTTGACTTTTTTGAGGGAGTGCAATATATTCTGCTATTTCTCTATACGCATAACACTTATCTAAGTTATTGGTTAATCTCTCTCGATTTTTACGCTGATAAATAAGTGAATATTTTTGAAGGACATTGAGTTCCATTTCGGTATTCTTTGCTGGCAGAGAGATTGCTTTTGATAATTCTCCGAGGGTCATAACCTCTGGATATTTCTCAATGATGGTCGTGAGTAGCTTGGTTTGGGTGATGCTCAGTTTTTCTAAAATGGTTCGAATATAGAATATATCCTGCATCACTTGAAGAAGTGACTCGATCAGAACAGTTCTTTTTCTGATGGGTTTTGCACCCCAAAGATTCGCTAATCTGATAAGCTCTGGTATTTCAAATTTTTCTAATTTAGTTTTGAGTCGTCCGTTTTCAGCCACGAGGCTTAACTCCAATTGTGTTTAAGGTTAAAATGCAGCTAATAGCAATATTTGTAAAGTCTTTTTTAATAGTAGTCGTAGTGTTTTTTTTACAGCTATTCTCTCCAAATAATCATGGGTTTTATCGAGCCACTGTTTTTTTTAGTTTGCCCAATACCAATTTCAAAAAAACAAGTTTTCTCGTGAAAAGACCTCTTCGCTATTCAAATAGGAGGGAATTTTATCGCAGAAAGACTTTCAAAGAATTTCTTTTTTTCTTGAATAAAATTGTCTGGTTTGCGATTTTCTTTATAAGGATAGTAGTATACTGACCTTTCCTCGTAAAACAATGGATTCCTCTAAGAAAAGATTGCAAAAGGTTTTCATCTTTTTTTCCTTCATTCTGATTCTTATCGCCCTACGCATCGCATGGTTTACTACGACGAATAGCAGAAAAGAACAGAAGCCGCAAATTGTGCGCGGAAGAATCGAAGATACCAATGGTATTACTCTAGCTTATACCAAAGAAAGTAGCACTATCGCCATCGCACCCAAAGAAATCTACGATGATGAACAATTGGCAGATATTCTCAGCTTCTATTTAAATGAAAAACCTACTAAGATTCTCCATCAGATTTACCAAAAGCAAAATTATGATTATTTTTATCTGAAACGACAAATCGATAATTTGACAGCAAATCTATTATTAGAAAAGCAATTACCCGGAGTCTATCGAGAATACGAGTTCAAACGAGTTTATCCGGGCTACTCTCTAGCTAGCAATTTATTAGGCTTCGTTGGCCGAGATCAAGACATTGGACTTGAGGGACTGGAGAGAGATTACAATGAAATTCTTAATCACTCCACCAACGATGTGCAAGGAGATGTTATTCAGCTAACCATTGATTCCTATTTACAACGTCAATTAGATGAAGAATTGGGGAAAACCTTCAATACGTCTCAGAGTAAGCGTGCGGTGGGAATTATGTTAAATCTCGATAGTGGGGAAATCTTAGCACTCTCCAACTTTCCTAACTTTGATCCCAACGAACATTATAAATATACATCTTTTGAGAGAGGTAATTGGAGTATGCGTCTCAGCTTTGAGCCGGGCTCCACTGTAAAAATTTTAATGGCCGCTATTTTACTAGCAGAAAATGCGGTGTCAGTAAATAAGAAATTTAATTGCGACGGTATTATTCATTTTGGCAATGCCGCTATTCGCTGCCGCCAAAATAATAAAATCATTGCCCATGGTAAAGTGAATCTATCAGAAATTCTTCAATATTCGTGTAATGTTGGCATGGTTAAGGCAATGCAAAAAGTCAAACCTGAAATATTATACAAGTATCTAAAAAAACTTGGAGTTGGCAATCCAACTAATATTTTTCCATTAGGCTCAGGAGAACTATCTGGTTACTTTCCCAGTCCCAATGAGTTTGTGCCATCATCGATGTACTATATGCCGATCGGGCAGAGTTTTACTATGACGCCACTCCAGTTGATTACTATTGGATCTGCGGTAATACAAACAAAAAAAAATATCCAACCCTTTATTCTCAAGCGAATACTCAACGCGAGTAAAACTGAAACAATTCAAGAATATCGAGCAGAGAAGAGAGATAGCCTATTTTCTGAAAACGTTGTTACAATGATCCGGAATATGATGCGAAAAGTCGTAACCGAAGGCACTGGCAGAGCAGCTTATCTGCCTCAGCTCGATGTTATTGGTAAGACTGGCACTGGAGAAAAATCAAATGCCAAAGGATATCTCAACAAATACGTTGTCACATTTCTTGGGTTTTATCCACGGAATAATCCTAAATACGGAGTCCTGATTCTCTTTGATGAACCAGCCGATGAAAATGCAACCGGTGGTAGCCTCGCAGCTCCAGTATTTAGAAAATTTCTCAGCAAAATACAATCGCATCTGAACAATAGAACTAGTGGATTCAAACCAGAGAATTGATTAATCTTATAAAGAATCCTCAGGAACGAGCTCTCAATAAACCTTGAATAAGATTAGTCAGGATGATTTGCTTGACATCTGTGCTACCAGCCAAGCTTATTCATTTGCTTCAACGTATTGTGAGCTTTTCAATCCTTGTAAATACGAGTTAATCAAGGCATCAATATTCCCGTTTAATACTTCTTCTGTATTAGAAGTCTCATAGTTAGTACGCAAGTCTTTAATCATTTTATACGGATGTAAAACATATGAGCGAATCTGGTTGCCCCAAGCAACCTCTAATTTCTCACCCGCTCTCATATCCTTACTTTCTTGGATTTTTTGTTTTTCAAACTCGTATAATCGAGCGCGGAGCATCTTCATGGCTTGTTTTCTATTGCTATATTGAGAACGCTCACTTTGACATTGAATGACAATCTTGGAGGGCAAATGCGTGATGCGAATTGCAGAATCTGTCTTATTGACGTGTTGGCCACCCGCGCCCGAAGCGCGATAAGTATCGACTCTCAAGTCTTTGTCATCAATCTCAATTTCGACGTCATCGTCAATCTCTGGGCTTACATGCACTGCAGCAAATGATGTGTGTCTTTTTTTATTCGCATCAAACGGGGAAATTCGTACCAAACGATGAATGCCATTTTCTGATTTGAGCAAACCATACGCATTCTTACTCTGGATCAAAAGGCAGGCGCTCTTGATGCCAGCTTCTTCACCAACTTGAAAATCCAGTAGTTTCACGGGAAACTTTTTTTTCTCACACCACCGCTGATACATACGTAACAACATTTCTGCCCAATCCTGGCTTTCGGTTCCTCCAGCTCCCGGTGTAATCGTTAAGATTGCATTGCGCCAATCGTCAGGGTTCGTCAATGCAGATATCATCAGCAAATCTTCAAATTCTTGATCTAATTGCAGAATATCCTTTTCCAAGGAGCTCAAAGCTTCTTCTTCTGTCATTGTTTCCCAAGAAATATCCATCAAAATTGGAAATTCTTCTAATTTTATCTGTAATTTTTCCCAAGGCTCTATTATTTTTTCTATATCACTTTTCTCCTGCCCTGTTTTGCGGGCTATTCTTGGGTTATTCCAAAAATTTGGCTGAGACATTTCCTGATTCAGTTGATCTAATTTTTCCTTTAATTTATCGATGGACTTAAGTTGCCATTGGTGTTTGAGGTGCTTGAATAAATCCCCATGATAGCTCTCAATCCCTTGTTTTGTCTTTACAAGTTTTGTGCTCATTTTTTCTAAATTTTTAATTTTCTTAACATTTTGACAAGTCGCTCAAATTCTTCTAAACTAGAATAGCCAATTTGAATAGAACCACGACCATTTTTTTTGCTGTGAATGCTCACCTTGGTTTGCAAAATTTTGATCAATTGAGTTTCCATGTCTCTAATATCCAAGTCTACCTTCTGGGCGGATTTCGTCTTGCTCTTAGCGGAGACAATGGCTGAAACTTTAGCTTCGACTTTTCTTGCATTCCAATTTTCTTGAACAGCTTTTCTTCCCAGAAGTTTTTGAGTTTCTACATGAGCAATCGAGAGCAAAGGTCGTGCCTGCCCAGCGGTTAATTTCTTTTCTGCTATTAAATCGAGAATTTCCTGTGGAAGTTTCAAAATACGCAGGAGATTTGTGACCGTACTTCGATTTTTACCGATTTTCTTCGCCAGCACACTTGGTTTATAGCCAGTCTTTTTTATCCAATCTTGATAAGCAGACGCCTCCTCAATCGGATTCAAATCTTCTCGTTGAATATTTTCAATAATCCCCAATTCTAAAGCCCGAATTTCATTCACTTGCTTAATTATAGCTGGAATTTTCTTATAGCCAGCAATTTTTGCCGCTCGATACCTGCGCTCACCAGAAATAATCTGATAGCTTGTTTGTTCGTTTTTCCTTATTTCTCGTACAATAATGGGCTCAATTACACCGACATCTACGATTGTCTCCGCTAATTCTTCGATTTCTGCAATTGAAAAAAATTTTCTTGGTTGGTCTGGATTCCTTTGGATATCTATTATCCGCAGATCACGAAAATTCGAAGCTCCTCCCTCACTTTCATGCTTAAAATCTGGGATCAGGTTAGAAAGCCCTCTTCCCAAAACCTTTGATTTACTCATTGTCAATAATCTCCTTTGCTAGACTTTGATAAGCTTTGGAACCTTGTGAATCCGCTGCATAATCACCAATAAATTTTCCAAAAGATGGCGCCTCCGATAATTTGGTATTTCGTGGAATAATTGTCTTGAAAACGCGATCTGGAAAATGTTCTCGCACATCTGCCACTACTTGATGGGCCAAAGATGTACGACTGTCAAACATGGTAAGCAAAACTCCTTCTAGTTCCAAGTTGGGATTCAATGACCGTTGAATCACGTTAATAACTTTCAATAACTGAGATAATCCTTCAAGTGCAAAGTACTCGGTTTGCAAGGTAATGATGACACCACTGGCTGCACATAACGAATTGAGCGTTAGGATTCCCAAGCTAGGAGGCGAATCGATCAAAATATAATCGAAATGATCTCGTATGCTATTAATAGCATGAAGAAGAATCACTTCTCTATTCTCTTTTTGTAATAAATCCAGTTCTAGCCCTGACATACTAATATTTGAAGGTGCAATGTAGAGGTTGTCGTATGGAGTCTGGAGAATAATTTCGCTGAGCGATCGTTCCTCAAGAAATACATCGTAGATACTTTTTTCCAAATCGTGGACCTCGACTCCCAACCCAGATCCACAATTTCCCTGCGGGTCAATATCGATAAGGAGCGTTTTCTTTTTTTCAGTTGCTAAGTATCCGCCTAAATTAATAGTCGAAGTCGTTTTCCCAACCCCTCCCTTTTGATTAGCAAAAGCAAGAATTTTACCTGACCTCATGATAGAATCTTTGGAATTCTCGTTGCATAAAACGATTTTTTAACAATCCCAATTAACGTTTACTTCGCTCAGAATAGACTCATTGCCGGTCGACTTAATCGGCACAGTGACAGGCATTTCTCCTACAATTCTTTCTGGATAGCCATCATTATTCATATCTTCTCGGCATTGAAGAAAATAGCTTCCGGGCATAATATAGCGCAATTGATTGCGTTTATCGTTTAGACTTCCCAATCGAGCTGGTGTAGCAGCAAGGGGGAGGGTTTGTGGTAGAAGATTTGCATCGACCATCGTTCGATTCGCACTATCCATATGAGTAGGATCTGCTGGAGTAAAGGTCACGGGCATACCGCTCGCATCTGCACCCCTGTCGACATTGGGATCGTCAGCAAGGAAAAGAGCATAGGTACGTGTTAAGAAACTATTATTGCTGTTTGCTATGATAATGTTGGAGGTCCTGTGCGGATAATAAATACGTGCTCGCATAAGCAGATTTCCACCCATTCGCAACCCCCATTCATTTTCTAGGCAATTGTTATTATGCTTAATTCGCCAGTCTATCGGAGCAATCACATATTCATAAGTGGAATTGATTTCGGTATTAGGCATCCAAGTTTCCCCAGCAGTATCAGCATCACATTCGACGAAATCGGTTATATTATGTAAGCGATAGCGATGGTAGCTTAAAATTTCCTTCAATCCTATACGTATTTCTATAACTGCTGGTTGGTAGGTATTATCTAATATCATTTGTCGCTCAGATCCTGCACGAAAAAGCATGGGGAAAAGTAAGGATAATTGTGTATTGGGTGTTGGTGCACCAGATCCTGGGATAAATCCAGCCAATGAAACAATATCTCTTCCCGCTACTGTAACCCCATCAAAATTGGCATTAGTATCTCCGACTGATGTAATCATTTCATTGCCAACTCGTTGCCCATTGGCGTCTGTATTGAATGTTGTCCGAACGGTCCGCGAAAAACCAAAGACAATCCGGCGAAAAAACAAACCAGCTTGTAGATAGCTCGTATTTGCAATTATCCGGTGAGGGTAGTCAACTCCTTGTCCATTAAAAAAGTCAAGAAACTTTTGGCGGCCATCCTGTTGAACGCATGCGTTCTGTTCATTCAAATTCTCGGGTCTATTGCAATATGTTTCTCTCTCACTAGAGAGAACATTCCAAAATCGATTGCTCTCATCTACTGAACCGATCGCCTCCAAATTCTGATCAGAAGCAGAGAGCCTCATGCCTGCAAGATCCAAATAGATAGGCAATTGGTCATAAGCATAGACATTTGTGTTATTCGGAGAGTCAAGACAACTGACATTAATAGATAAAACAGAACCAACCGGATCACAAATTCCAGCTAACTCATTGCCTTCATTATCCAAGCGAATTCGGTTACCATTGATCTCTGAAAATTCCAGCGGGGAATCTGAAGAATAGCTCCCCTTTACTATTACAACAGTTCGGGTATTAGTTAAGTATGACAGCAAGAGAGTATTACCTCCACACTGGCTTAAAACCATGAACGATAAAAAAATAACATATCTCCGCATAAGTACACTCAATGATTAAAAGTAAAATATAAATTAATCGCTCCAAAATGGCTATCTCTTCTTATAAACTGTTGTCCGCCAACAAATCGCGGATCTGTTCCAGGTGGAAAAGGTATCGGGTTTATCGTCTCTATAGGTGCGGACAGATTGCTCTCGTATAAGTATAGATAATCAAAGCGGACACCTACGTTCACCGTCGGGGTTGCCCTTACCGCCAATTCAATACCAAGAAAAAGGGTCGGAAGAGAGCCTGATCTCCGGAGAGGTGAAATGTCCAAAAAGGTACTACCAATCCCCGTTTTTATAAAAAAGCTCAATCGATTACGAATCACAAATTGATGGGCATATGCAATCGTAAAAGGTATGATTCTCGCTGTAGATTCTTCGTTAGAATCCAGATAAGCCCAAGAAAATGTTAATTCTAAATACGAAGTAGGGAGCAATTGTCTCCGATACATCAAACCAAGCCCTAGGTTAGTATTCAACCGAGAACTAAGAGAAGTGCCCGGGATAGGTGTTAGAGATCCTAGCCAAAAACCAGTGGTATTTCTAAGAAAACTAAGGCTTTCTTGCCCTTGTATACTCACGACAGGAAAAACACACAAATAGAGAAAAAATACAATTCCAAATTTTTTTCTTCGCATCATTACAAAAAATCAATTGATAACTGATCGATAATCGAAAAAGATTTTTTCTTCGAAAACGTCAAACCATATTTGTGGGGATAGTAAAGCCTATGTAAGAATAGACCTTTTGCTGGTGACATTGCTCCTGCCTTTCTTCGATCACGCTTTCTCAGGATATCATCAATTGTGGGTGTCTTTATTTTTGCGCTCTGATTCTTTTCGATTTCAATAATTGTTCCGATTATATTCCTGATCATATGGTGAAAAAAACCATTTCCACAAATTCTAAAAATAATCAAATTTCCCTTCTTTATCAAATCAGCTTTATAAATTTTTCTAATAGGATTCTCTGGCAACGACTTCATTTTAACAAAGGAGGAGAAATCATGTTCGCCCTGAATTAGGCTAAGATTCTCTTTGATTAGATTAATATTCAAATCTTTTTTTATCCAAACCGAGTAATTACGCCAAAAAATTGAAGGAGTCTCATTATTCCAAATAAAATAGAGATACTCACGAGCATAGCAGGAAAACTGTGGATGAAATTGTAAGGGAACTTTCGCTAATTCCAGTGCATTGATATCGAAAGGGAGAATGGCATTAAAAGAAGTTAAGAATTTTTCTTGATTGCTAATCACATGGTCGGCCTTAAAGGATATCACCTGCCCGTTTGCATGGACACCCGTGTCTGTTCGCCCACCAAAGAGGATGCTCACTTTGTCTCTTATGAGAATACTCAGTGCACGCTCCAATTCTCCCTGAATACTACGCTCTTTGGTCTGTCTTTGAAAGCCAGCGTAGTTGGTCCCATCGTATTCAATCGGGAGAGCGTAATGGTGATCAGACATTATTTCCGTGAAATTCGTCGATGAGAAGTGAGTACCATAAATTGATTTTTCTTATATATATAAATATTCAAATATATTGCGCGTGCACAAAAATCTCTCATGTACCTGTAGAATAGCTCATGAATACCAGATTCTTCGCTGCTCTAAAAGAAGCTGCAGTGCTTTCATGAGACAAAGAGAGTACGCTCAATAAAATATGACTACAAACTTTTAATCTATCAAAAAAATTTCGGCTTCATAATCACGTTTCTCACATATGAAAGCCAGATCTCCCATTGCTAGGATAATCTCGACCAAACGTACTGAGAAAAAGTAACTTGTAAAGTTAACACGGCCAAAATATTCTTTATGAGAAACTCATAGCGACGATGATCAAAAAAAGAATAGCTTTTATAGTGGTTTTAAAAAGTGATGATGATTGACGGTAATGAATGGAATAGAGACTAGAATCGGTTAGATTTTGACTCATGAAACATACGCTGGTATTAGATCAAGGTACTACCAGTAGCCGTGCAATTTTGTTCAATGAACAATTTGCAGCCGTTGAGGTAGCACAGCAGGAATTTCCGCAAATTTTTCCGCAGGCTGGCTGGGTAGAGCATGACCCAGCACAAATCTGGCATTCTTCCCAAAAAGTTCTCAAGCAAGTTCTCGAAAAAAATCAAGCAAAGACAATCACTGGCTTGGGAATCACCAATCAACGGGAGACTACAATTTTATGGGATCGAAAAACCGGTAAACCGATTTATAATGCAATAGTTTGGCAAGATCGTCGGACTGCAGAAAAATGCAATGAGCTCAAAAAAAGAACCGATAGCAAATGCATAAAAAAAACAGGCTTGCTCTTGGATCCCTACTTTAGTGCCACCAAAATTGCGTGGATTTTGGATCATTGCAAGAATGCCAGACAAATGGCTCAATCTGGCAGACTTGCCTTTGGAACCGTTGATTGCTTTTTAATTTGGCAACTGACCAATGGGAAAGAACACGTCACTGATCTTACTAACGCCAGCCGCACCTGCCTTTTTGATATTCATAAACAACAATGGGATGAAGAACTTTTAGAGTTTTTTCAAATCCCCGCAAGTCTTTTGCCCACGGTAAAAGAAAATTGTGCAGATTTTGGTAGATCAGGAAAAGAATTCCACAATTTACCGATTTGTGCCGTTGCAGGCGATCAACAAGCTGCTGCAATTGGTCAACAATGTTTCTACCTTGGCGAAGCAAAAAGTACCTACGGGACTGGCTGCTTTATTCTTGTAAATACTGGGAACAAAATAATTCAGAGTAAACATAAACTACTTTCCACTATTGGCTATAAAATTAATGGAAAAATTAGCTATGCTTTGGAAGGGTCTATTTTCAACGCCGGGACTACAATTCAATGGCTGCGAGATGAGCTCAAAATAATTAAAACTGCCGCCGATACTGAGGCAATCGCGGCAAAAACCTTAGATAATGGTGGCATCTATTTTATTCCTGCCTTTACCGGTTTGGGTGCCCCCTATTGGCAGCCTCACGTTCGCGGTGCTCTGTTGGGAATTACTCGCTCTTGTAATCGCGAACAAATTGTCCGAGCTTGTCTTGAGTCGGTCGCTTATCAAACCGCTGATTTACTTGATGCGATGGCAATGGAAGAGAATAGCCCTCAACTACCAGCCTTGCGGATTGATGGTGGAATGGCTACAAATAATTGGCTTGCGCAATTTTTAGCCGACGTTAATCAGATCTCAATAGAGCGGCCACAGGAACTTGAAAGCACCGCGCTTGGCGTTGCTTTTTTGGTCGCGTTACAGACGAAAATGATAACAGATTTTTCAAACTTTAAAAATCGAAATTTAGAAACTTTTACCCCAAAAATATCTCTAGAAAAAAGTAAACAACTCATGTCCGGTTGGCACGAGGCCATCGATAAAATTATTGGTAAAGATTAGTTGAGAAACTGACCATTGTTCAAATGATAATTTTTTGCTCTCTTTCTGCTAATCAGATATGAAGACATCCGCATCAGCCGATGCTTTTACTTTCTCATCAACCATTGCATTCAAGGTAATACAGATTTTTCCTTCATTCACTAAGATTCTTTTTATAATAGCTTCACAGTCGATAATATCATTTACATAAACAATATCCTTAAATTTTGCCTTAAAAGTCTTTACTTTATTTTGCGCCACACATTTATTAAGTGTCCGTGCCATCAATGCCATCGTATACATTCCAAAAACGATAGTTCCCTGCAAACCGACAGATTGGGCAAACGGTAAATCATTGTGGATTGGATTGAAGTCACCGGATGCCCCAGCATAGCGCACCATATCCGCTTGTTTGATAGGACCAAAACTTATGGTGAGCAAACTCTGCTTGGGCTGTAGATTTTCCAAATCTCTTTTATTTTCTATATAAAAAGAATCCATACTCACATTGATCAATCTGGTGGACGAATAACAATCACAAATCTCGAAGTCAAACACAATTGGTCCTTTTGATTATGATACTCACAAGCAAAGGTGACCATTTCCAATTTTCCCGTTTTTACATCGGCGATCGTTACCGAACTCTTTGCCGTATCTCCTCTATAAAGCGGATGAATATATTCATACTCTTCTTTTAAATGGAGCATTCTATCTACATCAATGCCGATTGCACGCATATCAGTATACAGCAAAGGGTATCCCCAAAATAAAAAGGAAGTTTGAAAAGTTGGTGGAATCGGGATGCCTTCATAGCCATTTTCTCTGGCAATTTTCTCATCAAAATATATCGGGTTTTTCTCGCCAATCGCTTGGCAAAACTCCGTCACTTTGATGCTATGAATCTGATGATCAATCCCTTGTCCAATTTTTTTACCAATCAACTCTTTTGAAACCATAGCGTTATTTATCCTATTACAAAAGGAATCTTATTCTAGACCCAAGAAAAAGTAAAGTAATTTTAAAAATCCAAAGCAATATTTGCCAATTTATCGGCAACCTTATTCTGCTCTCGAGAAATATCGATAAATGAACAGCCCTCAAGTCTTTCACACAAACTTCGCGCTTTTTTTTGTAAGACTTTCAATTTGGGTTGTTTGATTTTATATTCTCCTCGCATTTGCCGAACAATCAACTGCGAGTCCATATGGACAACAACGTTCTTGAGATCTAGTTTGACTGCTTCATTGAGTGCACCGATTAATCCTTGATATTCTGCTATGTTGTTAGTCGCATGACCAATCTTTTTTTTTCCTTCACCGATAATGATCCCGTCTTCATCGTAAATGACGAAGCCATAGGCTGCATCTCCCGGGTTCCCGCGACAAGCGCCATCACAATAGATCCGATATCTAGATTTTTCTTGGTTTTTCATAGTAATGAACCATCATATCCCCTTGGTTTATTTTTTTTACGAAGGTATCACAGGTTTTTTTGCCAACCCGATGAAAAAAAGACATCTTTTCTTGGGGAGTCGTCCATCCAGAACCATAACTAAAGGTTTTAATTTTTTGAAAACCGATTTCACTACACATATTTTTTAGATTATTATGATCAAAGAAAAATAAATGCTCGGGAACATTCATATATCGCCAATCAATCCCTTTGATTCGCGCTAAATGGCCATATCTACAGGTACTGATAATCAGTCGACCATTTGTTTTTAAATGCTGATAGATATTTTGCAGAGTTTCTTTGGGTTTATGCAAATGTTCAATGCTCGCCCATAAGGTAATCAAGTCATAATGTTCATCGGCAAATTCCATTGCCAAATAATCGCCTAATCGAACATTTAAATTTTTTTGACGGGCAATTGCTACCGGCACCGTGGAGATTTCTACCCCTTCTGCCTGCCAACCCCGTTGATTCAAGAGATCGAGAAAAATACCTGAAGCACAGCCAATATCCAAAGCTTTAGGCGCAATCACTGATTGATGGTTACCTGTAGTGAGCATCAATGACTCTTCATAAGATCTAAAATGGAGATCCGCTAGATTCTGCAGATAACTTTTGCGAATGACTTCTTCGGTATCAGCATGAAAATAATTTCGATATCCTCGTGTGGTTCTTTTCTTAAAATACTGAGCTCCGTAATATTTTTCGAGTTGGTCGGGGGCTGGCTGCGGATTCACTTGAACCACTTTACAGTGCATACATTGAACAATTTGAAAAGATTCCGACCTTTCTGATTCTTTAGTATATAAAAAATGTAGATTTGTCTCACCGCACAAATAACAGCAATTTGTTTTTTGCATAAATTCCATTTTACTTTATTAATCTTATTTTATTTGAACAAGATCGAGGAATCTTTTTCTTCCAAAGAATTTGCTAAAGCTCATGTATTCTAGGTTATCTCTACCCATTAGATTAAAGACAGTATTTATGTCATATAGATGAGTGCAACTAATGAAAAACATAAAAACAACTTGTCACAGACCGACTTGCCACGACAATCGGAACCGATGCCACCAAAGAAAATTTCACGCCGGAATTTTTTCAAAGATTACCTGCCTAAAACCAGCAAGAAAAATCTAGGGAAATTCTGGCGCACCGATTTTGGCAAAAGCGTTGATCGGGAACTGACGGCAATGGCAAATTTCTTGGCGCCAATCAATCTTCCCCCACCGACAATCAGAAAAAAAAATAGCTTTGCCCATCCACCCGGTGCTCAGAAAAACTTTTTACGATTATGTACGCGATGCGGGGAATGTAAGACAGCGTGCCCCTATCAGGCTATAGAAATTGATTCTGACTTAGGCGCAATCTTGGATGTCAATCACCAAGCTTGCTACTTATGTGAAGATACTCCCTGTATCAAATCGTGCCCAGAAAAAGCATTGTTACCGCTATCAATCAATGATGCAGCCAGTTCACATAATAAAATGAAGGGGAAAACCAATAGACTATTGCAAAAATCAAAAGAGACGCCTTCAGAGAATCTTAAGGTGCAAAAAAAATTTCCCAATTTTGGCGTGCCCGTCTTTGTTGCAGATCATTGTCTAAATCAAGAGACAGCAAACTCATGTGATGAATGTATTCAGGCTTGTCCCATTGACAATGCTATTCAATCGAGTAAAATCTCTACTCCAATATTTCAAGAACAATGCGTCGGTTGTGGTATTTGTCGGGCAAGTTGCCCTTCACAACCCAAGTCCATTTTTATTCACCAGAATTCACTTTATGCTGGCTAAGTTTCTCTTACTTCTTAAATCAATCAGTCTTTGGTTGATTATTTTTTTAATAACCTTTCTCATGTTTATTTTTATCTTTTTCCCAAATATGATTTTTGGCAATTTGCGGAGTCGCCAGAAAGTTGTTCATCAATGGGGCAAGATTCTGCTCAAGTTAACAAAAACTGACGTACACCCCATAAATCTTGATCAATTGGCAAAAATCTCAAATCAGCCCCTGATTATTGTCGCCAACCATGAAAGTTGGATGGATATTCCTCTGCTAGCGGGCTACCTTCCCATACGTTTTTGCTTCTTAGCAAAGGAGAGTCTTTTTCGCATTCCTCTTGTTGGAATGATTCTCAAATCAGCTGGCTATATTTCGGTAACGAACAATGATACAAAAAAAGCACAAGCATTATTCAAACGAAGTCATCAAGTTCTCAAAGAATATGACTCGATTCTCATTTTTACAGAAGGGACAAGAAGTCTTCCCCACCAAGAAATCTTACCATTTAAATCAGGAGCTTTTATTCTAGCACTTCGAAGTAGAGCGACTCTATTACCAGTCATCATATATGGCACAAAAAATATAATTCCAGCAAAACAAGAAAGACGAGTGCAACGGATATTCTGCGGACAAAAAGCAGTACTCAAGATTTTATCGCCATTGAAGTTCGCGCAATTCAAAGATAAAGCACACTCAGAATTAAAAGAAAAAGTCAGAGAACAATTAAAAAGAGAATATTTGACAATCGCTAAGAAATTTGACGAGAGCAAAAAGATGCCCCCCCCCCGTAGCTCAGTGGATAGAGCGATGGTTTCCTAAACCGTGCGCACAGGTTCAATTCCTGTCGGGGGGAAAGATTTTTCAATTGCTAACATACGAGCTAGGGATAGCTTTGGCAAGGAGTAGACCAAATGACGATCTGAAGAAGATTCTCAACCGACTGGTCTTGCTACCTTGAAAAAAATGAAAAATCTAAATGAATACGAACAGAAGGTAAGCTTAAAATTTCAGATTTATAATTCTCTTTTTCTTACAATTCCGTTAACCGATGTAAAAAACACAGCAAACTTATTGCCAATTCTGCATGAATATTGTAGGCAAGAGTTGGGAAAAAATAAAAGTCCGCAAGTAATCATTGATCAGTTTTTTGCAGAATATAAGAGCAAAGAGAGCGAAGAGGAACATTGGAAGTTTCTCTTTCTCGTTATTCAATACGTTGAGCGACAAATTGTACTCATTGACGCATTAGAAGATGCAGCCTTTGATAATATTAATGATATTCATGGCGACGGATCGATTATCAATTTGATAACCCAAGTTCAGGATAAGGGAAACGAAAAATTACTTTTGCAAACCATGAATCATTTTTCGATCCGCGTGGTGTTAACCGCTCATCCAACTCAATTTTATCCCAGCACCATTTTGGCTCTGATCACTGATCTTACTGAGGCAATTCAAAAGAATGACTTTAACCTGATTTCAACTTACCTTAACCAATTGGGAAGAACTCCTTTTTTTCAACGTGCCCAGCCAACACCGTTTACCGAAGCAGTCAATCTCATTTGGTATTTGGAAAATATTTTCTATCATAGCGTGGGTGATATAATTGATCAGTTGAAAATAGATTTCCTTCATTGGAATTATGAGAAGCCACTGATTCATCTGGGATTTTGGCCTGGTGGCGATCGTGATGGCAATCCTTTTGTAACTACAGACATTACCAAGAAAGTTGCCTCTCGTCTCCATCGAGTCCTACTCAACTGTTATTATAGACATCTCCGTAAATTACGCAGACGCATTAGCTTCCGCAACGCTCATCAAAGAATTTTGGATATAGAGCAATATGTGCTTCTCTGTATAGAACAAAGAGATTCTTGGGATCTACAAAAGTATACTACAGATTTGATGCAACTAAGAGAAGAGCTAACGATTCAACATGACGGTCTTTTCCGTGATTTATTAGATCAATTAATAGATAGGGTAGCACTCTTTGGCTCTCATTTCGCGAGCTTGGATATTCGACAAGATAGCAAGGAAATTGAAAAAGCCTTTGAATATGTAGTTACTCAGCTTTCCTTGAATCAAGACTGCATGCAATTATTAAGGGAAAAACATAAAATTCCAGCTACCCAAATCGACCAATTATCTTCTGACCTCAAAAAATCTGACACCATCTATGATACGCTACAAACGTTCATAACAATTAGAGAAATCCAAAAGCAAAACGGAGAGATGGCAGCTCATCGCTATATTATTTCCGAATGTCATGAATCCTTAGATATTATTCGTAGCTATCTCATTGCGCGCTGGACAGCATTTCCCAGCCAACCAATTCCCATTGATTTTGTACCACTATTTGAAAAAATCAATGACTTGGTTCATGCAGCAACAATTATCCAAGAATTATATGAAAATCCAACTTACCGCGAACATCTAAAAAATCGCAGTAATTCACAGACCATTATGTTGGGTTTTTCTGATGGAACAAAAGACGGAGGATATCTGACCGCGAACTGGCAGATCTACAAAGCCAAAGAAAATATTACCAGATTATCACGCGGCTATGGCATCAATATTTTGTTCTTTGATGGTCGTGGCGGTCCCCCCGCTCGCGGCGGAGGCAAAACGCATAATTTTTATACCTCATTGGGTTCTGATATCGCCAGCTCACAAATTCAACTGACAATTCAAGGACAAACTATCTCCAGCAAATTTGGCACAATTGAGTCCGCTCGCTTTAACATGGAGCAATTATTGACAGCTGGAATAACTAATCTGATGACCAGCGAAGACAAACCACCGCTAGACGAATCTGATCATAGACTACTCGATGAAATGAGTAAAATAGCACAAAATGCTTATCGTCAGCTCCGTGAAAGACCAGAATTTCTTCGCTATTTAGAAACGATCAGTCCCCTTCATTATTACTCGCTGACAAACATTGCCTCGCGTCCGGTCCAGCGTGGTGGAAAATCAGCCCTGAGTTTTGATGATCTCCGCGCTATTCCCTTCGTGAGCTCATGGTCACAACTCAAACAGAATATTGCAGGGTACTATGGGCTGGGAATCACACTCGAAGTCCTAAAGGAGCGTAATTTATTTGGGCAGGCCCAATCGCTGTATCAAAATTCTCTTTTTTTCCGTACCCTGATCGATAATAGCATGCAGAGCATGTGCAAAACCTTTTTCCCACTCACTTATTATCTCCATAATAATCCCGAGTTTGGTGACTTTTGGCAAACCATCCATAATGAATTCAAACGAGCCAAAGCGAATATTTTGGAGTTAAGCGGACAAAAAAAACTGTTAGAAAATAATCCTCTGATTCGCTCCTCTATCACCCTCCGAGAATCAATCGTACTACCACTTTTGGTCATTCAACAATATGCATTGATTCGTTTACGGGAATCAGCAACGACTACTCGTCAAAGAAAGGTATTGGAAAAATTGGTCCTTCGCTCTTTATCGGGTAATATTAACGCAGCACGCAACTCCGCATAGCATTTAGCATTACAGAAAAACTTTCGTTAGACATTCTGTAGCAGCATTTTCTCATAACTAGGCAACGGCCAATATTCTTTAGAAGTGAGTTCTTCCAAGGAATCGATATGCTCACGCAGCTTTGCCAGTTCTAGCAAAGCCTCATCTAAAGACTCTTCTACTTGTATATTCTCTAACTGAGTTATTTTCTCTAGTACTTGATCGAGTAGATCACTCACTTTTTGCAATAATTTCTTTTGTGAAGTTGACTGACAATGCCGAAGATCTCCCAGATATTTTACAACTGCTGGCACAATCATAGTTTGAGCTATTCTAATCGCACATTTTTTTTCAATATTTATTTCTGTAAAATAACGCCCCAAATAAATTTCATATCTAGATTTTTGCTCACGCTTGGAGAGAATGTTATATTTTTCAAAAAGTTGGATATTCTTTTCTACTTTAAGAACTTCTAAGGCTTCTGCAGTATTTTTATAGTTGGATAAACCACGTCTTGCCGCTTCATCAATCCATTCTTTGGAATAATTATTGCCATTAAATAAGATGCGCTTATGTTTTTTGATAATTCTCTGCAGTACAGTTTGCAATAAATCCTGAGAATATTCTTTCCCAGCGCTCATTTCTTTTACAAATTCTTGAGAAATAGACTCAAGTCCGTCTGCAATGACCATATTCATGATGATATTCGGACCTGCTGGATTCATCGCTGCTCCAACACCACGAAATTCAAATTTGGAACCTGTATATGCAAGTGGAGAAGTTCTATTGCGATCGGTCGTATCTCGTTCAAGGCTTGGCAGTCTATCGAGGCGAACCTCTAAGAATCCTCCCTCCTCTGTAGAAATTTTCTCCCCTGCCTCTATTTGCTCAATAATCCTCGTCAGTTCATCACCCAAAAATATTGAAATGATTGGTGGCGGGGCCTCATTCCCACCTAACCGATGGTCATTACCAGAAGAGGCAATACTCAATCGTAAAAGATCTTCATGCATATCTACACCGCAAATAATAGCACATATCAGCGTAAGAAATTTTGCATTTTGCTCAGGAGTTTCGCCCGGCTGTAGCCAGTTCCTTCCATCAGGGCCGACTATTGACCAGTTATTATGCTTTCCAGAGCCGTTAATTCCTGCAAATGGTTTTTCGTGTAAAAGAACAACGAGACCTTTCTCTTCGGCGAGGCGACACATAATGTCCATGGTGAGCATGTTATGATCTACCGCCAAATTCATTTCTTCAAAAATGGGTGCCAATTCATACTGACCGGGAGCCACCTCATTATGCCTCGTTTTAGCTGGAATTCCAAGTGCCCATAATTTTTCGTCCAATTCCTCCATAAAAGAGATGACTCGAGATTTAATCGAACCAAAATAATGATCTTCTTGTTGTTGATGTTTTGCCGGTATCGAACCAAATAGTGTTCGTCCAGTCTGTCGCAAATCGGGACGCTGATCAAAGTATTTTCTATCAATGAGAAAATATTCTTGCTCAGTTCCTAAGGTTACATAGGGATTTCGCATAATTTCTTTATCACCAAAAATTTTATTGATCGCTAAAATCTGCTCAGAAATAGCACGGATTGATCGAAGCAATGGAGTTTTTTTATCGAGTGCTTCACTATGATAGCCAAGAAAAATGCTGGGAATACAGAGAGTCGCTCTTCTTTTCCCGCGGATGATAAAAGCTGGACTGGTAGGATCCCAAGCAGAATATCCACGTGCTTCAAAAGTAGCACGCAGTCCTCCAGAAGGGAAGCTCGATGCATCAGGCTCACCGAGAATCAACTGTTCAGTAGAAAACTTCATTTCTCCCAGCTGTTCAGCCGTTAGATTTAAAAATGATTCGTGTTTTTCTGCGGTGCTTCCAGTCAATGGCTGAAACCAGTGGGTATAATGAGTCGCTCCTTTTTTAGTTGCCCAATCAAGCATTGCGCGAGCAATTTCTTGAGCAATTTCTCGATCAAGCATTCCCCCCTCATTAATCGTTTTTTCCAAAGAAATCATTGTCTGCACTGACAATGTCTCTTTCATCTTTTTGATATTAAAAACATCAGTTCCAAAGTGATTCATTATTTTCATTTTTTATCCTTATTCGTTCTTATCGTTCAGTTTCACTTATAAATATCTTTATAAATTCAGTTAATTCAATTTTTTTTTGAGCACCTAACAAATCAACCATAAAGGGAATCTTGTAGATGAATAATTAGATAACTTTATATTCATTAGGATAGGCTTTATTTGATATATATACAAATTTCTTTTTCAAATCAGTTTGTTTCTGATTCAGTACGCCGAGGTGGTTGTAATTCTGCATGGACTTCTCGTGATTCCTTGAACATATTTTTTTGTGTTTGCACTTGCCCAGATTTTTTACTGAGTTCTTCTCTTCCTTTAACCTCTTTTTCTAGTCTCAGCTTTACAAGATCATATGCTTTCATTGATATATCAATCCCGACCCATTCTCTGCCTAGCTTTTCAGCTGCTACACAAGTAGTTGCACAGCCACAGAATGGATCTAAAATCAGATTACCCACTTTGCTGCTCGCCCTGATTATCCGTTCCAATAAGGCCAAAGGCTTTTGCGTCGGATAGCCAATCCGCTCTTTTGCCCGTGGATTTATGATTGAAATTTCCCAGCAATTATCTTCGTATCTGATCTGTTTTTTTTTACTTAAATCTCGAGTTGGTGTATTTACATCGATTTTTCCTTTTCTAACTCTCTCTTGATATTTTTTCCAATTATAGACATCACAGTATTTTTTTCCTTGAATGGTACGCAGATTATAACCACGGTCCCTCACTTGTTGCCCTCTGCTTTCGCCAGACAAAATCGTTTCAATTTGTTTTACTTGTGTAGCCTTTGTCTTCGCATAATAGAAAATACTGTCGGTTGCCCGTAAAAAATGAGACCCACTTAAAATTTGTTGTTTATTACTATAGTGCCAAATTATTTCATTTCTAAAATTACTCTCCCCAAAGATACAATCCATAGCAAGCTTTAAATAATGACTCATAGTAGGATCACAATGCAAATATATACTGCCTGTATCCTTCAATATCCGCCGCATTTCAAGCAAACGAATCGCCATATATGTCAAGTAGCAAAAATTATAACTTTTAACACCATCTGCCTTGCGGGCAAAATCAAGTAGCTCATACAATGGCAGGTACTCTTCTCTGATAGTCGCTACCCACTCTTGCTTAATATCTTCAAGAGTAAATATATCCTTAAACTCTGCACCCTCAGCGCTGCTACCGATGGGAGCCGTAAATGTTTTCTTTTTATTAAAGGGCGGATCTAGATAAATTAAATCCACGCATCCACTATTAATTCCCATGAGAATTTCTAAATTATCTCTACAAAAAATAGTACGATTTTTTAGGTTTTTTTTCATAATGAGTGAAACGCGATTATTTTCTTGTAATTCATATTATGGACGCGGGTTGTTTTTACATCATTATTGATCAGAAAAAGCCTACTTTTGCTATTCGCTCCTTAAAATTAGCCTATTCTCAATATTTGCTTGAGGGCTGACAACCTGTAAAACTGTTATTCTTTTGGTGTCTCCAGTGAAAATTGCAGCATGACGGCTTTTTGCCTCACAATTTTCCCATGCTCACTGATTTTCCGGTAATAACGTTGATTCTATCTCTTCTTGAACTCGACCAATGAATTGAAAATTAAAAATTTACAGCCTCCAACATTTGACGATATTTGCACCAATATCTGCGTATTTTCTCTTGATTCTTACCGCGCTTCATCAATAATTGGTAGATTCTCCAAAGATGTCCAAAAGTATTGAACGGAAAATCCTCAAATATTACTTGCAAAGCGCTATCAATATAAAAATGCTAGAGATAAAATCTATCCTCAATATAGGCAAACATTCATGCGTGTTTTAAAAATTAGTATCTATCAAAGAAAATTAGGTAGTGGTATTGATTTGGCTACGGCAAAAAATTTGAGCAACCTGAAAACCGATTTCTTGGTGCTTCCTGAATTTTATTATGCCGATGACCAAATAAAAGACTATCCAGGACTTGCTGTCAATAGCACTTATGCGATTGATTGGTTACAAAAATTAAGTGAAAGTCAAACTTGTATCTTAATCGGTGGAACCATGTTGCGAAAATTTTCGGCGAGAAAATATCGAATTTCTGTTCCAATTTTTTACCAAGGAAAGTTGATTAATTGGTATGACAAAAGAGAGTTAACTAGCGATGAACAACAAATTGCACAACGCGGAAAGAACGACGGCATTGAGATGTTAAAAAATTTGCGCTTTGGTATTCTTTGTGGTAAAGAATTTAACAATAAAAAATTGATAGAAGAATATGGGAAAAAAAATGTTTCTCTTGTTTTTTTAATTTCCAATAGTCCGAAGAATGAAATAATTGAGAAAACCTACGCGAAAATTGAAGAACTAGCAAAAAAACATCAAATCTGCTTTATTCGTTGTTCTGGGATCGGCACGATGTTGGGGTCAAGAATCTATGGTCGATCGTTTGTCTGCCTAAAGAATGGAATCAGCTGGAAGTTATCTGAACAGGAGACAAATAAAGAGTTGTTGAAAACTGTCATTGTCAATCTTTAATAAAGATAAAATCGAAGACTCGCAAAAAGCTGTCCAAGAATATAGGGCGTTAACCCTCTCTTTTCCAGATGTGAAAGCAATTGCAAGTTTCTCCTACAATGAAAGATTGTAGAAAGAAGTTTTTCTTTAGCAGAATGGTCATCAAATGATTGTAATAGAATTAAGGTAAAAAAATTCAACACATTGTAGTCAGAGTATTCCTTTTTTCCAAGAGTCATTAATTTTTTTTCCAGCCAAATCTCCAACTCTAACAGATCTTGCAAGTGCTGCGTTGCCAAGGTAATTTTTTCCTTACATTCCGAATAAAAAGAAGAACGAAGCAACCCAACCCATTCCAATGTTCCGCCCAGCAACTGTAAATGTTGAGGGTCATTTATTTGGCTGATTTGCGTGATACTTTCATCGCTCAAGGTAAAAAAAGGGATTTGAAAGGCTCGACTAAGAATCGTCGACCGCATCTTTTCTCTTTGATGCAAAATCATAAGAAAGATTGTATTTTTTGGCGGCTCTTCTAAAATTTTCAAAAGCGCTGATTCTGCTTCATTTTGGATCAAATTACCATTAGGGAAGAATATAAAACGATAGCCAGTATAATAGCTATGGTATATGAGATTGCTTTTCTTCAACCAGCGGATGGTATAAGGAAGAGGTTTTTTTTCATCACCGATCAAGATTTTTTCTTCAGGAAATGCAAGGAAATCAGGATGGCTATTATGATTGACACGCTCACAAGCAGGGCATTCATCGCAGCCGCTTTGTTTGTCACAAAGAAACTTCTTGATAAATAGCCTTGCTACTGACGATTTACCCACGCCAGCAGGGCCATGAAATATGAGAAACTGATGTAATGGATACCTCTTTTCCCCTTTTTCATAGATTGAAAAATATCGGCTAGCAATAGGCTGATCTAACAGATCAGAAATTTTTTTCATAGGTATCTTCTTCTCTTAATCTAACCGTTAATACATGTGCTCTCTCAAGCTATGTATTCCACGTTATCGATCAGTCGAATATTCTCCACAAAAACTGCAACAGCAATCAAGATTTTTTTATCTCTCGTATCAATCTTCTCTATTGGAGAAAGATCATGTGCGCGAACAATTTCCGCATATTCAACTCGATTCAAATTATTGGAATGAATGGCATCTCGAATAATCCTGCAAATACTTGAGCAATCTTTCTGGGATTCCGCTATCGCTTTCTTCCCTAAACAGAGCCCATGATAGATTAACCTTGCAGCCTCGTGCCCCTGTGTAGAGAGGCGTTCATTCCGCGAGGAATACGCTAAACCGTCTTGATCACGAATGGTATCCATTGAATGGACTTTGATGTTTAATCCAAGGTCTTTTATTAACCGTTGAACTATTCTCATTTGCTGATAATCTTTCTTTCCCAAAAATACGCGATCGGGTTGAATTTGGTAAAAAAATTTCAATAAAATATAGATGACTCCAGAAAAATGTTTTTTGCGTAGCCGACCACAAAGAGTCCTCGTCAGTTTTTCCATTGAACATAGAAGTTGCGGTGGATCGTCACTATTGGTCTCTCTTGCCGAAGGCATAAACAATAGATCCACGTTTAGCTTTTGGCAGATTTCAACATCGTGTTTTTGATGTTTGGGGTAACTGTCATAATCTCTTTGATCCAAAAATTGTTCCTGATTGACAAAAATACTCACACACGTGAAACCAGATTGGCTTTTGGCTTTTTCAATCAATTTTTCATGCCCCAAATGGAGGGAACCCATCGTTGGTACGTATAGAATCTCTTGATTCTTTCTTATTTTGCCAAGAATTCCACACAAAGTCGCTGCATTATCTGCTGTTTTCATTCAGGTTTCTCTATCAATTAGCTTATTCTTGCTGAGTTTTTAACAAAAAATCTGAGATTCTTTTGACTACCATGTCTTTATTGGACCAGATAAAAAAATGTCCCATATCGCTAGGATAATAAAACTCTACATAATTTTTTTTTTCTTTCAACAGATTTTCAAGGAAAAGAGTATGAGCGATGGGTACCAAACTATCCTTTTTCCCATGAATACCGAGGACATTCACTTGTAGCTTATGCCAAAGTGGCTGTAAATCCATTAATTCTTTTTTGAGCGCAACAATCTCATCATTGCTGTTGATCAAATTCCGGCTTAGTAATTGGCGAATCAGAAAGTTTTTCCCTAAGTGATTGTACCAATAGATTTCTTCTGATTCTGCATCTATGGCGGGGGCAAGAAAAATCAGCCCTTTAATTCTATCAGGATGATCTAGCGCCAAACGTGCAATAACCGCACCTCCGTAAGAATGTCCAACTAAGATGCAAGGCCCTTGAACATTTTTTTTTATAATTGCATAGATGGCCTCTGAATGATTCTCCAACCTTAATTCTGCGCGTTCAGGTGATGATTTACCGAAACCCAAGCGATCAATGCTGATCAGATGAGCCTGATTTACCAATTCACTCTCGGCCATATACCCGGCAAAATTACTCCAAGATCCTGGAGAACCATGCACAAAAATGATCGCTGGCGAGGATACCTTTTTTATTTCTGCATAATGTATATTCTTACCTCGCCAAGAGACCGTATGAAAATCTGGGAGTACTTTATTTTCGAATATTTTCTGTACTTCTTTGTTGCTCATGTTGAAATCACATGCACTCATTATGCCAATCAATAACATTCTCAATGAATTGATGATCTTCCTCATGATTTTTTATTGATAATCCTTCTAGAAAAGAATGACTGGCAACAATAACACGTTTGCTATCATACTTTTCCCGTCAATAAATTTCAGCAGCGGCTCCCCCCGATGATTTTAGCTTCTTTCTTTTTAATTTCCAGAATATCAGATTCTGGATTATCAACCGAACAATCATGGATGAATCTATTTCTATCAAAAAAAAGTGAAGTTTAATCTTTTGATTTATTTTGTCCGATTAAAGAATGAAAAAATTGCATCGGTGAATTTTTTTTCTGGTAATATATAATTAATTTTCTGATATTGCTGAAGAATTCAAAGATTATTATGATCAAAATCTTCTCAAATCTGAAAAAATTTTGCATAGAATTTGCTCTTTTTTTCTTTCGTTTGATCCAGCGCTTCGTAGATGAAAGATATGATTATCGCGCAGCTGGTTTGGTCTATACTTCACTCTTGGCTATCATTCCCGTAGGTATCTTGTGTATTACCATTATTTCTCTATTGAATCTGCCAGAAGAAATAGGGAAGCAAATACAAGCTGTCATCCAGAGAAACTTCATGGCAGAATCAAATGATAAAATTTTCAACTTTTTGCAGAAGTATTGGCTTTCAGCACGCAAATTTTCTTGGATCAATTTTATTTTTTTACTGGTTATTGGCATCTCCTCTATAAAGAATATAGAACAGACTTTCAATGATATTTGGAGAATTAAGAAAAAAAGATCCCTCATAAAATCTGCTATTATCTACTCTATGATTTTTATTTTTGGTCCTCTGTTAATTGGCATCGGAATTCTGATCTCAGTTTCTATATTCTCTTATCCATTTATTGCTGAGTTCATTGATATCCCTTTCTTTAAAGAAAATATTCTTAGCTTGATTCCGTATATCTTCACATTTTTAGGTTTTTTTACTATTAATAAATTTCTACCAAACACGCATGTTCATATTGAGAATGCGGCCTGGGGAGCGCTTTTTGCAACCGTTGCCGTAGAAGTCTCTAAGTGGGGCTTTGGTAAATACATCTTATATTCAACGACCTATACATATCTATATGGAGTTTTAGCAATTTTTCCATTGTTTTTGGTTTGGCTCTATATTTTCTGGATAATTGTCTTGTTGAGCGCAATGATTAGTTATTCGGCAAATAATAATTTCCAGCCATAAACACGTAGCAAAGAGTATCTCTTCAATCATAGTGAGTATAAGTCTTTTTTTAAAAAATATAAAAAAAGAAATTAATAGCAGATCAAAATGATCTAACTTTTTTCATCAAAGACTCCGTTTTTATTGCCGTAGATTCAAACAGTTGAGTTATGGTTACCTAGAAATTTACAGTACAGTAAACTTTTTAATATTGTTTTTGACAATTTACTATAATAGCAAACAATGAATCAGAATGCAACTCAAAGAAGAATACTATAAGTACCGTTGGGCTTTTTTGATTGGTCTATCAATTCCCATATGGATTATCGGTCGATTATACATTATCGCAGCTTTTTCTGGAAGAGAGCTCGACTTTCATTCTTCTGGAGATTCCCCCTTTTCAATGATCCTTGATGTACTCGTTTTTTATGCGGTTGGAATTCTTGTTTCTTTGTTTTTTTGTTTTCTCTATGCAAAGACAGCGAAGAAAAGCATCGCGCAAAGGAGATTTCTCACTATAGGATTTTTTTTAGCATTGTGGTTTGCCGCTTCCGTTACTCTCACCGCCGGCCTGCTCAATTCGTCTATTTTATTGATAGGTCTTGGAGGCGCCATTGTTGGTTGCATAATTCTGAGTATCTTTTATCTGATATATTACTTGACAACTTTGTTCACAAAAACAAAAAAATAATTGATCGCTATTAATTCTAATAGCTACTCTAGCTTAAAATCGTGTCGCTTAATCAACGTTCAAGCGAAGATGTCTTGGTTAAGTCTTATCTGTTTTCCTATCATTGCTGATACAAACAACTGAATGCTCTTTCAATAATCTCTCTTAAAAAAAGTGAATAAAACTGATCAATTTAGCTACTTTTTAAGCTAGGCGGCAATACGCTTTTTCTTTTGTTCCAGGCCTACAACTTGGCTATTCTTTTAATTTCCCCAGTTTTTAGATCAAAAATTAAATTGTAGTATGGACGTTTTTCAATACTTTTTATTAAGTCCACCTTAGGATGAACATCAAAGCCGAGAGTATCCATTAAAGATGCAGCAAAGCTATTGGAATTCAATTCAAACCTATTATCAGCGACTGCTTCATAGTTAATTTTTGAGCGGACAGATCTTCCTTCAAATATAAAATCATGATAGGGTAATGTACCATATATCGCCACCAAGTCCATCATCTTTCGAGCTACATGCGATGCCGTCCAATTACCAAGTTTGCCAAGAGGATAGACATTTGCAGGAATCATGGGTTCATAATCTAAAGTTTGATACGTATAATTCCCAGCAAACATTTTATGAATTTCTTTTTCTTCTCCTTCTCCTTCTTTGGGGTCGCCAATGCTGATAAAATTATGGCATTTCTTATCGTAGGTATCTCCAGCTAAGGCAAGACATATAGACCAAAGATCTGCACGATATGTTTTTGTCTGGGGAACCGTTAAGTCGAAATCATCTAAACTTGTTTTTTCATACTGATCTGGATCACCTGTCGATATGACAATCAACTTGAGTTTTTTTATGATTTTTTTGAGAGATTTATCGTAGCGTGCCTTGCTATAATAAACAGCTTCCATTGGCAACAATTTCTCCTCCGCCCATCTTTGCAAATTTTTATTATTAGTCACATTTAAGAATATTCCAGTATGATTCGGTATGTTCAATTTTGGAATCTCTACTCGTCTCGAAAAATAGTTTATAATCTCTATCGGCTGCAGCCAATTCCCTAAGTGTCTCATTGCATCAATTGCCATGGTCAATCTATCAAGCTTCCTGTCAATAATCCCGCTTGCTGTTGGATAAATTATCTTACCAAATGAAAACCCCGCTATCCAACTACAATGCTCCTCTATGTGTAAACGGATAACGTTTATCTTCCCTCTAAAGTCCCATTTTTCTCGGCCTTACTTCAGACTCATTGAATAATATTATATTATTGAAAAAATCAACAATATAATTCAAGAAATCTTTTCTTCTGAAGGTAAATGTAAATAAAAAAATACCGATATTTTGGAACATATTAAACACAGATATATGACATAATAACTTAATATTCCAAACAATCATAGCTTCATATTTTGATGGCAATGAGGAGGAAAAAAATTTTGACAAAATCTCAACTATGAGGGACATTTCATAGACAATGCCTTTTTATGCCTAACCAATTATGTCAACTTTTGAAAGACTTGCAAAGCTCAAAAAAAATAACTTCTTGGAAGAATACGATTCTCGCAATATCAGATAATAAGACGACAGATTCATTTGGGGGCTTTTGTCGAAGATCAGTTCTTATTATTGCACATTGGTGATCGAACATACTCTATTGAAAAGACATGGATCTACAACTAATAAATGCCCTTACTAAATGGAGTGAGGAAAAGATCAAATATTTTCGTATTGCTGATTTTGCTCATACTCGTCTGTTATTAGCTGTCTCTGGCGGCAAGGATTCCCTTTTTCTCTTTTATTTAGTTTTAGTATGGTATCGAACCAGGAAACTCCATCACTCACCCATTATTTTTCACTTGGATCATCAATTGCGTAAGGACTCATCCCAAGATTTAGAATTTGTTCGCAAGCTTGCTCATCGCCATTCGCTACAATTTTATTCGCACTCAATCTCCCTTGAAAAATTTATTCAAAAAAAACCCATGAATTTGGAAGAAGCTGCCCGACTTGTACGTTATTCTCATCTCATAAAAATTGCTTACAAACTCCAAAAAAATAACAAAGATATAAATGTAGTCATCTGCACTGGCCATCATGCTGATGACTTTCTCGAGAGTAGTCTCATGCATTTAACTAGAGGCGGGGGGAAGGGTGCCTTTGCAACGATGCCTCTTTGGCAACGGATTGAAGAGTTTATTTTATTGAGACCCTTAATGGGAATAGACAGTACCGAAATTACTCAGCAATGCAGATTACTCAATCTAGCAGTTCGTAATGATGCCACTAATCGCAACCTCGCTTTTTTTCGTAATAGAATGCGCAAGAAAATAATTCCTTTGCTTAAAGCAGAGGGATTACAACCAAGCTTAACATGGAAAAATATGCACAATCGACATCGGCCTTGGTCGGTAGATCAATTCATAGTCAGGCCACAAAAAAAAATTGACTACCTTTACTTGGATCGTTTTTGCATGAATACACCCCAACTCCTCAAAGACTGGCTAGATTTATCCAGTAAGCTGCTTAGTGTACTACCCCTTGGGAATCGATTTATTACAGAAATATATCGTCAATGGAATAACCCAAAAAAAGCACAACGATTACATACAGGTAATAAATCTCTCTTGATTTGGAGTGACTCCCGTAGCCCGATATATTTAATGAGAAAAGATAGTCCGTGCATGCGACAGGCTCAGATTTCGCAAACAATTTCTGGAGACAAAATAAAATACCGAATTCAATACAATCGACAGCAGATTGTGTTTGAAGTTAATCAAGATTTTGAAGTTGTTTGTTTCTCACCGGGACTGAGAATGAATACAAGCTATGGAAGTAAAAAACTGAAGAAAATTTTCCAAGAGCTTTCATTGCCACCGTCAGTGCGTAAGAACATTCCTTTACTTTATCATAAAAAACAAAAAAAAATTACGCGAATCTTTCTTGAACTATGGAAAAAAACTTAGCTTTTATTGACCCAGAGTACATCAAAAAGGAAAGGACAAAGGCAAGCCGCCTGCGTAAAACTCGATGGTGGAAAAAAAAATGCCAGAATGGTCTTTGTCGCTACTGTAACAAAAAAGGTCCCCCGCAAGATTTAACAATGGATCATCGTATCCCTCTTTCTAAAGGTGGAAAATCAGACAAAGAAAATCTAATTCCTTGTTGTAAGAATTGTAATAATCAAAAAAAGGACCATCTCTCAATGTATTCTGCAGGTCATTCGGAAAAAATCATATAAATGGATCGAAGCGTTAATCTTTCTTTCCTGTTTGCTCAACACAATCAACCACATCGATTATATTTCCATCACCCCAAAGCCTCTCAAAATTATAGTATTTTCTCTGTTCTTCTACAAACAAATGTGTCACCGAAGAAAAAAAATCTATACAGACCCAGCCAGAATCTATTTGATCGCGAGAAACTCGCCTCAATCGGAAATGCTCAGTAATCGCTTTGCTGACACTTGCCAATTGAAGACGAGAATCAACGCTGGCAATCAAAAAGAATTCAAAGAAAGACTGAAGCTCAGCGAGATCAATCAAGATAATTCTCTTCGCTTTTTTTTGCATTAAAATTTGCGAGCTCTGAAAAAGAGGGTGATCCTTGTCTAGCTGGGGAATCGACTGTAAACTCAATTGGTTGTTCATTTTTCTTTCAAACGAAATGTTTTAGTATTCATATCATTGCCAACAATCACCCTCTCAGAAATCTCTATAAATGCGCGACGAAAAAAAATTCGCTCGCGCGGTAATTTGAAAATACTCATAAAATAGTTTGCTGAAAATGTATGTCCAGAATGATTTAAAAAGAAAGTTCGCTCAATCGGTTTATATGGATAATTACCAACACCCAAAACATTGATATTGCGGATTTGAAGAAATTTTCTGAGACGATGAGCGATACGATTCGTTTCTGTCCCATTCAGAATTTCATATGAGATATTGTCCGTCGATATATACGCACCCAATGCTAAATCTTCACGGAATTGCTTAAAAAAAAGACGTGCCTGCTCCGGCTTTACTTTTAATACCTTTTCATTCTTACCTTTAATAGTAGAAAAGCCCATAGGAACTTCTAAGACCTTAATATGATTATCTTCCAGATTTGCAATATAATTCAAAAAGCTAGTCATCTCTGAAATAGTCAAATTAGTATCAATTAATGAATACATAAACTTCCCCATCTTTGATCGGGTCTTCTCCATGAAATTTGGCAGATTCCAGAGGAGGCTCAATAGCACCGTTTCTTGTCGATAAAGACGATCAATATCAAAGTCATTCACATCGCTTTTCTTTTCATATTTTCTTTTCCCCAATGCATATTCCATGGTTTGCTCGCCTGACCAATACTGTTCACCTTCAAAATAGTTAAACTGCTGATCAAGAAATTGGATTTTCTCTGCATTATAGAAAACGAAGCCTTCCGCCAAGTTGATCAAACGGATTGCGTCGGTCTTAGTTACGGTGATAAAATACTCATTAGCAACATCAGTATAGATTGGGAAACTATCGGTATCATTGACTTTCCTTTCCCAGAGAGGATCATCGTCACTATAAGCATTCGTGTTTAGAAAATACAGGACAATCAATCGATGTTCTGGAATAATCAATAGTTGTGAGAAAATCGAGAGACGATTGTCGTTTTTGTCATCGACCAATGCCAGTTGCACGCCTAGCTGCCTGCTCTTATTAAGTTTGACATCAACTCGATTGTCAGTAAAAAAACTATATATATAGAAGAGTAACCCCAAAGATAAGGCAATCAATAAAAACAAGGTAAAATGGCGTAAAGATTTTAATTTGGAAAACATTTGATCGTTTCTCTACGATATTTCTTCAATATCTTTCAAAAGAAAACCGAGTTTTCCTGAGTCAGCAATCCGTTTGTAGAGCCAGAAAAAAGGCAAAGCTATTGGGTAATGAACTGACTGTGAATCTGGCTTGGTAAAAAATCTCATTTTTTCCAGTAAGTCATCGACCTTAATGGATTGATCCCCCTGAAGTTGTGCAGGTATCAGCAGGCCTTCTAAAAAAAATAATATGAGCTCCTCTGGATGAAAGATTCTTTTACATATTTTGCGAATCGATTGATAACTATAAGTCATTTGAATGCTGGGAATTCTACTATCCATCGTAAATAATATCCTTGTTTTTTCAGAAAGTTCCTTGTGCTGTTGAGTAAAGTGATGCCAAAAATTTATGAATTCCAATCGCTTTTGCGGAGATTGCTGTAGATTAAACACGAGATACGGGATGTTAATTTTTCGTTCGTCGGCTTCTCGCAAGATTGCTGACAGATCAGTAAATTCCAATGGACCATTTTGCAATTGATACCCAGAGAAAAGTAAAATTTGTCGGTAACAATTTTTCAACCATTTATTTTTTTCATAGACTAAAATAGATCCACGAGATTCGGGTAGCTTATAGTTGGGGAAAACGATATTTTTGCGGGCAAAGGGCGACCAAATTGCCATAATACTTTTTTGGTAAAAACAATCATAATATGGACATAAAGCCTCTTTTTTTAGATTTGTGAGCGATAATTGTTTCTTGTATTTTTCTCCCAAGACAACAAACATTGGTAAGAAATATTCAATCATGGAAATAATGTTGTCCTCGCTACCCTTGACAATAAAATGTAAATCAAAAGAAAGAGTATCCAAACTTGGTAATGTTTCATGAATATGCAAATTTTTTTCTTGCCCAATCCAATAATGAACAAGGGATTGTTCTCTGGAACTGAGCTGCAAACCAAGCACAATGGGAAAACGAGCGAGAGGATAACTAATTGATTGTAGAGAGGTCAAAGATTTTTTATGATACTTTTTATTAAGAAATCTTGTTTAGCGGCGAAATGAGGACAATACAACAATTCACAGGATTAATTTCACTCCTCTTTTTTTGTACCATGTGTACCCAAAAAGAAAGCGAATTGAAAATATCTCCATTCACGGCGAAGCTAGCCGGTATAAGTGAAACTGTCAATGGAAAACCTGAATCTTTAAAGATCTACGAAAAAAATTATTCCTTTTGGTCTTTATTAGCGACCAATTCTGCACAGCGCGAACGAAGCTCCGCTTTAGATCTTATGCAAGCTGATGATTTTCTTTTATTGGAAGATAGGACTTTCGCAATCTTCACCAATCATTCCGGGAAAGATAAAAATTTAACCCAAAATCTAGAATTACTGGTAAAGGCTGGCAAAATTCCCGAGTTCATTTATTCACCCGAACATGGATTCTTAGGAGAAGTGGATACCAGCAATCTAGGAGTCTCAAAACAACAAGCGACAAGGAGAGAGGCGCGCTACCAGATTCCAATTATTCCCCTCTATAATGGCAAAAATCGTAAACCGCAAAAAGCTGATTTACAAAAAATCGATACGATTGTCGTAGACATTGTAAATTTGCCGGTGAGATGCTATACTTATAATACCACTCTCTATTATCTGCTAGAACAAGCCCAAGAGAACAACATTACAATAATGATATTGGATCGTTATAATCCTTATCAAAGATTAGCAATGGCGGGAAAATTCTTGGATCCAGACTATCAAAGCTTCATTGGTCAAGTTTATGTCCCTTTTTTATTTAATCTGAGCAATGCTGAATTTGCCCTGTACTTGAAGAAAAAAGAATTTCCAGATCTACAATTAGAAATTATCAAGGGAGACAACTTTAATCGGGAATTCAATATTTTTGAAAACTCAAAGTGGATTAATCCATCACCAAATATTCCATCAGAAGAAACAGCGCTGGTTTATAGTGGCATGGTGCTGTTTGAAGGCATAAACTATAGTGTAGGCCGAGGAACCGTGCGGCCCTTTATTTATAGCGGGGCGCCATGGGTAAGTGAACCTTGGCATCTAGTCGACGATTTAAAATCACTCGGATTAACAGCAACTTTGTTTACCAACATCAGTTTTATTCCTAGTTTTTCTCAATACAAGGGCGAGGTAAACCACGGTGTGCAGATTTCATTACTACCAGAAAATAAAACTGAATATGAGCCGATCCGCATCGCCTATGAATATATGAGTATACTGTATAAAAGGTACCCAAATTCCTTTGAGTTTATCGGAAATGCCAAACAAGGTTTTTTAATTGATCGGCTTTGGGGCGGTAGCGATTGGCGCAAGGCGATTACCAATCGCTTATCTTATCAAGAGTTTTCAAGAAGCTGGAAAAAAGATATCCAAGATTTTAAAAACGAACTTGATGGACTCAGACTCTATCAATAGACCTCTTATTGCTATCATTGCCTGCTCAATGATAAACAGAACATTCCTATAATTCCAATGGTACATTTTGGAGGCTTCGCTGGGTAAAGAGCAACCTTCCGCCGCACACAAAACCCAAGCTATCCCAATCAATTGAGTTTAATGAATGTGCTATCTGACCGAGACTCAGAGTTCGTTTGGGAAACAAAGCTAGAACCGAACCATCGTAGGCTGTTTTATCACTGACAAAAAACGGTTTCGGATTGCGGGTTTTACAATTAACGTATATTCTCTCTCCCTCTCGTTCGTGATACTTCCTCCCCCACTCCCACCAATTGTGTTCCCCGAACTCTCTTATTCTTCTTGCCAATAGTCTGTTTTTATGGGGTTTTAAGACACTATCTTTACGATTATAGATCATCTTTCTTGTAACTCCGTCTTTTGCCGTCATTGAACAGACAAATTCTTTATTGCCCCGTCTTTTATTATCAAATACCTGATCGGCACCACTCACTGCCCCGACTTTAACCTCAAAATAGTCGCCAAGCCGGCTGTTAGGGATATTCCCGCCAAAAAATATTTGCCCATTTTTACAGCAGAAGCTACCGCCCGTTTCCATCCATTTGCTTTTTCTCCCTTTCACCCAGCGCCATATCGAACAATTTGGCGAATAACCACGAAAAACGCTCTGATCGCCCAATTCGTAATAGTGTGTCATTGATCCTTGCTGGTACAGTTCTTTATTCAAGCGGATTGAGTTGGTTGCTTTGAGAAAGTTGCGAGGTGTTATAAATATTAACTCACCTCTAGGCTTAAGATGTTTGATAGACTTTGCAATAAAGAACAAATAGAGATTACTTCGTTTATCAAACCAATTCATGTTCAACGATTCTTTGCTACTTTGCTGGATATCCTGAAATCGGACATACGGTGGATTGCCAATAATTGTATCAAATTTGTTTTTGATTGAATATGAAAAAAAATCGCATTTTCTTACTCTTTTATCGTTGAATAAATCGCCATCCAGCTCGATGCCCACCGCATCTTTTTCCAGCTGTGACAAAAAAGCTCCTCTACCAGAAGAAGGTTCTAAAATACTGCCTTTATTTTTTCTAAGTTCGAGCATTTTATGAACAATGCCGTTGGGAGTGAAAATCTGCCCCAAATGACGAACACGCTCATCTTTCTTCATAAACTAGTTAAATATTTAACAGACTTAGAGTTCTTAATTACATCTTGAAATCCCTTATTTGAGACTAGCCTCATTAATTTTTCTTTCCTTCTCATTTTTACCTCCTAAGATCATAATATAATACCTTTCTCTTTAAAATGTCCCAGTAAATATGTCATTGTTCCCTTAATCTTTATCCTATTACAAAGCAATTGTAAATTTAATAGATCATTTGTACCACACAATTTTCTTTTGCTATAATTATGATCAATCTCAAAAAATCTTCTTCAAGCCTGATTATCATCCAGTACAACGAGGGCTCTAAAACATAGAATTATTGGGTAGCCAAGCGATTTAAATTCTTACCAACCATTTCGCGGAGCTCCTCCATCTGAATATATTTTCCCGGACACTTGGTATTCTGAATTTCTCGATGACCAATAATTTTATCGATGGGAATGTCATACTTTCTCACTAAATCGGTCAATAGACGAATCAATGCCTCTTCTTGAATCTGATGAATAGGATGGCGTTCAAAATCGCCCACTAAGACAACTGCGATACCAAGTAGATTCACCAGCATATTTTGAGTCGACGCTCCACTATTTCGATTACGCCAGCGATCACTAAATTCAATTTGTCCCATAGCGGTATTATTAGAACCGTTATTAATCACAATGTGATAGGCAATATCGCCATACTTTTGCTGATGCACTCTACGATAAAAGTCTAAATCTCCAATATCTGCGGCGGTATGGTGAATGACAATATAACGCCAGCGCAATTCACGCCAAGTATAACGCACGCTCACGTAGATTACAATCAGACTAAAAATCGGCAGAATGACATAAAGAAACAAACGGGTCCGAATAAACCGTTTCACATTAAAAGACTGAACAGACATACCTCATTGCTCATCTGCCAACCGGCAGCCTGTTTTTTCGTCTAAATATTCCGCAGAATTTATCTGCCAGAGTCCCTTAACGAGCACCGTCTTATTTTCTTTATTGAGCGTAAAAGATTGAATTGGAATCCATTGCTTGACAATAGTATGGCAACTCTCTTCATCCAACTCGGTTACAAAAAAACAAGAACAGTATTCTTTAGCGTAGTAACTAGAAATAATGTTCGGATATACTACTAGGTGTTTCCAGTTTGCAATCGCCCAAACAATGCACAGTACCAATATAGTCAGGGAAAAAGTGAAAACCAGCCGAATGGTCAATATGCTACCACTCCTTTTTTGAGAATACTAAAAAGTTTTTTCGGATCAAAATCATTATTTCGATCAGTACCATAGCGAATCAAGATCATATCCCATGAAGGAATTACAAATAACCACTGCCCCCATTTCCCTTGGGAGTAGAAGGTATCAGTTGCCAAGCTGGGAATAAAAACTTCCTCCTGATTTTGACTTGGAATTTTTGTATTCACCCACCAATGAGCACCGAGGACTCCAAGGGTCTCCAAAGATTCTTGCTGAATTCCGCTATAATAAGCAATACTCGGTGTTCGCGTAAAATTGATCCAACTTTCTTGGAGAATTCTTTTTTTATCCCAAATACCATTATTTAAATAAAGATAGGCAAACTTTGCCAGATCGCGAGCACTAATATAAACAGAGGATGAGCCAATAAAATTGTTTGCAAAATCTTTTTCCCACACAACATTTTCGATTCTCAATGGTTCAAAAATCTCCTGCCAAGGATAATTTGCATAATCTTCGCCAAGAGCGGCCTGTAATATGGCCATAAGAAGCATAGTATCTCCGCTTGAATAATTAACTTTTTTATCGACCTCATGACTAACCGGTCTCTGTGCAACAAATTCTCCCATATTTTTTCTACCAGTCGTATAGAGCATGGCAACGATGCTCGATTTTAGAGGAGCAGTCTCATAACTCTCCTTCCACGCCAGACCTGCACTCATTGTCAGTAGCTGACGGATGAGAATATTTCTTTTTTCTGGATTATTAAAGTCGGGTATATATTTTGCCACCGGTTCATCGATATCAATTATCTTATCTCGAACTGCAATTCCATAGAGCAAATTAACAAAATTTTTGCTGATCGACCAAACTTTATGTTTCGTCTGAGGCGAGTAGGTACTATGATATTTTTCATAAGCAAGATAGCCATCTTTAACGATCAAAAGAGCTTTAGTCCCTAAATCATCGTCATCCTGAAAAGCATAATTCTCAATTTCCGTAAGGATTTCTGGGCGAATACCTAAAACACTGGCGTCCTTCCTCTGCCACTCAGATGTTGGGAAGTAATCACGCTGAGGAGGATTTAAAGAGATTACCTCGGTGCCTTGGCCACTCTGCTTGCTGTATTTAACGCAGGTTAGCTGACTGATCAATAGAAAAACTATAACTATATTTTTCATCGTGAATACTGATAATTAAATATCAAGACTCCTCAAGTCAAGAAAAATAGATGAGAATTCACCAAATATGAAAATCTAACGTCGGCTCCAGTGCATTCTGGTAACTTCATCCACTACAGTTTCGTCAAGATAAAAAAATGTTCTGCCCCGTTACCGCCGGGAACATTATCGCTTTCTTGAGAAAGAATATGTTCAATTGAAAATTTTGGTGAATATTCTTCGATAATCTGCTTTTGATCTAGTGAAAATGGTGGTCCTCCATCTTCACTATGAGTTAGCGAGATCAGAAAACCCTTGCCTCCAGAAATCAGTCTATCCGCAGTATGGCAAATGTACCTCTGGCGTGTAGCAAAAGGTAATGCAACTGATGCAGCTCGGTCATAGAATACTTCAAAGCCTGATTCCTCAAAATCAAAGTAATCTCCTCGATAGATAATCAGATTCTTGTGGGTATATTTTTCAAGGTTTGTTTTGCCTTGAACATGGGTTTTCTTGGGATGAATTTTTCGTTCAGCAAAATAAGATTCTACAGCAATTTCACTGAGCTCTACACCGCAGACATCTAAGCCCTGCTTCCACAAAAAATCCAAGCAAGTTGCCTTGCCACAGAGAGGCACCAAAACTCGTTTGTAATTCTTGAAAAACTGTGACCAGAATTCCAATAAAAATGGATGAGGTTCATCCCGATGAAAGCCAATTTCCTGCAGATGCCATCGTTGCTGCCAAAATTCGTGATCCATCAATTTTTCTTCGATCTCATTATCTTTTCTTTTAAAAAAACGCTCACTTGCCTTGACAGGTCATTAAGCCCCAAAGCAAGTATCACTAACTATGATCAAAATGATTGCTCAGATGAATCGATTGTCAATCGAAATTAAATTGCTTTTCTTGAACAATAACAATCGAAATAGTCTTTGGAGAAAAAAAGATAATCCGATATTATTAAGGTAATCGATTTTTTTTTTAGAAATAGGGTTGATTTTCAAATAAATAATTTTTATTTACCAATTATCTTTGATGTTTTATTTTTTAGTCTTTATTCGTATTTTTTTCTCAGTTTTTATTGCTGTTTCCAGTAGTGACCTATTTGCCCGGCAACTACACGAAGCAATTAAAAACGGAAAAAATAGCGCTGCCTATCGATTAATTGATCAAGGGGCCAATTTGGATGTCGCCGATGAAATCAATGGCAGACCAATTTTTTACGCAATTGCTCTGGGTGAACTAAAACTGGTTTCATATTTAATCGAAAAAGGTGCAAATTTAACCTTACGTGCTTTTCCCGAGAATCTCACCGTTCTGGAGTATGCATGTAGCTTTCCAAATCTCAATATTGTAAAAATCCTGATTAAAAACGGTGCCAGCCTTACTGAAGGAACTTACTCTCCGCTCTATCTGGCAAGTGAAAGGGGCTATACCTCAATCGTGCGCTTTTTATTAAAGGAAAAGAGAATAAGAGTGCATGGGAAAGGAAAAAATGTGCCGATCGTTGCCGCCAGTTATAACGGACATGGCAATGTGATTGATGTTCTGATTGATCATGGTGCACATTTCAAAAAAAAAGACAGAAAAGGTATCACAGTGCTCATGATCGCCAGTAGGCGAGGAAAAATATGGGCGATCGATACACTACTTAAAAGAGGTAGTCGAATCGAGGCCAGGGATTCAAAGGGGAAAACTGCATTACACCATGCAATAGAAAACAAACGCTACTATGCTGTACGCTCGCTGTTAAAGCAAAAGGCAAATCCACTGGCAAAGGATAAGAAAAAGATGACTGCTTGGGACAAAGCAAAAAAAACAAAAATAAAAAGATTAATCCAGTTAGTAAAAAAATATCTACCCAAAGAACAGCATTTATCGCAAAGCCCTTAACAAGATGAATAAGAATTTATTGATCTTGTCGCCGTACTCCAATTGAAACTCAATTCAAAAGTTGAGTGATTTGTTTCGCTAATTTTATATCACGCGTGCTAATACCACCTAAATCATGAGTCGTCAAATAAATCTCTACTGTTTTATAGACATTCGACCATTCAGGATGGTGATCACCTTTTTCTGCAAGAATGGCAACTTTGGTCATAAAGCCAAATGCACTCACAAAATCAGAAAACTCAAATTTTTGATAAAGTTTCCCAGATTCTATTTTCCAGTTTTCTAAATCTGTTAAAGCTTCTTCTAATTGTTTATCTGTTAACTTCATCCGATAGGCATATGCAATGTCTTAGTATTTTCTTTTCTTGAGCAAAACAAGCAATAAATAATTATCTATTATCATATTTTCCCAGTAAATTTCTTTTTGCAAATTTCCCAAGCAAAAAGCTTGCGCTCTCACTCATTTATTCCTCAACTCTTATTTTTACCGAATGACCGTGTTCAGTATCAAAACCTTCGGCTTGCGATATTGCTAAAATTGGCTGAAGAGCATTGGCTATGCTTTCCTTATTTGCCTGTTGATATGTAATTCGTTTTAAAAAAGTATCAATACTCAGACCAGAGTATACTTGTGCGTAGCCACTCGTAGGTAATATATGATTGCTCCCGCTAAAATAATCACCAAGCGCAACTGGAGTATCTGACCCTAAAAATACACTGCCCGCATTTTTGATCTTCGAAAAATCATGATAAGGGTTTTTGGTAAAAATAGCCAAATGTTCTGGAGCAAAGTCATTGGCAAACTCAAACATCTGTGCTTCGCTTGGAGTAATGAGGGCATACGAATGATTCTGAATACTTTTTTCTTTGATTGTTTTGCGCGGAGCATGGGCCGGGTCTGCCAGCATGTTCACAATTTCTTGCTCCGTTTGTTGCGCCATAGACGTGCTCGTTGTGACCAATACACATTTACTATCTTCGCCGTGCTCGGATTGTGCAAGCAAATCTGCAGCAATAAATCTAGGATTAGCACTCTCATCGGCAATAATCAGAATCTCCGATGGACCTGCTGGAAAATCTATTTTTATTCTCTCGGTGGCTGCTAAAAAGGTTTTTGCACAAGTCACATAAGAATTCCCTGGACCAACAATCAGCTGGACCGGCTCCGCAAAGATACCAAAGGCAGCACTGGCTAATCCCTGCACCCCACCAACTTTTAATATTTTTTGAATGCCAACCAATTTTGCACAATAGAGTAGGGAGGGATCTACTTTGCCCTGACTATCGCTTGGGGTTATCAGTTGCATCTCTTGTATACCGGCAAGTTGTGCGGGAACTCCGGCCATTAGCACGGTCGATGGATAAACAGCAGAACCACCGGGGACATAAGCCGCTGCTCTTTCGATCGGCTGGTAACGAAAACCAAGTGTGCTGCCGGCAATTTTTACTTCGCGATCTTCGAAAGATTCGTGTTGTACACTATGAAAATCTCTAATATTTTCATACGCTCGCTGCAGGCTTTTTTTGAGCTCGGCATCGATTCGCCGATCTGATTGCTCAAACTCCTCTTCGCTGACGAACGGTTGTTGGTCAGAACATCCATCAAATTTTTTGATGTATTCCCAAACGGCTTGCTCTCTTCGCTGTTTAATATCATCGATGATTCCTCTTACTTGCTTAGTAACATCGACGGAAGGTACCCTTGCTAATAGTCTTTGCCGCCGCTGAACATCTAAATCTTGATAATGATAAATGGTAAGCATTGTACTACTAAAAAGTGTGCTGAATCACACTTCGGGGATGTTTGGGCGATGACAGGCTTGAACTGCCGACCCCCTGCTTGTAAGGCAGGTGCTCTCCCAACTGAGCTAATCGCCCGGGATTTTCTTTCGCAAAATTTAGCTGACCTTATTTAATAATAAGGCAACTCGGCTTTTTCTGCGCGCTGCTTGACTCGGATGAATTATATGCTTGCGACCAATTCTATCTAAATGCCTGCCGTATTCAGAAAAGACTTTGCGAGCTTCCTCAATATTACCCTCAATCGCCAATCTTAATATTTTTTTATAGAGAGTTCTCATGCGAGAGATTTGGGGTACATTGTAGAGACGCCGTCTCTTACTTCGCCGAATATCTTTCTTTGATGCTTTTAAGTTAGCCATAATGCCAACTTATACTTTTTTTTTTATCTGTCAACACTAATATGTTTTTTATTATTACATACTAGTAGAACTTTTCTGTCTGGATCATTCACTCATTCACTCACTCACTCACTGTAGAAGCTTCAGCAAAAAACAAGAATATCGACAATATCAGCTGATTGGTCATTTGCTCTCTTTTTTTGCCGAATACAATAAAAAATATAATATTCACAATTACAAGCATTCCCAAAAAACGATTCTTAGAAAAGATGAGCACTCATTTCTCGGTGATAATAAGCTAGCTATTCATTATCTTTAGCCTTGGGAATCAACACTGCAATGTTAAGACGATGGCGTACTGCATTAACAGTGCTACCAAAAATCAAATCCTTGATAAAACCATGCCCGTGAGCACTCATCACCAATAGATCAGAACAATTCTTTTTTACAATTCGGGTAATCTCTTTTTTGGGATTACCATAGCCAATCTCTGCATCGACATTATATCCTTCGGCGCGTAATTCATTCGTATATTTATTGAGTACTTGTTTATCAGTAGCAGTTTCCTTGTCCTGGATATGACGCCCATAAACTAAGGCTCCCGGCGATTCAACGATATGAATTAGCAAATAATGCGCTTGTTTCCCACCTTGCACCAAAGCGCTACTTAAAGCAAGGGCATCAACATTACTAAAATCAATAGAAACAGCAATTCTTTTATAGCGGAGCGCTGGTAATTCTCTTTTTAAATGTAATGGTTTAGCATGCAAGGTATCTGTTTTTTTTCTAATAGCGCGCTTCTCAATTATCGGCTTGAGAGAAATATAGAGCAAGAGGAAGAAACTTCCGAGCGCGGCAGGAACCATGAGAAACCAAATTAACCACCATAACAAACTCTGTGGCGAGCTACTAGCTAGTAAGCTAGTAATTTCATTGATAACTAATTGAATATTTAAACTAACAATGGTAATTGCAATGAGCCAAGCAGCAAATTGGGTAATCTTCCTATTGGTATGTTCACCCATAATTGCTCGATTGCTGGTAAAATAAATAAGTGGGATAATTGCAAAGCCCAGTTGCAAGCTTAAGATGACTTGACTAAAAATGAGCAAAGCACCAGTTTTTCCCTCACCCAAAAAGATAATAACCAAATAGGCCGGAATAATAGCGATCATGCGCGTGATCAAGCGGCGCAACCAAGGAGTAATTCGTAAATTCAAATAGCCTTCCATGACGATCTGACCAGACAACGTTCCAGTAATCGTTGAACTTTGCCCAGCCGCAATCAAGGCCACGGCGAAAAGAATAGGTGCCAGTTCATTGCCGAGCAGAGGACTCAATAACACGTAGGCTTCCTTTATTTCTGTGACTTCATGAAGGCCGGCTTTATAAAAAGTAGAGGCAGCTAAAATCAGAATTGCCGCATTGACAAAAAAAGCAGCATTGAGTGCAATTGTAGAATCTGCTATATTATAGCGAATCGCCGATCTTCTAGCTTGAAAACTTTTTGCATCAATACGCCGCGTTTGCACGAGGGCAGAGTGTAAATACAGATTATGCGGCATCACTGTCGCACCAATAATCCCCACTGCAATATAGAGGGCTGTATCGTTGGGAATAGATGGCACAAAACCTTTAGATAAAAGCACCAAATCAGGTTTAGCAAAGAGCATTTCCATAAAAAATGAACCGCCTATAATAACGACCAATGCGATGATAAATGCTTCTAACTTGCGCATTCCATAACTCTGCAAAATTAAGATAATAAAGGTGTCGGCAATGGTCACTGTTACCCCCCAGATCAAGGGAATATCAAACAATAACTGAAGACCAATTGCCATACCGAGCACTTCTGCAAGATCGGTAGCTGCTATTGCAATTTCTGCTAATATCCATAAAATAAAATTTATGACCGGTGGGTATTCCCTGCGCGATGCCTGTGCTAAATCCATCTGCCCGACAATTCCCAATTTTGCACTTAAAGTTTGTAACAAAAGTGCCATCAGATTTGAAGCGAGCAGGACCCAGATGAGGGTATAGCCAAATTGACTACCACCAGCAATATCAGTAGCCCAGTTACCGGGATCCATATAGCCGACACTGACCAGATAGGCCGGTCCCAAAAAAGCTAAGAACTTTTTGTGTTTTTGGCGATGAGAGGTATCAACAGTTGAATGTACTTCTGCGAGTGATTTATAATTTTGAGCTTTAATTTTTCGCATCTGATGTATGTCACGTTGATTTGATAGGCTATTTTATGAGATGTTTATCAAGCCAACTCTTTTTCTATCCAAAATCCATGAACACCAATCAAAATATAATCGGATTTGTCAAATCTAAATCATATACAGATTAGAATTTAGCTCGCGTAAATATTACAAGACCCAACCATGCATTTTTTTATACAGATAATATTCTATCTAGATTCTCTAGAGTGATGCTCCAGAAAAGAGCAAAGTTCGACGCACGATAATCGAATATCTCAATTCATGGTTTGGCGATGATAGCATTGCATCGTGGTGGGAAAACCATGAAAGAGGGCGATGGCATTCGCGATATTGAATTTCAATCTGGGGGACACATTAGTTGTACATACTTGTTGGGAAGATTTAGAACGCCTACAAGAGAATTCAGATTTTATTGTTATTACTTCACAATACCCAAAGCAAGAAGAATCTAGACCTGAAAAGGTTAAGTGGGCGGGTGTATTTTTTTCCTTGGCATTATTTTGGTTTTTTTTACGGATATTAAACTTTCTATTGCTTTAATGACGGGTGCATTAGGTATGATTTTAACCAATGTATTGAAGATTGAAGAGGCGTACAGAGCCGTTTCTTGGAAAACTGTATTTTGCTTGCCAGTTTGATCCCGCTTGGTTTGGCGGTTTCAAAAGCGGGGACAGCCTTATGGATTGCAGAAGGAACCGTCAAAGTGGTTGGTTCTATGGCACCTTGGATGACTTTGACTTCTATTGCAATTTTGGCAACATTTTTTACCTTGGTTATGTCAAATGTAGGGACTATTATACTGCCTGTACCAATTGCGGTGAATATTGCCGTTCAAGTGGGTCCCGCCCCTGCAATATATGCTCTGACTGTAGCGATTGCTACTTCTCATTCCTTTTTAATACCTACGCATCAGGTTAATGCGCTGATTATGGGACCGAGTGGCTACAAAGTGTCAGACTTTATTAAGACTGGTAGCCTGATGACAATATTGTTTATTGTTGTCATGATGGCAATGATGAGTATTGTCATTTTGTGTGACAATATGGGCAATAAAATAATTGATATAAATCTATTAATTGTTTTAAATGTTGAACGTTTTGCTTACCATAGGTTTCATTGATAATGAGGATAGATATACTAATATCAAACACCCTAATCGTCTAAAATACTGATAAGAATCCGAAGCAAACGAATATGCCCCATCATTTAAGTATTATGCAAATCTGTTTATCACATGGTAAAGGTGGAATGGAATTGTACATGGCAAAATTAGCTAAGTTTTTGGATGCTAAAGTCAAACTGAGCGTTGTTATTGTTAACAACAATCAAATCAATTCTTATTTTACAACACTAAAAAAACCTGTTTATCAAGTGGATAAGAAACTTATCAGTGCGATAAAAATCGCAAAAATCATTGATGAAGACAACATTGATATTGTCCATATACATTCCCAGCATGACTTACTCATTGCTCTTTTGGCTAGATTATTATCCAAAAGGAAGCCAAAATTGATACACACTAGGCATATGGTAGTTACCTTGTCTAAAAATGATTTTTATCATCGCTTCATCTATAAAAACATAGATTTAATGATTGGCGTTACCCAGCAAGTGAAAGCGCAAATAGAAAAATTTATTACCCCAACACCCAAAACTGTTGTGTCTTATATTGGAGTAGAAAAAAAGCCTCAAACCCCTAAAAAAACACTGTCAGAATTAAGGCAAAAATATCAGCTAAATGCCAAATTTATTGCCTGCATTGTGGGTAGAATTGAGCATAAAAAAGGGCAGCATATTGTTGTTGATGCAGTTGCTAAGTTGCTAAAACAAGGCGTAGATATACAATTAGTGATTGCTGGTGATGCAATGACAGCAGCCTATTTGCAAGAACTCAAACAAGATATAAACAATAGGGGCTTGGCTGATAAAATCATTTTTACGGGTTTTTTATCTGATGCAAGTGCCGTTATGCAATTATCTGATGTGGTGATTTTGGCGACTGAACATGAGACTTTTGGCATGGTTTTGGTTGAGGCAATGCAAGCAGGGATATGCGTTATTGCCAGCGATAGGGGTGGCCCTTTAGAGATTATTGAGGACAATAAAACGGGTTTGTTGTTTAAAAGCTTTGATGCTGATGATTTATCTGAGAAAATTCTGAACCTGTATAAAAACCCAGATTTAAGACAATCTTATGCCTTGGCAGGTCAAAAACGAGCAGAAGAAAAATTTAATGATATCAAACAATTTACACAGGTTATGAGTTTGTTTGTTCGTCTATTTAAAGAAGACATTAAATGAATCAAGGTTGCAACACTAGGCTCTATGAAGTAATGAATAAAAAAAAAATTTCCCTAAATATGTTGCAGAAGTAGGCGTATGGCATCCAAATACTTCCAATGTGTATTCATATATTATGGACGAAGTAAAAACCATGTTGGTGGAACCAGATCCAGAATCAATAAAATTAATAAAAGCTGAGTTTAACAAACCATATGTTAAACTCTACGAAGTTGCATTGTGTGATTTTGATGGCAAAGTTGAATTATGCCAAAGAGGAAGTTCAACTTTTGTTAGTAGTTTATCCAACACGCCAGCCATAGCAAATGATAACTGTAATATTGATAAATCTGAAATATTCACTGCCAAAGCAATAAAATTTTCTAACATAGATAATGGCGATATTGAATTAATATCTATTGATACAGAGGGGAGTGAATGGTTTGTGATAAAAAATATGATCAGTAGACCAGTTGTCATTTCTATTGAAACACATGGCGGAATATATGTAAATTCATACAGTAAAGAAATCAAACATTGGATGCAGGAAAATAATTATTCTTTACTGTATAAGAATAAGAGCGATTCTGTGTATGTTTTAAAAAATAGGATTAAGTTTAATTTTCTTGATAAAATTAAACTTGTCATACAACAGTTATTTATATGGCTGAAAAAACAAAAGAAAAAAATAAGCAAAAAAATAAAAAAGAGCTAAATCTAACTGGCAATGAAATCACTTTTTAAATGGGATAGAAATTCAGACCAGCCTTATATTATTAGAGATAAGGCGTTTCAAAAAGAGCAAAAACAAAACAATTTATTTCAAAAGCATTCTTCTCGACGAAAGTCCTCTAAGATAAATCAATCTTGGTTTATTAAAAAAAAACTCTATGAATGTGTTTCCAATATCACAGCGGAATTCTCATTCCCTCCCGATAAAACTTACCGCTCACAAGATTAGCATCAATCATTGCGACAATGTCTTTCGCTGCTTGTTCTGGACTCTTCGTCGCAGACATGCCTCCCATGTCAGTTCTTACCCATCCGGGGCAAACAGAATACACTTTGATACCTGTTCCACTAAGTGCCTGTGCCCATTGAATTGTGAGCATGTTTAAGGTTACCTTTGATAGACTATAAACTGGACGTTGCCCAGTTTGACTAGCGATTGCACCAGCTCCACTTGAAATATTAATAATGACACCTTTCTTTGCATTCTTTTTGATCAGGGGAGAAAAAAAATGGGTGGTACGCCATACTCCAAAAACATTGATCTCAAAAGCTTTTACTGCCTTTGTAAAATCCTCAACATTACAAACGTCTTGCCATGTGTCGTAGTAAACGGCCGCATTATTAATCAAAACATCGAATGAAGAGAAATCAGTTTCAATCTGGCGGGCAGCTGCAGCAATACTTTGTTCGTCAAGAACATCTAAATAATAATAATAAATTTGATTTGGATATTCTTTCCATATCTTCTCGACTTCTAATCGACCGCGCTTTTCGTTACGACTCGTTAGAAGAGCAATAAACCCTTGCCGACATAATTCCTTTACAGTTGCTAAACCAATTCCCTTGTTTGCGCCAGTAACCAGTGCTACTCTTCTTTCTATTGCCATTTATTTGATTACCCTGAAACCAGACGTATCCTGAAGTCGATTCTTCTATCGGTTAATATTCCCCAGTTTTATTGATACTTTCTTACAATCCTCTAAAATTTTTTCAATATGAGGCAAATTGTCTACTAAAATACGATCCCAGTATTCTTAATCCTTAACGATATTTTTGGCAGAATTCGATGTCTATCCGACATGGCGGACCTGCATTCCTCTATTATCTATTTTCAACTCTTTTAGTTTAATTTCTTGAGACACATTCTTGAAATGTTCACGAATCTGGTTTTTTATATCTACGGTGCAAGATCTACAAAATAGAATGATGCTAGGACCACTCCCACTCAATGCCAACCCATAATATCCATCAAGGAGAGAGAGTTTGCCCTTGAGTTCATCGATTTCTAATTGTGGAAATAGACGAAAGGGATGATGAAGCTGATCCTCAACTCCATAAGTCAAGAAAGGAAAGTTCTGGGACACGAAACCAGCGGTCAATATGGCCACTCGACCAAGATTGTGAACAATTTTATCCATGGGGAATTTTTTTGGCAATTTTTTTCGATTTAAAGCCGTTTCTGTCCGTCGAGAAAACAAAATCAGGAGACAACAAAGCTTTTTTTTCCTGATCGGGAAATGAAAGTTTATCGGTAGATTATTTTCAATCAAAGAAATATTAAAACCACCATAAAGACAACCAGCAATATTATCTGGATGTGCCTCTAATTCTAGTGCTTCTTGCAGGATTAACGAACGATCAATAGATAGCCCATGAACGAAACGAGAGAGGGTAATGCCCGCGACTATCGCATTCGCTGAAGAACCGAGCCCTTGAGAATACGGAATATTCATTTGACATTTTAGATGAAATGGGATCAATTTTTTTTTAAGCTTTTTACAATTCTCACGATACGCATATTCAACCAAATTATTGCGAAAATTATTCTGTTCAAGAGAATACAAAAAATGCATTTCTTTGGTATGAGTAATAAACTCATAGATATTATAAATAGACAATCCTAAGGATAGACAATCGAAACCTGCACCTAAATTTGCAGAAGAAGCTGGAATCTTTAAGATAATCTTCATTTTTTTGAGGCTTCACCCTCTTTTTTTTGACGTATTCTAAAAGTTGCAATAAAAATAATCAATAATCACCTGTAACCTTTTATTAAACTTTTAAAGAATGAAAGTCTTGACAATGTAAATTATTATTAGTCAAACTTGATATAGGATGAAAACTTTCAGAGGCTAAATGCACTATTGGCAATGGCTTAAGAAAAATCAAATCTATTTTGAATTAATATTCTTAGCGTGGATTTGGGCAGCTGCCTTTGTAGGCGTGCGTTTCCTCTCTACATCAATTCCACCTCTACTTGGCGCTACGATCCGATTTCTTTTTGCTTCACTTTTTTTTTCTATCTTTTTGTTTAAACATATTCCTAAACTCATTTATCGCCAATGGATTTATATCTTCTTGGCAGCATTGAGTGGCATCTATTTATACAATTTTACTTTTTTTTTGGCATTGCAAAGTGTGTCAGCTTCCGAAGCTGCAATTTTTATGGCAATTACACCCGCTCTTACTGCGTTGATCGGAGTTCTTTTCCTTAAAGAAAAATTATCAAAATTGGGATGGATTGGCATCATTTTTGCGCTCAGTGGCGAAATGATAATTCTACAAGTTGATACTATGATTGATCTAAAAACTGGTGAGCAATTTTTGACAATTGCAATCTTTTCTTTTATGATTTATGGAATTATTGGTAAACAATTGCTCAAAAATCTACCAACCTTGCCGGTAATTTCATTGGTAGTGATCACTGGCACTGTGATGCTTGTCATATCTCTTTTTTTTGTCAATCAACCAATCAAACTTGAATTACCTTTCTCGAACTGGCTCATTCTGATTTTCTTGGGAGTAATTTGTACAGGCATAGGTAATACGATTTATTATCGAGGTATCAAGAAAATTGGCTTGATTAAGACAACTTACTTTATCAATCTGATTCCATTTTTCGTAGTTTTGCAGGGAGCCTTGTTCTTGCGCGAACAATTGAGTTTCCGCTGGATGACTGGTGGAATTTTGATTCTCATTGGCATCATTTTTGTAACCAAGAAATATAAGCCTGTTACAACTAACAATCGGCAAGAGACACTGTAACAGCCAGACCACCCTCGGAGGTTTCCTTATATTTGGTACTCATATCCTTGGCCGTACTCCACATAGTCGCAACTACCATATCTAAACTTATTTTTGCATTACTCGGATCAGAAGTTAAAGCGAGCTGAGCGGCATTGATTGCTTTGATTGTGCCCATTGAATTGCGCTCTATACACGGTATCTGGACCAAACCTTTGATCGGATCACAAGTCAAACCCAAATGATGCTCCATAGCTATTTCAGCGGCCATAAAACATCTCTGCGAGTTACCGCCCAGCAACTCTGTCAATGCAGCTGCTGCCATTGCAGAAGAAACGCCAATCTCTGCTTGACAGCCGCCCATTGCGGCAGAAATAGTGGCACCCTTCTTAAAAATACTACCTATGACACCAGTTATCAGCAAAAATCTGATTGCGTCTTTTGTAGTCGCATCAGGATTAACCATACACATATAGTACATGAGAACGGCAGGAATTACGCCAGCACTGCCATTGGTTGGCGCCGTTACTACCCTTCCCAGAGCTGCATTGACTTCATTAACCGCCATCGAAAAACAGTTGACCCAACTTAATATATCTGAAAATTGAACCTTTTTGTTTTTGATTGCTTGCATCCATCCAGCTTGGTCAGCGTATGTCTTATCTGGTAAAAGTTTCCCATGTATATCATAAGCTCTCCGCCGAACATTGAGTCCTCCGGGCAAAAAACCATCGCTATGACAGCCAATATAGATGCATTCAAGCATGGTTTTCCATATTCTTTCTAATTTTTTGTTCACCTGCTCTTCACCGTACAAAAAGACTTCATTCTCTTTGATAATTTCAGAAATTTTCTTGTTTTTGCTTAAACAGAGTTCGGATAGTTCTGTGGCATTATTATAGGTATAGGGTAAATCTTCTATTTGAGGTTTTTTTTGATCTCCTTCACTTTCTCCCTCTCTCACAATAAACCCACCGCCGATGGAAAAAAAGGTCTCTTTTATTTCTTGGCCATTTTTATTTTTGGCGGTAAAAGTGAGGCCATTTGGATGAAAATCTAAAAAAGAACGGTGAAATATTATATCTTTTTCCAAAACAAACGATATATCACATTGATTACCAATTTTTAAACTACCATTTTCTTTAACATTGTCTAAAACAGCCTGAATACTATCAACGGGGACCGTTTCTGGATCGGCACCTGTAAGCCCCATAATAAGAGCCGTATCCGTAGCATGTCCTTTACCGGTCAAAGATAATGATCCATAGAGATCGGTTTGGATGGAATCCACTTGTTTTAATCCCCATTTTTTCTCTATTATTTTAAGAAAACGCTCTGCAGCACGCCAGGGACCAAGAGTATGAGAACTTGAAGGGCCTACCCCTATTTTCAACATTTCAAAAACGCTAATATATTCCATAGTTATTCCTTCAGCAAAATGCTTTCAATGAAATACTCATATAGCACCTTACTTTTCAAGTTTTCTACAAAAATATCTAAAGGAAAGGATTTTTTCCTATTCTTTTTTAATTTCACAAAAAAAATTGCCTTGAGATTAGCAACAATATGAACCCCAAAAAAACTGAAAAAAACATCTCTCAGTCGTCCAGAAACAAAAATAGCCAATTATTGGGTAAGAATCTATCAATCAGCCCTAAAAACCCTTATTCAAGTTTAAATAAGGCGAATGAATCACACCTTAACTTAGAGTATTTTAAAAAAAATAGATCAATTATTAGTCAAAAGAATAATAAAATAATTCCGCGCTTAGAAATTCCAGAGAACGATATGAGACTCTCGTTGATTCGAAACTATATAGTCCATCAACTAGGACATATTTCGCCGTTAATTATCATTAGCAAAGATACTGCAACCCGAACGGCCTATGTTCATTCAATTATAAAAAAGAGAATAAAACTTTATCCGCAGACGACCGTCGCCTCGGCAGCTACAATAGACGTTGATGTTATGTCCCATTTAATAAATAGTTACAATATTTGCTGTTTGGAAGTTCCATATCTGGTGGAAAAAACCAGCGTTTTAGAAGTAGCTAAACTCAAGGCATATGTGAGTTCATTAAAGTTCAATGGAAATCAGATTTTGATCAGTGTTTATCGAGATTTTTTTCATAAATTGGATTTTGCTAAAGATCGACGTTTTTTGGGGATAAAATTGCGAATTCTTAAAAATAGAAAAATTTATGGGAAGAGGATATACTCTCCTCAAAGAGCATATTTTCCAATAGAAAAAATTACTTCCGTAGTTGCCAAAGAGTTTGATCTCAAAGAATCTGTTTTCTTTAAAGAAAAATTGGATCAAAAGAGCTCTTTGCCTCGACAAATTGCCATGTATATAGCATTGCAATTCACGACGTTGACAAAATCAGCTATTGGGCTCTATTTTAAGAGAACCAATCATACAACTGTCATCCATGCAGAAAAAAAAATATCAAAGCTCATTTCTAATAATATGGAATATGCTAAAATTATTAATAACATCATTAAAAAGTTCTAATTTTTCTATCTGAAAAAAAATGATACTAAGGAATTTTGCTTAATATAAACAAAAAATACCAACATTTTCTAGTTCTAAAAAATAGAAAAAAAGTGGTTTAATAGATTCTCCAACCTAATGAGCAATTCCTTTTTGAGAAAGAGTTATTAACCTATACTTTGTTAATAAGTGATAAAGCTATGTTAATAAGCCTATTAAATATTTTTTAATAGAAGTTGATTGTTAATAATACAAAGAAATTAACAAAGTCAATGTTAATTTCTTTTTCTCAGTTTTCGCTTTTTATCGTTCTATACCAGAGTTATTTGAGTTTTTAACATTTTTTCTTGACTAATAATAAAATATATACAATAAAGACTCTAATACTATAGCTTTACCATCAAGTAAACCTGAACAAAGACATGGAAACTATTATAAATAAAAATGACTTGCTACACGCAATAAATAGAATAGAAACTATTGTCCCTGCACGAGAAATCAGGCCTGCGGTTGCCAATATTCTTATGGAAGGCAAGGATGATAAAATAATTTTAACTACTACTGATTTTGAAATGAATTATAGAAATAAAATTACTGCACAAATAATTAAGCCAGGAAAAGCGTCTTTACCCGCAAAAAAATTGAGTCAAACCCTCAAAGAAATGAGAGGAGAAATGATTTCTATAACTCTAGATAAAGAAAATAAAGTTACTATAAAAAAAGCCGGTGAAAATTCCAAGGCAGAGGTAACAATTATTGCCAGCAATATAGAAGATTTTCCCGAAATAGAATTTCCAAAGATAAATCAATTTATCCAATTATCAGCTTCTTCGTTACTAAAAATGATAAAAAAAATAGACTATGCTATGGCGGAAGAGGATGCTCGCTATATTTTTAATGGACTGTATATGAATTATAAAGACGATGAACTTGTTATGGTTGCCACCGATGGTAGACGTTTATCAATTTGCAAAAAAAAGGAAGAGACTAAACTTAGTCTACATAATGGTATTATTATTCCTCATAAATCAATTAGAGAAATTAAAAAGATACTGGAAGGAATAGAAAATATAAATATTTACTACAATAAAGAAGATCAGAAATTATTTTTGAATGACCATTCACTTTATTTTTCTACCCGTTTGATTGAAGGTCAATATCCAGATTATAAACAGGTTATTCCCGATAAAAATAAATATACTATCAATATTGAGAAGGAAGAGTTTCTAAAAGTTCTGCGATTAAATGCGGTTCTAGCTGCTGAACCATCAAAGCAAGTTTTACTCAATTTTAAGAAAGGTGAATTAATGATGAGTGCATCGACGCCAGATATAGGAAAGGTTCATGATAGTATTAGTCTTTCAGAGTATAACGGCGAGAATTTTAATATTGCTCTTAATTCAAAATATCTCTTTGATGTGATTAATAATATTGAGGCAGAAAAGATTAAAATAGAGTTAGTAGCAGAAAACTCACCGATGGTTATTCTTGATCCAGAATTTTCAGATTTTAAAGCATTGATTATGCCAATGAAAATCTAAAAAAAAACGGTGAAAGTTAGCAGAGTTTGGCTCTATCAATTTAGAAATTATTTTAAACAGACAGTCGATTTTAAAAAAAGAATTACTTTTATCTCCGGTAAAAACGCTTACGGAAAAACCAATATCATTGAAGCTATTGGTATGTTGTCTCATGGCAAGTCTTTTCGCGATTGTCCTTCCCAATTGCTGATTATGAATAATAAGAATGAATGTGGTATTCAAATTTTCTATAATAATGATGCTTTGAATAATTCTGATAAATTATCTTTAACTATTGAGTTAAAAAATGGTAAATCAACAAAAAAATTTTTTGTTAATGATAAACAGATTCTGGGAATTAGTGAATTAATGGGTCGCTTGGTAACAGTAAATTTTTTGCCAAGCGATATTCATTTAATTGATGGAGGTCCCAGTAACCGTCGCCGTTTTTTTGATTATACTCTAGGAATTAGTGATAGAGCTTATTTTACAGCTTTGTTAAAATACAATAAATTATTGAGTCAAAGAAATGCATTGTTAAAAAGAGAAAAAAAATTTGAGGGTATAGTTAAAGAGCTAAACCAATGGGATGAAATGCTCGTTTCTCCCGCTAATAAAATTAGAGTGAAAAGAAATGAATTACTAGCGGAATTCCAACAATACTTTGACCGTGCACTAGACAAAATATCTGGTCAAAAAGATAGAGCAGTTATTGAAAATAATAAAACTGAAGATTTTGCTAATTCATTAGCAAAAAATAGACGGCGTGATTTTCAGCTTGGCTGGACGACAACTGGGCCACATCGTGATCAGTATGCAATATCTAATGATGGGAGAATATTAGCTATGACAGCGAGTCAAGGGCAGAAACGATCTATTGTTTTAGCACTCCGTTTTGCACAATACGAGTATTTACAGCAAAAGTTAGGAGTAAAACCTATTCTCCTGTTAGATGATGTTGTACGAGAATTAGATAGCGACAGGAGAAACCTATTTATTGATCTATTAGCTACATGTGGGCAAGTTATTATTACAACTCCTGAAATTGAAGACATTCAAAATAAGCTTGTCTATTTACAAGAAGAAATAGGTATTGTTAACTTAGTGGAACCAGCTAAGATAGCTTATCAGTATATATGAGTGGGATATACAAAATATCTGGGTGTCGTGAAGAAATATTATCGCAGGTATTTAAAAATAAAAAATCACAGAAAAATATTGGGAAGATTAGACAAAGATGGAAGATTATTATTCCGAAACACTATAGTTTCTGCTATCCTCAAAAACTAACGGAATCTACTTTGCTGGTTGCGGTTGATAATCCGATTGTCCATAGTGAGCTTCAGTTTATGAAAAGACCGATGGCAAAAAAAATTTCAGAAATTTTAAATCAGGAAAATATAAATATAAAATTTGTAATAAAGTCCTAAATTATGAAAGAGAAAGTTTTATCCACTCAACTTACAAAGGAATTTTCAAGCGTCCTGTTTCCTTATCGAGATGAAAAAAATTACTTTTATGATATTTCCTCTGTTGAAAAGTATTCCACTAATAAAGATCTCGTTTTTATTAGTGATAAAAATTCCCTTCAAAAGGTAATTTCACAACCGCCAGCAGTGACAGTTATTGCCGATTCCTTGTCATCTGATAAAATAGGGCTTCCAGCCAATGGTTCAGTTTTTTTTAGCAAAAATCTTAGGCTGGCACATTCTTTGATTAAAAAGAAATATAAAGACTTTCTTTTTACAGCAAATGGCTGGCCAAAAATTCATAATAAGGCAGTTATCCATGCAGAGGCTCAATTGGCTGCCGATGTTCAAGTTGGTCCCTTGGCAGTAATTGGTAAAGGGTGTCGGATAGCAGCAAAAGTTTTTATTGGGGCGGGAGCTACCATTGAAGACAACGTTGAAGTCGGCGAAAATACCAAAATTTTAAATCAGGTATTCATTGGTTCAGATACAGTAATTGGTAAAAATGTAATTATAAAACCAAAAGCTGTGATTGGCATCGAAGGTTTTGGCTTTGCCCAAGATGATGAAAGTAATCATTACAGATTACCACAAACTGGCATTGTGGTAATTGAGGACAATGTGGTTGTTGGTGCTCTTAATACTATTGATAGAGGCACCTATCGACCGACCATTATCGGACGGGGTGTTATTTTAGATTCGCATGTTCATATCGCACACAATACGATCATTGGCAAAAATAGTCTGATTGCTGCTCAGACCGGTATAGCTGGGTCTGCTGTGATTGGTGAGCGGGTAAAAATGAGTGGGCAATCGGGCGTCTTAGATCATGTGAAAATTTCTGATGACATAACAATGGTTCATCGTGCGTTAGCGACTCGTGACTTAAAAGAAAAAGATGTCTATGCCTATCATCCCATTATGAAACTTGGCAACGCACTAAAGGCAGAGAAAATTGTTACGGAATTACCTCGATTAAAAAAGAAAATTATTGAATTATTAAATTTATTAGGAATAAATACCAAGTAGGCTTACAAGAATCGTTTGATTGTATTTCATTGGAACTGGTAATTTTACTAAGCATCATTTGGGTAAAGACTATCCTTTGCTATCATTGATCTTTGCGGGCGGTGCTATTTGTCTTGGCTACATTTTAGAGAGAACTGGCAGGTTTTGTAAAAAAATCTTTCTTGTTTTGTCGATAAAAATACTTGACGATAAAAACTTATTGGTTAATGATGGATTAAACGATTAATAAAAAGGAGTACGCGAGAAAGATGGCATATATTATTACGGAACCATGTGTTGGCCTGTGCGATGCTGGATGTGTTGAAGTCTGTCCGGTAGATTGTATTCATCCGACAAAAGAAGAATGGGCAGAGAAAGGATACGATAAGGATAATTTACAAGGCAAGCAATTATTTATTGATCCAGAAGAGTGTATTGACTGTGGAGCATGTGAACCAGTCTGTCCTGTGCAGGCGATTTTTCCTGAAGATGAGGTTCCAGAAAAATGGCAAAAATACATCGCCTTAAATTATGAGGCCTATGGGCAACCTCCACCAGCTCAAGAAGAGTAACCAGATTTTTTAGAATACCGGTTATTCTTTTCCATTACATTTTTGATGAATGAGAAAAGGAAGATTGGTTTTTTTAGTCAGATAAAAAACCTTATTTTTAAAAGTGACTCATCTACCAAAGATATCAGTGCTTCAATTAGTGTTGGTATTTTTTGGGCGCTCAATCCATTAATTGGTACTCATTTTTATTTTATTACCCTAAGCCATTATTTTCTTAAAATTTTCTCGCTACATATTAGTATCGGTTTAGCATATGCCTTTAGCTATATATTAAATCCACTGACGATAATTCCTTTATTTACCATAGACTATTGGGTCGGGAATCTTATTTTTTATCTGTTTGACCTGCAAGGAGCAGATCTTTCCATACAAGATATTTTGAATTTTATTACCTCACTAGAAAATAAAAGTATTATTGATGCAACAAAAAGTTTGTTTCATTTTTTTTTCTTGGATTTGGGAGTTCCAATTTTGCTAGGAAGTGTTGTTGTCGGCATCATTTCTGCAATCATCAGCTATTATATAGCTTTTTTTATTTTAGAAAAAAGAAAGTTTTCAAAAAAATAACTACGCGTTTAATATGACAGCGCGCTCTATTAAAAAGATATTTCTATCTATAAACTCCACAACATTGGGGATAATCTTGGGTGTTTGTGGGGTTATACTGATTTCTCCTGATGCATTATTGATTCGCCTTTATTCAGGTAGCTATTGGAATTTTATTGCTGGTCGGGCATTAGTTTTAGGTTCATTAGCAACTATCTTTATCTGGATTTTCCCCAATTTGCGTAAAGGTTTTCACTGGAAACCAATTTTGATTTATAGTTTTTTTTCGACCCTTGGGACGATTGCTTTCCCGGTAGCAATTAATTTGACTTCGGTTGCAAATGCCCTTGTCATTTTAACGAGTGCTCCTCTCATTGCAGCGATTGGTGCTCATTTTTTTGTTGCAGACGAGAAAATAAGACGAAAGACTTGGGTAGCTTGTTTTATTATATTTTTTTCTATAGGGTTGATTTTTTACGGAAGTTTATCGACCACAGGTCTCTTGGGTGATTTTCTTGCTTTGGTAACAGCGACTGCTTTAGCTGCAGAAGCGATTACCGTTAGGAAATACCCGGCAACAGCTTTGTATCCGGCCCTCTGCATTGGAAACCTGACTGCCTTTATAATTATTCTGCCCTTTACATCAGGGAGCGTTTCTGCCATTGATTTATCGTTGATTATTATTAACGGAATAATTGTGCTCGGTGCATTCTTTTTGGTCCTGTTAGCAACACGTTATTTGACCGCCCCAGAAGTAAACCTTCTCTTTTTATTGGAAACATTACTTTCTCCTATCTGGATATTTTTGGTTTTTATGGAAATTCCTGAGAGAAATACACTTCTTGCCGGTGCAGTCATTTTTGTCACCTTGATTAGCCACTATTTTGGCGATATTCGTTTTAGACAAAAAGTACCTCTATCTTCTGAGACTTAGATTATAAAATTTTGAAAAAAACCTTGACATATGTTCATTGATTTGATTAAATTATAAGTTATGAAAGTAGAAAGATTGATTAATGCTTCTTGCCGCAAGCTTTCTATGAGCCAGAAATTGAGAAATATTGTTATATTGGCTATTACCCTAAAAATTTTCTTGTTAGCTGGACTTGTATGTAGCAGCGAGCAGAATCCGGATCAAGGAGAGACTTCAGACTTACTCATAATAGATGATAGTGTGCCTGCTGATAGCTTTGAGCCCGATAAAGCTCCAGATATAAATATTCCTGACATAATGCCTGATAGTAAATTTGATGATAATCTGCCTGCGGATGGCTCTAAGCCCGACAAAGTTCCAGATATAAATAATCCTGCTAGTAAGTTTTGCGGGCAAGCCAATTGTACATTTTATTTACCTCTTTTTGTTACTGGCGGATCTGGAGATCCAGACTTAGACGGGCCCTTGAACGAACCTTTGGTAAAGCTTGATAGTGATCAATTGGCGAAACATTTTCCTGCGGGTGCTAACCTAGAATACAGCATTATTTCTGGTAATCCAAGTTATATGTTACAAAAAACTGGAAAAAATGGGGTGCTTAAGAAGTATCCGCAAGTGGGCTACCGAATTGACAATAAAGGAGAGATTTATGTTCGAGATGCTTGGTTATTGGGTAGAGATAGCCCATTGTATTCGCTTACTGATGAGCAACATCATTTTTTTAGCCGAGGACGTAATTGGCATCCCTTGCAGAACTTGAAAGCCTGTGGGGGGAGTAGCTCTCAAGTGTGTCCAGATGGACAAGAATATCGGTTTAATCGCTATTATACGGATTATACCTTGGGTCGCACGGAAGACAGTATTATAAAAATTCAAGTAAGAGATTCTGGTAAGAGCGATAGTCGTGAGTTTGATGTCACGATAAAAGCTCATCCGCATGCGGTAAAACTTGCTCAAGAATGTAAGCAGAGTGATAATATTGATCGATGGATTTGTCGTCATGCCAGAGAGATCATACCGAATGCTACTGTGAAAACTACAGGGAAACATCGTGAAAATCTTCCTGAAGGACTGGCAAGATCTAAAGATATCTATGATTTAGTAGCAAACATTGAATTTACTAGTCTCCAAGAAACAAAAAGGTATTTAAAATCTCAAAATTTTGATGATGGATCAAAATTGGCTGAAGTTAAAAATGGTGAGCTCATACTCCATCACAAAGTAACTCGCATAGAGGATGATAATAAAATGTGCGATCTCAAGAGTTCACTTGTGACTTCGCTTGGGCTTTTTGAACCTGGTTCTGGTTATCTGGAATTCAATTTCACTAAATATCCAAATTTATCTGCTAATGGCGGCAATCTTTTGATCTGGTCACGATACGGCTCTGGTCAAGGTGCCTTTCCCTTTGAACCTCCAACCCGATTGTTTGAAGGTATGAAAGTTGTAAATCGTTCTCTTTTGGCTAAGTTGGGTTTCATTGAAATAGATTTGCTGGAGAGATGGAGGGATAATATGTCTGCGCCTTGGTTTGTGATTCACACCTATCCAATACAAGGTACGTTATTTGATGGAACTATACCAGTCAAGCCAGCTTCAAATGGCTATACAAACAAACCTCAATGGGTTTTTCGTCCTGTAAGTGGTGGTCAAAGTCACTTGCTGAATACCATAATAGGCATTGAATTGGTTCCTGGGGGAGGAAGCCAAATTTATAAAAACGGCAAATCTCAATTTACTGCACATAAATTAAAAGATTTTTTTGCGGGTGCTGGGGCTCATTTCCTTATTCATGGTATTTACAATAAGAATGGTTTTCTTTGTAAGGATTTATCAAATGATTTACAAATCTCTCTAGATTATATTCGTTTGTACCAACCTAGGAACGGATACTGATAAAAATAAACCCTTCCCTATTTGTATTGATTCATGTTCTAATATTCTAAGAATTTTGTTCGCGATATAAAATTTAAACAGATTTTCTCTTATTTTATTTAAATTTATGGATAGAAAATCAGGCAAATTAACACTTGGTTTATTGAATAAGTATTAATAAAAAGAGGATTTATTTTATGAACATAGAAAGAATAATAATTTTGATATCGAGAATTGTTCTTGGTCTCATCTTTTTTATTTTTGGTATGAATGGATTACTTTTCAGTTTTCTTGATATCACATTTTTGGGTGAGCCACCATTGCCAACGGAGCCTGCTTTTTTAGTTAAATACTGGGAGGTATTACTGGAGAGCTATATTTTTCAGACCGTTAAGATATTTGAAGTAATAGGTGGTGCTTTGTTATTGATAGGTTATGCAATACCTTTGGCTATTGTCATTCTTGCGCCAATTATTTTAAACATTTTTTTGTATCATATTTTGTATGATTTCATTCCGAGTATTCCAATACTAATTATTATCTCGGTAACTTATGGCAGTTTAATATGGTTGCATTTTTCGCTTCTACAGAAATTACTTTCTAGAAAAAACTAAAGAATACGCAACTAATATTGTCTTTGCATTCTCAATAAAGAATTTCTCTGGCTGAGAGGCTATCTTCCTAGACTTTCTACTTAATATAGAAAGAAATTTTTGTTTCGATAAAGTTTAGAGATTATTCTCTACTATAATGGCAAAATTGTTGTGCGAGATAAATACTTACTCAAATCCCTTGAAAATGCTGTCGCAATTTTTCAATAATTACTTTTAAGATTGCTCTAGTATCTTCATCGCAGCATTTCTGCCATTGATTGCAACAACACCACCACCAGGATGAGTTGCTGCACCGCATAAATAAAGGTCCTTCATAGGCGTTTTTACCTTGAGACGTTTATCCCACATAAATTCTGGCATGATTTCACCGTGGAAAATATGGCCACCAGTTAAGCCAATTTCTCTTTCAATATCGGGCGGGCCAAGAACCTCGTATTCAATAACTGCTTGCGGCATATTGCTACAGAAACGACTAATCGAACCAATGACTGTTTGAGCTACTCGCTCTCGATGATCATCCCATGTACCCTGCGCAAACTTGTAGGGGGCATATTGACAGAAAACACTCATCGTATGTTTCCCTTCTGGCTGCGATGTTTTGTCATGGACACTCTGAAAATAATTTTCCGTCCATAAGATATCGCTGATATCACCAGCCTTTGCTTTATCAAATGATTCTTGCCAATCTTTCTTGTTGAGTAATGGGGTATCAAATACTGCATAGTGGTGCGGTTGTCGTAAACCGGGACGCGAGGTAAAATTTGGCAATTCACTGAGCGCAATATTAATTTTTACGGTAGAGCCTTCAATTGGTATGCTTTCTACTTGATTCTTCCATTCTGCATCTACTTCATTCTGTAACAATTTTAAGGTAACTTGTGGGTCTGCATTAGAGACTATATTTGAAGCGTAAATCATATCATCTCCTTCTAACATGACGCCTTTCCCTGGAATGATTCTACTGACAGGAGTTCCACATGCAATGGTTGCTCCATAATTTTTTGCGATATCACAGAGGATAAAGGAGATCGTGCCCATACCACCCTTGACAAATCCCCACTCTCCAATATTTTTTCCCATTCGTCCGCAAAAGTGATAAAAGTAAATCGACGCTGTTCCCGCTTCGTAAGGGCTGTAATTTGCACCAATAATACCCTGTCCGATATACGCTTGTTGCAATCGCTCATCTTCCAAGTATTTTTCGACGTAGTCTATCATTGACCAGTCAAAGACCAAGCCGATTGCATCACGATCCCCTTTTAATCTTTTTTCAACTTCTTCTCGCGTTGGAGGTTCTCCGATAAATATATCATTATCATCATCGGGTCGCAGCGCATCGGTTGTCCGTATTATCAGATTATGCATTTCACTCCATCCCTTAACATCTTTAGAGGAGAATTTCTTAATCTCTGCTACAGCTTTTTCTTCGTCATCATGGATATGTATTGAAGTGCCATCATCAAAAGGGACAAACATGCCATCTGCTGCCACCCATTCATATCCATAATCCTTCATTTTCAATTCTTCAATGACTTTTCCGTGCATAAGGCCAGCAACGTAGGCACACGGAGAAACTCGATAACCGGGAAATGGTTCTAGCATCTTACATGCCCCACCTACTTGTTCCCGCGCCTCTAAAACCAAAACCTTCTTGCCATTCTTTGCCAGATAGGCTGCACATGTTAGCCCATTGTGTCCAGCACCGATAATAATAGTATCCCATTTTTGCTTGCTCATCTCTTTGATTGACATAGGCAATCCCATTTTGCCATTGTTAGTGATTGCTGATTTATTCATTGCTTTGTCATATTTGTATTACTCTACTATTTGCCTACACAAAATATTGAGAAAATTCTGCCCAAAACCTCCTCATCGTCAATTTTTTCGGTAATAGACGATAAATAATGCAGTGCATTATCTAATTCAATCATAATAATTTCTTCAGGGGCTTTTTCTGTCAGTAGCAATTCTATTGCTTTGAGGCAGGTGATAATTTTCTTTAAGGCCAAAATTTGTTGTTCTTCTAAAAAAATTGCTTCATTGTTAGATTGTTGTAAATCGAGCTGTTTAATGATTAACTCTTTCAATTCATCCATGCCATTTGTTTTGCGGCAGGAAATTGGAATGGCCTTTTTGGCTTGAGGATTTCTTTGCCAAAATTCACTAAAAAAATTCTGGTTAGTTAACTGCTCATCAAGCAAATCGATCTTATTGATTACGAAAATTGATTTTCCTTTATTACTTTCCACAATTTCATGGTATTCTGTCGCGATTGTCATTTGATCGACGCTGGTAACGTAGATATTGAGGTCGCTGGTGCGCATCAGCCCTTTGGTATATTCGATTCCCTTTTCTTCAATTTTTTCAATAGCTTCATGAGAGCTGCGCAACCCCGCGGTGTCGTAGAGGCGAATCAATGTATTATTGAGGAGCAAATCTTCACTCACATAATCTCGAGTGGTTCCATACTCCGCAGATACAATCGCGCGATTGTTTCCCAATAGTTCGTTAAAGAGGCTCGATTTTCCTACATTAGATTTGCCGATAATGCAGATCTGAAACTTTTTATTCATAATTTTGGTGTTTTCGGAAATCTCAATAATCCGATTAATCTTGTGGATAAGAGCTTCTAGATCCCCTTCTCTCTCTGCTTTTTTCGTCGCTGCATATTTAATATCAAGTTCTTCTGGTAAATCTATTTCTGCTGCTGACTCCGCTTTTAATTGGATCATTTGCGATCGTAACTCTGATACCAGTTTCCGATGATACCCATTCAAATTTCTTCGACTTGCAATAATCTCCGTTTCAGTTCGAGCTTGAATAATTCGCTGAACGGCCTTTGCTTGTTCTATATCAATTTTGCCATTCAGGTAGGCGCGTTTAGTAAACTCCCCTGGATTAGCATAGCGTACATTTTTCAATTGGACAATCGTTTCTATGATTTTTTGAACGAGAATAGGGTTGCCATGGACTTGTAGTTCTAGAATATCTTCACCGGTATAGGAATTGGGCTTTGTGAAAAATATGGCTAATCCGCTTTCGATAATCCGCTGCTGATTGTCGAAAATTTCTACGACAGTGGCGTAGCGTGCTTTTAGTTTCGTTTTAGCTTTAATAAAGCTTTTAATGATAATTGGCACCGCTGGACCACTTATGCGGATGATCGAAATGGCGCCGTTACCCAGAGGGCTGGCATTGGCAACGATGGTTTCTTGTACTGCTATCGGACTCGTTTTAGGCTAGATTCCCATCTATCTCTTCAGTATCATCTTGAATAATATTTCCATCATTCACTTGATCTTCATTTTCTTCAATTCCTTCATTACCAGCTTGATTATTGTCTATAAGAAAAATCTTAACCCGTTTATATAAACCTTTGCCTATTGATTCAGTTGATACTTTTTTATCGTTTTCTAGATACATATGAACAATTCTTCTTTCGTATGGATTCATAAAATCGAGCATTCTCGACTTATTTATCTTTATAACATGCTCTTTCACTTTGGTGGCTATACTTTCAATGGTTTCTTTTCTCCGTTCGCGATAACCAGATACGTTTATAATAATTCTTTGCTCATTTTTTGCATTCAAATGGGTCAACAAATTTACAATAAATTGAATGGTATCAAGCATCCTTCCCTTTTTCCCAATAATAAAAGCTGATTGCTCAGATTCTATATTTACATGCATAATCTTCCCTTCTTGTCTCATTTCTATAATCTCTGCTTCTATTTCCATTTTCTCGAGAATATTATAGATAATTGATCGTATCAATAATTCTTGCGGGATTTCCTTGCCAGCATATTGCCCGCGCACGACCAACGGTTGCCTTTTGATCAATCGTCCAATTTTTGATTTTCCAATGACTTCAAATTTAATTTGTTTTTCGTCTTCTATCTCTAATAAATCGAGAATATATTCTTTTGCTTCCTCTTCGGATCTATTCTCTATTTCCATTAAATACGGTATCATATTTTTCTCCTTTTCTAATTGCTTTTTCGATTAGTAATTTCTTGCCATATTATAGACATAAGATTCTGCATAGTCCAGTAGAGAGTGACACCACTGGGGATTGTCCAGAATAAAATAATCATTATAAAGGGCATGACATTCATTAATACTTTCTGTTGCGGATTTGTTGGGGCACTCATATTCTTTTGCTGTAAAAGTTGTGTACCTGCCATTAAAATAGGCAAGATGTTTAAGGGCAAATCAATATTTGGTATAGTATAAATTGTATCCGGTGACGATAGGTCTTTCATCCATAAGATAAATGGGCTGTTCCAAAGTTCAATGGATTCGGAAAATACAGTGTAGAGCGAGAAAAATATCGGCATCTGTATCAGGATGGGCAAACAGCCGCGCGCTGGATTAATATTATGTTTTTTGTAGATTTCCATCATTTTCTTTTGTTTTTCCATTGCGTTATCTTTATATTTCTTATTGATTCTATCGATTTCTGGTTTTATGTCAGACATCTTTTTAATGTTTTTCGTCTGCATTTGGTTCAACGGAAAGGTTAAAAGCTTAATGAATACGGCAATCATAACGATGCTCCAGCCATAATTACCGGTAAGATTGTAAAACAGCTTCATAATATAAAGAATGGCTGAATTGATTGATGAGAAAAAACTTGACAATCCAGAATATATAATTTGCTCTGCATTTTCATTGATGCCGGTAATATTAAAAGCACGATGCATTTTGGCAGGATCTGCAAATGCATGGCTACTTGTCGTTCGAGCTCCGACATAGATTTCTTGATCAATTATAAGTAAATCTCTTCTTGCTTTTTGTAGCGTTCTGATTGTTTCATTCCATTCAAAAAAGGCATTTTCTGGGCTTTTGTCTTGGATTTGCAGTCCTTTAATGTTTACATCTGATTGTCTGCCTGTGAGTGCAAAATTCAGAAATACGCTTGTTTGTGCTTCTCCATTTTTTGTGTCGATAGAATTTCTATAAATAAATCCATCGGGACGATGCAGAGCTATGTTTTGTGGCGTTAAGAATTCTCCGTAAGCGAAAAAATAGCGGCTTCGACTTCCAGCAAAATCGAGAGTATTGGGCGAGGTTAAATAAATACTGTATTCACCTTCTTGATCTGGTGAGGTACAATAAAATGGCATACAGCCAAAGCCACCAGAACTATAGACGTCTGCACGATTGATGAGATCGCTGTTGTAATAAAAGAACTTACCATTGCTCCTATTGGCTAGGCGCCCACTACCTGAACCTGCAGGGCCTAAATCGCTAAACGTCTTAAAGTAAAGGTTACCGTATTTTTTGTTTTTATTTTCGTCAAAGTATTCTAGGGTGAAGTCTTTTGCTGTACGATTCTCTAATAATGTGATTTGTCTAAAAAAATGCTCCTTAAGAAAAAAGTAATAATACTTAGTCAATCTGAGGGAATGTCCCTTAAATCGCAAATTTATTTGATAGGTAATCTGTTCCACTCCCAGAGTATCAAATTTCTTAAAAAATATTCTTTGAAATTTTCCTTGATTCAAATGCGGGGTTGCAAAATTATCAATGGTATTGTTTTTCCAATAAAGATGCGGCTGAAAATCAATCCCCCAACCCTGGGTAATCTCCAGAGCGTCTTGATCAATTGCAAAACTATCTCCGTGTTTTGCAATTGCCTTCTCGGGTAGACGAATCCTTTCGCTATCCTTTATATAGAGTTTTGCAATTTTTCCTCCACGTTCATCTAATTGCACGAGGAAGCTCTCACTATCAATGTTGGTGAGATTTGATTTTTCTGTCTTGGCAAAAATAAAATTTTCTGATTGGCGCAAAAATTCCTGCGGAGAGGGCATTGCATTATTTACCACTTCTTTGGGGGGTGGAGTTGCACTGTCTTCTTTCCATAGCTGGTACAAGAAAATGACCCCGAAGCCAAAAAGCAAGAGGGGAAGAAATGACGGGGTTTTAGTCTTACTTTCCATTGTGTTTCAGGTTTCCCGATGTTAATTTTCTTTTTGGTATTTCATCAAAAAAGCCACGGGAAAAAGGATTGCAACGTAATAATCGCTTTAAGGTTAACCAGCTTGCGTAAAAAAAATTAAAATTTGTATATGCCTGTAGCGCATACTCGGAGCACGAAGGATAGAATCGACATCTAGCGGGTAGTAGTGGCGATAAATAAGTTTTATATGCTTTTATAAGTGTAAGACTGAGATAGTTCTTCATCGTTGTTTCTGCTGAAATTCATAATGTCGCTCATCATGTTTATCTTTCTCATAGCGAACTATACAATATATTTCTGATTTTTTTCAATTATTTCGAGTAACACTGCAATTTTGCGAAAGCTCTTATTTGTGGCAAGCAATATTTATCTTGAGGAGTGCTTGAGCTAGAATTTAGTTGTGTTCGTATATCATTTTTTAGGAAGTTATTCATTTCTGTTTGCTCAATCTGCCGCATTTATGCTTTTAAAATCATTGGATACTCCATTATACAATGTTGCCATTTACTATTGGATCCCTCGATCTAGACCCACTACTTTGAAATATTTTTCGCAGTATTGTTCTATTAATTCCTTTTATCCTTGCTCACTACCAATTTACGGTTGCTCCTTTGAATCTTGGTGAGTATTCTGGTGATGTGCCTGATCGTCACGGTTATCCGTTTATGTCATCTACTTCTATTTTTATGATGGTAGTGGGGGATGTACTTACTTTTTTTCATTCTTTTTATACCAAATATTGGGAGCTGCCGAGTAGATAGCAAAAAATGTTTCAGACAAATTTAAAAGAAACCGTCGGCTATTCAGATGAAAATAAAAGTTTATACAATGGAGTATTGGAGTATAACACTGCTCACAAAATGGAGGGTAGCAAGTTTTTAGGTTTGATCAAAGATAATGATACCAGCGTTTGTTTTTTTGACCCACAATACAGAGGGATTTTGGATAAACTTCAATATGGAAATGAGGGTATAAATCGTGGTCAAGAAAGATCTCAGTTGTCACAAATGTCGCTTGAAAACATAAAAGAATTTATCCGGCTGATAGACAAAAAACTAAAGCCTAGCGGGCATTTGTTTTTATGGGTGGATAAATTTCATTTATGCCAAGGTGTCAATGATTGGTTTGTTGCTACTACTCTTGATATTGTCGATATGATTGTATGGAACAAAGATAAGATGGGTATGGGGTATCGGACTCGGCGTTTCTGTGAATATTTGGTAATATTGCAAAAAAAACCAAGAAAAGCAAAAGGTGTATGGAATATTCACAATATACCCGATTATTACACCGAAAAAATAAAGGATAGGAAGCATACTCACCAAAAACCAGTAAAATTACAATCAATATTGATAGAAGCTGTAACAATGCAAAATGATCTAGTGATTGACCCTTGTGCTGGTAGTTTTTCGGTTTTACAAGCATGCTTGGACACAAAAAGATGTTTTCTAGGTTGTGATATTAATGGCGCTACTGGAAAATTCAAACCCTAAAAAAACCAGTGGTGGATATTTTCGATTATTTGGCATAAGAAGATTCAAAATAAAAGAAGCGAAGATACCCAAAGAAATGTCAAATATTTTATTGAAGAGCTACTCAAGATAGAGGAAATTAAAAACTTTATTCGCCAATCCAGATAGTTACCGTGATGCTTGTATTGCCGTAGCTAAGCTTGTCTCAAAATCACGTTATTGCCGAGCAAGAACGGTCATCAGTATTTTATTTTCTAGAAAAGATAAATAGTCAAATGAGACGATTATTTGCTTATTTGGAGGCTTTCTGCTTGTTTAATAATTTCTATAAAGTCTGGCGCGCTCAAAGATGCCCCGCCAATCAAACCGCCATCAATATTTTCTTTTGCCAATAGACTAGAGGCATTTTTGGCATTGAGACTCCCGCCATAAAGAATTCTTATAGAAGAAATTTCCTTGATGTTCGGGAATGAAGATATCATGTATTGACGGATAAAAGCGTGCATTTCGTCTGCTTGCGCTGCAGATGCAGTGTTACCGGTTCCAATTGCCCATATTGGTTCGTACGCTATAATCAATGCTTTGATTTCATCTGTAGATAAGCCTGTTAGACTTTGCTCTAATTGTTGTTGCACAAATTCTTTTTCTTGTTGGCGTTCTCTGTCTGCTAAGCTTTCGCCAACACAGAGTATCGGTATCATATTTTCCTGACACACTGCTCGGATTTTCTTATTTATCATTTGGTTAGACTCGGAAAAATGAATGCGCAATTCGGAATGCCCCAAAATCACGTAGCGCACTGCAAGTGAGGCAAGCATACTTGCTGAAATTTTACTGGTCCAAGCTCCGTTTGTTTCCCAGTGCACGTCTTGTCCGCCCAATTGCAGGCAATTGCCTTTTATTTGGCTCAGTTTTTTTTGAAAAATTGATAGATAAGGGAAGGGGGGGCAAACAACTATCTCGCTACAGTATTTATAGTCCGTCGTTATTTCTTGACTAAGAGCATCTATCAAAGTCATCGCTGGTAAGTAATCTGGATTCATCTTCCAGTTGCCAACGATCAGTTTGTTGCGGGATGCCATCGTTCTCATCATCCAAAGATGATTTTATAAAAAGGTCGACTTAGAAAAAAGAAATAATCAGTAAGGCAACAATATTGATGATTTTTATCAATGGATTAATAGCAGGGCCAACCGTATCCTTACAAGGATCACCCACCGTATCACCGGTGATGGCAGCCTTATGGGCATCACTACCTTTGCCTCCACAATGGCCATCTTCAATATATTTTTTAGCATTATCCCAAGCTCCACCACCGGTGCACATGGAAATTGCAATAAAAATACCGGTGATAATCGACCCCAGTAAAACTCCTCCCAAGGCGATCGGTCCCAAGAGCAAGCCAACCAATATCGGGCTGACAATCGGCAGCAACGAGGGCACGATCATTTGGCGGATCGCGGTCTTCGTTAAAATATCGACCGTACGATGATAATCGGGTTTGGCAGTGCCTTTCATAATTCCCTTTATCTTTTTAAATTGTCTTCTTACCTCCGATACGACGCTCGCAGCGGCGACACCTACTGCCTCCATTGCGAGTCCACCAAAGTAATATGGAATCAAGCCACCAATGAACAAGCCGACTACAACGTATGGATCTAACAATTGAAAGACGTATTCACTGCCCTCGTTTTGTAGTTCTAGGGCATGGACATAGTCTGCAAAAAGGACAATGGTTGCCAAGGCAGCTGAGGCGATGGCATATCCTTTGGTAACTGCTTTGGTTGTATTACCTATGGCGTCTAATGGATCGGTAATTGCGCGCACTCTACGCGGCATGTTTGCCATTTCAGCAATTCCACCAGCATTATCTGTAATTGGACCGTAGGCGTCTAGTGCAACAATCATTCCTGCCATTGATAGCATGGAAACGGCGGCAATAGAGATCCCATACAGACCAGCCCAATGATACGCCAATAGAATTCCTGCACAGACAAAGAGAATAGGAAAAAGGGTAGATCGCATCGATAATGCGAGACCCGTAATTATATTCGTTGCATGCCCAGATTTTGATGAGTGCGCAATTTTTTGCACTGGATTATAATTGGTTGCCGTGAAGTATTCAGTGATCCAGACCATCAGTCCAGTCAAAACAATACCGAGGATAGAGGAAAAAAATATTCCAGTCCGCGTGAATGAATCACCGCCTAAAACAACGATTTCTGGTAGTAGATTAGTTGTGGCAAAATAAAAGCCAATCAAAGAAATAATTGCAGATGCAGCGAGGCCACGATACAATATCACGATCATATTCTTTCTTTTTTTCTTAGCAAAAACAAAAAAGGTTCCAATAACCGAGCCAATAATCGATACGCCGCTCAATACCAATGGATAGAGTATTATCTCTAAGGCATAATTAGTCGTTAACAATGCCCCCAAAGACATTGCTGCAATGGTAGTAACTACATACGTTTCAAACAAATCAGCAGCCATACCTGCACAATCACCTACATTATCACCCACGTTATCGGCAATCACTGCAGGATTTCTTGGATCATCTTCGGGGATTCCTGCTTCAAGTTTACCGACCAAGTCAGCGCCAACATCGGCACCCTTGGTAAAAATTCCACCGCCCAGTCTTGCGAAAATCGAAATCAAAGAAGCTCCAAACGCTAGGCCAATCAAGGGATGAATAACTTCAGATAGGGATTTTCCAGTAGCGCCCGAGTCCAGTAGCCAATAAAACGCGCTAATGCCAATAATTCCCAAACCGACAACCAGCATACCGGTAACCGCTCCCCCGCCAAAAGCAATGTTGAGGGCGCTACCGATGCCTTTGCGTGCGGCCTCTGCCATTCGTACGTTGGCATTCACTGACATGTTCATGCCCAAGAATCCGCACAATGCAGATAGGCTGGCACCGATTAAAAAGCCAAAGGCGGTCAGAGCATCAAAGGCACTCAACAACAGAACAAAAAGGACGATGCCAACGATACCAATCGTCTTGTACTGTCTATTGAGATAGGCACGAGCACCTTCTTGAATCGCGCTTGCGATTTCCACCATTTTTGGATTTCCCTTTTTTTGTTGAAAAATCCAGATTCCCTTGATCAAGCTATAGCATATTGCAAGGACACCACAGAGTAACACAAATAATAATATATCTTCTTTTTTCATTATCACCTCAATAATTAAGGTTAGAAAAAAATATATTTCTTATACTGACTAGAAGAAAAAATAAAATTTCTGAATTATTAGGAGAGTGCTAAATGATATATTGACCAGTTAATGGTTGCAACGGTTCAGACTTCTCAAACGTGTCTTTTTTAAGCCTTAGCAACAATTGGGAATACTCTTTTTTGTTAGCAAGAATACATTCATCTAATCCCATAATATCTCCGGTTTTTATTTTATTGATTACACTGCCCACTTCACTGTCCGCCAAAGTAATCAATAAGTTTTTAGCTTTTCGATAAACTTGCTTTAAAGCCATCCCTTCTAGATCGGCTTGTTTGTATCTTTCTCGCAATGATACTTTTAGACTCAATGCTAACGGCGCCTTTCTTTGGTAAAACACAATATCAAAATCGACATTGGGGACACGTTCAAATTTTGCTTGGTAGTAGAATGGTAATATCTCCTCATGTGCCAACGTTTCGCAAATCAAAAATTCAAAGACTTTGCCATTTATGGCTGGGTTTTTTTGACATTTTGACAAATAGCGCCTATACGCAGTATCTATAAATTGATGCGGATCGCTATATTCTACAGTTTCCAGTAATCTTGAATATATTTCCCCAGCTTTGCCTTTGGTAATTTCTTGAATCTTACTTTGCATTTTTCCTCTATTCTTTTTTCGGTTAATTTACAATACTCTTTATCTAATTCAATGCCTATGGTCTTTCTCTGATTATTAATGGCTTCGATCATGGTTGAACCACTACCAACAAATGGATCAAGTATGGTATCGTTAATAAATGAGAACAGTTTAATGCATCTTTTTGGCAATTCCAATGGGAAAGGAGCCTCATGCCCGATTCTCTTGCCATTTTCACCATTAAATTCCCATATTCCGCGAACCCAATCTTTGAATTCCTCTGCAGTTATATCATTTTCCCCCTGCCTTTCTCTTTTCCAATCTTTTTTATACAAAACGACTATTACTTCTGCTGCTGCAATGACATGAGGCGCGCTAGCAGACTTCCAGCTTCCCCAAGCGGTACGTCTGGAGATATTTCCCTCATTCCAGAGAATAGTTGCATGGTATTGCCAACCAGCTTTCAATGCAGCTGTTGTTATATCTGCGGCGACTGGTCTTTTCCCATATTTATTTTTATCTAACGGAACATTTACACAGAGTCTGCCCGTATTCTTTGTCCAATAAAGACAGTTTGTCAGCCATTTTTTTGTAAAAGCCATATATTCTTGATAAGTTAAATCGTCATTACTGTCTGGCCCATAGGGCTTACCAACGTTGTATGGTGGGGATGTTACGACCAAATCAACGCTTTCTTTGGCCAAGACAGGTCGTTTTGTCGAATCTGCCCTAATTAAAATTGAATCCGCTAAACACATAATAGACCATCTTTATATTAGAATGTCCTTTTCTTCTATTGTTTCTCTCTATATAAAATAAAATTTCTGAATTATTTGGATAGCGCGTTCTACTTGTCCTTACATTGACTGAGAATCGCCTCAAGAATTCCGTATAAAATTATGGGGCAAATAAATCATGCTGTTGCCTCATGTGTACTCTTTTTTTTATAATATTATGAAGACTCGCTGATTAATAGTCGATTTGAGGGGCGATGACTCGTTCATTAGTTGGGGCGCTATGCCTGCTATTTTGAGATTTTTCGAGCAATGCCAAACATGGTGTCGCCAAAGCAAATCTGTTTTGCGACACAGAAAAGACTAGCATAGCTGGACCTAGGTTCTGATTTTTTCAAGCTAAAACAAGAGCACGGCAAGGCAAACCTAAGAGCAAATAAAAAAGGCAACTTGCAAGCCGAACATAAAGAGCTGGTAAAGGTTGTTTTTGATAGAGAAAATTTTGACTTTAGTGACAAGCGAGGCATAAATGCTAGACCTTTAACAGCGCGCCTTGAATACTACAATAGAAAACTAATTGCGGCAATAGCCGATACCACCAGCGAACATATGCGAACGATAACCCTTATAAGATCGCTATATTTTTTTTACTTACACGACAACAACAAAAGCGACAATCTCAAAAGACCCAGAAAAGTTATCAATTGTCTGAAAGCTAATATTTGCTCAAAAAATGCCAGGCCTAAAAAAAGACTCGAAATGTTTCAAATTTTGTAGAATCTTGAGGCACAGGCCTAAAGAGTTTCTAAATCGTTTGCCGTCTGTCGGTTCTAGTGCTTGACGGCTACGCTTGTGGTATAGTCAAAAAACAAGCCAATTTGAGGTGTTAGCCTTGATTATGCAGCTAATAATCCCTACCCTAACACTAGACATAGCCTAGAAACAGCTACAAATTGATTTAAGGCGACCGTAGACGCGGTTGTCGGGTCTTTTTGTAGCATAAAAAAAGGGTTATCCGCATTTTGTTACGAGCTTGTGTCCTACTCTTGCAAAAACTTTTTTTGGTTATGGTGGTCTGTTACAGGACTCGGCCATTTGTATTGCCTTTCAATATATGGCTATTTATAGGTGGTAAAACGGTAATGGGGTACAGAAAACAGGCAAAAACATTTTTTTTAATTACCTTAATAAGTTAGCAAAACTATTGTGGTGGCCTAAAGTGTTTGGTAATAAACAAACAATAAAATTGATTCTAGAGGCAATGCCATCTAGGTTTGAAAAGTGGGAGTGGAAAAAATGAATGTTTGTAAAGAAGGAATGAATAAATTTGGATTACTACTTTTTACTATTACAATAATAGCAAACTTTAGTTTTCAAAGAGAAATAAAAGCGGAATCTGTCGGACAGTTTTATTGGCATGTTCCATCAATAGTTAATTATACTGACAGTGTTTTTAGTCGCAACGTCCAATCTGCCCCCGTTGGTGTTGTTGGATTTACGGTAGCAGTAGGCGATGCAGAAAGTCCTAAACACCTAGCAGACATAGGTTTAGATTTATACTCACTTAATGTAGCTTCGGGACCCCGTGCTATAACTCGGGTGAAATTAGGTTATGTCTATCACTGGAGCAATGACTATGATACAGAAAAAGCTTCGCACAATATCCACATAGGTGTTGGAGCAAATTCCCTACAACAAGCAATATCTGGATTCACCACTTGTTCTACAAGTGGTTTTACTGCTATAAATAGAGTGAGCTGTGATTTGAATTATACTGTTTATGGGCTCTATGCTCGTATAGCATATTTTTACGCACGACCGCAAAGTAATAATCAATTTTTGGTAGGTTTCAATCTAGAAATTAATTCGTATATTGGTGAAGGGCAAACTACAATTACTTCAAGCGCAGCACGTGGAACCATATTTCTGGAAGATGAGGGGTTCCGAGCTAATTTATTTAATAATAATTCACTAGCATTAGTTTTCGGCATTAACTTTTAAAATATGTATTATTTATTTGTTATTTCAACATTCAGTGCACTGAATTTCGCAGTCTTCTCACAAGAGAGATTAAGTAAACTAAAATGCATTGAAGGAGATTGTAAAAATGGATATGGGAGAGCATATTATCAAAAAAAAAGCAAATAATTATTGACAAAATAATCTGTCTTATAACCATCCTTACATTGACTGAGAATCGCCTCAAGAATTCCGTATAAAATTATGGGGCAAATAAATCATGCTGTTGCTTCATGTGTACTCTTTTTTTTATAATACTATGAAGACTCTCCGATTAATGATTGATCTTGAGGTGCGATGATTCGTTTATCTGCTTGGTCGCTATGTCTGCTCTTTTGAGATTTTTCGAGCAATGCCAAACATGGTGTCGCCAAAGCAAATCTGTTTTGCGACTAATTTATAGAGTAGATTCACAGGAAACTTGCTATAGAATGGGAAAAATCTTTCTGGATGATACGAAGCCGGTACTAGATGAAGCAATTCCAGTGAATTTATTTCACATATACGGCGGAGACTCTGGGGACTATAGTCAATCAGATGATCTTGTGGATGAGTCTCAAACCACTTATTTCTTTGAAAATAAAAGAGAGGGCCACAGTAAGAGGGTAGGGTAAAAATAAGGAGGCCATTTGTTTTGAGTGCAAGAAGCATCTTCTTGAGCGCGGTCGGCTGTTTTTCTAAGTGCTCTAAAAAATAAAAAAAAGCAATGACATCAAAGTAATTTTCCTTTACTGGCCATTCTAAAAAACAACCAGGGAAAACTTTGAGTCGGAGAACTTCTTCTGCATAATTCTGGGCAAACTTAGAAATTTCTATGCCCTCCACTTGATAACCCTGTTTTTGCGCTTCGTGCAAGAAAAAACCGGTAGCGCATCCTATCTCTAGCAGTCGCCTGCCTTGAATATTGATTCTTTGCATTTGGGCAAGATATCTTATCGCACGTTCACGGTGTTGGAATTCCTCTTCTACGTAATTCAAGCCATACTGATTCTTATAATCTTGCATAAAATATTTTGCTTCATATTCTTGTTTTCTTTTTTTATTTGTATTATAGATGACGCCAGTTTGTGCACATTTTAGAAAGTTGCGCTTTTCTTGATCAATCGGCTCAAGTTGAGCTTTGGGGAGATACAATTCAGGGTAATTCTTCATGAAAAATTAGGATGATCGTTTTTGATGTTGCCTTAATAAACTATTATAATTCATTTTTTTTAAATCGGGAACAAAGAAAACAACTATAATCAAAATAATTTGAGTTAACAGAGATCCGATAACCACCGATGGGACCGTACCAAAAAACTCGGCAGTGATCCCAGATTCTAAAGCACCCAGTTCGTTTGAAGAACTAACGAAGATAGAATTGATTGCTGCAAGCCTGCCGCGCATAGCTTCTGGCGAGACGATTTGTAATAGACTGGAACGAATGACGACACTCACCCCATCGAACAGCCCACCAAAAAAAAGCAAAAACATTGATAAATAAAAACTTGTAGAAAAAGCAAAGAGAAACATAGAAATCCCAAAAAGACTCATGCTAATAATCAAGGCTCTGCCAGTATGATGATCCAAAAAAGAAGGGTTGCGCGCTAAAAACAATGAAATGCAAAGTGCTCCCATTCCGGGTGCTGCTCGTAAAAAACCAAGTCCTTGGGCTCCGACTCCAAGAATTTCGTCAGCAAAGATCGGTAAAAGTGCAATGGCACCTGCAAAAAAAACGACCATCATATCGACAGAAAAACTGGCAAGGAGTACTTTTTCTTTTTTTAAGAACTGGAAGCTTTCGATCAAGCCGTGCAAATGGTTATGGAGAGAATACTTTTTACTGACCACTTTCCCCAGATCCCTTTCCAAAGCCGAATTAAAAAGAAGGGCAATACAGACAAGACCGGTAGCAAAGGCATAGGCGGCCGTCGAATCGAAAAAACCGTTGATCACCCCTCCTAAAAAAGACCCACCAAAAAAGGCGATATGCCACAGGCTACCGTTCCAAGCTGCCGATTCTGGCAGGCGCATTCTAGGAACGCTGGCAACCGATAGGGCTACATTGGTCGGAGAATAAAAACTCCGAATTACCCCCAACATCATCATTGCAACATATATACTGGTGAGTGAAAACTCTGGCTGATAGATGCGAACCATTAGCAAAAAAAGGCTCGTCGCAAGAAAACAAAAATTACATATAATGAGAATAAGCTTTTTGCGATAAAGATCGATAAAATATCCTGAAAACAGTGAAAAAATAATGACTGGTCCTGCTTCAGCAAGTCCAGCGAGCCCCAAAGCAAGTGGACTACCAGTTATTTGAAGAATTTCCCAAAATGCTGTAATCGAAACAATTTGAAAAATGATTGTAATAAAAAATTTTCCAAGAATAATATTACGGAAATTATCTATCCGAAAGATATGATTTGGTTGAAAGAAAATTTTTTTGCCGTTTTTTCTGTTTCTACAGTAGCCTGCTCGTTATCAAATTGCCAGACGAGGGCATAAATGAATCTCTTTGATTTTCCTGATTGGAACTAATAGAGTAGCTCGACAAGAATATAGGATGTAAAACCGCCAATCAAATACAATACAACGGCAACAATGTAAATAATTTTACTGACTTTTCGGGATCGGTTACATGCCTCAGCTTGAGCTGGATCAGCTGGGCACGGCAAAAACCGTGCCCGATATTGTAAATATCCACCGGCAATAAGCAAAATACCTGCGACGATAAAAACCAAATCCTTATTTGCAGATACCCATATCATTCCAGGAACATTGGCGAATAGACTAGCCATTACGCTCCCTGCCCCCAGTAGCACCAAAAAACTTGGTAGGGCACAACAGACAAGAGTACCCATTGATGTGAATAAGGCTAAGTAATTTACTAAAAACCGTCCCATTTTATTGCTTTATTATTGCCGAAATTTTTGTTGCCGATCTTATTTTTTGTCTCGATCCACTTTTCGCACAATGGCTCCAGCGCCCTTAACGACTTTCTTGATATCGCTATCATTTAACACAGCGCCTTCTTTGACCTTAATCTTATAGACTGCAGTACCGATTTTTTTATCAAATCTTGCCATCGTTACCGAAGAGACTTGACTGCCTTTAGCTTGTAGCTTTTTACGTACGCCATTCGCACAAATCTTACAGTAAAGATTTTTTACTTCTACAACCACTTCACTTGTTTTAGCTTCAATGGTTGATGTTGTTATACCAGAAAAAATCATACCTGTAGATAGAGCAAATACAGACACAATTCTAATTAAGTTTTTTCTCATTTTTTTACCTCTCGAATCATAAATAGGTGAATAGAAAAAAAATGCAAGAAAAAAATATTTTTTCCCGTTATTCTTCTAAAATTTCTGGTATTTACACGCATAATCGGACATAATCATAGATTTTTTTTAGATTTTGCATAATCCGCGGGAAAGTTACTTGGATGCATCATTACTGATGTCTTTTGATGTTCATTTTCTAGAATTCAATGACGAGATAAAATTGCTTTCTTCTTCCATCTAAAAAATTGAATTGACAATCAATAATAAAAAATAAATATGTCTAGTATTAAAAGATCGTTTATTGGGAAATCATAATTGCTGGATATTGTTATTATGATATCCTTACGCAAAAATGATGATACTTGATAAACGAAGGAGTAAGTAAAATGAGTGAGATTCTAAATAGAGTTTTGGCGGAAAATAAGACGTATGCCGAAAACTTTAAAAAAAGTAGTCTAGCGATGCCACCGAGCAAAAGGTTTGCAATACTTACTTGTATGGATGCACGCTTGGATCCTGCAAAATACGCAGGTCTTTCAGAAGGCGACGCGCATGTGATTCGCAATGCGGGTGGTCGCGCAAGCGATGACGCAATTCGATCGTTGGTCATTTCCTACAAATTGCTTGGTACCAGAGAATGGTTTGTGATACACCATACTGATTGCGGTATGGAGAGCTTCACATCGGAAATAATGGGCAATCTTTTGGCTGGAAGTTTAAAAACTTCAACCGTGGATGAACATGGATGGCATGACAGTAAAGAAGGCTATGGCACCAATGAAGGAAAATATGTCAATTGGTTAACCATCAAAGATAATGCGAAGAGTGTAGTTGAAGATGTTAAACGCATTCGCAATAATCCAATGGTTCCAGCTGATATTCCAATTTATGGATTTATTTATGATTGTGCTAATGGTAAACTGATAGAAGTTCCAGAGGCAATGAATATCGGTAAGACTAAAGATTGTTGTGCTAATAATGGCAGCCAAAGAGAGTTCTCCGAGGCAATGGCTAATGGCAAAGCCAACTAATTTACCAAAATTAAAAGCAGATTTCCATTTTAAAATCTTAAATTGAGAGTGGAATTTTGAGCTACTCGGCCATAGTTGTTAAACGATGGCCGAGTAGCTATCTGCAAAAAATCGTTTAAGAGCAAATACCCACAATTATCTGTTATTTTTTTGCGCCTGCCAGTTGGATGCCGGGTTTTCCATCCCATTGTTTATTGGTGAGGGCATCGACTAGAAATTGAGCAACATCGGCCCTTGGAATGGGACGGAGAAAGATTTTTTTCTTATTTTCACTAGCATTGTATTTACCAGAACCTTGTCCATTGGTGAGAGCAGCAGGTCGTACCAATAAACAGGGCATTTGTGATTCGCTTCGCACTCGTTGATCTGCTTTCTCGTAGTCGGTCATGGCATCCTTGCCAGCCATTAAAGTCAATAACCATTTTACCAGCGGCGAGGTGCCGCCAAGCCCATGGCTTGTAATCATGAAACAACGGGGTACCTTAGGTTGTGATTTAGCGGTAGTCAGAATATTTTCAAAGAAAAGATTCATGTGCTTGTTACCACCAACATTACCCAAACAACTCACCACAACATCTGCATCGACCATTGCTTTTTGTACATCTTCAATCTTGGTCGCTTCGCCGACTATAACTTTGAGGTTTGGTTGTTTTTCAATCTTTGCGGCGTCTCTTACCAAGACGCAGAGCTGGTGTCCAGCTACTAATGCTTGGCGAACAAAGTGTTTGCCGACGCCACCAGTAGCTCCCAATACAGTGACCTTACAAATTTGCTTGGTATTGTTGTTGAATTGCGTTTGACTACTCAATAATCCAAAAGAGTCAAAAAACAGTATCTGTTCGAGATAATGCTGAATCTAAAAAAGTCTTATCCTTTTTTTTCCCAATCCATTATTGGGGCAACTTCGATAATTCCAACTTCAAGAAAGGGGCATGTTTTTGCGATTTTCATAGCAGCGTCCATATCTTCTGCTTGGACGATTGAAAAGCCGGTCAAACGACTGGTATGTTCTGCAGCTACAGAATCTTGAGCCGCGATTATCTGTGATTTTCCTAGCGGAGTTCCCGGATTTACCACAGCTTCGCTATGTGATTCGATCCACTCTTGAAATTTTTTCATGCCCTCTTTTTGATCTGTTTGGGCTGGTGGTTGTTTCCCCATATAGTATGCGATGATATATTCATTCATAATAGATAGGCTTAATAAACTGTCATTTCCATTAGGCCATTTTTTAACAACTCTTAACGAATCGTCCACTATTAGTTATATAAAGGCAATAAAACCCTGAAACATTCTAGACGATTCAGCTATTGTGCTACTAGTAGGTGGGGGCATCTCGTGCAAATGGGTGGCTTCTATATCTAATATACCTCAGAACTATACAGAATATTGTTGCCACCCACCAAATAGAGCGTATTACCAATACTCGCAAGACCACTAGGGGCAGACTCACCGACGCCAAAGTTAACTGCTGATCCCACCCGAGTTGCTGCACCGTTTGTAAGATCTAATGTATAGAGTACATCATTTGTATCACCGACCATATAAAGCGTAGTGCCGATACTGGCAAGACCACTGGGAAAAAACTCACCAACGGCAAAGTTAACTGCTGATGCCATCTGAGTTGCTACACCGCTTGTAGTATCTAGAGTATAGAGGGCACTAGCGTTAGTCCCTGATTGCCCTACCATATAAAGACTACCTTGGTGACTAGCAAGACCAGCGGGTACGGTTATATTAGCACTGCCAAAGTTATTTGCTAATCCCACCCGAGTTGCTGCACCGCTTGTAATATCTAATGTATTCAGTGTATCATTTGTATCATCTATCATGTAGAACTTATCGTCATGACTAGCAAGACCACTAGCAGAAGTCCTCGCTATACCGAATTCCCCTATACCCACAGCTAGTAGAGTTGCACTGCCGTTTAGATTTAGTCTATAAAAAGGTGATCTTGCCATGCCGCTCACACTGAAAATTGTACGCCCTACCATATAGAGAGCATTTCTAAAAGTAGTAAGGCCGCTGGCGGAGCCCACGCCAATACCAAATTGATTTACCATGCCAACTCTGGTAAAATTGCCTCTATACGTAAAACATTCGGTGCCAAACAGACGATAGCCCGTAGTTGTACACGCGCTGCAGGATTGTGTATTGCGGGTAGTAGTCATACCTTCTGTTGCTGTGCCATTTGGACAGACAAACGGGAAAGTTGGCTTTGGCCGACATTCTGAGGCAATTAAATCAAAATCTTCCATGCAACTAGTGCAGGACGTTATATTTTCTGTGTCAATCTTAGCCGCCAAAGGTATGCCATTTGGACAGATAAACGGGAAAATCCCAGCCCCCCCTGAATTATCCATCGGTATTTCTTCTGAATTATCCATCGGTATTTCTTCTGAATTATCCATCGGTATTTCTCCTGAGTTTCCAGACGAACAAGCAGTCATTGCCAATCCAATCATGAGCGTAAGAAAAACTTTCATGATATATTTTTCTTTTCTTAATAATACAAAATTTTCAAAATAATTCTGTATTTTTTTTTGTCTTTTTGCCATATTATTCACTTTCCTCTTTAAGATTTATTTCACCAAGAATTATATTTTATTTCTTGGGGGAGTCAACTAATAAAATCAACATCTCAAAAAAAAACTTTGAATTATCACCAAAATGAATCGACGCATTCATAAGATATATAATTATTTTTTTTCTAGGCAGTAAATAGTACAATTTAATGAATGGCACAATGATAACTCACAATGATAACAAGAAATAACGGTCTAAGAGGCGACAGAAATCAAAAAAATACTGGCACTGAATAATATTTCTTCCCTAGGTTTGCAAAAATTTCCGCCAGAGAAATATGAAGTTCTTGAGAGCTGCTCATTGCCAGATGCAATCATTGTGCGTTCGTTTGATATGCACGATATGGAGTTGCCCGAGACCCTTATAGCAGTAGGCCGGGCTGGAGCAGGGGTAAATAATATCCCGTTAAAAAGAATGTCTCAAAACGGCATTGTTGTCTTTAATGCGCCCGGTGCCAATGCGAATGCGGTCAAGGAGTTGGCGGTAGCGGGAATGTTAATGTCCTGTCGCAACATTTTTCCAGCCTGGGTGTATACCCAAAAAATCAAAGGCGACGATGAGCAAATCCGTCAATTTGTGGAAGCGGGCAAAAAGAAATATATTGGTTTTGAATTGCCGCATAAAACACTCGGGGTTATCGGCTTAGGGGCCATCGGTGTGAAACTGGCGAATGCAGCGGTATCGCTTGGCATGTCGGTGATTGGTTATGATCCAGATATGAGTATTACCAACGCTTGGAATGTGTCTGCCGATGTAAAAAAAGTTACCAGCATTGACGGTATGATGGGTAGGGCTGACTTTATTTCGTTGCATGTTCCATTTACTCCAGCTACGCAAAATATTATCGATACTAGGCGGCTCAATAATATGAAGCAAGGCGGAGTGATCATGAATTTTGCACGCCACGGGCTCGTCGATGAAGATGCGGTGTTGCAGAAGCTGGATGCCGGTCACTTGCATGCTTATGTGACCGATTTCCCTTCACGTAAAACCATTGGGCACCAATCAGTAATCACCTTGCCACATTTGGGGGCATCGACGTACGAAGCGGAGCAAAATTGTGCGGTTATCGTAGCCGCGCAGCTTATCGATTACCTTGAAAATGGAAATATTAGTAATTCTGTCAATTTTCCAGATGTGCACCTGCAGCGCTCAACCGATTTTAGACTTTCGATCGTAAATGTTAATCGACCCGACATGGTCGGTCAAATATCACGAGTGTTGGGGAAAAATAATATTAATATTCATCACATGATCAATGATTCCCGAGCAGCAACAGCCTATACTTTGCTGGATTTGGATATGGCGCTGGGGGGAAAAATAATGCAACAGATTCGAGCGATTGACGGGGTTTTAGCAGCGCGCACACTGTGGTAGATACAGCTTTATTATCATCTTTGGGCAGATACTATCATCCGTATGACAAAAAAATTCGGGTTAGTTGCTGAATATTGATTCTACTTGGGATGAGTATGCTCTATTTTTTGATTTGGGCGAAAGTTTTATTGCTTTTTTGCATAAAACGATTTACGTTCAGTGACTTTGCCAGAAAACTAACTCTTAATGCAAACGTTCACTAGATCGATTGATCATTTTGCCAAAAACTTAAAAGATTATAAAAAGACGTTCGATAACAAAGCTCAAACTCGGGCTGATTTTATCGATCAAGAAAAATTGTAGCAAATACTTTTAGAAGTTTCGTTTACTATGAATACGGCACTAGCAAACTATCTGAAAAAAATTAACAAACTCTTTCAGTCTGGTATATCGACGGAGCATTCGTATCGTGCCGACTTAGGGCATCTCATTGGCGAATTGGTGCCAAGTATTGATATCATTAATGAGCCAAAAAAAGTGACTGATGCTGGTTCCCCAGACTATGTAATCACCGCAAAAACAAAACTGATTGGCTTTATCGAGGCCAAGGATATTGGCATTGATTTGCACAGCAAGAATCATGCAGAGCAGTTTACCCGCTATAAAGGAGCATTGGATAATTTAATTATAACAGATTATCTATGGTTTCAATTTTTTCAACATGGACAATTAATTCATGAGATTCGTATTGGTGAAATTAGCGGTAGCGCGATTAAGTCTTTACCAGAGAATTACGAAAAATTTACAAATCTTATTTTTGAATTTTGTGACTACCATGGTCAAACGATCTACTCAGCCAAGAAGCTGGCTAAAATGATGGCGGGCAAAGCACGGCTTTTGGAAAACATCTTGAATGCCGCTTTGACCAGCGATGAAAAGACCAAAGAGAACACTTCACTCAAACAGCAATATCAAGCCTTCAAGGAGATATTGATTCACAATTTGGAGGTAAAGGAATTTGCCGATATTTACGCCCAAACCCTCGCTTATGGGATGTTTGCAGCGAGGCTTCATGACACCAAGCTGGATACATTCAATCGACAAGAGGCCGCCGCACTTATTCCCAAATCGAACCCTTTTTTGCGCAAGTTGTTTCAGCACGTTGCCGGCTATGATATCGATGAGCGGATAAAACTGACTGTGGATAACTTGGCGGAGGTTTTTCGGGCAACAGACATCAATGAACTATTACACGACTTTGGCAAGAATACTGGAACAGAAGACCCCATCATCCATTTTTACGAAACCTTTTTGACAGAGTATAACCCTGAACTAAGAAAATCAAGAGGTGTGTGGTATACTCCCGCCCCGGTGGTCAATTTTATTGTGCGGGCAGTAGACGATATTTTAAAAACTGAGTTTAAGCTGGTAAAGGGCTTGGCTGACACTTCGAAAACCAAAATCACCGTGAATGCCCAGACACCTGATAAGCGTTCTGCCAGCGGTTATAAAAAAATGGAGAAAGAATTTCATCGAGTCCAGATTCTTGACCCTGCCACCGGTACCGGAACTTTTTTGGCCGAGGTGGTAAAACACATCTACCAGAAAAATTTTAAGGCGATGCAGGGGGCTTGGAGTGAGTACGTTGCCGAACATTTGATCCCGCGCTTGAATGGCTTTGAAATTTTAATGGCGTCCTATGCGATGGCGCACTTAAAACTAGATATGCTCTTGAGCGAGACCGGCTATCAACCGCACACAGAAAAAAGATTTAATGTGTATTTGACCAATTCGCTCGAAGAGCACCACCCCGATACCGGCACTCTATTTGCGAGCTGGTTGAGCGAAGAAGCCAACGAGGCCAATCACGTCAAGAGAGATACGCCAGTGATGGTGGTGATGGGCAATCCGCCGTATAGTGGCGAAAGCCAAAATAAAGGTGAATGGATAATGGAACTTATGGAAGATTACAAAAAAGAACCGGGAGGAAAAGAAAAACTCAAGGAACGTAACCCCAAATGGATTAATGACGATTATGTAAAATTTTTGCGCTACGGCCAGCATTTTATTGAGAAAAACGGTAGCGGAATTTTGGCATTTATTAATCCGCATGGTTTTTTGGACAACCCGACTTTTCGCGGGATGCGCTGGAATCTCCTCAAAACCTATGATAAAATTTACAGCATAGATTTACACGGCAACAGCAAGAAAAAAGAAACCGCACCGGATGGCAGTATTGACCAAAATGTATTTGATATTATGCAAGGTGTGTCCATCAATCTATTTATAAAAACAGGCAAAAAGAAAAAAGATGCACTAGGGCAAGTCTTTCATTATGATTTGTATGGAGAGCGAGATTTTAAGTATAATTTTCTTTTAGAAAAATCAATCAGCACGATCAATTACCAAGAATTACCAATGAAAGCACCCAATTATTTTATGGTGCAAAAAGATTTTAAGACAGAAAAAAAATATAATAAGGGAATTTCATTAACCGAGTTATTTCCGTTGAATAATGTAGGAATTGTCACTTCACGAGATAGTTTTGTGATTGATGAAGATAAAAATAAATTGGAAGAAAAAATTATTGCTTTTTTTAATTTAGAAAAGGAAGCATTGCTTAATAAGTATTCTCTAAAAGAAAATAAATCGTGGAAAATTGATGAGGTGAAATTGAAAGCAAAACAATTTGTGGGTTCTAACATTACTCCTATTTCTTATAGACCTTTTGATAAAAAGTTTCTATATAACGATGATTGTTTTATTGAAAGAAGTAGAACTGAAGTAATGCAACACTTTCTCAAAGGTGAGAATGTTGGACTTTCGCTTTGTAAACAATTTAAGGCAAGTGATGTTTATCAACATACTTTTGTAACAGATAAAATTATTGAAAGTTCTTATGTTTCAAATAAAACAAGTGAGATAACAAGCATCTTCCCCCTCTATCTCTACCCAGAAACCAGCGGACAACAAATTATTGAAGAATCATCAGGAAGAAAACCAAATCTCAACCAAGAAATAGTCGATGAAATTGCCCAAAAATTAGAACTAACATTTACCGCCGAAAAAAAAGAATCAAAGAGCACCTTTGCCCCGCTTGATATTTTAGATTACATTTACGCCGTTTTACATTCTCCCAGCTATCGAGAAAAATATAAAGAATTTCTAAAAATAGACTTTCCACGAGTACCGTATCCCAAAGATAAAAAAACGTTTTGGCAGTTAGTAAAACTTGGGGGTACAATCAGGCAAATTCATTTACTCGAAGCAAAAAAAGTAGAGAAGTTCATTACCAAATATCCGATTGATGGCAACAATCAAATAACCAAATCTATTCACCAAAAAGACTTTCAGATTGTGAATGAGAAAAAGCAGCTTGGGCGCCTTTGGATCAACGACTCGCAGTATTTTGACAAAATACCGGTCATCGCTTGGGAATTTTATATTGGCGGCTACCAACCGGCGCAAAAATGGCTCAAAGACCGCAAAGGTCGCAAGCTATCTTATGAGGATATTGTGCACTATCAAAAAATCATCGTCGCCTTGACAGAAACCGATCACTTGATGAAAGAGATCGATGAAATTGGGGTGGGGTGAGTGAGGGGGTAGTATTCTTTCACAGTCTTTGAAAGGTTTATTCATCAAAAAATTACTGTTGACTTGACGCAAATCGATAGAATTATGAAAAGCATTGATAAAATTGAAATTGAGTGATGTGTAGAGGAGAGTATCAGAAACTTTTTGTCCTGATAGCGATTTATTGTATGGCATTTAAAAAAACATAAAATGGAAAATATTTTAGAATTAAAAACAATTAGTGAACTGCAAAAATATGACTTTTATATTCCGTCTTATCAAAGAGGTTACAGATGGAGTCCTAAAGAGGTAACTGAATTGTTAAATGACATTTCAAATTTCACGCCTAGATTAGTCAGTGAAGAATCAGATGAAAAGACTTGGTATTGTTTACAACCAATAGTTGTTAAAGAAACAGAGAATGATAATTACGAAGTTATAGATGGTCAACAAAGGTTAACTACTATATATCTAATTCTATATTACTTAAATCAAGATTTTGTTGAAAACAAGAGAGATAAATTATTTCAACTTGATTATCAAACGAGAAGCGACTCAAAAGAATTTTTAAATCAACTCGGAAAAGATGTTGACACTACATCCAATATTGATTTTTTTTATATTTCCAATGCTTATAAAGCAGTTACGGAATGGTTTAAGGAAAAAGGTGATAACTTTGACTCAGGAAATTTTCGTTCAAAATTCAAATTTAACTCAAAAATAATTTGGTATTTAAGTAACGAACCTGATTCAATTTCAATTTTCACTAGGATTAATATTGGTAAAATACCACTAACAAATTCAGAACTAATTAAAGCCCTTTTTTTAAATAGTTCAAATTTTCAAAATCAAGAAAATAAATTAAGATTAAGGCAATTGGAGATTGCAACAGAGTGGGATAATATTGAAAACTCTCTTCAGAATGATAAATTCTGGTTCTTTCTAAATCAAAATACAGTTACAACCAACAGAATTGAATTTATATTTGATCTTATAAATGAAGAACCTGACCAAAATGATAATTACGATACATTTAGGTATTTTAGCAAAAAATTCTCAAAAGGAAATAACGATGAACTAACTGATAATTGGAACGAAGTAAAAAGATATTACCAAAGATTTAATGAGTGGTTTTATGAAAGAAAACTTTATCATAAAATTGGGTTTCTAATAAGTATAGAAGCCACCAATATAAAATCACTTTATATAGAATCTGGCAAAAAAAGAAAGTCTGAATTTAATGAGCATTTAGATGGCCTCATAAAAAAAGAGCTAAAGAATATTGACCTAAATGAACTTCAATACTCAGATGGAAAAGACGTTAGAAAAATTCTTTTACTTTATAATATTTTGACAATGTTGGCTAGTTCAAAGGATAACTCCTACTTTCCTTTTGACCTATATAAAAATGAGAAATGGGATATTGAACATATTACTTCTGTTAAAGATAAATCACCTGAAAAAGGTAAAAGTCAGTGGCTTGCAGATGCAGCCGTTTTTATTGGGAATGAGACAGAATTAGAAAAGGAACTTGGAGAAAAAATTAATGCATGGAAAGAAAAAAAAGGAGAGGATGAGTTTAAAGTCCTCTTTGAGAGAATAGTAACATATTTCAACTCCGAATTAAGAGAAGATGACGATATCAATGATTTGTCTAATCTTACTTTATTAGATGCTGCTACAAATAGAAGTTACAAAAATGCGGTTTTCCCATTTAAGAGAAAGACTATAATTAATCGCGACAAACAAGGGATTTTTATACCTATTTGTACAAAGAATGTTTTCTTAAAATATTTTAGTGAATACCCTCCTAAAATTTCCTTTTGGTCTCAAGAAGATAGAGAAAATTATGAGACTGATTTACATAAGGTTTTAGATTCATATTTGACTTAAAATTTATATGCAAACCGAAAAATATAAAGGTAAAATATACAGATTTTATGAATTATTGGAATCTAATAAAATAGAAATTCCAATTATTCAACGTGACTATGCACAAGGAAGAAAAGACAAAAAGAAAATCAGACTAGATTTTTTAGACGCGTTACACGATAGTCTTAATAATGAAAAAAAAATAATGTTAGATTTTGTTTATGGGAGTAATACTGATGATTCTTTTCAACCATTGGATGGTCAACAGAGACTAACAACACTCTTCCTATTACATTGGTACGCTGCAGTTAAGGATTCTAAACTAGCCATAGGAAAAAATACACTAGTTAAGTTTACTTATGAAACTAGGATTTCTTCAAGAGATTTTTGTAATGCTCTTGTAAAAAGTGAAATAAGCTTACAGAAAGACAGTCCTCCAAGTCATATAATTATTGATGCACCTTGGTTCTTTTTGTCTTGGAAAAATGATCCAACTATTGATGCGATGCTTAGAACTATAGACGATATTCATAATAAATTCAATAATTTATCAAACCTTTGGCATAAACTAACCTCTAAAAAATTTAATTTAATACGCTTCTACCATGTAGAATTAGAAAATATTGGATTAACAGATGACCTCTATATCAGAATGAATGCTAGGGGTAAATTACTTTCAACATTTGAAAATTTTAAAGCTGGTTTCGAAAAATTAATTCGTGATAAAAAATGGGAATCTCAATCTGATTTTAGAGAAACGTTCGCTTTTAAAATAGACACAACTTGGACAGATTTATTCTGGAAGCACTTTAGAATAAATGACACAGTTGATAGTTCTTTTATCAATTTCATATCAACGCTTTTAATGATTCGTCAGTCTATTGGGCGAGAAAAGAAACCAGATGACCGAATTAAAATAATTTCAAAGTTACAAGATGATTCGAATTATGTGATGCCAAAATTATTTGAATTAGAAGATTTCAGCTATTTAGTTGAATGTTTAAACCTTATTAATAAAAAATATGACGAAATTATTTCTATAAGTTTTAATTTCCCGTTTTTTAGACATACGCCAAAAGAGAATTTTTTAAAAGGTGTGATTCTAGACACAGATGGAGCTTCATACACTCAGAAAGTTCTTTTGTTTGCCCAATTAGAATATTTTAGAAAGGTGAAAAATGTAGATTCTCAAAAGTATCTTGAATGGATGAGAATTATTAGAAATATTGTTTCTAGAGGAGATATTGATCAAAATGGGAAAAGACCAGATATTCTAAGAAGCCCTCAAACTTTTGATGGTGTTATATATTTGATATCAGAATTATCAATAGGTTGCGAAGACATCTATGAATATCTATCGAACCTGAAAAGTTTAAAATCCACCTTCGCAAAAGAACAAATAGAAGAAGAAAAATTCAAAGCTAAACTCATTGTTAATAACCAAAGCTTAAAGAAAAGTATTTTTGAATTAGAAGATACCGATTTGCTAAGAGGCCGTATTGATTTTATCTTTTATTGCTTAGATATTAATAAAAAATCGGAATCCATTGATTTAAAGTTATTAGACGAAATTAAGGATGCATTTATAAAAAATTTAAGTTCAGATTCAAATTTAACAAATGATCTAAGAAGAGCTTTATTAACAATATCCGTTAACGGAAAATATGAATTTTATCATTATTGGTCGTCTTTTTGGAATGTTATAGAGAGTGATAAAAGAAGGCTCATTGACACATATCGTGAAATAGAGTATTTAATTTATTCAGAAGATTTTAAAGAATATTTTAAAAAGTTAATCCTTGTATTGAGGGATAAAAGTATAACTGACTTAGCACGAGACTTCGTTCCAGATGAAAATTTCCCAAAATGGAAACTTAGGTTGATAAAAAAAGATAATCTGTTAAATGAAAGTAGTTCAAATTACATTGCTATTCTAACAGATAATACTTGCTGTTATTTATTGAAAAGTAAAAGACCAAGAGATATAACAGGATGTATAAAGATTTCATAAAACACTACCCACAACACGGTGTATAGTGCATAGCTATCTCGTGGGATAGCTCCATCACCATATATTGACCGTTGTATTAAATTGCAGGTACTTTTTTCTTGACCTATAAATCTTTCAGCGAAATCGGCGGTTACCAACCGGCGCAAAAGACAGCCAACATTATCAAAAAATCATCGTCGCCTTAGCTGAGACGGATCGCTTGATGAAAGAGATTGATGCGGTGGAGGTTGAGTGAGGGGTGGGATGAGTTAATAATGATTGTTTTGCTGAATATCTTGAGAAATTTAGTGGTATAAAATTTATTTTAATAGAATTTAAACATGAAATTTACAGTACAAAGTATTAATTCATCCAACATTGAAATTGAGATTCACAAAGGTGAGAAGATCGTATTTCTTGGTGCCAATGGAACAGGGAAATCAAGATTAGGGTTGTTTCTTGAAAATAGTGTTTTTAATCATACAACTGTGGGTTTTGAACAAAATAAAGCTTCGCTCAAACAGCTGAGTAGTGAACTTGATCAATTACAAAATCAGAAAAAATTGAGTGCGTCTAGCAGGTCTGCACTTTATGAATTAGACTCAATTAAGTATAGTAGTGACCCAAACAATTTCTATAAAAATATCGGTTACTCGTATAACTTACAGGAGACTATTCAACAAAATAAAGAAGACTGCATAAAATTTATTACATCAAATATCACTAAAATAGATAAAAAATCTTCTGATATTTACATACAGCTATCGAAAATAAAGCAACAAATTGAAGAGTTTGAATATAACCAAGATTCTAGTTTTGATTTTTGTCAAAGAGTTTCAGCACACAGGTCATTAGTGCCTCGCACACTGAATAAACAAAAAGACTTTCAGACTTCACGTAATGAGTTACTCTATGGGAGTTCTACAAACACTCAGGGTACGCACGATAAGTGGATGTCCCAAGAAGAAGTTGAAGGAAATTTTGGTCGTACATTATCTACAACTAAGTATAAAGGCGTCGGATTACTACAGGATGACTTTGGTAAGCTGATGGTTGCTTTAACTTCTGAAGAGGCTGAGATTGGTGCAAAAATTAAACAAGGGAGTCTTCCTAGAGATCATAAAAGTACTCTTGACCAAGTTCTAGAAATTTGGAACAACCTTTTGCCTCACAGAAAATTAAAAGTTGATGGACTAAAGATATTCCTAACGAATACTCATGATGGTGCTTCCTATGAATTGCAGGATGCTAGTGAAGGAGAACGGGCAATTTTTTATTTGTTAGGGCAATGCTTGTTTTCTAAAGAGAAATCTTTAATCATTCTCGATGAACCAGATTTACACATTCATAAGGCTATTCTTCCTTCTCTTTTTGATGCCATTGAACTTCAAAAGAAAGATTGCGCTTTCATTTATATTACGCATAACTTGGATTTTGCAAATTCTCGAATAGGAGATAAATATATTTTACTCTCTTATTCCCATCCTAGGAAATGGAATGTGATGGAATTAGGAAAGAATAAAGATGTTCCTGAAAAAATTTTGAGTGAAATTTCTGGAGTCAGAAAGAACATACTTTTTATCGAAGGAAGTAAATCTTCACTAGATAAAATATATAGTAAGGTTTATAATGACCTTACTATCATATCAGCAGGGTCTTGTGAGCAGGTAATAAGTTATACCAAAGTTCTAAATAAAAACGAAGAATTTCATCGTGTCAAATGTTTTGGAATAATTGACAGGGACGGTTTGTCAGATGAAGATGTAAAAGAACTAAAAAACAACAATATTTATTGTTTGCCTGTCTCAATTATCGAGAATTTATTTCTGCTACCAAATGTAGCGGAGCAACTTTATAGCCTTGTACAAGCGCCAAGCTTTGAGAAAGAAAAATTCATAAAAGAAGTTATCACTTGGATAAAAGATAACCCAGACTGGCGAGTTAAGTCGATAAAAGACAGCCTACAAGGTATCCTACAACGTAGAATAAATGAATTACCAAACAATTTGAATAAAATTGATGGTGAAGCCAATATCATATTATCAATTAAAGAAGTTGTAGATGATGAAAAGAATAAATTTGAGACAAGATTAAACACAGATAAACAGGGTGAAGAACAATTACGTGGTTTGTTATTAATTTGTAGAGGCAAACATTTATTGGGAAAATTAGCCACTGCGCTTGGCATAAGAGATAAGAAAAAGTTAGAAGAAAAAATCCTACGCTGTACACAAAATGAAGAGTTCCTACGTGCATTAAAACAAGAGCTTCCTATTATTAGCTGAATTAATCAAAATTATCGTTGCCTTGACAAAAGCTGATAGACTGATGAAAGCGATTGATAAAGTTGGGGTTGAGTAAGTTGAAGAGCAACAAGGGAACTTATGTACTATCGTAGAAAATTATTATTGTCTATCCTGCAAAAAACTAAAAACAAACAGCTCGGAAAGATCAACTTACAAAAAGCTTTATTTTTAATTAGCCAAAAACAAAGTAATCCATGCTATGAGTTTGTACCGTATAAATACGGTTGTTTTTCTTTCCAAGCCACTAAAGACTTAGAAGTTTTGAGTCATCATTATGACTTAATTGATAATTGTGAAAAAGAGTGGAAACTAACCTCAAACAAAGAGAATTACTTTGATAGCTTAAAAGAGCAAGATCAAGAGAGCATCGACCTCATCTTTAAAAATTCAAACGTAGAGAATACGGCACAGCTGACTAAACAAGTTTATGATCACTACCCTTATTTTACGATCTATTCAAAACGTACATTAACAGCTACCCAAGAAAGAAAACGTGAACAACAAAAACAGCAAATCGAAAAAAGTAAAAAACAATTATTTTCTATTGGCTATGAAGGGTTATCCATCGATGCCTATCTCAATTTACTTATTCAAAACAATGTCAAATTATTGTGTGATGTGAGGAAAAATGCTTTGAGTATGAAATATGGATTTTCAAAAAAACAACTTTCAAAATATTGTGAGAATTTACATATCAAATATATTCATATCCCAGATTTAGGTATTGAAAGTAAATCAAGACAAAACCTCAACACACCAGAAGACTACCGTCGTCTTTTTAAAGACTATGCATTCGGTTTAAAGGACAAAGAGAAGCCTTTAAAATATATCAAACAATTGCTCACAAAGCATAAGCGTATTGCCCTGACCTGCTTTGAAAGAGATTATCAATGTTGCCATAGGAGTTCTTTAATAGACTATTATAATAAACACATTGAAAAAGTAGAAGATAAGCATTTGTGAAAGAGAAAATTTGCATTCTTGTAAAAACCTACCCTATATTTTCAAAAAAATATTCTGAATTGGTATGTACAGCGGGTATAAATGAACAGGGAGATTGGCGAAGGTTGTATCCCATCCCTTTTCGAGCATTAAAAGAACTTGATCGATATAAGAAATACCAATGGATTGAGGTTGAAATTCAAAAGTCTTCTGGTGACCCTCGCCCCGAGAGTTATAAGCTAGGGCAAAATAGTGGCATTGCAATAATCAATTCAAAACCTATTTCTACAAAGAATTATTGGCAAGAAAGAAAAAATATTCTCAAACAAACTGTTATTTTCGAGAATAAACAGACAATTGTTCAAAAGGCACATGATAATCAATTATCATTGGTATGCTTTAAGCCTAAACAAATCCTTGATTTTGAATACGAAAAAACAGAGCGAGAATGGGATAAAAGCATAACGGGCTACATAGATGCTGAAAACTCTCAAGAGAATCTTTTTCAAGAATTCAAAAGAGAAATCAAACTGATTAGGAAGTTACCCTATAAATTTTTTTATAAGTTTCAAGATAATGAAAATATTGAATCGAGGCTTATGATTGAGGATTGGGAAATTGGACAACTATATTGGAATTGTTTGACAAATAGTAGGAATGAACAAGAAGCATTGGAAAAGGTACGCCAAAAATACGAAGGTTTTATTACGCACAATGAAATTATACTGTTTTTGGGAACAACAAAAGAATTTCATATCAGAAAAGCAAAAAACCCTTTTGTTATTATTGGTGTTTTTTATCCCCCTATAAAAAGAGAATATCCTGAAAATGATCTCTTTACTGCACAGCAAATATAAAATGCTTCTACAAACAATCAAAGAGGTTATAGGTGAACATCCTCTTTGCGGTCAAAGAATTGACCAATTCTTCACAACGAGACATGTCCCATAATTTTTTACCACCGCTAAAATCTTTGACAGAACCCTTAGCTCATTATTAATGATAGAGTCCATGAGTAATCTGCCAAGACGAAGAAGATTTCTTGCAGTTATTGTCTATGTGCCGCTGCAAATCATTGGTATTCCCTTTGCGCTTTTGGGGTTGATCTTAATTCTGAACAAACAAATATTACTGAGCAAGAAACTGGGCGTTTCGGCGACTGCGGTGGAGGTTATCAGTGTGCGCTGGCTCATGCATCTCTTTGGTCTTCGGGAAGACGTCGTCGCCGCTGGTTTGCATCGTATCTTACCGAACAATTCCATTCTGGGTTTTTTGTTTATTTTTTTCCCCCATTATGTATGCTATCGGCTGACTGGCCAATACGTTGGCTATCCTTCTTTGAGTAAGAACAATCCAGAAAAAATCACAAATCTAATTATGACCCGAACATTGTATTTGGATCGCATTCTTGCTCATTCGATCCAAGAAAACTCAAAACAAAAAAAAATCGACCAGTTGGTCATTATGGGCGCTGGTCACGATACTCGGTCGTATGGTCCACTTCAACAGAAAGTTCAATGTTTTGAGATAGATAAAGCGAATACTCAACGATTGAAAATCTCTTGTTTAAAAAAAGCTGGTATTGATTTTTCGCACGTCCGTTTTATTGCTGCAGATTTTTCTCAAGATGACTGGTGGCAAAAATTACTGAAGGCTGGCTTTTCTTCCAATAAACGATCTTTTTTTTTATGGGAGGGGGTCAGCTATTATCTATCAGAAAAAGATTTACGAAAAGCATTAAGGTATATGAGAAAAATTTCAGCTGCTGGTAGTACAGTTGTGATGGATATCTATCCGCTGTCTCTTATCAGAGGAGATTTCCTGCCGATTCTGTTTAAGCCTTTGATCAGGGCGTTAAAAATCACCAACGAAGAATTTAAGTTTGCTCTAGATTTTTCAACCAATAATGTGGAAAAATCCTTGTCAACATTTTTTGCCAGCGAACAATACACAGTGACTAACAGTTTTTTAATGGGTGGGCAGGGCAACAAAGGCCCATTTATGGCGATTGTTGAATTGACGATTTGAGCAATTATAAATCGTTCGTACTCTTGATTTCTGCCAATTTTTGTAGTAATTCTAAAAAATCTTGTTCATGAAGAATTGTAATTGATAATTCTTTTGCTTTGTTGAGTTTGCTACCCGGATTATTCCCTACCAGCAAATGGGTGGTTTTACTGCTTACAGTAGCGACAATTCTAGCGCCGTAGCCTTTTAGTATTTCTGCAATCTGAGCGCGTGCTGTAAATTTTATAAAACTTCCAGTGATGCACCATGCTTGATCTGCTAGAGGTCGAACTTCTGATGTACTTTTCTTTTCCCTTTCCTTGGGCTGTTGTTCCATAGGTAGTCCTAAATCTTCTAACTCTGCAATAAGAGTTTGTAGATTTTTGTCGTGGAATTGGGCGATGATTGCCTCGCAGGTTTTGGGGCCGATTCCCTTGATTTCTGCCAATCGCTGTGCGCCGTCTTTGGAAGTAGCCAAATCATAAATCCTTTTCATTGTAGTGTAGCCAGCATCTATGACCAACTGCACGACCGCTGGGCCAAATTCATCTAAACCGATTGAGACCAAGAATTTGGCAAAACTCTGTTTTTTTGAGTTTTCGATGGCATACATTAATTTTTGCACCGATCGTTCACCCCATCCTTCCATTTTTTTTAATTGTTCTTGGTGTTTATGCAATTTATAAATATCTGTTATTTCCCCTAGCAATCCTAATTTTACAAAAAGCCGCACCGTGCTTTCACCAAGACTACGGATGTCCATTTGATTACGACCAGCAAAGAAAATCAAACGAGCTGCCGTCTTCCCCGGGCACTGATGATTAGTGCAGAACCAACCGACCAGCTTATCTTTTTTTTTCAGGGGACTTTCACAAGAAGGGCAAGTAGGTGGGAATACATAGGGCGGAGATTTGCTTTGTTTGATGACTCGTTCTACTGCTGGGATAATATCTCCTCGTTTACTAATTTCTACCTTTGAGCCAATCCGCACGTCTAATCGGCGAATTTGATCGTCATTGTGAAGCGTGGCATGACTGACCGTGGTGCCAGCTATCTGCACCTCCTTGAGGACTGCGCGAGGCGTAATTCTGCCAGTTCTCCCGACCTGAATTTCAATCGCCTTGATTTTGGTTTGTGCCAATTCTGGCGCAAACTTGTAGGCGATCGCCCAGCGCGGCGAATGTGCGGTACTACCCAACGTTTGGCGGGCTGCTAGTTGATTGACTTTGAGAACCAGACCATCGCAGGGAAATGGCAGAGTATTTCGATCTTTTTCAAAGTCCTGAATACTTGATTTAAGCTGATCGATCGTCTTGCAGATGCGAAACTCAGGTACCGGTAAGCCAAGCGAGAGAGCTTGGTGTAAGGTATCGCTGTCGGTTTTTTTTTTAATTAATTCTTGGCTTTGGCAATCAAATGCCAGCCAGCGGAGTTTTCTTTTTTTGACTTCTTGTGGATTCTTGTGTTTTAAGGAACCGGCTGCTAGATTTCTTGGATTGAGATAGATCATATTGAACGATTCATTGACCTGTGCAAAATCTTTGAAGGTCATAAAAACTTCTCCCCGTGCGACAAGATTATACTTTTTTTTAAGTTTTTTACTGATTCCACTAATTTGTTGCGCATTTTCAGTGATTTCATCGCCAATATTGCCCGAGCCGCGAGTTACCGCATGCGAGAGGTTGCCTTTCTGATAGTACAGTACTAAGGTGGCACCATCAATTTTCCATTGGATTAAGATTTCTGTGTTCGGTATCTCGAACATTTTTTCTGCCCATTTTAGAGTTTCTTGCATATCGTAGCTATTTTTGAGCGAGAGGATTGGAATCTGATGTTTGAATTTTTTTGACTCTTCGGCTAGATCTGAGCCGACTTGCGCCGAAATTCTTTCAGCTACCTGATACTGTGGATATTTCTCTTCTAATTCTTCTAATTGTTTGAGTATTTGGTCGTATTCAAAATCACTAATTTGAGGAGTATTGTCGATGTAGTACAGTCTTTGATGAGAGAGTACTTTTTTACTCAATTCAGTAATTTGTTGTTTTATATTCTTTTTTGGATCAGATTTTTTTTTGGTGGGCATATTGAATAGTCACTACTGCTGAATTATCGGGAATTATTTTTTGCTGGCTCAAGCTGGGAGAAAATGGCGAAAACCTTGAGGTTTTATTTCTAAGGGAATCCCATTCTTACGAAAGATTACTTTTCCGCCGCCTTTTTGTGGACAATGACGAGTACTACCGATATTGGTGAGGATCTGCGGATATTCTTTTTCAAGATGAGTCCCTCCCAGAATCAGCAGTTCTAACTCCTCTCCGCTAAAAATGGCGGACTCGGGTGCAAGGGAATCGGAAAGTTTGCGGTGAATGGGTACTTTTTCCAGTTCAATTTCTAAGGTTAGTTGGTTTCTTTTGGCGAGATGATGAGCTTCGACAAATAATCCATCACTGATATCTATGATCGCATAGATATTGCTCTTATTTTTTAATTGATCGATAATATCAAACCGTGCTGTTGGCCGCAAATATTTTGCTCTACATACTTTTTCAATTCCACTGGCTACTTTTTTTCCCTGTTTTTTGAACAGTTGTAAACCTAATTGTGAACAACCCAAGTTCCCGCTTACATAGATTTGGCAATCTTTTTGCTCACAACCTCTGGATATCTTTCGCGTCGTCAGCCCGCTCATGGTTAGACTGACAACAAATTCCTTGCAGCGAAAAGTATCCCCGCCGATCAGCGGGCTTTGATGTTGTTGGCATTGCCTGCGCAACTCTTTGGCAAAATCTTTGAGTATTTTTTTGAGTGATGGTGTAATTTTCTGTGGTATCCCTATATTCAAGAGACACCAATTCGGTTTACCGAGTTGTGCACATATATCTGATAGATTCACTTGAAATAATTTATGAGCCAAATCAGCACCGGAAAACCATTCCAGCTTAAAATGGACATGATTGCTCATACTATCTGTGGTAATGATTGCAAACGATTGAGAGTCTTTGAGCGAGTAATGAGCACAATCGTCTAAGGCAAAATCCTTTACATAGAATAACCGTATGATTTCGTCTTCTGTCATTACATAAACTGTAAGAACAATATAATTATTCTTTTTTTTGTTTACTCATCTTTATGATTTCATCCCATTCTGCTGGCTGAACAATTTGCACAGACAAGCGGCTATTTTTCACTAATTGCATTTCTGACAATTTTGAATTTTCTTTGACTTGGGCAAGCGTGACTGGTTGCGGAAGGCTTTTGACTGCTGTTACATCGACTACCACCCAATTTGGATTGTCGGTAGTTGGGTCCTGATAGGATTCTTTAATAACCTTGGCAATGCCAACAATTTCTTTGCCAACGTTACTATGATAAAAAAAAGCCAAATCTTCCTTGCGCATGAGGCGGAGATTATTTCTCGCTTGATAATTACGGATGCCATCCCAAAAAGTACTTTTGTCTGTGCACAGCTGATCCCAGCTATATTTATCTATTTCGCTTTTAATGAGCCAGTATCGGCGTACTTTGTTCATGACACTTGAGTATTCTAGAATAAATTCCTTGAATCAATACCAGATGATAAATTGGTATGATATGAGCAAGCATTTATCGAATGTTCTAGTCATTTGTTTTGTTAAAAATCAGGAAACTTAAGCGAACAGATGGTTTCACAATCATTAAGATGAGTGACTATTCTACTTTACATAAAATACTACTTGAGCATAATTATCTTAATATAAAAAAAAGAAAACATGAGTAACACATTTACCCGACAAGCGAAAGAGTATGCTCGGCGAGCACGATTAGGGTTTCAAAAAATCCGTAATAAAGATATCCAACTGCGCAATCAGATTTTGCGTGACATTCAAAAGAGTCTGACCCAACCAGACACGATCGCTGAGATTATCAGGGAAAACCAAAAGGACTTGCAGAGAGCTCAAGTAGAAAATCTGGCGTCCAGTTTACAAGAACGATTGATGCTCAATGAAGCTCGGATCGCTGACATGATGCAGGCGGTTGAGACGATTATCCAATTACCCGACCCAGTCAATGAAATCCTTTCTAAAAAAAACTTAGAGAATGGTATTTGTTTGATCAAAAGAAAAGTTCCGCTCGGTGTTTTTTTTATGATTTATGAGTCTCGACCCAACGTTACTATGGATGTTGCGATCATGATGATCAAAAGTGCAAATACCGTGATACTGCGCGGCGGCAAAGAAGCCAAGCACAGCAATGCTGTTTTACACAAAGTTATTGTGAAAGCTCTTGCGCAAAATGGTTTTTCCCAAGATGGCGATAGCATTGTACAGTTAGTCAATGAGAGCAGTCGCGATTTAATGAAAGAGCTATTACAGCAGTCTTCGGGCATTGATTTAGTTATTCCAAGGGGAGGTCCCGGGTTGATCAACTTTGTCAATGACCATTCTAAAATTCCAGTAATCAAGCATGATAAAGGGGTATGCAATCTATACGTTGATCAAAGCGCAAACTATGAGATGGCAATCTCGATCATCCTCAATGCGAAATTGCAAAGACCTTCTGTCTGTAATGCTATCGAAAATTTACTGATTCATAGTGACTTTCCTCACTTAAAAAAACTGATTCTTGAGTTGCTACAAAAAGGGGTAAAGGTCTTGGGAGAAGAGGATGTGGTTGCTCTTGCAAAGCAAGTCGGACTCATCAAGGACGACAAAAAAAAAGATAAAATCTATGCTGAGGAATTTTTGGATGAACGATTATCTATAAAGATTGTCAATAACATTCAAGAGGCTTTTGATTTTATGGCAAAATATGGCAGTGGTCATTCGGAGGCTATTGTTAGTGAAAGCAAGGAAAGTATTGAACAATTTCAAAATGAAGTCGATGCGGCCGCCTTGCTTGTCAATTGTTCGACTCGTTTTCACGATGGTGGACAAATGGGGCTGGGAGCAGAAATTGGAATTTCCACTACGCGTTTTCATGCACGCGGCCCAATGGGGTTGTCAGATTTGACATCTACTAATTATATACTTACGGGAACAGGACAGATTCGCTCATCCTAGTTCATGATACCAAAATGCTTGCTTTTCGGGGGAAGCTTTGATCCTCCATATAAAGTTCACTTGCAATTGGTTTCCTTTATTCTCAATCTCAATGCAGAAAAAAAAATTGCAGATCGTATGATCATCATTCCGGCGCATCAATCGCCGCTCAAGTTACAACAGAGTCATTCAACGGTTTTGCCTTTTCATCGCCATCAAATGCTTAAGCTGGCAATTGAAAGTTTGAGCAATTCATTACAAAAAAAAATTACCGTGTGTGATATTGAACTGCAACGCCCCCCTCCAAGTTATACAGTAGATACCTTGGATCATCTTGCTAAGAAATATTTCAAAGAAAAGTTAGCTCTTTTAATCGGTGATGACCATTTACCCCACCTTGATCTTTGGCATAAAATTAAAGACATCATAGAATGCTATCCTCTCTATGTATTTTGTCGCTATCGTTCCGTGCAAGAAAATCAGGAAATAATCTCTGGGATTACCCAAAAAATTCCTGTGTCTTCACATTCGAGGATCAATATTTCGGTTCTTGACAATCCGCGCTATGAATGTTCAAGCTCTGAAATTCGCGAAGAAATGCGGCAGAATAAAAGTGTGGATGGGGCAATCTGTAAGAAATATTTAGATGAGCGTGTAAGAGATTATATCCAAGAAAAAAAATTATATTTTTAATTATAAATAAATCAGCCAGACACCTCTTTGAGTTTTTCTATTTTTTTTCTAGCTTACTTTTCTTGATTCCATAAATAAAATAAATAACCACACCGACTGCCATCCAAATAAAAAAGCGGAGCCAGGTGATCGTGGGTAAACTCATCATGAGGGCGAGACAGATCAGCATGGAAAGAAATGGCAGATACGGGAACCAAGGAACGCGAAAAACTGGATAGGGATTCTGGTGCTTTTGTTTTCTTAAATAAAGGATCGCCAGAGAAACGAGAAAAAAAGCAGACAGAGTACCAATGTTCACTAGTTCTGCGACTCGATAGAGTGGGACAAAACCAGATATTAACGACAAGACAATACCAAATAGCAGGATGCTCCAGCTAGGAATTTTTTTTTCTTTGTCTATCTTTGAGAAAATGGCTGGCAGCAGTCCATCACGGCTGATTGCAAAGACAATTCTTGATTGGGCAAACAATAAGACTAAGAGGACACTGGTGATACCAATAAAACCGCCTAATTCAATCAAGAGCAATGCAAATCTGTTCAGCACGGGCACTTGTAAAAATGCATACGCCAAAGGTGCACCACGATAAATTCCCAATTCTTCATAAAGAACAGAACCATCGGTTTTTACTAAACCAGTAAACACCGCTGCCATAAGAATATAGAGTATAGTACAAATGCCAATGCACCATATAATTCCCAAGGGTAAATTGCGATGTGGATTTTTTGCTTCTTCGGCAGTAGTCGTGATCGCATCGAAACCTAAGTAGGCATAAAATAATATAGCTGCTCCAGTGAAAACCCCCGACCACCCGCCAAAGCCAGTCGAAAAAGAATAACCAAATTGAGTGGCAATCACTTGCCACAAGGGAAGATTACTACTGCCTGTGTGCGCATCAACAGTACTTGGAATAAAATCGGGGATTAACGGCGACCAATTCTCTGGATTTACAAAGAAAAATCCAACACCTACAAAAAATAAAGCGATGGAAATTTTTATGACTACCATAATATTATTGAAGCGAAGGGAAGATTTGACTCCAGAAAAAAGCAATGTAGAAAGCAAAAGAATGATTACCATGGCTGGGATATTTGCGATACCATAGCCAGCAACGATTGGTTCACCATTGGCCGTGCGGGCGATGCTACCGTCAGTTTCATTTTTGGCGAGAATCGGATCAAACGGTGTGGTCACCCACTCTTCGGGGATCATGAGAGTGTCTCCCGATAAAGTGACGAGAATGCTGACAATATGACTGCTCCATCCAGACGCGACAGTAATGATTGCAAATCCATATTCCAAAATCAAATCCCAGCCAATCAGCCAAGCAACAAATTCTCCCATTGTTACATATGAATAGGCGTAGGCACTGCCAGCAATTGGCACAGAAGATGCAAACTCGGCGTAGCACAAAGCAGCCAACAAGCAAGCAAAGCCACTAAAAACAAAAGCCAGCATAATTCCAGAGCCGCTGTGCTGTAATGCTACTTTCCCAGTGAGGACAAAGATACCTGTGCCAATGATGCACCCCAAGCCGATGGCGATAACCGACGGTAAGCCGATTGAGCGGTGTAGCTGTTTTTTTTTATTGGTTACTCCGAAGATAAATTGGGAAATACTTTTCTTCCGCCCCAATTGCTGGAGTAATTGTCTCATCTAATAATTGCTCTATTAAAAAATTATTTGGTTTGTAATCTTGCCTGCGATCGATATTGATTTTTCTTATGATATATGCTAACGGGTAAACTGTAAATAGACAACGGATTGGCATAAACACCATTGATCCGGACTAATAGATGGAGATGCGGCCCAGTAACCACCCCGGTACTGCCAGATTCTCCAATTTTTTGCCCAGCCTTTACTCTTGCTCCAACACTGGTATTGATTTTACTGAGATGCATGTAGCCAGAAAAGATATTCTGTCCGTGATCAATCACAATAAAATTACCCTCGTAGTGTAATTTTTTTGCCAATATGACTCTTCCCGGAGCCATTGCAAAAATGGGGCTACCTTTCAGACCACGCAGATCTACTCCCTTATGAATTTTGTTCCGTTTCTTGAGGTTTACTCGTTTTTTTTTGTGAATCCTATAATAGTGAACCTCTCTTTTTTCCCAAAAATCTGATGTGATATGAAAATGATCTCGTGGTAAAGCGAATCGATTCGCCAAGTAAATTCTTCTAGAATTCTTTGCAAAAATTCTAGCTTTGAGCCTGCGTTCCCGCGCAATTTTCCTTAAAAGACGTTTTGGCGTTTCCTTCCTTCTTTTTAAGCGAATTTTAAAGGCGGTCCTACCAAACTTTGTCTTTTTAATATTTACGCGATAAACGAATTTTTTGATATTCCCTGAAGAATAACGGATATGAATTTTATGTCTTCCGGGTTTTAGGTTTGGAGGAATTGCAAAATATCCAAATGCTTGATTATTTAGATAATTGAGGCTAACTTTTTTTTGATGAAAGATGATTTTTGCGCGAAAAATTCTATTTTTTACCGGTAAAAGTTCCACATAAACAATATCACCTTGAGAGAAAGATTCAGCAGAGAGACGTAAAGAGAAATGCTCGTTATGAAATACTGCCAGTTGAGCTTTCTTGGGTTTGTAGCTAGCCGGTAATTTAAGTAAGGTTGGTCCATGTTTTTTCCAAACGTATTGATCGCTTTCTAACGATCGAGCCTTAAGCGGGAAGCAAACGATGAGTGTGAGGGAAAAAACACTAACTACAAAGAATTGTAGTAATTTCTTTTTAGGATTAGATGACAACCTAAACAGGGTCACTAATCCGATTATCATTTTTTTGTTGATCATATGGTAAAAATGATGTGAGCCGCTGTGATACAATCCTTGGATTATCTCCCGCTTGTATACTCAGAATTCCTTCAATCATCAATGATTTTACCATAACTTCATCTTGTGATCTTTTTTGCAATTTTGATTGCATAGGGAAGGCAAATATATTAGAAAAAAATGAACCATAAAATGTATTCACAAATGCCACTGAAAGTCCAAAACCTATCAGGGTTGCATCGGCTGAACCAAGATTCTTGAGCATAGCAATCAATCCAAGGAGAGTCCCTAAAAGCCCAAATGCTGGTAAATAAACCGCCCAATCTCCCCAAAACTTCACGCCATCTAAATGACGAGACTCGGCATTAGCCAAATCGTTTTCTAACATTGTTTTTACCAGTTCTGGATCGGTTCCATCGACGATCAATTGAATGCCCTTACGTAAAAAAGGTTCATCTATTTCTAATAGGTCATCTTCTAAAGATAAGAGCCCTTCCTTTCGTGACTTTTCTGCCTGTTTCACCAAAGTATCGATCAAATCAGGCAAATTATAAGCTAACGGAAAGAATGCAAGTTTAGAAAATCGCAGGAAATTTCTCACTGTCAATGACGAGCTTGAAAAAACTGTTGCCATAAAGGATCCTAAAATGGTAATCAAAATCCCTGCTGGATCAATCAGACTACCAAAGTCCAGTCGACTTTCAATTACTCCTAATAGCACCAAGATTAGACAAGCTAATCCACCAATTACCGAGGCTGCATCCATTTTCTCTTATTTTTTATGTCGGCTTATTTGCTCGATTAGTTGCCATAATTTTTTTCCTCTCTAAAAAATGAGAGAGGCTTATTTGGTTGATATTCTTGTGGTAATTGGAAAAATCATCATTGTTCTCTTTCGTTGGTCGTTTTTTTCTTTTTTATTCGGTAATGGATATTTGCTTCAAACTTCTGAATGAGATCAATAATTTCCTTGGGGTTCTCTTTTACGATAAAACGGTGTTCATTGCCGAGGGTGATGATCGTATCGTGATGCTGTTCTATCAGCTCAATTTTCCGATGATTTATCCAAAATGGCTCGCCTTTAATTCTATGGACTTGGATCATTAATTTGTTACAGCGCTTTGCTCATATCCTTGGCGGCAATCAGACGATTGATCGCATTTAAGTAGGCGTGGGCACTTGCTACCAGAATATCGGTATTGGCGTATCGACCCATATAAGTGATGCCTTGGTAGTTTATTTTTATGGTTACTTCGCCCTGTGCGTCTACTCCTTCAGTGACATTTTTGATATCAAAATAGCTGAGTTCTGGGTCATAAGAGACGATGCGATTGATACAGTTGCAGACAGCATTGACTGGGCCATGCCCGATTGCTGCATCTATAATTTGTTTACCTTCTGCATTGGTGAGTTGGATGGTTGCACTCGGCGTGAGCTGATTGCCCGCTACTACATGAACAGAGTCTAATTTCCAAATTGTATCTTCTAAATCAGTTAAGGAGTCACTGACAATCGCTTCAATATCTCGATCGTCGATTGAATCTTTTTTATCACAAAGTTCCTTAAATTCAAGAAAACTTTTCTCTAATTCATCCTCTTTTAATCGATAACCCAATTTTTCCAATTGTACCTTGAACGCGTGTCGTCCCGACAATTTCCCCAAGACAATTTGCGTTCCTTGCGGGATACCGATTTCCTTCGGATCCATAATCTCCCAAGTCTCTCGTAGTTTGAGAATCCCATCTTGATGGATCCCCGATTCATGCCGAAAGGCGTTTTTACCAACGATCGCTTTATTGTGTTGGATGGGCATTCCAGAATAAAGTTCTACCAATTTGCTGGTCTTGTAAATTTCACTGGTTTTGATATCTGTATAGAACGGAAAAAAATCTGCCCGAGTATGGATTGCCATAACTATTTCTTCTAGTGCAGTATTGCCAGCCCTTTCGCCAATGCCGTTGACTGTTACTTCTACTTGGCGGACGCCGTTTTGAATCGCGGTGAGTGTATTTGCCGAGCAGAGGCCTAAGTCATTTTGCCCATGAAAACTGAGTCGGGCCTTATCCAAGTTTGGCACGTTATTATGAATATCTTGAAACAGCTGAGCTGTTTCTTCTGGGATTGAATAGCCAACTGAATCAGGAATATTGATTACAGTTGCCCCTGCGTTAATACATTCTTCAATTATCTGAAAAAGGAAATCTCGTTCAGAACGAGTCGCGTCCATTGGACTAAATTCAATTTGCGGGCACAATTTTGCCCCATACGCTACCATTTTTTTTGCTTGCTCAAGGACCTGATCTCGATTTTTCCGCAGCTGATGCGCCATCTGAATCGTGCTTGAATTAATAAAAATATGAATCGTTGGGATGCGCGCGCTACGGACTCCCTGCCAAGCAATATCAATGTCTTTTTCTACTGCCCGAGCCAAAGCACACACCCCAGAATCTTTTATTTTTTCTGATATGAGTTTGACTGCTTGTAAGTCGCCCTCCGAAGTACATGGGAAACCAGCTTCAATGATATCTACTCCGAGTGATTCTAATTGCAGAGCAATTTCTAGTTTGGCTCTCTTATTAAAATGAACTCCTGCGGATTGTTCACCGTCACGGAGAGTTGTATCAAAAAAATATATTTTTTTTCTTTCGTTCATGGTATAATCTTTATTCGGTATGAAAATTCTCAATTATCCGTTTGTCAATAGGATTCTCACCATAGTGAGAAAAGATTGTCAAAATATTTCCAGCTGACTGGCAACGGTTGCTCAATCAGCAGCAAGTGTGCGTGAGATACAGCTATTTCTGGATATTGATCTTTTCTTACTCTGACTTTTCAGTGATCTCCATGATTACCAGATTATTGCGATGAAGAACTACCGTTTTGAATACTTGATTTGTTTCTGATTTTTCTCTTGTTTTGCTAATCATTTCATGGATTTCTCTGGAAGTATAATCGACAATGCCTTTACCTAGAATTTTTTGTTCTTCGTCTAAGATCTCGATAATTTCTTTGCTGTGAAATACGCCGATTGTAGTCAAAATTCCCGGTAATAAAATAGACGATCCCTTATAGAGCAATGCATTTTTTGCACCCTGATCGAGGATGACAGCACCACGGGTCGGTGAAAAGAGAAGCCATTTTTTTCTTTCTCGCAAGGTGCGTTCTGGATTCAATCGTAGCGCGATCATCGTCCCAATGTCTTTATTTTCAAAGAAATCTTGTACAATAGTTGCGTCGCTGTCTCCGGGCAAGATGACAGTATCACTACCAATCAGATGACAGAGATAGGCCGCCCGGATTTTTGTCAACATTCCTCCGCTCCCCACTCCTCGTGGTCCTTTGGCAGACTTCACTATATCAGGAGTCAATTTATTAATTAGTGGAAGACGTTTCCCTTCGTGAACAAAGCCATTTACATCGGTCAGAATAATGAGAAGTTGTGCCTTAAAGATTGCGGTACAAGCGGCGGCCATCGTATCGTTATCACCAAACTCTAATTCCTTTGAGCCGATAGTATCGTTCTCATTGATAATAGCCTGTGCATCGATATTGTCTATTAATTGGATCGTGTGTCCCATGTTGAGATAAGCATTGCGGTCTCGGAAATCTCGTGCTGTGAGTAAGAGTTGCGAAATCGGCAACCCCACCTTAGCAAATGACTTGCGGTATAAATTCATAAGGATGCTCTGCCCGAGGGAAGCCAAGACTTGACGAGCGTGTTTATCTTTTATTTCGTTTCTTCCATATTGTTTGAGCACCATGTTGCCGATGGCAACCGCTCCACTCGTTACTAATAAAGTTTTGATCCCCATTTTTTTAAAGTATACGACAGTCTTGGCAATTGTATCGATCATTTGATGAGAGTCAGAAAGATCGGTAAAGTTATTCTTGGTAAGGAGCGCGCTGCCAATTTTTATGACGATACGTTTTATCTTTTTTTCTTTGAGCAGCTGATCGCGCATTTTTTTGATTGTTTTTTAGCTACTCAGTTTTTGTTTGGTATTCTCAAAAAAACTATAGAGAGTTTTTTCTAATTGCAAGAGATTCCATTTTTTTAATGCAGATATCGCAATGACGGTAGCCTTCTTGTCTGAGAGAAAATTTCTGATGGGCAAGGTCTCTGCTTGGAGCCAAGCTTCGTCATAATCTATTAAATCTGCCTTATTCAAGATCACTAAATAGTCTTTTTTTAATAGCTTTGAATTGTAGCTTTTGGCTTCCGCCAGCAATAATTTTAGATCCTCAAGTATGCTTTTACTTTCAATGTCCAAAACAAAGGCAATGACTGTTACTCTCTCAATGTGTCGTAAAAAGGATAACCCCAAGCCATGCCCTTTACTTGCCCCCGCAATAATTCCCGGAATATCTGCGATGACTAAGCGCCCCAATTCTTCGCGTTGTAAAACACCCAAATATGGCTGCAGTGTTGTAAAGCTATACGCAGCTGTTTTCGAATGTTGTGCTGTTAAGGAATTGAGGAGAGTAGATTTGCCAACGTTCGGTAAGCCAAGAAACCCTACATCGGCTAGCAATTTTAAGTGCAATAGAATGGAAATACTTTGTCCTTCTTTGCCGGGTTGCGCTTGGAGAGGTGCCTGGTTTACAGAATTTGCAAGTCTTTTATTGCCGCGTCCGCCGAGTCCACCTTTTGCTAATAAATAGGATTGATTTGGCTGAGATAAGTCTGCCAAAGGGCTCATTTCTGGGTGTTTGAGAATATGCGTTCCTAAGGGTACCTCAAGCACAAGATCCTTTCCCTTTTTTCCTTTTTTCTGATTTTTTTGCCCAGGATCACCGTCCGCAGACTTATAGATTTTTCTTTGCTCGAGTTTATTGAGAGTCAGGAGAGAGGAATGAGCTTGGATATAGACGTTGCCCCCGTTGCCGCCGTCACCGCCATCGGGGCCACCTTTAGGCTTAAATTTTTCGGTCAGGAAACTAACGCATCCACTGCCGCCCTTGCCAGCGCTCACATTGTGCAGAATAATTTCATCTTTAAAGTACACAGACTATACCAATAATTTCATGTATTTATCGACAGATGTTTTTAATCCCCAGAAAATCGAATCTGCGATGAGAGCGTGGCCAATCGAAATTTCATGAATATTTTTTACACTTTTTAAAAAGAGTGGTAGATTGTTTAAGTTTAAATCATGTCCGGCATGCAATAGTATTCCATGTTCGCAGATAATCTCGGCACATTGTTGATATTTTTTGAGACATTCAATGAGGTTGGTATATTCAGGTAGTGATTTGATTTCATCAGAGACATTGATCGATTTTGGATAATTTTCTACTCCATTGTTGTCTGTAAATCCAACCGATTGATAGTATGCTTTTTGTAATTTTTCAAAGAACTCGGTATAGGGTTGGGTGTACAATTCAATGGCATCTGGTTTTAGTTGGATGATTTCGCGAAGATGAGAGACTTCTGCGTCTAAAAAAAGACTCACTCTTATTTTTTGTTTTTTTAATCGAGCAATAATTGGCGGTAATAGCGTCAGGTGTTTAGATTTTTTCCAGCCTTGATTTGAGGTACTTTGATTGGGTTCATCGGGAACAAGCGTGCATTGGTTTGGTTGAACCTTTTCAATAATTTCCAAGTATTTTCCATGGAATGGATTTCCTTCAATATTTATTTCTTTGGGATAGGGATGAATTTTATTGTACGAATGAATGAGTTGGCTTATTTGTAGTACATCTTCATAGCGTATATGCCTTTCATCTGGGCGCGGATGCAAGGTGATGCCGCTCGCTTGTGTTTGCTGTAAGACAATCTGAACCGTAGCCGGTAGCTTAGGTATGTCTAATGGTCTAGCATTTCTTAATAGAGCAATCTTATTGAGATTAACGCTCAGTTTCGTTTTTTGGATTGCCATATTTTGCTGATAACAATCGGTATTGAATTAAGAAATGCCAGTTTCATTATTGAACGTTTACTGTAATAGATTTGGTATAATCTTTACCATATGCTCGGTGGATACCATCTGCAAACTGAAGAACTAGTTTGTGTTCGCCAGACGACAGCTCCAGTTCGGTGGATGTTCTCCCGTCGCCAAAGTGGATATGCTTTTCGTCAGTTGGAACAACAACTCCTTCTTCGACTTCATCTGCATCGATGTAGATGTGGAAATGTCCAGTCCCCTCTAACACTTCTCCAGCTGGCCGAACTTCCATTCCTTCTACTGCCATTTCAATTGTAACCGGACTAGTTACTTCTTGACCATCTGTTAAATTGGTGAAATTTACTTTACTTTCACTTTTCTTATTACAACTGCTCAGTAAAACAGCCGTTAGTACAATTATGCTTGGTATCAAGATCAATTTGATCTTATGTAAAAACCAATTATTGCTTTGACCTTGTACTTCGCTTTCTTTTTTTTCTTTCATATATTTTTCTAACCTTCCTTTTAGATTTTAGCACATCATACAACGGGACATTATTTTGTCAATTATAGTTTTAGATAATTTAAAAATGATTTTCCCAAAATTTCTAGAAGAGAAATTATAGAATCAAGGCAAAAAAAATTACTTTTCTCTCCCTCTCCGAGCAGTTTAACAGGTTGACGTTGTAACAGAACGGCTACTCGCAGAGAAAGAATCAGTTTAATTTTCGCAAAACCCTTTAGCTGTTTTTTTGCCAAACGGCGCCTGCCGCTTTTTCAATCAAGGGGAAAATTCGCATTGATTATGGATAGCGCCGTATCTTTCTATAATTATAAGAAGGTTTTTCTTTTAGTTTACTGAGCTAAACACACAATAATTGCTGGCGCCTCAATCAAGAGAAATTTCACAACGCTGGCAGTAATTTTTTAATCATAGGAAATCGGATTTTTTCGTTATAATAGGAAATAGGATTTTCCTCGTTTTTTTCTCTTTTTCTGATTGACTTTTCTAATTATAAAGTTAAAGTGTTGCCTAGCAAAGAATGCGAGGAGATAAATACAAGAATTTATGAAACTAAAAAGACAATATAAAAAAGAAAGACTACAAATTTTTGCCAACAATTCTGTTAGCAAAAATACTATGAGAATATTGCTCGGTCTGCTGATCGCTCTGGCAACGGTCGGTTGTCCCGGTAGCAATTCAGGAGGGCCACAGACTGGAACTTTCCCATACGTCTGCCCGGATGGCACGCCAACGGAAGGAATGATTGCCACAGAAGATACAGTATCCTGCTCTGCTTGTAATACTGGTTTTGATCTCACAGACACAGGGTGTATGATGTCTGCTGGAAATTTTCCGTATATCTGTCCGAATGGCACGCCAACAGCAGGCATGGTTGCTACAGAAAATACAATATCCTGCGAAACTTGTACAACAACAGGTTTTAAGCTTATAGCCACACGGTGCACGAAAGGTTGTACTGGAACAGCGATCTCTACTGCAGCAGAATTAATGAATATAGCAGCCACTGGCGATTTTCATTTAACCAGTGATATAGACTTAACGGGAGTGACTTGGATCCCCAAAGCCTTTAACGGTTGCCTGAATGGTTTGGGTTTTGTCATCAGTAATTTGAGTCTCGCCTTACCTTTGATGGACAGTGACGATCATGCTTTGAGCGAATATGGCTTGTTTTCTACATTAGAAGAGAGCGCGATGATTCAAAACTTAGGTTTAGAAGATGTGAGTATAACTGGTACTTTACTTCTTAGCACTGTTACTGGTAGTATTGCGGCGACCAACGCTGGCACAATCAGGGCAAGCTATGCGCATGGTCAGATAACGGCAATACTGCCCGACAAATCAACCACTGGAGGGCTAGTCGGGATAAACACCGGTACGATACAGGAAAGCTACGCTCATGTAAGTATTGGTAGCGATAGTGCAGCTTCTGGTTTTTCGGTAGGTGGCATTGTCGGGTTTAATTCTGGCGGAACCATCGAGAATAGTTTTGCTACTGGTGGGGCAAGTTCCTTTGTTAGAGGGCTAGACAGGGTTGGTGGCTTGGTTGGTTTGCATCAGATCGTTTCCTTCGGTGGTTCGCGACCAGCAAGCATTGCTAACAGCTATAGCATTGCAATTAGAGCGCGCGCGCTTACTAGGAGTGGCGGTTTGGTCGGCGTAAGCGAGGGCTATTCTCCTTTGTCTTTAGGTGCAAGTATTGCAGACTCTTATAGTGCAACCCAGCCATTAGGTGCCAATTTTTTAGGAGGATTAGTGGCAGACGCCAATTCAACAAGAACCTCTGATGCAAATATCAGAGTAACAACGTTTACCGGCAAAAACTATTATACAACGACAAATGGTGTAAATGGTGTTGGTGAGGGATCTTGTGCCGCAGCTAACTGCATTCAAGCGACTGGTTCCACCAATGCACAAAGGCGTACTTGGCTGGTAGACACCTTAAACGAAACCGATCTTGGTTGGAGCGCTGATATTTGGAATAATCTTGGCATGACTGGTTGGCCATGCCTTAAAAGAATCAATGATGCTTTTAGCGGCCAAGACGGCTGTCCGCCAATGGCACCATTTATTTGCCCGGGGGGAACGGCTACAGTCGGTGATAGTGTTACTGGGAGCATATCCTGCTCTGCTTGTACTACTGCTATGGGATATAAACTGGTTGGCTCTCAGTGCGTGAGATTTGAGGGTGATTTTAGCCGAATTGGCACAGCAAATCAATTTGGTTTTAGTGTGCTAGGTCCTCGTGGTCTTGCGAGTATAGGAGATACCCTATATATGGTGGGTGGGACGCTTACAAATGTCGCCTTGTATACGCTAGATATTGCATCTGGTAGTTCAACTCTCGGTGAAGCTACGAGAGTAGGCACAGCAGTTCAATTTGGCGTTAGTGAGTCTCGTCCTTACGATCTTGCGAGTATAGGAGATACCCTATATATGGTGGGTGGTGACAATGATGCTCTGTATACGCTCAATATTACATCTGGTAGTTCAACTCTCGGTGAAGCTACGAGAGTAGGAGCGGCAAGTCAATTTGGTGTTGGTGAGAATTTTCCTCGCGGTCTTGCGAGTGTCGGGGGTACTCTGTATATGGTAGGTCGTAACAATGACGCTCTGTATACGCTAGATACTTCTACCAGTATAGCTACTCAAGTAGGCACAGCAGTTCAATTTGGCGACGCTGAGGAGGATCTCCCTAGCGATCTTGCGAATATCGGGAATACTCTATATATGTTGAGAAATGATAGTGTCCTGTATACGCTAGATATTACATCTGGTAGTTCAACTCTCGGTGAAGCTACGAGAGTAGGAGCGGCAAGTCAATTTGGTGTTGGTGAGAATTTCCCTACCGGCCTGGCAAGTATCGGGGATACTCTGTATATGGTAGGTGAGACAAATAATGCCCTCTACAAGGCTAAGGTAGAATAGGTTTGTTTCACACACCAGAATCTCGCCCTTGCGGGGCGGTGTGCGCTTCACAAGGGTGATTTCGCATGAGCTGCAAACATTTTCTTTCTCCCTCGCTCTTAGCAGTTTAGCAGGTTGACGTTGTAACAGAACGGCTACTCGCAGAGAGAGAATCAGTTTAATTTTTGCAATGACCCTTTAGCTATATTTTGCCAAACGGCGCCTGCCGCTTTTTCAATCAAGAGAAATTCGCATGGATTATGGATAGCGGCATATCTTTCTATTTTAAAAAGATTCTTGTTTTAGTTTACTGAGCTAAACACACAATAATTGCTGGCGCCTCAATCAAGAGAAATTTCACAACGTTGGCAGTAATTTCTAAATTATAGGAAATTGGATTTTTCCGTTATAATAGAAAATAGGATTTTTCTCTTTTTCTGATTGACTTTTCTAAGAAGAAAGTCACAGTGTTGCTTAGCAAAGAACGCGAGGAGATAAATACAAAAATTTATGAAACTAAAAAGACAATATAAAAAAGAAAGACTGCAAAATTTTGCGAACAATTATATTCGCAAAAATACTATGGGAATTTTGCTAGCCATGCTGATTGGTGTGGCAACGGTCGGTTGTCCCGGTAGCAACTCAGGAGGGGCACAGACTGGAACTTTTCCGTATATCTGTCCGGATGGCACGCCAACAGCAGGCATGGTTACCACAGAAGATACAGTATCCTGCTCTGCTTGTAATACTGGTTTTGATCTTACAGGTACAAGGTGCATGGCTGGGCCAGATACAGGAACTTTTCCATACGTCTGCCCGGATGGCACGCCAACAGCAGGCATGATTGCCACCCAAGATACAATATCCTGCTCTGCTTGTAATACTGGTTTTGATCTTACAGGTACAAGGTGCATGGCTGGGCCAGATACAGGAACTTTCCCATACGTCTGCCCGAATGGTACGCCAACAGCAGGCATGATTGCCACCCAAAATACAATATCCTGCAGAACTTGTACAACAACAGGTTTTGAGCTTATAGGCACAAGGTGCACGAACGGTTGCACTGGAACCGCGATCGCTACTGTAGCAGAATTAATGAGTCTAGGCGACAGCGGAAAAGAAACTGGTGATTTTCATTTAACCAATGATATAGACTTAACGGGAGTGACTTGGACACCCAAGGATTTTAATGGTTGTCTCAATGGTTTGGGTTTTGTCATCAGTAATTTGAGTCTCAGTTCACCTTCGATAAGGAATGGCTTGTTTTCTGATTTAGAAGAGAGCGCGATGATTCAAAACTTAGGTTTAGAAGATGTGAGCATAACTGGTATATTACCTAGTGGTACTTCTATTGGTAGTATTGCGGCGACAAACGCTGGCACAATCAGTGCAAGCTATGCGCATGGTCAGATAACAGCAACACGGATTTCCTTTAGTGAAGAAGCTACAGGTGGTCTTGTCGGGATCAACACCGGTACCATACAGGAAAGCTACGCGCACGTAAGTATTGGTAGCGATAGTGCAGATTCTGGTGGTTCGGTAGGTGGCATTGTCGGGTCTAACATGGGTGGAACCATCGAAAATAGTTTTGCCACTGGCGGGGCAAGTTCTTTTATTAGATCACAAGAGAGGGTTGGTGGCCTGGTTGGTTTGCATCAGATCGTTTCCACTGGTGGTGGTTCTCGAGCAGCAAGCATTGCCAACAGCTATAGCGTTGCAATTAGAGCGCGCGGGGCTACTAGAAGTGGCGGTTTGGTCGGCTTAGGCGAGGGTTATTCTCCTTTGTCTTTAGGTGCAAGTATTGCAAACTCTTATAGCGCAACCCAACCATTAGGTGCCAGTTTTTTAGGAGGATTAGTGGCAGACGCCAATTCACTTAGAACCTCTGATGCAAATATCAGAGTAACAACGTTTACCGGCAAAAACTATTATACAACGACAAATGGTATAAACGGTGTTGGCGATGGATCTTGTGCCGCAGCTAACTGCATCCAAGCGACTGGTTCCACCAATGCACAAAGGCGTACTTGGCTGGCAGATACCTTAAGCGAAGCCGATCTTGGTTGGAGCGCTGATATTTGGAATAATCTTGGCATGACTGGTTGGCCATGCCTTAAAAGAATCAGCGATACTTTTAGCGACAAAGACGGCTGTCCGCCGATGGTACCATTTATTTGTCCGGGTGGAACGGCTACAGTCGGTAACAGTGTTACTGGTAGCATATCCTGCCAATCCTGTACTACTGCAATGGGATATAAACTGGTTGGCTCTCAATGCGTGAGATTTGAGGGTGATTTTAGCCGGATTGGCACAGCAGATGACTTTGGTATTAGTGAGACAGTTCCTCGCGGTCTTGCGAGTATCGGGAATATCCTGTATATGGTGGGCTCTACAAATGACGCCTTGTATACGCTAGATACTTCTAGCGGCAGTGCTACAAGAATAGGCACAGCAGATCAATTTGGCGTTGGTGTGAGTATCCCTTCCGGTCTTGCGAGTATCGACGATACTCTGTATATGGTGGGTGCTACAACTAGCGCCTTGTATACGCTAGACACTTCTACCGGCAGTGCTACAAGAATAGGCTCGGCAAATGAATTTGGTGTTAGTGAGACAGCTCCTCACGGTCTTGCGAGTATCGGCAATACTCTGTATATGGTGGGTGCTCAGATTGACGCCTTGTATGCACTAGATACTTCTACCGGCAGTGCTACAAGAATAGGCTCGGCAACTAATTTTGGTGTTACTCCTGCTGAGACAGCTCCTCGCGGTCTTGCGAGTATCGGCGATACTCTGTATATGGTGGGCACTAACACTGATGTCTTGTATACGCTAGATACTTCTAGCGGGATAGCTACGAGAGTAGGGGCGACAAGTGAATTTGGCGTTGGTGGGGATAGCCCTCGCGGTCTTGCTAGTATCAGGAATACTCTGTATATGGTGGATAATGAGATTAATGCCCTGTTCAAGGCTGTAGCAGAATAGGTTTGTTTCACCAGAATCTCGCCCTTGCGGGTGGCGTGTTCCGCAAGGGTGATTTCGCATCGCATGGGTGTGGGCATTTTCTCCCTCTCTGGAGCAGGCTAGCAGGTCGACGTTGTAACAAAACGGCTACTCGCAGAGAAAGAATCAGTTTAATTTTTGCAATAACCGTTTAGCTATATTTTGCCAAACGGCGCCTGCCGCTTTTTCAATCAAGGGAAATTCGCATGGATTATGGATAGCGGCGTATCTTTCTATTTCAAGAAGGGTATTATTTTATTTTACTGAGCCAAACACAATAATTGCTGGCGTCTCAATCAAAAGAAATTTCACACCGCTGGCAGTAATTTCTAAATTATAGGAAATAGGATTTTTCCGTTATAATAGAAAATAGGATTTTTTTTGTTTATTCTTTTCCTTTTTCTAGTTGACTTTTCTAATAAGAAAATCACAGTGTTGCTTAGCAAAGAACGCGAGGAGATAAATACAAGAATTTATGGAACTAAAAAGACAATATAAAAAAGAAAGACTACAAATTTTTGCCAACAATTCTGTTAGCAAAAATACTATGGGAATTTTGCTCGGTCTGCTGATCGCTCTGGCAGCTGTCGGTTGTCCCGGCAGCAATTCAGGAGGGGCACAGACTGGAACTTTTCCGTATGTCTGCCCGGATGGCACGCCAACGGAAGGAATGATTGCCACAGAAGATACAGTATCCTGCTCTGCTTGTAATACTGGTTTTGATCTCACAGACACAAAGTGCATGGCAGCGCCAACGTTCCCATACGTCTGCCCGAATGGTACGCCAACGGAAGGAATGATTGCCACAGAAAATACAATATCCTGCTCCGATTGTAATACCGGTTTTAATCGCATAGACACAAGGTGCATAAACGATTGTACTGGAACCGCTATCGCTACTCCAGCAGAATTAGTGAACATAGCAGCCACCGGCGATTTTCATTTGACCAGTGATATAGACTTAACGGGAGTGACTTGGACACCCAAGGCTTTTAACGGTTGTTTGAATGGGAAGGGTAATGTCATCAGTAATTTGAGTCTCGCCTTACCTTTGATGGACGGTGACGGTAATACTTTGAGCGAATATGGCTTGTTTTCTATACTAGAAGAGAGCGCGATGATTCAAAACTTAGGTTTAGAAGATGTGAACATAACTGGTATGTCAACAGATAGCTTTGAAGTTGGGAGTTTTGCTGGTATCAACGGCGGGACAATCAGGACAAGCTATGCACATGGTCAAATAACCATAACAACAACTAACAGCAGCACGTTAGCATCTATTAGTGATGAAACACGAAATCAAGGACAACGCACTGGCGGTCTCGTTGGGCTGAATACTGGTAGTATTCAGGGAAGCTATGCTCACGTAAGTATTGGGAGTGAGAGCGTAAACTCTGGTACTGGAGTAGGTGGTCTAGTGGGTCATAATTCTGCTGGAACAATTGAGAATAGTTTTGCTACTGGCGGGGCAAGTTCTTTTGTTTCCGGGCAAACTCAAGTTGGTGGTTTGGTTGGTCGGCATCAGATCGTTTCCTTTGGTGGTTCTCGATCAGCAAGCATCGCCAACAGCTATAGCATTGCGATTCAAGCTCATGGGGGTAGTATAAATGGCGATCGTGAAGGTAGTATGAGTGGTGGTTTGGTCGGTTTAAGCGAGGGTTATTCTCCTTCGTCTTTAAATGCAAGTATTGCAAACTCTTATAGTGCAACCCAACCAATAGGCGCCAGCCTTTTAGGAGGATTAGTGGCAGACGCCAATTCGGATTATGATGCTGATGACAGTAACAAAGACAAAGAAACCACGTTTACTGGCAAAAACTATTATACAACTATAGATAATGGTATAAGCAATGGTCTTGGCGACGGATCTTGTGTCGCAGCTAACTGCATCCAAGCGACTGGTTCAACCAATGGACAAAGACGTAGTTGGCTAGCAGACACCTTAAGCGAAACCGATCTAGGTTGGAGTGCTAATGTTTGGAATAATCTTGGCATGACTGGTTGGCCGTGTCTTAAAAAAATCAGTAATATTTTTAGCGGCAAAGACGGCTGTCCGCCAATGGCACCATTTATTTGCCCAGGAGGAACGGCTACAGTCGGTAGCAGTGTTACTGGTGGCATATCCTGCCAGTCCTGTACTCCTGATATGGGATATAAGATGGTTGGCTCTGAATGTGTGAGATTTGAGAGTCATTTTAGCCGGATTGGCACAGCAGATAACTTTGGCGTTGGTGAGACAGCTCCTCGCGGTCTTGCGAGTATTACTGACGGTGACACGACCACTCTGTATATGGTGGGCTTTAAGAATGACGTCTTGTATACGCTAGATACTTCTAGCGGTTTAGCTACGCAAGTAGGAATGGCAGATGATTTTGGTATTAGTGAGGGGGAGGTTGCCGATCTTGCGAGCATCGGCACTACGCTGTATATGGTAGATACTACACTCGCGGCGTTGTTTAAATTTAATACTACAACCGGCATAGCTACGGGAGTAGGAGCAGCAACTGACTTTGGCGTTGGTGAGACTCAGCCTCTCGGTCTTGCGAGCATCGGCGATACTCTGTATATGGTAGGGGCTCAAACTAGAGCCTTGTATACACTAGATATTACACCTGATAGTTCAACTCTCGGTCAAGCTACGAAAGTAGGCTCAGACTCGACAACTGACTTTGGCGTCGTCGGTGGTGAGAGACGGCCTGTCGGTCTTGCGAGCATCGGCGATACTCTGTATATGATCTCAACTACAAATGACGTTCTCTATACGCTAGATACTGATAGCGGTATTGCCACAAGAGTAGGAGCAACAACTGACTTTGGCGTTGGTGAGGATGGTCCTCGCGGTCTTGCGAGCATCGGCAATACTCTGTATATGGTAGGCTCTGCAAATAACGCTCTCTACAAGGCTGAGGTACCAGAATAGATTTGTTTCACACACCAGAATCTCGCCCTTGTGAAGCGCACACCGCTCCGCAAGGGTGAGATTCACACATAAGCTGCAAATTTTCTCCCTCTCCAGAGCAGTTTAGCAGGTCGGCGTTGTAACAAAACGGCTACTCACAAAGAAAGAATCAGTTTAATTTTCGCAAAACCGTTTAGCTATTTTTTTGCCAAACGATATCTGCCGCTTTTCAATCGTGAGAAAAAACAGCATTGATTATGGATAGCGGCGTATCTTTCTATTTCAAGAAGGGTATTATTTTATTTTACTGAGCCAAACACAATAATTGCTGGCGTCTCAATCAAGAGAAATTTCACAACGCTGGCAGTAATTTCTTAATAATTGGAAATCGAATTTTTTCCGTTTTTCTTTTTTCTTATTGACTTTTCTAATAAGAAAATCATGGTATTGCTTAGCAAAGAATGCGAGGAGATAAATATACGAATTTATGGAACTAAAAAGACAATATAAAAAAGAAAGACTGCAAAATTTTGCGAACAATTATATTCGCAAAAATACTATGGGAATTTTGCTCGGTCTGCTGATCGCTCTGGCAACGGTCGGTTGTCCCGCCAGCAATACAGGAGGGCCACAGACAGGAACTTTTCCGTATGTCTGTCCGGATGGCACGCCAACAGCAGGCATGTTTGCCACAGAAGATACAGTATCCTGCTCTGCTTGTAATACTGGTTTTAATCTCACAGACACAAAGTGCATGGCTGGCCCACAGACTGGAACCTTTCCGTATATCTGTCCGAATGGCACACCAACAGCAGGCATGATTGCTACAGAAGATACAGTATCCTGCTCTGCTTGTAATACTGGTTTTGATCTTACAGGTACAAGGTGCATGGCTGGGCCAGATACAGGAACTTTCCCATACGTCTGTCCGAATGGCACGCCAACAGCAGGCATGATTGCCACCCAAGATACAATATCCTGCTCTAGTTGTGATACTGGTTTTAATCCCGTAGGTACAAGGTGCATAAACGGTTGTACTGGAACCGCGATCGCTACTCCAGCAGAATTAATGAATATAGCAACCACTGGCGATTTTCATTTGACCAGTGATATAGACTTAACGGGAGTGACTTGGACACCCAAAGCCTTTAACGGTTGCTTGAATGGACAGGGTTTTGTCATCAGTAATTTGAGTCTCAGTCCACCTTTGATGAACAATGGCTTGTTTTCCGCATTAGAAGAGAGCGCGATCATTGAAAATTTAGGTTTAGAAGATGTGAACATAACTGGTATGCTACCTGGTAGTGCTGTTACAGGTAGTATTGCGGCGACAAACGCTGGCACAATCAGAGCAAGCTATGCGCATGGTCAGATAACAGCACGGACCGGCGACAGCGCAGAAACCACTGGAGGGCTAGTCGGGATAAACACCGGTACGATACAGGAAAGCTACGCTCATGTAAGTATTGGTAGCGATAGTCTAGCTTCTGGTGTTTCGGTAGGTGGCATTGTCGGGTTTAACTCTGGTGGAACCATCGAGAATAGTTTTGCCACTGGTGGGGCAAGTTCCTTGGTTAGAGGGCAAGGACAAGTTGGTGGCTTGGTTGGTTTGCATCAGATTGTTTCCACTAGTGGTTCTCGAGCAGCAAGCATTGCTAACAGCTATAGCGTTGCAATTAGAGCACGCGGGGTTGCTAGAAGTGGCGGTTTGGTCGGCTTAGGCGAGGGCTATTCTCCTTTGTCTTTAGGTGCAAGTATTGCCAACTCTTATACTGCAACCCAACCATTAGGTGCCCGCCTCTTAGGAGGATTAGTGGGCGACGCCAATTCACTTAGAATTACTGATACAAATATCGGAGCAACAACGTTTCTTGGCAAAAACTATTATACAACGATAAATAATGGTATAACCGGTGTTGGCGACGGATCTTGTGCCGCAGCTAACTGCATCCAAGCGACTGGTACCACCAATGGACAAAGACGTACTTGGTTGGCAGACACCTTAAACGAAACCGATCTTGGTTGGAGCGCTGATATTTGGAATAATCTTGGCGTGACTGGTTGGCCGTGTCTAAAAAAAATCAGTAATATTTTTAGCGGCAAAGACGGTTGTCCGCCAATGGCACCATTTATTTGCCCAGGGGGAACGGCTACAGTTGGTAACAGTGTTACTGGTAGCATATCCTGCTCTGCTTGTACTACTACAGAGGGTTATAAAATGGTTGGCTCTGAATGCGTGAGATTTGAGGGTGATTTTAGCCGGATTGGCACAGCAAATGAATTTAGTGCTAGTGAGGATAATCCTCGCGGTCTTGCGAGTATCGAGGATACTCTATATATGGTCGGTGTGGATAATGACGCCCTGTATACGCTAGATACTTCTAGCGGTATAGCTACCCAAGTTGGTGCTGTTGGCAATATTGCGGCTAAGGGTCTTGCTAGTATTACTATTACTGAAAATGGCACTACCACTACCACTCTCTATATGGTGAGTGATGGCCTTAACGCCTTGTATACGTTAGATATTACAGCTGGTAGTTCAACTCGCAATGTCGCTACGAGAGTAGGAACGTCAAATAACTTTAATGTAAATGAGATCTCCCCTGACGGTCTTGCGAGCATCGGCGATACTCTGTATATGGTAGGGGCTCAAACTAGAGCCTTGTATACGCTAGATATTACATCTAGTGGTTCAACTCTCGGTCAAGCAACAAGAGTAGGAGCGGCAGTTAATTTTGGTGTTTCTTTCGATAAAGATGAAGATAGGTTAGAACCTCGCGGTCTTGCGAGTATCGGGGATACTCTGTATATGTTGGATTCTAAAAATAACTCCCTGTATACGCTAGATATTACAGTTGGTAGTTCAACTCTCGGTCAAGCAACAAGAGTAGGAGCGACAAGTGATTTTGGCGTTCGTGAGGGAGCTCCTGAGGGTCTTGCGAGTATCGGGGATACTCTGTATATGGTGAGTGATGATAATGATGCCCTCTATAAGTCTGTAGTAGAATAGGTTTTTTTTTCACTAGAATATCGCCTTTGTGAAGCGTACACCGCTCCGCAAGGGTGATTCGCATGGGTGTGGGCGTGGGCATTTTCTCTAATTTTTACAAGGGAACCTGCTTATTTTTGCCTCCGTGTGCACTTGGTAAGGCAACATTATAAAAAAAGAATGTATTTTCTAACAGGAAAAAAACAATGACTCACTATGCACTATCAATTCTCCAGTCTGATTCCTCCTTGGGTTACTCGTGTTTGTGCAAGTAAATGGTGGTTTCCCACCTTGTGTGAACAATATTCAAGAGAACAAAATCCACTACTGAAAATAATTCAAATAGAGGATTGGGATCAAAACTCAAGAATTGATGCTCTTTTTTTAGATACCACCAAGAACTCTAAAAAACAGATTTTTGATTTTCCAAAAATAGCTCATCTGCTCAATCCAAATGGCCTACTTATTTTACTGAAAGAAGGAGAGAGTGACATTCGCGGTTGGAATCGCGGCGCAGTTGGTCTCAGCCTAGAACCGGTCTATAAAGGGAGCTTAAAACGATTCAATAGAAATTTGCCACAGAAAAATGTACTCATATTCTTAAGAAAATTTGCTAAAGGGAAACGAGTTACCGTCGCTCTCTCATCAAATTCGCAAGTTGAGTGGCAACCGCGAGTCCGCCAATGGGTACGATTTTTTGATGAATATCACTTGTATGAACAGAGTGAATTAATGCTCGTTTTTGACGGTATCAACCCAATTTTGCCGTCGTGGCAAAGCGAAGAGAATTTCTGGCGGCAAACAAATTCGCTGCAAAGCATCACTCATCATCAACCTTTTGGCGAGAATCAATGTTTCATGAGTGCCATCCAGTTTTCTCGTGCCAAATATTTTCTTTGGGATGGAGATTTTTCCGTGCCCTGTTATGAGATGTTTACTCTGCTCGATAAACTGTTTGAAAAGGAAAATGATACCCCGATTTACGTTGTCGGGAAGAAAGTCATTAGTGATTTATCGACGGGGACAACTTTGGCAAAAGCCAAACCCTGTTCATTTTTGTTGCTTGAAGAAAGAACTAAAAATAAATTAAGAAAGCTCAATTTTGTGAAATCATCCAGTGTAATCAACTATTGCAATTTGAAATTATCTTGGGGAAGGTCTAAAAAATATTCAGTCTTTGTTAATCAGGGGTTTTCTTGAGTAAAAAATCTCAAAAATTCAAGCGCTCTACCAAGCCTTGTTCGTAACAATCAATCATTTGTTGTGCGGGTAGTTTAAATACACCATAATCAAAAACCTTCTCTTGTTGAGTGGTCTCACCGATATATCTATGCGGCACTGCTAATCGTTCACAAATTTTCTCGAACGAAGTTCTATTTTTCTTTGTCAGACTGACAAAAACACAGCCATCGGTCTCACCAAAAAATAATTGATCATAACGCTTGGTTCTTTGCAATAGTTTCTTTATTTCTTTGTCTGCTAAACGAAAGCCGATACTCTTACCATTGACTTCATTGTATCCAGCGTGGAACAAAGCTACCGCCAAGCCCCCCCGCCCAATATCGCTAATTGAAAGTAATACATCCTCTCTGATTAATGCAAAGAGAAGTGCTTGTAGTTGTATTTCCTGTACTGTATTTATTTTTGGCATTCCTCGGTTGCTTCGATGTTGAAAATTCAAATATTCAGAAGCGTCCAACTTGGGGCTAAAATGACCCAGCAGATAAATATCACTCTGCTGTTTTTGGCAAAAACAGTTGGCGACGATGGTTTGCTCGGTAATAATCCCCACCATACCGATTGCTGGGGTTGGTAGGATCGGTCCTTTTTCGCTTTGATTGTAGAGAGAAACATTACCGCCGGTCACTGGAATCTTCAATGCTAAACAGGAATCGCGAATACCGCGGACACCTTCCGTCAAAAAATAATAATTTTCTGGTTGATAAGGGTCTGCAAAATTTAAGCAGTTGGTAATACCAATCGGTTGCGCACCAATAGTCACTAGTTGGCGGGCAGCGGCAAAAACGCTTTGGCAGGTTCCCTCGTAAGGATTCAGCGCAATGGCGCGCGGTTTACATTCAAGGGAAATTGCAATCTTTACGTTACTATCTGGGATGCGTAAAATTGCACTACGACTTCCCGGACCCAGTAGCTTTACTAAACCCACATCGCTATCGTATTGCTGGTAGATTGGCCGGCGGCTTGCGAGATTTGGTTGGGCAATAAATGATCGGAGAAAATCAGCGATCTCAGATTCTAGCAAATCCGTGAAGGTCGCTAGATTGAGTTTTTGCTTGTCTGGTAAATCAGCTGGCATTTTCGCTGCTCGCTGGTACTGGGGAGCGCCACCACCCAATACCAGCGGCTTGGCAGGAATCTGTGCCACAATCCTATTTTGCTGCCGAATCGTTAAAGCTTGGTCGGCTGTCAATTCACCAATGCACGCGTAGGCAAGTTCCCATTTATCAAAAATCTTACACACCTTACCCTGATGGTTTTTATCTATGATCATCAGCATCCTTTCCTGAGATTCAGACAGCATAATGTCAAAAGCCGACATATTTTTTTCGCGGAGCGGGACCAAATCTAAATTCAAGTCCATACCAACCTCATTTTCCGCACTCAACTCCGCAGCACAGCAACTCAGGCCAGCTGCCCCCATATCTTGCAGGCTGATAATTTCGCCGGTTTGTAACGCTTCAAGGGTCGCTTCCATTAGCAGTTTTTCGGTAAACGGATCACCAATTTGCACCTGTGCTTTTCTTTGCTCGCTGTCTACATTAAGGTTGGCACTGGCAAAGCTTGCGCCATGTACTCCATCGCGACCAGTTGGTGAGCCAACGATATAGACTAATCCTTCTGATTGTCGGCTCCGCTTACGCATTAAATCTTGATGCTTGACTATTCCTAAGGCAAAAGCATTCACCAAACAATTCCGTCGATACGAATCATCAAATATGGTATGACCACCTACTACCGGGATTCCCAAACTGTTGCCGTAGTCACTAATTCCTGCTACGGCTTGGGTGAATAACCGTTGATTGCCAGATGACTTTTTGCTCAGGGGTGCAAAACAAAGAAAATTCATGGAACAGATGGGCCGTGCACCCATACTAAAAATATCGCGCATAATTCCGCCGATCGCAGTTGCTGCTCCGTGATAAGGTGAAATGGCAGTCGGATGATTATGACTTTCCATCTTAAATACAATCGCCCATTGATCACCAATGTCTAAAACTCCAGCATTTTCTTGCCCAGTAGGTACTAAGCTCCGCTCAGAATCGGTCGGAAATGTTTTGAGCAAGAGAATCGAATTCTTATAGCAACAATGCTCAGACCAGAGAGCTGCAAAGATACCGATCTCCGTTAGCGAAGGTTTCCGCTTTAAAATTTTCCTAATTTGTAGGAATTCGTCTTTACTCAAGCCTAACTCTTGAGCGTCAGCTAGGTTTATCTCTCGCTCCGAATAAACTTTCAAACTATTTTACTTAGCACGAATAACCATCGATCTTTATTCTTTGGGACCGATCATTTGTTCTGGCTGTACCCATTCAGCAAATTGTTCCTCACTCAAGATTCCCAATTGGATGGCCGATTCTTTGAGCGTTATGCCATTTTTATGAGCGTTCTTTGCAATCTTTGCCGATTGGTCGTAACCAATATGCGGATTGAGCGCAGTAACCAACATAAGCGATTGATTCAGTAATTGTTCGATTCTTGCATGATTTGCTTCAATGCCAACCACGCAGCGATCACAAAAAGAATGGCAGGCGTCTGTCAGTAAGCGAATTGAATTCAACATGTTGAAAATAATCAATGGTTTATAAACATTCAGTTCAAAATTGCCAGCGCTCGCACCGATTGTTAAAGCCGTATCATTACCCATTACCTGAGCGCAGACCATAGTGAGCGCCTCGCATTGGGTGGGATTGACTTTACCCGGCATAATGGATGAGCCAGGTTCGTTTTCTGGAATTTTAATTTCACCGATGCCACAGCGCGGACCACTCGCTAGCCAGCGGATATCGTTGGCAATTTTGAAGAGATCTGCTGCTAGAGTTTTTAATACACCGTGCAAAGCGAGCAATGCCCCATGCCCAGCAAGACTTTCAAATTTATTTTTAGCACTGACAAATGGCAATGAGGAAATATTGGCAATTTCTTGGGCTGCCAGCTTGGCAAAATCTGGATGAGTATTCAAACCAGTACCGACTGCGGTTCCCCCCAGTGCAAGTTCGTAAATATCGGTCATTGCATGGTCAATGCGGTTTTGATTGTGCCGCAGCATGGATTCATAACCAGAAAACTCCTGTCCCAGTGTGAGCGGAGTCGCGTCCATTAAATGGGTTCGACCAATTTTGATAACATCTTTATTCTCTTGGGAAATTTTTTGAAAGGCCAAGGTGATTTTTTTAAGGGCTGGCAATAATTTACTAGTGACTTGTTCGGCAGTTGCAATATGCATCGCGGTGGGGAAGGTATCGTTTGAACTCTGCGAGCAATTGACATGATCGTTGGGGTGTACTGGATGTTTGGAACCAAGTTCCCCACCACTCAGCTCAATCGCCCGATTAGCGATGACTTCATTGGTATTCATATTGGTTTGGGTGCCGCTCCCTGTCTGCCAAATTACCAACGGAAAGTGATCGTCTAGCTTGCCAGCTATGACCTCATCTGCTGCCAAACAGATCCACCGATGTACTTCTTGCGAAATTTTGCCCAATGAAAAATTTACTGTTGCCGTCGCTTTTTTGAGAACTCCCAGACTGCGAATCATCGAACGCGGAAAAGTGTCGGTACCAATCTTGAAGTTCTCAAGCGAGCGTTGGGTTTGTGCCCCCCAGTAGCGGGTACTGGCAACCTCAATCTCACCAATACTGTCTATTTCTTTGCGGTATTCCATATATCATCTATAGAAACTTGGTAATTATTTTCTGATTATTGCTCATCTATAATTTTTGTCACATATTTTTGAACTTTTTCACAAAATCTAAGCTGTTACCAAGAGAATCAAGTTTTTTTGTTTCTGTTCTCTGTTTCTCTAGGAAAAAATATCGGTTATCATAAAAAATGTATATTTTCTCTTTGTCAAAATAAAAAAAAGCTGCCAGCAGCATCACCATCGGCAACATCACTGACCAACTATCGGTCAATTTTCTTCTACAAGTTGTATGCTAGCCAGATAGGCATATAGCTTACTGCCTGTCGCTATTTATCCGAGTGATCACTCGCTCAAAACAACTTACTGAAAACTCAATTTTCTTTTTGTGAGTGTAATAATAATCTAATCCCCTGTCCTGGTCCTTCATTTTCGCCAAGATCATAGCGACACCATTCGTTGCTTCTTTGGTTATACATGATCCAGTTGTCTGGATACCGCGAAGTGGGGTGGTACATCGCAATATAATAGCCATCAATGTCTAGAATGGGCGCGTAGCTAACCATTTCAATGTCACTATCATTGGGGGGGATAGAGCCAGGCGCTGCAGGTTTTCCTGCATCACAATATTCGCTATTCAAACCGCCGACTGCTCCACGTAAAGCCATGGTTTCCAATTCTCTTGTGTGGTAGATTGTAAAGCTATTCAATTGAAAAGTCCAGTTGCTGAGCGTTGCTGGCATCTCGCAATTATCAATGTTTCTATTTGAATCTACGTTTACCGCACATGCAAATAAACTTGTAATTATCGCTAAAGTGATTGAACTTTTTCTGTTAATTTTTTTCATAATCTTGATCATTTATCGTCGACTCCGATAAAATGTCAAGTATTTTTTTACAAACTTTGGTAACTATATACTTAAAAGACCCAATAATAAGGGTAACTATATACTTAACGCAACTAAAATTGACCCTATTATCTAGAGCCAATTTAATGCTATTTAACCCTTCTCGGCTGTGGTTTTGCTATTTTGCGGACACTAGCCATTTTTGGTTTTGGTTTGGTAACTTGATAAAGTAATTTATCAAACTTTACCCCCTTGCCAATTTGCCTCATTGTTTTTTCTGGTCTTCCCATCTTTTCCTCCTATGATTATGATATAATTATACTTTATATTTTAATATTTCCTTTTTAATATTTTCTATCTTACCTTGCACCCATTCATGTTTATTGGGAAATTTATTGTGTATATGCTTTTCTACCTCTCTATAAAAAGGTGTCAATCGTTTATATTCAAGCTTATAGTCTCTATTGGGATCGGCTATTTGATAGGAATTCAGTCGTGATTCACAATTCTTAGCAATTCCTACTTTGTATTCGCCCTTATACTTTTTATTTGATATAATATAAACATATTTTCTTTCTCTATAATCCCTTCCTATATCTGTTCTTTGGGGTGGATCTGTGTGAAAGTTTATGATCTTTTCGAACTCGAATAATTCCTCTGGTCTGGCTACTTCGTTTTTGAGTCTCTGTTTTACAAGATCATAAGCCTTTATAGATATATCAATGCCCATCCATTGACGTCCTAGTTTTTCGGCAGCGATGCAAGTAGTAGCACATCCACAAAACGGGTCAAGAACAAAGTCACCTTCATTAGAGCTAGCTTTGATTATCCTCTCTAATAACTTAAGAGGTTTTTGAGTGGGGTATCCCGTTCGTTCTTTAGGAGAAATATGGCCACCAGATGGAATATCATTCCACCAATCAAAAGGTATCTTTCCTCTATCTATATACTCTTTTCTAATTTTTTCATCCTGTAAAACACCGGTTTTTCCCCATATTTTAGAATCTTTGCCTTTATCTGTATGTAGAGATTTATATGGTACCCTTATATTTTCTCTGTGGAAAACTATCTCTTTCTTAACAAAATAGAATATAATATCATGCTTTCTAGGAAATCGACTTATTTTACCGCTAGAAGGACCGCTATATGCCCATACTATCTCATTTTGGAAATTATCTTCTCCAAAGATACAATCCAAAAGTAATTTCAAGTAATGACTCATAGTAGGATCGCAGTGTAAATAAAGGCTTCCCGTGTCTTTTAAAATCCTGTAGCATTCCAAAAGTCTGATGGCCATATATGCAAGATAGCAAAAGTTGTATTTATTACCATAATCTTTTATTCCTGACAAGAAACTGTAAATATTATCATGATCTTCTTTTATACTATTAATCCATTCATCTTTTAAGTCTTCCTCGCTAAAAATATCTTTAAAACTAGCTCCTTCGGCGCTACTCCCAATCGGAGCAGTGAATATCTTCTTCTTGTTAAACGGCGGATCTAAATAAATTAAATCTACACACCCGCTATTAATACCCATTAGAATTTCTAAATTATCGTGACAATAGATTGTTCTATTTTTAATATTTTTTTGCATTCTTTTTGAAACGATTTACTCTTTTCTATATTCTATATTTTATAAGCGGGGTTGTTTTTTACACCATAAATTAGAGGAAAGCCCCGCTTATGCTGTTAGCTCCTTATAAGTTAATCTATTCTTAATATTACTCATAGAAACTACAAACTTGTCAATTCCTCTATTATTTGATCTAAAGACATATTCATTCACGAACCTTTGCAAGTGTTTTTTACTCATATAGTGATAAACCCCGATATAGCCACGTTTGAACATTGACCAAAAGTTTTCAATATTGTTAGTGTGGCAACTGCCATTGACATATTCACGGCTAGAATGCTTAACATAATTATTATCATAAACCCATCGAGTGTTTCTGTATGCCATATTATCGTCTGTCATTAAAGCAGATTGACTTTCGACATTAGAGTAAATAAAGTCTTTTAGAGTGCTTGCTTTAGTGTTGGCAACCTGTACGGCTTTGACTTTCTTAGTGTCTCGATTATAAAGGCCTGCTATTACTAATTTACCGCCACTGCCTTGAGTCTTAGCTAACTTTTTATTAGTGTGTTTGTTCTTTTCTTTACCACCAACGAAAGTTTCGTCTGCTTCCGTTACTCCGTCAAAACTTCCCATAGGTTGTTTAAAGGTTTCTCTTATTCGATGGTACATAAACCAAGCTGTTTTCTGAGTGACACCTAATTTTTTAGCTAATTGAATACTAGAAATGCCCTTTGAGCTTTCATTCAATAGATAAATACCCATAAACCACTTTGGCAATGGGATTCGGCTTCCTTGAAAAATGGTGCCAATTTTAAGTGTAAATTGCTTTTTGCATTGCTTGCACTTGTAAAGATTTCTAGTTTTACAAGCATAAACTTCATTATGACCACAATGACGGCAATCTGTCCCGTGGGTCTCTTTGAGGTAGTTTAAACAATCTTGTTCTGTTTTAAACTTTTCGGTGATATCAAATATTGTTTTCATACCTATATTATACATAGTGCTTTTGTTGTGTCAAGTAATTTTATTAAAAATATAAGAAAATAAGTGAAAATACCGATATTTATATTATAATGGAATGCATAAGTTTATATGAAGGGCATTTGCATACGATTGAAATTATCTTAATTATTGTGGGGGCTGGTATAGGCACACTAGGGTTATTTACAGTATATTTTTTGAATACTGCACAAAAACAAATGATCAATGCTTTTATGGAAGGTGAAAAGGCGCAAGAAATGATTAAAAAGGAAGCTGAGAATTTTCTAAAAACTTTGAACATAATTGACAAGGTTACTAAAAGGGTTAAAAAGGATATAAATGATGATGATATCCCATTCTAAAAGAGAAGAAATTTTACAGAAATTAGTAACTAGTACTCCAACAGATTTGGAAGATATTGCAAAAAAAAACAATATACTATTAGGCGCTAAATTTATGGATGATGACTCTGGGAGAATATACTTCGACAAAGATAAAGACCAATACGTCATCGAGTATAATTTGTTTCATAGTTCAAGGAGACAAAGATTTACAATAGCCCATGAATTTGGACATTTTTTCCTTCATAAAGACGAATTAGAAGACAAAAAAGAAATTAAAGATAATGGAATTTATCGAAGTTTGCTTTCCACTCAACAGGAAATAGAGGCAAATAAATTTGCGGCCGACTTGCTTATGCCGTTAGAAGCCGTAAAAAATCAGATCAAACTTTATAAAAAAAAAGACAAAATGATAGATATAAAAGAGTTGTCTAATATTTTTAATGTTTCTAGGCAGGCAATAAAAATAAGATTAGGAATCCCAATTTAGTTGCGTTAAGTATATAGTTACCATAATAAAATATAAAATTATTCTTGTACTTTTGAATAGAGTTATTTATTGTCCTTAAATAGGGGGTAACCGTTATGGGTGGAAGTTATATTTAGTACATAGATTCCACCCATAAAACCCCACCCCTAGCCCATTATCATCGGGATGCCAGAAATTGATTTAGCAAGTTTTCTGGCATCGTTCCGATTATTTATATTTGGAATATTCATATAACCACCTCCTTTTCGCCCGTAAATTTTAACACTGCTATCACAGTGTTAAGTGGGGTACGAGTACATACTATGAGACATAATTTTGTCAATGATTTTTTATGTTTCCTTATAAACTAATGAAACTACTTAACAGACCTAAGTATTAGGATTTTTTTGAAATATATTTGATTGCCCGTTTTGTTCTTAATTCTTGTAGCCTTGCCTTATGGATCTCTAAAGTTTTACGCTCATTAGTCTTAGAGACTACCTTTTTAAATACATCTTGAAACCCTTTATTTGAGACTGGTTTCATTAGTTTTTCTTTTCTTCCCATTTTTGCCGCCTAGAATCATAATATAATTACACTTTATATTTTAATATTTCCTTTTTAATATCCTGAATTTTACCTTGCACCCATTCGTGTTTATTGGGGAATTTATTGTGTATATACTTTTCTATCTCCCTATAATATGGTGTCAATTTCTTATATTCAATCTTGTAGCCTCTATTAGGGTCGGCTATTTGATCTAAAGACATACTCATTCACGAATCTTTGCAAGTGCTTTTTGCTCATATAATGATAAACCCCGATATAGCCATGTTTAAACATTGACCAAAAGTTTTCTATATTATTGGTATGGCAACTGCCATTGACATATTCACGATTAGCGTGCTTGACATAATTATGATCATAAACCCACCGAGTGTTTCTATATGCCATATTATCGTCTGTCATTAAAGCAGATTGACTTTTGACATTAGAGTAAATAAAGTCTTTTAGAGTGCTTGCTTTAGTGTTCGCAACCTGTATGGCTTTGACTTTCTTGGTGTCTCTATTGTAAAGGCCAGCTATTACTAATTTACCGCCACCGCCTTGAGCCTTAGCTAACTTTTTATTAGTGTGCTTATTCTTTTCTTTACCACCAACGAAAGTTTCATCTGCTTCCGTTACACCGTCAAAACTAGATAGAGGTTGATTGTAGGTTTCTCTTATCCTGTGGTACATAAACCAAGCTGTTTTTTGAGTGACGCCTATCTGTTTTGCTAACTGGATACTAGAAATACCCTTTGAGCTATTGCCTAGTAAATACATAGCTAAAAACCACTTGCGTAATGAAATAGGGCTCCGTTCAAAAATAGTCCCGATCTTAAGTGTAAATTTCTTTTTACACTTTGCACACCTGAAATGAATACCATCCTTGAATCTATAGGTTTTTTTATGCTTACAGTGTGGGCAATCAGTGCCAGTCTCCTTTTCTAGATATTCTAAGCAATCTTGCTCTGTTTTAAACTTTGCTGTGAATTGTAGTAGTGTTTCCATACCCACAATATAAATCACTGTCTAGGTCTGTCAAGTAATTTTATTAAAAAGATTAAAAAGTTTGGAAAAATACCGATATTTATATTATGTGTACCGAACCATGGTCACTTTTTGAGTATATAGCTCTTTTCCTAGCAGTTTATCCAATGATATTATTTGTTTTTGGCTGGATCGCTTGGGGAATATATATTGACAATAAAATACTAAAAGTATTACATGAAGATAACGAATGGAAAAAAATTAAAGCTGAAATAGTAAATATAAATAGTAAGTTGGATAGAGATAAAAGTGATGAGCGCATTTAATCAGATTAATCTGTTTGATGATCATTTTATAGATTATTATCATAGTATTCATAAAGAACAAAAAGATATTATTGTTAAACATACAAAAAATTATCCAGTAAATTTGAATGGTATCTTGAGAGATTTTGGGATATCATTAATTGAAAAAGAATTAAATTCTGACATCTCTGGAAAAATATATATTGAAAATAACAAATTCAGTATAATGGTCAATGACTACCATTCAAATAATAGAAAAAGATTTACTATAGCTCACGAATTAGGGCATTATTTATTGCATTATGATGAGATACTAAAAGCAGCTATAGTAGATAATTCATTATATAGATCAGATAGGCTTAGTACAAGAATAGACGTAGAAGCTAATAGATTTGCAGCAAAACTTCTTATGCCTATGGATCTGATTGAAAAAATTAAACAAGAAAAAAATAATCTCAATTATATATCTAGTGAATTACAAGTATCTAGAGAAGCTCTTTGTATTAGACTCGGCATTCCTTACAACGATTAGGTCCCTTAAGTATATAGTTACCCAAACTTTGTGTGAAATTTGCAGAGATCCTATGTTTTACTATTATGAAAGAATGCACTGTACTCGCCAACAAACCTGTCGTCAGTAATCTCTGTTCGAGAGTAGTGAGAGTGATTTTCGGGATAAAAGCTCAAGGATATAAACTCGAGTTACTCGTATAGATCTAAAGTCTTCTTGACAGATATCATCTAGATAATTTAATGGAAGCCAAAGATATACATTAAACGGCGACAAAATGGGATTACTACAAAAAACAAAGTTCACCAGAAATGAAGATATTAATCGGCAATGCATTATCGTCGATGCACAAGGACAGCGCATGGGGCGTTTAGCGTCTGGGGTTGCATTTCGTTTGATGGGAAAACATCGGAGCGATTATTCTTCGCACCAGAACATTGGAGATTTTATTATTGTTACCAATTTGTCGAAAGTCGAATTTACTGGTAAGAAATTAGATAGGACCATGTACTACAATCACAGCCTCTATCCGGGTGGTCTCAAAAAATCTACCATGAGGGAAAAATTCGATAAGAGCCCCAGTAAACTATTTATGGTGATGGTTAAAGGAATGTTACCCAAAGGCGTGCTGGGACGGCGGCTATTGGAAAATTTGCGGGCGTATGATGACGAAGAGCACAGCCATCATTCGCAAAAGCCAGTATCAATGCTCCCACAAAACTTAAAATAATAGGACAATGGCAACAGCAAAAACTACACCAACAAAAAAAGGGACAAAAATCCCTCCGCCAAGCGGTATTATGACGGTCGGCAGGCGTAAAACAGCGGTCGCACAGGTTACTTTGGTCAAGAGCAAAAATCCAACAATGACAATAAACAAATTAGAACTCCAGCAGTACTTTCCGATTGTAGAGCATCAGTTAAACGTGCAAAAACCGCTTCAGGTTACTTCAGAGACACTCGATCAGAAAAATCAATATAAAATTGTGATCGATATTCGTGGAGGTGGTAAAACTGCTCAATCTGAAGCCGCAAGACTAGCGATTGCTCGGGCATTAGACCTTGATTTGCCTAAGGCTCGCCCCATATTAAAAAAAGCAGACTTACTACGCCGTGACTCAAGGATGGTTGAACGCAAGAAATATGGCCATCATAAGGCAAGAAAAGGAACTCAGTTCTCTAAACGTTAATTTTTATTTCTTAATTTTTTAGTGGATCTTTGAAGACTGAAGAATCCTAAGCTATGAATAATTGCAGTCGGCACTGCATGTAAATAGATGTGCTGGACGAAACTATAATCTAACAGCAAAGAAAAGATTGCCAAAAGAGCCGCTACAAAATGATACCAAGAACAATAAATCATATATTTGTTTTGTCGTTTGGTTAAGCGAGACGAAAAAATAGATTTACGTACTACAAAAAGATTGGTCGCCAAAATAACTACGTTTATTGGGGTATAGGACAGCCAAAAGTAACTAGCCTGACTGACGGTGCTGAGCGAATAATGTCCAGTCAGATAAGCCAGCATGAGAATCGAAAAAATACAAGAGTAGACCAGCCAAAAATAATAGGCAAAACTCCAGATCCGTTGTCCAAAAAATTGAAGACGAGGAGAATTATGCCTGACCAAAGCCACGATTACCCAAAGATAAAAAAAGATCAAAAGAAATATTTGCCAATCATTGCTTTTTGATTTCTGTGGTGCTTCCTCATCAAATAGACGAGGAAGTCTTTCAACTTTTCCAATGGGGGTGGATGGATCGCTCAGGTGGGCTTCTTCCAATTGTTGCATCAATGCCATCGGCAGAAATGCTTTATCCCAAGGATTAATTGGTTCATAGACGAACTGTTTCAAAAACAACCGCCCATAGTACCAAGCAAGGGGGTGTCCTCGTAAATTTTCTACTCCAGCTTCAAAAAAATTATTATTTTGATCGTATGGTGTTTCCCATCTTTTTTTTAGATCTCCTTGCACCGATTGATCTACGATATCACGAATCCGAGTGGTGCAATTGTTTAAAAAATGATCATATTGATAGTCTCTATTTTCTATTTTTGTTAAATCAACCAGTGAATGATAAAGCTGTTGGATGGCAAGATCAGGCAAAAATATTCTTTGCCTAAAAATTTGCCGCCGCTGTAATTGATAAGTCAGGTAAAAATTCTCTCTGGCAGTGATTCCCACGTAGAACTTTGCAGTCCCTTGGATCATGTCACGGATCATCCGCACATCATAATAAAAATTGCCAAAGTCAAAAATATAATCAATTTGCTGCTGTTGATTGGATATGCCCAAAGCGGTATGTCCCCAAAGTGAGAAAATACTTTCAGAAGATGGTTTAACAGTATAAATGCTCATCTCCCATTCATCAACAACTGTTTGCGCGCTTATTGGTTTGTTCACATTGCTTAAAAAAATTGATAAAACAATTGTGCTTAAAAAAATATAATTGCTTCGCCTCCGATTCGCAATCTTCTGTTCTAGTATTCTAAAAAAATTTATGATTCTCATGTATCTGTTCTTAATAGTTTTAAACTGGCAATATCCTTCTTACTGCGAATAATATTTCCATAGAGTCATTCGCATTCAACCTAGTCACTCGTTATTATTTTATTCGACGCAAATTCTCTTTGCATGAAAAAAAACTCCATTATCATCAAAAACAAACCAAGAGCCGGCTGCTCATCCTCGCATGATATCGTATTGAAAATCATTTCCTTCATGCACTTGCTATTTGGCGACACATTGTTTGAGTAGCAGGTTTATCGAACCGTTCTTGATATTCGCTCAAATTCACCCACAAGTAAAATAGAAAAATTGATCATGAGAGCATTCTCAGCTTTTAAAATTTTTCTTTACCACAGAAATCACTTATGATATTTCTCTTAATATGAAAATTAAAAGCCAAAAAATTGCCAAGACATTTTTAATGATTCTTGGTATTGTGACGATCTTGAGTGCGCCAATCAGCGCTCGAGGACTACTGACTGAAAAAGAAAAACAAGAAGTCCATGAAAGAATGCATGGGGTCATTGATAGAATGGATTTGAGCCAAGATCAAAAAGATCAAATGAAGGCGATGCGCAAGAAAATTCACTCTTCTTTTAAGAAAATTAAAAAAAGTGATCTTTCTCGAGAAGACAAACAAAAAAAAATGAGAAAAATAAGGAAAAGTTCCAGAAAAAATCTAAAATCGATCCTTTCGGATGAACAATATCAAGAGTATAAGGAAAAAAAGAGAGAGGTTATGAGAAAAGTTATTTGTGGCTAAGCCCCGCGAGTAGTTTTTTTTTATTTTTTAATGCGGATTTCTTCAATCCGTTTCTATCAGGATATTTTTCAGCTGATCAACGGCTGAAAAATATCCCTCAGTAGCCTCTCGACAAATCGATATTCACAAAAACCAGTGATATCTTGTTCAATCGTCGATGCAAGGTTGCATTACCCGTATGCTGCAGTCTTCCTCTTGAGGTTTTTTTGTGCAGTTCTAGCGCTTTCTTGTTATCCCAAAGAAAGAGAATGAGCGAAAAGACTGAGTACTTGCGTTCGCAGATTTTATCAATATTTCATGAAAAAAAAATGAATAGCTTGCAACTTTCTATTATTGTTTACAGGCAAATGAGTAATATTACTTTTGCAAATATGAAAATAAAAAGTAAAAAAATTACCAAGACATTTATGATGATTCTTGGCATTGTCACAATCTTGAGTGCTCCAATCAGCGCGAGTGGATTGCTTTCCGAAGAAGAAAAAAATCAAGTACGTGCAGAAATGAAAGTGATTGTCGATAATATGGACTTAAACCAAGATCAGAGAGATCAAATAAAAGCCCTGCGCGAAAAAAATCAATCTGCCGTACAGAGCATCAAGGAGAGCGATCTTTCTCAATCTGACAAAGAAAAAAAGATGAAAAAAAAGATGAAAGAAATGAGGAAGAACTCAGATAAGATGATGAAATCGATTCTCACCAAAGAACAGTACAAAGAGTTTAAGAAAAAAAGAAAATCAATTGCCAGAAGAATTATTCTTGGCTAAGCTCCGCGAGTAGTTTTTTAAAATTTTTCAATGCGGATTTCTTAAATCTGTTTCTTTCAGGATATTTTTTAGCTGATCAACCAATTGAAAAATATCCTGCAAAGTAACATTTCGAGTAATAGAAATCCGCAAACGAGCGGTGCCTTGTTTAACCGTCGGTGGTCTGATCGCACGAATGTCAAATCCTTTCTCTTGAAGTTGTTTACTCAGTTCTAGTGCCCGTTTGTTCGCAAAAACGATGATCGGTATGATGTGTGTTCGTGGCAAGGCGATCGCAAGTTTTTTTTCTAGCAGCTGATTTGCCGTCTCTGTCATTTTTTTATGCTCCATACAAATTTCTGGATTTTCTTTTATATATTCAATGGCCGTCTTTAAATGAAAGGCAAATAACGGCGCTACTCCAGTAGTATAGATAAATGGACGTGCTCTATTTATTAAATAATTGATCAAGATTTTTGGCCCGCAAACAATCGCCCCACTTCCTCCCCAGGCTTTTCCGCAAGTATGAATGCTCAGTACTTCCGCTCTATTTTTTAATTGCCATCCCATCCCTCTTCCTTGATGAGCAAGTCCGGTTGCATGAGCTTCGTCAATAATCAGTTGGAGGTCATAGCGTGCAGCTAAATCTGCATAGGCTGGTAAATTGATTGCACTTCCACTCATACTATAAATTGTCTCAATGACCAGCCAGATTTTTTTCGTTGATTTTTCTTGAATCTTTTTTAGTCGATTTTCTAAATCGTTTAAATCGTTATGCCTAAATTTTATGCCAATTGCTCCACAAGCGTGGATTCCTTCTTTTAAGCTCGCATGAATTTCTTCATCAAAAAAGATAAATTCTCTTCGCTGAACAAGAGTTGTGATAAGCGTAAAATTAGCTAAATAGCCACTGGTAAAATAAAGGCTACTCTCGTAGCCAAAAAAATTTGCAGCTAAGCCCTCGCATTGCTGGTGTATTGCCGTATGACCTCTTAATAGACGAGATGCACTTGCGCCAATTAATCCTCTTTTGCTTGTTAAAAAATTGGCAAGGGAGTTGCAAAGTTCACGATTCTCTGCTAAAGCCAGATAGTCGTTGGAAGAAAAATCCTTACCTCGAGGTAAAGATAAACTGCGATAAAGCGATTGCTCCTGTAAATCGTTTAGTTTTTTACGATACCTTTGATAAGGGTCGGGAACTTTTATCTGGTTTCTTTTTTGGTAATTCAGAAATCACACCTCCGCCTAAACATTCATCGTGCCGATAAAAAACTGCTATTTGCCCACTACTAATACCAGAATCTTTCTCATCCAATTCCACTCGATAATCATTTGAAAATTGTGATATTTTGTTCATTTGACAATCAATTATTTTTTCCCCGTGCCTGATCCGCACTTGTAGCTTGCTTGCCTGTGGTGGTATACTTGTGATCCAATGACCATTCTTGACAATGAATGATTTTGGATTTACCGAATCTTGACAGGGATTGTGACTGACGTAAATAATATTCTTTTGGTGATTTCGTGCGACCACATAATAGGGGCCATTTGCTAGGCGTAGTCCGTTTCGTTGACCAATTGTATAAAACCAATGGCCTCGATGTTCACCAATTTGCTCTTGCAAATCCCAATCAATGATTGCCCCAGACTTCTCACCCATTGTTTTTTGAATAAATTTTCTAAAGTTAATTTTACCAATAAAACAGAGCCCTTGGCTGTCCTTTCTTTGAAAAGCTGGTAGTCGCTCTTTTTTGGCAATCTCGCGCACCGTTTTCTTTTGTAAACTCCCCAAAGGGAAAAGTATGCGTTTTAATTGATCTTGATTCAAATGAGATAAAAAATAACTCTGATCTTTAACATTATCTTTGCCTTTTTTTAATACATAAAAAGCTTGCTCCCGATCGTGAGTCTTTTTTTCAATCCGAGCATAATGCCCGCTTGCAATATGGGTAAACTCACTGCCCAGTTTTTCCAACACTACTCCGAATTTTATTTTATGATTGCAATGCAAATCTGGATTAGAAGTAAGACCGTTGCGAAGATGTTCAAACAAATCTTTTATAATTGTTTCATAGTATTCTCTTTGTAAAGAAAGTACTCGCATCTCTACTTGGAGTTGCTCACAGGTTTCGCCAAGATACGAGATATCTTCTTGCCAAGGACATTGAGTTAAGGAATCTAAATCATCTTCCATCCAGATTTTCAAATAGATTGCCACTACTTCTATTTTCCTTTTTTTTAAAATACTCAAAGCGACTGAACTATCGACACCACCTGAACAAAGCACCGCAACTTTCATTTTCTCTTACCTTGGTATTCTTCGATGAAATTTCTACAGGTACGCAATGCGATCTCTTGTACTTCAATAAAAGCTTCAACGTCTGCATAGTAGGGGTCTGGCATATCTGGTATTTCTTGTGCTGTTGCTTGTACGTGGGGATCATATTTGCGAAACATATGAACTTTTTCCTTTTCTGATTTGCTATTTGCCATTGTCAGCAAGTCTTGATAATTTTGCTGATCCATCGCGAAAATGTAATCAAATTCTGCAAAATGATTGATTTGAAATTGTGATCCTCGCGATAATAGATCAATATTATATTTTTTTGCTACTGCACGCGATCTTTTATCGGCGGCACTATTGAGGTGATATGCTGAAGTTCCACAGGAGTCAACAAAGAAATTTTCAGCAAGTCCCTTTTGCTGTAACAAATAGTGCATCGTGCCTTCAGCAACCGGAGAACGACAGATATTACCCAAGCAAACGTATAAAATCCTGATTTGTTTTACTGTCATGACTATAATTTTCTAGGGGCTTTCATTCCCAGCAAGGCTAAACCATTTCGTAAGCAAATCGCGACTGCTTGAATTAATTGTAACAGTAGATAGCGTTCGCCTGCCTCCTTTTCTAATATGCGATTTTCAGATCGACTATAAAATTGTGCAAACACTGTCGCCAGTTGGTAGAGATATCTCAGAAATCGATGAGGTTCTAGGTGAATCGTTGCTTCATATAATTCTTCTGGATAACGGAGTATTTGGAATAACAGTGCCATCCTTTCTTTATTTTGATAATGATCAAGGTCAAGGGATTTCACTTTCTCCATTTCTTTAGATTTTCTTAGAATCGAACAAATCCGTGCATGGGCATAGGCGATATAATAGTAGGGGTTTTTATCTGATGTTGTACAGGCCTTCGAATAATCAAAATCCATGTGTGCATTGGCAGAGCGATCAATAAAAAAATATCTTAATACATCGATGGGGATCTTTTTTTGTAGTTCTGCTAAAGTGACAAATTTGCCAGAACGTTTGCTCATTTTTACAATTTGTTGTTCTTTCATAAGATTTACTTGTTGAACAATAAGTGTTATCAATTCTCCTGGATACTTTAATGCCTTTAAACCTAAGGTTATCCGAGCTACATAGCCATGATGATCTGGCCCCAACAGGTCAATCATTGTGGTATAATTTCTCTGTGCCTTGTCATAATGATATGCTAAGTCAGAAAAAAAATAAGTAGGTCTTCCGTCTTCTCTCACCAAGACTCGATCCTTATCGTCTCCTCCGTGACTACTCATAAAAAAAACCTTTTTACCAACCTTTTTTATCAAATGTTCTAATTGATCCAAAATTGGAAAAATTTTGTTTTTTTCATAGAGAGTTTGTTCAAAGAAAAAATGGTCAAACTCCACGCGAAATTTTTTCAGATCTTCTTTTTGTTCTCTTATAAACGAATCTGCGACAATTTTACCCACTTGATCACAACTCTCAGCCAAAAAAATTTTTTCGCTCGGAATCGATGTTACTGCCGATTCTTCTATATATTTTGTCATTTGTGGATCATCCAACTTACTAAAAAAATCCCGGTGTTCCTGTTCAATTTTTGGTAGAGCTTTAATCAGATAATCTCCCTGATATCCCTGTCGTGGAAACTCAATACCCGGTTTATCATCAAATTTCTCATTGATTGCAAATTTTAAGATACATCCCTTTTTTTCTAATCGTCGCAAGAGCAAACTCAAACCAAGTAATCGTATCTGATTGCCGTGATCGTTTACATAGAATTCTTTTGTTACATGATGGCCAATATTGCGGAGCATATGAGTAAGACTGTCGCCGATAGCGGCTGCTCGCGCTGACACAATGTTGAGAGGACCTGTTGGATTGGCACTGACAAACTCAATAATTATTCGCTCTTTTTTTTGAGTGTCATTTTTTCCATACTGACTTTTCTTCTTGAGTGCCGCTCTCATTGCTGTATATAAATATTCTCTAGTAAAGGTGATATTAATATAACCCGGCTTTTCAATCGAAATACTGGAAAAGATTTCATTCATTTCATTGTCACGGATTTTTTCAACAATCCATTCTGCAGCCTTTATGGGATTTGCAAAGCTGGGATTTCTTTTTGTCAACAAATTACGAAATTCTCTATTCATAGCAGTGGTGCATGCATAGTGCCCATAGTGAGTTGATCGACAGACTTCAAATTGAGCGTAACGATACTCCGAATCTACCCGATGAAGATCGAAAATTTTATTGACTTCATACTCCAAATAATATTGAGGAAATTCCCCCCTTTCTTCTTGGGGAAGAATTCTAAGAGCTTTCACAAGCGAACACTTTCAATCTTGATGGATTCTTTAACAATTTTAAATGATTTCATTTGAATATTAGCTAACTTGAAGCGTTTCTTTTTTACCGAACAACTCCATTTGAACTTTATTTGCCATTTCCGTGAGCGATGGATAGATTGCGTTCAAACACTGAAGTGTATATTTCAATAACCTAAAATCCTGCTTGGAACAGTCGGCTAGATTGTTTTCTATAAAATCAAGGTTCTTCAATAACACAATATAATGGTGATAGCGTTTTTGGCTACACTGAATAATTCTTTGCATCCAGAACATTTCTGCGGTGGCCTGCTCGTCACAATTCTTACAGACAAAGGAAAGTTCTGGGATTTGCCATAATGCATAATTCTTAATTTCATTGTTACATTTTAAACAATGCTGCAGATCTCCAGCATAACCTTGATTTTTCAATAAGCGGACGAGGAAAAAAACCATGAGAAAAATAATCCGATTGGTCATCCTTCCAGTAAACAAACGAGCGTACTCGATCAGTGTCCCCTTGAGCAGATGATATACGGGCACTTGTTCTTGTTGGTAGCGAATGACTTCTGAGATTGTGCGCAGAAGATAGGAAATAATCATCAGTTTTTGGTAGCTTTGCTTTTTTTCCAAAATAGAAAGATGAATAATGCCTTCTTTGTAATTAAGAAAATTATTCTTAAAAATACTGTAACTGAGGTCTATTATATTTCCGGGTGTAAATATAATTGCAGATCGTTTGGATCCCTTTGCCAGTCCAAAGCCGCGAATGATTCCCATCTGCCCATCGGCGAGGAATAGATCTGCTACAATATCTTGTTCTTGCACAATCTTGCGATTGAGGACAATCGCCTCTGAAGTTATTATTTTAGCCACAGCTACAGGTTATACTCATTGATTTTTCGATAGAGGGTTCGCAAAGAAATGCCCAGTTTCTGGGCAGCTTTATCTCGATTGCTATTAAAGTAATCTAAATTCTTTTTGATAATTGCTCGTTCATATTTACTCAATGCAATCAAAGGAATGATATCATCTTCTAATTGTTTATTATCTGAACTTGTGGATTTTTCCATAAACTCGCTAGGTAAATCTATAACATCTAAGATTTCTGATTGTGAGAAGATAACCATTCCTTCTAGCAAATTTTTGAATTCACGAATATTGCCGGACCACCGATAGTTCTCGAAAATAGCCCGCAAGGCTGGTGTTAGGGAGGTTACAGATTTATCGTGTTTTTCATTGAACACCACTAGAAAATGATTGAAGAGCAACGATAAATCGGATATCCGCTGTCGTAACGGTGGCACTTCTACTTTAATAACAGATAGACGATAGTATAAATCTTCACGAAATGAGCTCTTTTTAACTTCGTTCAATAGATTTTTATTGGTTGCAGCAATGATGCGAACGTCGATATCGGTATCCTTGCTGGAACCTACGCGGATTACTTTCCGATCTTCAATGACTCGCAATAAGCGCACTTGGCTTTCTAGATCCATTTCGGCAATCTCATCCAAAAAAAGGCTACCACCATTTGCTGATTCAAAATACCCACTGCGGTCTTTATCCGCACCAGTAAATGCACCTTTTACATAGCCAAACAACTCGGATTCCAATAAAGATTTGGTTAATGCACCGCAATTTACCTTAATAAAATTATTTTTTTTTCGAGCCGAATTTTCGTGAATAACATTGGCAATCAATTCCTTACCGGTACCACTCTCGCCTTCAATTAAGACAATGATATCTGTTCTACTAATTTGTTTGACTTTCTCCAAAAGCTTTTTGAGTGATTCACTCTCACCAATTATACTCTTTGTTTGGAAATCTTCTGTGATTCTTGATCGCAGAATCTGATTTTCCTTTGCCAAGGTTAAACTTTGTAAAAAAGTTTTAATCTTGCTACCAAGGAGAAGCAAATCCACTGGTTTTTGTAAATAATCCTGAGCGCCTTCTTTAAGAGCAGTTACCGCAGTTTCCACAGATGGTTGCCCGGTGAGCATTATAATTGGAATTCCTTTGTCTTTTTTACGGATATATTTAACAACATCGATACCATTTCCATCGGGTAAAAAAAGATCGCAAATAATCAGATCAATATTTTTTTCTCGTAAAATAAATTTTGCGATATCAATTTCTGGTGCGCAGTAAATTTCACTGATTACAAGATCTTTCTGACAACCTCGTAAAAATTCTTCCAAGGCATCACTCTGTTTTTTTTCATCTTCAACAATGAGAATCTCAAACATACTATTCAATAATTCAAAGTTTTTCGGATAATTGTCTCATAGGTTCCATAAATTTGATAATAAAATTTGTGCCTTTTTTTTCTTCGGTACGTAGTTCTAAAATTCCGTTCATGCTGTTTACCATAGATTTTACTAGCGTCAATCCAATACCGGTATTACTGCCCTTGCTAAAAAATGGTGTAAAGATTCGTGATTGAATTTCTTTGGAAATTCCGGGCCCATTATCGAGAATTTCGATTATCAATGCTCCTTTTTTCATCATTGTGACAATTTGTATCAGTTTTTTAGTTTGTTGATTGATCTCTTGGGGAAACGCCTGCAAAGAGTTCAAAATGAGATTCAAAACGATCTGTCTAATAAAGGAAGGGTCTAAAAAATTGACAGTGGGTAATTCTCCTTGTAAAAAATCAATTTCTACATTTTGATGCTTCGCTTGAATACCGATTAATTCCATTACTTCAAAAATAATATCATTGATATTACACGTTTGCCTTTCCATATTTTTACTCTGCTTAAAGACCAAGAGCAAGCTCTTCATTGATTTACTCAGATTGAGGATCTCTTTTTTTAGAAATTGAATTTTATCGTTGAGTTTTTTTTTTAATTGAGAATTCTCTACTTCTAGAGTATAGCTTTCTAAAAGTTGTAAATGCATATGGAGAGCCGCCAAGGGATTTCTTATCTCATGAACGAATCCTGCTATTAAACCATCCAACTCACTAGAGTCAACCGGAGAGTTCGTTTTAGGTAGAGGCAAGCGCGTCTCTGCTGCTAGTTCTAAGGATGGTGCATTAGTAAGTTCTGAAGTGGTTGCATATTTTTTTCTATCTTTCGCCATAGTACATCCTTATTATTGGAGAAAGTAGCATAAACCCCTTGTTTGTCAAGATCAATCAATTCTGCTGGAGTAAAGTTCAAGTACTTAAAGTATTTAAAATATTCTTCATTCAATTCCACATTGAAAATCTTTGGATCGTCGGTATTGATCGTACAGATAATACCCTCATCGTAGTAGCGCCGCACCGGGTGATCAACTTCCTTGCGCACGTATTTTCCTGTAAAAATATTCGAAGTAAGGCAAACCTCAATTGGTATCTTTCTTTTTTTAACCAGTTCCATGAGCTCGGGATCTTGGATCATTGAAGTGGCGTGCCCGATTCTTTCTGCCCCCAGTAGCTCAATCGCATCACGAATCGACCATGGGCCGTCATCCTCACCAGCGTGCACTACACAATGAAGACCTTCCGCTCGAGCTCGGGCAAAAGTATCCTGAAAATCTCGCGCTGGACCGATCAATTCTACACCACCTAATCCTACCCCAATAATTGCATTAGACTTTGATTCTATTACCCGTGTCAGCATGTTATCTGCATTTTTTGTGCCAAAAGTGCGTGAAAGATCAATAATCAAGTTTATTTCTGGCCCTCCTAAAAGCCTTGTTTCCCGCATCAATTTTTCAATTGTTTCAATGACTTCATTGAAATGGAGGCCGTTTTGTATTAAACGAGATGGCGCGATGAATACCTCGGCATAGATGATATTGTTTGCTTCTAGATACTTAATTAAGCCTGCGTAAATGATTTTAAAATCCTCACTTGATTTAATAGCATCTAAAATATATAAAAATAAATTGATAAACTCCTGCAAGTTTTGAAATTTATATCGTCTCCTCACTTCATCTGGATCATGAGCAATTTCATTTTCTTCTAAAATCAGCAAGAGTGTTTCTGCAGAAATACATGCCTCCATATGTAAATGAATTTCAGTTTTCTGCATGCTCTGGATATACTGATGAACTTGTTTTTCCCAATTATTATCGATATTGACTTTCGCTGATTCAATCTCTCGAATTTTGGTGACACTTACGTGATCGGTAAAAGAAAACTCAGGACGGAGTGGATTGGGGATTTCTTCTATCTCCAATTCTTCTAATTCAATGATTCGATTGAGAATTTGATTGATTTGCTCATCAATAGAAATGGAAATTGAGGAGCTGTACTCTTTATTCTGTGATAAACGTGATTTAATTCTTTTTAATTCATCGATATCCACGCGCAATTCGTGGATCAGATCGAATAATCGTTTAATAGAAATAGTTTCACTATTCACGGGTTTAAACGAAAGGCACTCCATTCAGAACCATTTTGTCCACCTTTATAACTTCCAGTAATAAATTGACCATTTTCACTTATGATTCCAACGTATGTTTGCTTGATTGACTTTGATGAGCCAATCTCTTGACACCGCTTGCCATAGCATACTCTTTTGAATTGGATTTGATCGTTGTGAACTCGAACATGGTAGAGTATTTCTTCAATGCGATTTCCCCAATCTAAGAATTGGATACTTGCTCCTAATCTCCCGGATGAATGCTGATAGATGCGTAGATATGCGATATGATCGGTTACATTGGCTTGGAATTTTCCCAGAAATCGTTTTTCGTTATCGCTCAGTTGACGGCTTGGCTTTTTCGCTATATCTCTTTTTTGATCCGATTTTTCCTTTGCTAAATTAGCTGCCTCTTCCTTATTAAAAAACTCTATACTCTTAATTAAGGATAATTCCAAGTGAACTCTTTCGTTGCTATCGGTTAAAACCATAACATTTTCCCTAGAAAAAAAGAGTAACTGACCATGCAATTTTTTTTTATCCCAAAAATTAATAGTAGTTTTTCGATTGATTATTTGACTGGAAGGTCGAATGAACGAATGAGCAACGTCCACATCTTGCAGCTTAAAATATCCAAATAATAACAAGAAAAGAGCAATTGCAAAAATGATTTGATTCCTTTGTTCCCTGCGCGTATATTTGTTTTCTGACTTGCCTTCAAGATCATGGTCTCGAGTTTTTTCTTGTGAATCGAACATTTTTTTACGAGAAAATATTCTCTTGATTGTATTTTTTAAATTATTCATTTTGTAAAAATTGATTGATCAAAGTTTCTCAGCGTTTCCTCAAAAAGTTTGAACCGTTCTGGCAAAGGAAGAGAGAATTTCATTTTTCGTTTATGTCGAGGATGAGAAAATTCCAGTTTTTGTGCCAAGAGCATTAATTCATATTTTGCCAATTTCTTTTGTAAGGTGCCTGACCTACGGTCCTTTTGTCCATACCAGAAATCATTGACGACCGGAATTCCTAAATGTGCTAAATGAACCCGAATCTGGTGAGTTCTCCCCGTTTTTGGCGAGATTTCCATTTTATAATATCTCAATCCGTCTTTCATCATGAGAAATTCCATTCTTCTATATGTAGTTTCGGCTATTTTCCCGTCTTCGCTCACCATCATTTTTAAACGATTTTTTGGATTTCTCCTGATCTTTGTGCAGATTTTTCCATGGTGAGGAGGTGGTAAATATCCAGCTGCCCAAGCAAGATATCTTTTTTTTACTCGCCTCTGGGCAAACTTTTCCACCAACTTCTCATAGCCAAGTGAAGTTTTGGCGATTACCATGAGGCCCTCTGTCTGCCGATCTAATCGATGAACCAAGCCCGCTCGATCGGCTCTGCCCGGCAGAGATGGCCAACGATTGAGCAATCCCTGGACGAGGAAAACTTTTCCATTTATTTGGCTATTGTCTAGCGAAGAAGATATCGACTCATTGGGACCCGGATGCACCGTTATGCCCAGATCTTTATGCAAAACTGCTATATCTTGGTCTTCATAAAGGATTTTAAGCTCAAGAGATACTGGTTGGATACCTGTTGATTTTTCGTTCGATAATTGATCAATTGCTACTTCGTCTCCCATCATGACCGGCTGATGAAGAGATTTGATAGTTTGTTGTGGATTGATAAATCGAATTCGTGAATTTTGAAAATAGATCTTTATTTGTTTTCTACTAAGACCACTTACCTGCGCAAGCCACAAATCCAATCTTTTACCAATGAATTCTGGCTTGACAGTGTAAGATCGAATCATTACATTAAAGTTTGTCTCATCCTCATAGGCAAATTATCTATTGTCAACCGAAGTGATAAATTAATATTAGATTCTTATGAATTATTTTGCAGGGCCTTATGCATATACTAAAATGAGAATACTGATGTGAAATCTGCAGGTAAAAAAAAGACTCAATCTAACAAAAAAAGTCAACCAGAAGAACCCAAACCAAATATTCCACATTTTCTGGCGTGGGATCTTTTTATGTTTTTATTGTCCCTTTTTGTCCTTGGGGCATTGCTCATAGAATTAGTGATGCCAATTTCTCCGCGCTTGGTCACCTTATTAAGATACATAGATAATCTTATCTGCGTAATTTTCATTGCTGATTTTTTTTGGAAATTAACCGCAGCAAAGGTTAAAATGCAGTACCTGAAATATGGTTGGATCGATTTAATCTGCAGTATTCCAAATCTAGAAATACTACGTTTTGGCCGTGCCTTCCAAATATTTCGATTTTTGCGAATTTTACGATCGATCCGTTCAATGAAAGTAATTTTTGAATTTTTCTTTCGCCATCCTATCCGCTCAATTTCCCGCACCTCTGCCATCCTGTGCTTTTTTTTAGTAATTTTTGGCTCGATTGCAATTTTGGAAGTAGAAGGTAATTTGCCTGAATCCAATATTAGAAGACCGGCGGATGCTATTTGGTGGGCCTTTGTTACCATGACCACTGTGGGCTACGGCGATTACTTCCCGATATCTGGTTTTGGTAGAGTGATTGCCGTATGTTTAATGATCTCTGGGGTGGGTTTGTTTGGTATGTTTACCGCTCATGTCGGGTCCTATATTCATGATATCAATACCTTTAATTCGAGAATTCCGACCAAACGTAATTTATTTTTGAACGAAGAAATTTTGGCCGAACTACGAATTTTATCCAGTGATATTGCTGATCTAAAAAGAGACTTAAAAGAACTTCAAAGCCAGATTCCCGAAAATACCTCAAAAAAGGAATAGATTCCCGCGCCCAAAAACGATAGAGGTTTTTAAATTGGCAAGCTACTGAGACATCGGTTTGAGCGCTCAGTCTTGGAATCTGGTTCTTCAAACATCGGTTATATAAATAATTTAAGCAAGGCTCATTGCAATCAAATGCAATGATTGTTAGTAGACCTTTAAACGAGAATCTACTTCTTTGGCGTACTCAATGATCCCGCCTTTCATGTTCTTCACTTGCCTAAAGCCTTTCTTCTTTAATATATCTACCGCTTTGGCACCTCTGACACCGCCCTTACAATAAACAATCCAAGGATGAGATTTATCTAGCTCCTGACATTTTTCCTCTAATTGACCGAGTGGAATACATACCGTAGACGGAAGACAGACTATTTCTACTTCGTGGGGCTCGCGCACATCCAAAATTTTATAACCGTTTTGTTCTGGATCTCTTTCCCTTAGATCTTCAACTTGATGAACACTAATTTCATTTTCTAAAATACTTTTTTCGACTGGTTTGACTCCACAAAATTCTTGATAATCTATAAGTTTGGTAACCGAAGGATTCTTACCGCAGAGTTTACAATCTGGATTTTTTGCTAACGCCAATTCACGAAATGACTGCTGCATCGAGTCAAACAGTAGCAAACGTCCACTCAAAATTTTCCCAATACCGAGTATTATTTTGATTACTTCTGTAGCTTGGATACTTCCGACAATCCCCGGTAAAACACCAAAGACGCCGCCTTCTGCACAGGAGGGAACCAGCCCAGGTGGGGGTGGTTCGCTGTAAAGACAACGATAACACGGACCATTTTGATAATGAAAGACTGATATTTGTCCTTCAAACCGGAAAATAGAACCATAAACGTTGGGTTTCCCGCTCAAAACACAGGCATCATTTACCAGATATCTTGTCGGGAAATTATCAGTGCCATCAGCAATGACATCATAATCTGCAAATAGATCCAGAGCATTCTCTGAACTGAGCGCTATCTCATGAGGTTCAACTTTGATAAATGGATTGAGGTCTAAGAGCCGCTCTTTGGCGCTCGCTAGTTTGGATTTTCCTATCGTCGAAGTTCCATGAATAATTTGTCGTTGCAGATTTGATTCATCAACGACATCAAAGTCGACGATGCCGATTCTCCCGACGCCAGCGGCAGCTAAATACAATGCTAGTGGAGATCCTAAACCTCCCGCACCAATCAACAATACCGAGCTGTCTTTTAGTTTTTGTTGTCCTTTAACCCCGACGTTCGGTAAAAGAATATGACGATCATAACGGCGCAATTCATCTGGGGTGAGATTTGTGCCACCAGCAATCGATGGTACAATTGATATTTTATCACCATCTTCAAGTTTACAAGAGAGCAATCCTTTATATCGAATATCTTCATCGTTATGGTAAATATTAATGTAGTTTCTTAATTTGTCATCTTCAGTGTAGAGATGCTTTTTTAGCTCCTGATGCTCACCGATTAATTTACCCAATAATTCTCCCATGTTGTCTGCACTCTCAATCGATATCTGATCACGATCGCCGACAAATCCTCGTAGTGGTGTAGGAATATAAATCTTAATTGCCATATTTTTACTATTATTAAATCTTCCCTTAGCAGAAAGATATCTAAAATATCCAAAGTTGTCAAGAAAAAAAATTATATATTGCTCAATGTTTTCAATATTTATTTTAGGTCCATTGCAAAGGAAACCAAAATGAAGTTTGCATTGCTGGGCTTGGGTACTGTCGGGCAAGGTATCTTAGAGATATATTTCAACAGAAAAGAGACTCTCAAACGTCAGCACGGCCTTCATCTGGAATTAGCCGGTATCTTTGATCGAAGCTGGCAAAAAAAGCAAAACCTGTTTCGCGAACTGAAAGGTTGCGAATTTGCCTATACTAATTTCTATGAAATGCTAGAGCAAGTAGATGCAGACGTAGTCATTGAAGTTACTGGCAATGTAGACCAGGCTTTTGAATGGATAAAAGCAGCTCTTTCAAAAAGAAAACATGTCATTACAGCTAACAAAGCTCTATTAGCGAAGCATGGGAATGAACTCTTTGCCTTGGCCAAAAAGGTGAACCGACATCTTTTATTTGAAAGCGCGGTCGGTGGAGCTTTGCCGGTTATCAAGACATCGCAGAATTTATTTGCTATGGATCCTTGTATTGCAGTCTATGGTATCCTCAATACCACCAGTAATTTTATCTTGAGTGCAATGATGAGTGGATTATCTTTTGCGGCGGCCTTAAAAAATGCACAAAAACAGGGATATGCCGAGGCTGATCCAAGCTTTGATATTGAAGGACATGATGCAGCCCAAAAAATTATCTTATTGAGCTCAATTCTCTTTAACAGAACGATTGATGCAACCGGAATGGCAATTGAAGGAATTACCCACATTGAGCTTGAGGATTTAAAGATGATTAGGCAGATGGGCTATTATTTGCGGCCGATCGCCTCTGCACAAAAAGAGGGGGATACATTCACTGCCAATGTCCGCAACTACTTGGTCAAGCAAGATCATCTATTCGCTTCTATCTCTCAATCTCGCAATGCGGTCTGTTTTTTATCTCGGTATGCAAAAAAAACAATTCTCATGGGTGAGGGTGCAGGTGCCAAGCCAACCGCGAGCGCAGTGATGAGTGATCTTTTTTATTTGAGCCAAATCAAAGAAGTCGCCGTAGAAAATCGTTTTACCGAACAGTATCCAATATCCCCAGAGGAGCAAGAGAAAAAGGAATTAAGTTTTTATGTCCGAATTTCCATGAGCAAGGCAGATCAAGTTGCAGAAATCGAAGATATTCTCCCAAAGAATCTTGAGGTTCCAATCAGCCGATTGATCAAAAACAAGAATTCTGAAACCGTTCAGCTGGACATTATCATCTTGACCGGTCTCTGCACGGAGAAGCATCTACGAGAACGCATCGAACAGATTTCCCAATCGTATCCGCTGACAAAAGCGATCTATCCGCTGCTTCCCACTCACTTATGAAAATCCCATTTATTGATCTTCGCAGATTGGAAGACCAATTCCATTCGCTTTGGGCGGACAAAGTTGCAGAGATTAGTAAAATGACCGCCTTTATCGGTGGAGAAGAAGTAGATCATTTTGAAAAGAGCATTGCTCACTATTGTCAGGCCCGACACGCTATTAGCTGTGCCAATGGAACCGATGCAATTCAGCTCGCTTTGCGCACCGTTGGCGTCGAGCAGAATGATTTGGTCATTCTACCAGACTTCACTTTTTGGGCGACCTTTGAGGCAGTTATCAATGTAGGTGCCCAGCCAATCACCGTTGATATATCCGCGCAGGATTTGCAGATGGATTTTGCAGTATTTAAGGATGCAGTAGTAAAATATAGACCTAAAGCGGCAATTTTAGTCCATCTTTATGGCTCGTGTTCTCGGCATTTGCAGGAGTACCGTCAGTTTTGTCAACAAGAGAATATCATTTTGATTGAAGATGGAGCTCAGGCCTTTGGTAGTTTGTTGGCAAACAATGAATCGATTTTCCACAATGCAGCCATTTCTACTCTCAGTTTTTATCCTGCCAAGGTTTTAGGAGGTGCCGGCGATGGTGGTGCGATTCTGACCCAGAATGACGATTATGCACAAAAAGCGCGGCAGTTAGCCAATCACGGACGAAGCGAACATTACAGTTATGATTATGTCGGTTGGAACTCGAGACTTGATGCATTACAGGCGGCCTATCTAAACTGTGCTCTCATTTTTTTTGAAAATCGAATACAAAGTCGGCGACAGACCAATGCGCTCTACAATGATCTTTTCTTGCAATTGGAACTGTCGTATTTAAGGCATCCCCAAGGATTCATACACAATGGCTATTTGAATGTAGTTTTAATCGATAAAAGAAGAGATGAATTGCGAGCTCATCTACAAGAAAATGATATCGCAAGTGCGATTATCTATCCAGAGACTATTTCCCAACAAAGTAGTGCCCATCCTTATTTAACAAAAAAAATGGGCGGTCAAGTAGCAAGAACAATCGGCAAGAAAGCCCTTTCTTTACCACTTTTCCCCTATTTGCGGGCGGAGGAATTTGAAAAAATTAAAAGAGTCCTGACTAATTTTTTTGATTGAATGCAATCGCCTTTTTTGGTTGATTGCTGGTCTTTGATTAAGGAGACAGTCGATCCATTTTCCATTCAGCTTTTTTATTGGTGAAGCTTTTGCGAAAACAAAGGCGGTCATGGAGTCGATCCGCCCGCCCTTTCCAGAATTCAAAATATTCAGCCGAGAGAACATATCCACCCCAGTGGGGAGGTGGCACTATGTCCTTTTTTTCAAAACGTTTAGCTATTGAAGTAAATTTTTCTTCGATTGTTTTGCGTGATGCGATGATACTGCTTTGATTTGAGGCGAGAGCCCCAATTTGGCTGCCGCGAGGTCGACTCAAAAAGTATTCATCTGATTTGCTTTTATCTAGTTTTTTTACGTTTCCTTCTATCCGAATCTGTTTTTGTAAAGTATCCCAAAAAAAGAGGAGGGCAGCATTGGGATTATCAAGCAAGTCAGTTGCCTTATCACTTTGGTAATTAGAAAAAAAAATGAACTGATTATTTTCATACTCTTTTAATAAAACTATTCGATTCTTTGGTTGCTTGTTACTCTGGCAAGTAGCTAGTGCCATAGCATTCGCATTTGCTACTTTTTTTATAGCATCTTCCATCCATTCAGAAAAAAGTTTAATGGGATCACTGCATTTTTCTTCCAATAATGGTTGGTCATCGTAAAGGACATTGACACTTTCTGGAATTTTCATAATAATTTTCAGCTAGACAATAATATTCCTTACTTGCTAGAAGTCAATAGATTCAAATATAATATGTCCAATCTCATTATTCGGTTTCCGCGTGAAATCTTCGCTGGATAAAGTCTTGCGCCTGATGTACAATCTTTGGTGGAATTGTATGACCATCGTTAAACGTGACGAGATCTCCGATAAACTGGCTTTCTTGCAAAAAACTAGTCAACGCATGTCCTGCTCGATAAGGAATGATCTCGTCGTCAGTGCCGTGGCTTTGAAAAAAAGGTGGTTTTGTTTCTTTTTTCTGGAGCAGATTGCGATAATTTTTGCGATTAATCAATGCGCCAGAAAACAAGAGCAGACCCGACACTGGAAAATCAGCATAGATTGCAAGATCTAAGGCCATCATCGCCCCTTGGCTAAATCCACCGAGAAAGATTTTATCTCCTAAGGAACCGGCGTCTTGGATCAATTTGAGACTAGTTAACAGCTTCTCTCTTGCCTCGCTTAAGCCAGCTGGTTCGTGATCCATGAACTCTTGTTCTTGCCGACCTGCTCGTGCTGCATTCATTGCAACCAGATCTACATGAAACCAAGCGCGACCATGATGGTAGCTATCGCCACTTGAATGAGACTCCAAACAACCATTGGGAAAATACCAATTGCAATCTAATTGATCCATTTCCACGGGCAAAGATAAAAGATCATGATAGTTTGCACCATAGCCGTGAATGATAATAATACTCGGTTTGGGCACTCCCTGATTTATTTCAATTATATCCAAATCACCGTAGTGTTTGTGTTGGTGTGCGACCTTATTTCTCATAAGAATAGTCTGTAAATATTATTTACAGAATGTCTCTATAAAATGCTAGTAGAAATTTTTCATTTTTTGGTGATTTCAGTTTGAGTTCTAGAAAATTTATCAGCTGTTATGAGCCACAAAAGAGCCGATGTCCTTGCGATACATCAAGCCGGGCCAGCTCCGCTGATTCAAATAATCATAGACCAATTGATGTGCCGAATGCAGATCAGGTGCCTCTGCTTGAAAATTTAAGACTCGCCCGCCGCTACTTCGTAATTGACCATTCAAATTCTGGGTCCCCGCGTGAAACATTCTCAGTGTTTTGGGTAGATCTTTATCTAAAAAATCTAAGTTGATATTTTTTCTTGGGTTTTCTGGATATCCCTCTGCTGCCAGTACCACCGCTATTGAGGAGCGATTTTCTTTAATTTTTATAAATTCCTTTTCGAATTGCTGACAGCTTGCTTGATATAATAAAGGTATCAGGTCTTCATCGATGAGAGATAAAAGAGCTTGTGTTTCTGGATCACCGAACCGCACGTTAAATTCGAGTACTTTTGCTTTTTTCTCATGAATCATTAAACCTAGATATAATAACCCTCGATAAGCCCCCAATTCTCTTTTAATGGCAGGTAATAAAGGCTTAATGATATTTGTTTGGATGTCCAAAGTGATTTCTTTATCGTCTATCTGCGATAAGGGAGCGTATGCGCCCATTCCACCGGTGTTGGGTCCCTGTTGATTATCATAGGCGCGCTTGTAATCTTGGCTCGCTGGTAAAGAAAGGCAACAATCTCCGTCGGATAAAATGAAAATAGAGGCCTCGATTCCTGGTATAAAATCTTCTATTAAGATTTTACTGTGTGGATCACCAAATACTTTTTCAACAAGAGCTCGATGAATCGCGATCTTTGCGTCATCCTCCGTTTGTGCAACAGTGACTCCTTTCCCCTTTGCCAGTCCATCATATTTAATCACAATGGGATAGTCTGATTTTTGCAGGGAGAGCAAGTATTTGTTTGCGGTTTCTGCCGATTCAAATTCGATAGATTTGGCTGTAGGAATATTGTATTGATTCATAAAGTTCTTTGCAAATATCTTTGAGCTTTCCAGTCGGGAGCATTCTTTGGATGGCGCAAATACTGCGAGAAGATCTCGGCAATCGTCAAAAACTCCTTGGACAATTGGATCCTCTGGTCCAACAACAACCAGATCAAATTTCTCTGCAGAAATAAACTTTCTTAACTCTTTATTGGACATTGTGAAAATATTCTCGCACAGTTGGTTGCCCTTTGGCACGCCACCGTTGGAATGACTCAAGTATATTTCACTCACTTTACTACTCTGTTTTATTTTGCAAAAAAGGGCATGTTCACGACCACCATTACCCACGATCAAAACTTTCATTTGACTGCACTTTGCTCCACTTGTTGGCAAATCATTTTGTACTTAAATTGAAATTCGGTGTATTTGGCTTTCTCTTTATTAACAATATTTTCTGGCGCCCTTTCTAAGAAAGAGCTATTGGCTAATTTTTTTTCTACTCGCTGCATTTGTTCTGCTAATCTCTTCTGTTGTCTTTTTAGATCCTCAAGGTCAATGAGATTTTTTTCTTGAACAATTCGAATAGAACCTAAAGAAAACGGCAGACTATTATGTGATCCCAAGGAAATATCCTTTTCGTTTTCTTTGCTTTTTTCAAACGAAAACCCAGCTACTCTAACAAATCTAAAAATCGTCAGCTGATTTTCATCTAAAAGTTTTTTTAAATAGGCTTCTGAAACAGACATTTGTTCAGAGTGACTGAAACGAATAATGATGTTGATCTCTTTTGTATTTGGTAAAGTCTTGCGTAGATTTCTGATGGTACGAATAATTTCTTGGAATAATACCATCTGTTTATTCTTTGCCAGTAGTTTTTTTATTTTTTTAAATTCCTGTGGCCAACTTCTATTGACTACAAACTTGCCAGCATGGGGCTTTTTTTTGTCTTGTGTTGAAGCTCGGAAAGTAGCAGCTAGCTCCTCGCTAATAAAAGGCATCATTGGGTGTAGTAGATCGAGAATTTTATCAAAGACGTAGCTTGCTATTTGGAGCGCGTTTACTGCTGATTCTCTTTCTTCTTTTGTTGCTTTCACTGACTGACTTTGGAATATTCTATTCTTGATTATTTCTAAATACCAATCACAGTATTCATTCCAGACAAACTCATAGATTCTTTGCGGTGTTAAATGAAACTTTAAATTCATTATAGATCGATCAATATCCTTAATACAGAGTGACAAGCGATATAAAATCCATCCATCTTCCATTTTCCATTTTTTAAGAGCCAGCTCATCAATTTGTTTTTCAATTTTTGCGTCCGATAAAAAAGAGCGGATATGCCAATCATCGCGATGCTTGAGTAAAAAGCGCGCACTATTCCAAATCTTATTGGTCAAATGATAATAGCCTTTTAAGCGTTGCTCGGAATAAAGACTATCCTTCCCTTCATTGAGGGTTGCGAGTAAGAAAAAACGGAAGGCATCCGTACCATACGTATTGATGGTCTGGATCGGATCGACAACATTTCCCTTGGTTTTCGACATTTTTTCTCCATTTTCATCTCTTAATAAACCGTGGATATAGACTCGGTAAAAGGGAACTTTTTTCATGAATTCCATTCCCATCATGACCATACGAGCTACCCAGAAAAAAATGATATCATGGGCGGTAATTAAAATGCTGCTGGGATAATAATTTGCTAAGTCTTTTTTTTTCTTATCGGGCCATCCTAGACTAGCGAAGGGCCACAGAGCCGAAGAAAACCAAGTATCTAACACATCGTCATCCTGTCGCAAAGGTACGTCCTTTTTATAATAGGCTTTCGCTTGTTTTTTAGCATCGGCTACATCATTGCCACAGAACATCTGATCGTCTGGCCCGTACCATATCGGAATGCGGTGTCCCCACCATAGTTGTCGAGAAATACACCAATCGTGAATATTGCTGAGCCAATTCTTATAGGTTGTTTCCCACTGTTTGGGGTAGATAGAAAACTCTTGGCGTCGCAAAGCTGCTAGAGCGGGCTTGGCTAAAGATTCCATGCGGACGAACCATTGCATAGAAAGGATAGGTTCGACGACTGTACCAGTGCGCTGTGAGCGCGCGAGTGATATTTTATGATTTTTAATATTTCGCAGGAGTCCCTTTTTTTCGAGCTCGACTATTACAGCTTTGCGCGCGACATTTCGATCCATCCCTGCAAAAATTCCGCCGTTTTCATTTACCGCGGCATTGTGATCGAACAAATTGATGATTTTCAATTTATTTCGTTCTCCGCAAGCGAAGTCATTGATATCGTGTGCTGGCGTCACTTTGACGGCACCCGTACCAAATTTTGGATCTACTAAAATTGAATCTGCAATGATTGGAATCTGGCGATCCGCAAATGGATGAATAACTTTTTTACCAATCCATTTTTTAAAACGTGAATCTTGGGGGTGGACGGCAATCGCGGTATCTGCCAACATGGTTTCTGGACGGGTAGTCGCGACAATGATTTGTTCTTTGCTATCTTTTATCTGATATGCAAATGAATAGAGTTTACCGCAAAAATTTTCATCGTGTTCAATTTCTAAATCGGAAAGCACAGTTTGTGAGGTAGGATCCCAATGCACAATCTTCTTTGCCCGATAGATCAATTTCTTTTTGTACAAGGCCACAAAGGCAGCAATGACCGCCTGAGAATACTGCGGATCCATAGTGAATCTTTTTCTGTTTTCCTCAAATGAAAAACCCATTCGTTGCTGTTGTTTTGAAATAATATCACCAGATTGATTCTTCCATCGCCAAACCTCTTGTAAGAACTTGGTTCGTCCAAGATCCAATCGATTTTTTTTTGTTTTTTGCAATTCTCTTTCCACTCGAGTTTGGGTAGCAATTCCTGCGTGATCAATACCGGCTTGCCATAAACTAGAATAGCCACGCTTTCTTGCGTAGCGTATCAAAAAGTCTTGAATCGCCTGATTGAGGGCGTGCCCAACGTGTAGTTCCCCAGTTACGTTGGGAGGTGGAATCATAATTGAAAATGGTGGATGTTTTTCATTGGCTGGAAAATGCTTAAAACATTGATTCTCTTGCCAAAGTGAGATCCATTTTTTTTCACATTCAGCAAATTTATAGTGAGTACTTAACATTTTGCTTGCGTTACTGACAGAGGAAAAGATAAAAGAGAGCTTGTCAACGATTCGTTAGGAAATCTGAAAAAATATTTTGGAGGATGTATTCTCAATTTCTTGTTTATCGGGAAAATCTTTTTTTTGAGCAAAAGTCAAACAATAAGAATTTTGGCTTATCATTACAATAATAGAGCGAGATCGCTGTCTAAATTTCAAATACAGTACCCGTTGAAAGTAGCGTGAAATGGTATAGGAATATCGATTGGATATATTCTTCATGGCAATTGCTCTGAAATTTTTTTTGATCGACAAACAAGAAAATATCACAAAATATAACTCAATGAAAACTATCTTCATTGAATCGCTCTCGTATGAGCACTATCTGAAACTTCAGGAAAATCTGCGACGGCGGCGAAGAGAACTTCTCTTATTTTGTTCTCATCCAAATACCCTCACTTATGGTCGCCAAGCAGAACAAAAAAATCTTCTTATTGGTAAGGAAGATCTTGCGAAGCGAGGAATCCAATGCTATGGCGTTAATCGCGGCGGAGATTTTACAGCTCATGAACTAGGTCAATGTGTGATTTATCCGCATATTGATCTGACCAAGAGAGGTTTGAAGCTTTCTCATTTTACACGAATGACGATTGAGGTCACGAAAAATACAGTAGAAACCATTTGGCCGTCGATTCAATTGTTGTATCGGTTAGAGGCACCAGGATTATATCTACAAAATCATGAGAATCAAAATGAGAAACTAGCGGCGATTGGCTATAATTATCGATCTTTTTTTTCCAGCCATGGAATTGCGATTAATGTCGCTAATGATCTCAAATGTTTTGCCTATATTCATCCTTGTGGATATTCTTATTTAAGGCCGACTTCCATTCGCAGATTAAATTTAGATATTTCCCAAGTAGGAAAATTTAGGAAGTTATGGGAAGAAAATTTTGCCATAACTTTAGCCAGATTGAATGATAGTTCATCGATATCTCATGTTAGTAGGTTCATCAGCACATGAATTCTCTTATAATTTTTTTCTGCAAAAAGGGAGTAGCCGACTTCCTCTCTCATAAATGAGAGGACGACTCTTTGCTGGAGCGTGTCCTTCCTCCTATCTATGTCTTCAATCTGTTACTGATAGACTACAGGTTTCTTGATCTAGCTCTGTTTCAATGGTGAGGTGTTTGAAATCGTAAATTTTTAATGCTTGTGCTAATTGCATTTTCACCTCCATAATTTCCTTAAATGAATAAATATTTTTTAATCGAGCATGGGTTGTGAAAACATGATGTTTTCCTTCGAGAGACCAAATATGGGTATGGTGAATCGATTGGACTTTCTCGATTCTCAATAGTTTTTTTTCAATTTCCATTATATCGATTTTTGGTGGAATCCCTTGTAAGAATAAAAAGAGGGTTTCTTTTAATCGTTTTATTACATTCCATAAAATATAGAACGTTATGAGCAACGATAGGGCGGGGTCTAAATAGTGAAAGTCATAAAATATGAGCACTACCGAGACAATCAGTACGGCAAGCCAGCCCAAGACATCCTCAATATGGTGCCAAGAAATAACTTTCTCATTGAGCGTTCTTTCTCCACTCATCTTCCATGCTACATAGCCATTGACAGTAATACCAAGAGTTGCAAGAAAAAACATTCCTTCGGCATTTGAATGCTGTGGTTGAATAAATCTGTCGATTGCCTCATGAATGATATAGAAAGAACCCATCACTAAGATCAGGCTGTTGATTAACGCTCCTAAGAGTGAAAATCGAGCATAGCCATAGGAGTATTTTTCGTTTGATTTTTTTTTTGATTTGTCATGTAAATACCAAGCAATTCCCAAAGAAAGGCTATCTCCAAAATCATGGACGGCATCCGAGAGGATTGCAATGCTGTTTACAAAAACCCCACCAATCAATTCAACAAACGCAAATCCAAGATTTATGAAAAAAGCAACTTTTAGATTGTGGCTTGAGGTGTCTTTCGGAGGTGTATGACTGTGTGACATTCCCAATAACTGTGTAACTATGAGTAGTTTAGCGATACTTCCTTGTAAATAAAAAAATAGGAGAATTAATTATTTATTAGCAAGCATAATAAATAGTTTTCTGAGTTCTCTAACCTGGTTTATCGTATTCATGCAAAGGTCTTGAGATTGAAAGAGTGGGCAATGAAATCTCGCAAATAATAGGCCAGACGGCTACTCTTACAATGAAACGCTACATTATGAGATATTCTTTGTGAACATTCATGTGGATTTGCTCGCTAGGCGGTATTCTCTTGACAAAGCATATTTATTTTTAAATGTTAGCAAAAGCCCAGATAGCTCAGTCGGTAGAGCGGAGGACTGAAAATCCTTGTGTCGGCGGTTCAATTCCGCCTCTGGGCAATATAAATCTAAAATAAGAGAGCGCAATTAGAAGAAGACTTGACTCTGATACGGTAATGATTCCTCAAAGAAAAAGCAAGAGGATGGTCTGGTCATTTTGAATGAGCCGATAATTTTATCCAGTGGGCCGGCATGATCTTTAGAATTGTCTTCGTCGCTCGTACTCATAAAATAGAAACCATGCGCTCAATGTGAGTTATCCGGCCGGGAGGGTGGTATCATTATTGCAGCATACAATACGAAACTGGTAAATAGCAGCTGTGCTTCCCAACCGATATCGCATCGATCTCCGTTGCGCTACCCGGGAGGTAAATTCCGCGCGGTCAAGATATTGAAAAAATATATACCTGAACGTTTATCAGAACTATGTTCTCCGTTTTTTGGTGGGGGTAGTTTGGAGTTGGCTTGGGCTAGCGAGGGTACCTTTGTTCATGGGTCAGATGCTTTTTCACCTTTGATAAACTTCTGGCAGTGTGCCAAAAAAAATGCGATATTGCTCGCCCAGCAAGTGGAAGAATTCCATCCCATGAAACGGGATACATTTTATTCTCTGCAACGTAACTATTTGCATCTGGATAATCAGCCAGATAATCGAATGAAAAAGGCAGCCATATTCTACGCGTTGAACAGATGTAGTTTTAGTGGGACGACTTTGTCTGGTGGCATGTCGCTCGGGCATCCTCGTTTTAATGAATCAGCGATCATGCGCCTGCGAAATTTTAAATGCCAAAATTTAAAATTTCAATGTATGGATTATAAAAAAGCCCTAGCAGAGCATCGTAATAAATTTTTATATTTAGACCCTCCTTATGCAACAGGCGGTAAACTTTACGGTGAGCGTGGCGATATGCAGGCTGGATTCAATCATTATGAATTAGCAGATATTTTGCAAAAAAGAAAAGGATGGATACTTTCTTATAATGATTGTCCGCAAGTCCGCAAATTGTATCGCAAATATAAGATTGTAAATCCAAAATGGACCTATGGCATGAACAATAATAAATCTTCCAATGAGTTATTAATCATCTGTGACTAATCGGCAAGACGGTAGTGATTGATATATTTTAGACAGAATATCGAAATAATTGATCCAATACATAAGACTTTCCAATTATCATGAGACTTTTTTGATTTGGTGAAAAAGCATCCAAGCTTTTGAATATTTGATAAAATTTGCAAATGCAGAAAGGGCACAAATAAAGAATCCTTGATAGCCATCGAGCACTCCTAATCGGAAAAAATATTTTTGCAGAAATGTTAGAATCGGATTAAGAATTACATCTTTTATGAAATTAGGCCTTCTTCCTTTTTCGAAGAGGACTTGAGCTGCAATATTGGAAAAGCGATTGGCTTGATGAACATGTTCTGCGAGAGTATTAGTGGTGTAGTGCAAGAGATCGCCTGGTAAGCGACGAACTCTGGTTTTTGACTTCATTTGGATTCTTTCATGAATCTTTTCGCCCTGCCATTTGCCTTTTTTTCGATTGTATAGTCGAATACGGACATTCGGGTACCAGCCACAATGCTTGATCCATTTGCCACAATAGCGAGTCAGTCGAGCAAAATCATACCCTTGCGCCAGTTGCTCTGGGTTTTTCTTTTTTTCCTTTTGAATTGATGTTTGCAGTTTTGATGATAGAACTTCATCGGCATCTAAGTTCAAAATCCAATCATGTTTTGCTTTTTTACTGGCAAAATTCTTTTGATCAACATAAGAAGTAAATTTATTACACAAGATCCGTGCGCCAAGGTTTTTGGCTTTGGCTACAGTCTGATCTGTGGAAAAAGAATCAACGATGAGAACCTCATCTACAATTTGACTTACTGAGCGAATACAATTTTCTATTTTATCTTCTTCGTTTAAAGTGATGATTGTAGCCGAGATCCTCATTTGCATGAAACATTGGCCACAAGACTACTTTTGGGTAGCCCACAGTTGATCAAAAACTTCCTTACTACTCTCTTCGCATCTTTCTGGTGCAAAGAGCTTTTTTACTGGAGGTTTGGTATAAAGTTGGCATTTATTAATGTCAGGAATATGCGTTAACATTCGCTTGATCTCATCGTTTTCATCAATTTCATAATAAGTATAACTCATCCCTTGATTTGGAATTATTTGTGAAGATCGCAAGTACTTCATACGAGGGTAGTTTTAAAGAAGGGCTCCATTTGTCATTTGTTTTCTTTAGTTGGCGATCAGCACAATCATGCAAATATTATATCCAAAAAAAATCTAAGGTAAACTGGTTTTCAGTAGCAAATTGTTCGTCAAATGAGAAGCCAGCGATTGATGCTGGCTGGAAGATTAATTTCTCAGCATGATTTGGAAAAAGAAGGGAGGCTAAATGTTCAATATCTGGATTGTGGAAAACCCATAAATAGAGGCTACGATAATCTGGTCGTGTATCACTAATTTCTTGAAAAAGGGAATTGGTGTGGGCTGTTTCTGGAATACTACCAGGAGATAGGCGTGGTTCTTCAATGATGGAGATTTCTCTGGATTTATTATTGTTAGATCTCATTAACGAAAAAAGAGTATTCTTTATTTCTTGGGCGGTCTGTTTTGCTCGTGCTATGGGGCTGGTATAGATTGTCATCAAAGGGTCGTTTAATTGAGATATTTTCTTGGCCTTTGCTATAGCCTGCTGTCGTCCAATAGAAGTGAGATTTCTTTTGCCATGCTGATCTTTGAGATCATGCGCTAAAGCATGCCGCATCAATAAAATTGTGCTCGCTTTCATTTGAATAATCTTATTGTAATTTACTTACTTTTCTATATTGCTGATGTTTCTAAAAATTTTTCTTTGTTGCAACAAAACGTAGCCTAAAAATCCCAAGAATAAGACCAAGGTTAAAAATATCACACTCAATAAATGATTCAATCTCTCTTGAGCTAGCTGATTTGCTTTTTTTTGCTCCAAACTCTGAAGAATAAAATAAAGTTTATCGATATCTGGGGTTTTTTTTCGTGCTAAGAATCGTATCTGACTACTAATCTCTATCATTTCCTGTTCACTGAGGTCTTCTATGAGTTTTTGACTTTCTGCCGGATTTGCCTGTAAAAATAACTGCACCTTATCGAAGTCAATTTTTTCTAGTTTATCTTGCGCTTTAATTTTTCTTGCTGGGCTATTACCGAGGAACAATAAGAAAATGAAGCAAATGGTAGTAAATAGCGACAATCCTTTGTCAATAAAATGAAAATTCTTTTTCAATATTGTGCCTCCCTTCTTCTTACCCATCGGATAATTTTTTCCAATCGTATCGAAATATACAATAAACTCAAGAATAAAAAATGATAGGCGATTACCGACAACCAAAAAGTAAGGCGAATTTTTGTTGATAATTGATCGACTACTGGCCCCGGATGTGTATCGGTTTCAAACCAGCGAATAGAAAACCAAGTGAGCAGGGCTGCAAGTGCACTCAAAATGGCCATGCAAGCACCAATAACAGCTTTTTTTTCTATATGTTCACCAATATCACGAATCGAAAAATATGAAATAATGAGTACTAATAATATAAAAAAGCTTACTAATCGCGCATCTTTCCAATTCCAATAAGTTCCCCATTCAGTCTTTGCCCACAAGGGTCCCGATATAATGACCGCCAGAGCAAAAACCAGAGCAATTCTTGTGCTTGCAACCGACCAGATATCAAAGATTTCTTTACGCTTAGTCAAATATAAAATTGCAAATACAGTGGAGATTAAAGGAGCATAGAGAGCTACCCATGCGATCGGCACATGGAAATAAAAAATTCGATGAGCAATTCCTTGAGAGGGTATCACCGGTGGATAGGTTAACGCGATCCACGTTACTGGTATTAAAAACCAAGGAATAAGGATACACAAAAAAGTGGTGAGTAGTTTATTGCCGTTACGGCCTTGACTAAATTTCATTCACCAAATATCCATATAGTTGCATTGCGACTATTATATAAATTAAAATCAGTGCTAAAAAGAAAACCACTTTATATGAATCAATCATCAATGGAGATTGTCTGAGCATGACGGTGATTGGCATTAAAATCGGCAAGAAAAGTGGTAAGATTGAAATCGACAAAATAACGCTATAGTTTTTATGACAGGCCAATAATGCGCTCATCAGGGTGCCCAATGCACAGAGTGTCAAATTACCTGCGGAAAAAATAAAAAAGAGAACCAGATATTCTGTAAGATTCAAATCAATCGGTATCAATAGAATATTAAAAATCGGGAAAAAACAAATCATGAACAAGGTGATCATGAACCAGAGGATGAGGCATTTTGTAAAAAAAATTGCAAGAATATTTGGTGCATTCATTAATAGGATTTTATTGACAGCGTTTTTGCCACCCATCTGATTCTGTAATAAAATTAAAAAACTAAAATACTGAATGACAAACAATATACCAAAAATATTTTGCTTTTCCTGAAATACAGAAAAATGCAGAGTCTGGCTAAAAAGTTGGGTCGTGACTAGTGCAAAAACTAATGCTTGAGCAAAAGCGATGGGCTTGCGCACAAAAATCGCAAACTCCAGCAATAAATAGTTTCGAAAAAAATGCATTCGCTCGATTAAAGGATTATATTAAGTGATGGGCCATTTCTTATTGAAGACGATTTCTGAAGTTTTTTTCCTACTACTTACTATTAATTCTCGTTCGCGTAAAGTTTGAGAAGATAGTGTGGATGCATCCGCAAGATAACCCAGAGCGATACTTACATGCGGGCTATAATCTTCAGGAATTTGAAATACTTTCTGTGCTTTTACATGATCAAATCCTGCCATTTGGTGCAGATAAAGATTTTTGATCAAAGCTTGGATCGTAAGGTTGGCCACGGCTTGTCCCAGATCATAACTCCCATGATTATTCATAGTGCTACCGTCAGTAAAGTTTTTTTTATAGACTCCCAAGATTAAGACTGGAGCTTTGTTCGCCCATTTTCTATTCTGAGCTACTAGACAATCCAACATGTTTTGATATTCAATCGAGTTATCCTTTTCAAAATAGAGGAAGCGCCAAGGTTGTTCATTCATACAAGATGGACTACTTCTTGCGGCTTCAAATAAGACTGCTAATAGTTGTGAATCAATTTTCTTATTAGAAAAAGCACGGGGACTCCAGCGATTCCTAATATTGGGATCGACCGCTTTATCAATTTGGCTCGCTCTCATTTAGGGGATAATCAATTTTTCCTCATTATTATTTGATTTGATTTGTGGCATACATGGCTTCTTACTCGCTCTGGGATCCTCTTAAATTTCGCTGATTGTGCTTGTCAATTTGAGTCAAAGATATCAATCTAGATTAAAATCTGTCAATAATCTTTTTGAAGTAAGAAAAGAATCTGGCTGGCTTGTTATTGCATGGCTGATAAAAAAGAGAGATCTTGTGACTTTAGCGTTGAATCCATAATTGTTCAGGGTTGGCAGGCGCAGCTTTTGCGCACGAGTTACTTGGCTCTTGTTTTTTTACCTCAGCTTGGCGGCAGAATTGTATCTTTGCGGATCGGCAACAATCCAAACGTATTTTACCCTGATCGAAAATTTACCGGTGAAAAAGCTTTTATCGATAACCGATTCCTAGAAGCCGATATAGAGGAACTGCGCAACTGGGGAGGATATAATTTTGAGATTATTGGAGATCGATCACTCATGTTGCTTTTTAACTACGGAGTGTACCAGATGACAGTAAATCAAGATAGCGTGGTAATGGAAAGCTGTATCGATAAAAAGACGCAGCTACAACTTAAAAAAAGAATTCAGATAGTTAAAAAAAATGAAATCCATTGTAGCGTATCAGTCTACAACTATTCAAATAAAACCCATAAGATAAATTTGCAAGAACATGAAAAGCTATGTGCGAATGTTTATACTATAACACCCAATGATATTAATCAATTATCGGAGGCTCTTACAACGCATAGTCATCGAATAACAAAGGCAAAGAAGATGGAATTGTTGGGGAAACGATCCTTGAATATTGGCAAAGACTGGACTAGTATATTTCATAAGTCAGACTTTCATTATGATCTACTCCTTGCAGACCTACCCAAGAAGCGTCTCTTTACCGTTCATCCCATTAGTTTGTCAAATTCGGCAATTGCTTGGGAACGTAAATACGAGGAAAAACTGGAGGAATTTTCTCTCAATAACCATGCCAAAAAAAAGCATTTGGAAATACGTAATCGCTTCGTTGAATGTGAGCTAAAAAAGAAAGGATACTTTTCCATCAAATATTTGTGGAAATTTTCTCTCTTAAAAAAGATTGGGCAAGATAGAAAAAGAAATCGACTTGCCAGATTGATTAAACCCAAAGTCCTTCTGCGCATCCGTTAAAACTTTCAATCAATCTATAATGAATCTATCCGATAATAGAATGTGCCGTCACTGTTTTTTGTTGTTCTTGTCTTTATTCTAACGACTATTTTTTGGAATCAAACTTTACTTTTACCGCTTAAATTATTGGTGGTCTTGGTGCACGAGTTTGGCCATGGGGTTCTTGCGCTGCTGTTTTCGGCAGAGCTCAAAAATATTCAGATTAACATTTTTGAAGAAGGGGACACAATCGTTCGTCAGTTGAATTCCACTGTCGGTTTTATTATTACCGCTTCTGCTGGCTATTTGGGAACATCTTTGCTTGGGGCTATTTTCCTCAATCGCTCAATTCAACGGAAAAATCAACGGGCGATTCTCACTTTGTTTGCCTTTTTTTTGGGGTACATGACTTTACTTTTTTGTCAGTTCGGCAATATCGCATTCTATGTAGGTTTGGGCTTTGCAGTGTTTTTCTCTTTTTTTTGTATTTTCTGCCGAGAAATTTTACTCCATTGGTTACTGATTATTTTGGGAGCTTTTTTTATGTGGTACTCATTCTATGATTTGCTCGATTTTACCCATGGCGGCCCAACAGATGCAACTATTCTTGCCAATTATTTGATTTCTCTTGGTTGGGTTGAGCAGATTTCCAAAGAATCAATGGCAAGATTTATTGCCTTTTTTTGGACAATTCTTATTTTCTTTACTTTCCTTGTTGCAATTGTATCGGCCACCGACTTAAATCTGCATCATGAAGATCGTCAAGATTTGAAGGAGCTTGAGCTCCCGGAATCAGCGGTGCAGGTCGACGAGACCCAAGATCCACCCAGAGAGTTAATGGCAAATAATGATTCATCCAATCATTCGAAATAGCAATCCATGCGCATGTCTTGTTTGAATTCATTTTAGGTTCTCAAAAAAACTAAAAAAAATCTAGTTACTGTCGCCTTTCTCGAAGATGAGAGTGAGGTTTTTTTGTTTATATGAATTGAAACGATTAATCAATCACGTGTTTTTTTTCGTGAAGAAGATTCAAGCCGGTACAGACCATAGAAACAAAGGTTGCGCTCAGGGTGATGATTGGCCACGCCGGTGTTATTGGTAACAGAAAATTTGCAATAAAGGTAACGAAGAAACCAGAAATCAGGGCAACCATAATTGATCGTGTGGTAAGTTTTTGCTTGAAGAAAGAAAAATAAGTAAAAATAGTAATCTTCCCACCAAGCACATAATTCATCACCCCGATTGCCAAATCCAAGAAACGAGGTGCTGTCTTTTTTAGTTCAATGCTTATCTCTGCAAAGACAAGTGTGCCAAGTAAGGCAAGAAATGAATAATAGACTCCCGGTTTTGTTGTATGATTGCGAATTGCCAACCAGACTGCCCCCATGGAGTGAATCGCTGGAGCGAGAGTACTGGTGCTCGCAGCTAATACCAGAATGCTAAAAAGAATTGTCCATACTGGCTGATCGTTTTGAACAATAAAATCGAGCAAGGGTTTTTCGGGATTAAGCTGCAAGCCACTTTTTACGTGCAGCAGATAACCGATGATCGTATATGCACAGATCAGCACAAGGACGCCAAATCCAGAATAGATGAGTGCCCGTTGCGCAGAACGGATAGTTTTGGTGCCCAACAGACGTTGTAAAATATCTTGGTCGGTTCCGTGAGTTCCGATGGTAATTACCATACCTCCAAAAAATAGTAAGGGTGAGTAGAAAAGGTTATCGATCTTAAAATTAAAATCAGTGAAGTTTACTGTGCCCAGTAGAGGAGTAAATGGTTGATCGTTCAAGAGCAAAATGGCGATGATGATGGCTGCTGCTAAATAAATAATTGTTCCTTGGATTTGATCAATCCATACCACTGCTCTTAATCCTCCAGTTAAACAATAAACTGCGGTGATCGCACCCATGAAGAGCGTCCAACCAGTAATCGAGTAGCCGAGTAGGGTACTGAGCGCTACACTCGCCAAGAAAATTCGTACTCCACTTGATAAGAATTTTGAGAGGAGATAAAACGAGCTCAGGAACTTATTGGCACGCTTGGTTTTACTCACGGTGGCATAAATGGAAACTTTATGGTATTGATAAATATCTGGTAAGATAAATCGTGCGACGATCCATCGCCCAACAATGTATCCCAGCGGCAGCCAAATCAGATTTAAGTTTCCAGAAAAGCCAATTTGGGGGAATACAATGATTGTCGCCACAGAGGTTTCTGAAGCGATGACAGAAATGAATGCAAGATAAGTGCGAATGGTTCGATTCGCTAAAAAAAAATAATTTTCATCCAAGCTGGATGCTTGGCGATTACTATAGCGATTCCAGAGGGTCATCAGGACAATGATTACCGAATAGGCAATTACTGTGATTATGAACTGTAAACTCATAGAAAACTAGGCAAAATAGCACTGGCTTGTGCCAATTAAATAAATATAAATGGAACTACAATAGAACTATTTCAATTGATCGGTAAATACAGTCGAGAATATAGCTCATTCCAGAGATTGCATAAATGAAAAATCTGATTATTATTGGTGGCGGGCATCTCCAAGTACCATTAATCCAAAAATCGTCAGCGATGGGAATTAGATCAATCGTATTCGATGTAAACGAGCATGCTCAAGGAATGCAGATTTGTGATCAACCGATCAAAATGAGCACTCATGACATTGATGGCTGCGTGCGCACTGCAAAAACATTAAAAAATAGCTATGATATTCACGGAGTAATCACCGTTGGCACCGATGCGAGCATGGCTGTCGCTGCCATTGCCAATGCTCTCAATTTGCCGGGGAATCGCTATAGTAGCGCCAAAAATGCCACCAACAAGGTTCTCATGCGAACGGCACTGCAAAAGCATAAACTAGCGGTACCCACCTTTCAAGCGGTTTGGTCGTTGTCAGAGGCACGCCAAGCAGTTCTCGATAAGATTGGTTTGCCAGCGGTGCTCAAGCCAGCAGAAAATATGGGATCGCGCGGCGTAATTAAGATTAACAGTCATCGACAGCTTATGACTGCCATCAAGGAAGCAAAGATGTATGCTCCCACTGGAGAAATGATTATCGAAAAATACCTGCCCGGTCCAGAGCTTTCAGTAGATGCACTGGTATTTAAAAACAAGATTTGGATCACTGGGGTAGCTGATAGAATTTTTAGTAATAACCCCCATTATTTCATCGAATTTGGTCATAACATGCCCTCTCAGCTACCCTTGCCATTGATCCAAGAAGCAGAAGACACGATGAAACAAGCGATGCGGGCGTTGGAAATTACGACTGGTGGCGCAAAGGGCGATCTAAAGTTAACCCCTCAAGGATTTTACATCGGAGAAATTGCTGCGCGTTTATCAGGTGGTTTCATGTCTTCGCACACCTACCCGCTCGCTAGCAATGTGGACTTATATTCGGCAGCGATTCGCATTGCTTTGGGCAATTTCCCTTTTTCTGCTGCTGAAGAAAGAATCATTGAGGAGAGATCTTATTTGAATGGTACTGCGATCGAAAGAAGTATCTGTGTGCATGCTGGAAAAATCAGCGAACTACAAGGAATAGAAGAAATTCAAGCAAAGCATGGAATTAAACATGTATATATCAAACGCAATAAGAAAGATATTGTCCCAATCTTAAAAAATAATTTGGATAAGCTTGGGCATATTGTAGCAGTTGGCAAAACTGTCGCCGAGGCTGAACTGAAGATTCAACAAGCCTTAAGTCAATCATTAAAAATAGAAATCGATCGAAGCTATGGTATTCACTGGCCAACAGTGGAAAAAAACGCCCGCGCCCGATTTGGCTCGCAAATTTGTTGGGTTTGTAAAATATGCGATGGTCAACACTGTGCGAGCGGAGTACCGGGTATGGGTGGTATCGGAAAAATGAATTCTTTCAAAGACAATATTACCGCCTTCCAAGAGATCAAAATTTTGCCAGAATACATCCGCGAACACAATCCGCATCCTGATTGCAGTGTAGAGCTTTTTGGCCGCATTTTGGAACATCCGATCATGGGAGCTCCTTTGACCGGCACCACTACTAACATGAAGCTCAATCTATCTGAGTACACTTTCGCAAAAGATTTATTATCGAGTTATCGGGAAAATGGTAGTATCGCTTGGGTGGGAGATGGTGCCAGCCCAAAGAAATTCAAAGAGATTGCCAAAGCGGTAGAGGAAGAAGATGGCTTTGCAATTATTATTTTCAAGCCGCGTAGCGACGTTTCACTACTACAAGAGAGATTTGCGAAGGCTTCTGCCTTAAACGCCGTAGCGATTGGTATGGATATTGATGCCATTGGATTTAAAACCATGCGATTAAAAAATCAGAGTACCAGCGCTCGTGACCTCAATCATCTAAGGATGATTCGCGAAATGACTCCGTTGCCGTTTATTCTTAAAGGAATCATGAGTCCAAGAGATGCGCAACTAGCTCTGGAGGTCGGCGCTGATTGTATTGTTGTGAGTAACCACGGTGGACGAGTCCTTGACGATATGCCGGGAACTGCGAGAGTCTTAGCGAGGATTGTCGCTACTGTGAAGCAGCGAATCCCAGTAATTGTTGATGGTGGTATTCGTTCTGGAGAGGATGTCTGCAAAGCGATTTCGTTGGGAGCAAATGCGGTGCTGGTCGGCAGGCCGAGTGCCATTGCTGTAGTGGGTGGCGGTAAGCCTGCAGTGCACTATTTACTCAATGATTACCGGCAAGGTTTATTGCGTGCTATGCAATTATGCGGTGCCAAAAATCTGAATGAATTATCTCCTCGGTTTTTATTTAATGTTGCCACAAAAGAACCAATTATCAAGACTGATTGATTTTGCATCGCCCTTCAAAAATGACTCCTTCTTCCGCAACGATTTTTTTGGTGATAATGTCTCCATAGACTTTGCTCGTGGCAAGCAAGGTAACTTTTTTTGTTGCGATAATTGAACCGCGAACTTCTCCGCCAACAACGACAATCGCGGCGCGGATATCGGTATCTACAATACCTTTTTCACCGATAAGGATTTTTCCTTGGGTGATTATTTTTCCCTTAAAATAGCCATCAATGCGCAATAGACCTTTGACTTTAATTTCTCCCACGAACTCCGACTCTTCACCGATAAGACTATTGACAATTAATTCTTCAGGTTGTTTAGCCATACAGCTTCTGGATGATTGAGAAATGCAAGAGGATCATAGGCAATCGCTCCCACATGAACTTCATAGTACAACTTATATATTTGACCTTTGATAGAGTAATCGATCGTGCCTATTTTTTGTTCTCTTTCTACCTCCTGATTAATTTTTACAGTAATTTTATTTAAGTGCGCATAGAGAGTCGAAATTCCATAAGAATGTTCGATCAAAATATTTAAGCCAAATTCTTCATCGTAGGATATCCTTTTTACGATTCCAGGTGCTGTAGCCTTCACCGCAGCACCAGCTACTGTGCCTATGTCAATACCTCGTTTGAAAATCCTCTTGCCCACCTGCCCATCAATTTGATTGCCATATGATCTCAACAGATAGCCATTAGTTGGCCAAATGTTGGGAATACTCTGAAAAAGATTCTTTTTCTCATCGGTATTTAACTCAGATAAAATCTTATCGAAGTATTTTACTGCAGATCGCATTTTTTCATTATCTATTTGCGAGATATAGATCATTTTTTGCAATATTTTCTCAGTTTCTGCTTTATTGCACTTCTGTTTCTCAGATTGACAATTCTCGATAAGTTTTTTGAATTTTTTGACCTCAATTTGTGACAAATCATTGGCAAAAATGTTGGTATTTTCTAGCTGCTGATTATTAACATCCATTTTTTGGGCAATTTCAAAAAGGGTATTATAATAGCCATCAATCACTTCGTGCATAGGAATCATTTTTTCAGCCATTTTGATTACTTGACTGTCAAACTGTTCATCGGTGATTCCGAGATCGTAGAATTGCACGTCTTTTCCACTGCGATCAATGATATTGACGACAGTAACTAGCATGACGAGCGTCGTGACCAGTGATACCAACCAGACAGTATAAATTCTTAATGGAATTTTTGTGATGTTCTTATTGGTATGCGGAATCAGCATAACGACAATTTTACGCCTGCCTGCTTGATGAATCCGTTGTAAGATATTCCACGGATTCACACTGAATTTTTTATCGGAATTTTGGTGGCCAGATTGTTGCGGCGGATCTTTCTCTAAATGAATCGCAATTTTCCCTTTGACTCGCAGTAAATGCTTATCTTTTTTTTCCTTTTTCTTCTTCTTTTTTTCTTTTATTTGCTTTAAATTGAGACGGATTGGCATAATTGTGTTTTCCTTATAAAAATTAATGAATCAGATTTGATTGAAGTCAGTTCGCATTATTTGTCAATAAGTGTCAAACGTTTTTATTGATGACAATATCGCTTGAGACACCTAGTTCCCTGAGACTGCTTTAGATGGCTTTTTTTTCTTGACGTCTTGCTGCTAGTTTTTAATCTCTAACGGCTAAGAGGCAGTTTGCGGGCATTCGATTTACAATTGAATATTCCAAAATGAAAATAGGTCATACGATGCTAGTTCAAAAACAGTCTGTATATTTCAGTCGATTTCTGAAACGTACTTGTATATTTTCTTTAACTTTTGCTTCTCTTTTCTTTTTCTCCCAGCAGATTTCTCCTCAAAAAAAAATAGCTGTAGGAACAAAAAAAAATGAGCAAAAAGTAACAACAATTTTGCTTGCGGGTGATATTCACTTTAGTTTTGCCACTGCAAATTTGCTTGACCGTTCTTATCGCAATCCACTCTCTCGACTGATACCAATATTCGCTCAGGCAGATTATCGCTTGATTAATTTGGAAACTACTCTTTACAAAAAAGGTCTGCCAGCAGCGAAAATTAAATATCCTTTCACTGCGCATCCCAAGGCTCTCAAGATTCTAAAAAAGCTAGATATCAATATGGTGAATCTAGCCAATAATCATGCCATGGATTATGGCAAAGATTCACTCGCTCTGACAATGAAGAATCTAAAAAAAACAGATATTTCTTTTGTGGGTGCAGGCAAGAATGAGAACCAAGCTATGCGTCCAGTTCCTTTTACAGTCAATGGAATAGATTTTACCGTCTTTGCGGTTTCAATGGTAGGCAGAAGATTCATCTACGCAACGGAGAGTACCCCAGGCATCGCATCTCATTTGTCGATAGCGGAAATAAGAAATCAAGCACAAAAAAAAGATCAAGTCATTGTAAGCCTGCATTGGGGAGTTGAATACTATAAGTATCCAAAGAACACTCAGATTAAATACGCGCGAAAACTGATTGATAACGGAGCAGACATAGTCTTTGGGCATCATCCACATATTCCCCAGGGAATTGAATTTTATGGCGACGGTGTGATTATCTATTCTTTAGGCAATCTCTCGTTTGGAACGTATCATGAGTTGCAGGATCACAATATTATTGTCTTAGCAGATTTTAACCAAACCACTAAAAGGCTATTCCAGATTAGAATTCTGCCTATTAATGGGCGGTACTTTGAAAATGGCCACAATGTTTTTGTTCTCACGGTTGATGAACGCGATGAGTTTCTCAAAAGCTATTGGGCTTTGATCGACGAAAAGTTCTCCAGTACGGCAGCTCGGGCAACGATAGAAAATGGGGTAATGGTCATCCGCAAAACCGGCTCGATGTGATTGAGCTAAGCGGTGGATATCTTCTGTAATTTCACAAGGATAGATAGTATTATTCGCCCTTCTTGATATCTTTTTCAGTAGCGCCAAACTTGCGTGCTTGTGCGTAATTGAGGTCAGCAAGTTTTATTTGTTTTTTTTGCGAGTAGATTTTTCCTTTAATGATATAGGCACTAGCAAAATTTTCTCTAATTTTTAGCGCGCGATCGCAATAATTTATGGCTTGGGAATAGTTGCCAAGGTGTGCGTAATAGCTTGCTAATGTAAGTATGTAGTTTGCCTCGTATGGGTTTAATTGAATTGCTCTTTTGATATTCTCAATAGCTAAGCGAGTTTTCCCCAATCTATTGAGAATAACGCTGCGCAAAGCCCAGCTAAAAGAATAGGTATTATTGATCTTCAAAGATTGATCTATTTTTTTAAGGCTGTCAGTATCGTTACCCTTTTGCCATTCAAGAACAGCTTGAAAGTAATGGCGAGCAGCAGATCTTGGTAGCAGGACTTCAATTTTCTTTTTAATCAATTTCTCATTTTTGACAATATTTTTCTGTAACCACAAAATCTCAGCAATAGTTTGCATCTGCAGATGTTGGATTCTGTATACTCTTTGTTGCCATAACGAAATTGGTCTTGGATTTTTTTTTAGATCTTGCCCTTTGGCATGAATTGATTGGCTGGCAATCAATAGAGTAATACAGATGATTAATTTTGATACCAAGATATAAAATCCATCCATAATTCTTGTAATTCTTGCGGGATCGGATCTCTGTTTATCCATTCTTGATATTTTCCTTCTGTGCCAATATCGTGACTTGGGCCAGGAAAAATTGATCCAGTCAATTGCTGTTCTTTAGCCATTTTTTGCCAAATATCCCCAAGTTCATATGTTTTCCCCGCTGAAAGGTGAGAAAGTGCTGGAACATGAAGGAGGGAGATTCCAATATAATATAGAGATCCTTGCGGGTCAAAGTGAATCTGTCTGCCATTCTCTGCGATTTGAAAAGTAGCAGCAGTTCCTTTTAGACGAGTAGTCGAACAGAGATAGAGATGGGCACCGTGTTTTTCGCACATTTCTCTTGGAGGTGGTTGCCACTTGAGGTCGTAGGAGATGGTATCGCTATTGGCGACAATGATCGTCTCATTGTCGGAAAAAAAATAATCCATGGCATTGCGAATCCCACCGGCAGTACCTAAAATTTGTTTTTCCGTTATAAAATGGATCGGGAAGTAAGGAAAGCTCTCAATTTTCTTGCGAATCGCTTCGCCTAAATAATGCAAATTGATCACCAGCATTTCGACCTTCCAAAGATACAATTGAAACAATACGTAGATAATCATTGGTATCTGATTGATCGGTAATAAGGGTTTAGGACAGTGGGCGGTCAATTGATTCATTCGCTTGCCAAAGCCAGCGGCCAATAGAAAGGCTTTCATTTTGTTTCCTTGATAAATATCAGAATTTTTTGCAAGAAAAGAAAAATATTTTTTCTATCTTTTTGTCCAATCAATTGTTGGGTGATACCAATATCTTGATCTTGGGTATCCTTATCGAAAATTTCAAAAATGAGATGTGCACAAATTAAAATATACGAAAAATATTTTGTATGATTCATCTGGTAGTGTTGATATAAATAAGTACCCATTGCCTTCATGAGCCTCTGCAACGCTTGGAGATAAAAAAGTCTCAGGTCAATAGAGTTTTCTGCTGTCTTGGAAAAATTTGCGAGCTTTTCTAAGACATATAAGATCGCCATTTTTCGTGTCGCTACATCGTTGTTTAAATAAGGATCGTAAATTAAGCTCACCAAATCGTAGTACATCAAGCCAGCCCGCGCATCTTGGTAGTCAATCATCGTCAATTTTTCGCCAGATTGCTCGTTATTTTCTTTTATCAGCATGATATTTTTACTATGAAAATCTCGATGGACAAAAACCAATGGTTGCCTTGCATCGGCAAGCTCTCGGCATACCAGCTGCATTGTTTTTTGACAAGCTACGATATCTTGATCTATCGCTTGTAAACTCTTTTGTGCTTGAATTTTTCCCCACGCGGTAAATAGAAAATTCATTTCTGCTTGGAGTTTCTCGTAATCAAAGGAGCGTGCTTTCACCAGTTCTGGTAGCGGGATTTGCGTAAATTGCAAGGCTAAATCCAAACTCTTCTTTATGAGTATTTCTTTTTTCTGCAGATCACCATGAGCGGTCGCCGCTGCCACCACCTCTGCTAAATCTTGCGTGCCCACGTCAGTCTGGATAATAATTGTCTGGGACCGATTTTCAGCGAAAATTACTTGAGGCACCGGAATATTCTGCTGTGCTAAAAATTCAGACAAAAAAAGGAAATCTTGGTGTGTTTTTTTTTGGATTTTTTCATTTTGATTGTCGCGACGACTGAGGGCAACAATGATCGATTGCAGATTATCTTCTGCTTGCGCAATCGTATTGGCTCGATGAATACGAAAATACCGGCGATGGGATGCCTCGGCGGCAATGGGCTCAATATTGATTATTCGATATTTTTTCTTAAATGCCCGTTCAAGCAGATTAGTAATCGTTTTTTTGTCTGTATCACTGCACGAAGCGACCAAAACCATGTTAGCGCAGATGATCGACGACCTCAATGATTCTCCGCAAACCTTCTTGTAATTTGTTGCTTGCTAATGCAAAGGAAATACGAAAACAATCATCATCACCAAAGGCAATTCCTGGCACTGCGGCCACTGCTTTTGAATCGAGTAGATGCTCGCAGAATACTTTAGATTTACTCTTGGTCTGGCTGTTGCTCGCGAGTTCCTTAAATTTGGGAAAGTCATAAATCAAAGAAATATTGGGGAAAACATAAAAAGCCCCCTGTGGTTTTTTATAGCGAATTTCTGCAACTTGTTGCAAATTTTCATCAATGATCTTTCTGCGCTTAGCAAACTCTTGAACCATTTGGCTCACACAATTTTGATCTCCCAGCAAAGCCTCGACGGCAGCTGCTTGCGCAATCGAATTTGGATTTGAGGTGGCTTGACTTTGTAAGGCCTCAATTGCTTTGATCACAGATGGATCTGCTGCAACATAACCGATTCGCCAACCGGTCATGCTATAGCACTTACTCACACCGTTTACTAAAAGAAAACGTTGCCGAAACTGATCGTCTAGCATAAGTAGATTGAAAAACTCAGCGTTATCGTACAGTATTTTTTCATAGATATCATCGGAGACAATCAGGACTTGGGGATGTTTTTCTAGTATTTTTGCAATTTCCCATAAGTCCTCTTTTGGATAGCATGCACCTGTTGGATTAGCTGGGCTGTTTAAGATGAGCATTCGTGTCCGTTTGGTGATCGCCTTCTGTAATTTCTCTGGTGAAAGCAAAAAATTATCTTCCATAGAGCATGGAATAACGATAGGTGTGCCGCCGGCTAATTTCACTTGGTCGACATACGAGACCCAATAGGGTGCAGGAATAATCACCTCATCACCGTCATTTAATGTTGCAAAGAAAATGTTATAGAGACTGTGCTTGCCCCCGCAGCTCACTGCTATTTCTGTTGGCTGATAGGTGAGCTGATTATCTCTCGCTAATTTTTTTACAATTGCTTGCTTGAGCTGTGGGGTGCCACCAACTGCGGTATACTTTGTTTGTCCGTCTCGCATGGCATGAATTGCCGCTTCTTGAATATGTTCTGGAGTATTGAAGTCTGGTTCCCCAGCAGCAAAACTAATGACATCAATCCCTTCTGCCCGCATCGCGGCTGCTTTCGCTGTGAGTGCCAAGGTTGGCGAGATAGAAAATAGTTTTAATCGAGCGGAAAGTTGCATCATCAATTCTTTTTTTTAAGCAAAAACTCAATATCGGCTATTGCAATAAAAACGAGCAAACCGATAGATTCCTTCCCCTCTACTGTATAAGATTTATTGATAAGAATTCTAATTTTTTGGTTTTCAAAGTAGGTTTGTTTTCGTCTGTGATGAAGATCATCAATAGTTACTCAAGTATATCAATTCAAATCTCTAAAGTCACTTCTTTTAAGATATTGATCTCTTCTGGCCTTAAAGGCTTCGGTTTCCAATATTTTTTTAACGTCTGATTCTTTTTTCTTTGGATCATAACCCAATGTTCGATACACTGTCACCAAATCACCAATTAGATCTTTAATATCTTGATCTTTGTTGTTGTAAATAATGAGTGCGTTTGGTATGTTTTCGTCTCCCCAATTAAAATAATCTGGCGTCCACGCTAAGAAAGTCTCGGTAATTCCATCGCCATTACAATCTTCTACCAAATATTCGGTATGATCGCTGGCAAATAGTCGAACTCGCCAACCAAATACAACTTTTTCACTATCCTCGCCCGGTGCTCCACAACTCTCAGAATCAAAAACAATGCGGCTGGTTTCGCTGGAAATTGGGACGCGGGTGCTATTCTTGATTACTTCTCGGAATAACTCGGCGTACTTTTGGATATGCTGTTTTTTTAGCGTGTCATACATCTGTTGGATGCTTGGGTTGATTTTTACTGTGTCAGCGCTACCTGCTATTTCTTGGACATTGATTTGGGTTCGTCGGGCATTTCTGGTAACAATCGTTATAGAATCGATCTTACCATCTGCGTTATTCTGTGATATCTTTTCCTTAAATGTTTTTGCCGATACCGGTGGAAAGAGAATTTCCTGACCACTGAACTCGTTTTCTCCTTTCTCTTCCCCTTTTTCTTGAGCTGGTGTCTTTTTTGCTGCTTTTTGTTCTTTATCGGTGGCTACAGGAATGATTTCTTGATCGACAAACTCTCGATAATTTGCCAATCGTGCATTAATGTTATTCTCAATGACAGAGATTTTGCTTTCTAACTCGCGATATTCCTTACCCTTCACATAGCCGCGGTTTTCTAAATGGGCAATCAGTTGATTCTCATGATATTTGCGCTCAATAATTGCTGAGCGATAAATTGGATCATACTGGTAGATTTCGTTGCTTATGTCTTGATCTTTCTCATCGACCAGTGGGTGTTCTTCTGGCAAAAAAGCTAAAAGCAGGTTACGGTTTTTAAATTGCTTCCTGAGGCGGCCAAACAAAATCCCTTGATTACGATAGTTTGCATAGGCGTCAGAAAAGTTTTTATACCGCAAGCGGACACTCCAATCGTCTTCTGCGCCATCCTTAAATAAATAATAGCGGGCTGCATCTATATACAGTAAGACCGCGATATGATCATCACGGTGAAAATGGGTATTTTTGAGCCATTGTCCTTGCTCATTTTTCATATTGATCTGTTGAAAAACAATCCGTTCCCCCAGTAAATCATTAACATTGGGCAATTCAATCAATTGCTGGAGATGTGCTAAAGAAGAATAACTTTTAAATCTTGGAAAGATCTCAGCTGTGCTAACGACTAACAAGAGGCAAAATACCGAGATTACCGCCTTGTGTTTGATATATTTTTGTCTTTTCTTATGGTTGGTTTGGTCAAATGCCTTCAAAATAATTTCTCCTTGATTTCCTCTGTTAAGATATCGGAAAACCTGCCTAGCAAATTCAATGATCACTCACTATCTTTTTTTAGTCTATAAAAAAAGAAAAAAAGTGGTTTTGTCTTTTAGATTATTGATATCTCGATTCGGGCAATAATCGTATGAAAACAAAATCCAATACCGCACTATGCTCTCATTTGCCAGAAAATTAATCAAGAACTATTTTAAGCTGACAGAAAATTTCTTGCCCAGTCTTGCAGGTGAATTATCAGAAAAATTTCGGCTAAAAAAATCAGGAGAAAATCATATGAGCGATTTTTTGCGGAAACTTTCTGTTACTGCCCGTAAATCCTCTGGCGTATCGATCGAAGAATCACTTTTTTCGACGAGCGCTATGCCGATCCGCTCGCCAGATTCGAGGATTCGCAATTGTTCTAACGATTCTGCCTTTTCTAGCAGAGAGGGCGGTAGTCGAGACAATTTGAGTAAAAAGTCTTTTTCATAGGCATAGAGGCCTGCATGAATAAAATGATCACGATTGGCTTGAGGGGTGTATGGAATTGGTAAGCGGGAAAAATAAAGAGCCTCATTGGCATGATTGAAAACTACTTTCACTCGCGCTAGATTGTCGATTTCCTCAGAATCTTTGGTTCGATACGCGGCAGTAGTGGTAGACCACTGTGGATTTTTGATTTTTAAGTCGACTACCGCATCGATTGTCTTGGCTTGAATTCCGGGTTCGTCGCCTTGAATGTTCATAACAATTTGATAATCTTGATAGTGATCGGCCAGTTCTGCTATTCTTTCAGTGCCGGTGGTATGATAATCAGCAGTCATGTGGACCGGTGCGCCAAACTGTTCAGCAACGGCAAAAATTCTTTGATCATCGGTGGCAATCAGCAATGCATCAAGATTCTTCGATTTTTTTGCTCGTAAATAAACCCATTCCAAGACGCTCTTTTCGCCAATTTTTGCTAATAGCTTGGCTGGAAATCGAGAGGACTGATAGCGGGCCGGAATGACTCCAATGACTCGTCGCTTATTTTTTATCATAAAATGTTGTCTTTTGCTAGAGAGGAATCAGTCTGTTTGAGCAAATGAGCTGATTGATTATGGGATTGCCTCATTATTGTTCGGATAAAATTGTGTGGATAAAGCAGATACATTGGCAAATCTTTTTAATTAACCAATAGAGAGTGATTTTTGGCAAGTTTTATCTGTTCTATGTGTAAGATTTTGCAGTGATTGAGTGGTTGGCAGCACGCAGGAGCGCTCACCACAGAAAACGCTTGATTATGCTGATACGTTCATATTTTGGGAAGAACGACCATATTTATTTATCAATGCCTTTACCATCGGATAAATTCGGTAGTCAAATGGGTTGCGCTCCCGAGTGAGATAATATTCTCTCAGCAAATAGTCAATAAGATGAATTGGCATAGCAAAAAATTGGCAGATGTTTGTGAGCTTGTGAAAGGCAAGCGCCCGCAAAATTTTGTCGGTAAAAGCACGCAACCTTATTTAACCGCACGAGTGGTGCGAAAACTGGATACCCCTAAATTTGTCTCGCCCAATTGTTCTTCGTCAATTTTCGTGAAAAAAAAAGACATTATCATTATAATGGACGGTTCAAATTCGGGTGAAATGTTTACCGATTTAGAAGGGGTTCTTGCCTCTACTATGGGAATCGTCAATTTTGCAAAAAATCTTCTTCATCCTCAATATATCTTTCAATTTTTAGTAACGAATCGAGACATTTTTAGAAAAACCACTACGGGGACCGCAATTCCCCATTTAAATAAAGAAAAGTTTGGCAACTTAGAAATCCCGATTCCACCACTTGCCCAGCAAAAGCATCTGATAGAAAAACTAGCAGGAACTTTATCACAAATAGCCCGAGCAAAAGACAATATTGAAAAAAACCTCCGTAACACCCAAGAGCTTTTTACTGGTTATTTACAGCAAATCTTGGTAAATCGTCGCGAAGATTGGCAAACTAAAAAATTGACTGAAGTTTGCCAGATTTATCAGCCGCAGACTATCGCAAAAAGAAAGCTCAGTGCCACTGGAAAATATGCAGTTTTTGGGGCTAACGGTATTATTGGTCGCTATCATAAATATAATCATGAATTGCCCCAATTGTTAATCACTTGTCGAGGGGCAACCTGTGGGTCAGTCAATATATCATTACCAAAGTCGTGGATTACTGGCAATGCAATGGTGATCAGACCGATCGATAAACAGTTGTCTATGCATTTTCTGGGGTATATTTTTAGAGGTGGGATAGATTTTTCAAAAATCATTAGCGGCACCGCACAGCCACAAATCACCCGCACAAATCTTGAATCAGTGAAAATTGCTTACCCACCACTGCCCCAGCAAAAAGCGATAGTCGCCAAACTCGATTCACTCGTGAGTAAAACAAAATTGCTCAAAGCCAATTATCAGTGTACTCTGAAACATTTAGCCGAGCTTAGAAAAAGCATCTCACGTCGTGCTTTTTCTGGTCGATTTTAAAATGAAGGCAAGGGCTGATCGGCTGAGAAAATACTTGAAATACTGCTGCTGGATTATTTGCTGGAAAAACCCACGAGCGGCACAATATGTTTGAACAATCCTTTAAAAATATCGATAACATCCTCCATACAGATTCGGGTTGCGGCACTGAGTTAGATTATGTGGAACAGACCTCGTGGATACTCTTCTTAAAATATCTTGATGGACTAGCAACAGACAAAAGAGAAAAAGCCAAATTGGCAGGCAAAAATTATACCCCTATTTTAGCAGCAAAATATCGCTGGAATAGTTGGGCTTGTCCGCAAAAGGCCGGCAAGCTTGATCACAACAAGGCGCTTGACGGCGACGATTTGCGGGATTTTGTCAATAACCAACTGTTCCCCTATTTAAAAAAGTTTAGGGCAGAAGATGTAAACACCATCGAATACAAAATCGGTGAGATATTCTCTGAGCTCAAAAATAAAATTGCGAGCGGTTATAAGCTCCGCGAGATTTTGAATATCACCGACGGCATGCGTTTTCGCTTGCATCAGGAAAAACACGAGCTCTCGCATTTATATGAAGCCAAGATCAAAAACATGGGAAATGCTGGCAGAAACGGCGGCGAATACTACACTCCACGCCCACTCATTCAAAGCATAGTGAAAGTGGTTGCTCCTCAGATAAACGAGACGATATACGACGGTGCCTGCGGTAGCGCAGGATTTTTGGTAGAGGGCTATAACTATCTGACCCAAAATCAAGCGCAGCTTTCTTCCAAGCAAATGGCGACAATCCAAAAACGAACATTTTATGGCAAGGAAGTCAAATCACTCGCATATATTATTGGCATCATGAATATGATTCTCCACGGCATTGAGACACCGAATATTCAACACACCAATACCTTGGCGCAGAACATAAACGACATCCAAGAAAAAGATCGCTATCAGATTGTCCTCGCGAATCCCCCCTTTGGCGGTAAGATTGGTCGCGAGATTCAACAGAATTTCCCGATCAAGAGCGGTGAAACTGCTTTTTTGTTTTTACAGCATTTCATCAAGATTCTAAGAGCAGGCGGACGCGCCGGTGTCGTTATAAAAAATACCTTTTTGTCCAACACCGACAACGCGAGCGTCTCTTTGCGGCGGCACATACTAGAAAGCTGTACTTTACATACGGTGTTAGACTTACCCGGCGGGGTTTTTCAAGGGGCTGGTGTCAAGACGGTCGTACTTTTTTTTAAGAAAGGAGCACCCACCCAAAAGGTTTGGTTTTATCAGTTAAATCTTTCGCGGAATCTTGGTAAAGGCAATCCATTAAACGAGGAGGATTTAGCAGAATTTATTTCCTTGCAAAAGAAAAAGGCAGACAGTGAAAATTCATGGTCGTTGTCCATAAAAGATATTGATCAAGAGACCTATGATTTATCGGTAAAAAATCCTCATAAAAATGATACAATAATCTTACGTAAACCTGCAGCAATCTTAAAAGAAATGAAAAAATTAGATAAGGAAAACGAGAAGATTTTAGTTGGTATTGGCAAGGAGCTATAATAATAAATGAACCTTTCTACTAACAGCAAAAGAATGAATTGGTAAGAGAAAAAGCTGAGGGAGGCAAATCCGCCTTTAACATACGCAAAGAATAATATGGTTTTTAGGTGCGATACATAAATGCTCAAGAGTGATTTACTTGGGCTCATACAGCAAGGTGAAGGTGCTAAATTAGAGTTCAAGCGTGATGATGTTCGGGCAGAGGCTCTAGCAAAAGAAATTGTTGCTTTTAGTAACATGAATGGTGGTCATATTCTACTGGGTGTTGAGGACGACAAAAAAATCATCGGTATTCAAAAAGAAAATCTTCAAGAGTGGCTTATGGATACGGTCATCCGCAAGTATCTCTATCCTTCTATTATGCCTGATTATGAAGAAGTCGCGTTTAAAAACAAGAAAGTAGCGGTGGTAACTATCCCGCAAGGGAATGCAAAACCCTATGTGCTCAAACACAATGATCGGGAAGATATTTTCGTGCGCTTTGGCAACACTTGTCAATTAGCAACACGCGACCAGACGGCAAGATTATTTGATGCAGGAGGATTGGTATCAGCAGAGAGATTTCCAGTACACGGATCTAGGATAGCTGAGTTGGATAGTCGCCGCTACCAAGAATATTTCAATAATATACTCGGTGAAACATCAAAATCTGAAATCCAATCTTTGTTAGAACAGCGCAGCTTTTTAGTCGGTGAGCAAAAACCACTCAATTGTAGTTACTTTGCCTATGCAATGTTTGCAAAATCCCCCCAGTTGCGTTTGCCACAAGCAGGTGTTCGTGTAACTGTCTATCCTACCGCTGATAAAGATTACGACACAAGCTTTGATGAGATTATCGATCTGCCACTGGTTGAATTTAAGGGAGAGATGACTGGCAAGGAAGTCATTGAGCCGTCACTTCACGAAAAGGTAATTTCATTGCTGCAGCCATTTATTAGTCGGGAAAATTTACAAGGGATGACTCGGAAAAGGTTTTGGGATTATCCGGTGGAAGTACTCAGGGAGCTGTGCGTGAATGCATTTATCCATCGTGATTTGACAAAACAAGATTATGTTCGTGTGGTGGTGTATTCTGACCGTTTAGAAATTAAAAGTCCGGGGGCATTGCCCAATGGACTCACGGTAGAAAAGATTCGCTATGGTGAGCAAATACTGCGCAATCCAGTCTGTATCAGAATTTTTCGCGAGTATGGTTATCTTGAAAATCAAGGTATGGGGATTAGACGCAAGGTAATTCCACTGATGAAAGAGAAAAATGGCAGTGAACCCGATTTTGAAGCCACAGCTGACCACTTCAAAGTAACTCTATGGAAAAAACCGAAAAATTAGACAAGGAAAATGAGAAGATTTTAGTTGGTATTGGAAAGGAGATCGAATAGATGAAGTTAGAATCGGTTACCATCTCAAATTATAAAAGTATAAAGGAACTAATGATTTCTCTCGCCACTGATGACAATTCTCCGGCTACCTTTGGCTTGATTGGAGTAAATGAAGCAGGCAAATCCGCCATACTGCAAGCTCTCGCGTTGAAAGATGTAGGTGATAAAGAATTAGACTCTTTATTAGCAAAACGAGATTTTAGAGATTCAGAAAAACCGATAGAGGTAAAATATATCTATACTTTGACTAAAGAAGAAAAAGAAGAAATGGAATACTTTAAGACAGAGCAATTGGAAATGAAATTAAAAGAGCACTTAGGGGAAATAGAAGGAATTCCTGCAGTGTTAGAACAGAAAATATTAAAACTAAATTCATTAGATTCATTAGGATCATTGGAGTCATTAGACTTATGGGAGTTAAAAGACTTATTAGAGTTAAAAGAAAAAGTAGCAACGATGCTAGTTCTTCTATTAGAGCCAAAACGGGAATTGTTAGAATCGGAGTTACTAGTATTGCAAGACCAAGTAGTAGCAATAACAGAAAAGATATCAGCAGAAATAAAAAAAATTCTTGTAGAAGTAATAAAAAAAGGGCATCCACAAGGTAGTTTAGAAAATATCATTGAATCAATTAAAAAAATCCTTGTAGAAGCCATACGAGAAGATGGGGCAGAAGGAATTAGAGGAAAGATATCAGCAGAAATAAAAAAAATTATAGTAGAGGGAATTAGAGAAAAGATATCAGAAACAATAGACGACGAGTTCAATGTACTTCTTAAATTTGAAATTGATAGTGAAGACAAAACATCCCGAACCATTACAACCCCTATCTTAAAAAACTCTATCTTTGATCAATTTCTGAATGAATTTTTTTCTGCTCGGATGCATAGATCAATCTTGTGGACAGCAGAAGAAAAATATTTAATTTCAAAACCAATTCCGATTAATGAGTTTATGAATGATCCCAATATATCTATTCCATTAAAAAATTGTTTTCAATTAGCTGGAATTGAAAGTGCCAATATTAAAGAGCAACTAGCTCCAAGCCGCGCTTCTACAGAGGTGGAATATTTACAAAAAAGATTAGGGGAAGGAGTTACAGAACATATTAATGCAATATGGCCAGAACATAAGATTGAAATCACTTTTCGGATCGATGAATCGTTTATTAACTTTCATATTAAGGATTGTGCAGCTAAGGGACCACCACAAACAACAGAGCAACGGAGCGATGGTTTTCGACAGTTTATTTCTTTTTTGTTAACGATTTCTGCTGAAAATCAAAATAAAAAATTAACAAACTCTATTTTATTGCTTGATGAACCAGAAACCCATTTACACCCGCAAGCGCAAAAGCGTCTATTAAAAGAATTGCTACAAATCACGCAGAACGGTCGCAATAATATCGTTATCTTCGCCACCCATTCAAATCATATGATCGTTGGCGAAAAATTAAAGAAATATCTGCGTATCCAAAAAAAAGCTAGCAAAACAATTGCAGAGTCAATAGAAGAATCAGCTACAAAAATACCCGCCACCTACGCAAGTATTGTCTATCAAATTTTTGGTGTATGCGCTTTTGATTATCACAATGAACTCTATGGCTATTTAGAAGCAGAGAAAGGCAATCCATTGCAGCAATTGCCCAAGACTAAAAAATGGTATAATCAAAGGACAAAAAAAACAGAAAATATTTCTTTGCCTAGATATATTAGGCATTCTATCCACCATCCAGAAAACACAGAAAATGAAAAATTTACGGAAGAAGAATTGCATGAGTCAATAACTATTCTTGAAGAATTGACAAGCACGGACGAATCGGCAAATAATCTTAGCAAGCAAACTGGGAAAAAAGAGAAGAGTACAGTGGGGAATAATAAATCTACCCCGCAACCAACAAACAATAGGGCTACGGCCAAATCAGCAGAAATTAAATCTACGGGCAAAGACTCAGCTTCTCTAGCTAAGAGCAAACTAGAAAACAATGGAAATAAGTCTAAATTGTCGAATAATAAAGTGAAATCCAAATCCCTAAATAATAAATCTGGAAAGAGTTCAGTAAACTCTAAGTTACCCATAAATCATCAAACCAACAACGAGCAAGCGGGAAGTAAAACATAAATGAAGACACATTGGCAAGAGAAAAACTTGGGGGAGGTTTGTGATTTTCAAAGAGGTTTGACATATTCTAAAAATGATGAAGCTAAGTTTTCAAAGAATATTGTTCTTAGAGCAAATAATGTAAACATAGATAATACTTTAAATCTTTCAGAATTAAAATATATCAAAAATGAGATAGTAATTCCAGATAATAAAAAAGTTAAACGAGGTTCTATGATCATCTGTACAGCAAACGGTAGCAAAAGACATTTGGGGAAAATTGCGCGCATTGAGCAAGACTATAATTATGCCTTTGGCGGATTCATGGGGCAGATTACTCCAAAAAACTTAGATTCAAAATATCTTTTTTATTTTTTGATTTCAGATTCTTATAAAAATTTAATTAAGAATCTTTCTGATGGCGCAAATATTAATAATTTGAAGTTTAGTGATTTGAAAACTTTCAAAATCCCCGTCCCACCGCTTGCCGAACAAAAGCGTCTGGTAAAAAAACTCGATGCAATTTTTGCGCAAATAGCTCAAGCAAAAATGACTGCCGAAAAAAATCTCTGTAACGCCAAAGAGCTTTTTGCTGGGTATTTACAGCAAATCTTTGCGAATTCGCGCGAAGATTGGCAAGAGAAAAACTTGGGGGAGGTTTGTGATATTAGCACTGGTAAAAGAAATGCCAATCATGCAAGGGCTAACGGTAAATATAGATTTTATACTTGTGCCGCTAAACATGTCTTTTGCAACACGAAACGGTTTTCAGGGGAATGTTTGGTTCTTCCCGGTAACGGTGTAAATGTAGGCAAAGTTTTCTATTATCATGGAGACTTTGACGTTTATCAAAGGACCTATGTCCTACATGAGCTGAAAATAATTCCTATGTTTTTATATTATCATCTTTGCCTATTTTGGAAGGGGAGAAATATTAATAAACAATTTGGTGCAGCGACTAATTTTATCAAGATGGAAAATTTTATTGAGTATAAAATCCCAATCCCACCACTTGCCGAACAAAAGCGTCTGGTAAAAAAAATCGACACACTTTCTACCAAAACAAAAAAACTCGAAGACAACTACCTGGGTATTCTTAAAAATTTAGCCGAACTTAAAAAAAGCATCTTACAGCTTGCCTTCAATGGTGCGCTTACATAAATAAAACGGCGGAGATATTTCATGAACGAAGCAGATACTCGGGCCCAATATATCGACCCCCAACTCAAGGCGCAAGGCTGGGGCGTTGTCGAAGACTCAAGAATCTTGCGCGAACATCGCATTACCGACGGTCGGATTCAAAGTAGCGGTGCGCGCGCTCGCCCAGAAGTTGCCGACTATGTGTTGGTCTATAAAAACCAAAAAATTGCCATTGTGGAAGCCAAACCATTCGATTCAGCGGTGGGCGAAGGAGTAGCTCAGGCAAAGTCGTGCGCACAAAAGCTTCACATCGACTACTGCTACGCTGCTAACGGCAAAGAGATTTATGAAATGTCTCTGCAAAGCGGACAAGAAGGGCTCATCGCCAATTTTCCTACACCGAATGAATTATGGCAAAGAATCTTTGCAGATTGGAACGACTGGCAAAACAAGTTTACTAAGGTAGCAAACCAAGGAGAAGAGGGCAAACGCTATTACCAAGAAATCGCCATCAATAGAGTAATGCGGGCAATAGCTCAAGAAAAAAAGCGAATCTTGCTCGCCATGGCTACCGGAAGCGGCAAGACTATTATCGCCTTTCAAATCGCTTGGAAACTTTTTCAAACTCGCTGGAATCTCCAGAGAGATGGCAAAAGACGGCCGCGCATTTTATTTCTTGCTGACCGCAATATTCTTGCAAATCAGGCCTTCAATGTCTTCTCCAACTTTTTTGAGGCAGATGCTTTGGTCCGCATCGATCCCCCCAAGATTCGCAAAAGAGGGAGCGTGCCCACCAGCGGTAGCGTCTATTTCACTATTTTTCAAACCTTGATGAGCGGAGACAATAGCCCTTACTTTGACGATTATCCGCCCGACTTCTTTGATCTGGTGATTGTCGATGAGTGCCATCGCGGCGGTGCAGATAATGAAAGCAGCTGGCGTGATATTCTCGAACACTTTTCACCTGCAGTGCAGCTCGGCTTGACTGCCACACCCAAACGTCAAGACAATGTCGATACCTATCGTTATTTTGGTAATCCAGTGTATACTTATTCGCTCAAAGAAGGCATCAATGATGGATTTTTAACACCGTACAAAATCAAGCAGATAAAAACCACGATCGATGATTATGTCTATACAGCCGATGATGAGGTGCTGAGCGGTGAAGTCGAAGAAGGAAGACGCTATGTTGAAAATGATTTTAATAAGAATATTATTATCAAGGAACGTGAAAAAAAAAGAGTAGATCTTTTTCTCCGTAAGGATATCGGCATCAATCAAGAAGAAAAGACCTTGGTTTTTTGTGCCGACCAAGCACATGCCTTGCTAGTGCGCGATTTGATCAATCAAAGGAAAACCAAAAGCAGCAATCCCAACTATTGCGTGCGAGTCACCGCAGATGAAGGCGAATCAGGCGAACAGTTTTTACGTGAATTTCAGGATAACGAAAAAACAATTCCTACTATTTTAACAACCTCAAGAAAGTTATCTACTGGGGTGGATGCGCGCAATATTCGCAACATTATCTTAATGCGCCCGATTAAGTCTATGATTGAGTTCAAGCAAATCATTGGGCGGGGGACGCGGATTTTTGATAATAAGGCTTTTTTTACAATTTATGATTTTGTCGATGCTTGCCAGTTATTCTTTGATCCAGAGTGGGACGGCGAACCGCTCGAATCTTCTTTGGAAGATTTTACTGCCAAGGATGCGGACGCTCAAATTCATCAAGAAACAGCGATAGATTCTAATGTTTCTTCTATTGAAATGGACGACGAACAATCCAAGCCAAAAAAAGAAATATTGACGATCCGCTTAGCAGATGGCAAGGAAAGGCAAATTCAACATACTACCAAGAGTTTATTTTTGAGCGAAACTGGGGAACCGCTCTCTGTTATACAATTTATTGAACATTTGTATGGCACCTTACCAGAATTTTTTAAAAGCGAAGAAGAACTCAGAGAACTTTGGTCACGTCCAGCTACTCGCCAGGCACTGTTAAAAAAACTTGCAGAAAAAGGCTTTGGCAAAGAGGAGTTACTCACTATTCAACAAATGTGTGACGCACAACATTGCGATCTATTCGATGTGCTGCGCTACATAGCTTATGCAACCCCTTCTGTCTCAAGAGAGCAAAGAGTCAAACAAGCAAAGACCAATATTCTTGCTGGGCTCAATGAGAGAGAAAAAGAGTTTATTGACTTTGTGTTGGGTAAGTACAAGAAAAGCGGTGTTGAAGAATTAGCAGAAGAGAAACTACCTCATCTCTTAGACTTGAAATATCGGAGTCTCCCTGATGCTAAACAATTGTTAGGTGACTTAGAACATGTAAAACTCACTTTCCTCGATTTTCAAAAAAATTTATATGCTGCAGATATTCAACAAATGGCAAGTTAGTTTCCAAAAAAATTATTGAACTTTACCACTTGCCGAAAATTCACCATTAATTATATTGGTTCCTGTAAATGAGCGGGACATTAATTACTTGGCAAAAATCGCTGGACTTGAAGAATATCAGTTCTTTGATGCAAGTAAACCAACAGTTTCCGCTATCTGATAAAAGCTTTATGAGAAGTCATTTATCAGTAATCTATGGAGGAATGATGAAAATTGAGTAATCGAAAAAAACATATCACGTACAAAGAAGTTGATACGGGATATTTTGAGAAAAGAGGTCTTAAAAGACACGCAGGCGTTTGGTCCTTATGGGCGCTAGGAGTCGGTGCTGTTATTTCTGGAGACTTTTTTGGTTGGAACTTTGGACTAGCATCTGGAGGATTTGGCGGTTTAGCTATCGCCACTGTTATTATCGCGATTATGTACATCGGAATGTGCTATTCAATCGCAGAAATGAGCCCGGCTTTGCCACACACTGGAGGTGCCTATTCTTTTGGGCGGTCCACAATGGGGCCTTGGGGCGGATTTATTACTGGACTTGCAGAGAATATGGAATATGTGCTTACTCCGGCGGTGATTGTCGTCGGAATTGGCGGTTATATGGGGAGTATTTTTAACGATTTATTCGCTTGGGATATTCCTGCCCCTGCTTGGTGGTTGATCGCATATCTGATCTTTGTCGGTATTAATGTTTATGGAGTGGAAATGACGTTTAAGTTTACAGTGTTCATTACATTCTTAGCATTAGGAATTTTGGTCGTGTTTTGGATTGGAGCTTTCCCATTATTTTCTTGGGAGCACGCTCTCAATATTGAGCCAGACCCGGGACAGACAGTATGGTTACCGAAAGGAATCGGAGGAATTACGGCGGCTCTTCCCTTTGCCATCTGGTTTTATTTGGCGATAGAACAGCTTCCCTTAGCGGCGGAAGAAAGCCATGACCCCAAGAGAGATATGCCTAAAGGGATTTTATGGGGTATGTTTACTTTGATTATTGCCTCAGTCTTGACGCTATTCTTGAATTCTGGAATTGCTCCAGGAGCTGCAGAGGTGGGGAATTCAAATGAACCATTATTCTTGGCTTTCAAGACAATTTTTGGGGAAGGCATTGGCTCTTCTCTATTAGCGCTTGTAGCGGTTGCCGGCTTGATTGCTAGCTTCCATACAATTATTTACGCCTATGGACGGAATATTTACTCGCTCAGTCGAGCAGGTTATTTCCCCGGTTGGCTTTCGCTTACCCATCCAAAGACAAAGACACCACATATAGCTTTAGTCGTTGGTGCGGTTGTCGGTTTTGTTGTCGCCTTACTTATCGAGTACGGTGGGCAATTGTTTGGAGATGTTCCAGTTGGGGCAGTACTTTTGAACATGGCAGTTTTTGGGGCAGTGATCGCCTATGTAATGCAGATGATTGCTTATGTCTTGCTCAAAAAGAATATGCCAAACATTGATCGTCCGTATACTAGCCCACTTGGCAGTTTCGGTGCTATCGTTGCTGGAATTATTGCGTTTGTTACGTTGGTGTTCCTCTTCTTGAACGAAGATTACGTGGTAGGAGTTTATGGATGTGCAATCTGGTTTCTTCTTGGCTTGCTCTATTTCTATTTTCACTCGCGCCATAGAATGGTCATGTCTCCAGAAGAAGAATTTGCTGAGCAAAATATAAAAAAATAAGGTTACGGAGGATTTCTTATGCATGTTGATTCATTGAAAAAAAAGGTCACGAATGGTGACATTGATACAGTTCTGCTGTGTATGGTCGACATGCAAGGGAGACTCATCGGGAAGCGGCTTCATGCCAAATATTTTGTTGATAGTGGTTACGCAGAGACACATGCTTGTAATTATCTATTGGCTCTTGATCTTGATATGGAGCCGGTTCCCGGTTATGAACTGGCAAACTGGAAGGATGGCTACGGTGACTTTACCCTCAAGCCTGATCTTGAAACTTTTCGCGTGTTGCCGTGGCTAGAAAAGACTGCCTTGATTCTGTGCGATATTGTCGACCATCACGGTCATCCAGCAGTCCATAGCCCGCGGGCAATTCTAAAAAAACAACTAGAAAAGGCATCCGAATTAGTCTCTGCTCAAGTGTTTGGCGCTTCTGAATTGGAGTTTTATCTTTTTGATGAAACTTTTGAAAGTGCTCATGAGAAAGGATACCGAAATCTCAAAACCAGTGGCTATTATATCGAAGACTATCATATTTTGCAAACTACCAAAGAAGAATCGATAATGAGGGCTATTCGTAATGGTCTTGAAGATGCAGGGATACCGGTAGAAAACTCAAAGGGTGAATGGGGTCCTGGTCAAGAGGAGATTAATATTCGTTATGCAAAATTACTGGAAATGGCAGATCGTCACAGTATTCTAAAAAATGCAGTGAAAGAGATCGCTCATCTCCAGAATAAAGCGGTTACCTTTATGGCTAAATGGGATTATGAATTAGCTGGCAATAGTTGTCATATTCATTTGTCGTTGTGGTCAAAAGATAAGAAACCTCTTTTTTATGATCCTCAAGCAGAGCACGGAATGTCCACTATGATGCGGCAATTTCTTGCTGGGCTTTTGGAGCATTCTCAGGAGATCACTTATTTTCTTGCACCGTATATCAATTCTTATAAACGTTTTCAAGTGAGCACATTTGCTCCAGTCCATGCGGTTTGGAGTCGTGATAACCGTACTTCTGGATTTCGGGTGTGTGGCGAAAATTCGACTGCAATTCGCATCGAGTGTCGCATCGGTGGTGCCGATCTCAACCCTTATCTAGCTTTTGCTGCTCTTTTGGCGGCAGGGCTCGATGGCATAAAACAGAATATGGATTTAGAAGATGAGTTTGTTGGCGACGCGTATTTTGGTAAAGATTTGCGCAAGATTCCCGCAACCTTGCGAGAAGCAACCGATCTACTCCGTAAGTCAACCTTTCTTGCCGAAGCCTTTGGCGAGACTTGTCTGAAACATTATATTCATACCGCCGAATGGGAGCAGTTTGAAATGGATCGCAGAGTCACTGATTGGGAAATAAAACGTGGCTTTGAACGGTGCTAAGCAAGCGTTTATTTTCATAATATAGAAGAGGGCTCTCATGCATGCAAATTGGAGCTACCCAACCCAGATACGCTTTGGCGCTGGTCGAATTTCTGAAATCGCCGATGCCTGCAAAAGTGTAGGTATTAAAAAACCGCTGTTAGTCACCGATCCGGGACTGATGAAAGTCGGATTGGCAAAAAGGGTAATCGATATTTGTCAAGAAAATTCTGTTAAACTCGATGTCTTTGCAGATATCCGCAGCAACCCTACAATTGAAAACCTAGAAACCAATATTGCTCTACTTAAAGAGAAAGGTTATGACGGAGTGATAGCCATGGGGGGAGGAAGTGCCATGGATGTTGGTAAGCTTGCAGCTTTCATGCAAGCGCAAGACCAGCCAGTTTGGCAATTTGAGGATATTGGGGATAATTGGAAAACCGCGAACAGCGCGGGCATCCTGCCGATTATCGCAATTCCTACCAGTGCTGGTACTGGTTCTGAAGTAGGACGAGCAGCGGTTGTCTCAGGGACTGTATCTTGGCGTGGGCACGAGCAAAAAACCAAGAAAATTATCTTTCACCCGCAGATGATGCCGCAACTAGTAATCGCTGATTGTGAACTTACCGTGCCACTCCCCGCTAAACTCACTGCTGCTACTGGAATGGACGCTTTGTCCCATTGCATAGAAGCATATTGTGCTCGGGGTTTTCATCCAATGGCCGATGGAATCGCCTTGATGGGAATCGATCTAATAAAGAAGAATTTGCTACAAGCGTATCAAGATGGCACAAATCTTGAGGCGCGCGGCGGCATGTTGGCTGCAGCAATCTTGGGTTCTAGCGCGTTTCAAAAAGGATTAGGAGCAGTGCACTCGCTTTCTCATCCTCTTGGAGCAATTTATGATATTCATCATGGGCTGACTAATGCAGTGTTACTTCCCTACGTTTTACGTTACAACAAAGAGGCGATCAAAGAGCGGATTGCGCGTGCTACTCAATTTTTGGATTTTCCACAAGCCCAATCTGCTTTTGAAACTTTCTTGGCGTGGATTATCGAACTGCGAGAAACTCTGGGAATACCAAATACCTTGCCTGAGATCGGGATTCAGTTAGACAATAATGAAGAAAAACAGATGATCGCGGAAATGGCCTTGGCAGATCCGAGTACCAGTGGGAATCCACAATCGTTGACTGTAGATGATTTTTTAAAGATTTTGACACTAGCAAATGGCTAATTGAGTATCCGCGGATATTTGCTTAGATTGTAGAATAATTTGAGCATTTCCAGTGATTTGCTAACCCAAGTATCCGAGTAATAAAAAAAAGAAAAATATTTGCATAGGCTTCACTCAAGAGAAAACTGTAATTGAGTACATGATCATCTACCAAGCGAGACCATTGACGGCAAAAATCTGCGTCGATACTTCATGGATATTAGGGAAATTTTGGACAGGTGATTACTGCTTTTGATGACAAGCAGAGCCCAATCTCTTCTGGAATCTTGGACAACTGATACTTTCCCGCAAGAAATCTACACCCTTGCAAGGCAAGTCAAAGAGCAGCAAGAAAAACATCCAGAATACGAATACTTTACCCAAGAGTTAGCTTTTGGTACCGGCGGAGTGCGCGGCTTAATGGGTGTTGGTTGCGGACGTATTAATTTATGGACACTCGGGCGTTTAACCCATGCGCTTAGTCAATATATTAAACAGCTTTGCGGACAACGTCAACCATCGGTTGTCATCGGCTACGATACCCGTTATATGAGTCGTGAATTTGCTCAAAGTACTGCAGGCATTTTTGCAAGTCATGGTATAAAGACCGGACTGTTTGCAAAAGAGTGCCCCACTCCTTTATTGAGTTATGCGGTGCTTCAGCAAAAGACAGATTTGGGAGTCATGATTACCGCCAGCCACAATCCCAAGGAATACAACGGATATAAGGTTTTTCATTCAAATGGAGCACAAATCGTTGGGGCGGTGCAAAGAGAAATCGAAACAATTTTGCAAACACTAGACTATCGTAATTTAAAGTTTGTCGGGACCGGTGAATTTCTGTATGGCAAATTTGTTTATGAGCTACAAGGGGATATTTTTGAATCGTATTTGCAGCGTTGTTTTTCGCGTATTCTCCCTGCCTATCAACCCAAACAAAAAAAAAATACTCTAGTTTATTCGCCTTTGCATGGCGCAGGGACTGATTATATGTATGAGGCTCTGCAGCGTAGTGGTTCCAAGGTGATCTTAGTGAAGGAACAAACTTCCACCGATGGCTCCTTCCCGACGATTGCTCAACCTAATCCAGAAGAAGCAAGCGCAATGCAGATGGCCATAGAATGTGCACGAGAAAATCAAGTAGCGATATTTTTGGCAACCGATCCTGATGTCGATCGTCTGGGAGTGGGCTATCTTGATACTTCCGCCGAACAAAAGGTTCACTTATTGACTGGCAATCAAATTGGTAGTATTTTTTGCGCTTTTTTGTGCGATCAAATACGCAACAAGTTTTCAGAAGGTAAGGCGTCACTAAATCCAATAAAGTATATTTTTTGTAAGTCGATTGTCACCACCGATTTGCAAACAGAAATTATCTGTGCGCATGAAAAATATGGTTGTGAAATTCGCAACTTGTTGACTGGTTTTAAATATATTGCAGAACAGATGATAGAACTCAACCCTACTCGAGAACGATTTATCCTTGGGTGTGAAGAATCGTACGGCTATTTGCCAGTTGACTTTATTCGCGATAAGGATGCAATTTCTTCGGCGGTGTTGTTGGCAGAGATTCTCCGAAAATGGGGCGAAAATCTGGATCAAATTTTGACGAACATCTATATTAAATATGGTCTGTATTTAGAATCTTTATTTTCGCTAACCGAGCCCGGTAAAATCGGGCAAGAAAAGATAGCACGGATTATTTCTGATTTGCGCGGCAAGTACGAGCTTTTATTGCACACGCAACTTGCGGGCAGAAAAATAAAGACAATTTTAGACTACCAGCAGAAATTAGAATATCGACTAGATGAGAGCTTCGCACCGCACGATCAGCGGGCAAATAAAAAGATGATCATTCGCAATTTAGATGCGATCGGCAAAATCTATCACCATCGTAATTTGCCCCGCTCAAATGTAATTCAGTTGCAGCTTCATCCCAAGGGAACTCTGACCATTCGTCCATCGGGCACCGAACCCAAATTGAAAATCTATGTAGAGCTAAAACATCCCCAAAAAATGGAAAATTCCACACAGATCCGTGAAGAACGACCGCTCCTAGCAAAGGAAATGATGCAGGTATCTCAGGCTTTTTTTGAAATTGCCAACATCGATTCGCGGTGATGCGGGGTGGCTTTGCTCAGCTAGTTTTGGCAAAGGTTAGATTGGGAATAATATACCGATTGGGTGGTCTTGCAAAAATTAAGCGATTATTCTTCTTCCTGCTCCATTTGAACGACAGTCACTTGAACCGGCTTCTTTTAGGCGCGCGATTAATAAATAAAAGGGATGAGTCGCCAGCGAGTCTTTTTCATATAGCTGGTATATCCTGGTAAATCTTTACTGAGAGTTTTTTCTTCAATGATGAGCCTTGCAATGATTATCGCTACCAATCCAATGAAGAGCAATAGCCCAGCATAGCTTCCCAGCCAAAGGGGAATGCCTGCGAACATTAATAGCCCCCCGCTGTACATTGGATGGCGAACAATTGCGTTTAGACCGCTATCGATCACTTTTTGTCCCCTTGTTTCTTGCACTGCTACGACGGGGGAAGCAAAGGCATTCTGGACAATCGTCAGCGCAATAATACCATAGCCAAGGAAACCAAGAACCGCTCCCAAAACGGTAATAAGCGGACTAGGATTAGGAAATAGATGAAGATGAAATACATCATACGAAATAAAAACTATCCAAAGAGAGAGGAACACGATAAGCAATGCTGTAATGATCTTATCTGCTAGCGGTTGATCTTTTCCCTTAGTCACGTTAACTCGTGCTTCCAAGCTTTGCGGAGCATAAATTGCCAGCCAAATAATCAGCAATATATTTATGATAAAATATGCTCCGAGAAAATAAAGGGCTTGCGCCCAATTCCAAGTCTGCGCTGGCAAGAACAGAGCCAAAGAAAGAATTAACAATTGGAATATTATTCCGAGTATTCCCTTAAAAATCAGCATTTTCTTTGTTTTCCTCTTGTAAAAAAATCTAATTGCCAGCCTCTAGACTGTCAATTACTTTCCAAAAAAATGCAAAAAAATTATTTATTGAGTGGTTGGGAAAATCGCACTGATCGTTCAATAATATTGCCCGATAGCAACAGCTACAGTCACTTGAACCGGCTTCTTTTAGGCGCGCGATTAATAAATAAAAGGGATGAGTCGCCAGCGAGTCTTTTTAAGATAGCTTGCATACCCCTGTAATCTTTTGGCAAGAACTTTTTCTTCTACGGTGATTCTTGCACTGAGTATCGGTAGTAATAAAATAAGCAACAACAAACCACTATAGCTTCCCAGCCAAAGGGTAATGCCTATGCACATCCATAAGATTCCGCTGTACATTGGATGGCGAACAATTGCGTTTAGACCGCTATCGATCACTTTTTGTTTCCTTTTCTTTTGCACCGTTACAATAGGGGCAGCAAAGGCATTCTGGACAATCGTCAGAGCAATAATACCATAGCCAAAGCATCCAAGGAGTAAACCCAAAAAGACAAAAGGGGGACTAGGACTTGGTAGCAAATGGAGATGAAATACATCATATGAAATAAAAATGAGCCAAAGAGATAAAAACGCCATAAAGAATGCTGTAATGATTTTATCTGCTATTGGTTGATCTTTTTCACTTTTCCTGATGAATTGCGCTACCAAGCTTTGTGGAGCGTAAATACCAAGCCAAATTACGAGGCATGAATTTGCCAAAAATAATGCTCCGAGAAGCTGAAGGGCGTGCGGCCAATTCCAAGTTTGTGCCGGTACCAGTAGAATCAAAGACAAAATTACTAGTTCGGCTATTACTCCGATGATGCCCTTAAAGATCAGCATTTTTTGTTTCGCTTCCCGATAAAATTTAATTTCCAGCTTCCAGACTGTGACAGTATCTTCAATTACTTGCAAAAAAAATACAAGGATTATATTTTTAATGATGAGATCATCAATATCTTGTCAATTTTCTCTCGGTTAATCTGTCGCTCAAATTTTATTATCTTTGTGACTATATACTTAAGAGACTTAATCTATAGAGCTACCAGCAACGAAGCCAAGGGCTAGGGTTATTATAGCAAGCAATCCAGTAATAATTTTATTATGATAATCAATGACTTCTGACGATATTCCCTTGCACTGTTCTAATGAAAATATAGAAAGTATAGATACAAGTATCAATACGAATGATCCACAAATAGACTTTTTTGCAATTTGTATACGTAAAAATTTTCTCTCATTCTTTGAATTTAATGAATTTTTACCAAGTTTTTTTGACCCTCCATCGTGCTTACTTTCTAGATGTTCCCTTATATCTCGAATTTCTTTCTTTATATCCCCAATTTCATCCTTTTTTTTCATAAAAATATTATATGCCTATAATCCAAGAAATCCCTTATAATAAATTTCTATAATTGTTTTGGGAATTATAATTCCCTTGTGATCTTTTTTATAAACACTACTCCACGGCGTGCCTTCTTTGTGGGTTAGTTCGATAAAGTCACCACCTTCCTTGCTATGATAGCAACCCCAAACTATATCTAATATATTTTGAAGGTCTTTATCATTTTTATTGATGGTCGGATATTTTTTTTTACTGCCTTCAAAGAAAACATTTGAAAAACTTTTAATCGGATTACTACCATAAAATTTAAATTCGTGGTATAATGATGGTATTACGGGGCCATAAGTCCAAGCCTCTATATCTTCTGCAAATAAATCCTTTCGGTTTTTAGCTAAAGAAAAACCCTCTGTTATATAAACCAATTTATTTAAGGCCAAGTTGCTAATTTTATGCTTTTTTTTTGATAGGAAAAAATTAGCTATATGTGATGGTGTGTAATGAATATTCATTATTTTTCCCCTTACTCTAAGTTTAACAAATAAGAGCAAGGTGTCACGCAATATTTAAAAAAAATAAGCATAGATATGATATATAATGATAAAACAAATGAAATCGTTTCATTAATCATGCAAGAAAATATAAAAAATTGTACTCAAGATTTCTGGTGTTTTTTATATTATATGCATGAAAATTAAAATAAAAAATATCTGGTATCTGGTATTAAGGCTATTGATAAAATAATTTCAGTCTATGTAAGTAGATAGTTTTCTTTTTTTATTTACCCGTCCATATATTCTGGATATTTTGGGTACTTATGAAAATAACACTTTTTTGTGTTGCCTTGTTATTTGTACAATGTAACACAATCGAAACAGACGGCACTAGTAACCGACAAACAACAAGCGAAACAGACAGTACTAGTAAGCCGCAAACAGATGCAATGACAGGCGGACTCATAGCTCAAAATAATCAAGTAACCAGAGCTAATGCGGAACGCTTGACGGTTGGAATGACTCCGAATCAGGTCAAGTCAATCATGGGAACGCCTCGCACCGAAACGAAAGGATATAGCTTCGACTATATTTTATTATCAGGAAGGAAAGTAAATATAACCCCCACCGCGTTTCTTACCCTTACATTTTGCAATGGCAACAAGTCAGTGAGTGTCTATACCTCTTTTGACACTAGCGATAGACTAGACACCGTTGGAGTTTCCCAAACTACAATCGGGGTTGCAAATTTTTGCATATATCCACCTTCCCGTTAAAAGACTAACTTGGGTTTAATAGACGTATAGTTCTCAAAAAAATAGTGGTGATACAAATAATTTAGTCAATTTACAATTGCTTTGTAATTCTTGTAATAGGATAAAGAGTAAGCGAACAATGACATATTTACAAGGCCGCTTAAAAGAAGAAGGTATTATAAAATGATCTTGCAGAGCAAAAAATGGGAAGAAAAGAAAAGCTAATGAAACCAGTATCAAATAAAGGGTTTCAAGATGTATTTAAAAAGGTAGTCTCTAAGACTAATGAGCGTGAAACTTTAGAGATCCGTAAGGCAAGGCTACAAGAATTAAGAACAAAACGGGCAGTTAAGTAGTTTTCAAAAAACTCCTAAATATTAGGCTGTTAAGTATAGAGTTTCCATTTTCTTGGTGACTGGGTCGTAGAAGCAGCGCGAATGGTTCAGTAATAATGTTTGTTACGGACAGTCACAGCCGGTTGGCGGTGTGCCAGTGATGCTGTTACATACATTTTTGATACAAAAATAGTCTCCTTCCATCGCTTGATCACATATGAAACTGGAGGGAGATGTTCCAGCAACGCCATTAAAGTAGGTCCAACATCCGCATCTTTGACCTTGATTATCATAGTCACCACTGCATTCTCTATAGACAAGATTAGTGCTCGGAATAAAATCTGCATCCCGCCAAGAGCCAACTTTTACATCGTTTACGTACGAGCCAAGTCGAGCTCGGTAGCGGTTCTTTGCAATGATACCCCATCTTTCATATGGGCCATGTCTTTGATTATTGCGATAAGTTACTAATTCCTCTAAAAGTTCTTCATTGTTAGTGAATCTCTTTTCTTCGCCGTGTTTTTGCCCATTGACGTATTCAGAAGTAATTCGTTTTTTAGGATAGTCGGAGTAGATAGTCAGTAATCCATGAAGCTGATCGTCTTGAAAGTATCGCGTACTCGATATTACATTGGGGGAACGATAAGTGATCCACAGCCCTTGTTTGAGACCGTTTGCACCGGTGACATTGGTTGGCTCTGTGCTTGACTGGCTGGATGAGCACTCTGCAAGCAAAAAAATTGTTGCCAGTATGAGCAGATGCGACAACAATTTTATTTTCTTTAAGGCATCCATATGCAATTATTTTTATTGGTAGCTAGGTTCGTTAAAATTCGAGTAGCTTGCTTGCATTACTTTTTCTCACTGTATGATCAAGTTTCAAGAGAGCGTGAAATGGGTAAAATGTCAAGTCTTTTTGAATAGTCTAAAAAAAAATAGATCAAGGTGATATAAAAATGAAACCTGAATTTTTTAATGAGGTAGAATTGTTGGTGATCGCGGTCAACATGGGTCAACCTTGCAGAAATTCCTTTGACTGGCAATAATCAGCCATACAGATGAGGCGGTTACTCTTACTGCATGAGAGTGTAAGTGACACGTCCAAAAATATTCTTGAAATTCTTCTGCCGAGGCAATTATAGGGGGAGCGATGGATGACAATAAAAATGGGTGACGATAAAGAAAGATGCCCTTATTTTTTGGTGCATCCTTTGTATATTGCCTACCACGATCAAGAATGGGGAAAACCGCTGCATGATGACACCAGACTGTTTGAGATGTTGATTTTGGAAGGTGCGCAAGCTGGATTGAATTGGCTGACAATTTTAAAGAAACGTGAGAATTATCGGCGGGCTTTTGATAACTTCAATGTCGCCAAGGTTGCTCGCTACGGTACTGCAAAATTCGACTCTCTTATGGCGGATGCGGGGATTGTTCGTAATCGCTTGAAAATCAAATCCACGCTGAATAACGCTCAGGCGTTTATTCGAGTCGCCAAGGAGTTTGGCACTTTTGATCGCTATATTTGGCAGTTTGTTGCTGGCAAACCGATTGTTAATCGAGTGCGGTCACTTGATCAGATTCCTGCGACCACTCCGTTGAGTGATACGATTAGTAGAGATCTAAAAAAACGTGGTTTTTCTTTTGTTGGTAGCACGATTATCTATGCCTATATGCAAGCGATTGGTCTAGTCGATGATCATCTTGATACGTGTTGGTGCAAATCTTCGCAATCTTGATAGTACATTTATAACGATATATTAGGATAGAACTGGCAATTTGTGCCATCCAACTCAGGCAGATTAAAATATCGTGGCATCATCAGCAGGCGAAAAGATATGCCCAGCTTTATCAAAAAATCTCAATTAATTCTCTTAAAAATCATGCAGCAAGGGAAAACGACTGCAGAAGTATCCAATTTATTAAAAAAAGATTTTGTAGTCAACTTTCATTGCCAAGCAGATCAAACACCAATCATTGATGGACCCGTGCTATTAAATATATTTTTTATGCTTGCAATATTATAGCATACTCTATTCACTGTAGTCATAATGAATCAAGATATGGAATCCCCTCAAAAATCAAATAGCGATCCAAGTCAGGGCATTGATCGCCCAAATAAAGAAAAACAAGCTCCATCCGACAATCAAACTCCTGATAAAGAACAGATATCACAGGAAATTTGGCAAGAGATCACAAAGGTCATTGATCCAGAAATCGGCTTATCCATTGTCGATTTAGGTTTAATTTATAAAGTAGATTTACAAGCCGATAAAACTATCGTTATTATGACTTTTACTTCGATGGCATGTCCTTATGGCCCGCAACTTCGAGATCAAGTCTATCGTGCTACCAAAAAAATTATCAAAGATCAAGAGGCCGACGTGCAAGTGGTCTTTACTCCACCATGGAATCCTTATGAAATGGCTTCTGATGAAGCCAAGATGTTTTTAGGGCTCATGTAACTATTCGGAGACACTTTGCTCTCAATAATGTCTGCAGAGGATGAATCAGCATCACCGCAAACCTAAAGCCTATCACCATTTTATTCAATTTTTTCCAAGCTTGCAGAATTTTCAATCTATCCGTTTCAGCAATTCGCGGTAACAGCTATTTTGGAGGCGATTGTTGAACAATACACTTATTTTAACCGGAATAATTCCCCGTAACAAAAAAAAGAGATAGTAATTACGATATTAAAAACATTTGATCAATCTCAACTTCGTCAAATGATAAGGGCGAGCAATCTCTAGTGAATTGTGCATATATGGTCTAAATCTATTGACATTTTATCAAAGAAAAAAAAGTGTCGTTGACAGACAATTGCTAGATATAAATTAATTGTCATAGATATAGAAAGAGGTGATTTTATTGAATAAGAAAATTTTAATTTTACTGTGCGGCGTGATTATCTTGGCGTATAGTGTGTGTGATAAAGAAAAATCAACGGATGGTACTGATGATGGTGTCAATAGAGGAATTGGCCCGATTAAATCCGTATCTTTAGCAGAAATTGATCCCGAAAGTGTGAGCAGAGGCGAATCAGTGTTTCAAATTAAATGTACCTCCTGCCATAAGATTATGGAAAGGTATATCGGACCCAAGCTACTAGGAATTACAGAGCGTCGATCTCCAGAATGGATTATGAACATGATTATGAATCCAGAACAAATGACTCAAGAAGATCCGATCGCTCAAGAGCTATTTTTAGAGTATTCATCGCAAATGGTTTCCCAAGATATCACAGAAGAGGAAGCCCGAGATCTCTTGGAATACTTTCGTAACAATGATGCACAATAGACAAATGTTTAATTTTTCTTAAAGTAAGGAGGAAAAAAATGAATCAATTAAAGAAAATGTACCGTTTCAATTTGCTGGTGATGATCATCGCAATTTCGGTTCTCATGGGTTGTAAAGGTGGCAAAGATGCCGCTCAGAAGGTATATGTACCACCAGGTGAAAAGGATGAGATGTATGCTTTTTTTTCTGGAGGTTACAGTGGTAACCTGACTGTGCATGGTATTCCATCGGCCAGACTAATAAAGACCGTTCCGGTCTTCTCAATTTTCCCAGAAAGTGGGTATGGTATAGAAGAGGAAACCAAGGAAATGCTTCGCACTTCCCATGGTTTAATTCCTTGGGGAGATAGCCATCATACCGAGATATCCAAGACAGACGGGCAGCATGACGGTCGTTGGTTGTTTATCAACGAAAATAATACGCCACGTATTGCTCGAGTAGACTTGGCACATTTTGAGACTGCGGAAATAATAGAAATACCGAATAGCGCTGGCAACCATGCTTCGCCATATATGACCATGAATACGGAGTATTTAATGGCAGCCACGCGGTTTTCAATACCAATTCCACAAAGGGATGTACCAATTGAAAGTTTTAGCGAAGGCGGATTTAATGGCTCGATTACTATGGTAAAGGTTGATCCAGAATCTGGAAAAATGAGTATCTTTTTGCAGATTATTGTCCCTGGCTTTAACTACGATTTGTCAAATTGTGGTAAGGGTCCATCAGCAGATTGGTGTTTCTTTAGCTCTTATAACACAGAGCAAGCTTGGAAGATGCTGGAAGTTGAAGCATCAAAAAATGATAAGGATTATATCCTCGCATTTAACTGGAAGAAGGGTGAAGAATGTAAAGCAAAGGCAAAATCCATGCCCAGTACGTACTATCACAACTATCACCCGCACAACAAACCGACGGTTTCCAAAAAACTATCGAGCACTGATGTTCTTGATCCAAAGGATTGCCCGGGTATAATGTATTTCTTACCTACACCCAAAAGTCCGCATGGAGTTGATGTCAGTCCTGATGGTGAGTACATTGTTGGTGGTGGCAAGCTATCTGCCCAAATACCAGTTCATTCTTTTAGTAAGCTAGCTGCTTCGATTAAAAAGGGGGATGAAGACGTCATCAAGGTAATCGACGGTATCCCCGTGTTGAAATATGAAGCAACTCTTTATGGCGAGGTTCAAAGAAAAGAAAAAGAAGAGAATAAAAAGGTACCCTGCTTAGGGCCATTACACACCCAATTTGACAATAAGGGTCGTGCTTTCACTTCTTGCTTTCTTTCCAGTTCTGTTTTGGTTTGGGACTTAGAAAGTTTGGAGGTTCTAGAAAATCTTCCCTCATACTATAGTATCGGTCATTTGACTGTAGCTGGTGGTAGCAATGTCAAGCCAGTTGGAAAATATTTGGTTACCCTGAATAAGATTACCCAAGATCGCTATCTGCCAACCGGAATGGAATTGGCTCATTCGGCTCAATTGTACGATATTTCAGGGGCGAAAAGCCAATTACTGTTAGATTTTCCGACAATGGGAGAACCGCATTATGGCAATATGATAGAGGCAGATTTGATTGCTGAAAAATCTGCTCGGATTTTCAAACTAGAGGAAAATAAGCATCCGTATGCAACAATACAGGAAAAAAGTGCGAGAGTTGAACGTTCGGGGAAGACAGTGCATGTCTATTTGACTGCACAGTTAACCCATTTCAAACCCGATAAAATTGAGGTCAAAACTGGTGATGATGTGTATATTCATGTTACTAATCTCACGCAAAAGTTTGATATACCTCATGGTTTTGCAATCCATGGCGCGCCATTGTCCAATCTGTTGATTATGCCTGGGCAAACCAAGACAATAAACTGGAAACCAACCAAAGCTGGTATTTATCCATTTTATTGTACTGATTTTTGTTCGGCATTGCATCAGGAAATGCAGAATTATATTCGCGTTTCTGCAAGGTAAAGCATTCGGAGACAAACTAGGACTCGGCGCTGATGAAGAAATTTTTATCATTAATGATGGTAGATTTATCAGCGCTGAGTCGATGGATTTTTCTTGGTATGATACTATTGCTGGCGCTGGTCTACTTTGTACCAATATGGTTTATTGCATTGGGTGGCCCTCAATTTCCCGATCCACTCGTCGTTTATATCTGGGTAAACAAGCTGACAGGTGGGACAGATGTTGATATCTATACGATCAACGATTTAAATCATTACATTGGTATGAAAAAGCTTTATCCAGATGCTATACCAGAGTTTAAGATTATGCCATACATATTGGGATTTATGATATTAGGGGCATCACTGACGTTTTTTTTCCATAAGATGTACTTGGTCTTTTTAGGTATTCTGAATCTTTTTTTGGTAGGAATTGCCGGTATTATTGATTTTTGGGGTTGGTTGTACAATTATGGCACTGATTTAGACACTGGTGCGGCACTCTACGATCAGTCTATTGACTTTCAACCGCCCATATTTGCTTGTAAAGATATTATGAATGTTACAGCCTGTAGTTGGCCTCATGTAGGTGGAAGTATTTTAGTTTTAGCTTTCCTTACACTGGTATTTATTTTTATTTATGAGACAAAAAAAATCAACAACCAATAAACTATTAGCGAGAAACAACCAATTTCTTTTGATTGGTGTTTTTCTGTTCAGTTCATTGCTTTATTGTAATTCTGATAAACCAAAGATCATAAAATCAGGAGAGCAGACGTGCAGCTATTGTCGAATGAAAATTGTAGATAGACGATTCAACGCTCAAGCTGTGACTACGCGCGGCAAACATTATCACTACGATAGCATTGAATGTATGGTTGCTGATACTCAAGATAAGACTAAAACGAGTTCAGAAGTTTTTTCAAAAAAATACGTAAAAGATTTTTTTAATCCAGAGAATTTTGTTGAGGCAGAAAAAGCTCATTATATATTCTCAGAAAAACTAGCATCACCAATGGGGGCTGGAATATCGGCTTATGCAGAGCAAGAATCTGTTCAGAAAGCGCAAAAAAAATACGATGGCCAAACTCTTACTTTCCCCGAAATAGAGAAAAGAGTGATCGAGACTTGGTTAGTAACTGACTATTAGAGTTTTCGCTCGTGTCATACAGCTATTACGTTTTTTTGCTATTTATCTTTTTTTTTTCGACCATACAAGGTAGAGAAATTTCATTATGTGCTCAAGGGTGCGATGTAAGCGATCTTCGTGAAGCTGTAAAGATTTCAGTCGCCCGCGATACTATTGTTATTCAATCTGGAGAATATTCCAGTATCGATGTAACCATTGATAAACCTCTGCAAATCATTGGTGTGGGCAACGCCATTTTGAATGGAAAAAACAAGGCAAATGTTTTGCGGATTACCAGCGATCATGTAACTGTTGATTCGTTGACTATTATCAATAGCGGTAATAGTGACATTGATGAGTATGCGGGCATCTTGATTGAGAATGCTAGCCAATGTCTCATAAAAAACAACCAGATAGAAAATAATACTTACGGCATTTACCTAGCTAAGTCAAAATTATGTAGGATAATCGATAATAAGATTGCTGCTGATCAGACTAAAGGTGGTGAAGCCTTATCTGGCAATGGTATCCATCTGTGGGATAGTCACAATGTTACAATTCAGGGCAATCAAATCTTAGGACATCGAGATGGTCTATATTTTGAATTTTCTGATGAACTTTGGATTCGCAAGAATCAGCTCAAAAAAAATATGCGATACGGTATGCATTTTATGTTCTCGCAAGATAGTATTTTTGAGGAAAACCTTTTTTGGAATAATCCGACCGGGGTTGCGATTATGTATTCGGAAAGAATTACAGTTTCCAAAAATCATTTTCAAAGCGGGAGAAATTCGTCTTTAGGTTTACTGTTAAAGGAAATTAATTATAGCAAGTTTTTAGACAATACAATCAGTGACAATACTGAAGCACTGGTAATGGATTCAGCTGCGTTCAATCTTTTTCAAAGGAATGGAATATACAGGAATGGTTTAGCCATCAAGATCTATGGCAATTGTGAAGGGAACGTCTTTGAAAAAAACGACATTAGTGGAAACTTTTTTGATATTACGACAAATAGCAAAGAGAATCGGAATTCCTTTCATGGAAATTATTGGAGTAAATATAAAGGCTATGACTTAGATAAGGATGGCTATGGTGATCGCCTTTATCGCCCGGTTCAAGTATTCTCCTTTTGGTTGACCAAATATCCTGATTTAATTGTTTTATTTGCATCAGCAATGAGTCAACTGTTGGAATCCATGGAACGTGCGTTTCCAGTGATTAATCCATCGCTACTGTTCGATGAAAAGCCGCTCATGAATGCCAACAATTGACTATCTGATGGCCATCCAAATTAAAAAACTGAGTAAAAGATATCGTAACGTCCAAATATTAAAAGATATTTCAGTAACTATACCCCAAGGACGACTCAGTGCTCTACTGGGTCCTAATGGTAGCGGCAAGAGTACCTTAATGAAGAGCATTTTAGGCATTATAAGAACTTCGCCCACAACGAGCATTCAATGTGAACCAGAAATCGGTTATATGTCACAACATCCTGCTTTTCCAAGATATTTGACCGTGCTTGAAGTTATTCGTTTTTTCTGTGAATTAAATCCGCCTGCCAATCTCAGTTACAAAGAGAAACTTATGGAAGAAATGGCGATAACGACTTTTCAACACAAGCGCATCCGTGAGTTATCGCCGGGGATGCGACAAAAGTTAAATATCATGCAGTGTTTTATGTGGGAACCAAATGTGTTTCTGTTAGATGAGCCGAGTGCGGGTCTTGATCTACAAATGACACACTATCTCAAGAATCTGCTCAAAGAGAAAAAGCGACAGGGCAAGACTATTTTATATACTTCTCATGTAATGTCAGAAGTAGAGACCCTAGCCGATGAGATGCTTATGCTGCACGAAGGGATTATTGCATTACAGATTGCACCAAAAACACTTATCAAAAGAGAAAAATCAACGAATCTTGAGGGAGCTTTATTGAAATGGTGGGAAAAGCAGAAAAGCACAAATCCTTCGTAAGATCGATACTTGATCGTCCGTTGTGGATTATCGTGAAAGCCGAAGTCTACGCAAGTTTACGAAATCATTGGTTTGTTAGTTATGGTCTTTCTTTCGCTGCTTTTTTTAGCCTCGTTACTTTGCAGTCGTCAGGGCAGAATATTCAGAGTATTGTAAGCTTACTCAATATCATGCTCTTGTTAATCCCTCTATTCTCAATGCTCTTTGGTTCGCTTTCTTTTTCTGAGTCTGTATCATTTTTTGAGCTGATGCTGGTTCATGGGGTTACTCGCCGCCAAATTATTCGGGGAAAGTATATCGGCCTAGTTACTAGTCTCTCGGTGAGCTTTCTGTTAGGTGCCACCATTGGCCTAAGTGCATTTTTGGAATCAACCAACGACTTTTCATTTATTATAATTCTGCTATTGTTGGGATTGATGTTGAACTGTATTTTCTTGGGTTTATCTTTAGTGATTGCCATAAACATTCCTAAGAAAGAAGTCATGCTGACGATCATACTGTTGATTTGGTTTTATGTCTATATTATTTATGATCTTTGGATAATGTGGTTTGCGGTATTTTTTCAGAGCTATCCTTTGGAACTTCCAATTCTTATAATGATTTTTCTCAATCCTTTAGATTTAGTGAGATTGGTTATATTATTGAATCTGAATTTGGCAAGTAGTATGTCCATTAGTGTTGGCTTGGTGCAACAAATTTTAGGCGGTACTATGGGTACTCTGTTAGCTGTCGCGATACTACTCACTTATATTATCGGAATTTTCAAAATTACTGAATGGTCATTTATTAAAAAAGACTTGTAGGTTATTTTTTTGGCACATTGTGTTTTGTTGTTTCGAGATAACAAAACTACCTCGCTCATATGATTTTCTGTTCGCTTATTGGATAAACACTCTCGTTACATCTTTGTTATCTAGATACGCTGTGGCTCATTCTGATACAGTTTCTTGAGTTACTTATTCCCTGTCGAATTTTCGAACAGGTTCGGATCATCTAATAAAGCTGAAATTATTTCGCTAATGACTGTCTCCAGCGGTTTAGCAACTTTAATGCCACAGGCAGAAGCATGCCCGCCTCCACCAAATTGACTGATCACCGGCAACAAATTAATCCCGTTTCGCGACCGTAACGACGCGCGTACAGAATTCTTCTCTCTTTCGGCAAAGAAGATTGTAATATAGAACTCCTTTGCTTCAAATATGTCTAGTGCTATATCTTCAAAAATATTTGGATCGCTATTTTGGAGTCTCGTAATTTCGCTATGATTGATGCTAAACCAGCCGATTCTTTTGCAAGGAGTATACGCTAAATTCTGATAAAGAATCTTTCTTGCCTCTAATCGCTTGTAAGTCCACCGTCCTAAAATATCTTCGGATACTTTGGCGGGTGATACTCCTGCTTCCAATAAATTTGCCACGATTCGATGAGTGGTGCCTGTAGTTTTTCCGTACTTAAAATGACCAGTATCCAAAATGATTCCTCGGTAGATTGCCTCGGCTTTTTTTTGCGGAATTTTCACTTTAGCCATTTCAATGAGCTGGTAAATAATTTCACAGCAGGCACTGGTTTCAGGGTAAATAAATATATTTTCGTAATCGGCAGAGGTCCCTTCATGATGGTCAATGATAATCAAATTTGATTCATCATCAGCAATGTACTTGGCAATACTGCCTATTCTATCTTTTGTATTCGCATCTACAATAATTACCGTTCTTCCTTTTAAGTCGACTATTGGTGTGTTTTCGCGTACATTGAGCATGGATACTCCTTGACTATTGTAAAGTTTTGGATTTGGATCTTGATTGAAGATTATGGTATCTTTATTCCAACTTCTGAGTAAAAAATCCAAGCCAATCTGCGCTCCCAAGCCATCGGCATCGGGACGTTCGTGAGTGGTAATGAGATATCGATCTTTCTTTTGTAGTAAATCAAAAAGCTTTTCTATATGTTTCAAAGGCATAATAATCTTTAACTATAATTCAATTGTGCCGATTCTTCTTTTCTAACATAATTTCTTGCGAACGCCTTTTCAATTGATCAAATTCATTGACTATTGTTTCTGCTGTTACTTCATTCACAAGCTTTGTTAATATTTCTCCAATTTGCGGCCCTTTGCTTACTCCTAGATCCATCAAATGATAGCCGTTAATCATTAAATCTCTCACCTTAAATTTGCTATCATTCTGCTTAATGGTACGTATATGATCTTTTAGACTCTGAATTTCCTTAGGCAATGATTTTCTTTTACCACTCCCAATCCTATCAGCAAGTCGCAAGCGAATAAGGTCTTCCAATTGAGCCTCATTTACTTTGTTAAGAAATCGGCGCACTGCTCGATCGGTCCATTCTTGGGTATAATAAAACATGTGATGACGAATCAGAAACTTTACATTCTGTGACATTTTTAATGGTGCGCCAAAACGGGCTAATATTTTTTTCCCGATTTTCACTCCTAATATTTCATGATTATGAAAAGTTGGTTCACCAGCTGGTCCAATGCGCCAAGTTGGTACCTTGCCCAGATCATGCAATAAACCTGCAAGGCGAAGTTTAATATTGTCTTCTGGCGCAGCATCGCAAGTATATAAGCTATGATAATAAACATCATACTTATGATAGCAATTTTGCATGAGGCCCTTCCCAGCAACCAACTCTGGAAATATTTTTTCTAGCCTATCTTGCTGCTCAAGGTAAATGAATACTAAGCTTGGTTTGGGTAACAAGAGAATATCCTGCAATGTTTGCCAGCGTTCTGTTTTATTATTTAAGGAACAAAGCAAGGTATCAATCCTATTTGCCAGTACAACAATATCTTGGATATCGTCATTTGTATTTACGTCACTTGTTGGATTTGACTGTTTGATTTTACTTATAAGGGTTCGGTACATCTTGAAAGTTTTTAAATAATAGATAGTTTATTAAGCATAGTATAATTATACTCAATGATTGATCAAACCTTTTTTGTGGTGATTTCTGTTCTTTTTTATACCTTATTTTCTATTACCAATAGTTAATTTTCTTCTTTACTACATTCTGTCCAAAAAAAATTTGTATGCTTCTTGAGGTTAAAAAATTACCCTCAATTGGGCGGGGAACAAATCGGTTTTTCTTGTTAATTTAGTTATTCTGTTTTTTCTCCAGCAAAGTTATAAAAAATCAGATAAAAAAACAAGTCTCAATAGCAATGATTGCTATCCATAATTATTCCTTCATCATGAGCGGGCAGAATTTCTATTGTCATTGATAGAGTCTCTCTCAGTTAATAAAATTATTCGTTTGAATTTCCAATTGTTTTTGTCGTGGAACTCAAAATAGATTTCAGGACAAAAGCACGATGAACGTTAGATTGTCTAAATACGAATTTGCTACTTTTTTCTTTATCGATAACGTCCTTCGGCAAGGAAAAGAGCGGCGGCACCCAAAATTGCTACTTGGTCACTGGGGACCAAACTGAGTTTTACATCTGTTTTTTCTTGAAAAGCAGAGATAAGATGGCGATTCATTGAATTTTGAGTCGATTTTATCAAGAGTGACCCCGCGCGACTGATCCCGCCAGCAAGAACAATTAAAGATGGATCTACAAAAAGTACGGCATTTGCGAGAGCCAAGCCCAAAACAGAGCCAGCTTCTTCAATTGTTTTTTTTGCCAATGCATCTTCTTTTACTGCCAGTGAAATTTGTTCTGCAGTTATTTTTTCTGATTGCTTTTCCCCTTTTAATTCTTGATAGGTTTTGACAAGACCATCGTTAGAGACATAGCTTTCCAGCGATCCTAAGCGTTTGCTCCGTGGGTGAATTCTGCCATTGGGGATTACGGTTGTATGACCTAACTCACCTGCTAATCCATTTGCTCCTCGAATAATCTGTCCATTAGCAATAACTCCGCAGCCAACCCCAGTACCCAATGTAACGAGGATAAAATCTTTACTCTTGCGTCCTGCCCCAAACATCATTTCTCCTAGAGTGGCTATGTTGGCATCGTTATCTACAACCACGGGGCAGGAAAATTTTTTGCTCAAGAGCTGGGCTAAGGGAAGATTCTTTCCCCAGGCTTTTGGCAAATTGATCCCATGGCTAATACTCCCTCGATAGTAATTGCCTCCGGGCACACCGACACCAATACCGCTTACATGGGATAGAGCAACCTTTTGCGCCTGGCACAGTTCTTTAGTTTTATTGAAGAGTACTTCAATAAACGTGGACATTGTTGCATAATCCTGGGTTGGTAAGACAGATGTAGCCAGAATCCTCCTCTTTGTTTGTTTGCTGACAAGAGCGACTTTGGTATTCGTTCCACCGATGTCGATGGCCAAAACATAATGAGAAATCATTCTTTAAAATAGTGTGCTTAATTTTACGCCTTATCGTAGTCAACATTGATACGGGCTAAGATACCTTTGATGAAGTAACCAAATCCAATTAAATAGGCAAAGCACAGGGCGGGTACGATAAATGAAAGGTGAATTCCCCAAAGATCAGCAAGTTTGCCTTGAATGGGTGGTAGTACCGCTCCTCCTAAAATCATCATAATCAAAAATGCCGATCCCTGCGGAGTTTCTCTTCCTAAATTTGCCAGAGAAAGAGAAAAAATTGAAGGCCATAAAATAGAGCATGCTAAGCCGCCGGCAACAAAAGCAAAGACCGCCAAAAGTCCGCTCGTCAACAGCCCGATGACTACCATGACTAAACCAAAGGAACTCAGGATTATTAAAGTCCGCCGAGGCTTATTTTTACTCCAATGAAAAAGGCCGATAAAAAGGATTACAAACCAGCTGTAATAACCTAGAATATCTATCGTCTTCGTATCCCAAAAACTGCCCCCTTTTTCTCCATTTAGATTGAGAACCAAAATCAGTGCAAAGGCGATGATCGGTAAGATGGATTGCAGGGTAATTTTTGTGATCTTCCGCATGGAAAATACTTCTACTGCTGCGGCCCAACGGCCCATCATTAAACTACCCCAGTAAAGAGAAATAAATGGTGGAACCTCTGCCACTTGATAGCCGCCAAAAGCTGGATCCTTGAGCAGTTCACCAAGATTACTTGCAATCGCAACCTCGACGCCGACGTAAAAAAAAATTGCTAACATTCCCCATACCAAATGGGCATGTCGCATTGCGCCCCAACCGCTTGCTTTTTTGTTTCTTTTGACCAAAAAAACGGTCAATATTAAACCCCCTACAATAATCGCGAGAACTCCAAGCAAGTAGATAAACCTCTCTTGTTCGATACTCTCATCGACTATGAGTGCGTCCCCATTTGCATATGTCATGAAAATCTTAAAAAACAAAAAACAAGTACTGCTGGTAATCAACATGAGCACGATAAAGGCTTTGGTTGCACGCGGATTTTCTTCTTTATCTTGCTGCGTTGGTATTTTTTTATTAAAACCAAAGAAAATAGCCGCGAGAATAAACATAAAAAAGACTCCTGAATAAAGCCCAACCATCTTTTCCAAATTCATGTTGCTGAGTTGATCATCTGCAACGTAGACACTTGCCGAACCAAAAAGGACGATTCCAATCAAAACCGGTCCAATGGTTGTTCCTAAAGAATTGACCGCTCCACCCAAATTGATGCGATGAGCACCAGTAGCGCTGGGTCCCAAACTGATGGCCAAGGGTTGCGCTGCCATTTGTTGCAGTGAAAAGCCAAAGGCCATAATAAAAAGACCAATCAGTAGTCCGTTAAACGTATTGCCAAATACCGCAATATTCATAGTGATTGCCCCAACCGCCGCTACCAATAAACCAATGATGATGCTCTTCTTATATCCCCAGTATGCAATGACATTAACTTTTTTAAGCTGAAGATAACCGAAGATTATCAGTGCACTCACAAAATAGGCGAAATAAAAGGCAAAATCAATCAATTGGCTCAAAAATTGATCAAGATTAAAGTAATTCTTGCAAAAGGGGATGAAAACGCTATTGCTTGAGGCAATGAAACCCCAAAAAAAGAATACAGTGACCAGGCTGGTAAGGGCACTATAATTGGTCTGCAAACGGTTCATTTATTGCACCGTTATAGTGGTAGCCACTCACGTTCTTTCTCCGATAATCCCTTATTGTATTTTTTTTGAATAAAATTAATAAACTTTTTTTCTGAGTTAATCTTACCTAATGTTCGGAAATCTCTATTACTCCATGCTTTCAACCCCGCTTGAATGGCGATCCTTGTTTTGCCACCAATGTACATGTACCTTGCATCTTGCTTCTTGAGACTTTTTATATCATTAGCAAATGCAATATATCGTAATTGAGAATAATAGTTTCGCGCCCAGAGTATCATCTTGATTGCCTTTTGATAGGGAAATTCTTTTCCGATCCAAACGGCGGTATGGGCATAATCAGAATAGGGATTTTTTCTTTTTTTCTTCCCAGAAGAATCATACTTCATATTCAATTGTAGATCGGCACCAAGAATTATCAGACCATTAATGTTTTGTTTCGCGGCCAAGACCACCACGCTGCTTTTCTTGCTTGTTGATTTGCATTGCACTGACAGCGCTAGTAAAAAAATTATAAAAATAGGACAAAATTTAATTTTTCGGATTTTTTTTGCTTGAAATTTCATAATTTTCCTGTTTCTTCTGCTAAATTATGGCTGTAGATTTTTTTTACAATAAAAATTCAGAGTATTTGCTTGTTAGAACAGGCATATTTTCTAAAAAAATTGCTTCGTCAAGATTTTTGTTGAATAGCCGACAATTTAAGAAATAAGAATGGTTTCAAAAGAAGGGGTCGATGCCTATAAAGAAACGGCATCTAACACGGTTCAGCAAGATAAGCTCATCTTGATGCTCTACGATGGAGCTTTGAAATTCCTCAAGATTGCCAAAGAAAATATGCAATTATCCACTTACGACATTGCCAACACCAATATTCTTCGTGCTCAAGATATTCTCACTGAGTTGATGTTTTCTATAAATTTGGAAAAAGGTAAGGAGATTGGTATGAATCTATTTCATCTCTACGCGTATCTAAAAAAAAGACTGCTAGAAGCCAATATACAAAAAGAAGCCGCCATACTTGATGAGGTATATGCTCTTCTTTCACAATTACGTGAGGCATGGTATGAAGTGTCTGTGTTAAAAAAAGATCAATCATATACTCTTCCAGGAAGCGATGATCCACGACTTTGGCTTCAAGGGTAGAATTTTTGCTTTTAATAGATTTGGATAAAAATGATTGAAAAAAAAATCCAAAGAGTTATCGCGATTACGTCGCCGTATGATTTGCAAAAATATTTACGTTATTTGCGAAGACTATTACACAAACAGTGGTCGCTTTGTTGTGTGGATGAAGTTGGTCAAGTGCTCGGTCTCTTTGATAAAATTGACCCGATCTTAGCGGTATTTGATCAAGCTGCTATCAAGAAAATCATTCCTGAACAATCACCTGATCCGACCCATCAGAAGATCTACATGGGTTGTATCCAATACAATAAAAAGATTATCCAATATTTACAGGCAAAGAAGGAGAATATTCGGCAAGAATTTTTAAGAATCCAAGTAGACAAAGAACTTTTACGCTTGCAAAATAGAGATCATGATTGACGATGGAAACTGTCTCTTATGTTTCGTTTGATTCTCTTAGGCTTCTTTTTTCTTTTTTTATTTGTATTCATTGTGATGATCACTGGGATGGTGCGAATATTTTTCAACCTCAGTCAAAGGAAATCTAGAAAATCTCCTCAGACAACAAGGAGAGGACCCTATCCCTTTGCCCAATACAACGAAAATAGCCAGTCGGGACAAGAAAAGGATATTTCTGATCGGGCACATATTATCAAAGATGACCACGAATAAGAATAAAAAAACTCTCTCGTTCTTCTTCATTTTTTTTGTAATTGCTTTTAGTGTCTTAGTCGCACAAAGTCGTAAATTAAAAGAAATAGAAAAATTGAAGACGATTATCGCTTCCACCGATCAAAGAAAAAGCGACAGAGCAATTAAAAAGATTGATCGCCGTTATAAAAATTATAGTATTGAAGAACAAAATGCTGCCATTGATGCAGTTGTTGTAAGCAAGTCAAAAACTGCGATCAAATTTTTAATTCGTTCACTGCGTGAGGAAGATACCATGAGTATCAAGACTCGAGATAAAGTTGCGAAAATCTTTATTAGTAAAGGCTATGTCGGTGCGGAGGCGATTTTAGCAGAAGCTATCGATAAATATCCAGAAATGTCTAGGGAAGGGCCTATTAAATATATAGGCAAGGCTCAATTTTTACCGGCAATTCCGCTATTGATATCGTACATCAGGCTTGAAGAAAATACCTATGAAAGTTATCGCGCTTTGGCAGACATGAAATATAGCAAGTCTCATGAATTTTTGACCGAAAAATGTATTTCCTATGAATATGTGGTATGCCATCCTTGTTTAACCGCGTTAACTACGGTTAAGAATAATCCATTTCAAAGTGAGGCAGACGTGGTTCTTATCCGTACTCTACAAGAATATAAAACTCGTCTCCCGCAGTGTGTCAGGGTTGCTTACGATTATTTTATAAGAAACGATCAAAATAAAGAAGGAAAAGCAGTCGCAAGTATTGTCAAAAATAGATTTGCAACTGCTCCACCTCCAGTCATCAAAAAAAAGCGAGGCAAAAGAAAAAAGGGAGTTTATTCTCGAAATTATGTCAGTCGTCTGATTGCAACCATTGCCGTTCAAACGGGCTCTGGGCGTGCAAATGAATTGTATAAAAAAATGGAAACGGGATTGATAGAAAATTTAAGAAGCAAAAAGACAATGCGAGCTTTTGTTATACAGGCATATCGCCATGGTCTTCGTTTATCAGAAAGAAAGGCAAGAAATGCGTTGGAAAGAGGAAGTCAGTATCCAGGTAGCATTCATGTAATTGCTCGATATGCGATGACACAATATCCTAATCGCAAAGTACAAATTTATTCCATCAGTCAAATTCTTAAAATATCTCGCTCGGAAGCAGCAATTATTTATAACATTGCCAAATATGATAAGCTCGTCTAATCTTATTGCTTCTTTTTGAATCCATGACATGATGATGAGCCATTGTTTTTGTTGATTCCTTTTCAGATTTGCTGAATGAAAAAATTAGCAAAGAAGCGGATTTGTATTTGTGGGGCAGGTGGTGTTTCTGGAATATCACTGGTAAAACTCTGTCTCAAATTAGATGCGTTTGTTATTGCTGCTGATCTCAAAAAACCACCAGTAGCCATTGATCGGTTCCTCGCAGAAAATCTTCTTTTTCGGGATCGTTTGATTTGGACTACTGAAAAGCAAGATCGTTCGTTACTCAAGAACCAAAAAGTAGATATTTTGCTAGCTAGCTCTGGCATTCCCTTTGATTTACCAATTTTTCAGGCTGCCCGAGAGTTAAAAATTCCGTTGCAAGGAGAGCTGGAGTTTTCTTTACAATTGATGGATCAATTGTGGCAAGAAAAACCGATTACCATTGCAGTCACCGGTACCGATGGTAAATCGACGACCACCAGGTTGATAGAACACCTGCTGGCAAACTTGGTGCATGCTAAGGCATGCGGCAACCTTGGGCTTCCCGTCTCTGACATTTTGCTGGAAGAAAGTAAGAGACCGGAGGTTCTCATCATCGAGTGTTCATCTTTTCAGCTGGAATGGCTAGAGTCTTTTCAGCCAAATATAGCAATGATTCTCAATATCGCAGAAGATCATACCGATCGCTACGATACTTTTGTAGATTACATTCAGACAAAATTTCGTATATTTAAATTTCAGACTGCCCAAGATAAACTATTAATTGATCATTCGATGTTAGAATCTGTGCAGACAAAATTCTTACTCAAACAAGCGAAATCACAGATACTTGCTATTGACCGCCCAAAAAATCTGCAGGATATTACTTTTCGGGGGCAGGAAAAAATCTTTGCCAATCAAAAGAATCCCTCTTTTTCACTAGTGGGGTGCCACAACCTATACAACCTCCAATTTGCTTTAACTGCAGTGGCCCATGTTTTGGATATTTTGGCACGTGAAATTTCTATCCCAGAGGTTGTTAAAAAAATCAGCAGCTTTCAAACACTGAAGCATCGTTTACAGTTTGTGGGAAACTCGCGGAAGTTACCAAATGTTTGTTTTTACAACGATAGTAAAGCCACCACTGTTCAGGCCACCAAAGCTGCCTTACATTCACTCCTCTTGTCTGATATTCATTCACCATCAGGAATAAAAATTCATCTGTTGGTTGGTGGTATTGCCAAGGGTATGAACTTTATCGTGTTGAGGCAGAAAAATGTCCAAATCTATCCATTTGGTGAATCAGGTCAAAGAATTGCCCGCGAATTAGAGATGACGCAATCGTTTGCAGATTTGTCGCAAGCTTTTTCTTTGGCGGTTCAAGCAGCCTTTCTTGAGGCAAAAAAAACTGCTCAACAAAGAATTGCTATCTTATTGAGTCCCGCTTGTGCTTCGTACGACGCATATCTCAATTATGAAGATAGAGGCGAGCATTTCTGTGGTTTGGTAGAAAAATACTTATGAAAGATTTACCAAATACTTTTTTTTCCTTTATTCATCAAAGGCGAGACTCGCAGGGCAGAGACTTGGTACTGTTGATTATTATCTTCATCTTTTTATTTTGCGGGTTTACAGTTTTGTTTCCGATTTCTTCAGTCGTTGGAATCAAAATCCATGATGACCCAAACTACTATATAAAAAAACAGTCCATTGCACTATGTCTAGGTCTCGTGGCTTTTGTCTTTGCAGCTTCCATTTCCTTTGAATGGTTGTATCGTCACGCCACTATCTTATTTCTCATCAGTTTATTTTTATTGGTTCTGGTATTTGTTCCAGGTATCGGTCGTAACGTACAAACATCGCAGGGTGATTTTAGTCGCTGGTTAAACTTGGGTTTTCTTTCTATTCAGCCGTCAGAATTTGCGAAAATTAGTCTGATCAATTATCTATCGGCTTCGGTGATTAAATTGCACCGTTATCCGAATAGTTTTGCGATGCGACAGTTACTCGGTCCTGGTGTGATGATTAGTACAATGCTCTTACTCATTGTTTTAGAACCGCAGTATGGGACGATGTTTTGCATGTTAATGAGCTGTTTGGCGATTCTCTATGTGAGTGGATTTTCCCTGTGGCGAATGTTCGCCATGAGTAGCGTGTTTACTCCGGTTCTCCTCCTGCTGGTGGTCTTTTCGAGTTATCGCTTTACTCGTATCTCGGTTTGGCTTGATCCTTTTCGATATCGGTATGAAGGTGGCTATCAATTGGTGACTTCTTACCTTGCGTATAAGAATAGTGGTTTTTTTGGCAAAGATCTATCGACCGGCTTTGCCCATCGATATTTAACGTTTGGTCATACCGACTTTGTTTTGCCACTCTTTGCCGAGAATTTTGGTTTATTTGGCATTATCGTTTTACTCGGCTGTTATCTAATTTTCGTATGGAAAATTTTTCGCTTGCTCAATCAAGTAGATGATGGTTTTATCTATCTTTTTTCCTCGGGAATTTTTGCCATTTTCATGATACAGAGTCTGATCAATATGTTAATGACAATTGGCATTTTGCCCACAACGGGGATCAGTCTGCCATTTTTTAGTTTTGGCGGCTCCAGCTTGGTGTCCTCATTGATCATTATGGGGCTCTTGTTTAATATGAGCCGATTCTCACAAATACAACCCTATGGACGCACCGCATAGTTTCTTGATCGTGGCTGGTGGAACTGGCGGGCATGTTTTACCCGGAGTTGCCCTAGCACAGGAATTGCAAAAAAAGTTTTCTAGCCAAGCAAACATTGTATTTTTAACGATTGAACGCAATAGAGACCTTGCTGATTTCAAGGGTCAGTCCTTCAAAATTCTATTCTACGATAGCCCGTTGCGTCCGCATTCTCTGCTCCAAATTCCAATTTTTATCTATCATTTACTCAGGGCAATGAAACAAGCGTTCCAAATTTTTCACAGAGAAAAACCTCATTGTTTACTCGGTTTTGGCAGCTATGCTAGCTTCCCCGCTCTACTGGTCGCAATACTTGCACGAGTTCCCATTTATTTATGTGAGCAAAATGCTATCCCAGGTTTAGTGAGTAAGCTCATGTCTCGCTTTGCAAAAAGAATTTTGGTGAACTTCCCAATTCGGGGCACAGCGCTTAAGAATCGTAAAATAACTATTACTGGAAATCCCATGCGTGCAACGATTCTTGAAAAGGCTGCCCATTGGCAAAAAAAAGAGATCAAGCAAGCAAGTAGCATGTTGGTTCTTGGTGGCAGTCAAGGATCTTTACAAATATTAACATTAGTCCTCGAATTGATGCGACGGATATCAGCAAAGAAAGATTCTCAGCAGGAATCTTTCCAAAGGCTTCATTGGGTTTTACAGTGTGGCCAGCACCTAGAATGGATGGAAACTCAGGGCCAAGAATTGGGAAAAGAATATCAGATTACCCTCTTTGATTATACCAGCACAATAGAAAAATACTATATGCAGGCAGATATTTTGGTTTGCCGTGGGGGGGCAGGCGTTCTTAGTGAAGCTTTACTTTTTGCATTGCCGATGATTATAATTCCTTTGCCCCAATCGGCGGATCTCCACCAGCAAGCAAATGCTGCCACTTTGCAAAAAAATGGTGCGGCAGAGGTTATTGGAGTCGTCGATGACAACCCTACATTACTCATAAAAAAGCTATCGTTATTGCTTGCTCATCCCGAGCGACTACAACAACTTTCACGGGCAGCGAGGGAATTGAGTAAACCGAATGCGGCAAAAATCATCTGTGATATCTTAGAACGTGATCAGCATTTGACTCGCTGACCGCATTAATAGAATCTTGTGTAAATTGATCTATTTTCTCGGTATAAATGGCTCGGGTATGCGTCCATTAGCGTTGGCCGCCCAGGCACAAGGCCTGCAAGTTGCTGGGTCAGATAAAAAAATATCGGTAATTGATCAGGAATACTATCACAGCCGACAAATCTGTCTCACAAAAAACTTCGATCACGCGAAGGAAATGATTGAACGAGCGAGTATTGTGGTCTATTCTTCGGCGATTCCGCCAGATGATTTAGAATATCAATGGGCAAAAAAGCAATACCAGACTATCCAGTTGCTCCATCGCATGGAGTTTTTGAATCTTTGTCTCAATAATTTTCCGATTGGTGGTAAATCGTCGTTGCATTTATTAGATCAGATCGCAGTCGCTGGTACACACGGTAAAAGTTCCAGTACTGCGATGATTACTTGGCTGTTACAAACCCTTGCTCAAGAAAAAAGTCAGGGGTTTTTACGTCCGTATTCGATCTTTGGTGCCCAGATGAAAGACAAAAATCAGCAGGGATTCTACAATGGGCAAGCACTTGGGAGAATTGGTGTCTATGAGACCGATGAGTCTGATGGTTCCTACTTATTGAGTGAAGCAAATATTCGCATCATATTAAACATCGACCAAGATCATCTCAGCTTTTACCGATCCTCGGCTGATTATTACCGTGCTTTTTATACTTTTGCACAAAAGGCAAAAATACTTCTACTTAATTTAAATGATGAATCTGTATTTGAGATTTTTGTAAAGCTCATGCAGAATAACACCACGACGAATCTGATCCTTGCCAATTTTATCGAAGATGAGAGTGAGAAGAATCGCGATATCAAAAGAAAACTGACGAAAATAATCAAGGAAAATTCCGATGAAAAAAAGGTTTATCTGCAAATCATGCAGCTAAAAGAAAAAGATGGGCACCAGTATCTAAAAGAATCAGATTCTCTGGTAAACGATCCATCTTCCGTAAACGTGATTCAGAATCTGAGCATCTTGGGAGCGCCGATGCTCCAGAATGCGTGGATGGCAATGACCATCGTTCAATTTTTATTACAGGAAAGGTATCAACTCGATTATTCCATCGCGCAACTGGTGTCTATTCTTAATACATATCCGGGCATCAAGCGGCGGATGGACTATTTGGGGGAAATTGATGGTTGTTCTTGTTTTGATGACTATGCACACCATCCGACTGCGATTGAATCCATAATTAATGCAGTCCGGAAAAATCTTGTTTTGTTTAAAAAAAATAAGGACAAATCCTCATCAATTCATGTGATCTTTCAGCCTCATCGTTACAGCCGCACTCAGCAGTACTATTTGCAGTTTGCTCGTGCATTGATGAAGGCGAACTATGTCTATATCTTGCCCATTTATGCCGCCAGCGAAATACATGAGAATCCGTTGGTTACTGCGAAAATCATAAGCAAGGCAATGGAAAACCTCAGAAACCAAGGATGGGGATCAGCTCCGCAAGGAGTTTGGCTGCAAGAAACAGTCGCTGATTGCCTGTCACATTTAAGGGAAAACGATATCCTCTTGACCTTGGGTGCTGGGGATATTTCTTGGCAAATTCGCAGTTATCTAGATCGTACCTTACGCTGAGTGTTTAAGAGCCAATAATGAATCAAGGCGTATAAAAAAAATAATATAATCCTGAGTCCAATCTTAGTTTTGCCATGCCGTCGATTACGAAAAATGATCGGGTACTCGATTATCTTGGTCTTGCCTTCCGCCGCCAAAATATCCAACAGAATTTTAAATCCGATTGGCCTAATTTTAGTTTTTATTCTTCTATAGTGAGACGCTCGAATAATAAAAAAACCACTCATCGGATCTTTGAGCCCAAACGGTAAAAAAACATTTGCAAGACCAGTAGCAATACGACTAATGATAATTCTCCAGATGCTAAATGCACCATAGCTACCACCCGCAACACTGCGCGATCCGACACAAATATCTGCATTACTGGCTTTGATCGTCTGGATCATGGGCGGAATATATTTTTCATCGTGTTGCAGATCGGCATCCATTACTACTATATATTCACCTTGGCAAAAACGCATGCCATGGAGGACGGCACTGGATAATCCCTTTTCTTTTGTGCGCAAAATTACATGCACGTGGTCTATTTTCTTGGCAATTTTTTTTGCAACACGATAGGTGTCATCGTCGCTATTATCATCTACAACAATGATTTCTGATGGATAAGATTTGAGAGTTTTGCTTATTGCTGGAATCAAAATCCAAATATTGTCTCTTTCGTTATAAGTGGGTAAAATGATTGATATTCTGTTTTCTATTATTTTTATTTGAGAATCTATCATAGTCATAATCTTCTTCTTCCTTAAATAAAACTTTACAAAAATTAGAATAGTCTAAAAATTCTATTATGGAATTATTCATATCCAAAACGAGCCCTTATGTAAGGAAAGCAAGAATTCTTCTCATTGAGGGTAGTATTCCATGCGAAACGCTACTTATCAGTCCATGGGGAAAAAAAAATCAGATTTCTGAATTCAATCCGCTTAATAAAATCCCAATATTAAAGTTAGATTCAGGAGATGTCCTGCTGGATTCCAAGGCCATTTGTCGATATTTTGATGAGACTTATTTGGAATCACGATTTTATGGGCAAAATAAGAAGCAACGCTATCGGATTTTGAATGTTGCGCTCCTAGTCGAGGGTTTGATCGACGCAGCGACCGCACTGACAATGATGGACAAAGTTCTTGAAACTGAGGTTGATACCGTGATTCCGCAAAAATGGAAGGACTGGCAAACCAGTAAAATTTTAGATACACTGCGATACTTAGATAGTTTCCCCGAATTTCAAGAACCGCTAGCAACTTGGAATTCAATTGCCGATGTTGCTCTTGCTTGTGTGTTGGGGTATTTGGATTTTCGCTTACCCAAAATATCTTGGCACGAAAATGCTCATTTGTCTCAACGCTATGCAAGCTTGTCCAAAATTCCATCGTTTATCGAGACAGTTCCGACGCTTGAATGATTAAATCACCTCAAGACTTCATTGATGCAAAAAAAACCCATGAACCTTTATGTTTGTTAACTTGCTACGATTATAGTTTTGCCAAAATTTTAGGAAAAACCGATCTTTCTGCGCTCTTAGTCGGCGATTCTCTAGGAAATGTGGTGTGCGGTGAGCCGACGACCGTTAAAGTAAAGGTCGAGCATGTCGTTTATCATACCCAAGCGGTCCGTAAGGCATTGCCAGAACATTTTATCATAAGTGATCTTCCGTTTATGAGTGCAAAAATAAATCAGCAAATCTGTTTGGAAACTGCGATGCGTTTGGTACAAGAGGGTGGCTGCAATGCCGTAAAAATTGAAGGCCCGATGCTAAAAAATATAGAGGCAGTTGTCAAAGCTGGAATTCCGGTAATGGGGCATCTGGGTTTAGAGCCACAGAATTTTTTAACCATGGGTAAATATCAAATGCAAGGGAAGGAGCAGCCGCAGCAAGAGCAATTAAAAGCTTATGCGCAAGGTCTAGAGGATGTCGGCTGTTTTGCTCTTGTCTTAGAAATGATCCCCGCGCGGCTAGCGCAAGAAATAGACACGTCTTTGACAATTCCTACTATTGGCATCGGCGCAGGACAACATACCAGTGGTCAAATCTTAGTGTTACACGATATGCTTGGTTTCCCGCCAAAGGAAAGTAAGAAAAGTTTTGTCAAGCGCTATCTGAACTTAAATGAGGATATTTACCATGCGGTGAATCAGTACTGTCGCGAGATTCGCCAGCAGAAATTTCCACCTCGTTAATGCAAATCGTGTTCAAAGCGCACATAGTCTACTTTTTGTGCAATTTGTGAGTAGAGTTTCTGACCTGCCTTATTGCTTTCTTGGGTTATCCAATGGATTTTATCTGAACCATGCTTTTGAGCGATAACATAGACTGCTGCCATTAATTTTCTAGCCAGTTGCTGTCGCCGATATTCAGGAGAGACAAACAAGTCTTCAATGTAGCAATGGTCATTTTTACTCCACGAAGATGGATGATAGGTAAAGTGAATAAATGAGGTAACCTTGTCTTTGTCTCGAGCAACGAGCCCAAAGTATGGATAGTCTTGGTTTAAGAGTCTTTGCCACGTTAGTTGAGTGATCTCATCTGGTAACTTTTCCTGATAAAAAATGAGATAATCCTGCCAAAGTGGTAGCCATTGTCCGTAATCTTCTTTTTCTAATTCATTGATAGTCACTTCCATAAGTATAAGATTACTGTTGTGATCGTGATGTCATTTACTTTTCTCTAGCCATTTGATTATTGGTGCGGATTTTTTTAAACCATTGAACAAATTTGCGGTCCGCATCGCCCATGAGCGACAGATTTTACCATTTAGTTGGATGTACGTTTCTACTTTCTTTGGAAATATTCTAATAGCCACTCAATATAGTTGACAATTTAGTCATAAATGAAACAGTGGTTTGTAAGATTGCGGAGGTATGACTATGGACAGTGTAGAGAAAAATTCAGCGAATAATCTTAATGGGCATGGTAATTCCAATGGATATTATAGAGCTGATGCGTTTCCCAAGGGAATCAGTAAGAGAGTTGTTGAATCGATTTCGCATATCAAAAATGAACCGGGATGGGTTACAGAGTTTCGCTTAAAAGGACTTTCCCTATTTCAGACAAAGCAAATGCCCACTTGGGGTTTTATTCCACAATTTAAGGTAGATTTAGAAGATTATATCCATTATGTAGGAGCAAATGCCCAAAAAAAGACTTCTTGGGATGAAGTCGACCCCGAAGTACTACGTAGTTTTGAAAAGCTTGGCATTCCTGAGCACGAACGTCGTCATCTAGCTGGACTAGAGGCAATGAATGATTCAGAAACAGTCTATGCTAACTTAAAAAAAGAGCTCACAGATTTGGGAATTTTATTTTGTGATATCGATACCGCAATACGTGAATACCCCGATATTGTTCGTGAATATCTAGGTACTGTAGTGACTGCCGATGATAATAAATTTGCGGCCCTTAACAGTGCTGTTTTTAGCGGTGGTTCCTTCGCCTACGTTCCTAAAGGGGTAAGAACTCCAATGCCATTGCAAGCTTACTTTAAAGTGAGCGCAGCTAGTTCTGGCCAATATGAGAGGACATTATTGATTGCAGATGAAGGGGCGGAAGTTGTCTATAGTGAAGGTTGTTCTTCGGTGCAAGATACCGGAACAAATTTTCATGCTGCGGTTGTAGAGTTAATCGCAAAAAAAAATGGGCGGATTCATTATACAACCATTCAAAATTGGAAAAAAAATGTATATAACTGGACGGTCAAGCGTGGGGTCTGTGATACCAAAGCTCATATTACTTGGACCGATGTGAATGTCGGTGCACAAACAATTAAATATCCGGGAATTATTTTGAAAGGAGATCATTCCACTGGAGATATTCTTTCTCTTGCCTTTGCTGCCAACGGCCAGATTCAGGATACCGGCGCAAAAATCTATCATCACGGTAAAAATACCAGAAGCAATATTTTAGCCAAAGGAATTTCACTCGACGGCGGAACCAACTCATACCGTGGCTTAGTGAAATTTGGTAAATTTGCGGATAATGCCTATAGCCATATTCAATGCGATGGCTTGATGATGGATGATCGATCTGAATGTCATGCTTATCCATACAACGATGTTAGTGGGAAAAATGGTCACCTTAATTATGAAGCCACGGTGTCCAAAGTAGATGAAGATATGTTGTTTTATTTGCAGTCGCGTGGCTTTTCTCAAGATGAAGCCAAGCTCTTGATTGTGAATGGATTTTGCGAAGGAGTGGTGCGTAATCTTGATGTAGAATATTCAGTAGAAATGAATCGTTTGATCCGCATGATTTTAGAGGATGGCAAGGCTATCGACGAAGAAGAATCGAGTACGACCAAGGCACGACGCGTACACGCATGACCCAACCATTATTGGAAATAAAAGACCTACAGGTAAGTGTAGGTGGTGAAAATGAGGAGAGTGGTGAACTCACTAAGGAAAGTAGCATTCTCAGAGGGGTCAACCTCACGATTAATGAAGGTGAGGTCCATGTTATTATGGGGCCCAATGGTTCTGGTAAGAGTACGTTGGCCTATGTTTTAATGGGTCATCCGCAGTATAATCTGATTGGCGGTGACATTATATTTCGCGGAAAATCCATCATTGAAATGCCGCCTGATGAGCGTGCACGAATGGGGTTATTTTTATCATTTCAATATCCCACAGCAATTCCCGGTGTAACCGTGAGTAATTTCTTGAGAAATATGTTAAAAAATGCAGAGAAAGATTATTCGATAAAAGAATTTCGCTCTATTTTGAATAAAGAAATGGAGAGTTTGGAAATCAATCCAGAGTTTATTGTTCGTTACGTCAACGATGGTTTCTCTGGTGGCGAAAAAAAGAAAAATGAAATTTTGCAAATGAATTTGCTCGAGCCTAAACTGATTGTCTTAGATGAAATTGATTCTGGTTTAGATATTGATGCGATGAGACTTATCGCCGAAAATATCGAAAAACAACGATCAGATCAAAGAGCAACGTTAGTAATTACTCATTATCAACGATTGCTCACGCAGCTAACTGTGGATCATGTTCATGTCTTTTTAGATGGTAAGATTGCTGAAAGTGGTGATGCTGCCCTCGCCCAGAAGTTAGAAGAACATGGATACGAGTGGGTTCGTGGCTAGGTGGAAGCGATCATCGAGAAAGAGAAGCTTGAAGCTTTAGCTTCAAGGCTTGATGTCCCCTCTCGAGAATCAGAGATCTGGCGCAAAGTGCCGCTTGATGGTCTTGATCTCAAAGGCTACGATTTTGCTGCGGCTCAAAGCAAATTAACAATAAAAGCGAGTGAAGCCGACGCACTCACAATATTTCCTTTGACCAACGGTAATGATTTGAGTGATATTCCTGCTCAATACCAAAGTTTTCTTAATCAGCAGATTCGCAGCCAAGAGCAATCTGCAACCAATGAACAAGACTTATTCTTGCTACAGAATTTACTCAAGTCAAGAGAGAACTATTTCGTCGTTGTTAACGATACAAAAAGCAAAGATACGACTCTCGGTGTGACTTTTCGCCATCAGCGCATCAAAGGTGAAGTGTACATGGCTCGTGTTTATGTCTTAGTAGAAGAAGGTGTCCAATGTGAGATTACTGAGGAATTCACTGAGGTAGACTTTTACCCTAAAAATGGCAGCTCTCATTTGAATTCACAGCAAGAAAAAGTGTTTTATTATAACACCTATAGCTCAATCAGTTGCCAACAAAGAGCAAAGGTTGATTATCTTTGTGTGAGAAACTATAACCATGATATGTACTATATGCAGCGTTTCCAGTTTAATATGGAAGAAAAATCACAAATCAAGGCCTGCTATGCTCATGTTGGTGGATTTGTTGGGAAATCTTATATAAATGTCAATTGCAATGGTCGTTTCTCTGATTTTCGTTGCTTGGGAGCTGGGGTTCATAGCGGTAGAGAGTTTCATGATTTTGAAGTACTGGTTGAGAATAAAGCTAGTAATGTTTCGAGCATTTTGATTTACAAAATGGTTTTACGTGATCGTGCCCACTCGGTATTCAATGGCAATCTCAATATTCCTCAAGGATTTAAGAAAGTTCGTTCATTGCAGACCAATCATAATATTTTATTAGATCGGGAGGCGAGGGCTGAATCGATGCCTCGATTGATTATTGCTTCTGATGATGTCAGTTGTGATCATGGGGCAACGGTAGGGCAGTTAAGTGAAGAAGCTCTTTTTTATTTAATGTCTCGGGGATTAACGAGAGAACAAGCCTACTATCTGATGGTAGAGGGATTTTTGAATGCAATTATTGAAGAGTTCCCATTAGTAGGAAGGCACACTGAAATTATGAATCTATTTCGCAATAAAATTGGCGGTCTTGCTACAGTTGATGCCCGACCATAAGCAAGTTTTCTAAGCAATCAGTTACATGATAGACAAAATGAAAATTACCTGCAGAGCAGATGAAGTTCAAGAGGGAGGCTTGAAAAGTATCATTACTCGGCACGGCAGAATTCTTATTATTAGAAAAGAAAACAATTTTTTTGCAATGGAGGATAAGTGTACTCATGATGACTTCCCACTCCATGATGGTACGTTGTCAGGTTACACTATTGAGTGTTGCCGTCACGGTGCACAATTTGATATTCGAGACGGCACTTGTTTACGAATGCCAGCAACCGAACCGCTCGAAACCTATCCAGTGACGGTTACAAAAAATTCCGATGGGGAAGCCCTGTTAGAAATTACTTTGAGTTGATGTTAGATTATCAGGAAATTAAGAAGGATTTCCCAATATTTACTTATCCGATGAACGGTAAGGATTTGATCTATTTGGACAATGCCGCCAGCTCGCAAAAACCTCAATCAGTAATTGATGCATTGTGTAGGTACTATACCAAACAAAATGCAAATATCCATCGTGGGGCCTATCGATTGAGCAATGAGGCGACAGAACAATACGAAACGACCCGCGAAAACTTGCAGAAATTTTTAAAGATTCCGCAAACACATTGTCTGGTCTATACGAGGAATACCACCGAAAGTATAAATTTAGTCGCCCAGACGCTGGCTATGGAAATTGTCCAAGCAGGCGATGAGATTTTAACTTCCGAAATTGAGCATCACTCCAATCTATTACCTTGGCAAGTAGTAGCTCAAAGAAAAAATGCTCGCTTACGTTTTTTGAATTTATCAGCTGATGGTTTCTATCAGATCAATAATCTCGCCAAGATTTTCTCTGATGGCAAAATAAAATTATTGGCTTTGCAACACGTGAGTAACGCTCAGGGAAATCGTCAGCCAATCGAAGAAATTGTCACAGAAGCTAAAAAACACGGTGTAGTCACAGTGATTGATGGTGCGCAAGGAGTGCCTCATGAATTGCCAGATTTTCGCAGCTATGATCCTGATTTTTTTGCTTTTAGCTCACACAAAATGTTGGGACCTACCGGCCTTGGTTTTTTGATTGGACGAAAATCATTCTTTGCCCAGATGGATCCTTTTTTGACCGGTGGCGGTATGATTCTCAGCGTGAGCAAAGATAGCTATAAACCAGCGGAGGCACCTCACAAATTTGAGGCAGGTACTCCAGCAATTGCGGCGGTCATCGCATTTCAAGAGGCCATCCGTTATTTAGAGAAATTGGATTTTTCCAAAATTGCTGAGCACGAGAACCATTTAGTTACAGAAGCAAGGGAGCGCTTACAAAAAGTAGGAAATGTGAACGTCTATCCAAATGAAGGAAAGACAGCAGCAGGGATTGTTGCGTTTAATGTGGACAATGTTCATCCACACGATGTTGCCAGTATTCTCGAAGCTGACGGAATTGCTGTGCGGGCGGGTCATCATTGCTGTGAGCCATGGATGAAGAAAAATGATCTAAAGGGCACGGTGCGCGCAAGCTTTTACATCTATAATGGTCCAGAAGATGTCGATATGCTAGTAAAAGGGCTTGACAAAGTGAACAAGATTTTTCATCATACAATAAAATAGCGGATAAGACTCCTGATTTGAGTCTTCTTTCGCATGGACTATCTCTGGCAAAAGAGACGCTATAGCGAGAGCAAACGACAGGGGCGATTCAAAAGATGAGCCTAATAGAAGAATTATACAAAGAAATTATCTTGGAACACGCTCGATTTCCCATGCATCAAGAAATCTTAAAAAAAATCACAGTTGAAGAGAATGCCATCAACAGGAGTTGTGGGGATGAATTGACGGTGCAGTTGTACCTCGTGGACAGGCGAGTGGCTGATGTGTCGGCTATATGTAGTGGTTGTTCTATTTGCCAAGCGTCATGCTCTTTGATGGGACAGTCAATTGCAAATAAATCGATTGAAGAGATAAACGAATTGATTCACAACTTCAAAGGGATGTTTATCAAGAATTCTAATAATCAGAAAAAATTTACAGGAGAATACGAGGAGTTAGAGGCGTTGCGCGGAGTCTCACATTTTCCAATTCGCGTAAAATGTGCGACCTTGTGTTGGAATGCTTTAGAACAAGCACTCAAACAGACCAGTAAGCAAACCGTGAGCGGCCATGATTAAGCGGTTATACTTGGCAAAAAATTAAACACAGTTAGATGGATCTTATGATATCAAAATCTCTGCAACCTAAACGGCCTCTGCCGTTTGCGTATCACCGAGTCGATCAACCGGCACCGGAGATTAGTCGAGTTCGCAAGAACTTAAAAGAGACTAAACTTGCAACTGTTTGCGAAGAGGCTGCATGTCCGAATTTGGGACACTGCTGGTCGCAGGGGACCGCAACCTACTTAATTATGGGCACAAACTGTACCCGCCGCTGTGGTTTTTGTCATATTAGCACTGCTCGTCCAAATCCTTTGGATGAGAATGAACCTCTGGAATTGGCACGCAGTGTCGATAAACTGGGATTGAAATATGTAGTGATCACTTCAGTCGACCGAGACGATCTTCCAGATTGTGGGAGTACTCATTTTGCGGCTTGTATTCGTTCAGTGCAAAAATTAAATAGGGGAACTAAAATCGAAGCTTTGATTCCCGATTTCAAGGGACGAATTGAAAACCTCATCTATATTTGGCAGGCGGCTCCATTGGTGATCAATCATAATGTTGAGACCGTTCCCTCGCTCTATCGGAGCATTTGCCCGCAGAGTAATTATTCTCATTCATTGAAGGTTCTTGAACTCAGCCACCAGCAAGGATTTCTTACAAAGAGTGGGATTATTTTGGGTTTGGGAGAAACCATCGATGAAGTTAAAGCAGTGATCAAAGACTTGCTCAAGGTAGGTGTCCAGATTCTAACAATTGGTCAGTATCTTAGGCCGAGCAACCAACATGCTGCTCTGAGAGCATATATTTCAGATCAGGTATTTGCAGAATTAAAAGAATTTTCTTTAGGAGAGGGAATTGGCTACGTTGAATCTGGGCCATTAGTGAGGTCTTCGTTTCATGCTCGCGAGAGTTTTGAAAAATTTTTGCGACTTCATCAAAAGTAAATTACGTGTTCTATATTAGTTACTTTGGTTTTTTTATTTTTCTTAATGCTCTTTCGCTGATAGGCTTCCATTGGTACAGTATTCTCACAAATAAGGAAAATTACGAAAAACGAGAATTTTTACCATTTTCCCATATACTCAGGAAACAGAGCGAAACTCTTCTGCCTTTAGCGGATGATCAATCATCAATTACTGTCGTTGGCAATCTCATTAGCCTGATGGTCGCTTGGTTTGTTTTATGTGCTTTACTCATTTTTGGTAGTATTTTTGGCAAGAGCGCTAGCTTTACAGATATTCCATCATTTTTGCATCCTAGTTGGATCAACTATTACTTGCAGTCGGTACTGAATTTATCTTTATTGATTCCAGCGGTCTACTTATTGGAAAAATATATTCCACAAGAGATACGTGTTCAATTAGTCCACAGCAAGCGCTTGTTTTTTTATTTTTTTTCACAGAGTTTAATAGCCTTGCAGATAAGCGGCTGGATTTTCTATCGAAGTATGAATGGCTGGTTTATTGTTGCAAACGCATTGATTTATTTATACGTGAGCTTTTGGCAATGGGATCTTATTCGCACTGATCGTTTACAATTAAAACAAAGGAATTTGCGTGAAATTCAAAAATAAGAGAGAAGCCCGGATCTATTGCAAGCGTTATTGGTCTGACTTCTTACGTGATCCGAAAATAAAAAAATTAGACGATGCAGTTAAAAAAGAAATCCATAAAATAAAAACAAAGATAATCCGCTGTTTAGTGAGTTATCCATTATCCGATGAATATTCAATCATCCAGATGTTGCATCAGATCCAACCAAACTGGCAGATATATCTGCCAAGAATCATTGATCAAGCTGATCGCGATATGGTTTTTTCCAGAGTGTACTTGAGTGATCTAGCTTCACAGGATAAGAAGGAGTATACTCTCCATCGTCATCCCTTAGGATTTTTTGAGCCAAGTGAAGATAGTGTACCAGTAAAACTCCCATTAAATGTCGATACTGATTTAATCCTTGTACCTGTTTTGGGATTGACGAGCGATGGTTTTCGTTTGGGGCGGGGACAAGGTTACTACGACCGCTATGTTCAAGGTTTATTCTTGAACAAAAGTTCCTTTACTAGTATGGCAATTCTTCCGCGGGCTCTTTCACTTTTAGACTTTCCCAAGCAACAATACGATATGCATATAGATATAATCGTCACGGAAAATTGCTGATGTCAAAGAGTAATGGTCATTTTTTGATCAGCTGGGCCAATGTGAATGGTGACATTGAACGGGGGCCGTTAGCTGTCCTTTGGGAATTGATTAAACGTCAGCAAGTTGATATTTTTAAGGTATCGCTGATAAAAATTACCGATGATTTTATTAATTTCCTGCAAATCTATCAAATTGACAATGTACGAATATTATCCGAATTCATTGCTTTGGCTTCTCGATTATTACAGGCGAAGAGTCTGGCTCTTCTACCAACATCTCCAACTATTTTGGAGGATGACGTAATTACTCTACCAAAAGAAATAATTGAAAAACTTTTGGAGTATCGTCTTTACCAAAAACAAACGATTTTTTTGCGCTCGCAGGAAAGCCTCGGTCACGGTGTTTTAGTTCCGCAGATGAGTATCTCTGAATCCACTGGGAGTGAAATGCTAGAACTTGAAGGCTTAGTGGCTGCCTATCTTAAAGTACACCAGACTTCTCAAAGAAAAATGAATTTACCAGACCTCATGAAGTTTGAAGCAGAGCAGTACACCGTTCAGGGCAAGATGGAGGATGTGTTACGAATATTAGATCGTTGTCACAAAAAAATAGAATTTTTGGAATGCCTTACTACTTATGAACGACAGAGCAGAATTGCTATTGTTGCGCTCTTTCTGGGATTATTAGAATTGACTCGAATCGGAAAAATATTTATTCATCAAGAGAAATTTAATAAACCGATATTCATTGAAACTCGAAAATGAATGCGTGAAAAAAAATGAAAAGCAACTCTATAACTTTGCAATGACTACAAATAAATCAGCAGAACTGAAAAAGAAGCATCTCAAGGGTCTTTTGGAAGCTCTCATCATTGTGAGTAAAAAACCGATTTCAATGCGACAATTAGTAGCTATCGCTAAGATTTCACTAGAAGATGTGCGAAAAATTGTCGATGAAATGATAGATGATTACGAAGAAAGAGACGGTGGCATTATCTTACGAGAACTAGATGGTTGCTATCAGTTTGTCACCAACATAGCTTATAGTGAACAGATACAGAAAATTTTAAAAATACAGCGAGGTAAATCTCTGTCATCTGGAGCATTGGAAACATTATCGATTATTTGCTATCGTCAGCCAATGACGTTGGCAGAAATAAACGATATTCGCGGGGTAAATAGTAAGAGTATGATCTACATTCTGATGGAAAGAAAGTTGATTAAAAGTGATGGTTATAAATCGGTGCCGGGAAAACCAACTCTTTATGGCACCACCCGTCATTTTTTGCAGGTATTTGCATTGAACTCCTTGGCTGATTTGCCTGCATTGCCAGAAATCAAGGAATGGAATCAGAGCTATACTGAGGAAATCGATAAAACGACCGATGAAACTCCTTTTTTGGAATCTGGAGTCCGAAAATCATAAAGAAAATCGATTATGTTTAAGCTAAAAATAGATAAACACAATAAAGAAACTCGGGTGGTTCAAGAAATGAAAGATTCAAATTGTTCCATTGAAGAGCAGCTTGAAAAAAAACGACGAATTATTGATAGAATTGATAAAGTAATCATCCGTGGCATTGTAAAAAGAACTCAAATAGCGAAGGAGATCGGTAATGTAAAAGCCAAGGCCAAGGGAATTATCTACCGCCCAGATCGGGAGAAAAAAATATACGCGAAAATCGAAAAACAGTTAAAAAGAATTCAATCTAGTCGAATCGCAGAAGAAAACAGATCAATCTCTCTCAAAGCCGTAGATTTGATGAGTATCTATCGTGAGATTACATCTTTGGCAAAATCTTTTGAAGGTGGTTTGATTGTTCACTATTTGGGACCGGAAGCTTCTTTCTCTCATCTTGCAGTGCGACAAAGCTTTGGTCATCTGGTAAAAATGATGCCCCAAATGAGTATTCTTCAAGTTTTTCAAGCTGTTTCCCGTTCAGAGCATCATTCTACTTTTGGCATCGTGCCGATTGATAACACAGTGGAGGGAAGTATTGGTCTTACTCTAGATGCACTCTACGAAACGGATCTAAAAATATTCGCGGAGAAATATATTTACATCAAACAATGCTTGATTGCTAAGAGCAAAATCGATATGCGGAAAATTAGAAAGATTTACACCGTAAAGGTTGCCTTTGATCAATGTAGACAATGGTTAATGAACAATCTATCGATGGCAAACTTGGAACTCATAGAGGTTTCGAGCACTTCTCGTGCGGCACAAATTGTTGCCAAGTCTAGATCAAAGAATGTAGCTGCAATTGCATCTCATTTTGCAAGTGATACTTATGGATTAAAGGTCTTAGCAGAAAATATTCAAGATGTGCAACATAATATCACTCGATTTATTGAAATAGCCAAAAATCAATGTCCCATGACAAACGATGATAAAACTTCGATCGCTTTTATTATGCCCGATAAACCGGGGCAGCTAGCCAAAATTCTCCAATTGTTTTCAAATGAGAATATCAACTTGACTAAAGTAGAGTCTAGGATTAATAAAAAATTTTTGGGGAGTTATGTTTTTTTTGTGGACTTTATGGGTCATGTGCAAGATAAAAAGATCAAAGCGATTCTTGCCAAGATTTATACACTTGCCCATTCACTTAAAATATTAGGATCATATCCCTCGATGAGTAACTACATTGCGAAGAAATGATGGCAACTGATTGCTCATGATGCAAATGAAGCAGACTGTCAAGAAGAAGCTGAAACGGTTGAGAACTGCCAGTCGTAAATCACCCTATAAATACAGCTATAAGAAATTTTTAATTATTGGTATGGGTATGATGGGAACATCACTTGCTATAGCCATTAATGATAGAAAAGGTAAATATCGCATCGACGGCCTAGTAAAAGATCAGAGTGAAGTCCCATTTCTAAAGAAATTAGGAATCCTTGGCAAGATTTATGTGGGAGATGAATTATTTGGTAAAGAGGAAGGGGATGGGAAGCATTGGAATTTCTATGATCTAATTATATTTGCGGTTCCGCTGACGGTGGAGTTGGTACTATTGGGAAAAATTCTGCCAGGATTAGGGAGGGGACCCACATCGGTTCTGATTACGAGTCTCAGTTCCTGTTCGAAATCAATTATCAAAGTACTTCCACAGGGTTTGCAGTATATTGTATCCCACCCACTTTGTGGTGGTGAAGAATCTGGTTCAAAATTTTATAAAGAGAATCTTTTTGTAAAGAAATTATGTTTTTTGATTCCCCCAGATCAAAGGGGGCTTAGGATGCATTTGATACGTTTGCGAAAATTCTGGTCATCATTGGGAATGGATGTATGTACGATAAAAGCGAAAGACCATGATGAGATTATGGCAGTTTTGAGTCATATTCCACATCTTTTAGCTGGTTTACTGACAAAATGGGTTTTTGACAGCAGTGCCTATCGGCGTGTAGATTCAATGCTGAACAGTCGGTTGAAGAGTGCTTTGCGCGGGCGCATTGGTTTGGCCGGCGGTGGCTTTAGTGATCTCATTAGAATTGCTGGTTCAAATCCAGAGATGTGGACTGATATTATCTTGGCGAATCGAGAATATATTACACCTCATTTACAAAAGTTGATTCGGAGATTGATTCATTTAGATGAACAATTAAACTATCTGGAAATGGAGAATCCTAAATTTTGGAAACGTTGGTTTTTGGAGGCTCGAAAAGCCCGTAATTACATATGGGGAAAAAAGTAATCATTGCAATTGATGGTGGTGCCGGCAGTGGGAAGAGTACGGTTGCCGAATTGTTAGCGAAGCGTTTGTTGTATAGCCATGTGGATTCAGGAGCGATCTATCGTACTCTGACGCTAGCTTGGGTGCAGCTTATTGGATTGGCTAAAGATTCAAATGAATTTGAAAATATATTTTTACAAGAAAATAAAAAAAAACATGGTAAGATATTACTAGATTTAGATATTAGGATAAATAATAAAAAGCAAGAGAATTACCTATCTGGAAAATTGGTTAACTATCTGATAAATACTAAAGAATTGACTAAGCGCATAAAACCGATCGCAGATGATCCTCATTCACGAGAGACTGTTAATAAAATATTGAGAAAAATTGCCGATCTTGAAGAATCCATAGTTGTTGATGGCCGTGACATTGCCACGGTTGTTTTCCCAAATGCAGATTATAAATTCTTCTTACAGGCACCTTTAGATGTACGAGTCAAAAGAAGATTAAAACAGTTATATAAAAAAAGTAATAAAGAGCAATATTATTCAATGTATAACGAAATGGGCAAGAGAGATCAAGAGGATGAAAATCGAAAAATTGGAAAACTCATGAAAACACCCGATGCAATTACTTTGGAGACGCAACACTTTTCTCCCGAACAAATTGTCAATCAAATGTTTAAGCATATTCGTAGATAATGACAGAAAAAGTAACAAATAATCCCTTTGATCTTTCAAAAGAGGAGAATACTTCAATGGAAAAACTTCTCGAACTAGAACCAAATCAAATAACAACAGAAAATGATAACCAGATTATTTCAGCTAAAGTGATTCTCGTCGGAGATAACGATATCGTCTTTGACTTAGGGCAAAAAGAAGAAGGGTATTGTGCGAAATCTGAATTTTCGGAAAAACCAAATGTTGGTGAAGTATACAAAATTATTGTTATCAATCGAGAAAAAGATGGAACCATCCGCATTTCACGCAAGGCCGCAGAAAAACATTTTGCTTGGCAAGAATTTTTGCAGGCTTATCAAGAGAAGAAAAATATTACGGTCACAGTGGAGAAATTAGAGGTCAATGGTTACTTGGTTGTTTATCAAGGTTTGATCCAGCTTTTCTTGCCTGGATCCCATGCAAGATCTCGCCATCGCCAGCCAATTAAGGAAAAAGAGTCGATTGAGGTTTGTATCTTGAAGGTGCGCTCTTCGGGTTTTACCGCAATCGTTAGTCATCGAGTTGTTATTGAAAATGAAATTGAGAAAGCCTGGGTAACATTATCAGATAAATATAAGGTTGGCTCAATTGTATCAGCGACAATCGTCAAGAAGGTTGCCTTTGGCTTTTTTTTGAATCTGGATGGAGTTGATGGACTCCTTCACAAAAGGGATATTTCTTATTTGAAGCAGCCAGTGTTGCGGGAAAAATTTGAGATAGGGAAGCAAGTAGAGGCGATGATTCTAAACATGGAGCAGGAGAAGCAACGGCTCAGTTTTGGTATAAAGCAGTTATCTGAGGATCCTTGGATATGGGTCAAAAATACATTGAAAGTGGGAGAAAAAATAAAAGGAGTAGTACATTCTTTTGCCAGTTATGGTGCTTTTGTAATCATTGAAAATCGCATTGAAGCATTGGTCTATCGGACTGAATTTTCTTGGGTGGCTCGTCCTAGATCACCATCTGAGTATATAGAAAAGGGTGAGGAACGAGAGTTTATTATCAAGAGTATCGATTTTGATGCAAAGAGAATCTGTTTGAGCATAAAAGATTTAGAGAAAGATCAATGGGAAGAAAAAGTAAATCTATTTCCGGTGGGAACTGTTGTCCGTGGTAAAGTAGTCGGTATTGCGAAAATGGGTATTTATGTGGAGCTTACCGAAGGTTTGGATGCCTTTATTTCCTTTATAGATTTTGCTTGGGAAAATCCTGATCCAAAAATGTTGAAACGAAATGAAGAGGTGGAGTTTAAGATTAGAAAAATTGACTTTGAGCGAAAAAAAATATTAGGTAGTATTCGAGAACTTCAGGATAGTCCAGCAGAAAACTTTTTCAAAAATTCTGAAAAGAACAAGACCTTAAAAACTACAATATCGGAAAAAAATGATGCTGGAGTTGTTGTTCAGATTGATGATACTCATCTGCGTGGTTTTTTAAGCGCGCGAGAATTTAAATTTATAAAAGATAAGAGTACTCTTGAAGTTGGCGAGAAATTAGAATTAAATCTAGTAGGGGTTGATAAAAGACGAATTGGTTTGGTTTTTTCTTTAAGAAAACAAAAGACTGCTGCTCCAATAAAATTCAAAAGATCCCATGATAGCGGCCATCATCGCACTTCACGAATTCTTCAACAGGAATTGCAGAGCACTTATACTCCGTTCGAAATTCTTTCTTCAGAGAGTCACAGTCATGAGAAGAAAAAAAAGAAGAAAAAGAAGTTTGAAAAAATAGAAACTAAAAATATAGAACAAGAAAAAAAAATAATACCTTCAATAAAGACGACTAGCGTAAAAGAGAAATCAAGCCCGTCTCCCTCTGAAGCGTCATCGGCTTCATCAAGTTTATCAAAAATTTCCGCAGAGAGCAAGCAAGAGAAGGTGGCTACCCCATCAAAAGCGACTAGCGTAAAAGAGAAATCAAGCCCGTCTCCCTCTGAAGCGTCATCGGCTTCATCAAGTTTATCAAAAATTTCCGCAGAGAGCAAGCAAGAGAAGGTGGCTACCCCATCAAAAGCGACTAGCGTAAAAGAGAAGGCAAGCCTGTCTCCCTCTGAAGTGTCATCGGCTTCATCAAGTTTATCAAAAATTTCCGCAGAGAGCAAGCAAGAGAAGGTGGCTACCCCATCAAAAGCGACTAGCGTAAAAGAGAAATCAAGCCCGTCTCCCTCTGAAGCGTCATCGGCTTCATCGAGTTTATCAAAAATTTCCGCAGAGAGCAAGCAAGAGAAGGAGGCTACCCCATCAAAAGCGACTAGCGTAAAAGAGAAATCAAGCCTGTCTCCCTCTGAAGCGTCATCGGCTTCATCGAGTTTATCAAAAATTTCCGCAGAGAGCAAGCAAGAGAAGGTGGCTACCCCATCAAAAGCGACTAGCGTAAAAGAGAAATCAAGCCCGTCTCCCTCTGAAGCGTCATCAAGTTCCTTAAGCTCATCAAAGATATCCGTAGAGAGCAAGCAAGAGAAGGTGGCTACCCCATCAAAGGCGATTAGCGTAAAAGAGAAATCAAGCCCGTCTCCCTCTGAAGCGTCATCAAGTTCCTTAAGCTCATCAAAGATATCCGTAGAGAGCAAGCAAGAGAAGGTGGCTGCCCCGTCAAAGGCGGCTAGTGTCAAAGAGAAGTCAAGCTCCTCTTCATCTGGAGAGTCATCGAGCTCTTTAAGCTCATCAGAGGTTTCTGAACAGAGCAAGCAAGAGAAGGTGGCTGCCCCGTCAAAGACGAATAACAAAAAGAATATGAATAGATAAATTTGAGAGAAAATCCTTGAGTGTTTCTTTTCTTGAAGATAGAAATTTAGAAATAGTACTAAGAAATTAAGGAAATATATCGAAAAAATGTCTCTTTATAAGAGGTATTCGAGCAATAATCATCAATATTGAGATCGTGTTAAAGATCACTAAAATCACAAACGATGAGACAAAATTGATCATTATTTGGAATGATGGTAAACAAACTGAACATAATTTATTGCTCTTAAGAATTAATTGTCCTTGTGCCCTCTGTCGTGGAGGACATGATTTGGACGCAAAGAGAAAAACCGATCATATTAAACAAATTCAATTAATATCTCACGAAAAAGTGGGTCGATATGGCTTACGCATTTATTGGTCAGATAATCACAGTAGTGGTATCTATGTCCTAGATCGACTCCGCACCAGTGAGGGCTATAGTTCATGACCGAAATTTTGCAGGGATTCATTTTAGCTCTCGTACAGGGAATCACAGAATTTTTACCAATTTCCAGTTCCGCTCATTTGATTTTGGCATCCCAAGTTTTTGGCTATTCTGATCAAGGGATTGTTTTTGATGTGGTATTGCATTTGGGAACATTTTGCGCGGTTGTAACTTATTTCAGGGAAGATTTACGTAAAATTGCTCAAGGTTTCTTATCCAGTCTTCGTTGGCAGAAAAAGAAAATTCCTAGCCACCGTCCTCAAGGTGAAGCTCTTTTTTCTGTTCATTTGGGTTGGATGATTATTCTGGGCACGCTCCCGGCTGGATTGATCGCTGTCGTCAGTCACCAATTTATTACAAATCATTTACGCTCCAACGTCGTTATTGCGATTACTACAATTTTTTTTGGCATGGTGCTTTATATTGCGTTGCGATATTTTGAAAAGAAAAAGGCCAGCTCACTCAAAAATCTAAGCGATATTACTTGGCAGATGGCCCTTTTGATCGGCATCAGTCAAGCCTTTGCTTTGATACCGGGTGTTTCCCGTTCTGGTAGTACAATTACAGCAGCATTATTTTTAGGCTTAGACAAAAAAAGTGGGTTACGTTTTTCATATTATCTTGCGATTCCTATCGTTGGGCTAGCATCGGTATTTGCTCTCATTAAACTATTTCTTGCGGTTGATGTTAATCTCGAGATATTCCTTGTTCATCACCTATCTTCTCTGCTGATCGCCATGTTTGCCGGTTTACTCTCAATTCATTTTCTTCTTAAATGGGTAGAGCGAATTGGCTATTTGCCATTTGTAATTTATCGTCTGTTTTTTGGTGCTTTTATTCTCTTTTATCCTTTCTTTACATAAGAGGCTTGTGCGCCCAAGAGGATTCGAACCCCTGACCTTTTGATCCGTAGTCAAACACTCTATCCAGCTGAGCTATGGGCGCTCTTCTATTCTTGAAAAAAATTCTATCCGTTAAAAGTATACCATTCATCGCATTTTTCGCAAGCAATCTTATTTTTTTTATAATCTCCTCGTTGATCAATAGCGTATATTTCCGAGTGTTTCTCTTGAATTTTGGGGATGCTGTGTTGAGCAAAGTCGAGAGAAAACTGGCCAATTGCGAATGGATCTTGCATACATACTGGAACCTTCCCCTCACAGGTCAAGTAAACATCTCTTTGCAGATGCCAACAGAATGATCTAATAACCGGTGATAATTCTACAACTTTTCGATCTGGAACTTTTCCCAAGTAATTATTAGGTTTTTTAAGAATCGGAGTCAATACTTTCTGATAATCCATGGGATTTAATTGTTTCACATGATTCCCAATTTTTTCTTGCCAGTTTTTAACTTTCTGAAAATCTTCAGTGATAAGATTGTATTGGAAAAACTTCATAAATGAATCCACTTCATCCTCATTTTCTCGTATACGGATCATTTCGACATAAATTTTTGGGAAATTAGATTTCTTTTCCTGCAAAAAAAGTGTACATTCTTTGAGATTCATAAAAATCTGCTCTAGCATATCTGCAGCATAGAACTTTTGATACCGATCCCTTTGCAGTGAAGAAAGAGCGATAATTATTTCAATTTTCTTTGCTTGCGCTAATCGATTAGCCTGTAAGAGAAACTCTTGATTGATATTATATCCGTACGTTTCTAAATAGATTTTTTTGATTTGTGGCAAAACAAGGAATTGTTCCAGCCAATGAAATAAATTCTGGGTTTCGGTTGGATCACCAAGGCCGGCAAATGCCACTGTGGTATCTTGGAGTAAACCGTTCAATTTTATATCTTTCACTAATTTTTCTAAAAGATATTCTCTTAGGTCCTGAATTTTTCTTTCCGATTGTGGTAAATAAAATGGTTTCAGCTTATTGCGATTAGTCAACTCGACGGTGATGTAGCTCGGGTAAAGATGAAAAACATCTGGATATTGACTAATAAATTTCTCTAAATTTTGATAATTCAGGGGAAAATCTATGTCAATAATCTGACTGACAACCTTACATGAACGATGAGTTTGGGTGCTAAAATCTAATCGATAATGCCGTAATTCTGGCCGTTTATAAAAAATTTCTACATCAAACTTATCGATATTGGTAAACGTAAAAGATCGAATCTCTTCTACCTGATGAGATGCTAGTGCAGCAAGATATTCTCGATTTATTAGGTCAGGAATAAACCCAAATGGAATATTCTCTCCGTACGTAATATGTGCTTGGAAGCGGCTATGGTACTCGGTTATTTCTTTGGTCAAGCTTTCATCTAAAAATGGATACCAACCGTAGCATAATAAAAAAGTATTTTCGCTGTCAGCACTTTCTTGCAAGGACTCTTGCAAAAATTCTGCTATACTCAATTTTTTTTTCTGACTCCCTAGAACCCGTATTTTTGGATATTCTTTTAGATGTCTAGTCTCATCCTTTTCCTTGGAGCCTTTAAGTGCATCATCCATGTAGGATTGCGAAAAAATATTTAACGTGGGATAAAGCTTTGTCAATCTCTTGAGTGATTGTTCTCTTAAAACGTAGTACTCTTCGACGAAACTGTGTATTTTATTGTCTTGCTCTTTCTCTTGGCTGAGAGTACATTCATATAACTCTTCTGGTTGATGGATAAGCAAAAGGGTTGGCATTATGTGCTTAGAGCCTTATAATATTTGCTGCTTTTTTTTCTCGGGCGATCCATTGATCAAATTTTCTTGTGGCCTTATCAAAAAATATTTTTCTCTGTATAAAATCCCTCATTTTTGAAAACGATGGAGTCCTCTTATCTTCAATTAATACTACTCGATATTGATTTGATTTATCCCGGAAAGGTTTGCTCAGCCCCTTTTCTTTTGTTTGGTCAATAGTTGTTGCTAGTATAATATCTTGCTGAGCAATTTCAAAAATGGGAATATATGGTGGTAGTGAGACATAGTTTTTTTTACCTGCAATATTCTCTCTAATTTTCTTTGCCAAACGGCTAAAATTGTTCTTATTTTTCTTTACCATATTATAAAAATTATTGGCAATCTTTGATATCCGTAGTTCTTCTTTGAATCCTTTCCGTCTTACCGGCAATATAATTTCTCTATAACTGACTTCAAAACCAATTTCTTTACCTTTATTCTTATAAAATCTGTAAATCTCTCGCTCTGAAGGTGGGCGGATATTTAGGCCGGTCTGTATAAAGTACACTTTTAGTATTTCATAGTATACCGTTGATTTCCATTCGGCAAAAGATAATCCAGTTCGTTCGATTCGTTTACGAAACTCTTCTGCATCTAAACCAGATGAAATTTGTCGACTTCGAATTTCTCGCTCTACTCTATCTTGGTTCACTACAATTGAACTTTCCTTCGCTCGTTGCGATACAAGAATTTTTTCTATGAGTAATGCCGCCGCCTTTCTTTGTAAATTTCCTCGCTGTTTTTGGTAGCGCAATAAGTTTGCATAGATATCAATCTCGATTTTACTGATTGATGTATCGTTAACAATATAGACAATTTGATCTAAAACGGTAGATTTTTTCTCCTTTGTTTTTTTGCTCTCATTGGCCGAATCTTTAATCGGTTTACTCTTGCATTGAAATTGAAAGTTGAGCAAGAAAAAACTCATGATCAAAAAAAGATAAAAATGTTGGTGTAGATTAATCATTCTTGCCCTGACGATAGTGCTGATCTACCAGTCTATAAAAATCTTGAAACAAATGTAAGGCATCATGAGGCCCGGGTGCACCTTCTGGATGGTATTGCACACACAGCTCTGATCGTTCTTGGTTTTCAAATCCTTCAGTGCTCAAATCGTTCAGATTTATGGATGTGAGTTTGAATGAGCGATTGTTTTTCTCTGGTGATTGAGTAACAGCATATCCATGATTCTGAGCAGTGATCTCAACTCGGCCGTTTTTTTTATTGATTACTGGTTGATTCCCGCCGCGATGTCCAAACTTCAATTTATAACTAGAAAGTCCGTTTGCGATAGCAAGGATTTGGTGGCCTAAACAGATACCAAAAATGGGTTTCCCGCTATTTTCCATCCTCTTGACTTTGCTAATAATTTCATGCATTGTTGCTGGGTTACCGGGCCCATTTGATAGAAAAAAGGCATGACATTCAGTTTTTTCCATATCTTCAAATTTACAATTTGCGGAAAAAACTTTTACGTAAAAACCACTTTGATCGAGATATTTAAGTATGCTTTTCTTTATTCCCATATCCAATACTGCTAAACAGTATTTTTTCTGCGGGGTGCTTGCGCTATAGGTATAATTCTTTGGTGTCGTGACTTCTGATAAAAGATCAAGCCTTTCGATAGGTGGCATTGCTTGTAATTCTTTGAGGAGTTTTAACGAGTACTCTTGTTCGTCAATAATCCGTGCGTTTAAGACTCCTTGATTTCTAATTTCTAGGACTAGCTTTCTTGTATCGATATTCTCCAAGGCGGGTATTTGAAATTCTCTTAAAAAAGTAGCGAGTGATTTTCTCTTCGAATTTTTATGAATAGAAAAATTGACTGGTACTTCGACATAGCTTTTTACAATCAACCCTGCGACTTGAATCTGCTTAGATTCGCTATCACCTTCATTAATTCCATAATTGCCAATAAGTGGATAGGTCATTACTATGATTTGTTTCCGGTATGATGGGTCTGTTAAAATTTCTTGGTAGCCAGTCATGGAAGTATTAAAGCAAATTTCGCCGTAGACGATACTATTTTTTGGCGGAGAATATCCAAAAGAATGTCCGCGGTATACGCTTCCGTTCGCTAACATTAATAATCCCTGTTTTCTTTTCTTCACGAGAGCTATGAGCTTCGATTGGTCTTCCAACGGTAAGCCATTGATCGTTTACTCTTTAGTATAAAGGAGAGAAGAACTGAATTCTCTGTCAAAGCTATTTTTTGTTTTTTCAAGATTTTCTGTGTTTTAGTAACTTCTTTCTTTCATAATTAAGGCAAGAAATCGTGGTAGATTGTGCAGATAGATTCAAGGAAAATAAGGTTAAAAAAAGTGAGAATTTTAAAAATAAGATTGAGTAAACAAGATGATGAATCATTATGATATTAAATTTGAAAATGGTCAGGATAATCACAGAGGAAAAATTACCATCATGTCACAGATATTAGATTCTCGACTGATTATTTTTTTCATTATGCTCATCGGAATTTTCTATGTTAGGGGTAAGAATCACAATGCGGTACGTATCCTATCTCCAGAGTTCAAAGAAGTCTTACTAAAAAAATTTGGTGTGATGAGACTCTTACAAACACTTGGTCAAATATCTTTACCAATTTGTATAATTCTTTTATATAAATCCAATGCAGGGATATTTGCATATGCAGTGGTGTTCTGTTTTACTTTGTTTTTTTACTTATTCGTTTACCAAATCTTTATCAATCGCTTGCGGGATTTAGCATTTCCTAATAAGTTCATTGTAGATTATTTTATGGATCGCTATTTAATGATTGTGGTGAACGCTCTTTTAATTGGCTTTGCCTTGAGGCACTAGCTTTTTTTACACGTCTTACTTTTCATCCGATCGGACATCTTCTCCTTGATTTTTAATAATATCGCTCACTCTATATGGCTCTTCAAATTCAGGGGAGTTTAGATAGTAAAGACGTTCATAATAATCATCAAATAAAAAATCAGCAGATTTTTGATCTCGATACTTTTTTGATTTTGGTAGCGTGGTCGGGATTGTTCGTTGAATGGCGATTGAGCCGATAAATTGTTTTTGACATTGCTGCCATTCTTTCTCTCTAAATTGATACCATTCATAATTGAGAGATTTCACTTGTTCATTGGCGAATACTTCACATAGTTTCAAGACTCGGCACTGGAGCTCCGGTTTCTTTATTTTTAAAATTGCAGTTTTCATCGTATCCAAATTTTTTTTCGTAGGCTTTACTTGGGTAGCCCGGAGCAAAGATAAGGTTAAATAATAAAATTGCAAATCCTCCTCCTCATCTTGGCGGTTTATTTCGCGATTAATTTTCCGTTGAGAATCGTTCAAGGTTTTTAGTCCAAGATTGATTGCAAAAAATTCCTTCTGCTGGACGTCATTAGACGTACAGTTTTCAGTATATCCAGATTCTCGCAGAAATTCGAGCTTTTGCAGATTAAAATAAAGAAAATAAAGCTCTTCACAGAGAAATTTTTTAGTTTTTAGATCTATTTTTTTTGATAATAAGGCCTCATTCATTAATTGTAAACCTGTGCCAAGACCTAATGATTCTAATGTAAGGATATTCCCCAGATGTGCTTGGATCAATGGATTCTCTGGATTTTTCTGATATAATAGTTGGAGACGATAAAATGAATGATAGAAGTACCCTTTCTCTTGTGAGAGCAATATCTGATTGATATCACGTTGTGTGAAATCGCAGCGATTATTTATAATGCCGATAAATCCAATAATCAACAACAGATATTTTCTCATAAGAAGTCCTCATATTAAGATTATTTCTTCGGATTTTATCTGTCTACCATCCTTTAACCAGATCTTTGGATGGATAGGCAGTTTATTAAATTTGGCTGTTGCCAACGACAGTCAATTCTTTACTCGTATATCTTATTTTCAGGTCCAAGGAGGTTCTTGAAGAGACAATAGTAACTCATAAGAAGGTTTTTTTATGAGCTAGATTTCAATTGTAGAGAGAATCGATGTTTGAAAGCCCAAATTTTGTTAGTCAATTTGGCATTTGACTGTCATTATGCCAGTAGGCAAGCTTAAAAAGCCAAGTAAAGGACAAAAGTACACAATCATATTTTGGCAAGCACTATGCTATATATAGGTAGAAAAAGAATGGAGGATATGAGAATGTTAGCAAGAAATGACAGAAATTGGCCTTTGAGCAGGTACTTTTGGGAGGATTTCCATGGCTGGAATAATCTGGCAAGTGATGGTGCTTATTCGCCAAATATTGAGATCAACAAGAAAAAGGATAGCTATGAAATCCTTGCACAATTGCCGGGGGTGCAGTCTAAAGATGTGGACGTCAAAATAGACGGGAATACTTTGAAAATTTCTGGCAAGGTAGAAAAAAAAGAAAGTAAAATTAAAGATACCGTTCACTCGGAGATTGAACACTTCAGTCAGTTTGAGAGATTTGTGCGTTTGGATGAGGTTGCAATTGATGCTGATAAAGTGAAGGCTGAACTAAAAGATGGCTTATTAAAAATTCAATTGCCTTTTCATGCGGAGAGTGAGAAAAAACGACAGATTCCGATTAAGACTACTTAATTCTGATAAATCCACCTCAAACTTGCGTTTGGGGTGGATTTGCTGTTGCTAATTTCTGCATTATTCGCTTTCTTGGATTTCCCTCATAATTTTTCTTGCAATATCTTCATAGACTCCCCGAATCTCATGATCATCCAGACTGATCGGGCGTCCTGTCTCTCCCGCTTGCATAATATTACTTTGGATTGGCAGAGAACCAAAGATCGGCACCGATAACTGCTTGGCTAAGTGCTTGCCTCCACCGCTGTCAAAAATGTCGGTTGTTTTGTTGCAATGAGGGCAGATAAACTGAGCCATATTTTCAACAATACCCAAGAGGGGCACCTTTAATTGCAAAAACATGCGTGCCGCTCGATTTGCATCTTGAACTGCCATCGACTGTGGTGTACTCACAATAATCCCTCCATCCAATTCAACGAATTGAGCCAGTGATAATTGGACATCACCAGTACCCGGTGGAAGATCTATCAATAGATAGTCCAAATCACCCCAGATTACTTGAAAAAGAAATTGCTCTACTGCCTTCCCCAACATTGGTCCCCGCCAGACTACTGCCTGATCGGGATCTAGTAAAAAAGCAAAGGAAACCAATTTTATCCCGTGAACTTCGTAGGGATAGATTTTATTGGCCTCTCCCTTCAATTGAACCCGATTGGGCATACCAAACATTTTGCCGAGGGAGGGTCCATAGATATCGGCATCAATCACCCCGACACGTAACCCTTGCTCTTGCAAAACAACCGCTAGATTCGCCGTGACCGTTGACTTCCCAACACCGCCTTTGCCAGAAGCAATGGCGACAATATGTTCTGCTATGGATTTTTTTTGCGGTAAAAAATCTTCGTAATTTTTAAACTTAACTTTTAATTTTTGTGGTAATTTCAGTTGGGTATAGGCTTTTCGCGTTCGCGCTTCAATTTCGATTTGACTTTTTCGATCATCTGATTCTTTTGATGACTTAAGAAAAAGGGTCAACTGCTCGCTGTCTACTTGCTCAAGCGAATCAAAATAGCCGAGTTCTATAAGTGACCCACCATATTGGGGATGTTCAATGTAGCTGAGCATTTTTTCGAAGAGTTTAATAAACTCTTCTGAAGCATGCGTTTTTGGTTTCACTCGGATGTGAATTTTAAAAAAATCTTTCCCTGATTAAAAATTAACTCTGAAAATCTCCAGATATTTTTTGCCAATTAACGACAGAAAAAAAGTTTTCCACGTAATCTGGCCGGCGATTTTGATATTTTAGATAATATGCGTGTTCCCAAACATCCAGGCCTAAGACGATTGTAAGGTTAGGATTTTCTGACATCGGATTATCTTGATTTGCTGTCGAAGTAATTGCTAATTTCCCGTCCTGATAGATCAACCAAGCCCAGCCACTGCCAAAGCGCCCGATTGCCGCATCAGTAAATTTTTTCTTAAATTGAGTAAATCCACCAAGATCTCTTTCTATAGTCTTGAGCAAATCTCCCGTTGGTTGTTTTTCGCATAAATTGGCAGAATTCATGAAATTCCAAAATAAACTGTGATTATAATGCCCACCACCATTATTACGAATTACATTACGAATATTCTCTGGAATTTCGTTAAGGTTTTTGAGTAATTTTTCAATTTTCCACTCACTAAATTCAGTTTGGTCAACTGCCATATTCAATTTGCTGGTATAGGTTGCATGATGTTTGTCATGGTGAATTTTCATAGTAGCTTCATCAATATGAGGCTCCAGTGCTTTGTAATCATACGGTAGATCGGGGGTTTGGTACATTTGTCTCCTCCAGTACCCTAAATTTTCTTAGGATACTCACATTTTTTTTGTTCAAAAATTGTTCTGTTCGCTACTCAACAGTTTTTTGTTAAGACCGCCAGTTCAATACAATGAACAGAGTCAAAAATAAAGATCTCTGTCGATCTGTCAATAGAATTCTTTCTCGTGCACATGAAATGTAAAATTCTGCTCAGCATGGATGATAGAATCGCTTCCTCTTTGCAAAGAAAAGGCTCGTTATATGACGAGAATAAACCAGATTCACCGCTTCTTTTTTTAATAAAACGGAGAAAATGCAATTAGCTCGAAATCTAGAGTATGAGTAAGCGATGTCTCTCAGCGGACAGCAAGCATGGAGCATTTATTGAATTCGCAGGGTGGAAATTGCGATCAAACAGAGAATAATGCCGATCAACCAGAAGCGAATGACTACTCTTGATTCTGGCCAACCTTTCAACTCAAAATGATGATGTATCGGTGACATGCGAAATAACCTTTTACCGCGTAGCTTAAAGGAAACCACCTGTAGAATAACCGACAAGGCTTCAATGACAAAAACCCCGCCAGCGATACTAAAGAAAAGTTCCTTTTTTAAAATAATTGCAGTCATACCAAATGCGCTTCCGAGAGCAAGAGAACCAGTATCTCCCATAAAAACCTGAGCAGGCGGTGCGTTGTACCATAAAAAACCCAGCGAGGCTCCGCTCAGCGCAGCTAAAAAAATAGATATTTCATGAGCGTCATGGATATACGGAAGATTCAAATAATCTGCAATAATTGGCGTTCCGCTGATATAGGCGAGCGCCGTAAATGTGGTGGAAACAATGATGCTGGTACCGATTGCTAGTCCGTCCAAACCGTCGGTAAGATTGACAGCATGAGAAGAGCCAACAATAATTAACATCCAAAACGGAAATACCAGCCAAATCGGGATTATGAGACTCTGATGCTTAATAAAAGGAACGAAGAGGCCGTTTAACTCATAGGAGATTTTCCCCGCGGAAAGATTGGGGTCTTCTGTGAAAAAATAATAAAAATAACAAAAAGTAAAAGCAAACAACAAAGTTAACAATAGTTTTGCTTTGACCGAGATACCTCGCTTATTTTTTTTTTTAATTTTTAGATAATCATCTGTAAAACCAAGAGTAGCAAACGCAAGGGTCATACCGAGCAAAAGGGTAAAATGCAAGTTACTAAAATTGCCAAAAAGAAGCACAGAGAAGAGTAGTGAGATCCAAATAATAATGCCACCCATTGTCGGTGTTCCTGCCTTTTCTTGATGCTTTGCGGGGCCATCGACTCTAATGGATTCCCGAAAATGATGGCGATTCAAGATTTTTATCAAATAGCTACCGAATAAAAAACTAAGCGAAAAACCGGCAATTGTTGCCAAAATTGCACGAAAACTCACGTAGCCAAACAGGCGAAAGAAACTTGGCAAATCGAAATAAGAATGAATATATTCAAGCATGAGCAATTATTCTCTCCACGATTAATTCCATGTGAGCTGCTCGAGAACCTTTGACTAAGATACCGTCATAATTATCAAGTGAGATATTTTCTTCCACGAGATTATAAAGAGCTAAGGGATCAGGTGCATAGAAGGCAAGGGCATCTGGGTTACGTTGTTCAAACTTCTTTTTCATTATTTTTGCTAGTTGTCCACCGCTAGCTGCAAATAATGAATACTCAAGCTGCGCGGCTTTTTCTGCGATTTCTTGATGTGCTGGCTTCGCCAAAGATCCGAGCTCCTTCATTTCGCCAGCGAATAGAGCAAGTTTTTTACCTTTTTTCATTTCACGTAAATTGGCTAGCGAAGCGGCAAACGAAGTGGGATTTGCATTATAACTATCATCGACCAATATTCGTGATCCAAGAAGATGGTGAACTTGAAAACGTCCAGCAACATGTGAAAAATTGAATTTTTCAATTTTCCCAAGGATTTCGGTTTCCTGAAAACCCAGTCTAGACAAGAGATTAATAATTGCGGCTAAGTTTGTCAATTGAACTTTGCTAAAAAGCTGGCGCGCAAGAATTTGTTTACCACGGTAGGCAAACAAAATTCCCTGATTGGTATAGGAAATAAATTTGAGCACGGTACAATTTTCTTGGTTCTTTAATTCTTCTATTTTTATCGATAAATGGTTTAATCCCTTATCTGCTGCATGAAGGTTCAAGGCAATATTATTTTTTTGACAAAATTGCTCTGCTTTGGCTAGTCCAGGACTAAAAAGATGATATCCGAGGCTACTATTTGAATTTAAAGTTCTTTGCTGATTTTTTTTTGCGCGGATCTTCAATCCTTCAACTATCTCTAATTTTGCTTCAACAATTTCGTTGAGATTTGCAAAAAAGGCACCATGAGCTTGTGATACATTGGTAATAATCGCATGGTCTGGTTGGGCAATTTTAGAGAGAGCTTGGATCTCTCCGCGGTGATTCATCCCCATCTCGACAATCAAAAACCTCTGGTTTACCTCCGCCGATAAAATCGTTAGCGGTACTCCCAAATGATTGTTAAAACTACGAGTACTGCTACAAACTTGATCTTCACCCACCAAATCTTTTAATAGTCTACTGAGGGTATGACAGACCGATGTCTTGCCGTTACTACCGGTCACTGCGATAACTGTCGCCTTGAGAATATTCCGATAGGTTGTCGCAAGAAATTGCAGAGAATCTAACGGGTCAGCCACCGGCAATAAAAAAAATATATCTTGGGGCGATTGAGAAAGCAATTGTTTCACTTGGGGATGATCTTTATTTACCAGTGCAGCGCATGCTCCTTTGGCGATAACTTCTTCTAGATATTGATGACCATCGTTGGTCTTGGTTTTTAAGGCAATGAAGAGTTCCCCTTTTCGCAGACGACGACTATCAAAGCTAAAACCGTGACACAGACGATCAGATTGTTTGATGAGTGTGGGCAGAGACTGTGAAGATAAATGAGCCCCGAGCATTTCTGTGATTTTCCTAATCGTAAAAAAATTCATTTTATATTAATTTGCGAAAAGCCTCTTGGAGGACTGTACGATCAGAAAAGGCTAATCTTCTCCCTTGGATAATTTGTTCAGTCTCATGTCCCTTGCCAGCTACCAAAATTATGATTTTCTGATTGCTTTTACTTTCTTCTCTTTTTATCAAAGAGGTTTGATATTTCACCGCCCGCTTTACCGCTGTGAAGATTGCTTCTTTTCGTTTACCGATCTCCAAAATTTCGGTTCTTTTTTGATTAGTTTTAATCCCTTCAATGATTGTTTGACGAATTGCTGCTGGATCCTCAAAGCGTGGGTTATCATCGCAAATAATGAGTAAATCGGAATACTTGTTACCAATTTCTCCCATGACTGCTCGCTTGCTTGGGTCACGATTTCCACCGCAACCGAAAACACAAATCAGATATTGAGAAAACGTCTTTGCTTGGCTGAGCGTGTTATCCAAGGCGGCTGGGGTATGAGCATAATCGACTATTGCTACGATCAAGGGACTATCACTTGAGGAAGCTATGATCCTTTTTTTATTTTGATTATCGGCTATCACCATCTTTGCTGGTGATTTATTGGGTAGAATAATTTCAAAGCGCCCCGGTATGAGAGGAATTGCATGGAGCATTTCTTTTTTATGGTGGCAAAAATGTCGTTGTAAGTCGGCGTCAGTGAGCAGCATGAGGGCATAGTGACGACGGTTGGTAGAATGAAAAAAGAGGCTTTGCTGCCAATCATCGGCCAATGCATCTATGATCTCTTTATCGAGCCGTTCATTTTTTTTCTTGCTCAAGACTCTCAAATTTGGATAGTCCGAAAATTCCTTCAGGATTTTTTGACCCCATTTGTTCAGTTCATCTACGACGAGCAAACCATTGGTTTGTCGAGTTTGTAAAAATAATCTTTTTTTTGTCGCATAGTAATTTTCCATGGTTTTATGTGCGTCAAGATGTTCAGCACTGAGATTGGTAAAGATGGCCACCGTAAATTGACAGCCCTCCACGCGCCCTAGCTGCAACGCCTCTGAGGAAACCTCGAGTGCTACTTTTTGCACTCCCTCAGTTAATAATTGGGCAAGTAATCTTTGCAATTGAGTTGGCCGAGGAGTGGTGTAACCGGTCGATTTTGTTTTCTCTATCAGTTGTTTGGAACAACTCCAGCGACAGCCTAGGGTACCGATCATCGCCGCAGGTAAACCCATCTTCTTCCAGCTATAATAAAAAAAAGAGGCAAGAGTGGTCTTGCCATTAGTACCGGTAATACCATAAATTTTTAGTTGCGTGCTTGGTTTGCCAAAGAGCAGGCTAGAAAACATGCCCATATTTGTCAATAATGTATCGCTTAGAATCCATAGTACGGGGCAACCTTCAGCGACACGATCCGCTCTTGTTAAGACTTCTTCTTTTCTCCGATCTTGTCGGGTATTTGCCAGTGCATTCAAAAAAAATTGACGGTCAGCCAAAATAATCCGCGTTGGAGAAAGAAAACTTTCTATTTTTGTTGGCGTAATGTTTTTCATACTCCCTGCGGTAGAGAGATATTTTTCTGTCAGCTTGGTCAAGACGATGATAGTTTTTGAGTTTTTTATGCGAGTATCATCGACAATGTCTGCAATTCCGATATCAGCAAATTTGTGCAAGATTCTCGCAATAGCCGTAGATTGTGATGACAGAGCAATTTGAGAAAAATTCTTCCCATTGGATTTACTGTGAAAAACAAGAGAGATATTTGCAGTACTCGATTCAAGCAAAAACTGGGATATCAGTTTACTGAGAATCATAAATATCTTGTAGGCAATTTATGATTGTTTTATAAAACCTTGTCTTAAAAAGCAAATGCAAATTACAAATGTGTTCAAGATGATGGTCATCATGAGGTAGCAAATCTGCGGCAGCTTGCTTGTTTTTTACTGTGAGATATTATCTTTTTTTTTCTCCGCAGATGGTAGCTTGATGTGTACAATCTTGTGTTTGGCAAGGGGGGAGACAATGACTCCACTACTCAGATCAAAATTACGCGCCTCTTGACCTTGCCCACGCAATGCCTCGCGCATGACTTGATTTACTTTGAGTAATTCAGCTTTAATTTCCTTCTTTTTTTTGAGTTGACGCTTGGTAAGATTGCCACTGACTTTTACGTTCATATACAGGATGGTTAAAAAGCTCAAGGAGGAAAAAACAATCAGCCAACAGATCGCAGAGTGCCAATGTCTCAGGATTCGAGATAAATCAATTTGCCATCGTCGCCAATTGTTTCTAAAATTGGCTGGATTTTGCATTTTGTGACGTTTCTCCGAAACCAAAAAGAAAGAGCGCGCCCGAGAAGAAAAAAGAGATTTTCTGGGGAACTGCATCGAGCGATACGGTTGTCGATTTTTCTTCATTTTTAATCAATCTGATATATTGTTGCAGATCGACAAGATTTTTTTAATCAATAACAGGTATCGATTGTTTGCTTGAATAATCAAATTAGACTATCGCTTCATTCATTTCACATACATGAGCTGATGAAAGGTCTTTATCTGTTATCTTATTTTGAGAATATTCTAGCTTGATCATTTTTTTTAAATATATCTCAACGCCTATAATAAAAAAAGTATAATCTTATTGGACAAGATTATAATCAAAAAAGATTATTACTCAATCTTCTAGACGAGCGAATACAGCAAGACAAATGATTACCCAACAATTTTCCTAAAAAAGAAAAGAAAAATCAAAGATTTCGATGTTATCTTAATACGATAGAGTATGAGCAAAAAACAAATATTTTTTTTCCTTGTGATCCCTTTTGCTTTGTTTGTTGCAGTGATCGGGGTTGGGATGATGACCCGTCAGCAACGAATTCCCGCGAGGATTCCCCCAAATACTGAGCTCTTGGAAGTTTTCAAAGGGCAAAGCTCTTTGGTCGGAATGGAATTGCGGATTACCAATGAACGGATCCGCCAAGAAGTTTTGAAAGTTTTAGAAAGAAATGATCGGGGTGTTACTGATATCAACCGCCAACAATACGAATATCTATTAAAAGTCAAAAATCTTGCGCCTCCGAAGATCACTATTCGTAAAAATAACATTCAAATAAGTGTTTTCATTGATCTGGCTTTATATGGGGTTCCAATTAAAAAGAAGGGGCTCCCCGAGCGACAGTTAATAAAACAGTCAAACGTTAGATTTACTGGGAGAGGGAGATTTTCTTTCGATTGGCAGATTTCGATCAATTCCGATTGGACGGTTCAGCAAAATCTTACATGGAATCATGATTGGGAAAAAGCACCATGGCTTTATTTTAAGGGCCTTTATCTGCCGGTCGCCTCTGTCATTACAAATAAATTGAATCAGATTATCAAAAAGAGTAATAATACCCTCACGCAAAAAATGACCGAGCTGTTACAAGAGCAAGCAACTGTTTTTTGGAAAGAAATGCAAGAACCAAAGTTACTGAATGCTGATCCAAGTGTTTGGTTGCGTTTTATCCCCAATCAGATTCATTTGCCTCCCTTTGAAAATGAGAACGATGATTTTGTCTGGCCATTCGCAATCAGTGGCAAGTACAGTGTATGGGTTGCGGATGAACCTCCCCGTGTGTCATATTTATCATTGGCAGACATCAATACCAAGAAAATAAGCGGTAACTTTTTTTATTTGCGAGTGCCGATCATTAGTGATCTGAGTTTTATTGCGAAGAATATGGAGACGACGGTTAAAGAATTTTTGGCACAGGAAGATTGGAAATACTTAAGGGGGGAGGTGACCGATATATCCGTATATGCGACCGAGATTGATGGGGAAAAGCATTTGGTTATTTCTCAGGATATTAAATTCTATCTGTTGGGATTTATTCCCATTTCAGGAACATTTTATTTTATTGGGGAACCAGTCTGGGATTCAGCTACTGCTACTCTGGTCATTTCTAATATTCGTTGGATTTCAAAAACACAAAATCTATTTGAGCGGTATTTTTTGAAGGGATTGGGAGTTGGACTTTCGTTGTTGTTTCAGAATGAATGGAAAATTTCTCTACTTGAAAAAAAGAATGAAGCACTCGGAAAAATTAACGAGCGTATCAGCTTTACCGATAAGAAAAATAGTGTGATTTTCAAGAATAACGTTGAGGAACTCGGCTTTACCAAATTATTTTATAACAGCGATTATATTGTGGTCTTTTTAGAAATTCGTGGTTCTCTCTCGATTACGCTCTTTTAGAGGTTAGCGGATGATTGGAATACGAAAGGAAATGGAGCGAGTTTTTCGCAATCCAAACAAGATGATAAACGCTAGAGCCTGCAACAAAACCCAAGTTAAAAAAACAAGACGCATGGCTGAAATATGACTATAGCCTAACCCCACAAAAAGATCGACAAAAAATCCCATCAACCATTGGATAAGAAATGCCCCAGCGTAAACCAGGCCGTTATAACAAGTCATTGCTCTTCCTTTGAATCTCTTTGGCAGGACACTGGATACCAAAAAGAAACTCAAAGTACACCCAGTGCTGCATGCATAAAAAAGAGCCCAAGCAATAAGCGACAGACCTGGAATACTGAGCATCGACAAAAAGGAAAACAACAAGAAGAAGATCATCGCCCATTGCAAAATTCGTTCTCCATGCCATCCCCATTTTGTTTGCCGGGCGAGGATCGCACTTATCAGCCAAGCGCTGACAAACATCATAATCATAAAAGCGGTGATCAATTGGGCAGTGGTGGTTCGCGAAAAGCCTTCTACTTCACGTAGCCAAATTCCTAGCCAAAGACTCTGAATCGCCAGTGATCCTCCGTAGGTGATCAAAGCAAAGGGGGCACATTTCCAAAAAATCGGATGAGATAATACTTTCTTTAGTCCGCGTACCAAGTCCACCCATAACTCACGGAATGGATTTTTCCATATTCTCCGCTTGACGATGGTAACGCGAGGACTGAAAATCAAGATAAGAAAACCTGAAAGGAATAAACAATAGGAGATAAGCTGAATCATTTGGCGCCAGTCTAGGTAGGATAGGAGGTATTCTAACGGATATGCGCACAGTATTCCGCCAAATATCCCGAAACTGAGTGTTTTATAGGAATAGTTGTCTTGTTGTGCTGGTACCAGATTTAATTGGTATATTTTATAAGCCGACAAAAGTGCCCCAGAAAGTCCCAAACCTACAAGACATCTTCCCCAAAACATAGCGAGCGGGTCAGTGGCTTCGGCAATGAGCGTCGCGCCACTGGCTGCAATAATGAGCAGGGTTGCTTGTAAAAATTTTGTATCATATCTATCGAGCAAAATACCGAGTGGAATCTGCGCTAGCGAAAAACTCAAAAAAAAAGCGCTTGTTAAAAAACCTAACTCTGAATTGCTTAAGTTTAGGTCGGTCGCCATATTGGGTGCTAAAATTACATTGATATTACGGAAAATGACGGCCAAAAAATAGCCAAAGGAAAAGGGGATAAAGAGTCGAAAAATAAACGACGAGATTTTTTTAGGTTTATATACTTTTTTCTTGATCATGGTATTATATGTGAGTATGGATGAATGAACGATATTTTGTTAGCCGACAATGACTATGAGTATAGCCGATCCCTTACAAGATTTCAATCATTTTTTCATGTTCGTGATGGAATTTATCGACCAATAGAAAGAGCTCAAAAAAAGCACCGAAAATCAAGGTTTTCTTTCTATCATCCCAGTCCAGCGTATCAAAAATTAATTTGTCGCAGATACGATTGGCATGCGTCCGCGAAGGATCGCGGGCATGACTACCTCTATTCGCCAGAGAATCTTGCTCTTTGTCAAAAAATTGAGCGATTGTCTCACCAATTAGAGGAGGATATTCCCTCTTGGCTCCAGGAAAATCAGGCGGACCTCCATTCTCCCAAAAATTTGCAAAAATATTGTACTGGGAAAATAGAAGATCTACTTATCCATCGTTCTGTGGAACTCGGAGAGGGGATGCTTTTTGATACTCGCAACGGCAAGATTATCTTGGAAAAAGGAGTGAGCGTTTCTCCCTTTAGTTCTCTTACTGGTCCACTTTTTGTGGGTACGCACAGTCAATTAATAAATCTGCGAATGAGTAGAAGTATTGTCGGAATTCATTGTCGTCTTGGCGGAGAAATATCTGATTGTTTGATAGGAGATTTTACGAATAAGTATCACGATGGCTTTATTGGGCATAGTCTCATTGGGCAATGGGTGAATCTTGCGGCTATGACTACTATCTCAGATCTAAAAAATACCTATGGCAATGTTCGATTGAGTTTGCCCCCGTCAAATAATCGAGAAAAAACATCAATTGATACCGAGCGTATCAAATTTGGCGCAATCATTGGGGATTGGACAAAAACTGCAATCGGTACTATGATTTCCTGCGGTAGTAATATTGATGCAGCTACGCATATTTTTGCGCAATCACGAGCCTCACTGATTAATGGGTATGTACATCCCCTTTCTTGGGGAAAGATCAAAAAATACCAACGGGAAAAATTTATTCAATCAGCAAAAAAAATCGCCGCAAGACGGTCACAAGAACTTCCCTCAGATTTTGCTGATTTTGTGCAGCAGTTAGCTCTTGCTTGCCCGTCTCTCGCTTCAGAGCATTCAGAGAAGCGAGCAAAATCTTAAATCAATCTTTCAGTTGATTAATTGGTGTTCAGTTGTAAGTGGTGGCAGTTACTGATGTGCTAGAAATTGTGTTTGTCTGAAGTGTGAGAAGTTCATCTTGAATATTTTTTTATGCTTGTAAAAGAATCGCAAAGAAAAATTCTTACTTAAAATTAATGAAAGGAGGAATATTTCATAATTTACGGTTTATCATTGAATGAACATAAATTGAAAGAAATAAACTATGGATACAGAAGAAAAGCAGATGTTGATCGTTTCCAGTAAAACACGGGCATACATTAAGGAAAAAGGTTTTATGATGTCCGGCGAGGCTGCGACAGCATTAAATATTAAAGTACATGAGCTTATTGATGAAGCTTTGGAAAGAACGCAAAAAAATAAACGTAGTACACTTAGATCACACGATTTATAAATAGGTCGTTTCAATAATCAGCGTGTCTAAAATAATTTTGAATTTTTTTGTAAAGTCACGCTGATTTTTTCACGGCCGAGCGCAATTTCACTGGCATTTTGGTGTTTGTCAGTCGCAGTGCCAACTTTTAGTTCGGCTAGGGTTTCCTCACAGATTTGATCGGCGAATAAAAGTAGCTCTTTTTTAATCTTGGAAGATTTTTCGAAAAAAACCGTGAGGACTATCCGATCGGTGATTTCAAGATTTGCATCCCTGCGCAAAACTTGTATTTGGCGAATAAGGTCTCTACTGTAGCCTTCGATAATCAACTCTTTACTGAGGCTAATATCTAACGATAAATAGTTCCCCTCACTGTCTTGAAAAATACTTCTCTTGGGAGCGGCGACATAGTCGATCTGTAGATCTTCTTTGGTCAGGCGAATTTTTTTTTGATTTCTATTTTTTTCTTGTCTTGAACTCAGATCAATGTTTTGCAGTTGGATTGTACTAGAATGACTCTTGTCTATGTATTGGAAATCCAAATAACCTTTTGATAATTCTTCCTCTATCTGCTGTGGTTCCAGCTCCGCTAGATATTTTTTTATCAGTGGAATCAAAGGTCTCTTGGTGCCGAGTCTTTTGCCGAGACGCGGTAGATTGGGCTTTACCCGAATCAACAGATCATCTCGTCTCTCCTTTAAAAAAAGAATTTCTTTAACATTTAATTCTTCGGCTAGGATTTGGCTCTGGTTGGCAATGCACTCACGATCCTGTTGATTGTGGACGAAAATTGATAGTTGTGTTAATGGTTGTCGAATTTTGATACCACTTTTTTGTCGTGCTGTTCGACCCAATGATGCAAATTTTTTTAAGAGCGTTCCTTGGCGAAGAATCGGTGGTTCTATTTGTGGTAAATCAGGTTTTTTCCAATAAGTCAGATGAATGCTGTCGTAGATGACTTCTTGCTTTTGGTTTTTTTCCGTCAGGTTTTCTTTTTGATCGATGACTAAGGATTGGTAGATTTGTTCGGCGATAAATGGCATAAACGGTGCGAGTATATGTGCAAGTCTAGTCAATACGTGATAAAGGGTGGCATAGCCATTAATTTTATCTTCATTGATTTCACTTTGCCAGAATCTCCTGCGATTACGGCGAATGTACCAATTGGATATTCCGTCGACCAACTCTAATATCAGGGCACCTGCCGTTCGACTTTGGTAATCTACCAATGCCTGATATACATCTGCTTCAGTTTTTTCCAAATAAGCCAGCAACCATTGGTCTAATGACGGGCGTTCCCTTAACTCTTGTGGATGGTAGATTTCTTTAGTTTGCGCCTGCATAAAGGCTAATGGCACAAGGCTTGAAACAACGAGTTGATCGGCTTGCGCATAGAGGATAAAAAAGTTGACCGAATTTGCAATCGTATTGATGAAACTCTGACTGATGGTTAATGGATGATTGTGTGATCCGATTTTTCCTAGGCGGCGAGAATTTTCTGGTGCGACATCTGTCAGAAAATGCCAACGAATTACATCTGCTCCCATAGTTGAGAAAATTTCTTCTGGATCAATGGTATTTTTTTTGCTCTTGGACATTTTTGCTCCCTTATCATCGAGGACATGCCCCAAACAGATGACATTTCTATAGGAAGTCCCTTGGTCTAATAGAGTCGAGACAGCAAGTAAAGTATAGAACCACCCTCTGGTTTGATCTATTGCTTCACAAATAAAGTCTGCGGGGAAATTTTTTTGAAGCTCATCGGCAAGTTCGGTCTTGCTGGTTGGTCTGGGTGTTTTAAAAATATTGCTTCCCAGATCCCATTGGGCAAAAGGCATGGAGCCAGAATCAAACCAACAATCCAATACTTCTGGGATCCTTTTCATGATGTTTTTAGTCTTTGGGTCTTTGAAAGTAATTTCGTCTATTTGTGGCCGATGTAAATCTATCTTCTGTAAGTCAGCAAGTTTTCGCTTGCTGAGACTGGCAAGCTCCTCTAGTGAAGATACACAGCGAAAATTTCCCTTGCCGTCGCTCCAGATCGGTAGCGGGGTTCCCCAAAAGCGCTCACGGCTAATAGCCCAGTCACGATTGTTCGCCAACCAATTACCAAAACGTCCCAAGCGAATGTGATCAGGGAACCAATGAATATCCCGGTTGTTTTCTATCATTTTTTGCTTTACTTTGGTAGTCCGAACATACCACACATGCTTTGCATAATAGATAATCGGAGCTCCCGTTCGATAACCAAATGGATAGCTATGAACCAATTTGCTCGAATGGAATACCAAATCTTTTTTCTCTAAATGCGCTATGATTTTTGGATCAGCATCCTTAAAGAATAATCCTTGCCAAGTAGCAGGAGCGAACAGTGTGCCATTGAGGTGAACGGTGTGAACTAATGGTAAATCATATTTCTGCGCAAGCACAATATCATCTCTGCCGTAGGCGGGTGCAACGTGAACGATTCCACTACCGCTCTCCATACTGACAAAGTCTGCAGTATAAATTGCGTGTGCTCCGGTTGATTTTTTGGTCTTTTGTTTTTTTTGCGCTAGATCTTGAAACAAATGAGAGTTTTCAAAAAGGGGCTTATAAAGCAGGCCGACCAAATTTTCTCCCATGGTCTCACCAATAATGCTACTTTTTAGGCCCTCTTTTTCTTGAAGAATTGCTTCTAGTCGTTCTGTCGCACAAAGCAAATAATATGTTTCAGACGATTGCTCGACCTCTAACAGGGTATATGAATGTTCAGCAGATACTGCGAGCGCAACGTTGGCCGTCAAAGTCCAAGGTGTTGTTGTCCACACCAGACAGTAGACCGGTTTTGCTGCTAGATTAGGGAAGAGGTTTCGCAAAGAATTTTTATCCCCTCTTTTTTTTAGCTGAAATTTGACGTAGAGAGAAGGATCTTCGGTATCTTTATAGCCGAGATCTAATTCCGCATCTGACATGGTAGAGCCCATGACTGGATCGCACGGGACAACTTGATAATCTTGATAGATTAAATCCTTGTGCCATAGCTCAGCTAAAATTCGCCAAACGCTCAACATATAATTGTTATCGAGGGTAAAATATGCATCTTTCAGACTGATGAAGAATCCCATTCGATCACTGAAGGAGTTCCAAGCTTGAACGTATTCCAAGACCGATTCACGACAGATCTCATTGAATTTCTTGATTCCTACTTTTTTGACAAGCTCATCTTTGGAGGTAATATTGAGTTTTTTTTCGACTTCTCTTTCGACTGGCAGACCGTGACAATCCCAGCCAGCTTTGCGCAGAACGCGATAGCCACGCAAAAAGTTAAAACGAATGTATAAATCTTTAAAGGCACGGCTCAATAAGTGATGGATACCTGGCAGGCCGTTCGCGGTAGGTGGCCCCTCGTAAAAAATATAATTCGCTGATCTACGTTTAATATTGAGACTTTTTTGGAAAATTTTTTGTTTTTTCCAAAAATCTAAAATGGCCTTCTCATTTTCAATGCCAGCAATAAATTTCTTAAACAGAGCCAATCTTATAAAAGAAAGTAAAATCTGGATTGATTCGTCAATCGAAAAATTATCTGGATAGTACTATCCACTTGTTGTTTTTAGTAAACTGAAAATAGGAGCAAGTGTTGTGTAATGATGCTACTCAGTGCTTTTCTTTTCTTGCGGCAACAAAACTTTTTATGCCAAGAATCAGATAGCCGACCGCCAACAATCCCATGATCAACATTTCATAGGTTGCGATCGGCCGCTGGAGTTCTTCACCTGAGAAGAGTGGAACCAATCTGCGAATTCCGTTGATTAGAGTGAAAGCAGCTAGTACAGCGAATGCCATAGCTACATGAATCACATGCTTGCGGATACTTGTTTTTTTTGCTAACAACCCCAGTGCTATAAATATAATTCCGGGAATTACCGGTATGAGCGCGGTAAAAGATCTAAATTCAATCAAGAAGGAAAAGAGGATTCCTAAGCTCACGTAAATGATACCTAGGTTCACTGTATTTTTTTGCATATCAGAAAACATACAATCCATAAAATTTTTGGCGATGCCTATGTCAACAACAAAGCGGGTCGTTATTAAAATTTATGAGGGTTCGTTGCCAGGCTTACTCGCACATTGGACGTTCGTCGACGCTACCAATGTGCGAGCACTTCCTGCACACTCATTACAGCTTGATTGTTCTTTTGATTGTTATAGAGAACTTTTGCTCACGAACTCAGTGCATTTACAATCGTTCTTTTTACAATATGCCCTAATGGCAGTGTCTGCTTGCCCGGTATAAACGGCACCTGCAATCCAAGAAGGGGCAAAGGGGGCGCCAACAATAGGAATAAGAGGAACAAAAATGCCAATAAGTATCCAGCGTACTCCTATTGTCCTTTGCTCCAGCATATTATATCCTTTTCCTTTCAAATAGCTATTTGATGCTGGTTTTTTTGCTATTTCAAGTGGCATCTTGCCATACGCATACTTGACGCATTTTGCGGCCGCAATTGGGTTGGCCATTTGTAGTGTTATAAGTATTATTAGTGCAATACTCATATTTTTAATTTTTTTTCTCATAAGTCATACCTCCATGATTGACATTGAATCCATTTTTTATAGCTAGTGATAATAAGCAAGAATTCTGTTGCTTATTAATTGAAATTACCAAAAAAATTGACGATTACTGATTGCAAAAAATTCTAGAGTTGGGTGAGCAACCGATCAAATGCCAGCTATGGTCAATTTTGTCATTTGCCAAAATCCACTACTGCTCCTCAAAATTATAGAAAGAAAAACCTACTTCAGTGAACAAATCACCATTATCTAAAATTTACTTTATGCTGGCCTTTTTGGGCTTTTTGTATTTTTCTCGAATCTTATTGAAAAAACAAGGCCAGTCTTTTTGACATTCTTGAGAGAAAACTCGGCGAAAGACCGAATCGCTGGAATGATATCGCAAAAATGATAAAAAATGCGCGTTGTTAAAAATAATTCTCTTTTCTTCCTGCCATTTTTTTATCTTTTTTCTGCCGTGTCGTTGAATCGCTAATTTTTCCCATTCTTGTTGAAACTGTGCAATAATTTCTGCTTTTTTCGCTAATAGCAACGCCTTTGTTTGCTCATCAGTCTTTGCCTTTTTCTTATCGATTCTTGGTTGTGAATAGAGATTATCGAGTTGCTGAGCATAGCGGTGGAAAAGTTCTTGGAATTTTTTGCGAAACTTAATGCTTTTATAGACCTCTCTTACGGCAGCACTTTGGCTCCCATATTTTTCTTGCATATATTGAATTGCACCTTGGTTGCCAACAAACTGTGCCAGTGATTCGTTGATAGTCACTTGTCCAGCAAACCATAAATTAGAATGCAATGTTTCATGAATAATAAAATCAGCCAAGTCAAATTCATTGAGCGACAGCTGAGTAGAAAAAACCGGATCATCAAACCAACCCAAAGAAGAGTAGCCTTGCACCCCGCGCATGACCACATCGTAGCCTTGTGCCTTTAGTTTGGCTGCATGCTTTTGCGCGCGTACCAAGTCAAAAAATCCCAGATAAGGAACGGTGCCGACAATCGGGAACCAGTATGTCTTGGCGGTGAGTTGATCTGCTTGCGAGGCTGAGACATTCCACGCGATTTGCTCGCGCTCTAATTCTACATAGTAACGAAAGCTCTTTTTTATATTGAGAGCGAGCTTTGTTCGTGCAAATAAGCGAATCTCTTCTACTAGGCGCAGAGATTTTTGTAATTCTGGATCAATATTTTCGTTCGATAGAATCTTGGTAATCTTCTTTTTTTTGTTTTGAATCTGCCATTGCCCTTGGGCGAGATGGGAAAGATAGCAATGACTCATTAAAAAGGGAGCGAGTAGAGCAATTGTGACGATGAGCAAGACATTTTTTTGAATCTTTATCTTTTCTATGAACTTTGCCAATATGGGAATAATTTTAGAGGTGATTTTACATTTTCTGATTGACATTCGGTGTTTTCTATAAATTTAGTATATTTTAAGATAATTGAGTGGTTTCTAAAGACAAGAACTTTTTATTTAGCTCGGAGTCGGTTTCTGAGGGACATCCAGATAAGATTTGTGATCAAATATCAGATGCAATTCTTGATGCATTTTTAGCAGGCGATGTCAACAGTAGAGTCGCCTGTGAAACTCTTGTCACGACAAATTTTGTTTGCATTGCAGGAGAAGTGTCTTCAAAAACCCAAGTGAATATAGAAGAGGTTGTCCGTGAGGTCATCCGCAAGATTGGATATACCGATCAGGATATTGGTTTTGATACCGACAGCGCAAAGGTCGAGGTACTACTTCATTCCCAATCACCGGACATTGCTCAAGGAATAACCGAAGATCAGGGAATCCATAAAGGACAGGGAGCAGGTGATCAAGGGATCATGTTTGGCTACGCTTGCAATGATACTTCAGAATACATGCCGATGCCGATAGCATTGGCGCACCAGCTGATGCGTTATCTCGCAAAGAAGCGTCATAGTAACGAAATCACCGCAGTATACCCCGACGCCAAGTGCCAAGTGTCGGTGCGGTATCAGAATAATAGGCCTGTTAGTGTGGAAACGGTTGTGCTCTCGACCCAGCACCGCTCAGAAATCAGCCATAAACAACTAGAAGAGCTGATGATCGAATCGGTGATCAAAAAAGTAATTCCACCAGAATTGGCAAAAAACACGCGTTATTTAATCAATCCGACTGGGAAGTTTGAGGTCGGTGGCCCTCAGGGTGATGCGGGCCTTACCGGCAGAAAGATTATCGTTGATACCTATGGCGGTTGGAGTCGTCATGGTGGCGGTGCATTTTCTGGTAAAGATCCCAGCAAAGTAGACCGCAGTGCCGCGTATATGGCGCGCTATGCTGCGAAAAACATCGTCGCCGCGGGTCTCGCCGATGAGTGTGAGCTTCAACTCGCCTATGCCATCGGTTATCCAGAGCCAGTATCAATCGCAATCAACACGAATGGTACCAATCATGTCACAGAACAGGTCATTCAGCAGAAAATCACAGAAGTTTTTGATTTTTCACCAGCTGGGATTATGGAGAGTTTACAGCTTACTGCTCCTCAGAGAAAATATTTAGAGACTGCTTGTTATGGTCATTTTGGGCGGAGTGGAGAAACTTTTAGCTGGGAAATTACCGATCAAGTAGAAAAATTGAGGGTTTAGATTATGCGCAACGTAATTCGCTATTTTATTGGACAAAAACTTGCGGTAAACATGTTAACCGTACTTATTTTAGGTGCCGGTACTTTTTTTGCTTTGAAACTGCAGCGAGAAGTTTTTCCCAACGTTGACTTTGATGTCGTCAACGTTTCAACCATATGGGTCGGTGCGTCAGCAATCGATGTTGAACGGATCATTACCAATGAAATTGAAGATAATATTAAAGAAGTCAGCGGTTTAAAGGAATACCGCTCAGAGTCTTTAGAAGGCTTATCAATTGTGACCGCGACGATTGATCCAGATGAAAAGGACCCAGATCGAGTGATTCGCGATTTGCGCAGTAGTGTCGATAAGATCGAAAATCTACCAGAAGATGTGGATCGCCCAATCTTTACGGAAATTCGTTCGGATCTTACACCGATTATCGAATGGGCTTTGATCAGAGTTCCCGATGAATCTGGTCGCATGTTGATATCTTACGAGCAGTTACGTAATGCGGCAGAGCAGCTAGAAGATAAGTTTTTGACAATTAGCGAAGTTGCTAGCGTTACTCGTTTGGGCTGGCGGGACCGAGAGATTATTGTCGATATCAATCCTTATAAAATGCGTAACTATACGGTGGGGAGTAACGATATTATCCGTACCCTCCGCGATCGCAATATTAGTCTGCCGGGAGGTGATGTGCTGAGTGGAAATACCGAGTCTACTATTCGTACGGTCGCCGAATTTAATGATGCACAAGAGATCGCGCGGACACCAATTCGCGTAAATGATATCGGATCTAATTTGCGTATCGAATCGATTGCCGAGGTCTACGAGGATTTTGAAGAGCCAGATTATTTGATTAGTACCGAAAATTACCAATCGATCAATTTGACAGTGCAAAAGAAAAGAAGCGCAGATACGATTCGCCTGTCAGATAAGACTAAAGAGATTGTCAAGGATTTTTCCAAGAAACTTCCGTCGGGCATTGAAATAAGAAAAGTTTTTGATTATTCTTTTTTTGTTAAAAGGCGATTGAATCTGTTGACAACAAATCTCTTTCAAGGGGCATTTTTAGTCTTTATTATCCTGATCTATTTTCTTGGTTGGCGATTTGCATCTTTTACTGCACTCAGTATTCCGTTTTCATTTACCGTAGTTTTTATTATTCTCAATTTTATTGACAGTAGTTTGAACCTATTGACTCTCTTTGGTTTGATTATGGTCAGTGGAATGTTGACTGATCCAGCGATTGTGGTCAGTGAGAATATTGTTCGTCTGCGCGAAAAAGGAAAGAGTTTACGGGAGTCGATTGAAGTGGGTGCTTCAGAAGTCTTTCCCCCGATTATGACAACGATCAATACAACGTTGGCAACTTTTGCCCCCTTAATGTTTATGACTGGTATTTTTGGTAAGTTTGTGGCAGAGATTCCATATGTCATAGTGATTGGCGTTGTGGCTTCGCTCTTCCCAGCTTTTATCATCTTAACTGTGAATTCATTGAAGGAGAAAAAGAAAAAAGGGAAAAAAATCGAAATTACCGATGAATCAAACGAAGAAAATGTATTTAAGGAAAGTGAAACATTGAAGAAATTTCGTGATGTTTATTTTCGTAGATTCATGACAATGATTTTGACTTATCGAAAAACATCCTTGCTGTTAATGTTTGTGCTCTTTGCGGGCTCTATTCCTGCTTACATTTTATTTGGAAGTTTTAAATTATTTCCCAACCAAGTAGACTCGCTTTCGGTAAAAGTGGAAGCTCCCATCGGTTCTCCCCAGGAGTTGACTAATCGTTTTTTATTGACGATCGGCCAATATATTCGACAGATTCCAGAAAGCGAAGTAGACACATTCACCAGTCGAGCTGGGATTCAGACCGCAGGACCTGCTGATCCATTTACCAAACGTGGCAATCACTACGGACAAATGACAGTGCATTTGTTTCCAGAGGCAGACAGAGAATTAGATATCCTTGAGATTATCAATGATTTAAAAGGGAAGGCCGGGTGGATGCTTGCTGACCCCAGACGAAAAGCAGATGTAGACGTCAGTAAAGATCCGATTCGTGCACGTAATATGGATTTGGTGGGTGGGTTGACCACCCTCACGGTTTCTCGTTTGCAAGGAGGGCCACCGGTTGGTAGAGCGATTGGTATTGAATTAGTCAGTGATAATCTTTTTGAGTTAAAAAAAGTCGCTGCTGAGTATAAAAGATTATTATTAAATATTGATGGTTTATTTGATGTCAACGATGACATTACCGAAGGGAAGAAAGAGTATCGAGTCTACATTGATGATATGAAGACAGTGCAGACCCAGTTGACCGCGTTTGATATTGCCTCGGGAATTAATACCAGTTACGAAGGGAGTATCGCTACTTCAATCCGCAGACAAAACGAGGAGATCGATATTCGTGTCCGTTATGCAGAAAAATATCAAAATGGTAAGATTGAATTGGATAAGGTATTTGTTACCAATCGACTTGGTAACATGATTTCTCTTGGCAATGTGACCAATCTTGATTTTGGAGATAGCATCGCAAGTATCAAACACTTGGATGGTAAGAGGATGATTAATGTGTTCTCTGATTTAGATGATAAGGTAATATCTCCCACTAAGGCAGCGAAAATAATTGATGAGTTAGACGATGAGATTGTCTCTGCGTATCCAGATGTTTTGGTGAACTTTGCAGGAGAAAATGAGGACACCGCTGAATCCTTGGAGAGCTTGGGACAAATGTCCATCATTGGCTTTTTTATTATCTTTTTTCTGTTAGCTATTCTGTTTCGTTCTACCCTTCAGCCCTTTATTATTTTGACTTCGGTTCTGTTTGCATCGGCTGGCGTGATTTATGCTTTTCTTTTGCACGGGCTTCCTCTTAGTTTTCTTTCTTTAATTGGAGTGATTGGTTTAGCAGGGGTGGTGGTCAATGACCCGATTGTATTAACTGATTTTGCCAATCAGATAAGAAGAGATAATCCCAAGTTAGCGAGTAAAGAAGTGGCATTGCAGGCAGGCTTAACTCGATTGCGCCCCAATTTCTTGACTTCTTCGACAACGATTGCTGGCTTGATCCCGACTGCCTATGGAATTGGCGGTGGCGATCCATTTTTGATCCCGACTGCACTAGCCTTTTGTTGGGGATTGGTTGTGGCAACGATTATGTCATTATTTTTTCATCCACTGTTGATCTATTATGAGTATCAGTTTAGAGCTTTCACGGAGAAAATAAAACGGAGACTTTCTGTGAGTATGAGGCAACTAAAAAAGAAAGTTCGGTTTAAGAAAACCAGCTTAAAGAAATCGGTCAGCTAAATTATTCTTCCATTAACTTATTTGCTCATCCCCAAAATTATGGAGGAAGGATATCAGACGCGTTCTTCTGCGATACAATTGCCACCATCGACGACTAATGACTGCCCGGTCATATAGCCCGATTCTCGAGTAGCAAGCCAAGCTACCAGCGAGGCAATCTCTAGGGGAGTACCATTTCTTCTGAGTGGAGTTTTCATGCCTTGTAATTTTTCATGATCTGGTTGGGTATCGGTGGCAATCCAACCGGGGAGTACCGCATTGCAAGTGATTGCATATTTCGCTTCGTCGAGCGCGAGTGATTTGGTGAGACCGATCATTGCCGCTTTTGCTGCTGCATAGACCGGCTGGTGCGACATTGCCATGAGTCCTCCGGTTACGCTCGAGATCATGATAATGCGCCCGGACTGTGATTTTCTGAGCAAAGGGAGAAAGGCACGCGTCAGATGAAAAGTTGTATCGAGATTTCTTTTTATTCCTTGCTGCCAATCTGTAGCGCTGACCATAGTGAGATCAGTAGATTCACCGGATTGCATTGGTGTGGAGATGCTCGTCATTCCAGCATTATTGACCAAAATGTCTAGCGAAGAGAAGTTCTTGGCAAGTGCGGTGGCAGCTGTAGCTTCCCTTAAATCTGCAACATACCCGTTTATGTTGAGTTCTCGTGCCCGGTCATGAATTCGCTCGGTGGTCGAGGTGATGGCCACATTGCTAGCACCAAGCTCTCGTAGTGCTCGAGCGATCGCAATCCCAATGCCATTGGGTGCACCAGCACCAGAGACAAGTGCCTGTTTGCCACGTAGATCAAACATATTTTTATTATTGGAATTGTAAGCAACCTTGCTTTTGGGTTGGTCCAGGTATACCTCTAAAGAATATCAGTTCTTGCGTTGCGTCTTCAAATTGCTTTTTGATCCGCTCTACTTCCTTTGCAGAATCATCCAAGAATAGGGAAATATAGATTTTTTCAAGATTATTCTTTGCGATACATCGCGTAATATGTTGATCTCTATCAGGGAAAGACATACCATAAATTACTAGTATGCCTTGCAGCTTGGCAAGTTGTTCATAGCAATATACCAGATATGGATTGTTGTGTATGTACTTCTCATTTATGTTTTTTGTTGGGTTAAAAACGATAGCAGATTCTCGTTGGTCCTTTAGATAGCTCTCAATTTTTTTTTCTACTTGAACCTCTGTAATTTTCTGTACTTTTTGGGGATCATCTTTGTTTCTAAAAATATAAAGAGAACCATGCAAATAAAAAAGATTCTGTCGCAATTCTGTTGAATCCTCTTTATGCAAAATCCGCACGAATGAAGAAATTTTCCCATCCTTTACGAAACCATCATGGCATCTAATTTCCAAAGATTCCGATTCTGCGTTGCGAGCACAAATTGCTTGATTGCGAATATACTTCAATATGATATCTCTTGCTGCTGACTTGTTCATTTTTTGAGTGATCTTAAAGTATTCTCTAAAATACGCCAAGATTATAGCTTGTGTTTCATGTTCAAGGTTGCTGAGATCACGCGATTGAGATATTTGATTTAATTTTAATATTAAACGAGCGTTTCTAATAGCTGTATTGATCTCAATTCTTCTATTTTGTAAATCCTCTTCCGCTGATTTCTTTCTTTTTCTTGAAGAAACTTCACTTAGTTGGGTATATTTCGCAAAGAATTCAAAAAAAAACGGATCAAAGTTTACTGTAAAATAATGAGTAAAATTTCCATTCTTTAGTAGCTCTAAAATAGGAGCTTGAGTACTATTGGATCCCTTTTTGTTTTTGTTATTAAGTATTGCTTTCACCAAGTCCATCTTTATGGCCTCATTGCTTTTATTGATATACCAAGGTTCAAGCTCGTCGTGTGTATCTTCAAAGTGTCCAGAACTATTTTTTAAAGGACGAAAAAGTCCTCTCAAGTCTTGGAAAATTTTGTTTTTTTGTGGATCAGTCAACTCTTTATAAGCTCCACCACAGTTATTAATTAAATATTGAAACCAGTCAGAATAGTTACTAGTGATATCTAATGCCGAATTAAAGCCATTACCCAATAATATTGATTTATGGGCTGTATCCTTTATTTCATTGATAATTTCTTCTATTGGAAGGAGATCTGCCATCAGCTTGAAACTTGCTTGATTAAAAAATCTTTTGCGTTCATCGCATCAAAAAAAACATGCTTTTGGTGGGGTGCATCGTGGAATTGTTCTTCGATGCGCTTTCTGCGCTCTTCTTTCCCCTGATCATCTACATATTCAGATATATAAATTTTTTTGAGTTTTTTGTTTTTTTTTATCTTGTCACTAATATGTTTATCATTATCAGCAAATGATACTCCATAGGTTATCAAGGCACCTTTTAAATTGCCAAGCTCTGCATAACAATGCTTCAAATAATTATTTTTTTTAATTTGCTCACGTTTCCCATCTTCCGCAAAAATAATGGCCACTTCATTAATGTCTGAAAATCTATGTTCTTCAATTTTTTTAGCTAAATCACTAACTTTATCGCTTGCTATCTTATAAATGGTCCGATTTTCCTCATAAATATATAAGGAACCATGTAAATAAAATAGGTTTTGCCTAGGGTTTTTTTGCCAATACAATTTTCCACCATTTTTTTTGAAACCATCGTCAAGTTGGAGCGATGGTTGTAGTATTTCTGGGAATGATGTCTGGTTTCCTTGCCTTTGTTTCTCCTTTCCGTGGGACATTGCCATTGAAGATTCTCCTTGTTGGTCGTATTCTTTTGAAAGCCAATTGCCCTCTTCAAACAAGTCCCGTAATATTTTCATGTCTTTTTTATTTACGTTTGATAAAGGTTTGGGTGATTTCCAATGGTTTGGCAACTCCAGAAAAAATTGGTATTTACTTGGATAAGCTTTGTTACTTTGGAAAAAATTAGTAGCTTCCCCTAAAGAATTATTTTCGGGTGCCTGCATTGATTTACTTTCCACATCTTCTGCTGGCCCCATCCATCGCAAAAGTAATTTATATAGCCAAGGATCAAAATTGACTGTAAAAAACTTACTACACTGAAGATTCTCTAATAGTTTCTTAGCATCTGCGGCTTGTTCTTCCAGTTCACCTGTTTGCGTAGCCTTCATTAATACATTAATGAATTCGTTTTTTATCTGTTGATCGGCTCTGTTGCTACGAAATAAGGTCTCTTGATTTGATTGTTGGTTTCTGCGAATTTCTTCTTTACTGAGCAATGATTCTAAACTATAATCTTTTTGAAACTCTCTGATAATAGCCTCATTAGTATAAAATCTCACCATTTCAATGCTTTCTCTGTTAATTTGCTGGCGCATTGCAAGTTTTTTTTCCTCATCTTCTTGCAGAGACTCAAACAATTGCGAATAACCGGTTTCTATCTCAAATGCTCCATTAAATCCATTACCTATGAGTAGTGCTTTTTCTTCATCTGATTCCAATTCCTTTAGAAATTCTCGCCCAGAAAGGATATTATTGCGTAAGGTCAGCTGTAACTGCTGCCCCATCGCGTTTCCTGCTTCATCAAATGCTTTTTCCATGAGTTGAATTATCTTCTTTGTTAAGCTACAGTCAACTATAATAGGACATAATACGGCGCATGCTCTGTAATTTAATGCAATCTATCGCAGCTGTATGAACCTGCATAATAAGACATAATCCGGCACAAGTTATGGGCAAAATCTCCAAAAAGCAAGCAATCCTCCGCACATTTCTTGCGTCATCATCATATGCGTTCTATTAGTTTAATCTCTGCGTTGGTCAGGTTGTAGAGCTGATAAACCAAAGTGTCGATTTCTTTATCCAAAGCATCAATCGCTCGCTGATTTTTCTCTGAGTAGTTGGCGTGCAGGACTAACATCTGATCGACCAAGGATTCCATTTTTTTATTCTGTGCAGCGGTTGGCTGAGGGATGGGAAGATTACCAAAAAGAGATTTTTGGGCAATACTCGTTGCGCTGCCCAGCGAATTTAGAGTCAGATTTTGATAGTAGCGTGTAAGCTTCGCATTAAGTACTCCCAATAAATAATGAAGTTGTGGCTTGATACTCAGATTTACAATCATATATTCATTGCTTGATAAGAAAAAACTTTTGTCAGTATATGTAAATTCGCCGTTACGAAATTGACCATATATAATTTTTTCTTTTTCAAAATTTTTATAGTAAGAGGCCGCGCACCGTTGCAAAGCATACCATTCGTAGCGGATACCCGTTTCAGCTTGATTCCTTTTGTTGCTCAAGTTGTCTTTGAATTTCAAGAGATGTTTATATAGGGTAGGATATTCTCGTCGGAAAGCTTGCTCAGCTTTTTTTGAGGCACCTTTAACGTCGGTGTCATTATGCAGTGGGAAATGCCAAGGTATAAAAATCAACCATAAGTCCGCAAACTCTATCCTATATCTTCTGATATCGCGTCCGCGTAGAATAGGTTTGATGATTTCTGCATTTTTTGGATCAGCGTTGATAAGCTCGGCACGCTTGATTCCGTCGATAATAAAAGCGCTATTATAGCCTGTTTTTATCCCATAGTTTATAGAAACATCCCAATCCTTGAGTGGTGTACCGATTCTTTCAATCTTTCTTTTGAGTGCGAGCTCATCGGCATTAGCAATCAGCCAATTATCGGCATTCAGAGCTGGTAATTGGTGTGAGTTTTCTGCAAAGTCTTCTGCAATTGTTTTTTGTAAATCTGCTACCGCTTTGCTGATAGAAGTATAGCCACGGCATTGACCTTGATTTTCTGCTTTCTCTACTACCAGAATATTGCAATCAACCGTCGCTTCGCTAAATAATTTATTACCGCCAAAGTCTAACAATTCTAACGGATTGCAATGACTACTCAAATAACTACGTAGTTTTGCCCCATAACCGGCGCGTAGCCACTTATTGCTGGTAATAAAACATAGGTGTCCGTGTGGGCACAGTAAGTCTATTCCTCTTTCATAAAACAATGCATAGAGGTCACTTCTTGGGTTATAACTTGCATAGCCCGCCTTTGCGTAAGCGCTTTGTAATTTTTTGTCACGCAATTTCTGTAACGAGATATACGGTGGATTGGCGAGCACTACATCAAAACCATTATTTTGCTCAAAGACTTCCCAAAAATTGATTTGAAAGTCCAATGATACTTTATACTGCATTCCTCGCTGTAGCTCTTTAAACAACTTGTTTGTTGTATCATTGATTTCTTTACGCAGTTTGTTCTTCTTGCTTGGATTGGTTTGGCTAAAAAATGATTGCTTGAGCTCCACCAATGCATTCAATTTCTTATGATGGAGGAATTGGTCTGCAACAGGTACGCCCAACAGGGCATTCCCGCAAACGATCTTATAATCTAAGTTGGGTAGGGGGCGAATGTTTTCTAGGTGAGGTTCATCGACTACGAGCGACAGCCACAGCCGTAGTTTTGCGATTTCGACTGCCCCGTCATCAATGTCTACTCCATATAGCGATTGCTCTATGCAATGTCGTTTTAATTCATAATCGTTTTTAACTTCTTTAAAAAAAACAGAGAGCACTTTGCGAATTCGCACAATTTCGTTCATCATTCCCACCGGGAATGCACCAGAACCAACAGCTGGGTCGCATATTGTGATTGCTGCCAGCCAGTTATCGAGCATTTTTGCATTCTCTGGTATACTCTTTGCCAGTCTTGAGCGAGCCGTGGTGGTCTTTTGTTCGCCTCGTTTAATCTTTGCTTGTTTATTTATAACATTTACTTCATTTTCTGTGAGCATATCACTCTCTCTGACTAGGGTTTCAATATCATTCATTTCTAGGGCAATTTTCAGTTGGCTTTGCTTTGCTTGTCTGTGCAGGAAATGAATCAGACTCTGCTGACACATATAATGTACAATTGCTCGTGGGGTATAATATACACCAAAATCCTTGTTAAATTTATTCTCTTTTGATCGCCCTTTGCTACGAACCGCCTGTTTGAATTCTTTGAAGTTATCGCTACGGATGGCGTTAAATTTTTCATAGGCCTTGCCCAGAAGTTCTGGATCAATGGCTACTTCTTTTTCTAAGGGTTCATCTTCACAGACTGTGAAATTAAAGCGGTCAAAAACGTCTAAAATGCCATCACCAACGTCGCCTTCAAGAGTTTCGATGGTGTTAGAAAACAATGTATTGGGTAAATCAATGTCTGCATTTATCCAGTCGTAATTGTTCATTGGATCAAAAAGCCCGCCATTTAAAAAGGGAATTCTACAATCGAATCTGCCGTAATAGCCATCGTCCTGGCTGCGCTCGTTGCGCAAAGCATCGTAAAAAAGATGCTCTAAAATATCGTTAAAAAAGTTATTATATTCACCGTGTTCTTTGTTAAAGAGGCGACGCAAAAAATCTCTGGGACCATCACCCCATTTCGTATCGCGTGCGACGCCAAACCAGCCCTTTTTTTGCAAAAAATAGAGAAAGACCAATTGTCCCAATAATTTTTTGGCAAAGTTTACTGTATCAATATCTTTTCTTTGAAAATCCTTCTTAACTTTGCTACTTTGTTTTATCGACTTTTCTAATTCTGCTGTAGTCCGTACAAAAAGGTTGCGGTACTGCAAGAAAAATTCTTTGGTAACCATTTCTATGTTAAAGGCATTTTCTAGTTCGCTCAAAGTAGGCGCGTGTTCGTCATCGGCCAAAATGTCCACTAGTCTTTTTTGTGCGGTATGGCTTTTTTCATTTTTACCGACCAAAAATGACCAACGGCGAGCTGGCGTCAGAATATCTTTGATGACTGTTTTCCCGCTGCTTGTTTTCTCGTATTGATAATCCATTTTGATCAAAGAAAATCGCCAATCTGCTGACGCTGGTGCAACAAAAGCAACCAGTGCCGCATCCTTAAATATATCGCCTCGGCTTCCGTTTAAGAACCAATGGATAAAATTGCGCTGCATGGTTCTTGCTCGCTCCAGCGAGCTATCTTTAGCTAAGTAAACGATCAATGTATCGATTTTATTTGCGCCTTGATTATATTTGTAGATGCGATCCATTCTTTTAATATGTGATTTAAACTTATCTGGAATATATGCACCTTGATAGGTTACCGGTGCCTTTTCTGGATGATTGAGCAATTCCTTAATAAATTGCGAGAAAGCCACTTTATTAAATGCCGCTTCAAATGTGTTGCGGATCATTTTTTTCGCTTGATCTTTGTTCATGCTATTCTCCGTTCGTCAAATACAGAGAGAGAATAATCTCTGGTTTTTCTTGCTGGCTTGCTCTCAATTTTTGTTCGTCGATACTCTCAAGGGAGTACTTTCCCATGTTCTCATGCAGTATCTTTACTATCTTTGTTGGATTTGCTAGGGAACTTCCTAATCCTTCCAATGCTTTTTTTGTTTTTTGTAAGGTTTGTTTAGCGATGCTACCCTCGGCTAACGCGTTTAGAATTTTCGTAAAATAATTTTTTTGCTTATCATCTATCTGTTCTTTATTTTTTAGAGTTATCTTTATAACCCTTTCAATATAATGGCTCGCACTGTGCGGAGCACTTTCTTTTATTAGTGGCTGTTCTTGTATCGATTCTACAAAAGCCGTTTTGTTGCTATTCAATAAGTCGTAAAATGTTGCCGCTAGTCTTTGTCGTTTATCCTGCGGCTCGCTTGCAAGAAGCGCGGCAGCATTCATAAAATCAAGCTCTTGTGGTTTATTCATGTTTTCTTTTTGCGTCAAAAAAAACTTCTGTAGGCTACCACGCCGAAAATAAGTGAGCAAGCTATCTGGCTGCTTTGGCAAGGCCTTAGCACTTCGTGCTTTTTGCGGGAGTTTTTTTATCTGCTCATAGAGATCCGCTTGATTTTCCTTAATTTCACGGATCATCTGTAAGTATTTGAGTTCACTTTCTTGTCCTTCATCTGCCGGTTCTAAGGCTTGCAGCGAATTTAAGTAGTCAAACAGTTTATGCGATGCGATCGGCTCGCCTTCAGTGAGTAATTCTGCGTCGCCCCCCAGTAGAGTAAGAAATGCTGTGATTTTTGCTTCTGCCACTTCTTTTAATTGGATTTCATCGTTCGATTGCACGGTAGGGAAAAAATTAAAAGTATGAATCTTAGCAAACTTGGTATCCATTCGGTTAATTCTACCCACTCGCTGCATCATCCGCGTCGGGTTCCAAGGGATATCATAGTTGATGACCACATTGGCGCGGTGTAGGTTCACCCCTTCTGCTAAAACTTCCGTGGAAATTAATACACGAAAATCGTTGGCGGGATGGTAGGCACGCGCATCAAAATTTTCAATCACCTTATGGCGCACCAAATCACTTGAAGAACCGGTAAACAATAAAACCTTATTTTCACAGACTTCCTTTATTTGCTCTGCTAAATAGCTTGCAGTTTCCATGGATTCGGTGAAAATAATCAAATGGTTCTTGCGTAAAACTGGATTCTTCTTTAATTCTCTTATAAATTTTTCGAGCTTGGGATCACGCGATATGTTTTTCCACATTTCCTCAATCTCTGTTAAAACCCTATGATCGTGGTGGAGATCGTCTTTTAGTTGGTGATTAAAATCCTTACTCGGGTATCGGCTTGCTTTATCATCTTCAATAAGTTGATGCACTAGCTGGTCTTCGCCATCTTCCAAAAATTCAAAAATTTTCTGTGTATGTTTCTTGCTGATGTATACAGAACCTGCATCGTATGCTCTCAAAAATCCGGTATACGATCGCAAAAATCGTTCAATTGTTTTACCAAATGCAAAAAAACTGCTTTCTAGTCTCTTTATCAGCAGAATCTTCATAAACGTTCCCATGTTTTTTTGCGACTGTTGTTCAAATATACCAGTATGACTATGGTAGGTGAGCGGCTGATAACGAGCATAGGTGAGCTCCTGCGTAATCAGCTTAATGGTCTTGGTGAAAATTTTGTCTTCTTTTTTATTCAATTGGTAAAAAAGAGCAGTTGGCTTTTTTACCGTTGGAAACTTCAATCCCTGCTTTTTTTTATCCTCTGGGAAAAACCTTTTGATTTCCGCCCGCGTTCTTCGCACCATCAAATACTTCAAGAGTTTCTCTCTAATTTCATCTGCATTTTTTTTGGTCACTGTAAGATATTCTTGGTAATCTTTCTTGCGATCTACCGCTTTTAGATTGCTTGCTAGTTGGCTAAAAAAAGCAGTTAGGTTTGCTAAATTTGGAATTGTGCTTTTTTTCTCTTTTTGAAATAATTTGAGTAAGCTTAAAATATCTTCTGGCTTGTTGTTATACGGTGTGGCTGTTACGAGAATCACCCGTTTGTTGCGGCAGATGATCGCTAGTTTTTCGTAGGTATCTGTCGCTTGGTTACGGAAACGGTGCGCTTCGTCAATAATAATGTTCTTATAGCCACTGATATCTTGTTTGATCAATGCATCTAACTTGCCCAGCGATTGACACATGACTTGTAGCTTAAAATCGTTAAAGACATTTGGCCATGAGCCCGGATTTTCGCGTCTTATGAGGGCTGGCGGAGCAATCACCAGCGTTCTGCCGTCCAGTTCACCAGCGAGCATGGTTGCTACATAAGTTTTGCCCAACCCCACAACATCAGCAATAAAAACCCCATTGTATGCTAGCAGAATTTTCTTTGCATTAAAGACGGCCTGTTTTTGATACTCCAATGGTTTAAAATTGGATGGCTGATACCTCAGTGAAAGTGTTTGTTCTGCTTCCAGTTGATCTTTGAAATATTCGTAAAGAAATTTTAAATAGAGCTGATATGGCATAATATTCGGATTAAACCAGGTCTTTGTCTGTAGAGTCTGTCGATATTCTTCACTTACGTCGACTGAGTCATCCCAGAGTTCATTGAATTTTGTGAGAGCAAACTGATAATCGTCCGAACGTCGCAATTCTACATTAAATTCAATGTTATTGATTAATCCAGCCTGTGTAAAATTGCTAGATCCGGTAATAACCCGCCCCATGTCTCGATCATCTTTGGTAAAGGTCATAATATAAACCTTTGCGTGGATATTTTGTGTTCGATAGACTCGCAATTCTAGCCGCTTGCTTTTGAGCCACTCAATAAAAGTAGCGACTCCTTGCTCTACGTTTTGGTTGTCTACTGATTCCGTCATTTCTTGTCTCACATCATCCACTACATTCTTTTTAACTTGGGCGTGCGAATGAAAATCTAGTTGTTGTTCTTTGCTTTGCTGGAGCATCTGCCAAACCTGTGTATCAGTTTTCATCCCAATTAAAATGCGGATTTTCTTGGTATTTGTCAGGGCAGGATATATAGCATGAAAACCACTGGCATAAAAATAGCCCACCAAACAATCAAATGCGCTGGTATCCTTGATCAAGACCGAGAATCGCTCCATTAAATTTTCATGGTCTTCATTGGTAATGAATGATAGCTTACTCATTGGTCACAGTATCAAACAAAGATTGCTAGTTTCTCATTATTCTGCAACTCTTTAGCCGCCTCTCTGTAAAGCGCTTCCATAGAATTGGGGTAAAAAAAGCTTTGCTCTAAGGATAATTGAATTATTTATGACAAACAATCAAATATGGATATAACATCAGTCGAACCTCTTTTAAAAATCATTGTGCCGATCAGCATTTTGGCTTTATTGTTACTCCAGCTTATTTTGACTGTACTTTTTAAGAAAAAGTCCGGCTTTGAATTTAGCCTCAAGAAAAACTTAGAGCAGACTAAGGACTTTCTGATTAAATTTGAAAATTCCTTAGAAAAAATGGAAAAATCAATGAAAGATGATTTTCAACGCAATCGAGAGGAAACCAGTGGCGCCGCAAAAAACCAACGAGAAGAGCTCAGTAAGTCATTAGAAAGCTTTAAGCATGGCTTTGAAGTAAATATTAAAAACCTAAACCAACTACTGGAAAATCGTTTTACTGAATTTAGCAACAAACAAATGCAAATCAACGAGAGCTCAGAAAAAAGAATCAAAGAAGTACGGCAAATGGTTGAGAGTCAGCTCAAAGATATGCGGGAGGATAATAGTAAACAACTCAATGAAGTGAGAAAGACCGTAGATGAAAAATTACAAAGGACTCTCAACGAGAGGCTCAGTCAATCTTTTGAAACGGTGGGCAAACAACTAAAATCGGTACAGGAAGGTTTGGGAGAAATGCGCACTCTTGCCAGCGATGTGGGTGGACTTAAAAAAGTACTGAGCAACGTGAAGATGCGAGGTGGTTTGGGAGAAATGCAATTGGAAATGCTTCTCGAGCAAATTCTCGCGCCAGAGCAATACGCTACCAACGTAGAAACAAAAAAAGATAGCGGCGCCCGGGTTGAATTTGCAATCAAATTGCCGGGAAAAGACAAGAGCGGTGATGTAGTTTACTTGCCGATTGACGCCAAGTTCCCCAAAGATATTTTTGAGAAACTGCAAGATGCGTATGCCGAAGGCGAGGTCAATAAAATTGAAACAGCGAGAAAAGAATTAGAGAATGCCATCAAAAAAATGGCTAAGGATATTAGCGATAAATACATTGATCCGCCCAATACAACTGATTTTGGTATCATGTTTTTACCGTTTGAAGGGATTTACGCCGAGATTGTCAGAAAGGCTGATCTATTGGAAACAATCTCTCGCGATTATAAGATTATTGTTGCGGGGCCGCCTACTTTGGCCATCATCTTAAATAGTTTACAGATGGGCTTTCGCACGCTTGCCATCGAAAAAAGATCAAGTGAGGTTTGGAATATCTTGGGTGGCGTAAAAAAAGAATTCGATAAGTTTGGTGGTTTGATGCAATCAGCCCAAAAAAGTATTCAAAAGGGATTGGATGATTTAGACGACGTCATGGGCCCGCGCACTCGGGCGATCCAAAGAAAATTAAAGGAGGTTGAATTTGTCGACGGCCGATCTACCAAGGCAATGATTCCCGATTTAAGCGACGGGGTTTTTAATTTTGATAAAAAAGCTAAAAAAAAGAAATAGTATTATGTGGTCAACGAGGCAATCATTTTCTCAGTAATTTTTCCTTCGTAGTAGGCTCTACCGATGATTACGCCATTTGCGCGACTATTTGTCAAGACGTGACGCACGTCATCAATGCTTGCAATTCCCCCTGAAACAATAAAATCCAATTGACTGTTTTCAAAGCAGTTCATCGCGGTAGTTCCGGGTCCCACCATCATTCCATCGCGCTCAATGTCGGTAAAGATTACTTGTTCTACTCCAGTACTTGCAATCTGCTGGATGGCATCTGCTAACGATAAATTTATCTTTTTTTCCCAACCGCTACTTTTAACGATGCCCTGATCGATATCGAGTGCGACCAAAATTTTCTTGGCACCAAATTTTTCTAAGGCTTGCCCTAAGATCGGCGTGAATGCTGCTGTGCCCAAAATCATGCGGTGCACTCCTAAATCACTGACTTGCTGTAAATCCGCGATTGTCCGCAGACCACCACCAAGCTGAAGCACTACCTTTTTTACAGATTTTTTGATGATTTTTTTGATCAGCGGTTGATTGACGCGATCTTGTGGTTGGCGTGCTTTGTTAAGATCTACTAGGTGCAGATAATGTACACCTCTGCTGAGCAGGTGTTCGACTAATTCTAACGGTTGCTCGTAGTAAACTGTGACTTGATCGTATTTTCCTTTTTTTAAGCGGACAACCTGACCATCCAACAGATCAATTGCCAAGAAGGGACAAAAATTTTTTTTTGTTGTCGCTGTCATGTATCCTTGACTTTCTCTACCCAGCGTTGTAGTAACTGCAGACCAAAGTCGGCTGACTTTTCCGGGTGAAACTGAGTGGCAAGAATATTTTCTTTTTCAACGATTGCTGGAAAATGTTCTTGTCCATATTCGGTATTGGCGACTACGTATTCTGGCGGGACACCAACTGCACGATAGGAATGGCTAAAGTAGGCATAATCCTGAGCAGTACACCAAATATTTTCCTTGTTGGTTGGTTCTAATAGATTCCAACCGATGTGAGGAATACGGAGATTATTGTCATTGTTCGGAAATCTGCGAATTACACCGGGAATTAAAGATAAGCCGGCACAGGTTCCATTGGTCGAAAATTCAGTAGAATTCTCAAACAGAATCTGAAAACCGATGCAGATCGCAAGGAGCGGAGTTTTTTCGTGGATTTTGCGTAAAATGACAGCCCTTAATTCGGTGCCGAGTCCCTGAATCGCAGCGATAAACGCACCATCGCCCGGCAAAACGATCGCCTTTGCGCTGGCTATCGTAGCTAGGTCATAGGTATAGTCGACGTCCTCGTGGTACAGGGCGATCGCTTTTTGAATCGAATGGATATTTCCCATCCCAAAGTTTACAATGGCAATTGTCAAATTGTACGAGCTCCTTGCTTTACAAACAATTTTTCTATTCACTGTTATGTTTTAAATAAAATATTTTTTATCGATGTATCAAAAGCCAGCCGTGACAAAACTGAGTGGTCGATAGATTTCTGAGAGGGCTGAGGCAGATATTGCCAAAAGTAATTGGACAAAACCGTTGCTTGTAAAAGATCAGCTAGAAAGGCTCTCTTTTTTTATTTATTTTACAAGGGTATATGACATTATGGCTATTTATGTAAGCAATAGTTTTGATCGGTTGAGTGATCAGCTACTCAGTGATTTAACCGAGTTTCTCCCAGATCATCCACTGCAAGAGAGTATTGTCGTGATTCCTTGGCATGGATTACAGCATGCACTTTCTTTGAAAATATCGCAACACTACTCTATCTGCGCCAATATTCGTTTTTTTCAACCAAAACAGTTTATTACCTATATATTGCAAACTGGTGAAAATCAGGAATACTTTCCGTATGATTCACCGGCTTTTATCTGGAGTATTTATTCGACTATTATCCTGCTCCGGAATCAGAATGTTCAAAGCGATAAGTCAGACGACAATAAAAAGCCATGGCAGACTCTTATCGCTCAATTTTTGGGAGAAAACAAGGATGTCGATATTTTTCAGTTTGCCCGAAAAATATTTCACGTATTTGATCAGTACTTTGCCTTTCATAATGATTATCTCATTCAATGGAAAAATAATAAAACGATATCGACTATCCCTCGATTTCATGAGTCTTGGCAATCCGATCTATTTCGGCAGATTCTCCAGAAAAACCCCCAATTGGATTGGGAGAAAACCTTTCAAAAAAGAAAATATCGGCAAATAAGCGCACCCATTTACCTATTCAACGTGCACTGGTTCAATCAAATGCATTTACATTTTTTTGCAAAGGCATGCCAACAGTATAAAATATTTCAGTATTATATTGCCAGTCAAGAGGTACTCTTGCCCAATCAGTCTAGTTCTCTTTTTATCGCTTCGAACGAAAAATTGATTAAGGGATCATTCGAAAAAATGAATATTCCAATCGAGAAAATTCAGTTTCTTGACTCGGGAAACCAACAGACGGTACCAATTTTATTGGCATCCGAAGGCAGATTAAACGAATCCAACCCCAATAAGAAAGAGAAGAATCTGCCGTTATCTGATCGTCTCATCCTCCGTTCGGCTCCATCTCGGTTGATCGAGATACATGGCCTCTATCATTTTATCCTGCATACGCTGAAACAAAATCCAGATCTTACCCTCAATGATATTATTATTTATGTGCACGATATAGAAAAATACGCTCATATCATCGACTATATCTTCAATCAACCCAACTATCCCTTAAGGCACGTGATCGTTGGTAATTTTACTTCCAATCCTCTTTGGCTCACGTTCAATCGAATCTGGCAGTTTATGAGCGAACCGTTGACCCGAGAATCTTTTGCTCAGATAATTCAGATGCCAGAAATTCTTGCGGCAATTCCGATATTCACTAGCGAAGAACAAGATATTTGGCTTACGTGGTTCAAAGAAGCTGGCTTTCGTTTTGGCATAGAGGGAGACTACGGCATTGTGTCGGCTTTAGAAAGACTTACTATGAGTCTTGCTCTCAATTTCGATCAAGTACACCAACCAAGTAGCAAGCAGAATATTGTTCCTTCAAGCCGGATTGAAGGCGATCGTATTTTTTTGTTAGAAAAGCTTACTGCTTTTGTTTCCCAAGTAATCACTTATCAAGAAAGAATCAAAAAAGAAAAAACGCTCATGGAATGGCTTGGATTTATCGAGCAACTCTGTCAAGATTTCCTGAGCACTGAAGTTGCTAAAAAAATGAAATCTATGTTTGATAAAGAATGCTTTTCTCAAGTTCGCAGGTTACACGATTTGAGTATTTATTCGAGTAAGGCTGACAAAATTGATCATGAAACATTTTTTGCCGCATTCCTTGCAGATATTCCTGGGGAAACTGCGGTCAGTGGGCAGAGATATTTTACCGAAGGTCTCTGTTTTTTGTCATTACAACCTTTTCATTTTATAGAAAAGAAAATATCCTGTATCGTCGGTCTTCATGAAACAGCTTTCCCTAGTTCTGATCAGCAACTAGACTTTGATCTATCGCAAATTGAGGAGTACCGATCGAGTAGTTCAAAAGATCGTCTGCTCTTTTTAAATATTCTTCATAATACTCAAGAGAAATTGTATTTGAGTTATCAAGTAGAGACACCTACGCAAACGAAACCTCCTCAAGCAAAAGGCCAATCGGCAGAATCGCAAATCATCAATATCATGTCGCCTTTATTACAAGAATTCGTGGATTATTTACAAAACGATACTGCAAATTATACAGATTCTGCCCGATTGACTTGTCAGCATTATTCCTTTGATCGATTTAATACCCGCTATTTTCAAGAGGATCTTTTGCAAAACTTTTCCCAAGAAAATCACACAATTGCTTGGCATATATGGCAAAATTCGCGGGTTGAGACTACGGTAATGCCAACCAATCAAGCTGCAGAGAGTAGGGCTCGTCTAAGTGCTAATCTATTAAAAAAATCAGCTCACCCGCTTACTCCAGATGAAACTTTGGATTTATATCAACTGAATGCTCTATTTTCTGATCCACATGGTTTTTATCTTCAAAGAAACTTCGCTATGCAACAATCAAAGATAGATGGTTATCCACAATGGCGAATCGATCAAGAAGCTGCCTTCCCACCAGACGGTTATTCTGAACAATCAAATATTGTTCAGGAATTGGATCGTCATTTAAAAATTTCGCAAGGTGCAGAAAAAAAGGAATTTATTTTTGAGCAAAATAAATGGATTGAATATCTCCATGCGCGGGGTCTGATTGCGCCGCAGAACTTGGGTGCCTATCACGTGCAAGATTTTATTGAAAGTCATCGATTCTATAATCAAGTTGTAAGCCAAGCCAATCTAACTGCTGTCAATCTACCCGTTGACTTTCACGGCACGACAATTAAAATTTCAGGCTGGATTTCTGGCTTTCTTTTAGATTCTCATGTTTTGGTTTTGACTACCTTGGCAAGAAAAATTTCGCCAAAAATTCTTCTAAAAACATGGTTTAATCATTTGTTTTCTTCGTGTCATTTCAAGCAATCGCAGATGTCAACCTATTGTTGCTCTATGACAGAGGATACATGCTTTGCATATTTTTGTGAAAAAAATGAAGGAGAGAAATTCTTGCTTGATCTGTTGTCCTTGATCCCGATTCTCTCTGATTGTCCACTCCCTTATTTCCCTGAAATCAGCTTTGGCTACAGTAAACATATTTTTGGCAAATTAAAAAAGAACAATGCAGATCTGCTTACTGTCGAAAATCAGTTTGAAAAAATCAAACACTTGCGAGCGCTATGCCAAGTTGATGCCGATTTTCTCAGAGTTTTCCACGACGATTGGCTGAATCCTGTAGACGACGAGTTTGGTAAACTTGGGAAAATAAACTACGCCGAGAATTTATTGTGGCACCAAAATAATCCATTCGCCCCAGAACTTTGGCAGGATTTTCATGATCTCAGTTTAGAAATTTTTCTACCCATACATTTTTCGACTTCGCTTGGCCAGAAAATAAAAAAGGAAATTTTTAGATTCTAATGATACCTTGAGAATGATTGCTAAAAAATATCTGAAAGATGACATCGGTAGTTACATAAAATGAAGCTCACCCCAAGCAAACTGATAGAAGCTTCTGCAGGTACTGGAAAAACCTATACTCTCGTTCGTGAAGTGATAGGATTGCTTGCGCTGGGTGTCAACGTGCAAGAATTGCTGATTGTGACTTATACCGTCAATGCTGCACAAGAACTAAGAGAAAGAATCTATAAGGAAATCATGTTAAAATTGCTTGCATTTGATTCCATGCCATCAACAAAAACAAAGAGCGACCGACCAACTGCTCGTAAGGAGCGAGATTATTTCAAAAAAGCAGTCGATGACTTTTCTTTGCTACGAATATCTACCATCCATTCATTTACCTTGTCAGTGCTCACTGACTATCCACTTCTTTGCAACTATCATCTTTTTCAGAATACAATTTTTAATCCAGAGAACGATTATCAAATCTTTGCCAATAAATTTTATCATAACTATTTGCAAAGCTCCTCACCCATCGTCTATCAGGCGAGCAAAGCATTGCAGTACAACGTTCAACATCTCATTACTCTCATCCAATACGCGACAACCCTCAATAAGGTGAGATTATTTGATCAATCCGAAACAAGAAAGATTGATCAAGCCGAGATAAAAAAATTTATTACAGCACAAAAGAAATTTGAAAAAGATTTACACCGATGTCTTACCGCTGATTCCACTGCTCTTAAAAAAAGAGAGCTCAATAAGATTAACAAGGAATTGCTGGGAGCCGAGTTTTGTTTTTTGTCCCAAAAGAAATTCGACGAAATTAAAAAAATCGTAGAGGGCCTTCCTCAAAAAAAATCAAACGATCAATCTACATTGAATAACTGTATTTCAAATTTCCTACAAGTTCAGATTTTTTTCCAAAACCAATTGCTGCATCATTTCCTCTATTTGGATCAACAATTTCTAGTCTATTGTAAGCAAGAAATTACAAAGAAAATATTTCGTGATCATCAGATTTCTTATTCGTATATGCTTGAAAAAACCACACAGGCTATTGAAGAATCAGCAGATTTAAGAAAGAGAATCCAAGAGAAGTATCGGGTAGCTCTTGTGGATGAGTTCCAAGATACAGATAGCTATCAGTGGCAGATCTTTTCTCTATTATTCTTGGATTCTCAGGCGGAAAAACCCTTGACTTTGATTTTGGTCGGTGATCCAAAACAGTCCATCTACGCGTTCCGTGGTGCTAATTTGCATATCTATTTACAGGCTCGTACTACTCTACAAAAGAATGGCCTTAAAATTCAAAATCTAACCTCTAATTATCGCTCTACTGATTTTTTGATTCGGGGTTTGAATTATCTGTACCAAAGAATGAAAAATCCATTTTCACACGAGCAGATAAAATATCATCCGATTAACGCAAAGAGTAATCTTACCAACATTTCTCCAGCAATTGAATTTATCTATCTGCAGTACTTAGAAAAAAAGAAAAAGAAATCAGAATTGAGGTATCAATGCGGACTTGCTTGTGCACAAAAAATACTTCAGCTGGTGCGAGATTATAAGGCAAACTTAAATGATATTGCTATTCTTAGCTATCAGAACAATCAAGCAAATCTCATCCATCAAGCCTTGCAGACAGCCAATATCAAAAGCAGACTAATGGATAATTCGTCGGTGTTTCAATCAGAGACCGCCTTGGCATTCTATCAATTATTGGTCACTCTACTGGATCCTTTAGATTTGAGTTCTATGCGTTTGCTCTATGCGACAATATTTTTTTCTGAGGGGGAAATTCTTGCAGAGGCAGAAATGGCGCATTTTCGGGAGCGGCTTTTTTCATATCAACAAATGTTCATGAAAAACGAGAATCCTTGGTATACTTTGTTAGAAAAAATCCTTTATACAGAAAAAATCCGTGAAAAGCTCGTAAAACTTGGCAAAAATCACTTGGCAAACTTGGAGAAATTATTGGAAATTTTGATCTATCAGCAAGGCGATCAAAGCTTAGACAAAGTTGGTAAATTTCTTGAAGAGTACATCCACTCGCCACTTTCTAGCGATCAATTGCAACGTGAGTTGGGTATTGATGTCGCGCAGCGATTCTTTGGTGATGAACAGGCAGTGTCTATCCTCACAGTTTTCCGCGCCAAAGGATTAGAGTTTGAATACGTGCTCTTACCTTTTCTTTGGGATCAAAGAGACAGCAAGCAGGTGGGAAAGGAGAAATTTCTTTCTCACTACGACATGAAAGATGATCAATACATTTGCTATCCGCAATATTTATTCAAATATTCCTTAGCAAGGTATCAGGAAAAATCTAAGGTAAAAGCCAACCCCCTCAACGTCATCGCCAGTGCAAGCATAGACGATCAAATCCGCGAATCTCGAAGATTGTTGTATGTTCAGCTAACGAGAGCTAAAAAACAAGTCAGTATCATTACCCCCCCGCTCATATCATTACAGTCTATGTACGGCGGCCTTGATCTTCGCAATCCATTTCTTACTCTTATCTGCGGCGAACAGACAACCGAACAACAATTGGAGAATTCGCAGTTGCTTCTTTTGAGTTTGCAGGGAATTGTTAAATGGAATCATGAAATTTTCTCCTTGCAGATGAAGAAAAAATTTAATCAAGATTACGGAAAATATTCTTCAACATCTACTATCGATGCAAAGCCCAAATTAGTCACTCCTCCCAAGATTATACATGAAGGGATTCAGATAATCAGTTATTCGAAGATAGTGCACTCACAATCGGCATCAATCTTGGATGCGCGGGATTATCAGGACGATAGCTCGCTGCAAAAAAAATTGACTGAGGAAGCATCCTTTTGCGATCTTTTGAATTTTCCTGCAGGGGCACATGCGGGCACATTTTTTCATACCTTGCTACAAGACTATTATAGCCGAGAACAAGTGGCAGGGAAAAACCAGATAGCATCGGCAATAAAAGATAACCTAGAAAAGAATCAATTTGATGGGCGTTGGCTGAACCCTCTTTTAGAATTTTTTCAAATGTTAGATCATAAGCAGTTAACCACCGATGGTTTCCGATTGGAAAAGCTTGATCAGAGATTGATAGAAATGCCCTTTTATTTTCATTTAAATGAAACCGTAATCCACGGCTTCATTGATTTTATCTTTTCTTGGCAGAATAGATTTTATTGGATTGATTGGAAATCAAATTATCTGGGTGCAAGCCTAATCGATTATCAAAAAGATGATATGTTAACCAGTATCAAGCAAAACTCATATGATGTGCAATATCTTATTTATAGCGAGGCGGTAGATCGATTTTTGCAATACCGAATCAAAGAGTATTCTTATGAACAGCATTTTGGCGGTCTCTTTTATATTTTTTTGCGCGGTATCAATACTCAAAATGATAACGGTATTTGGTTTCATCGACCGGATGCCGCCAAGATAAAGGCTCTCCGTAAAAAGAAAATGAGCCGATCAGAATTTCTTAGTTATGCAGATTTCTCAAAGTTTGGCAAATAATCTAGCAGGGTTTATCGCCCGTGGACAAGACGCCCAGATTGGAAAGCTAATTTATGCTGCGAGTCTTCTCCTTTATCATCAGCTTCGCTGCGGTGAAATAGCATTGAATCTGGAGCAAATTCAGGAGCTCGATTTTTCTGCAATCCCGAATAGGGTGGAAGGAGACGATCTCTATTCTTCTGATGAAATGATCCATCTCATTTCTCAGAAAAAACTCCTATTGGAGAGGAAAAATCTACAAATCTTAAAAAAGACAATTACTACCCTCCCCAATTTCCCCTTGATTCTTTGCGATCCTTTTCTCTATTTTCAAAATTACTTTCATATAGAAAATCAAATCGTCCAACAAATCAGAAAAATGAATAGTAGTAAATACTTATCCCCGTTAAAACATGCACTTATCGATTCTGTCATTTTCGCAGAAAAAGTGGAATCAATTTGTGATTTCAAGAACATTGAACAAGATCAAGCAGTTATTTGTTCATTGTTGCAAAAAATGACGATTATTACCGGAGGCCCTGGCACTGGCAAGAGTATGTTAATCGAAAAAATTTGTAAACTTGCTGGAGTGCTTGATCCCGATCTTGAGATAAAAATCTGTGCGAGTACCGGCAAGGCGGCTTCGCGTTTGGGAGCAGAGGCACAAACTGTGCATCGTCTGCTTGAATTTTCTGAGCGCAAGCAAATCCCCCAAAGAAACGGTCATCATCCACTACATCTGGCTTATCTCATTATTGATGAAGCCTCAATGCTCAATGCTTCTTTACTGGCAAAGGTTATGGATGCAATGCCACCAGCGAGTGCGCTCATCTTAATCGGCGATCAGGATCAATTACCATCCGTTGATGCAGGAACAATTTTCCCCGCTCTTTGTTCCATCTTGGCTACTATTCCAACACAGATACCCAAAGTGCTTCAAGAAAAAATGCCACCTCAGATGATCAGAAAAAAATGTAGTCATTTGATTACTTTGCAACACAGCTACCGCTTTCAAAAAAGTAGCGCGATTGGCAGATTGAGTGATTGGCTCCAGAAAAAAGAAAAATTGCATATGTTCCCTGACTTTATTGATGGGCAACAGATTCAATCTCATTGGATAGAAAATGATCGAGCAAGTTTGGAAGTTCTGCGTTCTGTTTTGGCTGTAGAATATGGTAAACATAAAGATATTAAGGATATTGAGCAGTGCTTTGCAATCACCAAAAACACGATCGTCTTGACGCCATTTCGCCATCATCCCTTTGGGAGTACCGCAATCAATCAAATTGCCAAAGAGGTTTTTCACAGAACAGTTGGTAGGATCACTTTTGATAATCAGTACTCGTTGCTTGATCCAGTTATTTTAGAAAAAAATGATCATTCCTTGGGTTTGTTTAATGGACAATCAGGCTTAATGATAGAGAAGCAAGGACAGATTATCTACCGTTTTTCTGAGAATGAAAATTGGTTGGCGAAAAGCTGGCGTCTGGAAAGTTTTCTGGCGCTTGGCTATTGTCTGACAATACACAAGAGTCAAGGAAGCGAATACGAGCATGTTATTTTGTATATTCCCAGCGACTTTGCCTCGATCGCCACCTTTGCAGCGATTTATACCGCGATCACCCGCGCTCGTTCACGAATTACTATAATCGGCAGTAAAGATGCATTGATGCAAGCGTTGCAAAACAGTAAGGAGCATTCCTCCAATAGTCTTTTGAATTTATTTGAAAAAATCTAATTACTGATTATTGTCGATTTCCCTCTTGGCTGTTTCATGCGATCAAAATGAAAGCTCTATCTACAAACAGAGTAGTCTTCTTCTCTTAGCTTTAGACAAGGAGTTTCAATAATAGCATTTGACTCATCATCACCTTTTGTCCAAATTCAAGGCGCGATGATTCTTTTGTGAATAAACATGATTGACAAGAGTTCACCCGCTTTTTTTCTTCTGACTGCTTTCGTTTTGACTTTGCGGTTCACAGACTACGCAGTAAGTGAAGTGTCCCCGCTGTTTGCTACTATGCGAAAATAAGACGCGATTACAAATCGGGCAGTTCTCTTCAATTGGCTGATGCCAAGTAACAAAATCACAGTCAGGGTATAGCGAACAGCCGTAAAAATGTCTTCCCGCTCGTCGGCGCATGCTTTTTTTGACGATCGAACCTTTTTCACAAATAGGGCATGCACCCAAAGGTATCGATTGTGCATTTCTGCAGTCAGGGAAGCGGGGACATGCTAAAAAATAACCGTTGCGCCCCAATCTTTTGACCATATTCGTGTCGCATTTCTCACACTTATAATCAGTAGGTTTATCGAGCTTGCCTTTGAGATCCTCAATTTCTACTCCAGCCTTGCTGATCAATTCGGCGAATGGTGGATAAAAATTATGCAACATATTCACCCAATTTTCTTTTGTTCCATTGTTTTTCTTTTTATTATCATTTTCCTCATCTAATTGTCCTTGGGCAATCTGATCGAGTGAGTCTTCCATTTTTGCAGTGAAGCCAATATCCACTAAATCGGTAAAATGTTTTTCCATGATTTGATTCACAATATTTCCGACTTCGGTTGGTTGGAAGGCTTTATTGATTCTGGTGATGTAATAGCGTTTTTGTAGAGTTTGAATCGTTGGCGCATAAGTAGATGGCCGCCCAACGCCGCTTTCTTCAAGAATCTTGACAAGACTCGCATCGTTAAATCGTGGTGGCGGTTGGGTGAAATGTTGACTGGGCAACAATTTATGTAAAGATAATGGAGCGTCTTTTTTTAGCTGTGGCATTTTACTTGATTTTTGGCTTTCTTTTTTTTTGAGAGAACCAAAAACTTTCGTGAAGCCGGGGAAAAGGACATGACTTTCACGGGCGGCGAGCAAACCTTTATCTGCGCGAATCTCTATGGTCAGTTGTTTTGCAACCTCATCGGCCATTTGTGAAGAAACAAATTTTTGCCAAATCATTTCATAGAGTCGGAATTGATCTTTTGTCAAGTAAGATTTAATCTTCTGCGGATGCTTTTGAACCTCTACTGGGCGAATTGCTTCGTGGGCATCTTGTGCCTTCTTGGAGGTTCTATACGTTCTCTGTTTGAGATATTCACTTCCGTACTCCTTTGCAATATATTGGTGGAGTGAGAGGAGTGCTCTATCGGAAGTGCGCGTACTATCGGTCCGCATATAGGTGATAAGTCCACTCGCATTCTTTTCATCAATTTGCACACCTTCGTAGAGTTGTTGCGCAACAATCATAGTTTTTTGCGAGGCGAATGAGAGACGATGTGATGCGTCTTGCTGCAATTTAGAAGTCGTATAGGGTGGTGTCGGGTGTCTTTTTTTCTCTCTTTCTCTAATACCTGTGACGAGATAATTTGCTTCTCTTAAAATCGTACAGATCTCATTACTTTTCGATTTATCTTTGATGTTGATTTTCTTGCCATCCCATTTGATAAGATCTGCTGTAATTGTACTTTTCTTAAATTTGAGTTCTGCTTGAATTTTCCAATATTCTTCTGGCTTAAATTTTAAGATGCTCTTTTCTCGCATACAAATTTGGCGTAAAGCCACCGATTGCACCCTCCCTGCTGAGAGACCTCGTTTGATTTTTTGCCATAGGATCGGTGAAATATTATAGCCAACCAGTCGATCTAATATCCGCCGCGCCTGCTGGGCGTTCACTAGATTCATATTGATATCTCGATGTTTTTTTTCATCCAAGACTACTTCACGAATGGCATTTTCTGATATTTCATTAAACTCAATTCTGCGAATTGGTGGTGATTTATCTGCGAGACTCTTATTGAGAACATTTCGCAAATGCCAAGCAATCGCTTCTCCTTCGCGATCAGGATCCGCCGCGATCAAAACCTTACGGGAGTTTGCCGCCAGTCTTTTCAATCGATTCAAGATTTGTGCTCTTCCTCTGACCGTAATATATTCTGGGGCAAAATCGTGCTCTACGTCGACTGCTAAGCGTGACTTGGGCAGATCAATGATGTGTCCCATACAGGCTTCTACAATGTATCCTGATTTTAAGTAACGATTGATTGTCCTCGCCTTTGCAGGGGATTCGACGATTACTAGCGTTTTGGGTGTCTTTTTTCTCGAGGTCTTTTTTTTAACGTTCTTTTTTTTCTTCTCTGGTTTTTCTCCGCTATTCTTATCTATGCTGAGCAGCTTTACTTTTTTTTTAACTGTAACGGTCATCTAAACAATCTCTTTGGTTATTCCCTTCTCACAACAAAACTTAGAAAAAAAGTAAAGCAAAAAACTCATATTGATAGAGGAGGTCCATATATCAGAAATTCCTTGTGGACTATCAACTTCAATGTGATCGAAAAAAAAGCACTCTTGGAGTCGATAATCAATCCCTATGCAAGGCAAATCTTCTGGTGCTATCTCCTTTTTTTTTGGCAAAGTATCTATTCATGTATTCTCGTAAAAATCTCATTCCTTTGTCAACTCTTATTATTCTTTTAATAATCTCAAGAGTATGCAGATGTTCCACCCCTCTCTGAACTCAGAGGACTCAGATTGATTGTTATTTTCGCGAATAACAATCTTTGTAGGGAAATGAACGCTCAAATGTTGATAGTCTTCGTCTGACGATTTATCACGGACAGGTATCAGCCACTCAAATACCAGATCAGCTGCAAAATCCTAGATGGCGATCGTGATCCATCAATCTAGAGAAAAGGCTTGCATATTTTCTCCATAATTGTACAGTGAACAAAGAATAAAGAGTTGCTCAAGTTTTCCCAATGACAGAAGAAACAATTTTTCATAAGGTTTTACGAAAAGAGATTCCTGCAGATGTAGTATACGAAGACGAGCTCTGTCTTGCCTTTCGCGATATTGCACCACAGGCACCGGTTCACATCTTGCTCATTCCCAAAAAATTTATTGCACGGCTACGCGAAAGTACGAGTGACGATAAAGACCTGCTTGGACATCTCATGAATGTCGCAGCAAAAATTGCCAAACAAGAGAAAATTGGTGATGCTTATCGATTAGTTATCAACGACGGTGCTGCAGCCGGTCAAACGGTATTTTACTTACATGTGCATATTTTGGGTGGCCGTTCGCTCGGTTGGCCTCCCGGATAGGCTTCAAAGATTAGAAGCAGATCATAGATAAATGGTCTGAGGAAAAATAAATCTACCCTTGATTATTATTTTGATTGAAGAGAAAGATCAAAACAGACTGCTATTTTTTTTTACGGCGCCATTCAAAAATACTGCGTCCTGCCAAATAATTGCGGATGATAAAATGTCCCAAATAAAGAGCAGGCGTCGAGATAATAGCCACTAAAAACTTAAAAATATAGCCCATCAGACAAATCGCTGTCACCTGAACAAATGGAAATCCTAAACTCACGTAGAGATATAGATAATTCACAATGATGGTATCAATAAGCTGAGAGATAAGAGTAGAACCAGTTGCTCGCAAATAGATTTTTTTTTCTCCAGTGTATTGCTTAATCTTGGTAAAAATATGAGCGTCCAACAACTGTCCAACTAAAAAAGCAATGATTGATGCATAGATAATACTCATGCTTTGCCCCAAAATCATGCGGTATGCCACTTGCATATCAAGCACACCGTTACTTTGTTGCGAGGTCAGCCAAAAGTCAGCGGGTGCCATCTGAATGGCGCCATAAAAAATCAAGAACGCAAAAGCGATTAAAACAGAAGTCAAAATTGATAAGAATCGTACTCCGCGATAACCAAAGTATTCGTTGATAATGTCGGTCAGAATAAAGACGATTGGCCACGGTAGTACCCCGACAGAAAGTGTAAAATTGACTTCAGTTCCAAAAAGCATGAGGCGAATTGGTTCAAAACCTAAACTTCTCTCCAATGAAAAGAGTTTCACTCCAATCATTTCCGCAATTAAGGTATTTGCGAGGAAGAAAGCTCCCAGACCAATAAAGAGACGATTCTTTCTTTGATCTAAAAAATGGTTTTTAACGTCAGTATTCATAATTTACATAAAAAAAAATTTAAGTTCAGCAATGGATATCACGAAACCATAAAGGCTTGTTAAAGATTTTCAGAGGTTGTTTGGCGAGCAGATTCGAGAGATCATTTTTCATTCGCAGTCCCTAAAATCAAATAACTATCCTTTGGAGTCAAAGAAAATTTGACCATTTACAGTAAATTGATCAAAGCCCTTCAAGATTGGCGGGTAACTATCCGAATCTTGTTATAAGGCGAAAGAGGATCATGGTCAGAAGGGAGTTTGGCTACTATTTCGTCAATTTGTGGATAGTTTCAGGGAGGAAACTTAAATGATAATAAACCATAATATTTCAGCGATTAATTCGCATAGAGTGTTGAAGTTTCAGCACTATATGGTAGATCGCAATATGGAAAAATTATCTTCTGGTATGCGGATCAACCGTGCTGGCGATGACGCTTCGGGACTAGCTGTCTCAGAAAAAATGCGGACTCAAATTCGCGGAATTCGTCAGGCAGAAAGGAATACCGAAGACGGAATGAGCATGATTCAAACAGCAGAAGGATACTTACAACAAGTAAGTGATCTTTTGCAAAGAGTAAGAGTGCTCGCAGTTCAATCGTCCAACGGTATCTACAGCCCAGAAGATAGACAACTTTTGCAAATTGAGGTATCTCAATTAGTTGATGAGGTCGATCGAGTAGCATCTCAGGCAGAATTCAATAGGATGCCGATGCTTCGCGGTCATTTTGCGCGAGCTTCCTCAGTAGGTTCAATGTGGTTTCACATTGGTCCTAATCAACATCAGCGGGAGCGAGTATATATTTCGACCATGACAGCACTTTCGCTCAATTTGAGTCGCCCCAACGGCGATATTATCAGTGTCTCTGCACCGGAACTAGCGAATTCTACGCTAGGAACGATTGACGCTGCTCTTACTCGAATTAACAAGCAGCGTGCTGATTTGGGAGCATATTTTAACCGTTTGGAATTAACAGCCAAAGGTTTGATGATTGCTTACGAGAATATGCAGGCTTCAGAAAGTCGGATTCGCGATGTAGATATGGCTGAAGAGACCGTTCATTACACCAAGAATCAGATTTTAGTACAAAGTGGTACAGCGATGTTAGCTCAGGCTAACTTAAAACCACAGTCAGTACTACAGCTGTTGCGGTAAACATAGCAAAAAAGATAATTTTTTGCTTGCCAAAATATCTCCTTGAGTAGGATGAAACAAAACTGCTCAGGGAGAGGGCGTTTTTTCTAGTTTTTCTGTAAAAAAACCCGGGGAATCTTGCCTCCTTTCCCTATTGTCAGGGATGACAATAGAGCGATCACAAGGAGAGTGAGATGATTATAAACCACAATCTCAGTGCAATTAATGCGCACCGAGTCTATAAATTTCTACAATGGGATGTAGATCAATCCGTTGCCCGCCTTTCTTCTGGAATGAGAATTAACCGGGCCGGTGACGATCCTTCAGGTTTGGCGGTATCAGAGAAGATGAGAACACAAATCAATGGCCTGCGGCAAGCAGAACAAAACACCGAAGATGGTATTAGTTTTCTTCAAACTACCGAGGGTTACCTCCAACAAGTATCAGATGTGATGCAAAGGATTCGCTTGTTGGCAATTCAGTCTTCCAATGGAATCTATAGCCCACAAGATCGACAATTGCTGCAGACTGAAGTTTCGCAACTAGTCGATGAAATTGATCGGCTTTCTTCGCAGGCAGAATTCAACCGCTTCCCCTTATTGTTAGGTGATTTTAGTCGGGTTTCAACCAAAGCCTCTATGTGGTTTCACATTGGTCCTAACGCGAATCAACGAGAAAGAGTGTATATTAGCACCATGACGGCAGACGCCTTGAACCTGCGGCGAGCAAATGACAGTGCGATTACAATTTCGACGCCAGCCCAAGCAAATGCAGTTATTGGTGTCGTGGATAAAGCTCTTGATACTCTGTTAAAGCAACGAGCGAATCTTGGTGCTTATCAGAATCGTTTGGAACATACCGCTCGTGGGCTCATGATCGCTTATGAAAACATGCAGGCTTCTGAATCAAGAATCCGTGATGCGGATATGGCGGAGGAAATGGTAAAACTGACAACGAAACAAATACTCACTCAGAGTGCCTTGGCCATGTTGTCGCATGCTAGTGTGCGACCACAGGCGGTACTTTATTTGTTACGATAACCGGAAAACGAGTCATCTTCGGAAGGAGAGAAATGTCAATCAGATTCAACAAGTGTAAAATTTGATCTACATTACCGACGATGACTCGTTACTTCTAGTATCGGAAACCTTTGCTTTTTGGGCGAAAAAAAAGAGTTATTCTTAGAAAGAATACAGATAAATCTTCTTCGCAGGGTATTCAGGCTGTGAAGTTGAGGCAGATCTCATTGACAGTGGAGGCTCATGCGACATAATGACACAGAAAATATTTTGGCTTGAGGAATTCGTCATTGGCGGCTAAAAAAAACACAATTGAATTAGAAACGGAAAAACATAGCACTCCACCTTCTCCAATCCGTTTTCACCGACCAACCATTTCTCGTGATGAACTAGAAAATGTGCTTGACTGTCTGATAGCGGAACAACTGGGGCAGGGACCACTAACCAATAAATTTACGCGACAGTTTGCCAAAACATTGGGACTCCCTCATTGTATTGCCGTTAGTTCTTTGACGAGTGCCTATCATTTAATTTTTCGTGCTCTTGCTCTCGGAGATCAGGACACCCTTTTTCTTCATCCATTTTCATCAGCTGCTGCTTGGTATGCCAGTCGCTATGTAAAGATGCCAGTGATTCTCATTGATCTGTTAAAGAATTCCTTTCAAATGGATTTACATGCCCTGCAAGCATCCATTGCACAACTTCGAGCAAAGAAGACACAGAATTCAAAAATTGTGGTCATCATTGATCAACCCTTTGGTGCAATGATGAGTGATCAGCAAGTTTTTTTGCAATTGCTAGCAGAGGATGTGACTTTGATCGAAGACGTCAGCAGTTTTTTTATCGATTGGGATATTAAAACAAAAGGTACCAATAATTCAACTGCCACACAAAATGCGCATCATTTAAATCAAAAAAAAAATAAGCGAGCCACTCAGCAAAATTTGAATGGGGTAGCACAGGTGACAAAATCAAAAAACATGAATCAGCACCGGCGGAATCGCTTTTCGACTGGATTGTCCAGTGATCGTTTCAGTTTTATTGATCAGGCTTGCTGGAAAGTTTGTAATTTCGATCAAGAATGTGTCATCACCACCGGCAATGGCGGCATGCTTTCATGCCCACCAGAAGATCAAGAAATATTCTCGCGGATTTGCCAAATGAATCTAGGTTTTCGTCACAAAAAAAACGGGATAAACCCACTCACCAGAAAATCCCTCGCTTCGTATGTTGAACCAGAGGAAATATATGACTATCGTTTCAACGATTTTCAAGCAGCAATCGGTTTGCAACAGCTAAAAAAAGTACACATCATGCTGCCACGTCGCCGCCATATTGCTCATCGCTACTTACAAGAACTCGTCGATTCAAACTATAAAACGTATTTTCAATTTCCTCAAAAGGATTCGTATCTTCGCTTCCCGATCGTATCTCGGCGTGACTATAAGGAGAACCAGTTGATTTTTCGCAAACAAGGGATTGAGACCGCTCGAATATCGGAAAATCCTTTGCACCATAAACTGGGATTCAAAAATCACAAGTTTCCCAATGCAGAAAGACTATATCGTAAGGCCACTTGTATCCCAATTTATCCAGTCTTAAGTCAACGGCAAGTAGAACGGATAGTTCATTTATTTAGGTCTGTAGCACTCTTCCCGGTTTTTCTTCTTCTTAGTGTTGTTGTTAATTCTTTGTCGTTGCAAGCCAACAATAAAAAAGATTCGTCGAGCAATACTATACAGATCTTGTCGGCGAAAAATCAACTGACGCAGCAGTGGAAAATTTCTGATTCAAAGAAAATTTTTGAATCTCAACAAAGTAACAAAAAAAAACCGAATCCCGGCAAAGAGTCTCAACTCAATAATAAGGATACCACTTCAATAATTTCTGATTTCGTTGATCCACCCAGTTCTCAAGTGAAGATTATTTTTTGTAATGATCGCAGTGTGGCTGGCATGCTACTGAACAACATCCCGCAAGTAATTCTCTTGCAAAATAAAATTGGTCAGGTCAGTTACGAAAAACAAGTTAAACGAGAGGATATACGGGAGATCCAATTTATTCGTTGGCAAGGGGAAAAGTATCGGAAATCTGCCAAGGGAATAATCTATCGTTTTTATCCGATTGCCTACAGAGTCTTTCTCAAGGATGGTCAATTGCTTCAGCAAGGTGAATCTCTGTATCCTTTCTGGGAAAAATTTCAAATAACTAATAAACATGGCACCACTACCCTGTATACCTATTGGTTGGACCTTCTCCAAAGCGATGGCACATGGCACAGTAAAGTCGATTATAATAAAAAAAATAGCAGTGCTTGTCATCGAGACGTGATTAAAAAAATTGTTTTTACTGAGTAATTATGGAAGTTTGAACGTTCTGTGAGCTACCAACTCTATGGATGCAAAGTTTACTGACTCAGTGTGCGTACTTTAGTCGGGAACTGAGAAATGACACTTGCTAGCAAAAAAATTGCAGTTTACCCGGGATCTTTTGATCCGATCACCTTGGGGCATATGGATATTATTCATCGTACCACAAAAATCTTTGATAAAATTGTCGTGGCGGTAGTTGAAAATCTTTCACCGAATGCACTGTTTACGATTGAGGAGCGTTGTTTTTTTATTGAAGAGAGCCTCAAGAATGAGAATCTGTCGGATCAAGTTTCCGTAGTCTCTTTTTCTGGTTTATTAATCGATTTTATGCTAAAACGTCATTATCAAATTATCATTCGCGGTTTACGAGCAGTGAGTGACTTTGATTATGAATTTGCTATGTTCCAAATGAATGTTGAGTCAGCGGAGAATAAAATTGATACATTGTTTTTATTAGCTTCCAAAGAGTACTCTTTTCTATCGAGCACAATGGTCAAAGAATTTTCGCGTTATGGCCGGAGATTAGATAATTATACAACACCGCTGGTCGGTGACGCTCTGATTAAAAAATTTAAAGAACAATAAAAAAACAATAAACCGTTTGTTAAGGCTTGTTCATAGCAGTGTTGAAAAAGTAGATGAATAATTTTTTTTTTAATAGGGCTTGAATATTTTGACCTGCGATGGTGAACTGCGTATTTTTTTCTTGACAAAATATTTTGCTATTAAATCATTCCGTTAGCTTAGTAGCATCTCTATCTATCTATCTTGTTAAATGGTAATTCTTCTACAGTTTTTGATGGCCTTTGGGGTTGTTTTTCTTATATTGGTTTTGGGGTATGTCTTGGGCCCCCGACGAAAGACCAGCAAAAAAGGAGAGAGTTTTGAATGTGGCATTCCAAGCGAAGGGGAACCACGAGTGCCTTTTCGGGTGAAGTACTTTTTGGTGGCGATTTTATTTGTCCTGTTTGACGTTGAAATCGTTTTTATGTATCCTTGGGCGGTCAATTTTAAACGACTCACCGAAGAGTTAGGTGTGATTGCCTTTGTAGAAATGTTTTTATTTGCAATGACAATATTTGTTGGACTCGCGTATGTAGTCCGTCAGGGGGCATTAAAATGGGAAAAGTAGACAGCGTAAAAATGGCGGCGGAAATTCCGGGCCATCGGGGGCAGAATTACTTTGCTACAACTTTGGATAAAGCAGTCGGTTTGGCGCGAGCAAACTCACTTTGGCCTTTGCCTTTTGCCACCTCATGCTGTGGTGTCGAGTATATGGCAGCGATGGGTTCACATTATGATCTAGCACGATTCGGGGCAGAAAGATTGAGTTTTTCACCTCGGCAAGCAGATTTGTTGATTGTTTTGGGAACTATCGCCAAGAAGTTAGGCCCGGTCTTACGTAAGGTATACATGCAAATGGCGGAGCCTCGTTGGGTTCTTTCCGTTGGTGCTTGTGCTTCCAGTGGGGGTATTTTTGATACCTATTCGGTGCTGCAGGGAATTGATCGGATTATTCCCGTCGATGTTTACGTGCCCGGTTGCCCGCCGCGCCCTGAGCAAATTATTGAGGGACTCATCAAAGTTCAAGAATTGGCTCGCTCGGAAACCAGAAGAAGACGCGAATCTTCTGAATATAAAGAGTTGCTTGCCAGTTATTCGATTGAATAGCATTGGAGCTTTTTAAGAGGATTTTGAGCAAAATTAAAACTCGACACTATATTCAAGTAAATTCATTGAAAAAACCCTAGCATATTTAAATCTGCATGCTATACCTGCAAAATGAAAGCGATGGACACAGTCAAAAAAAAGTATTCTGACTTCTTGTTGGATTCTCCAGAATATTACGATACCCCGCATATGGAAGTCAATAGCAGACAGTTGATCGCCACGATTGTTGATTTGCGCGATAATCATGGTTTTACTTTTCTTTGTGATATATTCGCCAGCCATCATCCAGATCAAAAAGATCAAGAATTTCAGATTCACTATAATCTTTATAATATGAATAGTAGTGAGCGACTTATTGTTATGAGCAAGTTGGCAAAGGGAAAAAAAATGGAAGTTCCATCAATGACCGGTATTTATCGTGCGGCGAATTGGTTGGAGAGGGAAACCTATGATTTCTACGGTATCACATTTATCGGTCACCCAGATCTGCGACGTATCTTGAATATGTATGAAATGACGGAGTTCCCGCTGAGAAAGGAATTTCCCTTGGAAGACCCTGATCGAGAAGATAAGGATAATAAGTACTTTGGGCGTTGAATCCTTGAAGGCGCTGGATAAGGAAAAATAAAAGGATTTTCAGCAGACATGCCTTCATATTTCTTTTATTATCCCAAAAGAGTTTATGACAACGGTGAATAATAACTGACTATGCAAGAATCGTTCAATCAATCCGAGGTGATGTCTGGTCAAACCGATCAGTCTAAAAAAGAAGGATACAGTAGCCTAAATTTGGGACCGACCCACCCGGCTACCCATGGGATTTTCCAAAATATTCTTCAAATGGACGGGGAAGTTGTTCATTCTTCCGAACAGGAAGTAGGATATATTCATCGAGCTTTTGAAAAAATTGCCGAAAGGCGACCGTATTATCAAATTACTACGTTGACTGATCGCTTGAACTATTGTTCTGCACCGATCAACAATATGGGCTGGCATATGACGGTTGAAAAATTGATTCGTGTTCAACTGCCTATCCGCGCAGAATATTTGCGGATGATTATTATGGAACTTTCTCGCATCGCTGATCATTTGGTTTGTAACTCGGTCATCGGTGTCGATGCAGGCGCCTTAACTGGTTTTACTTATGCCTTTCAATGGCGAGAAAAAATTTATGAGATTTTTGAGGAGATATGTGGGTCTCGATTGACCACAAATATTGGAAGAATTGGCGGCTTAGAGCGCAACTTTAGTGAAAAAACTTGGGATAAAGTTGACAATTTTATTGATCAATTTCCCGCTGCTTTTAATGAGTTTTCGCGGTTACTTGAGCGCAGTAAAATTTTTTATAATCGAACGTATAACGTGGGGCTGATTGACGCAGAGAAGGCGTTAAATTATGGATTTACTGGACCAAATCTCAGAGCCACCGGGATAGACTATGATGTAAGGGTTGCCAACTCGTATTCTGCTTACCAAACGATTGATTTTACTATTCCAGTCGGCACGCGTGGCGACACCTATGATCGTTTCATGGTTCGTCAGGAGGAAGTTCGGCAGAGTTTCAGAATAGTTCAGGAGTTGAGAAAAAAGATCAAAAAACTACCGGGAAATGAATATCATGCCAAAGTTCCAGAATTTTATCTCCCAGCAAAGGAGGATGTCTATAGCGATATGGAGGCACTCATCTGGCATTTTAAAATTGTGATGGGTGAAGATGAAATCCCCAAAGGAAGATTCTATCATGCTGTCGAAGGCGGAAACGGTGAACTTGGTTTTTATTTGATATCAGATGGCGGACGGACTCCCTATCGTTTGCGTTTTCGTCGCCCGTGTTTTATATACTACCAAGCTTTTGCCGAAATGATCAAAGGACAATTGCTTTCAGATGTGGTGGTGACCCTCTCTAGTTTAAATGTCATTGCCGGTGAACTGGATGCCTAATTTCTTGGAATGATACAAAAAATGAGTAAGAATAAGCACGAAGCTGGCACGCAAGCCATTTATAATATCTCTCCTGAGTTGGCCAGGAAATTCGAAACTCTAAAAAAGAGATATCCGCAGGGACAGGAAAAATCAGCACTCTTACCCATCTTACATTTGGTACAGGCAGATAACGGATATCTATCCGTTGCCGCCATGGATGCGGTGGCAAACTATCTGAATCTTCTTACAGTGGAAGTTTACGAAGTGGCTACTTTTTATACAATGTTTCACCTAAAGCCAGTGGGAAATTCGGTGATTGAAGTTTGTCAGACCAGCTCTTGTTGGTTACGCGGGGCAGACGTGTTAATCAAACATCTGCAAGAAAAATTGGCAATCGGGATCGGCCAGACCACCGACGATGGTCGGTTTACCTTAAAAACTGTCGAATGTTTGGGTGCTTGCGGTGATGCGCCTGTTTGTCAGATTGGGCAAGTGTATCATAAAAATTTGAACATTGATAAATTAGATCAAATTGTTGCCCTCGAAAAAGAAAGGAAAACCCATTCACGTTATATCGATCCGCAGAATTTTCCGCTATCTTATAAACCGTCAAACCAAGAAAAGAGAAATTGAAGAATGGAAAAAATATTACTGAAACACGATCATATTACAGATATTCGGCAGATTGATGTCTATGAAAAACATGGGGGCTATCAAGTTGCAAAAAATGTTCTTGCAGAAATGAGTCCGGATCAAGTGGTTGAAGAAGTAAAGATTTCTGGATTACGAGGGCGCGGTGGTGCCGGCTTTCCTACTGGCTTAAAATGGACTTTTCTGGCAAAGCCAGAAAATACACCTCGCTATTTGATTTGCAATGCCGATGAATCAGAACCGGGAACCTTTAAGGATCGTTACCTCATGGAAAGGAATCCCCATCTTCTCTTGGAAGGTTTAATTATCTCAAGCTATGCTCTTGGAGCAGATATTTGCTATATTTATGTGCGTGGAGAATTCTTTTATCTGATTGAAATTCTCGAGCAGGCAATTATGGCAGCTGTCAAAAAAGGATACATTGGTGAGGGTATTTTTGGTAGAAATGTATCATTGCAAATCCATGTTCATCCCGGAGCAGGTGCCTACATTTGTGGTGAAGAGACTGCACTCCTTGAATCTCTTGAAGGTAAGCGTGGTTTACCTCGCTCAAAGCCACCCTTTCCTGCAGTACATGGGTTGTACAATTGTCCCACAATCATTAACAATGTAGAGACGCTTGCCGCAGTTGTGCCTATTTTGGCAAAAGGTGGGGCGGCTTACGCCAAGATTGGTGTTGGAAAATCGACTGGCAGCAAATTATTTTCTGCTTCTGGACATATTAAAAAACCCGGTGTGTACGAGGTGGAATTGGGTTTGCCAGTAAAAGAATTTGTGTATTCTAATGAATACTGCGGAGGAATGCTCAATGAAAAGAGCGAATTAAAAGCTGTGGTTGTTGGTGGGTCTTCTGTGCCGATTCTACCAAAAAAATTGGCCTTCGAGACGAAGGAAGGGAAAGAGCGTCTGTTGACGTATGAATCGTTGGCAGAGGGTGGTTTTGAAAGCGGTACTATGCTTGGTTCGGGCGGATTTATTGTAATCGATAACGACACAAATATTGTAGATAATTTGTATACTTTTGCCCGCTTCTATAGTCATGAAAGCTGTGGGCAATGTAGTCCCTGTCGAGAGGGGACCGGATGGATGGAAAGAATCCTCTATCGCTTTGTCAAGCGGATCGCTACCAAAGAAGAAATCGAACTTTTATGGACAATTCAAAGCGGAATCGAGGGCAAGACCATCTGCCCATTTGGTGAGGCGGCAGCTTGGCCAGTGGCCAGTGCGATTCGTCATTTTCGTAAGGATTTTGAAGCCTGCTTGCAGCCGAGAAAAACAGCATTGAGTGTGGAGCAAAAAACGGCATGAGTAAAACATTCAGCATGACGATCGATGACCATAAAGTCAAAGTGCCAGCCAAGACTACCATTCTTCAGGCTGCTCGCAAGATCGGTCCACAAGTAACTCCACCGGCCATGTGTTATTATACCAACTTAAAAGGGAGCGGAGGCTATTGTCGTACTTGTTTGGTGAAGGTAAGTAAAGTTTCAGATGAAAATCCAAGGGCTATACCCAGGTTGGTTCCAAGTTGCCTTATTGAAGCGCAAGCGGGGATGGTGGTAAAAAATGTTACTGACCCAGAAGTGTTGGAGGCACGGGAAGGGGTGGTACGGTTTCTTTTGTTGAACCATCCGCTTGATTGTCCTGTTTGTGATGAAGCAGGTGAATGTCATCTACAGGATTTATCTTATGAGCATGGCAAAGAAAAGGGAAAAAATATTTTTCCGCGCCGCATTTTCCCGATGCGAAATATTGGTAACCATATTAAACTTCATATGAATCGTTGTATATTGTGTTATCGATGTGTTCAGGTTGCCGATCAGTTGACCGATCAGCGGGTTCATGGAGTAACGAATCGTGGGGAAGACTCGGAAATTTCAACATATATTGAGCGAGCGATTGATAACGATTTTTCTGGCAATATGATTGATGTCTGTCCAGTCGGTGCATTGACCGATCGCACTTTTCGTTTTAAGAGTAGAGTTTGGTATACCAAACCGGTCTATGCTTCTCGTGACTGTTCTCGTTGTTCGGGTAAGGTTACACTCTGGTATCAGGGAGAGGATATTTTGCGAGTCACTGGCCGAAAAGATTTTTGGGGAGAGGTCAAGGATTTCATCTGTAATAATTGTCGTTTCGAACGAAAAAAAACCAGCGATTGGCAGATTGAAGGTTTAGCCGATATTGATCGTCATTCAGTAATTTCGACAAATAAATATCCGGGAGAAAAAAAATTACCAATTACAGATATCCGCTTCAAAGATGATATTCATTTACCCTCCCAAACAAAAACATAAGCAAAGCCTAGGATTCTACCAGTTGATAGTTTTTTTGAGGTGTATGAGATCAGAAAATAGATGACCGCTTTACCTCCTTTTTTCCTAGATTTGGACATGTGGTTTTTGCTTGAAAAAACCGTATTGATCAGTATCATTTTCTTATTCAGCTTTGGCATCGGTGCTTACAGTACTTATGGCGAACGGAAAATTGCAGCTTTTTTACAAGATCGTTTGGGCCCCAATCGTGCGGGCAAGTTTGGGATTTTGCAGCCATTGGCCGATGGTGTCAAATTTTTCTTTAAAGAAGATTTTATCCCAAACCGTGCTGACGTTATTTTTTATACACTGGCACCGGCTCTTTTTATGATTACTGTCCTGATGACTTTGGCGGTGATTCCGTGGGGACCGGATCTCCATTTGGGGACGAGGATTGTTCAATTACAGATAGTTGATATTAATATAGGTATCCTCTATGTTTTTGCTATGACTTCAGTTGGCGGCTATGGTATTATGTTTGGCGGTTGGGCTTCGGCTAACAAATTTGCACTTCTTGGCTCCTTACGGGCGGCGGCGCAAATGATTAGCTATGAGTTAGCCATTGGCTTGAGTATTGCTGGGGTCTTGATTTTTAGCGATTCATTTAGTTTGCGAAAAATCATTGAAGTGCAGATTGCTGGGTACTGGAATATACTCAATCAGCCGCTCGGATTTTTGATCTTTTTGATCTGTTCTTTTGCAGAATGTAGTCGAGCGCCTTTTGACTTACCAGAAAGCGAAAGTGAATTGATTGGTGGTTTCCATACCGAATATAGCTCAATGAAATTAGGAATGTTCCTTTTTGCTGAATATATTCATATGTTTATTGCCTCAGCTTTGATTGTTTGCCTTTTCTTTGGAGGTTATCATTTACCCGGGGTCAGTGAATTAGTAAACTGGTTGGGGCTACCGAATAACTTGTATGTATTGCTTTCAGTTTTTATCTTTATTGGCAAGATCCTATTTTTTATATTCTTTTTTATGTGGGTGCGCTGGTCATTACCGAGATTTCGCTATGATCAGTTGATGCGGCTTGGCTGGTTGATCCTGTTACCGCTTGCTCTGATTAATTTACTCTTGACTTCTGGATTGGTGAGCTATTTTCTACTCACGAAATAAAATGCTAACCAAAAGAGCACAGGTAGTTGGTAATCAACCATTGCAAGGGTTGGAAAAATCATACTTTGTTAGCATCATCCGAGCACTGTCGATTACCATCCGTCATTTATTCAAAAAAAAGGCAACGATCAAGTATCCCGAAGTAAAAAGGGAACTATCGGTAAACTATCGTGGTCTGCACGTATTGAAAAGAGACGAACAGGGGCGGGAAAATTGTACTGCTTGCGGTTTGTGTGCGGTCTCTTGCCCAGCAGAGGCCATCACTATAGTTGCTGCCGAAAGAAATCCCGATGAAGAACATCTCTATCGTGAGGAAAAATATGCAAAAAAGTACGAGATCAACATGCTGCGGTGCATTTTTTGTGGTCTCTGTGAAGAAGCCTGTCCGTCTGATGCAATTTATTTGACCGATCGCTTGGTCCCGGTAGAGGATAATCGTGAGAGTTTTATTTATGGCAAAGAACAATTACTCGAAGGTATCAGCAAGGAGGAAAGGGTTGATATCACTGGTAGAAAAAAACCAAAAAACGAGAAATGAATTTTCTCATGCGAGTGGTGTAGCGGTATTTTTTGTGGTCAAGGATGCGGACTAAATGATTCTGTTTGCTTTGCTATCGTTGTTGGTTTTGATTTCTGCTGTTTTTATGATTCTTTCCCGGCAAGTAATGTACAGTGTTTTTTTCATGATTGTGTGCATGTTTGGCATCGCCTTGCACTTTCTCTTGCTGGGTGCAATATTTTTAGGATTGATTCAAATTATCGTTTATTCGGGAGCAATCATGATTTTGTTTATCTTTGTGGTGATGTTGCTTGATTTGCGCAATGAGGCAATGGAGAAAACAAGGAAAATATCTGCCAAAGTGCTTACTTCTGGGGTGCTCTCGCTCGCAGTTTTTTTTGGTTCTGTATTCTTGTTGTTCTTACTATATGGGTCGAAATTTTCCGGCTTTTTCTCAGATGGCAGTAGCGTGAAACAAAATACTCCGTTCTTTTTTGAAGAGAGCGTCAGTATTCAAGATCTTGGTTTTCAGTTATTTACTTCGTATTTATTGCCATTTGAGTTGATCTCGGTTCTCTTTCTTTCGGCGATGATAGGCACGGTTCTTCTGGTGAAGAGGTGGGACGCTACATGATTAATTTAGAGCCATTAGATTATTATACCATCCTTGCGGTTCTGCTGTTTTGCTTGGGACTATTTGGTCTCATGATTCGCAGGAATATTATTGTCTTAATGATGTGTATAGAATTAATGTTAAATGCAGTGAATCTTTTATTTGTTGCTACGGCAATTTATACCGGGCAAATACAAGGTTTGGTGTTTACGATATTTATTATGGTACTGGCAGCAGCAGAAGTGACTATTGGTTTGGCCTTAATCATTTGCATCTATCGTCACTATCAATTGGTGGATAGCAAACAATTGACTAGGTTAAAAGGATAATGATCATATTAATTATTCTCTTCAGTGCCCCTCTTGTCAGCGCTAGTCTGGTTCTGCTTGTTCATCTTTATTGGCATAAGGCCACTGCCCAAAACAAAAGAAGAACAACGAGCATGATTATTGGCTGGATAGCTTCAATGGGAGTATTTATTTCCTGTCTTATGATTACCGTATCGTTTTTTCTCTTTGATGGTCCAACGACGGTAATTCTCAGTTCGTGGTTGCCGTTGTATTTTTTTGACGTTTTGCAAGAGGTAAACATTGCTTTTTATATAGACCAGCTGACTCTGATTATGCTCTCTTTTATCGGCGGGATAGCATTATTGATTCATGTCTATTCGATAATCTATATGAAACATCATGAAGGCATTATCCGTTATTTTGTTACCTTGAACCTCTTCATGTTTTTTATGTTCTTGTTGGTTTTAGCAAATAACCTATTGTTATTATTTGTCGGCTGGGAAGGTGTTGGCTTGTGTTCCTATTTGCTGATTGGTCATTATCATCAAAAAAAAGATGCGAATCTTGCAGCCAATAAGGCCTTTATCATGAATCGGATTGGTGATGCTTTTTTTCTTATGGGAATTTTTTATTTATTTTGGCTTTTGGGGAGTATCGATCTACAAATGATCAATAAGAGTGTTTCTACCGGTTGGTTGAGCGAGGAGCAAATCTTGATGGTGGGGATTCTGCTTTTTTTAGGAGCTTGTGGTAAGTCAGCTCAGTTTCCTCTGTTGACTTGGCTACCAAATGCGATGAGCGGACCCACCCCCGTATCTGCTTTGATTCATGCCGCTACTATGGTAACAGCGGGGGTCTATCTAGTAATTCGTTTACAAGCGGTTTTTTTTAGTCACGCGCTGATGTTGCAAATTCTGTTGCTAGTGGGTTTGGTGACTATGTTACTGGGCTCGATATATGCGATAATTCGGACTGATATAAAAAAAATCCTTGCTTATTCTACTATTTCACAATTGGGATTTATGTTTGCCGCCTTGGGACTTGCTGCTAGTAGCGAGACGCTCACTCATTTATTTAGTCACTCATTTTATAAAGGTTTACTATTTCTTTCAGCTGGATTAGTCATTCATCTGAGTAATGGTGAACAGGATATATATCGCATCCGCTCTCAACTCCACCATCGCTCATCGCCGCTCCCTTGGATTGTTTTCTTGGTTGGCTGTTTGGCTCTGGCGGGGATTTTCCCCTTTAATGGTTATTTTTCCAAGAGCGCAATTATCCAAGTAGCAGAGGGGAAAGATCTTTATCTCTGGTTGTTGTTTGAGGCTTTATCTGTTCTAACGATTATCTATTCTGCTCGTTTATGGATGATTTTATTTTGGCGTACCCCGCGTTCTGCCGAAAAATCAATCAGTTATTATTTTAAGACACCCCTCGTGATTTTGGCATCAATGACTTTTCTGACATCAATCATAATTCTTCCATCCCATTTTTTTCAATCTCTTGGCATTTCTATGAACTCTCATCCCTTTTCTTCATTCAATCTAATAGATTATTTTGAAAATACATTTGATCAGCTGTCATTGCTTTCGCGGGCTACGAGCAATCCTAGCTGGATATCGATTGTTGAAGGAATCAGCATCAGTTTTATTGCACTTTTTGCATCTATCGCCTACTATAGTTATTCACTAAAAAAGACAAATCTAGCGGATCAAGCTCAACCCAGCGTGTTTGAGATTACTTGGCTGGATCAACTGCATTCATGGCTAATTATTCAACCTCTCCAATGGTGTGGAAGTACGGTCTTGGCAACATTGGAGAAAATCAATCTGAGAATCCTTTATTTTGTTTCGTTCAAAATGGTCGTCGCTAGCGGAAAATGGCTCGCTTATTTGGGACTATATATTTATCGAGGCGGGGCCGATCGTTTGATTATGATCGCTATGACTTGTCTTTCCTTAGTCTTGCTCTGGGAAATTATTCATCAATTGAGAGTGTAGAAAATATGATTATTATCCTGAGCATTGTTTTTTTTATTCCATTGCTACAAGGATTGTTCACTCTTATTTTATCGAATCGTTTATATCGTCTAGTCAACCTTATTCTGGCTGTCGTTTATTTGTTGGTGATGATGAGTCTTTTTACTTTTTTTTCGGAGAGGAATGAACTTCTTGCCGACTTCTTGTTAGATTTTACCGCAATTTCACTCGGCAGTCAAAAAATTATCACCGATCTATTTTTTCTCGATTTCTTGAGTTATCTGATGATCCTTATGGTAGCAGTAGTTATGTTCTGTATCTCACTTTGGCAGTACAATAAAACAAGCGAAAAGTTTTCTTATGGCTGGCTGTATTTTGCGGCTTTTACTTTGATCGGACTATTTACTTCTCGCAATGCCTTGTTGATGTACATTTTTTGGGAATTGAGTGTCCTGCCAGTTTTTGTGGGATTATTAGTGATCGCCAAGAACAGAGCCGAACATGGGATAGCTCTGCGGTTTTTTCTCTATACTTTTAGTAGTTCAATGCTGATGATGATCGGCCTCATATATCTTTATTGGTCACAACTCAGTGGGGAATTTAATTTTAATAGCTTTCAATTGGAATCACTTATTGAAACAGTCCAACTGAATGCTTTGAGTGAGACACAATTATGGTACTTGTTTTTATGGATGATTATTGCCGTTGGTGTCAAGATACCAATTTTTCCCTTACATTCCTGGCAGCCAGATACCTATGTAATGGCACCATTATCGATTGTGCAATTTACCGGTGCTTTGTTGGGGAAAATGGGTATATATGTTTTATTGCGCTGGTATCTTCCCATTTTTGAACCAATCTGGCACATGTCGCTGTACTACGTATTCTATCCGTTCTCGATTGCCACCATGTTCTTAGGTTATTTATTGGCATGGCGAGAAAATAATATGAAGAGGCTATTGGCCTATTATTCATTAGGACATACATCGTTGATTGTTCTAGGAATCGTGGTTCTTGAAAAAAACGCATTAAATGGTAGTATGCTGCAAATAGTAGGGCATGGATTACTGATTGTTGGACTCTTTGCTCTTGTCGAGAAAATATCTGAGAGAGCAGGATCAATGGAATTAGGATCCAGAAATCTTCGTAATCGTGATAGCGCAATTTACATGTATTTATTACTGCTGACTTTGGCTTCAATTGCCCTCCCGTTGACTATGCCATTTGTGGGCGAAGTTTTGATCGTCATCGGCTTGTTTAGAACCGAACCCCTATTGATCTTCCCTAGTTTATTGGGATTGATTCTTGGAGCAGCAGTGATGCTCCGATTGATTCGGAAATCGATGTCTGGTCCAAACAGTCACGAAAATGATAATCAAATAATCGAATCAAAGGGAGAGATAGCTTGGAACGAGCATGTCTTTTTTGTATTTTTAATCGGAGTTTTCTTGTTTTTTGGCTTGTTTCCCAAGATTCTTACTGACCCGATGAGTGGGATTTGGAAAAATCTAACAAATTTATGATTGAGTTAACGATAACTATTTTTTCTGGGATTCTTCTCATGGTGATGGTTGCTCTGCCAGAGCAATGGCTGAGAAAAGCAATTCGGCGTCGAGTTTGTCATTATTTATCCCATGGATTTTTTATTTTGATTATCGGCATACAAAGTATCCATTTTTTTCATCCCTCACTCTCCAATGCATTGGTAGATCTATTCCATTCGTTGTGGATGTTTGCCGAAGGTATGTTACAATTTGATGAATACTCTCGATCGATGAATTTATTGGCTTCGCTGATCACTTATCTTTGTTGGTTGTTGACTCGAACGGCCAGAGTACCTAGGACATGGGTCAATGAGAGTAGTGATTTTTCTGCATTATTTTTCTTTACTCTCGCTGGCTCTATCATTGTAAACCTGAGTGAGAATTTGATGCTTTGGTTTATTGGCCTTGAAATTATTTCCTTAAACCTCTATATTTTTGCAGCAAGTAATAAGGAAAATTCTTTGGCGGTCGAAGCTGGCTATAAATATTTTATAGCCGGTTCGGTGGCGACTGCTTTTATCTTATTGGGAATCGCTCTCCTTTTTCGCAGTACACTTTCTTTCCACTTTTTTTCCTTTGATAGTGAATCCTTCCCTGTGAAGGACTTTAATTATTTTCGCGTTGGGATTCTCTTTATCTGCTTTGGCCTTTTCCAAAAAATTGCGATGGTGCCACTTCATTTATGGAGTGTTGATCTGTATAAAGGAACGCCAATTTACATCACCGGCTATATGGTAATCTTAGGCAAGTTATATTATTTTGGCGGTTTCTATCGTTTGCTCGATGGGCTCAAGATTTATCTTTTTGAATGGGAAACGTTTTTTATAGGGATGGCGGTATTGACTATGCTCATCGGCAGCGTGATGGCTTGGCGACAAAAAGATTTTAAGCGTTTGATTGCCTATTCCAGTATTACCTATAGTGGATTTTTTCTCTTAGCTGTTTGGTTCCCCGAGGCACAATATACCGCCAATATTACTTTTATTTTAGCAGCGTATAGCATAGCAAATATCGGCATTTTTGCTGGGTTATCGCCCTACTTACAAAGAATCGATGGCCAAGGCATAGATTTAGCAATACAGAATTTGACTGGTCTAGCAAGAAATAAGAAAAATCGGCCGATGATTTTTTGTATTACGGTCATGTTTTTATCTTTGGCAGGGATTCCACCATTGGCTGGTTTTTTTAGTAAATTTCTCTTGTTTTCTCTCTTGATCGCGCAAAGACACTATTTATTGATTATTATTTTGTTCATTTCCTCATTGATTGCAGTTTCAACTTATCTGAATCTTATTCTTACATTTTACCAATCTGCACCCAAGCAGTCCGCTCAGTCATCTGGATCTTCGCCAGAATTGACCAAACTTTCACTGGATCTGAACAAGACTCATAAAAGCATAGTCTGGTTGAGTTTTGTCGGGGTACTGTTTCTCTTTATTTTTCTTCTTGATTTTTAGGAAGTAATGCGTTCAGCTGATTGATGGCCTTGGTTCGCTCTTTTACTTTCGTCTTTTTAACTGATTTGCGGATTACATCGCCCCATTTTTTTGGGGGTAGATGTGATTGCATATTTTCGAGAATTTCTAATATCTCTAAATCTTCATCAATATTGAAGATTTCATTCTGATCGTAGCGAAAACTTGCATACAGGCTGTCAATGAAGGTATTCACCGAATGACTGTCGCCTGTTCTTTGCTGGAAAAGCTCTTTTTTTTGGCTTCTTTTGTACTCTCGCTCGATTCTTTCCATTTCTGTTCTTTTCATTAGCGACTGTACCTTTAAAAATTATCATAAATGTATCGTAAAATTTCTTTTACTTGTCCCTATCTTTTATTCTTAACTGCGAATTGTCAAGGAAAAACTATTCAAGAAAAACCATTATTAAAGAAATTATTCATCCCGTTGGCCTACTTTTTTTGACGGGGAGGCTTAGGTAGAAACCAGCTTTGAAGGAATAAGAATTGGTAGTATTCCTCAGAATTTATCTTTTTTAAAAATTTTGACCCCAGATTTTTTGTAGAAAATACAGACTATGACTGCAAAAAATCTTACTGCCAGTTTCGTCTAGATTCTCTTTTTTTTTCATTGTTCATTAAGAGCAGATTTTCAACTATGGTCAGTGTCTCTTGAGCCTCATAAAATTGAGGCTCAAGAGACGTATATAATCTGGAAAACAGATTATTCGTGGAGGAAAATTAATGAGAAAAAAAGTCAAAGGAAAAAATTTAAATTTTTGGGGGGAATGGCGTATTCTGAGTATATTTTTATGTTTAGGAGTTTTATTCGCTGCCAGCAATGGATGTACTCCCAAAAAAATGACAAAACCGAAGGGGGAGCTGCGTATTTACAATTGGCATGATTATACTCCCCAAACGATAATTGACCTTTTTCAAAAGGAAACTGGGGTAAAGGTCATTTTAAATGGTTATGATGGAAACGAAGAATTGCTTGAGACTTTGCGGAAGGGATCAGGAAATTATGATATCGTTGTACCTACCCATAACTTTGTCGATAATTTGGTTGCTGAAGGATTGATACAAAAAGTAAATATAGCTTCATTACCAAACTTCAAATTTATTGAGAAGCGTTTCCGCGAACCATTTTGGGATCCCCAAGATGAATATACCGTTCCCTATGCGATTGGTTCCACTAGTTTTACCTATCGGAGTGCACTTGTCGACATTAGCAGTAGTTCTTACCGAGAACTTTTTCAGCCAAACGAGCAAGTATGTGGAAAAATATCTATGTTTAGCGAAGCAGAGGAAGTGTTTGATATGGCACATATTTATTTAGGTCAAGAAATTTGCAGCGAAAACCCAAAGGAAATTGCTGCAGTCGAAGAATTACTGATTAAGCAGAGTAAATGTGTTGCGACATATGCTTCCAATGGGATCAATAAATTATTGGCTGATAAAGAAGTCTCTATGGCTATGTTTTGGGATGGCGATGTATATCGTGGAATGACTGATTTTAGTATGGCTGACTTGAAATATGTTTACCCAAGTGAGGGACTCCTCTCTTGGACTGATACATTGGCAGTTCCGACTAATGCTTTGAATATTGATGCGGCTCGTTATTTTATCAACTATACACTGCAGCCAAAAAATGCAGCATTGATTAGTAACTTTACTGGGTTTGATAATGCAGTTTCAGAATCTAAGCAATATTTGGATAAGGAGATTAAGGGATCACCCTCGTTTCAAGTACCCAAGGAGCAAAGCATTGTATTTAGTAAACCTTGCTCATCAGAGTTAATAGACAAGCAAAAGAATTTCTATGAGAAGCTCATTGCAGATCACACAGCAAAAGGGAACGCTGGCAAGAACTAGCTAGCTGTGAATTTTCTTAGAGATTGAGAGAAAGAAGCTAGGGGCGATTGAAGCCCCTAGCTGTCATTGCGCTAATTAGTGCCCAAGTATTTTACTTATCTGATCTGATTTTGGCTATGTTTCTTGTAGCTTGTGAACGGCAAGGTAAATTTTAGGACCAGTTTATGGAGGATAGAGTTTATCTTATTAGAGAATTTGGGAAAGGAAATTTTTGATTCGTTCATTCTTTGTTTGGGTGAAGAAGTCCTTGGTTCTCATATTGGCGATATCCTTCCTTCATCCATAAAAACCATCAGATCTGCAACCTGTTTGGCAAATCCCATTTCATGAGTAACAACAATCATTGTCATTCCTCCGTTAGCTAAATCAACCATAACATCCAGAACTTCCTTAATCATTTCTGGATCCAAGGCAGATGTCGGTTCATCAAAAAGCATGATTTTTGGTTGCATACAGAGTGCGCGGGCGATGGCAGCTCGTTGTTGCTGCCCGGTCGATAACTGATTGGGAAATTTATTGGCCTGATTGGCAATTTTTACTTTTTTTAAGTTTTCAAGTGCAGTTTTTCTCGCTTCTTGTAATGGTTTCTTTTTTACCCAAACTGGAGCAAGGGTACAGTTATCGAGAATCGAAAGGTGAGGGAATAGATTAAACTCTTGAAAGACCATTCCCACCTTACTACGTAACTTTTCAAGATCTTTCATATCTGCTGACAGTAACTGTCCATCAATAATAATATCTCCTTGCTGATGTTTCTCTAATTGATTGATGCAACGAATTAAAGTAGACTTTCCAGATCCTGATGGGCCACAAATAACAACCTTTTCTTTCTCTGCTATTCCTAGGCTAATATTTTTTAGGACATGAAAGTCCCCATAAAATTTATTAAGATTACGAATTTCGATTAATTTATTTGCCATTATCTATTTTTTCTCACTGGAGAGTTTCCCCTCCAATTTTTGTGTATAGCGACTCATGGTAAAACAAAAAATCCAAAAAATCGCGGCAACAAAAATATATCCTTCTAAAGAAAATCCCTGCCAATTGGTATTGTTTGAGGCCAACTGCATCATACCCAATAGATCAAATAAACCGATAATCGAAACTAGCGGAGTGTCTTTGACCAATGCAATAAAAGTGTTGGCTATTCCCGGCAGGACGTGCGTCAATGCTTGCGGTAAAATGACGAGACGATATTTTTGTACATAGTTTAATCCTAGTGCACTGGCGACTTCATATTGCTTTTTTGGAATTGCCTGTAATCCTCCGCGCACTACTTCTGCCATGTATGCAGCTTCAAATAGCGCAATACCAAAGATACAACGAATCAGTTTGTCGACCGTTACCCCATTGGGTAGAAAAAGAGGAAACATTACTGCAGCCATAAAGAGTACAGATATCAAAGGGACTCCGCGCCAAAATTCAATAAAGGTAATGCAAAAATATCGAACTACCGGTAACTCTGAGCGGCGTCCTAAAGCCAATAAGACACCCAGTGGGAAACAAATGATCAAGGCACTGGTCGAGATGACAACGGTCAAGAAAACCCCTCCCCAGACTCGGGTATCAATCTTGGTTAGTCCGAGCAAACTAACCCCACCGATCAGTGGAAATACAATGAACGGGATAAACAGTAAAAGTGCTAGATAAATGTATCTCCGGTATTTTCGTTGCACGATAAACCCGCTTGTCACCAAGCCTGCCAGTATTCCCATACACAGATAGATTCGCCAGAGTTCTTCGTTTGGATACAGCCCAAATAAAAATCTTTTGAACCAGACTGAGATAAATACCCAGCAAGCCCCCTTGCGCTCGCAAGCTTCCCGTGAATCTCCAATAAAATCTGCGTCAATAATACCCCATTGTAGGAGAGGAGTAACGATCGCATAGAACGCATACAAGAAAAAAATCGTAATTATACTATTGTACCAATTGGAGAACAGATGCTTCTGTGTCCATTGGAGCCAATCTGCAATTGGTAAAATACCCCTTCGTTTTTTTGTTATGTTTGTATCGCCCATCGTTTATTGTACCAGTTCATGAGTAAAGAAATAAGAAGACTAATTGTAAGATACGTGAGCATCGTCAGGAAAATGATTTCGATTGCCCGCCCAGTTTGATTGAGAGTCGTGCCAGCAAGCACTGTGAAAACATCTGGATAGGCAATGGCCGCCGCGAGCGATGAATTTTTAGTCAGATTAAGATATTGGTTTGTTGCTGGTGGGATGATTACTCGTAGTGCTAATGGAATCACAATTAATTGCAAGGTTTGGCGTTTATTCAAACCTAAAGATACGGCAGCATCACTTTGCCCCCTTCGGACGCTGAGAAGGCCTGCGCGAACACATTCAGCAAAGAATGTTGATGTATAGAGTGTCAACGCAATGACTAAAGCAAAGAGTTCAGGAATAATCTGAATGCCACCTTTAAAAATATGGATATTCCCAACTTTTGTCATCAAAGGATATTCAAGATCTACTCTGACTCCACCGAGCCAAATAAAAAGAAATGGAATCCCAAAAAGTAAGAGCAGACCGATGATGAATCTTGGATATGATTTTCCAGTTTCGCGGTGTCGTTTTTTGCTCCAACTGAGCCACAGAGTCGTAACGATGATAGTCACCAGGATTGTGAAAATTAAGAACTCTGATCTTGTTATGAAAAAATCTGGGATATAAACGCCCTTAATCGTGATAGCCGCAAAATTAAATAAATTCCAAGAATTTTCTACGTTCGGTAAATATTGGAGGATGAGGAAGTACCAGAAAATAATTTGTAAAAGCAAGGGAATATTTCTAAACAATTCAATGTAGATATTAGCGATTTTTGCGATAAAAAAATGGGAGCTGACTCTTGCAAGGCCTACAAAAAAACCAATAATAGTGGTAAACAGAATCCCTAGCCCAGCGACCAGCAACGTATTGAGGATTCCGACGAGAAAAGCCCGAGCATAGCTGTCCTTGCCACTATATTCCAGCAGAGTGAATTGAATGTCAAATTTTGCGGGTGATGTTAGAAAGCCATATCCAGCGGTCAATCCTTGTTGCTTTAATTTGATACTGGCATTGTAGGCAAAAAAAGCAAACAAACCGATCAATCCCAGGAGAATGATGATCTGCTGGATGTTTTTCCTTCTGTTTGCTTCTTTACCTAAATATTTTTTTTTTAGACGTCTCATGACAAATGATGCTTCAGGGCATTTGAAGTGAACCTCACGGTGTTACTCCACATCGCCTTGTTCAAAATTTATCAATGAGTCGATCTCAATTTTTTAGCGCAACGGGGGAGCGTATAAAATACCACCTTTGGTATAAAGATCATTTAATCCACGTTCCAAATTTATGGGAGTTTTTACTCCAAGATTGCGATCATAACTTTCGCCATAATTGCCGACCTGACTGATGATTTGATAGCCCCAGTCTGCATTGAGACCTATTCCCTCACCGATAGTGGCGTCAACTCCGATAATTCGCTGTATAGCTGGATTTTCTGTCGAGCGCAACGATTCGATGTTTTTGGAAGTGATGCCATATTCCTCGGCTTCAATCATTAAGTTGAGTGTCCACCGCACAATATCTTCCCACTTTGCATCTCCTTCTCGTACTGCTGGTCCTAAGGGTTCCTTGGAAATGACTTCTGGTAAGATCCGATGTTCTTCAGGATTCTTGAGTCGTGATCGATTGGCAGCTAAACCCGAGCGATCTGTCGTATAGGTATCACACCTGCCTGATACGTAGCTGTTCAAGACTTCGTCATCAGTTTCAAAGACAACTGGTTCATATTTTACCTTCTTGATCTCAAAAAAATCGCGCAAATTGAGTTCGGTAGTCGTTCCTAATTGCACACAGACGCTCACGTTTCGTAAATCTGCTACTGAATTAATTCCAGAATTTTTCCGAACCATAAATCCCTGCCCGTCATAGAAACTGACTCCAGCAAAGGCTAAGCCAAGCCCAATATCGCGAGATATGGTAATCGTCGTATTGCGGGAAAGAAGATCTACTTCTCCCGATTGGAGCGCTGTGAAGCGTTCTTTTGCGTTCAATGGTGAATATTTGACTTTCTCTGTATCACCCAACACGGCTGCTGCAACGGCACGGCAGAAATCAACATCAATCCCAGCCCATTTTCCTGACTCATCAGCGAACGAAAAGCCGGGTAGTCCTTGTGAAACACCACACTTTAAAAAGTCATCTTTTTTCACCTGATCTAGAGTCGATTTCCTATCTACTCCATCACAATTCCAAGATAACAAAAGAAACAAGAAAACAGCAAAGACGATAATCCCTTTGCTAGTCAAGTTTCTATTCCCTATTCCTATATATTCTTTTTGTACATTCATTGTAAACCTCATTTCATTCGAGGATAAAATGAATGTTGATTCTGTCAATATGTTTTTGTGAGATTTCCAAGTGACGACCACTGCAAAACGTGTTTATGGCTGGTCCATATGGTCCGAAGAATCACAGGCAAGAGTGATATTGAAATCTTTGAGTGACTTTGGTTTTCGATCATAAAAAGTTTCTTGCAATGATCAAGTTGGATTCTACACTGACTGAGTAATCATGGATTCGATCAAGATTAAAATTCCGAACGATCCTATTGATGCGGATAAACAACAAGAAACGCCCAAAAAAGAGAACAATTCTCGATTATTCACAGAACATGAGTATCCGCTGATCTCTGGTAGCGACAAAGAGCAGGCGATTGACATCAGCCAGTTACGTGCCCAAACCGGTCTGATAACTCTTGACGAAGCTTTCGTTAACACCGGCTCGACGTGTAGTAAGATTACTTTTCTTAACGGTGAGAAAGGAATTTTACGTTATCGGGGCTATGCTATTGAAGAACTTGCCCAAAAGTCTACTTTCTTGGAGGTTGCCTATCTATTGATCTATGGCGAACTGCCAACGGAAGCAGAATTTAAAGATTTCAAACATTCGATTACCACGCATACCTTGATCCATGAAGATCTCAAACGTCTCTATGACGGCTATCGCAAGGATTCCCATCCTATGTCGATTCTCAGCTCTATGATAACGACACTTTCTGGATACTACAATGATTCTCTTGATCCGCTCAATGAAAAACATCGAGAGATTTCTATAATTCGCCTATTGGCAAAGATACCAACTATTGCTGCCTATTCTTATAAAAAGTCTATTGGGCAACCCTTTATCTATCCCCGAAATTCGCTGAGCTATGTGGCAAATTTTCTAAACATGATGTTCTCAGTGCCAGCGACCGATTATGAGCTGGATCCCATTTACCAAAAAGCGCTGGATTTACTGTTGATTCTCCATGCTGATCATGAACAAAACTGTTCTACTTCTACTGTACGTTTAGTCGGTTCTAGTCATGCCAATGTCTATGTCGCCATCGCCAGTGGGATCAATGCGCTGTGGGGACCACTTCATGGTGGAGCTAATCAAGCTGTCATTGAAATGTTAGAAAAAATCCATAACGATGGTGTCGGGATAAAAAAATACATTGATTTAGCCAAGGATAAGAAGAGCAATATTCGTCTGATGGGTTTTGGTCATAGAGTGTATAAGAATTTTGATCCACGGGCACAACTTATCAAAAAAGCCTGTGACGAAATCTTAGAAAAAACCAAACTAGACGATCCTTTATTGTCGATTGCCAAAGAACTTGAACAAGCGGCCTTAGCAGATTCATATTTTATCGAGAGAAAGCTGTATCCAAATGTCGATTTTTACTCAGGAATTATCTATCGTGTGCTGGGTATTCCTACCGAGATGTTTACCGTTATGTTTGCTATCGGTCGAATGCCGGGTTGGATCGCCCATTGGAAGGAAATGATCGAAAACCCAAAATCTAAAATTGGACGGCCAAGACAAATTTTTGTCGGCCAAAATTTGCGATCATATCCACCACGAAGTGAGAGAAAATCAGTCTAGCAAAAAGGGACGCTGGACACCAATAACCCATTCAAGAAATTTTTTCTTTTAATGAATGAAGGGCTATTTGAGAGTCGCTGAGAGAGAATGTAGCAATTATTATTGAGGATGGCTATGCTCATTGCCAGACGATTGAGTGTGGCGTTACTCGTGGGATAATTGTGCCGATTACTTTTGCTGGTGGCAGATGAGAGAGATTCTGTAGTTTGAAATTTTCTGTTATTTTTTCTAATAAAAAAGCACAATTTTTTTTACGGCAAATCACGACAAATCCGATACCCATATTATAAGTCGCAAACATTTCTTGCTGTGAAATATTACCTTTTTTCATAATTTGCGAAAATGGCTCAGGAATTTGCCAGTCCTGTCTATTGATTTGCGCAGCCAAGTCAGACTTCAAGATGCGCGGGATGTTTTCATTGAATCCGCCACCGGTGATATGCGCCATGCCGCTAATTCCGGTCTTTGTTTGAGATTCGAGGATCGGATGCAAGATCGGTGAATATATGACAGTCGGTTCTTTTACGAAACAGCGATAAATCATTTCTTGCTCTTGGCGATTACTCGGCAGTTCATTGTTTGTCAAAAAAAGTTTACGGATAAGACTATAGCCGTTGGCATGCACGCCAGAAGAAGGCAGCCCAATGATTGTATCACCGACTTCAATGGAGTTACCGTCGATTATCTTTTCTTTGTCGATAAAGCCAACACCAAAGCCAGCTAGATCAAACGATCCCTTGATCATGGTTCCCGGATGTTCTGCGGTTTCCCCCCCGACGAGCGCGCATTGAGCGATTTGACATCCTTGACTGATACCCTTGACTATTGCTATCATTTTTTTCTCTGATAGTTTCTCACAAGCCAGATAGTCTAAAAATTGCAATGTCTTACACCCAGTCGTCAGAATATCATTAACGATCATTGCTACCAAATCGATTCCAATTACTCGATAATCGTGGTATAAGTTTGCCAAATGAATTTTTGTGCCCACTCCATCGGTGGCGCTCATCATGACCGGATGATCATATTCTTTAAGAAAGGTGATGTCGCTCGCCGCCGCAAATTGAGCGAGAGAGGATAGAACGTGTGGGCTATGGGTAGCCTTGATTATTGGGCTGATTTTTTTGACGAAGTCACCTCCCTTTTCTACGTCTACTCCCGATTCTTGATAATGTTTCATTTGTTTATCGCTGATCTATGCGTAAAAAAACACCGGTAAAGATTATAGACACTTCAACTCTGCGAAAGGATCTTGCGAAAAGCTCGGCTCCCTTTTTGTTGGTAGTATAAATTATAGAGTGGTGCGAAGAGAAGATGTGGAGAAAAATTTCGTTTTTGCAGTTTGACTTTCCATTCTTTCATTTTCACTGCAAAAATTTCCCAATCATCAAAATCAATCCTTTTGAGAGTATGGTCAACTTGTGTATAATTTGTTAGAAAACTCAAATAATTTTGCAGTATTTGGCGACGGTGGGTTGTTTTTTGTTCTGACTTTTCTTGAATTTGCCATTGTTTATTTTGAATATAACGATCATCGATTGCTGCAAAAATCAACGGATGTTTTACCGCTGCCCGGCCAATCATAATGCGGTAAACTTTATTTAAATAGACTTCTCCTTGGCTGATTGATTGGATGCCACCGTTTAATTCAATTTTGTATTCGGGGAGCTCGGACGCAAGGCGAATGACCCAATGATGTTCCAATGGCGGAATCTTGCGGTTATCTTTGGTAGTCATTTTTTTTTCAAGCAGGGCAGTGCGTGCATGAATTATAAAATGTTGACAACCAGCCTGGCCAAGAGTCATCATAAATTTTTTTAAATCCTGATAAGCTCGTTCATCAATTTGGTGGATGTTGATTCCAAGTCGATGTTTGACGCTGACCGCGATATCGGCGGCCTTGTGGATGGCTTCGATACACTTGGTCACCAGCTTTGGTTTGAGCATGAGACAAGCACCAAAATTACCGCTACGAGCACTGCTGGCGGGACAACCAAGATTGAGATTGATACCGTCATATCCCAATTGTTGTGCCATTTTGGCAGCAAAGGCGAGTATGGTTGGCTGATCACCGGCAACCTGTAAAATCAAGGGTTTTTCCAGCGGATCAAAACCGAGGAGTCTTTCGCATTGACCCTTTTTTGTTTGATGGAAAATTGCTTGGCTATGGATCATCGGAGTATACAGTATGGTATTTTTGGTGATCTCGCGATAGAATCGGCGAAAGAAACGATCAGTGATGCCGACCATCGGGGCGATGCTAAACGGAAAATTCATCAGGTCAGTTCAAACACTCTGTTCTTCTAGACGATTGTCGAGGCGGCTAGGCAGTGCGACCAGCACATGCACCGCTAAAAGCGTGCTCAATATCATATAGCAATATTGTGGTCCAAAAGTAAAATAGAGAATTGAGCCACAAATCGGACCAAGCGCTCGTCCCAAAGAGCCAGAGCCTCGAAAAAGTCCAAGCACCGACCCTTGATTTTCCTCATCGGCGAGCAGAGTCGCCAGTCCGGTAAAGCTTGCCTCTGAAAGTCCACGTCCTATCGTAATAAAAAATAATAAGAACAGGAGCAAATAGACCGACGTGGTCATAAAACCAAGAAAAAAAAGTGGCACTGGTGCGAGGGAACAACCAACCACTAAAATTCTCGCGGTGGCATAATGTTGTCGCATTTTGCGGATCAGGTAACCTTGGGTAAAAATCAGAATGCTGCCAACATAAAGAAAAAGCAAAGCAATCTGCAAAGGAGAGAAGCCAAATTCAAAATCAAAGAAAAAAGTAAAAGTTAATTCGTAGCAACTAAATAAAAAGATATAGAAAAAATATCCACGAAACAGTTCGCGCAGGATTTGTGGATTTTTCGATCCGTCTAACTCAGTGGTATTTTGTGGACCTGTCTTTTTTTTGAGCAAAGCGGTGATTTTTCTTATTCGCATGAACGGAGACTCTGTCTTGCGGCTCGTTATAGACTGTTTTTTCAGGGTTTCACTAAATTTGAGCAAGCTCAAAAAGAATCCAATGCTGGCAAATAGCAAGCTCATTACCGCCAAACCTGCAAAAGGTTGGTCGACTCTCGCCAATGGTAACAACAGGGCTAATCCTCCTAACGGTGGGCCAAAGAGAAAACCAACGCCAAAAGTAGCACCGACCAGACCCATTGATTGGGTCCGCTGTTTTCGGGGAGTCATATCTGCCACTGCAGCAGAACAGACGCTAAGATTACCAGCAGCGAGACCAGCGAGAACACGCGAGAGACAAAAGACGGTGAAGCTGGTCGAAAAAAACCAGATGCCGTAGGCAATCATTAAACTGAAAGTCGTTGCTATTAAAATAGCTCGACGGCCAACTCTATCCGATAGCCGTCCCCAAATCGGTGCACTTATAAATTGCAAAAATGAATAAACACTACTTAAAAGCCCGCCGATTAAAATGAGACTTATTGTCGATGTGGAAGAGTGAAAGGTATTGAGCCACAGAGGTTTATTTGTCAACCAATCAGTTAGCTGAATATACCAAGAATCAATCGGTGCACTCTGTTGGGAATAATGTTCCAGTAAACTAGGAACAACTGGGAAAATGAGGCTAAATCCAACTAAATCAAAAAATAAAATGAGTAATACAATGAAAAAATTTGTATTCTTTTTCTTGTCTTTGAGCATGGGTTGAATTATCTTACAATCAGTTTTAATAAATCCAATCTATCAAGGAAACAGCCTTCTTCTCTTGTTTTGCTTAGTGTCGATAATCAAGCAGCTTTCACTGTCACTCGTATGTTATCTTATTAGCTAGGCGTCAAGTTTTTTTAGTGCTTCCATATTGGAGAGCCATTTATGACAATTTCCTTACGGGAAAACAGGGATTGTCCATATTTCGTGCTCTTGAGCCTGAATATTGTCGAATGTTGAATGTCGGCGTATCAATCTCATTCATGAAAAAAAATCTGGTTTTTTTCGTTTTTCATTATGTTCGATCTTGTGCTCAATCTTTTTATTTTAATCTGATTGGGACAATAGTGTTCAATTCGATATTTTTTTTATCGACAAATCATTGGTTTCACCGAGATTAAAACAGAAACAAAGTTTTCTAAGAAATAGGAAGCGGGAACGTTGGCAACGAGAGAATGAGACTATTTAAAAAAAAGAAAAACCCCGAAGAATTGGATTGGCTCTTGCAAATCAAGGCGTCCATGTCGCCAGAAGATTCAGCATCTCCGTCAAAGAAAAAAAAACTTACTAGTCCAGCTGCAGCCAGCGATCGAGATCGGGCAAAATTGAAGCAAGAGCGTGAACAGATCAAAGAGATCAAAGAGATAAAAGAGGAAAATATTGGTGAGGTCAAGGGGCAAGCCAAGGTGGCACGTTTGCTACTGGCGCTCGGCCCGCAAAAAGCCGCCGATATTTTACAGCATTTGCAATCGCACGAGATCGAAGAAATTATGTCTGAAATGTCGAAGATTTCCTCAATTAGTGCAGAGGAAAGAAAAAAGTTACTCAAGGAATTCTATGAGAAGTTAGATGCCAGTGAGAGAGTGGTTATTGGTGGCAAAGAGGAAGCTCGCCAATTTTTGCTTCAAGGTTTAGGCGAAGAAAAAGCACAAGGATACTTGGAGAAATTAGACGAAGGTGACACCGACGATGATCTAGATTTTATCGAACGAACCGATCCAAAGTCACTCGTGCAGCTTTTAGAATATGAACACGAGCAAATCATTGCGGTGATCCTGACCTTTCTATCACCTAAACTGGCGGCAACCGTATTAAGACAACTCAGAGAGGATCAGCGGGAAAAAATTGTCAAGCGATTGGCGCACGGTTCTCATGTTCATCCCCACACCATGCAACGAATCATTCACTCACTCAAAGAACAATTGCTTTCACAAAAGCAAGAAAAGACAAAAAAGATCGGTGGCGCCCGCTCGTTGGCACATATTTTGAGTTTTATGAATCTGGAAGAAGAAAAGCAGATATTGTCTTTCTTGGATAATGATGAGATACAAGACAATGTGCGCAGTTATTTATATACTTTTGAGGAATTGCTTGCCTTAAATGATCGAGAAATGCGAGTTTTAATCAATGAAATCAAGGATAACATGGTTTTGGTAAGCTCCCTTCGCGCCTGCTCTCCAGAAATAAGAAATCATTTTTTTAATAATATTTCAAAGAACCGAGCACGTGACGTAAGCGAAGCAATGGAACTAAGAGGGGCAATTCGTCAAAACGAGATTTTTCAAGCAAGGGATGAAATTGTTATGGTAGCGCGGAAATTAGATGAAGAAGGTCGGATCCAAATCAAAAAGAACAAAGAGAAATGGATTTAGCCTAGGCGATTTCTTATACTCCTCAGGCTGATGGTTGGTTTTCCTTTTACACTCCTATGGTCATTTGCTATAGGTATCTGGTTGATTACCAGCTGCGTTCCCGCCCGCGCCATCCAGATTCGTCATGTAGATTATAATTTGCGCGATGAAGGTTATTTGGACAAGAACACGCTTCAAACTATCGGAAGAATTCAGGCAAATCGAAAAACCTGTAAGCTTGCAGCAAAAAAGCAAGCAGAAAAAAAAATGCTCAGCATTTTTTTGCATACCAAACTCAATCTAGCTGCTACAGCCAATAATATTGGACACAAGTCTTTTGTGAATGATTATCCGTATCATTGGACCAGCGATCAATATCAGCTTGCCCGTCAGGAGTTCGATTTTTTACTAAAACAAGCAAAGATTTTCCTTGAAGATCTCCGAAAAAATAGTGAGTGTTCAGTGACAATCCGCTTAAAGACCGAAAATATTCCCAAGCAGATACGCCAGCGAAAGCTCATGTATATTGACACCAAGACTTTTGCCCAAAAAAAACGCTCATTGTAATTCTGTCGTTTTATCCCGATTGAAGCCCGTGTTTTAAAAAAACACTTGGTTTTCTTGGAGATTTTCTTAAACTGATTTTGTGGAACCGATTTTATTAATGAAAACACATGTAATAAAATTAGCAGTGCTTGGAAAAAATGATCAGGAAAATTTTTCCTCCGCGAAGTATCCAGTATGAAAGACTTTACATGATAGATTTAATTCGTAGCCAAGTTGAACGGAGTATTGCTGTGAAGCAAGATCTCTTACAGGAAGTTTCCTTATTGAAAACACTTGAACAAGCAGGCAATGCTTTGAGCGAAACATTTCAATGTGGCGGAAAATTACTTTGTTGTGGCAATGGCGGTTCAGCCGCAGATGCGCAGCATATTGCTACAGAGTTTGTGATTCGTTATCGAAGTTCACCGGAGCGTCCTTCATTGCCAGCTATTTCATTGGCAGCAGATAGTAGTGCGCTCACTGCAGCAGGCAATGACTTTTCCTTCGCTCAAATATTTGCACGACAAGTAGAAGGCTTAGGGAAAAAAAATGATTGTCTACTTGCAATCAGCACCTCAGGGCGCTCAGAAAACATTCTCGCTGTGCTGGCAACTGCCAAAAAAAAACAAATGAAAACGATTCTTTTTACTGGAGGATCATCCAATGATTGTGCTGATAAGCTGGTTGATTATCGACTTGCAGTGCCAAGCCAAGTAACTGCGCGAATTCAAGAATGTCATATTCTCTTGGGACATATTTTATGTAGTCTAGTTGAGAGCAAAATGTTTGATTTTTCTGCTCAATAATCGTGGAAAAAAACCAGCAACAGATCTTCAACATATCGCTGGCTTTGATTTGGCTTTTGCTAACATGCACCAGCATTCGCTTGACGAAAGCTGGTGAGCAAGTGCAAATTATTGACAGTAGATATTTGCACCGTCAATGCAAATATCTGGGGAAGGTCGCCTATAGTGAATCTCTTAGCGGCGGTGCTGCTGGTTGCTGTGGCTCACAAAAGACGATCCCCAAAAAAGCTAGAATCCTTCTGCGCAACGGCGGTGGTGAACTGGGTGCTAATACCATCTCGGCCACTTCGGTCAAATCAAACCCCAATATAAAAAATGAGTATATTCTCCAGGGATATGGATTTTTTTGTCCCAGAAAATAATTTTTTGGAGATTGGACTTGTAGATAGATTACGATAGCCGGCTCAAGCGCATGAATTGTAGCGAATCAATCGAGCTAAAACCTCATCGCAGTGAGTTGTGGAGACGGCGGGAGTCGAACCCGCGTCCTCTCGTGCAAGCAATAAGCTTCTACATGCTTAGTTGTCGTAGTTACCGTTCACAATGCGACAACTCAATATGAACGGGCTTTGCCTATATTATTTGCCGAAAAACTAGGCAGGATCTTTCGGCTCATCCCGAATGTCTGACATTTTCTTCCACCCCTCGGGAGAGGACAGAGAAAACGCTAACTGAATTAAGCAGCTAGAGCCATTTCATTGTTGGCATTTACTTTTTTTTGAGTCTTTTTTAGAGTTGCTCAGCTCTGCATGCCATTTATCGCTCGAATCACAACAGTCGAAACCATTACGTCCCCGATACTAAAGAGTATAAATCAACACAGACTGGCTGTCAATGATTATTATCTATAATTGGGTGACTGGCTAAAAAAAACCTCGATTCTCCACGGACTACTCGATAATCATAGCATGAAAAATCCGTTCATTATTCTCGCCCAAATTAAAAAAGAAGTTGGATTTCAAGCCGATCAAATGTCGGTCGATAACAGAGATCAGCTCGAGCTGGTTGCTTAATTATAAGCGATCCTGTTGGTATTTACAATAAAAAAAAGTGGAAAATATAGAGATAAATTACATAATGTAAAAAAGTAAGATTTTTGGCAGTGGTCTTTTGTCTATTTTCTCGAGTAAAGAGTAAATTTCCCTGATAGCCAATTCTATAAATTTTTCTCATTAATTTAGTGAAACTTGAACCATTTTTTTCGCGCAGATTTTTAAAAAATCCGCATCTACAATCAATCGTCTATTATGTCCTCTTTCGAGCATTCTGGGTAGTCGGGGTAAACCCCCTGAGAAAATTTAAGTCGATCGGGCGTTTTATTTCGACTCAAGATGGGACTCGAGATCGATTATTCCTTGAGCTCAATTTAACTGGGCAAAGAACCGATCCCGCGGTCATTTTAGTTCACGGCTTGGAGGGGAGTTCTCGTTCGCCCCATCTAGTCCATCTAACCAAAAAACTAATATCGGAAAATTTTCAAGTGATTCGGATGAATCTGCGATCGTGTGGCTATGGCGTCTACACTGCCAGCCGATTCTATAACGCTCGTTTTACGATTGATCTGGAAACGGTTGCGCGCTATGTCCATGACAACATCGCCGATGACATCTCGATCGTTGGTTTTTCTTTGGGCGGTAGTTTGGTACTCAAACTGTTGGGTGAAAAACCAAGTGAGCGCGATCAACAATTAAGGTTGCTCAATAGCAAAAAAGGTAGTTCAAGGGAGAAAATACCGATTAGTTCCTTTGTTGTGGTCTCAACCCCACTTGATTTAATTGAATGTACCCAAGAAATGCATAAAGGAATAAATGGAATTTATCGGCGCTATTTCTTGCTCAAGGAGCATCGTCGTGCTCAGCACCCCAACTATAAGATTGATCGGGGACAATTGCGAGAGCTTCGCAAAGGTAAAGATCAATTCTATCGTTTCAATAATTTGATCATTGTCCCACAAGCTGGATTTAAAAATTATCGAGAATATTGTGAATTCTGTTCGGCAAAAAACTATATCGAAAATATTGATGTAATGGGCTACATGTTAAGTTCGAAAGATGATCCAATTATTCCGGCAGAGACTTTGGCCGAATTGCAGCATAAAATTCCGAAGAATATCCGCTTACACATTACAGAACAAGGTGGTCATGTGGGATGGCTAGCACCGCGTAAAGAACCTCATCCAGATGGTCGTTGGATTGATTATTGTATTCTTAGTTATTTAAAAGAATGGCGATCTTCTCGATTTGATTGAAAAGATCAGATAGCATTTTCCTATAATGGTGTCCCTGATCCTTGAAAGCGAAAGTGCATTTTCCCGATGCGAATATCATCGCCATTGATTAATCCTTTGGGACGCAGGATTTTACGATGGTTTACATAGACTCCATTTGCGCTCAATAGATCATAGATAACAAATCGAGCATCGACCTGCTTGATTCTCGCATGGGCTGGACTAACAGTGACATCCCTGATTGGGATGTGCGCCCACCGTCCACTTCCTAGCAAGGTGTTGTTCAAAAAAAGATCGTAAACTCTCTTTTGTTGATCCTTTTCTATTAAAATGAGAGATGCTTTTTGATACTTTGGAGTATTACGTAAGGCTGCTTGCAATGTTTGATAGTTGTAGGAGCGGATATGGGTATTTCTTTCTTCGCTCAGAATATCGTGCTGTAAAAAATGCATGAGCGTCGGATCACTTATCGGTTGTGGTGCGCTGACTGATCTTTGCTTTTGCTCCGCTTCTAGAAGATCCACCACACGATGCGATTTTCCTGTGTGTATTGGGCTATCATCATCATACTGATCGATACTATCTTCTACATTATTGTTGTCGTTGCTGATTATTTTCCTCGGGATTCTCGGTACCTCATAGGGTGGCTCCAATAACACAGCACGCAAGCGATAGTACTGTCTTCGTGTGGCAGCCAATTTCCACTTAAAATAGATCTTAAAAAATAGAGATATACACAGATAAACAAGCAGACTGACGATGGCAGTAATGGCAATGACTTTGAGGGTATGATTATCTGGGATGATGAAATGTATTTGCCCGTAACTCTTTGCTCGGGTTTTGAGTTCAAGAAATACATCGCGTGATCGATCGCAACCGAGTGAGCTTAACCAGACAAAAGGAAAAAGAGCAAAATGATAAGGAAGTCTTGATAGCTGAGTATTCATTCCTCTATAGATTATCGGAATAAAACTGGTTTACCGAGCAGTAAACTTTGCTTTTGCTAACTGAGCGAGTTCAAGCAAAAGCCGAAACAATATCGGCTATTTGGTAGGTTTTTTCCTTATCAAAGAAAATCTTGATCTCATCGCTTTTCTTTTTCCCGAGCAAAGAGCGAGCCAACTTTGACTCATAAGAGATAATATTTTTGTCAGTGTCTACATCCCAAGGACCAAGGATTGAGTAGTATATTTTTTTGCCATCATCACAGTCCATAAAGACTTTTGTCCCGATGGTAATCACGTCGGTTTGGATATCGTCTTTGGATATAATTTTTGCCTTTTTCATTTCTGAGCTCAGAGTCTCGATCTCATTTCTCAATTGAGACTGTCGTTCTAGCGCAGCCTTGTATTCTGAGTTTTCCCGTAAATCTCCACGCTCTTGCGCCTCTCCAATATCTCGCGAGTTTGCTGGCATTTCTACATTGACCAGCTGATCGATATATTCCTTACGTTTTTTATATGCTTCTTCAGAAATAAGAACTTCGCCGTCTTTTGGTAAGAATGTGAGTAGGCGAGCCTCTTTTTCTTCAGAGTCTTCTTTCTGATAATCAGGGCGAACTTGGGCAACCATTGCCTCAAAGTTCTCTTTATGCGCCTTAGCAATATATGGAATTTCTCGAAACAAAGATATGATTCTTCGTAGCATGTCGGGCCTGACTTGTTGAATGATAGTCACCAACAACTCGTGCTGCAAGAGTGAATCAATGGTAATTGTATTGAAATTTCCAACGACAATTTCCATTGCTTGTTTTTTAAGTTTATTGCCCTGTTTTTCAATATTTGCTAGTGAAGGCAGTATGCGGACTACAAATAAGAAGATGTCTTGATCTTTCCTTTTAATCCAAGAAATTTTGGTTTTTTCTGTAAGCACCTGTCGAGCAAGCCAAAGAAATACTTCTGGATTTTCACGATTTTTAATAAAAATGGCTTCAGTAAAATCGGCGAGTGTTTCTTCATTATTTGTTTTTTGTAGTTCATTGATAATCATGCGATGTGCCTTTATTGAGGGATCAAACAGCATTTTCTGCAAAATTTTTGGATAATCTTGACGATGCTGGATAATGGCAAGCATGATTTCTTTTTTGAGATCATTGACTGTCGTTGAAGTAAAGCTGGCGACCAAATCATTGACCGAGGCTCCAAGGATAGTATCTTTAATCTTACTGAGTTCTCGGTTAAAATTTTGCATCAAAATAGGGTATTCATTGCGGACAATTTCGAGAAAGATAAAAGAGTGTATTTTTCGAATCACTTCTTTATTTTTCTCGTTTTCGCGGTAGAATTGGATACAGCCAACCAGCGCATTTTCAACGTCTTTCTCTTTCAAAATACTCATGCCAATTTCTAATTTCTTATGCCAAGAGACCTCATTTTGAAAGCGCAGAGATAATTCATCTGCGAGCGTCATCGGTGTTTCTCGTAAAATCAATTCATCTTTTTTTCGTGGATTAAAACTAAAACGCGGATCCTTTTTTAGGTGATTTCGTGCTTTTGTCCACCAACGTGACCAATCTTCTAGGGCAATGAATCGTTTGGTTATTTCTTTTTTTAGATCAGGAATAAGTATTTTATCTTTGTACGAGCTCAACAATTTTTCAAAAAAGGCAAAGATATCCTTATCAAACATTTCTTTGATACTCTGTGGATCTTCATAGTAAGCGACCCAGAGGTGATCCTTTTCCAATGGATAGAGACTGTTGATCGCCATTTTTAGACTCATTTTTTTACCCTTGTCGCTGGCAAAGTCAATGATCAAAAATTCGTTATCGATCTCTTGTATCTTTCCCACTCCGCGGGTCCGATGAAAGACAAAGTTCCCTTTATCAAAGACGATATTTCTTTCAAAGCTGGCGATACATGCTTCAATTGCTTTCTTATGATTTGTGAGCCCAGAGACTTTTAGGAATTCATTCAAGAGCGAATGTTCGGCGTAAATTTCTCGATAGGCCCGTACTAAATCGGAACGGGCACGAGTTGAATTGGGTTCATACTGTAATACCTTTTTTAACAGATGAATCACGACATTCCAGTTGGCACTAGATCGATAGGGCTCAAGCAAAATGATTATTTGTGAGGCCATCCACAGGCGATCGCGGTTCCCAACGACAATTCTCTCAATTCTTTCAAAAAAGGCGAGGTCTTCGTTATTCTTCTCTACCAGTAATTCCCAGAGATTTTCCAATTGTATATAATCTTTTAAGAGTGCGTAGATTTCTGCGGCTTGTTTATAGAGCTTGAGGGCTTTTTCTGGCTCGCTGTCGACAATCGTGTTGGCGTATTTTTGGAGAACTTCTGGGTTTTTTCGATCAATTTCTGCTAATTTTGCCAAATAAGGTTTTATTTCAGTTTTGCTCTTGAGGCGTTCCATGCTATCGACTTTAGCTCGCAGGGCAATCCGATTGTTTTCATCGACATCAAGAATAATTTGCGATATATGGTCGACTACTGTCCATTTGGCTGCTTTGACGCATTGTCCTACCAGTTCAAGCAGCGCAGAATTCGATTTCTTTTTACCCTGTAGCTCAATTATACCCAAAATATAGCGAGCAAAAAAAGACTGCCGATTTTCCTCTAAGTGCTCTTCAATAATTTCCAGCATTTTTTTTCTTTCTTCTGGGGAAGTCTCGTTGAGATCCACCATGATTTTATTCATCAACTGGATATTGGAGAGCTGGATGCTATTTATGTCGCGAAAAACTCGCTCGTTGTTGATCTGAGCGTCAATTTGCGTTTGGATTGCTGATTTTTTGCTGGCGACTTTTGTTTCTTGTTCGGACATGTGACGCTTTAGTGCAGATTATCAAGAATAGCTGGGAAAGTCAAGGAATTTTATCAAGTATTCGCAAGAAATCCACTTGGGATGCGAGCTTTAAAGCCCAAAAATCATCTGATATTTGTTTGCAGAGTAGACGCCAGCGGCCAGTTTCGTTGCTTGGCGCATCAAAACAGAAAAAACCCATTTTCCCCCGATAATCTATATTATCGGGGGAAGCGGCGATTAAAGCCAGCTATCGTGATTTATCTGCTTGAGGCGTTCTTTTTGCCGAACAAAAGTCCAAGCTGTGTTTGTAAAGTTGTTTTATGATTGACTAGCCTCACTTAATGTTATCTACTGCAGTTGTTGCGTAAGATTATTCATCTCGATATGGACTGCTTTTTTGCAGCTATTGAAATGCGTGATAACCCGACCTTGACCAAAAAGCCGATTGCAGTGGGCGGCGGCAATCGGCGTGGTGTGGTCACAACCTGCAATTATATTGCCCGTCGTTTTGGCGTTTGCTCGGCGATGAGCGGTCAACGAGCCAAACAATTATGCCCACAGATTATTTTTTTACCAGTAAATATTGAAAAATACAAAGAGACGTCGCGAAAGATTCGTGAGATCTTGAGGAAAGTTACAGCCTCCATTATTGAGCCTCTTTCCTTAGACGAAGCCTACTTGGATGTGACTGATTGTCCGTTATATAACAACAGTGCGACCTACATAGCTCGCTATCTCAAAGAAATAATCTATCAAGAAACTCTACTGACTTCATCTGCGGGAGTCGCTCCCAATAAATTTCTCGCAAAAATCGCCAGTGATTGGCACAAACCTGATGGTCTCAAAGTTATTGAACCACATGCAGTTGCAGATTTTATCTACAATGTCCCGGTCGCCAAAATACCGGGAGTAGGGAAAGTTACGCAGAGAAAACTTGCCCGTCTTGATATTCGGACTTGTCGAGATGTTCAAGCGACAAGCCCAGAGCTTCTCACTCAGATTTTGGGTAAATTTGCTACAATTTTGATAGAGCGGTCCTTTGGGCGCGATGAGCGCGCGATTCAACCCCAACGAATTCGCAAATCCCTCAGCGTTGAGAGTACGTTTATGGACGATATTGACGATGATAATTTATGTCTCATTCAGTTAAGAAAACTCTGGTCAGAATTAGCAAACCGTTTGCGGAAGAAGGCAATCAATCGAGCCATCAAAGGAATCTTTGTAAAAATCAAATTTGCAGATTTTGTGAGTACTACAAAACAATCGCTCACCTCAGAAATTTCTTGCGATCAATTTGTCTCTTTGTATAGGGAGGCCCGCAGTCGTCGACGGATGCCGCTACGCCTGCTCGGTTTAGGCGTCTATTTCCTCTTGCCACCGCAAAAGAGTCGTTCTCATCACGAGCAGATAAAAAAAGGCGAGAATTTTGATTTTGATTTCTAGTCTCGTGCTCTATGGCTTGGGGGTTATTTGATCTCCAGTTGAACCCAGCTTATAATCTGCTGGCCATTGGATTTTATAAAAGGGAGTTGCTTGCAAGTCTATGTTATTTTCTGACTGCAATCGGTGGAGCTCTTGATTATAGTTCTGATCAGAGAGATGAGGCGTGAGGGCAAAGATAATAAATATCTGCTTTCCCATCATGTTTACGTAATATGTCCATACTTCATCATGAGAATCGTTTTGTGGGAAACTCAGCCATTGGGTGACCATCTTTATTGGGAGGGTAACCTGCATTCCTAGGATTTTTTTGGTCGGCTGCAGAGTAAAAAAACCCCGCTGATTAACAAAACCCTTCCAAATTCCAAAATCCTTGATATTCTGTTGCCCGACTGCACGAGTGATTGTGTGATTCTGAAATTCTGTTCCTCTTTTCTCTAGCAGCCATTCATTGTATTCCCAAAAAATATCGAGAGATCCTTGCGACGCATGGCTGCCAGCGATGGCGTACCAAGTTCGATCCATGATGAGATCATAATTTTGGGAAAGCTGTTTCGTTTTTTTTGCATCCCATACCCCAGTAATTTGTTTTTTTGCCATAATATTGAGTAGGATTTGGTATTTCTATAGAGTAGTCAATTTTTTTTGTACTTAAAAAATACTAAAAAAAATGATCATATCATGCAGGGACTCTCTATACTTGTCCCCAATCGCTTGGCAGGGGTTGGGTTAGAAGTGTTCTCTTGATGGTGATTAATTCCATTTTTAAAAAAAAATTAAAGATAGACAAAAAAATAAACTGATATTCAATCGGTTCAAAATAATAGGTGTAGAAAATAGTAGAAACACCGACAAGGAGTTGTGAAAAAATGACTATAGCCACAGAACCAATTGGGAGTATTCCTCGTCCCCCTTACCTACAAGAGGCAATGAAAAGCTTTGCTGAAGGTTCCCTATCCGAAGAGGATATGGATAAAATCTTTGATAGAGCAGTGAAAGAGACAATTGAACAATTTGAAAAGACAGGTTCCCCCGTTATTAGCGATGGTGAGCAGACAAAACCAAGTTTTGTGACCTATCCGTTAGCAGGACTTGAGAATCTAGCACCCGATGGTATTATTCTACCATTTGTCGATGGTCATGTCCGTCAATTGCCTCGTCTTACCGCTGGTCCCTTCCGTTATAGTACTTATGCGGGTAGCTATTTGGAAAGAGCCCAGAAATATGCCACTAAACCGGTAAAGCAAGCCGTAATAGCTCCATCAGCAATTTCTTTGATTTATCCTCAAGATGGCATCGAAGGTTACCCGAGAGATCAATTCATCAAAGATTTAGTAAAACAATCGGTAGAGGATATCCGGAGTTGCTTTAAAAATAAGGCACACTCTGTCCAAATAGATTTTACCGAAGCTCGTTTGGCGATAAAATTAGATGAGTCAAAAAAACTACTCAAGGATTTTATCGACTTAAATAATCAAGTATTGTCTCACTTTAGTGCAGATGAGAAAAAGAGAATTGGTGTGCATACTTGTCCGGGTGGAGATCAGGATTCGACTCATAGTGCTGATGTTCCTTACCGTGAATTGATTCCATTATTGATGCAACTCGATTTGGGTCTTTTCTATTTTCAGATGGCGAGCGAAGAAAATCCACAAGAAGCCCTGCGCCTTATTGCCGATAATCTGAAACCTTCGCAAAAGGCCTTTATTGGCGTGATTAACGTAATCAATGAAGAAGTAGAAAGCCCAGAAGTTGTCGCAGAGCGTGTGCTCCACGCAGCAGAATTTATTCCTGTCAGTCAATTGGGCACTACCGATGATTGCGGATATTCGCCTTTTGGTGACGATGTTGTTACTGCACGTACCACTGCGTTCGCAAAGATAAGCGCGCGTATAGAAGGAACAAAATTGGCAGAACAAAAGCTGTAGTTATTGCTCTTTGTTAGAGCCTTTATAGACATCTGTAAAGCTGCCAATATCGTTTCGATGGTGCGATTCCGTTCGGGTATTTCAGTCGCACAAAAGTAGACTCGATTGTTATGAGGGCATAGTTTTGCTTTTTTAAGTCAATAGAGCTTAAAGAGGAGTTTTTTTTGACTAACTCATCTCATAATTAGATTCCCCATATTTTTATAATTTTCACTTAATGTGTTGACTTTTTGATTTCTCTAGTATACTGAAAGATGCGGTATTGGAGTTTTCCGCGAATATCACTGATTACTCAGAAATACATACAATTTAACTGAGGGTTGCATGGAGGATAGAGAATGGATGAAAAGTTAATGAACGGCAAGAAAGTGTTTTGTCTTTTGCCCTACCAATTTTTAGGGATTCTTGCTGTAGTTTTTCTTTATTCTTGTGGTGGTAGCACAAGTAGCACAAATGTTTTTCTTTTCTGTGGAAGGGAAGGTGCTTCACCTTTTACAACAAATCATAGGGACAGCTCTCTCCCTTCGCAAGTTTGTGGTTCGCAAACCCAAGTCAAGTCAATCCATGAAACAGTAGCCAGAGAGACCGCCTCGAGTGTGGTTTTTGTCGGACCCTATAGCGAAAATGCGATGGGTGAAAGACTTTTTATTGGAGTGGGCACGGGTTGGTTTGTTGCGCAGGATCTTGTGCTGACCAACAGACACGTGGTCACGCTTCCCAACACTCAGTCGCGCATAGGAACAGAAGTAGAGATGATACTCTTTGATGATAGTCCAACAGATAATAGTGTAACACGATTAGATGGTAGGGTCATCGCTGTTGCTAGCGAAGTAGCAGATCCTAATAGAGGTGAAAAGGGAGACCTTGCACTCATTCAATTAGATACTCCTGTGACCAGCGTTACTCCTCTCGTCCTTGCGCCTAGACTAGAGCCGGGGACAAAAGTAATCGGTATTGGACATCCTGAAACTTCTACTTATTTTGGACAATGGCATGTCACTATAGGGGAATCTAATCCTTGTTTTGACAGAAATTCCTTTGATCTGCCAATTGCGGCGGGAATGAGTGGCGGACCGATAATTGATGAACAAAGAAGGGTGGTCGGTATGTCCACCGTTAGTATAAGTGTTTTACCAAACTGTACCTTTGAGGGTATTGATCCATTCTTTGACTATCCGGTTTTACCGGTAGAGATTTGGGCATACCCAGTAGCACAAAAAAGATTTCTGAGTTTTAGTCCAACTCTTGAAGAAATTCGATCCTTCTTAAAAAGATCTTTTGCTGATCCCGATCTTAATCTTAATCGGGAATATACCGAAGAACCAAAGACCTATACCGCCTTGACAGAGGCGCAATGGCCGAGTACAGACCGCTATTACGCTGATTGGATGAATGTCAGCCTTACTCAAACAGAAAAAACAGATTTAGAAAAGGTAGCAGTAGATTCAGCAGATGCGGTTGTCATGTTCCATAGAGTTGCTCGTCCAGATGGACCTTCCTCCTGCATTGGGGAAAACCTGCGTAGATCCGATGATGGTAATCAGGGGAGTGGATTTCTTTATAAAGATGATATCGTTCTGACTGTCGCACATAACTTTTGTGTACTCCCTGACTTAGGTTCAGGAGAGACAGATGCAAGCTGCTTAGCGCAATATAGTGGTCCTGCGCAAAAACAAGAAATCTGCATTCGGACCCGCAAGCAAGAGATAGTTGCTGCGACGCTCATCGGAATAGACGTTGAAGCAGATTTTGCCGCGGTGCGTCTTGCTAGAGCACTACCAGACTATCCCAAATTAGCGCTACAGACTACCCCGTATCCAGTAGACCAAGCACTGCTTGGTTTTGGCACGGGCACAAATTATATCAATCTTGGACTTTTTCATACAGTGCTGGGGATATCAAAAGTAAATCCTGAGACACTCAATATTAAGAATTATCAAAGCGACTATGAGATATCTACTTCGGGAGGAATGAGTGGAGGCCCTATCATTGGTAGCGCTGGGAAAGTCTATTCTTTGGTGTCTACTGGCTCCGTGATTGATTTTTCAGATAGTACATATAGGCCAAGTAAACTGATTATTAAAAATGTTCTTCCTCTTAAGAGACAGCTACATAGGGAATATGGTCCATCAGTTGAGCGGATGCACATGAAACTTCTCCAGTGGAAGATTGACACCGATAGCTAGTTTTCGTTGCTAGCTCGTTATACAGCTCTCTTGATGGGGTAATTTCACATCTTCTCAAGAGTTTTTTTGAATCAATAGAGCCTGAAGAGAAAATTATGCGATAACCCATCTCATAATTAGATTCCCCATATTTTAATAATTTTCACTAATTTGAGTTGACTTTTTGATATCTATAGTATACTGGAGGCGCGGTATTGGAGTTTTCTGCGAATATCATTAATTACTTAAGGATATAATTTAACTGAGGGTTGCATGGAGGATAGAGAATGGATGAAAAGTTAATGAATAGCAAAAAATCGCTTTTACTCTTACGCTACCAATTTATATATATATTCGCGTTTGCTTTTCTTTGTTCTTGCACTAGTGGCAGCAATGATCAAGACATCACAAACGTCTTTCTTGTCTGTGGAAGGGAAAGTGATTCGCCCTACACAACAAATCATGGGGACAGTTCTTTGCCTTCGCAAGTTTGTGGCTCGCAAACCCAAGTCAAGTCAATTCATGAGACAGTAGCCAGAGAGACCGCCTTGAGTGTGGTTCTTGTCGAAACCTATACCTTAAATGCGATGGGTAAGAAGAATTATATTTCAACGGGATCGGGTTGGTTTGTTGCCCAAGATCTTGTGATGACCAATAGACACGTGATCACGGTGTCAGAAGATGAAATCGCTCGTATAGGAACAAGGGCAGAGATGACGATCTTTACTGACAGTACAAAACAAGGTAATGCGATGAAGGTGGATGGTAGCGTCATTGCAATTGCTAGTGAAAAAGCAGATCTTTCTATAATTGAAAGGGGGGATCTTGCGCTTATTCAATTAGATAGTCCTGTGACGAGCATTACTCCTCTTGTCCTTGCGCCTACGCAAGAGCCAGGAGGAAAGGTCATCGGTATTGGTCATCCGCTAATTTCCACTTATTTTGGACAGTGGCATGTCACCATAGGGGAATATAACCCTTGTTTTGACAGAAATTCTTCTGATCTGTCAATTTCGGCAGGAATGAGTGGGGGCCCTGTTATTGATGAGCAAAGAAGAGTGGTTGGTATGTCCACTGCTAATGTAACCGTTCTGCCTAACTGTACCTTTGAAGGTATTAGTCCATTTTTTGACTATACAGTTTTACCTGTAGAGATTTGGACATACCCTGTTATGCAGAAAAGATTTCTGAGTTTCAGTCCAAATCTTGAAGAAATTCGTTCGTTTTTAAGAAAATCTTTTGCTGATCTTGATCGGGAATATACAGAAGAAGCAAAGACCTATACCGCCTTAACAGAGGCGGAATGGCCGAGTACAGACCGCTATTTTGTGGATTGGATGAATGTCAGCCTCACTCAAACAGAAAAAACAAATTTAGACAAAGTAGCAGTAGATTCAGCAGATGCGGTTGTTCTGCTCCATAATGTCGCTCGCTCGGATGAATCTTCTTCTTGCATCGGGGAAAATTTGCGTACATCGAGAGAGGGTAGCCAGGGTAGTGGATTTCTTTACCAAGATGATATCGTTCTGACTGTGGCGCATAACTTTTGTCAGCGATCTTTCACCGGTTCAGGAGAAACAGATGAAAGTTGCTTAGCAAAATGGAGTGGTCCTGCGCAAAAGAGGGAAGTCTGCATTAGAACCCGCAAGCAAGAGATAGTTGCTGCGACGCTCATCGGAATAGACGTTGAAGCAGATTTCGCAGCGGTGCGACTTGCGAGATCACTGCCTGACTACCCCACATTGGCAATACAGACTACCCCGTATCCAGTAGACCAAGCACTGCTTGTTTTTGGCACGGGCATAGATTATATTGAACTTGGACTTTTTCATACAGTACTCGGAATATCAAAAGTAAACCCTGCGACACTAGATATTAAAGATTATGAAAGCGATTATGAGATCTCTTCTTCGGGGGGAATGAGTGGAGGCCCTATCGTTGGTAGTGATGGAGCAGTCTATTCTTTGGTGTCCTCTTCCTCAGGCCCTGCCCCTCCGGACAGTTTTTATCGACCAAGTAAATTTATTATTAAGAATGCTCTTCCTTTAAAACAAAGGCAGGGTAGGCAATATGGTCCATCATTTGCCCGAATGACTATGAGGTTCCAGCAGTGGATGATAGACAATTAGTCGTTTCGGTTGCTAGCTCGGCATACAGCTCTCTTGATGGGGCAATTTTACCTCTTCTCAAGAGTTTTTTTGAATCAATAGAGCCTGAAGAGAAAATTATGCGATAATTCGTCTCATAATTAGATTCCCCATATTTTAATAATTTTCACTAATTGGAGTTGACTTTTTGATATATATAGTATACTGGAGGCGCGGTATTGGAGTTTTTTTCGAATATCATCAATTACTCATGAATAATATTTAACTGAGGGTTGCATGGAGGATAGAGAATGGATGAAAAGTTAATGAATAGCAAAAAATCGCTTTTACTCTTACGCTACCAACTTTTATATATATTTGCTGTAGCTTTTCTTTATTCTTGTGGTGGTGGTGGTAGCAAACGAAATGACACCACGAATGTCTTTCTCGTCTGTGGAAGAGAAGGTGATTCGCCCTACACAACCAATCATAGGGATAACTCTCTGCCTTCGAAAGTTTGTGGTTCACAAACACAAGCCAAGCAAATTCATGAAACAGTAGCCAGAGAGACCGCCTCGAGTGTGGTTTTTGTCAGACCTTTTACCTTAAATGCGATGGGTGTGAGGGTTTTTCATTCGACGGGATCGGGTTGGTTTGTTGCCCAAGATCTTGTGCTGACCAATAGACACGTGATCACGTTGTCAGATACTGAACCTGCTCGGACAGGAACAAGGGTAGAGATGATACTCTTTACCGACAGTACACAAACAGCCGTAACACGGGTAGATGGTAGTGTCATTGCGGTTGCTAGCACAGTAACAGATGCTCTGATAACTGAAAGGGGGGACCTTGCACTTATTCAATTGGATAATCCTGTGACCAGCGTTACTCCTCTGGTCCTTGCGCCTACGCAAGAGCCAGGAAAAAAAGTAATCGCTATTGGTCATCCAGCAGTTTCTACTTATTTTGGGCAGTGGCATGTCACTATAGGGGAATCCGTTGATTGTAATACCGGTAATGCTAACAGGAACGCCTTTGATATAGCAATCTCGGCTGGGATGAGTGGCGGACCGATTATTGATGAACGAAGAAGAGTGGTCGGTATGTCCACCGCTAGTGTAAGCATTTTGCACAACTGTACCTTCGAGGGTGTTAATATATTTTTTGACTATCCGGTTTTACCGGTAGAGGTTTGGGCATACCCGGTCACACAGAACAGATTTCTTAGTTTTAGTCCAAATCTTGAAGAAATTCGTTCGTTTTTAAAAAAATCTTTTGCCGATTCTGACCTTGAGCTTAATCGGGAATATACAGAAGAAGCAAAGACCTATACTGCCTTAACGGAGGCGCAATGGCCGAGTACAGACCGCTATTTTGCGGATTGGATGAATGCCAGCCTCACTCAAACAGAAAAAACAAACTTAGAAAAACTGGCAACGGACTCAGCAGAGGCGATTGTCCTACTCCATAATGTTGCTCGATCAGATGGACCTTCTTCTTGCATTGGGGAAAATCTGCGTAGATCGCGAGAGGGTGTCCAGGGGAGTGGATTTCTTTATCAAGATGATATCGTGCTGACTGTGGCGCATAACTTTTGTACACTCCCTGGCTTTGGTTCAGGAGAAACAGATGAAAGCTGCTTAGCGAAATGGAGTGGTCCTGGGCAAAAGCGAGAAGTCTGCATTAGAACCCGTAAGCAAGAGATAGTTGCTACAACGGTAATTGGTATAGACCTTCAGGCAGATTTTGCTGCAGTGCGTCTCAGTAGATCCCTGCCAGATTATCCCAAATTAGCACTACAGACGACCCCGTATGCAGCAGATCAAGCACTGCTTGGTTTTGGCTCGGGCATAGATTATGTCAATCTTGGACTTTTTCACACAGTACTCGGAACCTCAAAAACAAACCCTGCGCCACCCGGTACTATGGATTATGAAAGCGACTATGAGCTCACTTTTTCGGCAGGGATGAGTGGCGGACCTCTCATTGGTGTAGATGGCAAGGTCTATACTTTAGCGGCTTCTGGAGAATTATATAGTACTCCAGCCAATTTTTATAAGCCCAGTAAACTTATTATTAAGAATGTTCTTCCTTTCAAGATACGTCATGATAGGGAACTTGGTCCATCGGTTGACCGGATGCGCATGAAACTTCTCCAGTGGAAGATTGACACCGATAGCTAGTTTTAGTCGCTAGCTCGTTATACAGCTCTCTTTATGGAGTAATTTCATCTCTTCTCAAGAGTTTCTTTGAGTTATTAATAGAGCTTGAAGAGCAATTTGTTTTGATAACCCATCTCATAATTAAATTTTTCATATTTTAATAATTTTCACTAATTTGAGTTGACTTTTTGATTTCTATAATATACTGGAGGTGCGGTATTGGAGTTTTTTTTTGCGAATTTTATTAATTACTCAAGGATACATACAATATGACTGAGGATTGCATGGAGAATAGAGAATGGATGAAAAGTCAATGAGCGGGAAGAAAGTGTTTTGTCTCTTGCGTTGTCAATTTTTAGGGATTCTTGCTGTAGCTTTTCTTTATTCTTGCGGTGGTGGTGACAGCCAAGGTGGTTTGTTCAGCGAGGACATCCCAGATGTCTTTCTTACCTGTGGTAGGGAAGGTGATTCTCCTTACACAACAAATCATGGCGATAGTTCTCTCCCCTCGCAAGTTTGTGGTTCGCAAACACAAGCCAAGTCAATTCATGAAACAGTCGCTAGAGAGACTGCATCGAGTGTGGTCTTTATCAGAACCTTTACCTTAAATGTGATGGGTGAGAAGAATTATTTTTCAACGGGATCGGGTTGGTTTGTTGCGCAGGATCTTGTACTGACCAATAGACACGTGGTCACGCTTGCAAACACTCAGTCTCGCATAGGAACAAGGGTAGAGATGACGCTCTTTACTGACAGCACAGAAGAAGGTGATGTGACGAAGGTGGATGGTAGGGTCATTGCGGTTGCTAGCGAAGTAGCAGATCCTGTGATAGGTGAAAAGGGAGATTTTGCGCTTATTCAGTTAGATAATCCTGTGACGAGCATTATTCCTCTTGTCCTTGCGCCGACACAAGAGCCAGGGAAAAAGGTAATCGCTATTGGTCATCCTGGAATTTCTACTTATTTTGGACAATGGCATGTCACTATAGGGGAATCTGTTGCTTGCCCTGACCAACATGCGAACAGAAATATTTTCGATATAGCCATTGCAGGAGGGATGAGTGGCGGACCGATCATTGATGAACAAAGAAGAGTGGTCGGTATGTCCACCGTTACTGTAAATATTCTGCCTAACTGTACCTTTGAGGGTGTTGATGTATTTTTTGACTATCCGGTTTTACCCGTAGAGATTTGGGCATACCCAGTAGCACAAAAAAGATTTCTGAGTTTTAGTCCAACTCTTGAAGAAATTCGTTCGTTTTTAAGAAAATCTTTTGCTGATCCCAGCCTTAATCTTAATCGGGAATATACCGAAGAAGCAAAAACCTATACCGCCAAAACCGAGGGGCAATGGCCGAGTACAGATCGCTATTTTGCGGATTGGATGAATGTCAGCCTCAATCCAACAGAAAAAACAGATTTAGCAAAGGTAGCAGTGGACTCAGCAGATGCGGTTGTCATACTCCATAATGTCGCTCGCTCAGATGGACCTTCTTCTTGCATTGGGGAAAACCTGCGTACATCGCACGATGGTTTCCAAGGTAGTGGATTTCTTTATAAAGATGATATCGTTCTGACTGTGGCGCATAACTTTTGTGAATTCCCTTTCGCTGGTACAGGAGAAACAGATGAAATCTGCTTAGCGAAATGGAGTGGTCCTGCGCAAAAGCGGGAAGTTTGCATTAGAACCCGCAAGCAAGAGGTGCTTGCTGCGACGCTCATCGGTGTAGATATTCAGGCAGATTTTGCTGCGTTACGGCTTGGCCGATCACTATCAGACTATTCCACATTGGCAATACAGGATAGACCGTACGCAGCAGGCCAAGCACTGCTTGCTTTTGGCACGGGCACAGACTACATCAATCTCGGACTTTTTCACACAGTAATCGGAACCGCAGAAGTAAATCTTGATCCATTGAGTACTAAGGATTATCAAAGCGACTATGAACTCTCTCTCTCGGGAGGGATGAGTGGCGGACCCATTATTGGCACTGATGGAGCAGTTTATTCTTTGGTGTCCTTTGACCTAAGATTCAACGATCTAGATAGTTTTTATAGGCCGAGCAAGCTTATTATTAAGAATGTTCTTCCTCTGAAAGTGACGTGGGATAGGCAATATGGTCCATCAGTTGAGCGGATGCGCATGAAACTTCTACAGTGGAAGATTGACACCGATAGTTAGTTTTAGCATTATTCATCCCTCTTTAATGAGGCAATTTTATATTTTTCCAAGAGTTTTTTTTGAGGACTCATCTCATAATTAAATTTTTCATATTTTAATAATTTTCACTAATTTGAGTTGACTTTTTGATTTCTATAATATACTGGAGGTACGGGATTGGAGTTTTCTGGGAATATCATTAATTACTCAGGATACATACAATATGACTGAGGGTTGCATGGAGGATAGAGAATGGATAATAAATGGAGAATAGAAAATGGATGAAAAGTTAATGAATAGCAAGAAAGTGTTCTGTCTCTTACCCTACCAATTTATATATATATTTGCGTTTGCTCTTCTTTGTTGTTCGTGTAGTAGTAACACAAGTAGCACAAATGTTTTTCTTCCCTGTGGTAGGGGGGTGATTCGCCCTACACAACAAATCATGGCGATAGTTCTTTGCCTTCGCAAGTTTGTGGTTCGCAAACCCAAGTCAAGTCAATCCATGAAACAGTAGCCAGAGAGACCGCCTCGAGTGTGGTTTTTGTCGGAATCTCTACTGAAAATCCGGTGGGTGAAAGACCTTTTGTTACAGTGGGCACGGGGTGGTTTGTTGCGCAGGATCTTGTGCTGACCAATAGGCATGTGGTCACACTTGCAGAAACCCAGTCTCGCATAGGAACAAAAGTAGAGATGATACTCTTTGATGATAGTCCAACAGATGATAGTGTAACACGATTAGATGGTAGGGTTATTGCGGTTGCTAGCGAAGTAGCAGATCCTGATATAGCCGAAAAGGGAGACCTTGCTCTCATTCAATTAGATAATTCTGTGACCAGTGTTACTCCTCTTGTTCTTGCGCCTAGGCAAGAGCCAGGAAAAACGGTAATCGGTATTGGACATCCTGAAACTTCTAATTATTTTGGACAATGGCATGTCACTATAGGGGAATCTAATCCTTGCTTTGGTAGAAATTCCTTTGATATGCCAACTGCGGCGGGGATGAGTGGCGGACCGATCATTGATGAACAAAGAAGGGTGGTCGGTATGTCCACCGCTAGTGTAAGTATTTTGCCAAACTGCACCTTTGAGGGTATTGACCAATTCTTTGACTATCCGGTTTTACCGGTAGAGATTTGGGCATACCCGGTTGCACAAAAAAGATTTCTAAACTTTAGCCCAAAACTTGAAGAAATTCGTTCGTTTTTAAGAAAGTCTTTTGCTGATCTTGATCGGGAATATACAGAAAAAGCAAAGACCTATACCGCCTTAACAGAGGCACAGTGGCCCAGTACAGACCGCTATTTTGAGGATTGGATGAATGTCAGCCTCACTCCAACAGAAAAAACAGATTTAGAAAAGGTAGCAGTGGACTCAGCAGATGCGGTTGTCATGTTCCATAGGGTTGCTCGCACAGATGGACCTTCTTCTTGTATTGGGGAAAATCTGCGTAGATCGGATGATGGTGACCAGGGGAGTGGATTTCTTTATCAAGATGATATCGTTCTGACTGTCGCACATAACTTTTGTGTACTCCCTGACAAAGGTTCAGGAGAAACAGATGCAAGCTGCTTAGCGCAATATAGTGGTCCTGCGCAAAAGCGGGAAGTTTGCATTAGAACCCGCAAGCAAGAGATAGTTGCTGCGACGCTCATCGGCATAGACGTTGAAGCAGATTTTGCCGCCGTGCGTCTTGCTCGGGCACTGCCAGGCTATCCCAAATTAGCACTACAGACTACCCCGTATCCAGTAGGCCAAGCACTGCTTGATTTTGGCACGGGCATAGACTATATTCAGCTTGGGCTTTTTCATACAGTGCTGGGGGTATCAAAAGTAAATCCTGATACACTAGATATTAAAGATTATCAAAGCGACTATGAGATATCTTCTTCGAATGGAATGAGTGGCGGACCTATCATTGGTACTGCTGGGAAAGTCTATACTTTGGTGTCTACTGGCTCGATAATTGATCATTCAAATAGTACATATAGGCCAAGTAAATTTATTATTAAGAATGTTCTCCCTCTTAAGAGACAGCGACATAGGCAGTACGGTCCATCATTTGAGCGGATGCGCATGAAACTTCTCCAGTGGAAGATTGACACCGATAGCTAGTTTTCGTTGCTAGCTCGTTATACACCTCTCTTGATGGGCAATTGTACCTCTTCTCAAGAGCTTTTTTTTAAGTCAATAGAGCTTGAAGGGGAATTTGTTTAGAGGACTCATTTCATAAATAAACTCTCCATATTTTAACAATTCTCACTAATTGAGTTGACTTTTTGATTTCTATAATATACTGGAGGTACGGTATTGGAGTTTTCTGGGAATATCACTGATTACTCAGGATACATACAATATGATGAAAATTTTTAATTATCTATTATTCATGCTGCTCGTCCTGACCGCTTGTGGCGGGGACAGTGGCGATACCTCTGCATCCAGTGGAAACAGTGGCGATACCTCTGCATCCAGTGGAAACAGTGACACCACCAATACACTCAGCTTCCCACTCGGAATGTTCATGGTCTCCGCAGGCGATGGACCAATTAGCACCCAAATAGCGAGCGGTGGACAAAGCACTGGAGAGATCTCTTATCAATCAGATGATACGACTGTGGCAACGGTTGATGCGATGACGGGTATTGTCACCATTGTCGGGATAGGAACAGTAATGATTACTGCTACCCGGGCAGGGGATGCGAACTATAAAACCATTGAGGCGAGCTATACACTGACCGTAGTACGGAGAACAGACATAGACATACTGAGCTTTCCCTCAGTAATGATTATGGCCACTTTTGGCGACCAACCGGTACGAACCCAAATAGCGAGCGGTGGACAAAGCACTGGAGAGATTTCTTATCAATCAGATGATACGACTGTGGCAACGGTTGATGCGATGACGGGTATTGTTACCATTGTCGGGGTAGGAACAGCAATGATTACTGCTACCCGGGCAGTGGATGCGAGTTATGAAGCCACTGAGGCGAGCTATCTATTGGCCGTAGCACTGGCCACAGATACACTCAGATTTCCAGCAGAAACGCTCTTGCTTACCTTAGGCACTGACCCGATTACCACCCAAATAGCAACCACTGGGCAGGGCAGCGGAGCGATCTCCTATAAATCAGATGATACGGCTGTGGCAACGGTTGATGCGGCAACGGGTGTTGTGACCATTATCGGGGAAGGAACAGCAATGATTACCGCTGCCCGGGCGATGGATGCACATTATGAAGCCATCGAGGCAAGCTATAGCTTAAACATAATTGATGACACCCTCAGCTTTACCCAATTTGACGTTGGCGATAGAGGGAGGGATGTTTGTATAACATACTATTATACTTCGGGGCGTATTGAATCTATATGCGAACACATAGGAATAGAGGCTCTATTTGGGATTGATTGTGACGGTGATGGACTTAAAAACACTCGGGTTTTACAAAGATTCGTGGCTCACGGTCTTGGTGGTGACTTTGAGGAGGACGGTTGCGTGCCGACAGATAAAGATTATCCTGATCTGCCTCCACTTGACCCAGCAACAGTGGCTCAAAATTTACAAGGGGCCATGAGTTTTTCACCTACGTATATTACAGATCATGGGGCAGTTGTTGAAACCACGACCTCTGCGGAGACTCTTGGATCTGCTACTACCAACAAATATGCGTCAGGATTGGTTGAAACTACCGTTGTTGAACAATTTCGTGAAGACCAATTAGCGCTTGATTACAACAACGATGGAGATTTCGTTGATTTTGTTCATCTCAGCACTGTGGCTTTAGATTACTCTTTGCACACCCAACAACTACAGATATTAACCGAGCGAGGAGGCACTGTATTGGAAGATTTTGTGAGGAGAACCACAAATGCACCACGCAGAATTAACATGCCTACAGGTATAGCCAATTTTCTCAGGTTTAATGGAGCGCTTGATGATATCGTTATTCAAATTGCCACCACCACTACCGCAGGTGAATACTATGTAAAAATAGAGAGCAATGACCCTTCGGTGCAACTCATCATACAAAGAACCACCGCAGTCCCTGGTGCAGGCCCTCTGGTAGAGGATCTAAGACCCGATTTTTTTGAGAGAACCCCCTTGATTAATAACACAACAACCTCTTCTTACGCCATATATGCGGTAAAGGGAGAGCTTTATCGAACTGTTTTGCCTCAGTATCCTAATTTCTACGTAAGATACGACTTTGAAAATTTTCTTATACCCACCCTGTTACAAAAAGCTTTGGATGAAAATAGAAGTATTGCGGTGAATGCTAACGCACCTGCATTTCTAGATTACTATGATAATATCAGAGTAGAGTTTGATCCCCTTGCCAGTAGCAGCTATTTTATTGCTGGCAGCGTTTTTATTAGCTCTGCACATGTTTACGTGTCCAGACCTTTAATCCATGAAGTCGCCCATGGATATCACGAAAATTTCTATCCGGGCGGACCTGAAAATGAAGAAGTCAAGGCCTTATACGCCCTAGTGCCTAGCGATCTGAGTATGAAATACGGTGATGAGCAAAATAGTTACTGGAGAACAAATCACAATGAGTTTTATGCAGAAGCCCTGACAACTTGGCTTCACATAGAATCCGGGGTAGTACTTCGAGGTTTTGATCCGATTACTCAAGTGGATTCAACCTTCTACTACGCACAGCTAAAACCCTGGTTTGATAACCATTTTAACAAAAACTAATCATAATTAAATTTTTCATATTTTAATAATTTTCACTAATTTGAGTTGACTTTTTGATTTCTATAATATACTGGAGGTCGGCAAGGGAGTTTTCTGGGAATATCATTAATTACTCAGAATACATACAATATGATGAAAATTTTTAATTATCTATTATTTATGCTGCTTATCCTGACCGCTTGTGGCGGAAGCAGTGATGTTACCCCTGCATTCAGCTTCCCGCTCAAGAAGGTTCTAGCTGCCTCCAATGATGAACCAATTACCACTCAAATAGCTGGCGGTGGAAAAAGCGGCGGAGCGATCTCTTATAAATCAGGTGATACTACCATCGCAACGGTTGATGCAGCAACGGGTGTTGTTACCATTATTGGAAGAGGAACAGTAATAATCACCGCTACTCGGGCAATAGACGCCGGTCATAAAGCCTTAGAGGCAAGTTATACCCTAACCGTAGTAGGGGGGACAGCCCTATTCAGGTTTCCAGCAGAAAAACTCTTGGCTACCGTAGGTGCTGCCCCTATTACAACCCAAATAGCAACCACTGGGCAGGGCAGCGGAGAAATTTCTTACAAGTCGGATGATATAACCATCGCAACGGTTGATGCAGCATCGGGTGTTGTTACCATTGTCGGGGCAGGAACAGTAATAATCACTGCTACTCGGGCAATGGACGCCGGTCATAAAGCCGTTGAGGCAAGTTATATGCTAACCGTAGCAAGGGCGACAGACCTACTCATGTTTCCAGCAGAAACACTCATGGTTATCATAGGTGGTTACCCCATTCCAACCCAAATAGCTAGCGGTGGAAAAGGCAGCGGAGCAATTTCTTACAAGTCGGATGATATAACCATCGCAACGGTTAATGCAGTATCGGGCACTGTTACCGTTGTTGGACCAGGAACAGTAATAATCACCGCTACTCGGGCGATGGACGCACGTTATGAAGCCGTTGAGGCAAGTTATAGCTTAGAAGTAATGGTTGACACCGTCAGTTTCACTAAAAGCGACATTGGAGACAGAGGGAGGAATGTTTGTACAACATACTATTATACTTCAGGGCGTATTGAAGTTATATGCGAACACATCGGAGTAGAGGCTCTATTTGGGCTTGATTGTGATGGTGATGGAGTTAAAAACACTTGGGTTTTAAAAAGATCTGTGGCTCACGGTCTTTTTGGTGATCTTGAAGAGGACGGTTGCATGCCAACGGATAAAGACTATCCTGATCTACCGCCACTTGACTCAGCAAAGGTGGCTCAAAATTTACAAGGAGCCATGAGTTTTTCACCTACCTATATTACAGATCATGGCGAAATTATTGAAACCAAAGAGATTTCGGACGGTGTTAAATCTGTTACTACAAACAAATATGCGTCAGGATTGGTTGAATCTACTGTTGTCTTGCAATTAAAAGAAAATCAAATTAACATTGATTACAATAATGATGGGGATCTACAAGATTTTGCGCATTTGAAAACTGTCGCTTTAGATTACTTTGTAGAGAGTCGACACCTGCGGATATTGACGGAGCGAGGGGGCACTGTATTGGAAGACTTTGGCAAAAAAGTTGGAAATGTGACACGCAGAATTAACATGCCTCAGGGTATAGCCAATTTTCTCAGATTTAATGGAGCGCTTGATGATATCGTTATTCAAATTGCCACCACCGCTACCTCAGGTGAATACTACGTAAAAATAAAGAGCAATGACCCTTCGGTGCAACTCATCATAAAAAAGGTTACTGATGTTCCAGGTGCAGCCCCTCAGGTAGAGGATCTAAGACCCGATTTTTTTGCCAGAACCCCCCTGATTAAAAACACAACATCCACTTCTTATGCCATATATGCGGTCAAGGGAGGGCTTTATCGAACTGTATTGCCTCAGTATCCCAATTTCTACGTAAGATACGATTATGAAAATTTTCTTATACTCACTCGATTACAAAAAGCTTTGGATGAAAATAGAAATATTCTGGTGAATGCGAATGCACCTGCATTTCTGGATTACTATGACAAGGTTAGAGTAGAGTTTGATCCTCTTGCAGATAGCAGTTATTTTGTTGGTAGTGGCATTTTTATCAGTCCTTCGCATGTTTACGTGTCTAGACCTTTAATTCATGAGGCCGCCCATGGATATCACGATAATTTTTTACCTAACGGGTCTAGCAATGAAGAAATCAAAGCCTTATACGCTCTGGTGCCGAGCGATCTGAATACGAGATACGGTGACGAACAGAATAATTATTGGAGAATAAATCATAGTGAGTTTTTTGCAGAAGCCCTGACAACATGGCTTTACTTGGAATCTGGGGTAGTGACTCCAGACTTTGATCCGATTACTCAAGTGGATTCAACCTTCTACTACGCTCACTTGAAACCTTGGTTCGATAACCATTTCAACAAAAACTAAATTATCAATTACCTCATAGTCAAGTAAACTGATTGTTAGGTTGCGCAGATGCAAATGAGACTTCTGCAGTAGATTATTGACAGAGGTGGTTAGTTTCAGTTGCTAGTAGGAGGTCTATATTAGTATTAGGCCAATATTCGTGACTTTCAGAATTAGAGAGGAGTTTCAGTTGCTAGTAGGAGGTCTATATTAGTATTAGGGCACGAGCGCATCATTCTCGTTGGTCGCCTGAGCGAGTTTCAGTTGCTAGTAGGAGGTCTATATTAGTATTAGCAGCGAAAAAAAGTAATAGGCAATGCTTTTAGTGTGTTTCAGTTGCTAGTAGGAGGTCTATATTAGTATTAGCCGCAACAACACGGCAGGTGCTAGCATGCCATCGAGTTTCAGTTGCTAGTAGGAGGTCTATATTAGTATTAGTGTCAAACGAATTTAAAAATCTTGCAGTTCTCCCTGTTTCAGTTGCTAGTAGGAGGTCTATATTAGTATTAGTATATTGATAAGGCCTATGCTCAAACCAAATTGAAGTTTCAGTTGCTAGTAGGAGGTCTATATTAGTATTAGTTTCATCAGATGAACTGATGAAAGAGAAAGATGTGTTTCAGTTGCTAGTAGGAGGTCTATATTAGTATTAGTTAAGAGACGAAGCTATTAGCAAGGCTAGATCGATTAAGTTTCAGTTGCTAGTAGGAGGTCTATATTAGTATTAGGATAAAAATTAATTCGAATGCATTTGGGGCACAGAACGTTTCAGTTGCTAGTAGGAGGTCTATATTAGTATTAGGTGTAGTAGCAAAGAAGAAGATGCTCGTTAATCCAGTTTCAGTTGCTAGTAGGAGGTCTATATTAGTATTAGTAATAGTATTCCTGTTGAAAGGATTAAGGAGGATGTAGTTTCAGTTGCTAGTAGGAGGTCTATATTAGTATTAGAGGAAAAAGCCAATTCAGAAGTTAAAGTAAGTAAGTTTCAGTTGCTAGTAGGAGGTCTATATTAGTATTAGTAATAGTATTCCTGTTGAAAGGATTAAGGAGGATGTAGTTTCAGTTGCTAGTAGGAGGTCTATATTAGTATTAGAGGAAAAAGCCAATTCAGAAGTTAAAGTAAGTAAGTTTCAGTTGCTAGTAGGAGGTCTATATTAGTATTAGGTTATGTCCTCTCTAGAAATAGCTATCGCTAGGTTTCAGTTGCTAGTAGGAGGTCTATATTAGTATTAGTATTACAACGAGAATTGACAACACTACATTCATCCCGTTTCAGTTGCTAGTAGGAGGTCTATATTAGTATTAGATCAAGATTGTATATTTTGGGCTTGGCACTGTCGGTTTCAGTTGCTAGTAGGAGGTCTATATTAGTATTAGATTAAAAAAAAGGTAAAAGTCTAAAACGGCGATTGTTTCAGTTGCTAGTAGGAGGTCTATATTAGTATTAGTTAAGTATATAGTTACCCCTTTTATCAATGACGATGTTTCAGTTGCTAGTAGGAGGTCTATATTAGTATTAGGGCGGGTTTACATGGACTTGTATGCCCGTTATCCTTCATTTTACTGAAAACTTTTTCGCAAATCAGGTGTTTGTATAAATTCTTGACTTTTTTGCGAATAGCTGGAAAATAGCCTTACTAATATAGACTTTTTATGATGCACTGTAATCATCAAAAAGTAGTTTGAACGGACCGCTGCTTAGCACGTCCGCTATAGAATAAGCCGCAGTCAATGCGGTTTGTTTTATAGGCGATCATTACAAAAATTTACGTACTCGCAGGGGCTACACTGCACCAACGATGCACTCGAGTCTGGTTTATATCCTTTCGCTAACATTTGATGGATTTGATCAACGATTTGCTTGACCTCGGCACATCTTTGTTTGCTTATCAGAATCTCATATACTTTCATTTTTTCTCCTATTAAAAAGGCCACATCGGCTTTTTTCTTAAAATGGTCTTGTGCCAGCATAGCATAGGCTACCAATTGCAGTAGGTCGCCGCGTCTTTTTTTGTTGGCATTCATTTTGAATTCGAGTGGATAAACCGATTGTTCGGTTTCGATCAGCATATCTGCAATTCCATGGAGACGCAATTCTTCGCTGCGGATGGCGAACTGATAGTATTTTTTGCCTTCTGCTAAGCGAAGGCGCGACAGATTCCGCCGTTGCCATAGTCTACTTTCTTTTGCATGAAAATCTTCTCCCTGCTGTACCCATGTAGGGTAGTGCACTGGAAATTTCATGAGCTCGCTATAATAGACTTTACGCGGGCAGTAACACCATTGACGAATCAAACTGACTGGCAGGCTAAATGACATTGCTTTCCGGCCAATCGGTAAAGTCACCGGGAGGATGTCCTAAAAAATAACTTTTTTGTCGATCTTCAAAGCTACTCCGCGTAATAAATGCCTTATCGTTCGCACTCAATGATTTTTGTAGGGAACGTTTGATTGCGGCTAATTCCGCTCTACTCAAATATCCCCAAAATACAGATTTTTGCACTGCGCGTAGCCCATTAGCGGCTAATTCTTTGTAGAGCCTTGTCCGATTCTTATTATCTTCAATATCATAGCTGATCAGATATTCTTGGCGCAGGGTATTCATTTTCTTACCATTTGAATAAATATGGTTGGTATTTTTTTTCGTTGTAGAACTGGCCACACAAGCGATACACTTGCCGTTGAATAATATGTTCCAATTTCACTTTTCTCTTGCGATAAATATATTTTTTGCTCATGGTATTTTGAATCTCCCCTATCAGATTTTTCTTGAGGCGAAAGTCAAGTTCACTCTTGCCGGCGCTCTGTTGGCGGAGCTTCACTACCGCCCGATCAACTACCCACGCGCGATATTCTTCCATAATGTCTAACACCAGCGCCATTCGCCCCGGGCGGCGACTATGCACTACTCCCAAATAAGGTTCTAGTCCAGCATTTACCACCGCACTTAGAATATAACTGCTCAAAATTGCATATCCCAGATTGAGCATGGCGTTATTGATTTCTTGACTGCCGCGACCTTCTCGTCTGCGAAAGCTGGTTGAAAAAAGCATTGTTTCGCGCAGCGCTTGGAAATACAGGCTGGCACTATTACCTTCAAAGCCCATTAATTGTTCGTTACTGTGACAATTTGCAATTTTTGCCGTGTGGTCATGTAGCGTATTACTTGCCTTTACTAGCGCGCTGTGCTGATGATATTTATTTAAGTGATTGAGCACCGCCCGCTGATTTTTTACTTTGCCACCGATAATCTGCCGTGCGAGGACTGTGCTCTTGCTTTGACAGTACTGTTGCTGTGCTTGGCGCACTGCTACCACTCCATGCTGGGACTGTCCCAAAATGGCAGCGTATGGTACCTTACGAAAATCTAAAAAAAATACTTTGATGCCGCGCGCGCTCAATACTTCAATCAGATCGCTCGAGATTGCCATTCCTCGCTTGGCGATACTAATAGTCGCTAACCGATTGAGTGGATAGTAGCGTTTTTGCTCACCATTTTTTACGGCTAGCCGATTGGCTTCTAGACCAAGGAAGCTACCATATTCACCGATGGTGAGATGTTTCATGAGAAGTTTGCGGTGTCATCGAGCGTCGCCGTCTTAAAGGCGATTTTCATTGTCGATTTATAACTACAACCTTTGTAGGTTATGACCGCACCTTTTTTTGCTTCTTGTATTCGTGTTGCAAAGAATTCATCACGTACTTCAGCAACACTCTTTGCCGCTACTGCTGGCTCATCTTTGGTTGCCTTTTTTGCTGCTTGTTTTCGCAACCCATGCTTGCAGATAAAATCTTCCATTATCTCGGGTTGCAATTTATTGCCATCTTTGCCAAGTTGAATTGCAACTGTTGGTGCGGTTGAATCATCAATACGATACCAGATTTTAGCTATGCCAGCGGGCAAAGTAGATTTCTCACTATCGAGGAGATACCAAGCTTGCGGATTGATACTTTCACCGGTTGTATAGTCACTGTCCGTGAGTTTTACAATGTTTTTTGATTTAGCCCATTTTGCCAATTTACTACCTAGCTCGCCGGTTGGAGTTCTTACCGGAATCGTGGCTTTATTATCGACCTTTCTTGAATCAGAATCATTGATTATTTGATAAGTGGCACCAGAGTTCCAGCTTTTTCGTTTTAGTAAAAATCTACCCTGTGTAGTCAAAATAGGGAGTGAGAATTTTTTACGAACTTTTTGATGAGGCATTTTATTTTGCGGCGCAAAATATTTCTGTAAAAAATTATCAAAATCAATTCCAGAATTTTCTTGCTCATGCCAGCGACTCGCCAGTTTTCTCCATTCGTGCTTTGCCGGTAAGATGATGCTCTCTTGGTTTACTTTTATCGTAAAATTTTTATCTTCTTTGCTGGCTTCCATCACAGTTTTTAAGGTTTTTTCATCTTCGATGGATTTTTTTTCTGTCATATATCCCAAGGTTTTATAACAAAATTCAAAAAACTGATCAAGCTTCTTTTCAGTTTTGGTATTGTAGATTTCCATCCAATGTGCATGCAGCCATTCTTTATGGATATGCAAGGAACAGTAGCCCAGTTTATCACTTTGTTCTTGCAATTGCGGCAATGTGATCAAGGCTTCGTAAAGTTCAGCTAAATTGTTGAATTTTTTATCTGCCAAAGTTGTTGTGATCTTACAGAAACTCAATAAACTGCTCAGCCATTCGAGGAGTTCTTTTTTGTTTTTCTTGTTGAGTAGTTGTGCGCTATTTTTCCAATGAAAACCAGCGCGTATGTGGAGTTGGTCATCTTCACGCTTAAATAAAATTGGCAAGTAGTGAATCGCATAAAACGTGTCTCGCATAAATGAACGATGCTGGGCAAAGTTTTCATTTGGTTTTTGTCTTGCCAAATCTGCTAATTGCATCTCATTTTTTGAGACAGTAACTGCGGCAAATAAATCTGGTGCTGCCTTTTCATCTTTTTTAGCTGGCTGCAAAGAGATATTGTCGGGGATGTTTAATTTGATACTGCCATCATTTTTATGTTTATTTGTAATGATCATAAAAGCGAAATGGGCATCGAGTAAATGTGAATAGGGATCTTGAGTTTCTCCTTTTTCTTTTTTTGCAGATTTAAATTTTTCTGGCTGGGCAGCTTCATATTTTTTTCGTAGTTCATGGATTCCATCACCTCCCGGAGTTGTCCCAGCTTCCACTCCAAAATAATCAAACGATAATTTCCCGCTCATGTTTTTGTCTTTTTTTTGCATGCGCAAGAATTCCTTATAAAAATTATCGGCGATTGCTTGGGCAAAATAACGCTGAGTACCGTTTACAAACGTGTGATTACGATTATCGATCGCAGCAAGTACCTTTTTTCGTAAGGGATTATCACGATTCAAAAAAAGCGCATGGCGAAAGGCCTTCTGCTCATCGTTGTTTAAGTTGATAAAGCTTCTATATTTGCCAAACTTAAAATCTTCTTCAGATTCATCGTCGTCAATTTTTTCGACAATCCAGCGAGTGATCGCAGCATCATCTGCCAAATTTTCAAAGATGTTCTTTTTATAGTTTTGTGCTAAGCTCTGTAAGCTATATTCTTTTTTCCCTTTCTTTTTGTTTCCATCTTTACTCGCATAAATCAAATTTGCTTCATCGTTCAAGGTGCCGTATTGTGAGGCCCGTGGGATAATGTGATCGATCTCACCGTCATCACCCAGCGTCTTACCAGTATACGGACATACTCCACTACTGGCTTTTTTGATTCTGTCGTCTTTAGCTAGAAATATTGTATCAGATTTTTCTCGAATTTCTTTATCACCTTTTTTGCTCTTTCCTTTGATTTCGCGTAAACTTGGTTCAAATTCAAAGCGATTGGATTCGGTAATAATCGGCAGGTGTACATGCCGCCCCGCCTGTAATTCTGTGGCGATTTTCTGCCATTCATCTTTGACAATCGCCCCGCTAATGATCCGTGCCATTCGTTTGATCGCGCCATCAAATTGTCGCATTTCAATGGCTGCCAGGCGCTGCGCCTTCGTGCTCTGATTTTCTGCCGTTTTATCAATCTCCATACGGTGTGCATTGTCGGCACTGCATACCACACAAGTGCTTGAGTTACCGCTCCGATCCTTAAAGGCAATATTGTGGAGTTGCGCCAAAAAAAATATCGATCGTGCTGGATTCTTCGCTAATTCTTCTTCAGTAAGTTTTTTCTGATTCGAGAATTTATAGAATACTTCGTCGATTTTCAAATGGAATTCTTGGGCACGTTCACAAAGGCCATATAACTTTTTTGCCTCATTCACTGCGGATCTTTTGATCTCTGCAGCTATGATTTTGGGTGATAATTTTTCAGTTGATTCTATGTTATGCTTTTTTCTATAATAGTAAAACAAGCCGTATATTCGCTGAATATTTTCTCGCAAAGAGCCACGTCGCTCTTTTTGTTGCTTTGCTGCTTGTTCACAATTACTCATTAATCCCTTGAAACTAACCAGCCACTGCACAATTTTCTCCTCATCAGAATCAGGTTTATTTTCTTGAGTTTTCGTTCTGTTAACAGAGTTGTCATAATCATCGATCACTCTTTTTACAGCATTGGGTGGTACCGCAAAAAGACCGGCTAAATCCCAGAGCAGCTGGTGGCGTTTTTGCCGCGGTTTATAATTGCAGTACTTGAGCAAATGTGCTTTATCATCAAAGCGCCCGGTGCGGATTCCCTCTGTTGTGGGCCAACGATATTCTGGATGGATGAAGATTCGTCCCTGCTTGCCCCTTTGTCGTAGTCGATAATATTGACAAACTAAATGCAAAAAAGTCTTTGGCGGGATCAGCCCATCATTTTTGCGATTGATTTTGGTTTTGAGTTGAGCGGGAAGAGAACTTTTCTCGATAGCTTTGGCTATATCTTGTAGCACTTGTTGGATTTTGTCGCTGTCATTTTTTGATTTTATGAGCTGGCGATATTTTTTGACAAAACTAAATATTTCGTTGAGCATGAGTGGATCATTCTTTTTCACTCGATCAAAAATCAGCTGCAGTTGCCGTGCTAAGATTTCATTTTCTGGTCGGTGATACTTTTTGCTGCCAAAATATCCGTGTCCGCTACTACTCTTTAATTCACTCAATTTATCGACAAAACCTTCTAAATATTTTTTGACTGATGGTACCGTGATTAATTGCTGCAGATAGTCCTGCCAATCGGGATATTTATTATCCAAATATTCAGGATTGAGAATCAAACTTTGACATTTTGGTGGGCGACGGTTGTTATTATCTTGATACGGTGGAATCGTTAGAAACGGATTAGTCGTGCACCAAAAATCAATCAATTTGCCGCGATGCTTTGCTTGCCATTCTTGCGCTAGTTTTTGCCAGCGAAGGCCGTGCTTTTCTTTTTTATCTGCTTGATTTTTTGTTTTGAAAAAGCCAAGGGACTCCCACTGTGTTTTTAATTCCTTATAATCACCATCTTTACCTACGGCTTTGTGCTTATCTTTTGTTTCATCAATTCGCCACTCGTTTAAAATCCAATTCTCAAATATACGAGCTAGCCTAGACTCATCCCAATAGTCGTTTTTTTTGTGGGCTTTATCGTGAAAATATTTACGCATTGGCTTTAATTCAAAATTACTCAGATGCCCCAGTAAACGGCAAAGATTGTCTTTGTTTAATTTTTTATACTCTCCCTGCGTTAACTTTTCACTAAATCTTGCCAAATAATCTTTGTTTATTTGCTTATTGTCCTTTGATTTTTTTTTGCCTGCGTCTGTACGACCTTTTGGCGATAAAGCCTCATCTATTTCTTGAAAGTACTGACTGCGATACCTCCCTCCAGATGTTAACTCGTTAGCTGTTTTTTCGAGAGCAAAGGCAAAATGTTGCAGATGGGTTCTCAACCATTCTTTTTTTTCTTTTTCCTGATCGTCTTTAGCAGAAAAATCAAAGTTTGCTTTTTCTAATGAGAACTTTTGAAAATTCCAAATTGAAGCTTTTTTTTCTTTTTCGAATTCGCTTAGATCGGGTAGACTATCTGCAATTTTTTGAGCAGTTTCTAGTGGCTCTTCGTTTAGATATTTTAATAGATCATAAGATTTTTTGTCGCTGGGAAAAGCTGCTAAACCTTTGACACCTTCATTCACCATCCTTTCAAAGATCCATTTGGCAAGCCTGCTCAAGTCAATTTTTTTTTCTTGGGGAATTTCTTGTTTATTGCTACGAATCTTACAATACTCTTGCAGTTTTTTGACTCTGCCAACGTATGCTAATTCTTTTTTAATCTCTTTGGGTTTTTCCATGAGTTCATTTAAAAATTCTGTGATTTTTTCGTTGGCTGTTGCATCGCTTTGCCAGTCGGTGAGCGCAAAATCCAGCTGGTACGTCGGAGCAGCTTTATCTTTATAGGCTCCTATTGCTTTTTTTATCTCGCTTTTGTTTGGCAACAGCTCGTAGGCCTCTTGCGGGAACTTATGCAGTTTTTTGGGGTTATACTCTTCGGTCAGAAAAGTAAAGCCTCGACGGTTCAACAAAAAACTAATACTCTGCTGTACGTCCTTATCCCACGGCAATTCAAAGTGTCTGTGCCAGATCAGCTTAAAGAGCCGTTTGACTAGTTTTCTGCGGTCAATCCCGCGGCGTTGGTGGCGTATCTGTGTCCTTTCCACCATCAACAGAGTATACGCGTCTTTTGCTAAGCTATAGACTTTACCACGTTGGGCTAGTTGTCCCGGTTTACCGGCAAGCAGAGTAGTGCCTGCTGGATAATGGGCAACATACACTCCGGTATTTTTTGATCCCAAGTCAATTGCAATGGGGTGAATAATTTGTTTTTGCTGTTTCATGTGCTCCTCGCTTAATTTTTTTTAACATACTCAAAAAAAATCTGTATTCTAGATTATCCACCCAAAAAAAGATGTTTTTTTGCCCGTTTTACCAAGTCAGCATAAACAGCTGTTTGCCCGCCTGTTTGGTGGAGGTTTAGTTTTCTTGACCTATAAGTTTGCTTGTCGGAGAATTGACATGTGGCATTGGATTTTTTTTAATATTGTGGCAATTACTCAAATAAAAAAAGACAAGGAATACTTATGCTTCGGGAAATAAATTAATCTATTCATAAGCTATTGCAACTCAGGACAAGCTGGATAATATGTTTGAATTTTCAATTGAAAACGTCCCCAAGCTGGCGATTTCGCAAAACACTAAGGAAGCAAAACTTTTTAATTCTAATGACATACACGAGTTCTACTATGAAGCAGCATCCCATATTGAGATTCCACATGTGGTGAAATTTTCTGGGGGACGTTCCAGTGCTATGATGTTATTCATACTTCTTGACAGTGGTTTACTAAAAGCTGAAAGGGGAGATGTTATCATATTCAATAATACGTCAGCAGAGCATCCCAAAACATATGAATTTATTCGCAAGTGCAAAGCTTTAGTTGAAAGCAAATATGAGGTACCTTTTTTTTGGATTGAGTTTCAAACCTACGAAGATGCACGAAATGGTGAATGGTCACGCCTGCCAACATATAGACTTGTAAAGCCCGAGCCTTATGCTGAAAACGCAACCGATGGGTATCATTGGCGAGGCGAGGTATTTGAAGAACTGCTATCTTGGGCAGGCTTTGTTCCTAATCAGTTCCAGCGTACGTGTACAGCAAATTTAAAACTAAAAACTACTAGAGCATTCTTAAAGGATTGGTTTGCCTGTAAAATGCAACTCGAGCATTTGGGACATTTTGGAACCAGCAGTCGCATAAAAAATGATGATTTTTACAATCGTCATAAGCGGAGCAATGGAGGAGTACCCAGAGAAATCTTCTTGCAAAAAAAAGAATTTGTTCGTTCACGGCCTCTTTTACGTCCCAAACAATACATTCCAGATTTTTCTGATGCATTCAAACCATTTCATAATGAGCATCTTGTTGATAAAATTTTTGGCAATAAGGCATACTTTGGTCCAGGTGGAATTGAATACATTGCTTTTATTGGACTCCGTTATGATGAAATGAGAAGAGTTGTAAAAGTGCAGAAACGAAACACTGGTCATCTTGAAGCAAATGGCTATGAAGGTGAGCACGTTTATATGCCGCTTAGCGAGATGAGGGTCACGAATGACGATGTACAGAAATTTTGGAGGAAGCAAAGTTGGGATTTGGAATTGCATCCTAATGATAGCTTATCAAATTGCACTTATTGCTTTTTGAAAGGATTTCGAAAACTAAAGAAAGTTCATACAATTCTAGAAGATAAACTCGATTCTAATTTAAAGGGAACTCCCTGTGATATTAAATGGTGGGTGAATCTCGAAAAAAAATATGGTCGAGACTTAAAAGCTGAAAGGCGAAAAATCCGAGGCAATATTGCCAATAATTTTATTGGTTTTTTTGGGACTAACAATAGTTTTTCTTATTCGGAGTTAAATAAATTGCCTGCAAAAAAGGAAACTTTAGAAAAATATGAAACCAACGAATTACCCTGTGATTGTACAGACTGAGCAGCTACATTCCAATAGACCAATATATCTTGATAACCAAGCCACAACACCGGTGGATCCTAGAGTTATTGAAATTATGCATCCTTACTTTACACAAGAATTTGGGAACCCTCATTCAGATAGTCATCTGTATGGCTGGGAAGCAAACAAGGCTTTAGAAAAAAGCAGGAGGTTGGTTGCTCATCTGATCGGTGCGGATAGTCGCGAAATTATTTTTACTTCTGGAGCTACCGAATCATGCAATATAGCGATTAGAGGTATGGCTTATAAACAGAAAACTAGTAAAAGAAAGAAAATAATAACATTAGTAACTGAACATTCCTGCGTGTTAGAAACCTCTAAAGCGCTACAAAAAGAAGGATTTCAAAGTTTGACTTTACCTGTTCAAAAAGACGGGCAACTTGACTTAAATTTACTAAGAGAAGTGGTAGATAATAAGACTCTTTTAGTTTCAGTAATGTTAGGCAATAATGAAATTGGAGTTATACAGCCTCTTCAAGAAATCGTAGAAATTTGTCGTAAAGCAGGTGCTTACTCGCACACTGATGCTACACAGGCAGTCGGCAAAATACCTGTCAATGTGCGAGAGCTTCAAGTTGACTTTCTTAGTTTTTCTGCTCATAAGTATTATGGCCCAAAAGGAATTGGCGGGCTCTATATTCGCTGGGGATGTGCCGCTACTCTGCAACCGTTGATGACGGGAGGTGGTCAAGAAAGAGGTATACGTCCCGGCACTGTACCTTTGTCGCTTTCCGTTGGTTTTGGTGAAGCAAGCAGGATTGTAGATAATGACTTCGAGAGAGATAGAGCTCATATTACCCATTTAGCGCATAAACTATACGCTACGCTAAAAAAAAATATACCGAAAATTAGATTATTCGGTCACCCTGAAAAGAGATTGCCAGGTAGTCTGAATATTGCTTTCCCATATCTCTCAGGAGAACAGATAATAGAAAGAGTGGGAAGTCAGCTCGCTCTTTCTACTGGTTCTGCTTGCTCTTCTATCGAGTCTAAACCTTCGCATGTATTACAGGCTCTTGGGCTAACTGATGAAGAAGCAAATAGTGGAGTTCGAATTAGTATTGGGCGATTTAATACAGAAGAAGAAATTAGAGAAGCAGCTAAAGTTCTAATAGAAGCTGCTAGTAATTAGTAAAACAAATAAAGGCCAAAACGATGCGTTGGAGTATACTAGACTATGTATCGTAATGGAGAAGATCTATATACAAAGCTACTTGAATTTATATATACTTCAGATCGCCTTGTCATTTTTGCACCATACATACAGAGCAAAATATTAGAGGATTTAACTAACGAGAGTTCTCACAAAATTGCTGCCATTGTCACAACTTGGAAGCCCAAAGATTTATTACTGGGTTCTAGTGATATCGAAGTTTTCAAAACCTGTTCAAAAAGGAATATTCCTCTACTGCTCAATAATCGCTTACATGCCAAAATTTACTTGGATTATCCAAAACGTTCTTTCCTCACGAGTGCCAATATTTCACATAGAGGTTTAGCATTCAATATTGAGAAATACAATTATGAATTAGGAGTAGAGACAACGAATTCACTAGAAGATATTGTTTACCTTGACAGAATCTTAATAGATGCCAATGAGGTAACTCAAGAAATCTATGACACTATAAAGCAATATTTGAAAAACCTATGTATTGATAATGCGCCAGATGAGTTTGATTTTACGAAAGAAGAAGACCACTTTCTACTGTCAGCATTGCCTATGTCCCAGTCTATAGAACATATTTACAAAGCTTATTCTGGAGATGTGAACTTAACCTTTGAAGAAAAACAATCAGCATTTCATGACTTGCGTAAATACTCGATTTCGCCAAGGCTAACATACAAAGAATTTATGCAGCAACTACGGGGAAACTTTTTTTCACATGCTTTTATAAAAAAACTGCTAAAATATAATGGAGCTGGACGTAGATTTGGTGAGCTTAGACGCTGGATTCAAAAAAATACAACATCAGTACCAGTACCAAGAACTATTGAAATCAATGATCCATTAAACCATATATATAATTTAGTCACCGAATTATCTGAGGGACGTTATCAAAAAATACAACCCGGTAAAAGAACATGGGTTTTGCAGAAAGTTCTATAGTTTTCAATGAAAAATCTATCTATAGTATTGGATATTTTAGACTTGGCAAGTTTGTATTATAACCAACATAAGCAATGGCCTACAAGAGTATATAAGGATGTTATTGAACGTTGGGCTATTGGCAGAAATGAGAAAAAAAAGAATGAACAAAGTGCATTTCTAGAATTGGCAGATGATGAAAAATATGAATTGATTATAAAAAAAGCTATAATTTTGAAAAAGAAACTATCTCCTGATAGTTTATGTATTCTTTTTAAAGATATAGAGGAAGTTATGAAAATTTCTGATAGCCTATCTGAAAAACAGACCGACCTACTTAGACATATAAAGAGTTGTTGGCAAAAAGAATTAGAAGGGTATGAGCATGATTCTTCGCATTTTGGTCAAAGTTTTAGACTAACAAATCATTTCGGCATTGGTTTTTTATTCTATATAGCAATAAAATCTGATGGCAATGTTGATAAATCAGAACTTCTCCAAGTCAAAAGAAACTTAGAATCATGGGATAATAAGACTGCACGCACTATAATAGAGAGCTTGAATTTTGCAGAAAATGCTATTGGTCGAGGCTCTTTTTTAAATACCTTTTCGCTTAGTGATCCAACAATGGACTTAGCACAACAGGAGTATGAGTTGCTCAATCGTGTGCTGGAATACCTGAAAGAAGAGACAACAATATCTCTAAGAGTGTTTATCTTTAAACAGATTATGGCAATTCTCAAGGCAGATGGGCAAATAACAGCAAGTGAAAGAAGTATTAGGGAATTATTACTCTCTTCATGGCAAGATATACAAGGTTCAATATGACAGCACGTTTAGAACATATCTTACACCGAATGCCAGTTGTTGATTTGAAAATAGGCTTAGGCGATGAAATATGCAATATTGTAGAATTTATTACAGGTGATCTTACCAAACCTGCACTTGTCAAAGCGGCGGCGAGAGTTTATGGCAAGGAAATTTTAGAGAAAAGGGAACTTCGCTTCTTATTGTTAGAATGTTTATTAGATGGAAATAGAATAAAACAACTTGCATCTGATCTACATATCAACTATTCCAATCAATCAGTATCGGATATCATGCATGCTATAGCAGATAAGCCGTATAAGAATGATAAGTCAACATTGTTGATTTTACAGAGTCTGGGGCTTAATGAACAGGAATTACCTGAACCCGCTCCAGACCTGCCCACCAATATGATAACTCTAGAAAAGCCCAAAGAAAACTTCTATGAACTCTTGGACTATCAAAATGATATACGTTTGGAAATACTACGCTATTTCAAGGAAATGCCAGGTGGGAGAGCTCTTGTGCATATACCAACTGGGACAGGGAAAACAAAAACAACGATGCATCTACTAAAAGATTTTTGGTACATCCAGTATCGAGAAAATGCTTATGTTTTGTGGCTGGCACATTCACAAGAGCTATTAGAGCAAGCTATATCTACTTTTCAGGAAGTTTGGAAAATGCTCGGTAGAGATGAAATCACTTGTATTCGACTTTGGGGAAATTATCCTTTCACTGAGCAGTTTAATAAAAATGCTTTCATATTTGCTACTGTACAAAAATTAATTTCTTTAAAAAACCGTCAAAAGAATACCGTATTTTTAGAAGATTTTAGAAGTAGAATTGCTATGATTGTTTTAGATGAAGCCCACAGAGCCCCAGCAAGAGAGACTTACAATCTGCTAGACTATTTATTGAAAACAACAGACAATGAAAATAGATATTTATTAGGTTTAACAGCAACTCCCGGCAGAGCAATTGATGCAGAGAATAAGAGGCTTGTCAACTTATTTGAAAATACTAGGTTTAAAATTGATCTTAATTTTCTTAAAAGATATATGCCTGCAGAAGACAAAGATCTATCCTTTACTTCAACTATACAATACCTGCAGCATAAAGAAATTTTGGCAAAATTTGAGAAAAGAGAAATAGAAATTCCAAGTAATGAATTAGGCTTTAGTTTGCGTGAGCTACAAGAAATTAAAAAATTCCTGAAAAAGAATACAGAAAAAGAATTAACTGGTGAAATTCTAAAAAAAATTGTAAAGAGTCAAACGAGAAACCGCCAGATTATTGATGCTTTAACGAAAGCACATAATGAAGAAGGGCACACTATCCTTGTTTTTGCCTGCAATGTTGCACATGCTAAAATGCTGTCTTTTGCGATGACCTTAAAAGATATTCCTAATGGCCTTATATTAGGTGGCACTAAAGCCATTCGCAGAAATGAATTGATATGCGAATACAAAGATGAAAATGATTCCTTACGAATGCTAATCAGTGTAGAGGTTTTAACAACAGGCTTTGATGCGCCTAATACTAGCTGTTTAATGATCACTCGACCTGTTAACTCTGTTATTCTATACAGCCAAATGCTTGGCCGCGGTATCAGAGGTAAGGCTATGGGGGGTTCTAAAAGTTGTTTACTTATACAAGTTGTAGATAAAATTGATTTGGGAGATGAAAAATGGGCTTTTGAATACTTTAATGAGTATTGGTCTTAATTGCAAATATAGGTAACTTAAAATGCGTGATATTATAAACCTTCAATCCTATGTAGATGCTCTACGGAACACAGGCTATAAAAATACCGAAAGTGCCTTGGCAGAAATCGTTGATAATAGCATAGAAGCTGGTGCAAAAAATATTTTGATAATATGCAACCTCCATAGTGGGAGTAGACAGGTTAGTGAAATTGGCATATTAGATAATGGTAGTGGAATGAATAAAAGAAACTTGGCTGGCTCTCTTTGTATTGGAGAGGGTACAAAAAGAGAACGCAAGGGTATGGGACGTTTTGGCGTAGGTCTGCCTCAGGCTTCGTTGCATGCGAGCCCTATCGTGGAAGTATATTCTTGGCAATCCAGGAAAAAACCATTTATGGCTTATTTAGATACAAGAAAAATTAAATCAGGCAAGCAAACAAAAATTGAAACGCCTATAGAGAAAAACGTGCCTAAAAAATATGCAAAATATTTGAAAATTAAAGACTTCAAAGGTATGCTTGTAGATTCCTTTGAAAAATCCGGTACCTTAGTGGTTTGGAAAGAGTGTGACCGCCTGCAACCCAGAACGTTTACCCCCCTTTTTAGCCGTTTTGAAGAACTACTGGGAAGGAAATTCAGGCATTATATAGCAAAAAATCATTCCATCGGTCTTACAGTTATAGGCACAGATCAGCATGACAGCCTGATTTTGCCAAATGATCCTTTGTATCTTATGAAAAATAATGCTACACTTGGTAATTCTGCTGACCCGAAGAATCCAATCACCAACGGCAAGGGTGGGGAGCCTATCTTTGAACCTTGGGAAAATAAAGAAGTTGTAGGCAGCGTCCGACATCCGGTATCGTATTTTGACGCTACAGGCAAAAAGAAAAAATCAAGAGTAGAAATAGCATTTTCAATTGCAAAGAAAATTTACCATGATGCTGGTGGTGGGAGTGGTCTTGGAAAACATTGTAGAAAGAATATTGGTATTTCTGTTGTTCGGTCTGGTAGAGAAATTGATTTCGGTAAATTTGATTTTTTTGATGACCAAAAAGAGCCACGGCATCGTTGGTGGGGTTGTGAAATAAAATTTAATCCAGAGTTAGATGAAGCCTTTGGCGTTGCTAACAACAAGCAACAAGTTGAGCTGCATGAAATAGACGACGAAGAATATGCCTCTGATGAAATAAAACCTATCTGGTTACAACTACATTTCATCAAAGAGGAGATTAAGAGTATGTTTAATAAATTAGACAGAGGGCAGTCTAAAAAAGGCAATCATGCAAAGGGTAAAACCTTAATCCCCGAGGAAAATATAGTCGCCAGTATCGAGGAAAAGAGCAATGAGTTTACCCGTTCTGCAAAAATAAGAGAAATCAGCAATCAAAAAGATCGAGAAAACCTAGTAAAAGAAAGCCTGATTGATGCAGGGATCCCTGATCCAGATAAAGAAGAAATTAAAAATGCCATGGAGCCACCTGTCAAATTAGAATTCCGTGATCTTGGAGGCAGTGCCTTTATGGATGTCAGTACAAAGATGGGGAATTGCTGGCTTACGATCAATACAAGCTCTCTTTTTTATCAAGAGCTATATTCACATATACAAGACCAAGAAGAAAGTATAAAAAGGGCTTTTAACTTGCTCTTAATGGCATATGCAAGAGCTGAAGACGAAACAGTTAATGAAAGTTCGTTTAAAGCATTCAGAGAAGTAAGGGAAAAGTGGGGATATAAGATCCGTCAATATTTGGAAAGTGATTACCGTGCGTGAAAGGCGGTAGAGTAGTTGTCAATACACACAGAAAAAAGTAGTTAAGTAAGGAAAAAAATGAAGGCTGCCATTTTCTCTGAACCCGATTTGCTCTTTAGACAAGGTGATTTTTCTGGTTTTACTTCTAGCTCGACTACAAGTTTTGGCCTTAACGCAGCTATTGTTATACGAGAATTAATACAAAACTCTTTGGACGCCGTTCAAGAGGTAGGCCGTGATACGGCTAGGGTTCGTTTTGAAGTCAAAATGCAACCTGTTCACAAAATCCCTGGCATAAAAACATATAGGCAAGCCTTAAAAAAGGCAATTGCTGACCAAAAGAGACAGTCAAGCGGCAAGTTGCCCGATCACGCTAAATTGGTTATTGATGCTATGACCGAATGCTTGGCAAAGAAGCAGCTAGCAACTCTCTATGTTCTAGATAATGGAATCGGGCTTGACAATGAGAGGATGAAAGGATTACTCGCTGATGGCTTAAGCGTAAAGACAGAAACAAATACGGGTGCTTTTGGCAACGGACATATGGCAGTTATACCTGCTTCTGACTTGCGCTACATTCTTTATGGAGGATTAAGCAAACAAGGTAACAAAGATCATTCTATTGCTTCTGGACATGCTGTTTTGGCATCACGCGAGGGGAAAAAAGGAGAGCTACTCAGTAAAGATGGATTTTTTCTGAAGGGATATACTAAGGATTTTGCTGCTCCTTATAACTTTCCTAGTGGTAAAAAAATACCAGAATATATTGGAGAATCCTTACAATGGATAAAAAAAAAATGGAAAGGCTCAGGCTCAGTTGTTATTATACCAGGTTTTAACTATTTTGGGAAGCGTGATAATGATGATAAATTACTATGGAATCTCATAGAGAAGGCAGCAGCTTGGAATTTTTTTACAGCTATTCATAATGGCAAGCTCGTAGTTGAATATTATGTGCATGAAACTAATGACAAATATACTTTAGATGGAAGCAATATTTATAAGGCTTTAAATGAATACAGTGAGGAAAGAAAAAGTAACGGTAAATTTCTATCGGGGGCTCATGCTTTGAGTGCATATGAAACGATCAAAACAAAAGAAAAATATTTTACTACCGAAATTGGCAAGATACCCATCACGATTCGTGAATTGCCTTCTGGTGGCCGTTCACGAATTGATCTTTGTCGTAATGGCATGTGGATAACTGATAGTATCCCATCACTCAAGCCTAATAGTTTTTCATCTCACAAACCATTTCATTGTGCACTATTGATTGAATCAAATGACGGAGAAATTCATCAACTGATTAGAAAAATGGAAAGCCCTCTACATGATAACCTCAATATAAACAATTTATTAGCAAAAGAGAAAAGTAGATTTCGGGAGGCTATGAGAAGTGTGGTTAATCAGCTTAAAAAAATTATTCCTGAGAATGATAGTGCAACATTTATAATAGATGATTTTTTAACGATTAGATCAAACAATTTTTTCCAAAATAAGAGATGGTCTGCAAAGAATGCGATCTTTAAGGAATCTCCTTCTCATCATCCGAAACCCCAGCTTATTTACGGAGAAAAAATAGAGCAAGAAAACTATGATCAATCACAGGAAAAAAATTATGTGAGTGTAGCTAGCAAGAAACAATATGGTAATGGAAGTTTCCGTCGTACAGGCAATCCTGTACTTTTTCAAGGCATTCCGGTACCCACAGGTAACCGGTCGTGTCGTATCTCATTATTTCCTCAAGAAAAATGTATTGCAAGTGAGTTTCGTCTTGTCTTGGACGAAGGTCTTGACGGTAGCTGTGATGAGATTGGTTCTGATACTTTCCTGAGGCTCAAAAATATTAAGATAAATGAAAAAATTCCATCTATTAACGATCTGATGAAAGATGATGATGGTCATATTCTAGCTGTTAAACTTGGTGAACTCCAAGCAAATCAAAAAACTAAAATAGAAACTGATTATATTATGCCTGAACATGCTAAGATAAGGGAAGATACACTGGTTGTGGTGAAGACACATCTGATTCGTCGTGCTGCGCCAGAAACAAAAGAGAATATTTAATAATGGGAAACGCAAGTGGAATAGTACGCGCCTTCCCATATCCGGTATTGGAAGATGGGAATCTCTCCTTTAAAAACGGGAGTTATGACGTAAAGCTAAAGTCCAAATCAGACACTTCTATCATTTTAGAACATCAACTAGAAAATGCTTATCTTCTTGAAAACTTGATTTCTCAAAAAAAAGCAGAGTATGGATGTCTAGTAGCTATTCCACGTGCAAACTATCGAAAATTGCATCTCTCCAGTGATTCGTTACAAACTATAGCATGGGAGCCCAGTATTGTTGCTGAGCCGCCTATGTTTAAACCAATCATTGTATGTACGAAGGCATATCGATGTAAATTAAGTGAAAAGGATGGTATAGCAGCAGAGTGGGCGGGAGTTTCCATATTCATACCAAAGGGGGCTCGATTAGCCTTAAAGCGATTTTTTCGACACAATGGAAATATTGCTGGATTGCTTAACCCCCGCCTAGATTCAAGTTTTTTGCCAGGTAGTTTTCAAGTAGAGGCATGTGACGAAGAAGGCTTTTCCTTCAATGTTAAAATGGCTCGTGATCTGTATCATTTTATACAAAGCCCAGCCGCGCATTCAAAGCAGCGAAGAAGTATCATTATTCATATAGTCAGTCGATGTTTTGAAATATTGGCAAATGATTATGGAAGAGATAATGTGACGGGTGAGCCAAGATGGCAACAATTTAATAACTTAAAATCTCTGGTTGCTGTTTTAAAAGATAAAAATTTATCTATCTGGGATGAGGATGATTTTGCCGCAGATAAAGTCGCAACCCAATATATACCTCACGTTATTCCTGCGTTTGATATTGAGGATTAGGAAGTATGTCGTTTGAACAGTTTGAGGGATCTTCGTATACTACATTCTGTAAGACTTTGATTCGTCGCCAAGGCTCAGCAGAGCAAGAAGATTTTCTTGGTTCCTTGCGTAGTCGTGATATGTTTATCGCATGGTTTAGTGAGAAAGTTCAAATGATTGAAGGATCCCCCTTGCCAACTTTAGATACACCTCTTACGGAAAATGAATACAAAGTTCCCCCAAGAGACACGGAGGAGCAGGTATTTGCTCAATGGCCAGATCTTAAACCAGCCGATGCATGCAAGGCGACATTCTGGGGCATAGTTACATTTCGTCATATTGCTGAAGATATCATAAAACCTTTTTATCTAGCTGCTAATGGTGGCAATCTTTCTGGAGGTTGCGAGCGTATTGATCGAGTATTAAAAGAGGCAGATGCACAAGAAATCGATAAGACAGTTAGAACTGCATTGCGGCGTTTTAGTGGTTTACGAGAAGCACGCGGCCATAGGAGTGTCTACGTAGATTGTCCTTTTGCTAGGGCTTGGTGGCGTCAATATTTAGCAAATGAGGTATGTGTAAATACAAACGCAAATAAAAAAAAAGTCATTGCCGTATTTCGTGAAACTCAAACTTATTGGGAAAAATTAATTGGATCTATAGTGTCTCAAAACTCAAGATTAGGGGATTCGAAAGTCCGCAATGCTCTGATATGGGTATTGTCTGAACAGATTAATGATAAGTCAAAATCTGCTATTTTTACAGGATCAGCTTTGACAGCTGTTATTAATCAAATTGGTATTCAATCCGCCTGGCAAGAATTAGCTGTGTTTTCTGTTGTAGAACTGAAAGAAATGTTCGAAAATAAGTTTTTTAATTGAAAAAAATATTTTCGGCGCGATATTCGTCTGGGTTTTCTGGATCCGACCAAGCAAAATCACCCTGAGCATCTTTTATTTTTGTGTGAAGTTCCTCAAAAGAATCAGAGATGTATTTCAAAAATACCAGCCCAAGCACAATGTGCTTGTATTCGGCAGCATCAATGTTTTTGCGGAGCTTATCGGCTGCCTTAAAAAGCGATTTTTCAAATTGTTCTATTTTGTTATTTTTTTTTACCATAAGTGTTATTCCATTAAACCACCAATGTTAACAATCGCAAAAAAAAGCTACAAATATATTTACCCTAGATATAGAAAATAAGCAAATTGTTTACTAAATTTACGCAATTTGTAGAATTTTATTGACCAAAATTAAGGAAGCTCTCTTGTCATAACGACATCAGATGAGTAGTAGCTGGGCGGGTTTCTGAGCGGAGATTGTACCCAAAGAAAGTTATAACTTCTGCACTATTGACTATTCGGTACTACTCTTTTTGCAAAAATCAATAAAACTTTCATTACTTTCGATTTATTTACCTATTACTAAAAATGAATTAAATAGAAGAGGATGCAAATTTCAGTATATTAGTGTTGTCATCAGAATGAAAAATTTTATTACATCCAAATAAATAACATGAAGAATAAAGTTGAAAAGAAAGTTTTAGATCTACAACAAAAGATAACCGAGCAAGGACAAAGAAGATATAATCAGTTTAGCAATTTTTTAAGTTTATTTGGCTATAAGCGTAATCTTCTGGGATATAACCAAACAACAAAAACAAATCTAAAACAGCTACAACGTCGGCTAAAAAAGGCTGGTATTGAGTACTCTAGTTTAAATGAAAAAAATTATAAAAATTTAGTCGATTTCAAGCCCAAGGATCCAATAATTTTCAAACAAAAAAGCAAAGAGACGTTGAGCACTCGTAAAAAAAGAGCTACCAATGAATTTGCTGGAACTGTACACGTTGCTGTGAATAACAACCCAAGACAAATGTTTCCTCATCAAAAAAAGGCAATACAAAATCTGGATCAGATTGCAAAAACAAAAAAATCATTTAGGGGTATGCTTGTCTTACCCACTGGCGGAGGTAAAACATTTACTGCAATCTATTGGCTACTCAAAAATTTTATCAGTAAAAATAAAAAGGTCTTATGGATTGCCCATAGACATGCTCTTTTGAGTCAAACTGCGCAAACAGTTAAATCTAGCGCCTATGCAAATATTCTTCAAGACCGCAAGAATTTTAAGTACAGAATAGTATCTGGTATTCATGATAAGATGATTCATATTCGTCCTTCTGATGATATTATAATCGCCAGCAAAGATAGTATCAGCTCTAGTTTGCCACAGTTAACCAAGCAATGGTTGAATAAAATTGATGAGGTTATATTGGTCATTGATGAGGCACATCACGCAACTGCCAAGACTTACCGAAAGATAATTTCTACTCTTAATGATAACAAGAGATTGAAGTCATTGAAAATTCTAGGGCTTACCGCCACACCATTTAGAACACAAGATAATGAGAAAGGTTTATTGCGTAAAATATTTAAGGATGATATTATTTATAAAATAGACCTACAAACCTTGATCTCTAAGGGAATATTGTCCGAACCTATTTTTGAAGAATTAGACACAAAATTTAAGATTTTAAAATTAAAAGGGATAGATAAAAATACATTGGAAAAAATCAGGCATTTTGACATTGGTGCTCTTGGTAAAGAAATCACCAAGAAAATTGCGGAAAACAAAAAAAGAAATAAGTTCATTGTAGAAAAATATAGCAAAAATAAAGGAAAATATGGACAGACAATTGTTTTTGCTTTGGATGTTGTGAATGCAATCGCGTTGAGTACGTTGTTTGTAAAGCAAGGCATAAAAGCTGATTATATTGTTTCTGGAATACGGGATATGGCCACGCATATAAATCTTTCACCAGAAGAGAATGCAAAAAAAATTGAGCAGTTTAAAAACAAAGAGCTTCAGGTTTTAATCAATGTAAATATCCTGACAGAGGGTACAGATATTCCTCATGTAAAAACTATATTTCTAACTCGACCGACAATATCAAGAATCTTGATGACACAGATGATCGGCAGAGGCTTAAGAGGCAAAGCAGTAGGAGGTACAGAGAAAGCATATATTGTTAGTTTTATCGATGATTGGCAAAATAGACTCACATGGGTCAACCCTGAGAAACTTTTTGTTTCGGCAAAAGTTCGCTTTGCAGAGAGTCCTACTCAAAGGAATCCGATGGTTGCTCGCCTTGTGGCAATTGAAAAAATCAAGGAATTCGCTTTGTTTTTCGATGAAACAAGCGACACAAAGGATTTAGAAAAATATTCATTTAAACAGCGCTTGCCTCTCGGTGTGTATTCGTTTACCATTGAAGATGGTGACTTAACTAACCCCAATGAGGATGCTTTTGACAGAAATTGTGAGATCCTAGTGTACAATTCCAATAGCAAGCAATATCATAAATTTGTTACCTCCTTAAAAGATTATTTTAAGAAGCTCAAAATTTCAAGTGACAGAGAACAATTCACTGATACTCAACTAAGTAAATTGAGTGCATCGGTCATAAGTGATTTTTTTGCCGACGTTGACGATGTCTTAGGTGGAGACTTAAATAAAAATGTTAGTAATATCTTGCAGTACTACATGATAAACGAGACTGAGCCCGAATTTCTTTTATTTGCAGATAGGGATAAATATGATATATCAAAGATCGCAGCGGAAATAATTGACACTGATTTAGGCGAAAGATCAAAGAAAGAACTGATTGATCGAGAATGGTTAAATAATAAGTCTGCTTGGCAGGCATTTTTTAGTTGCAACAAAGATTATTTTCAAAATCAAATCCAAAGAGAGATAAATTTCATCTTACATGACGATGAGCCGCCAACAGCTCAAGCACTGCCAACGACAATAACAGAAAAGCTTTTTCTCGAAAAGCTTACCTTATACCAAATATCAGAAAAAGACCAAGAATATGGCGATTACTTAAAGCAGACTATTTATGCCAATGCCAGAGATAAAGATGGCTATTATCATTGCGCTCAATCTAATTTTAAAAATAAAAAAAAGCAACACTTTCATATAGATCACATAGTTCCAATGAGCAAAGGTGGTCTTACCCAATTAGCTAATTTGCAACTCTTAGAGAGAAAGAAAAATTGGAGAAAAAGCAATAAATAATTCGACTTATCAAACTATTTTGCAAACCTCTCTCCAGCCACCTGTGTGAAATTTTTTAATGACAATTGCACATCAAATATCTAATAGACTTGACATTCTCCAGCAAATGCGTACAATACAAATTAAGCTGGTATGATTCACTTTGTTAAACAGACTTTAAAGATATCATTCTTGCTTTTATGCGTATCTTTCGCATTTTCAGCATGTCCTTTGAAAGCACTTTTTACTGACTATGATGAGCCCGCCTACACGGTAACAAAAGAATCCAATGATGATTTTGAAATCAGACAATACAGTGACTATTTAGTGGCTGAAACCATCGTCACTGGTGATTTTGACAAAGTTGGCAGAGAAGCTTTTAATATTCTCGTATCATACATTAAAGGGAATAATTATAAACAAACAGCATCGGCATCAGGCGAAGAATCAGAATCAGAGCCGATACCAATGACCGCACCAGTAATCAGCAGTCAAGCGCCAACAACTAAAGAATCAGAATCGATATCAATGACCGCACCAGTCCTGAATACTCCGGGCAAGGAGAAGGATACGTATGTCTATAGCTTTGTTATGCCTGCTGAATACACTTTAGAGACAATCCCCAAACCAAAAAATCCCTTGATAAAAATTCGCAAGGTGGCTGGCAAGCAGATGGCAGCTTTCAGCTATTCTGGTACATGGTCGGAGAAGCGCTATAAAAAATATGAAAAAGAACTGCTCGAAAATATTCAAAAACAAGGGTTTGAGAAAGTGGGAGAACCTCAATTTGCTCGTTATAATGCTCCTTTTACCTTATGGTTTATGAGAAGAAATGAAATTCTGCTAGAAGTGAAGGAAAAAAAATAGTATCTTCACCCGTTTACTTTTTATAAAATCCGCTTCTCAGCATCTGAACACATTCACTTGATTGCCATCTTCAGCGCAAACAACCGCTGAGCGAAAACGAGAGTAGTCGATTTATCTAAATATTTATTCCGAGGACGGGTAACTGCCAATTGCCTATAGTCCATCAATTTTTAAAAATCGTCGCCGTTTAACATCCAAAAAAAAAGTCTCAAAGAGTTAAAAACACCAATAAAGGTTTGACGTCTATCAGATTATCACCAAATTGGGCAGACGTGGGCGTACTCGCGGAATAATGATTATAGAATAAAATATAGAATAGAATAGAATAAAATATGAATGGAAAAACAGCTCGGTTACTGAACAAAATAGCGCTAGCAAAAGGCAAAAAGCTCAAAGATCTGAAACGACATTGGTTAGGATTAGATTTAAACGAAAAATACAAACAAAGGCAAGAATATCTACAAGAGCTAAAGTCTAGTACAAAAAAGTAACGCCTTTGAGCCTGATGTTTTTTTGAACATTCAAGAACGTGTTCAACTATCTGCTTACAGCACGATAGGGTTGGGCGGAGATGCTGTTAGCTTTACCTCGCTAGATCAAAGTGAACAATTAATTCCGCTCATAGAAGAGCTCAAACAAAGATTTTCGCGGATACCAATTAAAATTATTGGGCAAGGGTCAAATATCTTATTCCCAGATAAGGAAGTGCCTGCTTCGATTATCCAAATGAACCTTCAAGGGATTGAAGTGGAATCAGCACTGACAGAATCTCCTCCCACTGTTAAGATACACGTGAAAGCCGGGCATTCTTGGGATGCACTCGTCTTAAAAACTATCGATATGGGACTGAGTCAATTTGTTTGTCTGTCAGGAATTCCCGGTACAGTCGGCGCTGTGCCTATTCAAAACATCGGCGCCTACGGTGTAGAAATTGCATCAAGCGTTGAGCGGGTAGATTGTCTGGAGATTAACTCACAACAGAGTCAATCGTTTTCTCGAGACCAATGTCAATTTGCTTATCGCGATAGCATCTTCAAGAAAAATCGCGACCACTATGCGATTACTGCGGTTCATTTTCGTCTTTCACCCCAAGAACCACCCTCTCTCAATTACTCGGAGTTGGCAGAGAATCTCGATTCGTCGCTTGTCCAGAAAATTGAGAACTGGCGATCTTTAGCTCTGAAGGATCAAAGAGAGATACTCATGAAAATGAGAGATGTGGTTCTCTCGTTGCGTAGCAAAAAATCCATGCTCATAAACAAGGATGATATTCATTCTAAATCCTTGGGATCTTTTTTCACCAATCCGATACTGGATAAAAAAGCGTTTTCTCAGCTTGAAAAAACCTTTGCGATCCAGAATCAACAAGTACGGTCATTTCCCCAAAATTCAGGTAAAAATAAAATAGCGGCTGCTTGGTTGATCGAGCAGGCTGGCTTCAAAAAGGGGCAGCGTTGGGGAAATATTGGAATTTCACCAAATCATGCTCTGGCGTTTGTCAACTACGGCGGCACTGCGGCCCAAATCGATCTAGCTGCTACCGAGATAGAGGAGAAAATCAAACGATTGTATGGGATCACTTTGCTGCGCGAGGTTGAAACCTATTTTTGATTACTCTGGTTTGCTGTTCTTGTTTACGAGCAAAGCTGAATCACGGCACGTTTCACCTCCAAACGATGAGTTCGCTCACTTGAAAAGACCAGTCGGCTCAAAAATTTCTGGTAGAAATACTCCATCATGAGAGAGCAATCAACCAGATATTGCTCAATCTAGTAAAAATTGCTACCTACCCTAACAATTTACTATTAAATTTGAAACGATTGCCTTGATCGCTTGCTCTATACATGAGAGTGAGTGTATTAATGGACGCTGAGCAAGCAAATTTTCTTGCTGCTTTGCCTTATCGTAAATCTATTTTTCGTATGGGTGGTTGGCAAGTAACCAGCATCGATAACCTAGAAAGATTTATTCGTGATTTTTATTTACCAAGTGAAATCATTCTCGCACAAAAAAAAGCAAAATCTCTGAGTAAAAAAAGTGAATTTCGCCTGTCTACTTTGGATTTTAATATCCATTATCTATCCATCTGGGATAAAGATTACCCGTATCACTTAAAAAATATCTATGATCCGCCACCGGTTCTTTTCTTTGCTATCCCCAAATATCTCAGCCAGCAAATTGCTCTACAAAACTTATTTACAATTTCAGTGGTGGGCACTCGCCGAGCAAGTTCACTTTGTAGATTGGTTATTGAATATACTCTTGAACAACTAAAAAAAAGTAAACAAGGAATGAAAATTTGTGCAATCTCGGGGCTAGCCTTTGGCGTTGATCTCATGACTCATCAAATTGCTCTAGAAAAGAAAATCCCTACTTGGGCAGTCTTGGGTTCAGGGCTCTATCATTGTGGCCCACGTGGCAATCATTTTATATTTAATTTGGCTCAAAAGTCAAAAGGTTCGATCATCCTCCTCAGTGAATTCTTGCACAATGAAATCGGGCGATCGTATCATTTTCCTCGCCGTAATCGTCTGATCGCTGGTTTATCTCGGGAGGTATATGTGATTCAGGCTGCCAAGAAAAGTGGCGCCCTGATTACCGCCGAATACGCGATAGAAGAGGGGCGTGATCTTTGGGTTTTTGATCACGAGATTTTTGCAAAAATTAAGATCAACAATGAAGGCTGTCAAAGACTCATCGAACAAGGTGCCTATCGAATTCCGCCTCCACCGTCACTCAATAAAGTCTATCAACAATCACCAGATGAAGATAGGGCACCACCAAGAGAAAATCAAATCAAAGCGCAACAGCGAGAATTATTTGAAAATCGCTTACAGGGGATAATCCCGCTGGGTAACGGCTTTTATTTGCGCGATTCAAATTGAAGTCAAATCTCAGTCAAGTAATGAGTGGTCGATAATTCTGGTGATAATCGCTAGAGCGTCGAGTTGCTTTGCCGTAAGTTGATTTCTTCGACAATCATCGCGAGAAACTTGCTTCGTGAAATTTGGTGGGTTTTTCTGTCTTCTCGTTTACGCACCGAAAGTTTGTCACTACTGAGCTCGGCATCCCCGATTACCAACAGATAGTTGCTCTGTTTTGCTTGGGCATTACGAATTTTTTTGCCAATGGTATCGTGGCTCTCGTCAATTTCAACTCGAATCTTATGTTGGCGGAAGAGTTTGCCAATTTCTTGACTCCCCTCAATGTGCTTTTCTGCGAGTGGCAATAAGCTTATCTGCACGGGAGAGAGCCACAGCGGGAGTCGTCCGCTATAATGTTCTAAGACAATTGCCATGAATCTTTCGACCGACCCAAGAATTGCCCGATGAATGACAATCGGCTGCTCTTTTTCGCCTTGTTCGTTTATGTAGCTGAGCTTGAATCTCTCTGGCAGGGACATATCTAGTTGAATGGTTCCACACTGCCAAGTTCGTTGCAAGCAATCACGGATGTGGAAATCTATTTTTGGGCCATAAAAGGCACCATCTCCCGGATTGATTTTATAATCTTTGCCGCCTTCTTGCAGGGCTTGCTGGAGAGCTTGGGTAGTAACCTGCCAGTCCTCAGAACTGCCGATCGATTCGCTTGGTCGTGTGGAAAGTTCCATGTGATAGGTTAAACCAAAAGTAGAATAGAGAGTATCTGCTAATTCGACAATACGATGAATCTCCTCGCTAATTTGTTCCCGAGTTAAAAATATATGGGCATCGTCTTGATGAAACGAGCGCACCCGGAATAAACCTGCCAAAGCACCACTCATCTCATGACGGTGGACGAGCCCAAATTCAGCCAAGCGTAATGGAAATTGCCGATGGCTATATTGATTATTTTTATAATATAACATGCAACCCGGGCAATTCATGGGCTTAATCGCATAATGTCCTTCATCTAAGACATTGGCGATGTACATATTCTCCTGATAATTGTCCCAGTGCCCAGATGTCTCCCAAAGTGATCGCCTGAGCATGTGGGGGGTTTGAATTTCTTGATATCCGCCGTCTTCATGGAGCTGGCGCGAGAACTGGATCAGTTCTCGAAAAATTATGGCACCAGCAGGGTGAAAAAACGGCATGCCGGGGGAATGATCATTGAAACTAAAGAGGTCCAGTTTTTTTGCCAAAACACGATGATCTCTTTTTTTTGCTTCGGCTATTTGATGAAGGTATTGTGACTTGCCCTTGGTCGTATCAAAGGAAATTCCATAAACCCGAGTCAGTTGTTCTTTGCTCTGATCGCCTTGCCAATAGGCACCAGATGTTTTCAGGACCTTAAAACTCTTGATCGAATCGGCATGCAAAAGATGGGGCCCTCTACAGAGATCAAGAAAATCCCCCTGCTGGTAGGCAGTGAGTTGTTCTTTTTTTTGATCGATCTTATGAATGATTTCACACTTGTAAGGGTTGTGTGCAAAAACTTGTAATGCCTCTTTGCTGCTTTTAAAAACTTTCTTCTTAAAAGTAGGTTTTTCTTTGAGAATTTGATTGACCATGTCTTCGATTTTTTCTAGATCACTTTCCACAAGCTTGAGGTTTGCAAAATCATAGTAAAAGCCTTCTTCAATCGGTGGTCCGATCGTTGGTAAGGCTTGTGGATAAAGGCGAAGAACTGCCTGTGCTAAAATATGTGCCGAGCTATGCCAAAAAATTTGTTTTCCCCACTGATCTTGATAGGTTAAAAGTTGTACTCGATCATTTTCGCATAATAGAGTGTCTAGATCGACAGACTTTTGATTGATCCTTGCACCAATCACTTGCCTTTTTACGCGAGAATCCACTTTATCCGATTGGATCAATGCCATAACAGACCAATCCACTGGAATCGAAACGGTCTTTTCTTGACCATCGGATTTTCCAGTGACAATCGAGGGAAGAATATGGATTTTTTTTTCTTTTTTTTGCACTGAAGTCATCAAAAAAGGATTCTATCGGCTATCCAACAGTGTAAGTGAATTTTTATTCATTGGTGTGTTCATTTTTTTTGGGTTTGGGCAAATTCTTTGAGTCATGGAGTAGCTGCCATTTGCTGAACGCTGGGGAAAGTTTTTTTGGTAAATCAGATTGATTTTTCTTTTTTTTGCCTTTATTCTGTTCGATGACTGTAATGACAGGGTCCTTTGTCCATTTGCGAAATGGATGGAGTACGTCGACAATCTTTCGCGGCAAATAGTAGATGGTCTCTCGATATTGAACGAGTAGACCGTCATAGTGTATGTACAATCCTTCATATTTGAGGTAACCTAATTCTTTCACCGCATCCCAACGATCACAGTTCCTTAAAGTAGAAATACTCCTTAAGGAGTTTCTTTCTATGGATTGTTTTTTTTCAATATCATGTAATAAGCGATGATACTGAACTGAATTCATTACTGCTATTGATCGGCAATAAACTCACGATACTTGTCAGCATTCATTAAATTATTGAGCTGGTCTTCGCTGTAATCAGTTATTTTAATCAGCCAAGATTCATAGGGGTTCTCATTTATTGTACCACTATTATTTTTCACTTCCTCATTGACTTGAGCAATCGTGCCATCAACTGGCATGTAAAGATCTTCCACTGCCTTCACCGATTCGATTACTCCGAAACTATCACCAGCCTTTAAAGTTTCTCCCATTGCTTTGACATCGAAAAATACAATATCGCCAAGTGCGTCCTGTGCGTGATCACTGATTCCAACTTCCAAGCCGTCCTCAGTTTTTTTAACCCATTCGTGATCCTTGGTATACCAACAACCTTCTTCTATTTTATCTGCCATACTTCTCTTTTCTCCATTAATTTATTTATGCCCAATATTCATAAAGGCACGATTACTATTATTTTTTTGGATTATATTTTTGAACCTCTTTTTCTTGATTGTCAAACGTTTTTTTTGCTGCTATCGGAGCATATCTCAAAAAAAAGAACTCTTCTCTTGTTTAATTCTTTTTATTTTTCTTTTTTGCTGCTATGCCACCAACGACAAATGCACCAAAATGAACCTGTGCTTCAATGAGCTTTTCATCTCGCATTTTAATTTTGATGACCTCATTTTTTTTTGCATATTCTATAGGAATCAGTGCCGATCCAATGCCTCGTTCGAGGCTCGGCGAATATAATCCAGAGAGTACTCGACCAATTTCCTTGTTCCCCTCTGGGTTCAGTACTGGATATCCTTCCCGCGCAATTGCTCTTGCCGGTAGTCGAAACCCTACCACACGTTTTTTTGCGCCGTCTGCTTTCTGCAGGAGAATCTTTTTTTTAGCCAAATAGTCGCTCTTCTTATCTTTTACGATCCATTTGAGATTGCATTCTACTGGGGTTAATGTTTGGTTTAATTCGTGTCCATAGAGCGGATAAAATACCTCCATGCGCAGACTATCTCGAGCTGCCAGCCCAATCGGCATAATTTCATCTGATAATTGGATAAATTCCTGCCAAAGCTCATTGGCAATCTTTGCAGATGTATAGACTTCAAAACCATCTTCGCCAGTATAGCCAGTACGACTGACGCGAATCATCTCATCTCCTTGTTCAAAATCAGCGAAATGATAGTATGCGATCTCATTGACTTGTGGTCTAAAATGCTTGATCATAAAGTCGTTGGCTTTTGGACCCTGGATGGCGATTAACGCCCAGTCGTCGCTTTGATCTATGACTTCACAAGCGGTGAAATTTTTTTCCTGCTGATAGCGTTGTAAATGTGCGGTGACTTTCTCATAGTTTGCCGCATTGGATACCACAAAATACTCGGTTGGGTTTACTCGATAGATGGTAACATCATCTACTAATCCGCCGTTTTCATTTAAGATGACATTGTACTGTATCTGTCCGTCGACCAACAAACCAATGTCGTTGCATGTCACATACTGGAGTAGATCAATAGCTTGTTTACCTCGCACAATGATTTCACCCATATGACTTAAGTCAAACATTCCCACATTGTTACGCACGAACAAATGCTCTTGAATACTGGAACTATAGCGGACTGGCATATACCAACCAGCAAAGTCAATGATTTTTCCCTTTGCTTCAAGGTGTTTTTCGTAGAGAGGCGTTTTTCGTACTATATCTGTAACCATAATAAAATCTTTTCTGAGACTTCTTTTCTGTCAAGGTGATATTATAGAGAAATATCAGAGTAAAAAACTCGAGATCTTCCTCCAGATAAGCAATTTTTGACAGGCTCAAACAATTTCGGCTATATAATACTCAAAATAGAGCGTCAAACAAGGAATTAACTTTTGTTATCTTTACTACCTGCTCATTATCATCTTTTTTATCGATTTTCTCAAATAAAAAGCGAATACCAAAATATCAACAGTAAAATGGGCTCCTAGCTCAGTGATATTGATCTAAATGGTAGCTGGTAGTAGTTATCAAATTTTTAGAGATACAAATGTCTAGTAAATTCTGTAAACTATTATCAGAAAAAAAAAAGAGTCTGGCAAATTACAGGTTTTTCCCTTTGACTCATATAGATGAAAGCGTAATTTTTCCGCAAGATGAAGGAGAAATCCCTTGAACAAAAACAGCAGAAAAGACTAGAGATGGGGAAAGTAACCACGAAAATTGATAAAAGGAGAAAAACAATGCATCAATCAACTCAGGGCAAAGATAATCATTGCACAGAATGCGGTGAGGAAAAAAAAGAACTATTCCAACAAGGACAATGTCGAGACTGCTTAGCAGATTCCTTTAGGAATTTGATCAAAGTGGTGGACGAATTTCGATAACCAGGCTTTTTTTAGGTTATCTTGTTCAAAAAATCCATTTTCGCAATCATTTGTATTTTTTTCTTTTCGTGCCAACGACTGGTAGTAGATTACCGTGGCTTGACCAAGCAAGATTCGCTGGCGGTTCTTACGTTGAACGTCGGAATTATCAATGATTCTGAGTTCAGTGAAATAAGTAGCAAACAAATCAACGGATTTCTTTCCAGCCATACAAATCAGGCTGTGCCATTATTGATCAACTTTATTGTGGATCAACCGCGCAATGTGGTTTTTACCTTTCAGGAAACACACTTTACCCCCACGGCAAAAGAATCATTTCAAGCAATAATGAAGGAAAATATTGCTCATTTGAGTAAATCACAGGATCTCTGGGAAATTTATTTTGATCAGCAAGTTCGCTACGATATTATTTTTACAAATGCTCAGATTACCCCCTCATCGCTTCAAAAAAAATCTGACCAAATGATGCTCCTACCAGCATCTGCCAGACAGAGCCTCGAAAACCGAGGTCTATTGATACTACTGAGCGAAAATCAAATAAAAGCGATGAGCAACCGGTCTGCTGAATCGCCTGTAGTCGCCAATGGCAGCTCAATTCTTAAAAAAACTCACCATGATTTTCAAAGGAAAATAGATCAAATGGTGTTTCTCATCGCCACAAAACCAATTAATCAACAAAATATATCATCGGTCGAAAGTGATCAAATGAGAAAACAACAGATTGCCCAATCAATCCAATATTTTAAGATCATTTTGCATGATCGTCAATATCTCGGTTTTTCTCGCCCTGTTTGTGGAGATTTGATCAAGAGGATGTCTGGGCAAAGGGAGTCGATAGAGAAGTATCCAATTAATGAAAAAATCATGGAAATTATGCAAAGACGAATCGAGCTGTTAAATCAGAGGTGTGCAATCACAAATGGAAGTGGCTAAAAAATCATCTGTTTACTAGGTGTTGCCATGTTTTTTTGGAATCTTTTTTACGCCCCAGCAATCAGCTCTCTGTTGCTAGATTCTAGAAAAAAAATTTAAATAGTTGACGCCTCTTTACACTCACTGATGATCGTTTTAGGATAATATCACACGCAATTTATAATGGAAGGATACCTTGCTACTTTCGGTGAATTCATGCAGGTCATTCTGACTGGTACTTTCGATCTTTTAAAGCGCTTTTCTGTTTGGCTCGCTTCAATCTGGAATCTATCATTAATTGGGCAGATTTTGCTCTTTCTTCTTCTGATTCTGATAATTGTCCTGATATTTCAGGTAGTTCGAAATAGGATCAACTTTTTAAGCGAACAAAAGCACGCGTATCAGCCTCTCAGTAACCGTCGACTCAGTGTTGTCTGTGCTTATGGTGTGACCATTCAGTTTATTTCAATTTTTGGCTTTTTTTTGAGCAAAAAGCATGCAATGATTGGTGCAGGTGCAGTGCTCTATTTGATTTTTCTGGGGATTCTCTATTTATATTGGTGGAATAAGCTGGGTGCTCGTTTGAGTTTTTATGCGTTTTTATGGGTTTCTGCATTTATTCAACTTTTTTCTGTGACTATTTACATTATGATTCTCTATTTTCGCTTGGTTGAAGAAAAAGGCAAGCAAACTAAACCACCCGCCTAGCTCCTGCTGGCATCAGCTGTTTGAGGTATGGTGCTTCTACTACTGATAAAGTGCGAGCAAATACTTGACGCTGATACATAAAGACACTTATTTGACATAGGATATGTCCATTTACAAGTATGAAACCAAAAATTATCCAAAATCCTATTATGCTGCCACCAGTGCACTTGCAGCGACTCAATCGTACCCATCGATCAGCGAAAGTCTGAAAACGGATACCGTGGTCATTGGCGGTGGTTTTTGTGGTATTTCTGCTGCACTGGAATTGGCTAAACTAGGGCATCAGGTGGTGCTCGTCGACGGTCGACGGCTCTGCTGGGGTGCTTCTGGGCGTAACGGCGGGCATATACTCATCAATTATAATCGTGGCATGGCGTACATTGAAAAACAGGTCGGCAAAACTGTGGCCAAAGCATTGTTTGATCTCTCGTATAGTTCACGTGAGCTCATGTATGAAAGAATTTCTCGCTATGGAATTGAATGTGACCTTGCCTACGGTTCGGCAGGGGTGACTGAAAAATCTTCGCATCTGGACGATATGCAGGCTACCCACGAGCACTTGGCAAAGAATTATGACTATGAGCTTGAGTACTGGGATAAAAATCGCATCAGAGAAGAAATAAAAAGTCCGCTGTATCAGGCCGGATTATATGACAAAAGAAACGGCCATTGTCATCCACTGAACTATGGTCTTGGTTTGGCCAAAGCGGCAGTAAAACAGTATGGTTTGAAAATATTTGAGAACTCTCGAGTAAGAAAAATCACTCAAAAAAATGATAAAGTCCATTTGTTTTTTTCAGATGGTACTATTGAAGCAAAGCAGGTAATTGTCGCATGTAACGCCTATATCGCCCAATTGATTCCATATTTACATCGACGGATTATGACTTTAGGCTCGTTTATTAATACGACTGCTCCGGTCAAAGACAAGAAATTTTTGCTGGCTCAGAATATAGCCGTTTCTGATTGGAATAACGAAGTAACCTATTTCCGTCTGAGTGCAGATAATCGATTGATTTTTGGTGGGGGTGAGAGTTTTTTTGATAATGCCCAAAGCCCGGAACTGAAAGCTCGTGGGCAACAAATGATGAAGAAAGTCTTTCCGCAACTAGGTGATGTTATGATAGATTACTCGTGGGGTGGGCATATTGCCATTACTCCATCACGTTTGCCCCACATTGGCAGATTCAAAAAAAATATCTACTTTGCTCAAGGATTCTCTGGGCATGGCGTGGCGATTACTGGTGCGGTTGGTAAGTTGCTTGCCGAAGCAACTCATACGGAGAATTCCTATATGGATGTGTTTGGCAAGATGAAGCACTATCCTTTGCCAATAGGTGATTGGTTTCGCAAACCTGCTTCCATTTTAGCTATGTACTATTACCGTCTTAAGGATAAGATAGCATAGAAGCCAGATTTCAGCCCAAAAAAAAACCAAAACAATAGGAGTGAATTAAGAAGGTCAAAATAGATGAATCAAGTATACAACGTTGTTCCAACGCCACCAAATCCCAAAGAGTTAGCTGACTTCATGAAGAAGCATCCGAAAGTACGTCATTTTGAGATATTGATTCCCGATATCAATGGAGTGATTCGTGGTCGCTTGGGGACAAAAGACATCATGCAAGATCTATATCGCGGCAATTTTAAATTTACCCAATTGGTTTACATTACCACCGTGAACGGTAGCATGCCAGATGATGCAGGGAGCGTCATTGAGGATGGCGATCCAAATGTCATCTGTTATCCGGTGCCGGGAACTTTGGCCCTTTCGCCTTGGGAAGAAGATACTGCGCAAGTAATCGTTGATCTTTTGGATTGGGAAGAAGATAAACTAAACGTAGCTAACCCCCGGGCAACATTGATCCAGTTGGAAAATCGTCTCAAGAAATTGGGGATATATTTAACTGTGGCTTTTGAATACGAGTTTTATTTATTTGATAACAAATTTGGTACAGATGGCAAGCCGCAAAAACCGTGGGTTTCTAGTACTCAACAACGAGTAAACCCACAACACCATTCGTACTTGATGGATGTCATGACATCATTTAAACCCTTTCTTGATGAAGTCATGGAAACGATAAACATTCAGGGGTTCGCCTGTGAGGGCGCCCTAGCAGAGTGTTCTCCCGGGCAAATGGAGTTAAATCTACGTTATGTCAATAGCGGGATTCGCGCAGCTGATGAAGCAACTATGTTTAAATACTTGATTCGGCGGTGTGCACGTAAAAAAGGTTACATTGCGAGTTTTATGGCCAAGCCAGAAGCAGATTTAGAAGGATCGGGTTGCCATGTTCATATAGGGGTATATGATAAAAACAAGGTTCCCTTAATGAACGATCCAGAAAAACGTTCCCATATTATTGGTGGTGTCTTAAAAACGATGGCAGAATCGTATTTGATCTTTTGCCCGCATATTAATTCATATAAAAGAACCGTCCCTAATTTTAGCGCTCCAGTAGCCGCAAATTGGGGTTATAATAATCGCTCGGTTTCGGTGCGCATTCCGTCTGATGATGATGAACCAGTAACTAGATTTGAGCATCGACTTGCTGGCGCCGATACCAATCCGTATTGGGTGCTTTCTGCAATTTTGATGGGAATACTCTATGGACTAGAAAACAAAGTGAAGGCTCCTAAAGCCTCGGAAGGTGAGATTCAAAACCGCAAGATTCCTCGCAGATTGAAATTTCCGCAGCATATGTACGAAGCAACTTTACTCTACAAAAAATCCAAGATTATTCGCCATTATTTTGGCAAAGATGTCCAAGAAATTTATACTAACATTAAAGAGCATGAGCTCCGGGATTATGTAAGACCGATTACTCCGCACGAGATCCAATGGTACTTGACTTCAGTCTAGGCCCGGTATCCCATTTTAAAGTAGTAAGACCAAGCAGCAATCTTCTTGAAGACGCTACTTTTTTTCTTTTTTTGTCTGTAAAAAATATCTGACATCTTTTGGTCTCACCGGTTTTGAGAAAGACTGCAACAATCTCAAAAAAAGACGAAAATATACTCATGGATACTGAATACTCTGAAGAAATGGCAAAATATTTAGAAGACTTGCAACTGCTAGCAGATTATTCAGAGCACACGATTCGCGCATATCGGCAAGATCTTGCTGAGTTGGGCGACTGGCTGGCAGGAGAAAAAATTCCCTTGCAACAAACAAAAAATGCAAATATTCGTAATTTTTTACGCTACAGAGTATTACAAGATTTCCAAAAAAAACGTCGTTTGTCTGCTCGCTCGCAGGCACGAAAAATAACTGCGTTGCGGATGTTTTTTAAGCATCTCTGTAAGCATGGCAAAATTTTGGAAGATCCAACCAAGAATGTTCCAGTTCCACGTTTTTCGCGCAAGTTGCCGCAAATACCTTCGAAAGAAGATATGGCAATTATCTTTTCAACTGCGACCGAGCAAAGCAACAGGGAAATGACTAAGATACGTTTGCAAAAAAACCAAGAAATCTTAAAAATTCGTGATCGTGCGATTTGTGAAACTTTGTATAGCAGCGGGATGAGAGTGAGTGAACTCCTCAGTTTAACGGTCGCTGATATGCAGCCGAATATTCCTCAGGAGCTCAAGATTTTTGGCAAGGGACGAAAAGAGCGCTTTGTTTTTTTCAATGAATCGGCCTGTAAGTCGATTGCTCATTATTTACAGATTCGCAAGTTGTTGAAACCAGTGGATTCTGCCCTCTTTTTAAATGCGCGGGGCAAAAAGATTACCAGTCGGGGTGTTCGCCACGTTCTGTTTCAGTTGGGGAGAAAATTGGCGCTGTCGCGACGCCTCAGCCCGCATAAATTTCGTCATTCATTCGCTACGGATCTAATGAACAATGGGGCAGATATCCGCTTTATCCAAGAATTTTTGGGACACAGTAGCCTTCAGACCACGCAAGTCTATACCCATGTTTCAAAGAGTCGTTTAAGGCAAATCTATCGTGACTGTCATCCCCATGCCTGACAGTATCCTACCAAGTTTCACCGCTGTTCTTCATCGAACTCCAAGGTTCTTTGATGGGTAGGGGATCGCCCTGCTGCAGGAGTTCAATCGAAATGTTGTCCGGGCTCTTGATAAATGCCATATGCCCATCGCGCGGCGGCCGATGAATGATTACTCCAGCCTTTTGTAAATCTTCGCATTTCTGGTAGATATCTGAGACAAGATAAGCCAGATGACCAAAATTTCTGCCACTGGGATATTCTTCTGTATTCCAGTTGTAGGTGAGCTCGAGCAGTGGAGCCTTTTTTGCCTTTGCTTGCTCTAGATCATCAGGTGCAGATAAAAAAACCAGAGTAAACCGACCTTGCTTGTTTTCAATTCTTCTCAATTCAATTAAACCGAGGTTTTCACAATAGAAATCTAATGATTGCTCAAGATTCTTGACGCGAACCATCGTATGTAAATATTTTATCTTCATACATAAAATATCACGAGAATTTGCTATCGAGTCAATACATTTTATTCACTGATCACCTTGAGTTTGGGTAATCGCTTTGAGTTACAGGTAGGGAGATTGTTGGAAAATTTTCAGAATTTTCTCATATCGGCTAAGATTTGTCAATGTTCTGACTTTTTACAGCTGCGATTGGATTCTGATATATCACTTTTTCTTGGAGATATCGATTAATCTGTTCTTGCTTGCGGTCAAGGTATTTTTTGATGAGTTCGCAGCTGTTTTAAAGATTCGTTTAAGGAAAATCTATCGTGACTGTCATCCCTATGCCTGACAGCATCCTACCAAGTTTCACCGCTGTTCTTCATCGAACTCCAAGGTTCTTTTATAGGCAGAGGATCGCCCTGCTGCAGGATTCCAATCGAAATGTTGTCCGGGCTTTTGATAAATGCCATATGTCCATCGCACGGCGGCCGATGAATGATTACTCCAGCCTTTTGTAAATCTTCGCATTTCTGGTAAATATCTGAGACAAGATAAGCCAGATGACCAAAATTTCTGCCACTGGTATAATCTTCCGTATCCCAGTTGTAGGTGAGCACGAGCAGTGGAGCCTTTGTTAGCTTTGTTTGCTCTAGATCATCAGGAGCAGATAAAAAAACCAGAGTAAATCGATCTTGTTCTTTTTCAATTCTTCTCAATTCAATCAAATCTAGTTTTTTACAGTAGAAATCTAATGATTGCTCAAGATTCTTGACGCGAACCATCGTATGTAAATATTTCATCTTCATACAGACAATATCATAAGAATTCGCTATTGAGTCAATATATTTTATTCACTGCTCACCTCAAATTTGGCTAATCGCTTTGAGTTACAGGTAGGGAGATCGTTGGAAAATTTTTGGAATTTTCTCATATCGGCTAGGATTTGTCAGTCCTCTGATTTTTTACAGCTGTCATTGGATTCTGATATATCACTTTTTCTTGAAGATATCGATTAATCTGTTCTTGCTTGCGGTCAAGGTATTTTTTGATGAGTTCGCAGCTGTGTTGTCCTAACAGGGGAGGGGGGGCATATGGCTCGTTGATCGGTTGATTCTTGAAGTTCAGAGGTGAGGCTAATAGCGGTAATTTTCCCCAAGGGTGGTCTACAATGGTAGTCATTTTTCTTGCGAGGATTTGTGACATTTCCAAGGTTTCTGCAACCGAATAAACCAAACTAGTAGGTATGTTTACTGCTTTTAGTTTCTTTATCCAATAATCAGCAGGTTTTTTTTTGAGCTCTTGATTGATTTTTGCGATCAATTCTTTTCTCTTGATCACTCGTTGCTGATTCGTTGCATATTGATCGGCTGCAGTCCACTTGCTTTTGCCGACCAATTGGGCAAAATCTGCGAACTGTCGATCGTTACCAATTGCAATGTTAAAACTCTGATCCTGAGCCGTAAATGTGCCGTAGGGAACAATATTAGGGTGATCATTGCCAAATTTTTGCGCCGGTCTTTGGCTGATCAAAACATTGCTGGCGACGTTGACCAATGCTGCTAAAGAGCAATCGAGTAGAGAAACATCGATGTAATCGCCGCATCCGTTAAGCTGTCGGCGAAATAAAGCCATGAGAATGGCAATGCAGGCGTTATATCCAGTAACCACATCGCTGATCGCAACACCAGTTTTCATAGAATCTCCACCAACTTCACCAGTAATCGACATGAGCCCAGACTCACCCTGCACAATAAAATCATACCCGGGTGTCAGTGCTTCTGGTCCAAATTGACCGTAGCCAGAAATCGAACAATATACGATTCCCTTATTCTTTTTTTGCACGGTCGGATAATCCAAGCCAAACTTGGTTAAAGAACCAACCTTAAAATTCTCAATAATAACATCGGCCTTGTTGGCGAGTGCTTGGACAATTTCTTGTCCATCTTTACTCCGTAAATCGACTGCCAAAGATTTCTTGTTTCGGTTGATACTAAGGAAGTAGGCCGATTCACCTTTTGTATTTTCCTTTTCACCAAAAAAAAACGGCGGTCCCCATGTCCGGGTATCATCGCCAGCAAAAGATTCGACTTTAATAACTTGAGCGCCTAAATCCCCCAGATACATACTGCACAATGGCCCTGCCAAAATACGACTAAGGTCAAGGACAAGAAGTGGTGGATTATTCTTCAATTTTTTTTTCCTCCGTTCCTCGGGCAATACTCTTGCTCGGATAGGTCGATACGAAAACCAAAATATCACCAAAAAAAATTGTCTGTGTCGGGCTTTCGTTAGAATGAATCATTGTTTGGTGGCGGTTCTCTTACTGGTACACGAATAGAAAACTCGGTACTGTCGATCATCTGATTTTTGTAGCCGATTTGCAATTGATAACGCCCGGGTGCAAGCACTTGCAAGCGATCTCGTAAAATAGGATACTCAGCAGAGGTAAAATCTAATTTTAATTTTTTTTGGTATTCCTGAATAGGCAAAGATCGTGTTTTTAAGTTAAAAACATTATTAAAAAATAATGTTGGCGAGGCAGAGAGTGGATCTGTCCTCCGGATTGGTGTACCATCGGTAAACTGATAAATCCAAAAAATATACTCATAGGCATTAAAACTGAGGGGTTGGCGCAAGTTATAGTATTGTTTTGGTTGGAGAAATTTGTCGGGTATTATTTTATTTTCATCTTTCCCCATTTGCGCCCATAGAAACTGACCCTTATAAGTCTCAATTTCTTGGCAGGTGAGATGATACAAGAATAAGCTAATAATCAAGCCGATAATACTAAGATTTTTCATTTCCAAATGATATATGTATATCGTCGGCCTTAATCAGTAATGTGAAAGTTCTTTACCGGTTTTTCTATCGATTACCATGGTCTTTTGCCCAAAGGGGGATTTGAACCCCCACACCATTTCTGGCACAAGTCCCTCAAACTTGCGTGTCTACCAATTCCACCATCTGGGCGTCATCTCGCACAATGCGCTCTGAGATTTTTTCTTCTCTCTTGCAAAAACGATGCTTTCTAAAAAATAGATTACGGCTACGGGCTACAATGAGATAGCCGGCCTGCCCCAGAACTTGGGGAATATGTGCAATGATTCTGTATCCAAACCCAACATTGCCTTGTAATTGTGAGATAATTTTTTGAATCGCTTGAAAACCAAAGTAAGAGCGGTTTGCATAAACAAAAGTGATTTGATCGTTTTTTCTTGAATCGTGCCTGAGACTTAAAAACTGCTTGCTGCCAATCGGTGAAAAATAAAAGATTTTTTTAGAATCTCTGTGAACCAGCCAGCGTACCCAATAATTACAGAAGATACATTGATCATCAAAGAAAATAACTCCGCTCTCTTTCTTCATCCATCCAGAAAATCGATTTCTTTACTCTGAATGTCAAGTAAAAATTCACTCTCCATTTTGTGACCTTTGCCCTGATTACTCAATTCACTAGCGCTCTTGATCGATGAAAAAAGCAATTCTCTTACAAGCCCGCACTGGCTCCCATCGTTTACCCGGCAAGATTCTCTTGACCTTACCTCACGGCAAAACGGTCATAGAAGAGGTGCACTATCGATTATCGCAAGTAGATGGCAAGATTCCCGTAATTCTGTTGATTCCTCAGGATGATGAGTATTTACGAGAAATTTGCACTCATTATCACTGGGATTTTTTCTGCGGATCTCATGAGAATGTCAGAGAACGGTATCGGTCTGCCGCACGATTCTTTGACTTGGATCTGATTATTCGCGCTTGTTGTGATAATCCTTGTGTCGACCCCAAGATCATTCAAAAGAGCATTCATAAATTTCAGAGTCTTTCCAAGGATTTGTTTTCATTTTCAAATTTGCCATTAGGTTGTCAGGCAGAATGTGTTTCACGAAATGCATTAGAAAGCGATGCTGTTTGTGCTACTGCCGCTCATCGTGAGCATGTAACCCTGCATATTAAAGAAAATCCTCAAATTTTTGCAGTGCATCAGGAAGACTATGGTGAGGTACCGCATAAATCGGCGTATCCTCCCCGATTAACCTTGGATACGATGGCGGACTATCAGCGGCTCCTGCGGGTTTTTTGCCATTTACCCCCTCATTTTGACTACAAAGACATACTCAAGCTTTATCAGAAAAGTAAGGAGATTTTCTAAAATTTTTCCACCATCGATAATATATGATTCGGGATTATCCATTTTTGCCATTATTTAGCCAGCAGAAAAAGACAATTCTCATCTTTGCTAGTAAAATTGACGGGCAGGGCAGTGGACATTGGGAGAGAATGCGGCTGTTTTTTTGGTTTTTGAAAATGAATCCCTGCTATTTTCATCATCGACTTGAGTTGATCGCTGTATCACAAAAGATTACTCATTTTCATAAGAAAGCCGATCTTCTTATATTGGATGTGCGCGATCAAGATCCTCAAGTTTTTGCCCAAAAATGTCCAGTCCTCGCCATTGACAATATCTTTGCTGAACGTTTCTCCCTCCATGGGATCACAAAAAAAGTGAAGTATCCGTTGCATTTTTACAATGTACTACAGCATGCTTCTCAGATTCGTAGAAAAAAAAATCTCCTGATTCATCCACTGCTATTTTTTTTTCGCTGTTTTCGAGATATTCTTGAGATGACCCTGCTGACAAAATTTTTTTGCCGAGATATGGTGATTTATGGCGGATCTCTGCGCCCATCAGCGACTAGTGGGCGTAAGATTTTTAACTTATCTCGCTACTTGCTCGAAAACTCTCAGGTCAACCGAGTGCGGATTATCGGTGATTTTTCACCTTTTGCGAGTTATCCAAATAATTTTTTTCACTTCAATTCTCCAGCAGAGGTGCTCAAGCTTGGTGTAAAATTACAGTATTCCCCGCGGCTGAGCTCGTTTCGCTATTTTCTAGCAATGTTGAAAAGCCAATATTTTATCACCTATTTTGGGCAAAGTCTGTTTGAGAGCAGATATCTGCTAAATCATCGTGTTTTTTTATTACCGGTGATTTCATCGATTCATCAAAAGCTGGCAAAGAAAGTGGCCAAACATTATGGATTTCAGTCGGTACTTTCATTAAAGGTAACCCAAGCAAGCACTAATCAGCCTTGCAAATCAAGAACGATTGACGATCGACAGCTATCTCGCTGGCAATTTCTGACTGGATATCAGCGTTTACTTGCCGCAATGCAAGATCTTTGGTAAAATGCGAGGATTTTTCCTCTCCAAGGCAGGCTCTTCTTTTTTTTAGCCAAATAAATACTCACCCACATAGATCGACGCGAGCGCTTCGACTGATTGCCCAAGCGTGCGCCGATATCTTTGCAGGCACTGCCAAATCTAACGATCTGGTTGCGGTGTTACTCGTAAGTAGGGTTTTATTGCCCGAAAACCTTTAGGGAATTTCTTTTCTGCCTCTTCATTTGATACCGTTGGTACGATAATGACATCCTCTCCTTGTTGCCAATTTACTGGGGTACCTACGCTGTAATTTGCGGTTAACTGCAAAGAGTCAATAGAGCGTAACAGCTCTGCAAAATTCCTGCCAGTAGATGGAGGATATGCTAGGGTTATTTTAATTTTCTTACTCGGATCGATAACAAATACATTTCTTACCGTCTGAGTATTGGGTGCATCAGCACTCACCATCCCGTAAAGTATGGCAATTTTTCTATCTGGATCGGCAATTAACGGAAAATTTACCGTTGTATTTTGCGTTTCATTGATATCCTTAATCCAATCCCGATGACTAGCCAAATCGTTGACCGACAATCCAATGATTTTCACATTTCTTTGATCGAATTCGTGTTTAATGTTCGCAGCAGCTCCAAGCTCTGTGGTACATATAGGGGTAAAGTCTGCTGGATGAGAGAATAGAACTCCCCAGCTATCGCTAAGCCATTCATGAAAGTGAATGGTGCCTTCTGTGGTTTCTGCAGTAAAGTCAGGGGCGTCATCGCCAATTTTTAGTGTCATTAGTTAATCTCCTTTATCTGTAAGATTATAGCTAACGTGGCTGAGGATTATCATTGTGTCAAGGATTTTTAATTTGAGATTTTCATGATAGTAGAGAAAAAAATTACCGGCGGATTATTCAGGTTTTGTTACGTATCTTTGAGCATCAGTGCGGTAATTGAGTTTATTTCTAGTGATTGATTTTTTACTTTTGATCAAGAGTGAGTGAATCGGGTGAGATTTACCAGCAATTCAATATGAGTAGGGCATTTTGTTGGCTAAATCAATGGTGGGCTTTTGTCCCGATAATGTCTTTGATAACACAGTTTTCTTTGCGCAGAAATTCTTCTATGTACTTCGCAATTTTAAACGCTAGATAGGGTCCTTGGTAAATCAAACCAGTATAAATCTGGAGCAGTGATGCTCCTGCAAAAATTTTTTCAAGCGCAGAGGGCCCATCCATAATTCCACCTACACCGACAATAATCAGTTTATTTCTACATCGCGGAAAACAAAAACGAATGAGTTCTGTGCTTTGTTTCCTTATTGGTTGTCCAGATATTCCGCCAATAATTTTTTTCCCATTTTTTGTAGAATTAAACGGTTGAGTATTGGTTAGAATGATTCCATCGATTTTTAAGTCAATCAGTAGTTCAATAATGTCCTCAACGTGTTGAGATTTCAGGTTGGGTGCTAGTTTTACAAAAATTTTCGATTTATCGGTCAATTTTTCTTTTATTTTTTTGAGCAAATCGCTCAAGCGACTGATTGTCATCATCTCGTGCAGTTGTGGTGTATTTGGCGAGCTCACATTGATCGTCCAATAATCGGGCAAACCAGCCAAATGATGGATTGAATTGAGATAATCCTCGGTAGCTTCAGGAAGAGCTACTGAGCGACTCTTG